>CAVOUK010000012.1:0-32168 GCA_963699585.1 Thermodesulfovibrionia bacterium | reverse complement strand
CCCATAGCTAAAATTTTCCCACCCTCAAGGACTATAATCTGGTCTGCAACGTCTCTTATCAGTTCCAGATTGTGCTCAACTATAATAATCCCTTTTCTTCGTATTCTCAAGAGCTTTAGTTTGTCTTGCAACTCCTCAATAAATCCGGGATCAACTCCGCTCGTGGGCTCATCAAAGAGGTATAGTTTCGCATCCGTGCCGCTCAAAGCCATCGCAAGCTCAAGACGCCTTTTTTGTCCAAAGGAAAGGGTTGTAGCTAGAGATTAGCCTTTTCTCCCAACCCCACCTTACCGAGCAGCTCTTCAATATCCTGAAAGCTCGGCTTATTCTTTTCAATACGTCTCCGAGCAGCAATAGATGTTCCCTGAGCGTATGATAAGGGAACACCTTCCCGTCCTGATAAGTTCTAACCATACCGAGAACTGCCCTCTTATGCAGGGGGTAGCCATTTATTTTCTTGCCTTCGTAAAAAATATCTCCGCTGCTTGGCATGATGTTACCGCTTATTATGTTGAGCAAAGTCGTTTTCCCCGATCCGTTAGGCCCGACGATTCCAAGTATCCCATCACCTGAATATTCGAAGCTGATGTCCTCAAGCACCCTGAGGCCATTAAAACTCTTGCTTATGTTCCTAACCTTGAGCATCTACTTTATCCTATAAGTTCCGAGGAGACCCTGTGGCCGGAGCACCATAAGGACTATTAAAAGAAGTCCAAAAACACCCTGCCGTGCCTGGGCAGCTAGGTCCGGCGGCAGTCCCAATATTCTTAGCAGTGCGGGCAGATAAACGAATACAACAGCCCCGACGATCGCGCCAGCCGGGCTTTCGATACCTCCGATGATGACAATGATTAGGATACCGATCGAATCATTCAAACCGAATGAAGAGGGATCAACCTGAGTAAGGTAATGTCCGAAATATGCTCCAGCCAACCCTAAGACAGCAAAGCTTAAAGCATATACAGTCATGCGAGGAAGAAGAGTTGATTTACCGAGGGACTGGACAAGTATTTCGTCATCACGAATTGCCCTGATAAGGTTGCCGAAACCGGATCGTGAGATCAAACGAACTATTGTATATATGCATATCAGAGATATTGTTAATATCGCATTTTGTCCGGGAATATCGGGGATGCCCGTTATGCCGAGAGCGCCATTCGTTACCGACTCCCAGTTTAGGTAGATCTCATTTAGAATCAATCCGAAGCCGAGGGTCCCTATTGCTAGATAGTCCTTCCGAATATTCTTCAGCGATACGCTTACTATAACACCCGATATTGCGGTAACCATCACGGCAATAGCTGTAGAAAGGAACAAAGGCATTTTGTATTGAATGGACAAAATAGCCGATACATAAGCGCCCAAGCCCATAAATGCAGCCGAAGCGACAAATGTAATGCCGGCATAACCCGCCATGAGACTTTGAGCAAGGGCAGCAATACTCAAAATCAGGAACTGTGGTGTAATGCTCACCAAATATGCTAACTCGTCAGACATTTTCTCCTCATGTGTATCTGTATTCTATTCCGAGAATACCCTGCTTCCTTAAAGATGTGAAGATTATGAAAATGATAAAGATCGTCGTGTATTTCCATTCGCCGGGCAGATAAAACTGAATAAGACTGACTATTATGCCCAAGACCAACGCCCCGGCTATTGCACCGAGAATGTTCCCCACGCCCCCGATAATTGAAGCAATCATAGCCACGAGCACCGCAGACATACCACTGTTGGGGTCGATGGTCTTATCAGCCGAAGAAACCTCCGGCACCTGAAATTGCTGAAGCGAAAATAAACACCAAGAGAATCACCTTCTTCACTGGAATTCCTACAATAGCGGATGATGTCTGAGAATCTGCTATAGCTCTAATCCTCCTACCGAAGGCAGTCAGTCTGACAGACAGGAGCATAAGCATTATCAGTGCAAGTGCTGAGACAGCTATCCTGATCTGGTTTTGTGAAACCGATATGTCGCCGACAGATACGTAGGGAGACGCCCCGCTTTCGTAGACCTTTGTGTCAGAGCCAAAGTGAACAGGCAAGAACACTCTGTGTAAGCATTAACAAACCAATTGTAGCGCGAACGGAACAACGGGGTTGCCTCGCGCTTTCTTAACAGGCTAATCAATGCCATATCCACAACGGCACCGAAAACCCCGCTCCCCGACAAGGCGAGCAGGAAGCCCGGAAACAATCCCATATGCCAGATATTAACGGCTTGATACCCTATGTATCCGCCGACTAGGAAGGCAGCCCCTTGGCTTATGTCGAAGAACCGTGCGACATTATAGGTGAACGCAAACCCCACGGTTATGAGACAATACAGTGTGCCCAGAGAGACGCCGTTAAAAAGAACTTCAAGCAACATGTAATCTCCTTAAAGGGATTGTTTATATGCTTCGAACTTGCTGTTTCTGATGGTCTTAATTGTAACTGGTTTATCTACAACATCTCCATTATTGTCAAAAACAATCTTGCCAGTGACACCCTCAAAATGCTTCTGTGAGTCGATTGTCTTCTTGATCCCGGTACCCGTGGCCCCGCCTTTTTTCATGGCTTCAGCGATCACTATAACTGCATCATGGGCGTGTGAGGAGGCCCAGTCAGGCACGACTCCAAATTTCTTCTTGAAATTCTCGATAAACTCTTTCGCCACGGGCGTAGGGTGCTCGGGGTCGAAATCAGTGATGATAGGATATATAAGGCCTTCAGCCGCATCACCGGCAATCTCAATAAGCTTAGGGCTTTCCACGGCTGTTGCCCCGAAGAACTGCGTTTTGAGGCCGACCTCCTTGGCCTGCTTCATAATAAGGCCGGAGTCCTTGTAATAGCCAACGATGTACAGGGCATCCGGCTTCTTGCTCTTTACTTTCAGTAACGCAGCTTTGAAGTCTGTTTCATCCTGCTTATATCCTTGGGTGAGAAGTACCTTGCCGCCTTTCTGCTCCAAGGTCTTCTTGAAGGCATCCCTTAGCCCCGTGCCGTAATCAGTCTGAATAAACAAAATGCAAACTTTTCTGTATTTATTTTTCGCTGCAAACTCCGCGAGAACGCTGCCCTCAAGAAGATCACTTGGCCAGACACGGTAAATGTATTCACCGGCATTTGTTATCGCAGGAGCTGATGACGAGATTCCTATCAGAACCGTTTGAGATTTTTCGGCTATGGGTGCCATAGCAAGGGTTGTAGCGCTGACGATATCGCCAGCCACTGCAGGTACCTTATCAACATTGATGAGCTTCTGTATTGAAGTTACGGCATTCTTCGGGATTGCCTGGGAATCCTCATACATAACTTCCAACCTCTTCCCATTTATCCCGCCTGTTGAATTGATCTCCTCAGCAGCAAGTTCGATACCGTATTTGCCTTGTTCACCCCATGCAGCAGAATCCCCCGTAAGCGGAAGGACAGCACCAATTTTTATAGACCCCGTTTGAGACTCAGAATATACTACCCCACTTAATGCTATCAGACATAACAACGCAACAGTAACTATTTTCATAACCCACGACTTAATACTTTCTTTTGGCATTTTGATTTCCTCCTTTTTTAAGATTGTTTATTAATGAACTGCAATATCAATACCAGACTATTAATTTTCTTTTAATTTAATCAATTAGAAAAAAATCTGGATTGTGAGTAGATTTAAAATTAGAAGTCTGGATATTTAAAATTAAGTCTGACGAAAAATCTGGAAAGTCTGACGTAAATCTGACGTAAATCTGTTACTCCTTAAGGACGTAGTGGGTTGCTCTTCCAATCCCCTTCTGCTCTATAAGTTTTAACTCCATAAGCTTTTTGAAGTCCCTGTTTGCTGTGTCCCTTGTAACTCCAAAGGCCTTTGTACATTCTTCACTCGTTATCCTTGCATGGTCAAGAATATATTTAAGAATATCTTTTTGTCTTGTTGTTAACTGACTCAGTCCGTCGGCGGGGATTTCAAATACAACATTTAACTTACTTGGATTAAGCTTAAGGATATCTTCCGGACCATAGAAGGTGACGGTGAAATAACCGGAATCATAATCGAATACTGGAGGCTTTAAACCATAGTTCACCGTCAAATCATGCATTCTTCTGAATCCGCCTCCCCGTTCCTCCATAAGCTTTATATCAAAAAGGGCTCTGGCTAGTATCGGATTTCTGGATATCGGTCGATATTTAAAAGCCCTCACCATTTCAAGGGTCAATGGTTGAGGCAAGAGACCCGGACTTGCGATGACTATCCTGTCAGTGAAAATCTGGATCATTACGGTTGAGCCAGATATGATGTAATCCCTATGTGCAAGAGCATTTATGACTGCTTCTCTAAGCGCTTCAACAGGGTATTCGGAAATCTGCACCCGCGAAAACCCCTCAATCCTCATAGCGGTCTTCATATTCTTGAGAAAGAAGGCCTCAGCATCTTTGACCATACCAAAGATTGTGCCTTTAATCTCTTTCTGATCAATTGTGTTTCCTGGTTCAATTCCCTGAAAGACATCTGCCTTTATTTTACTTTGGGGCAGATATGATTCTGGATGTTTACCGAACAGAAGCAGGCCGGCAATGGTTGGGACTAATAGATTCTTGTTCCGTAAATAATGAAACATGTTTCTCTTTTTGAGATATTCTGTGACCTCGGCTTTGCTCTTAAGCTTGATGCCTGCTGTCTTGAAAAATAGTTCGGCATCCCTCAGCGAGATATCGTTCTGCGATGCATTCATTACGGGTTTCTTGTCGTAAATAAGGGAAGTCTTATCAAGTTCCGATACATTTTTCCCAGCCAAAAGATCGATACCGTGTTCCTTTTTGAGATAATGAATCAGACCCTTGCGAGCCCAATCTTTCAGTTCTATATAATTCTCGAATCTTTTGTAGCTGTATCCCCTATGTCCCTTGAATTCTTTAAGCAACTTTTTAAGTCGGTCATCTCTTTCAGAATCCGCTTTCCCTTTAAGGAAGACAAGAATATATTTTCCCTCAGTCTTTGCCGCTCTATATTCTCTTTCCGTCGGTGAAAGACCGTCTTTATCAGGGGTGCCATATTCATTACCGAATAAGCCTATATAAATAGCGCATTCTTTCAACTTTTCAAGGTAGGCATCTCGTGAAGGCAGAGCCATGGGAGGAAAGCCTTCCCACATCTCGATTTCGAAATAACGGCTTAGGAACTCATTCTCCGTAATTGCCTCCTGGACGGCAAGCCGTTCATTCTTGAGTTCTTTTAAAACCGAGCTTATAAATATCTTAATTTTCTTCATTTTAGTTTCTAAATGTAACAGAATTCTGAAGAAGTTTACAATTAGTGATTTAATCTTAGGAATTATGGTTGAAGAGATGCGCCTCCTTGCAAGGGATGGCATGAACCTGTCCCGACTTATTTGGGAAAGAGCTCCTTGCCTTCTGACAGCCACTAAACAAAGGGGGTGCGAAACTTATGCCTTCCTCTCGGAAACAGTAAGATAGCCTCCAAGAATCTCAGAATCCTTAACTGATTTCATCAGCGGCTCCATAATTCTTACGTCTTTCCCAGTCTCATTCCATATTTTTTCCATTTAGACAATGGCAAAAAGAAACGGGGGCAAGTGTTAGGGCATTTAAGCGGGAACAACTTTCAACATGTATCTGTAAACCCAATTAACGATTTCCATAAAATATCGCATGCTGTTTTTGCGTATTTCATGCCGAAGCAAAGATTCAATCAGTGATCCGAACTTCTCTCGTTCAGGAAGAAATCAAGCCCTCCAGAGAATAATTGAAATTGTTGATACATGCGAAAAGTTAGCAATTTTCGGTTTCAACAAATCTGAGGATATTTAGCGGCAATCCTTAACATGAGAATTCAATCATAAGTGACACCATTATAGATGAACATTGTCAGAGCAATCAGAATTCCTTACACTGCAAATTCCTGTCACCAGTTGAGGCTCATCATCAGTAAATCAGTTTAAATAATTTATTTGCCAATTCTTTGTTTATGTTTTTCAATATCTGATATCTTTCCATAGCTGCGCCCTTATCTTTTAATAGAAAATATACAATGCCGAGATTGTAGTGTGCTTCTGCGTAGTCGGGCCTGATTTTTAAAGCCTTTTGAAAAGCCTGCTGCCGCTTCAGTATAGTTTCCTGTTTTTTCATAAGCGATACCAAGATTGTAGTATGCATCTGTAAAATCAGGCTTAAGGCCGACGGCCTTCTTGCCGGCCTCGATTCCCTCTTTGAACATACTCAATTTCTCATAGGCAACACCCATGTTGTAGTATGCATCCGAAAAATCCGGCTCAATGTTTACAGCACGGTTCAGGACCTCAAGCGACTCTTTATACATGCCGAGCTTTCCATATATCACACCGAGACTGAAGTATGCATCGGTAAAATCAGGTCTTGATTTTATAGCATCTCTGTATGACTTTGCCGCCTCTTTGTCCCTGCCCAGCTTTTCATATACAATGCCGCGATAATAGTATGCTTCTGCAAAACCGGGTTTAAGGCGTATCGCTTCCTTTAAAACATTTGCCGCTTCTTTGTATGCGCCGGCTTCGTAAAGATAGTAACCGAGATAGAACCAGTACTCAGCCGTATTCCTGTAATTTTTGATTATGTCTTTTATCGCTGTCAGTTTATTGCTTTTCCATTTGTCCCTGAAGAATTCAGAAGATGTTGCGGAGATGATGTTTTCGGTCCTTTTCGTTAAAAATGTTGCAATGCCGATAACCTCGCCATTAGCATTAAATAGAGGGCTGCCGCTGCTTCCATGCGAGACAGGGGCTGTAATTTCTATAAGCCTGATCACCTTGGGAGATCGTTCTTGTTCTCCTGAATTTTCCCTCATAAATCTTGTTCCCTGATTCTTCAGAGCTGCTTATGATATAAACTTTTTCCCCCGGACCCAATTTGTCGGTATTTCCAAAGCTTACAGACTGCATGTTACTGCCTTTTACCTTGAGTATTGCAATGTCGTTATTTATGTCGGAATAAATTACGCCTTCTACATTCATTACCCTGCCTGATGCCCTTACTTTAATATCCTTTGCAATGCCGATAACATGATAGTTTGTAATGATCGCGCCGTCCGGGCTTGCTATGAATCCGGTCCCCTCAGTGAGCGGCTGACCTTTACTGTTATATGCTGTAACAACTACTATTGACTGACTGTTTTCCCTGAAGACCCCGGCGGTATCAGCGAAAGTGAGGACCGGAAGGAATAATAATGTAAACAGAAAAACCAGTTTTTTTATGGCATCCATATTTATATACTAAAAAATCAGTTTTATTAGTCTTATTAGTTCTATTAGTTGTATTTGTTAACTAACTCAACCAATGAAACCAATTAAACAGTTTATAACCAATCAAACCAATGAATCTTCTATTAGTTTTATTAGTTAACCAACCTAACCAATTCAACCAATAGAACCAATCCAACCTTATTCCCCAACCAATTAAACAGTTTTTAACCAATCAAACTAATATCCCTTTTGCGGTCTCTACAACTTTTCCGCCGACATAAACATCGATCTTTTCTCCATTGCTTTTTGCTTCCAGAAATAATAAAGAGGGCCGTTGTATTTCGTGACCCTGCTCAACACGGATATTAATATGATCACTGCCGAAATAGTTGTGCCGCACTAAATATCCGGCGAGACAACCATTTGCGCTCCCTGTTGCGGGGTCTTCGGGTATCCCGTAATAATCTGCAAACGTGCGCACATTTAATTGATTCTCTGTATTGTATGTTTCAGGACAGAAGATGAGGACCGCCTTTGCGTCAGTAAATTGAATTAGTTCAAAATATTTCTCTTGCGCTATTCTTGCTTTCCTGACCGCGCTCAATGTTTTTACGGGAACAATGATGAATGGCAGCCCGGTAGAAACCTCCTCGACAGGGAATTTTGTATCAATCTCGGATGTCCTTATATTAAGAACTGATGCGATACGGTTTTTGTTGAATGTTTTTCCGAAAGTCGGCTGCATCTGCTTCATGGTCAGTTTTTCCACTTTTTTGTTTTTCATGGTCACCTCGACAGGTATCTGCCCGATCTTCAGGTTGAGGAGAATGGTCTTTACAGGTTTTTTGATAATCTCATTTTGAATAACATACGCAGTCCCCAATACAGGATGTCCTGCAAACGGGACTTCTTTCTGAGGCGTGAATATCCTTACGTCATATCCGCCGTTTATAATTTTGTCAGACTGAATAAATGCTGTTTCAGAAAAATTGAACTCTCTTGCAATTTTCTGCATTTCATCTTCCGGTAAGGTCTTTCCTGTCCTGACAACAGCGAGCTGATTGCCTGTGTACTGCTTTTCCGCAAAGACATCAAGTATATAAAAAGTTTTATCTTTCATATTATTCATGCTCTCCCGTTAGTAAAGTTAAGTTTACTATACAACAAGTGCTCGATATCTTTCTTTTATTAAGCAGAAAAGTTAATATAATTTCACAAATTATCAGAAGGAATTACAATGAAATATATAGTTCTTGTCGGTGACGGGATGGCGGACAGGCCAATGAAAGAATTGGGCGGCAAAACCTGCCTGCAAAAGGCGCGTACGCCTCATATGGACAGGCTTGCTTCAGAAGGTAATCCCGGGAAAGTCCGTACAATCCCTAAAGGCTTTGACCCGGGGTCTGATGTTGCAAACCTTTCAATCCTCGGATACAACCCTTCAAAATATTACAGCGGCAGAGCTCCTGTTGAAGCGGTATACAGGGGCATAAAACTCGGGCCGGCTGATGTTGCCTTCAGATGCAATCTTGTTACACTCGCCGGCGGGGGCCGGAGGGCTGATGAGATCATGAAAGACTACAGCGCTGGTCATGTCAGCACTAAAGAAGCACAGATTCTCATTAGAGATATCAATAAAAAACTGGGTGATAAGAACATTATTTTTTATCCGGGAATGAGTTACCGCCATTTAATGGTCTGGAGGAACGGAAAAGAAAAAATAAAGTGTACCCCGCCTCACGATATTACCGGAAAGAAGATCGGAGCGTATCTGCCGACAGGGAAAGGAGCGGATCTTCTAAGGATATTAATGGAGCAGTCAACAGAGATATTATTATCTAATCCTGTCAATAAAAACAGGGTAAAGAAGGGATTATTCCCGGCAAACAGCTTATGGTTTTGGGGACAGGGCAGAAAATTGACCATACCGGTTTTCAGGGACAAATACAATCTCAGTGGGGCGCTTATTTCTGCCGTTGACCTGACAAAAGGACTTGGAATATGTGCGGGGTTTGATATTATCGATGTGAAGGGTGCTACAGGTTATATTGATACCAACTATATCGGCAAAGCGAATGCTGCACTAAAGGCGCTTAATAAATATGATATCGTTTATGTTCATGTTGAAGCGCCCGACGAAGCAGGACACAATGGCGATGTCAAGACGAAGATCAAGGCGATAGAGGATTTTGACGCCAGGGTTGTTGGAACTATAATGAAGGGGCTTGCGAAATTTAAGGATTATCGTATACTTCTTCTGCCGGACCATGCAACTCCGGTCCGGCTCAGGACGCATACTGATGAACCGGTGCCTTTTGTTATTTATGACAGCAGGACAAGACACGAGAATAAAGGGTTATACCTTTAATGAATCTATTCTGAGAAAGAAAAAAATAGAAGTTTTTGACAGGGGATACAAATTGATGGATTATTTTATCAGAAAAAAACTGTGAAATGGAATTGTGGAAAAAAATACATGAAAATGCTTTAATTTTGAAATTCGGATAGATTCCGGACAAGCCCCGATAGAAGCGAAGCTTCACACGGGGCAAGCCGGAATGACATTTTAATGACGACCCAAATTATATACCCTGGAGAGACAACGTGGCGCTTATAGTGCAGAAATACGGCGGGACTTCCGTTGCAAATACTGAAAGGATACAGGCAGTGGCCGAGAGGGTTGTAGCGACTGCAAAGCAGGGGAACCAGGTGGTGGTGGTTGTTTCTGCAATGGCAGGTGAGACAGATAAACTGATAAGGTTCGCACATGAAATAACAGACCTGCCGGATGAAAGGGAAATGGATATGCTGCTTTCGTCAGGCGAGAGGATAACAAGCGCCCTGACTGCTATCGCTATTCAAAAACTCGGATCCAGGTCGCTGAGCTTCACCGGCAGACAGGTTGGTATAATTACCGACAGTTCACACACAAAGGCAATGATCGAACATATTGAAGCAGGCAGGCTCAGGACAGCCCTCAAAGAAGGGAAGATACCGGTGGTCGCCGGTTTTCAGGGCATCAATGAATTTTCTGATGTTACCACTCTCGGCAGGGGAGGTTCTGATACAACAGCCGTCGCGATCGCCGCAGCCCTTAACGCTGATCTGTGCGAGATATATACGGACGTAGAGGGAGTATATACAACCGATCCGAGAATAGTGAAGGAAGCAAGAAAGCTGGACAAGATATCATATGATGAGATGCTCGAGATGGCGAGTCTTGGAGCAAAGGTGCTTCACGGGCGTTCAGTGGAGTTTGCAAAGAAATATAATGTTCCGCTTGTCGTGCGTTCAAGTTTTAACTACGCCCCGGGCACACTTGTTGTAAAGGAGGATAAAGACATGGAGAAAATCGTTGTTTCCGGCGTTGCCGCGGACAAGAACCAGGCGCGGATCACCATAATGGGTGTTCCGGACACGCCTGGTATAGCTGCCGGTATTTTTCATGAGATCGCATCATCAAATATAGTCGTGGATATGATAGTCCAGAATATCAGCAGTGACACAAAAGCCACCGATATGTCATTTACGGTCTCAAAAGCAGACAGCAAAAAGGCATTTGAGATCGCTAAGAATGTATCTGACAGACTCGGCGCAAAGGGCGTCAACATGAATTCCGATGTTGCAAAGGTTTCCATTATCGGCGTCGGTATGGTCTCGCACTTTGGTGTTGCCGCAAAAATGTTCGAGACCCTTGCAAAAGAGGGGGTCAATATCATGATGATAAGCACATCAGAGATAAAAGTATCATGTGTTATCGATGTAAAGAATTCAGATATGGCAGTGAAAATACTGCATGATGCTTTTGAACTGGCAAAAGAGTAACGTATAGAATTGCAAAGGATTGTAGCCACTGACTTACACAGACTGAAAAAAGTGAAATTGAAAAACAAAAAATGATAAGAAAAGAAAACGCTTATACTTCTTATTAATAAGTCAGTGAAGATCTGTGGCAAAAAACTATTATTTCTAAGATTTTAATTCAGGGGAATATATGCAAAAAATAGAGCTGTACGATACAACATTAAGGGACGGCGCGCAGTCAGAGGATGTCTCATTCTCTGTTGAAGACAAAATGCGCATAACGGAAAAGCTTGATGATTTCGGTATTCATTATATTGAAGGAGGCTGGCCCGGCGCCAACCCGAGAGATGCTGAATTTTTCAAAAAGGCAAAAAAACTTAAATTGAGGCATGCAAGGCTTGCCGCCTTCGGTTCAACTTATCATGCATCTAACAAAGTTAATGACGATCCGAACATAAAAGCGCTTTTAGCAGCAAAAACCCCTGTTGTGACCATAGTCGGAAAGACGTGGGATTTTCATGTGAGGGAGGCGCTCAGGATTTCACTTCAAACCAATCTTGAACTGATCTACAACACAATAGTCTACCTTAAGAAGAGAGTACCTCAGGTGTTTTTTGACGCAGAGCATTTCTTTGACGGATATAAGGCAAATCAGGAGTATGCGTTGAAGGCCCTGGAGGCCGCTGTTTCCGGAGGGACCGACTGCCTTGTTCTCTGCGATTCGAATGGCGGGACGCTTCCTAATGAAGTTGAACGCATTATTGGAGAACTCAAAACCGTACGGGCGAACGGCCGTTCGCCCCTGCACCAAATTCCTTTCGGTATCCACGCACACAATGACTCAGAGTGTGCAGTTGCAAATTCTATCATTGCTGTTAAAAATGGCGCCACTCAGGTGCAGGGAACGATCAATGGATTAGGTGAAAGATGCGGAAATGCCAATCTGATTTCTGTAATACCAAATCTAAAGATAAAGCTTAAATATGATTGTATAACCGACGATAATTTAAAGAAAAATAAAGACGTTTCACGTTTTGTAGCAGAGATCTCCAACCTGAGGCATTTCAAAAGACAGCCTTATGTCGGTGACAGCGCATTCGCACATAAAGGCGGTATTCATGTAAGCGCAATTCAAAGGCATCCGGGAACATATGAGCATATAACTCCCGGCCTTGTCGGTAATTATCAGAGAGTCCTTGTGTCGGACCTTGGCGGCAGGAGCAACATAATCAGAAAGATCAAGGATTTCAAATTAAAGGTCGACCCTGATTCGCCTAAAGTTGCCCAGATTGTAAAGGAACTGAAGGCCCTCGAAAATCAGGGGTTTCAGTTTGAAGGCGCCGAGGCGTCTTTTGAACTTCTGATAAAAAAGACCTTTGGACTTCACAGGAAATTTTTTGATCTTGTAGGCTTCAGGCTTATAGTAGAGAAAAGAAATGAAGGAGAAGACCCTCTGAGCGAGGCCACCATAATGGTAAAAGTGGCAGGGAAAATGGAACATACGGCAGCAACAGGACACGGCCCCGTCAATGCGCTTGATAATGCCCTTAGAAAGGCCCTTGAAAAATTCTATCCTCAGCTCAGAAATGTGAAACTTTTAGATTATAAAGTACGGGTGCTGACCGCAGGTGCAGGCACCTCTGCAAAGGTCAGGGTCCTTATAGAATCAGGAGACGGAGCGCACAAATGGGGGACCGTAGGCGTATCAGAGAATATCATCGAGGCGTCATATCAGGCGCTTGTGGACAGTATTGAATATAAGTTGTTGAGAGGATGAGAAGAAGCTGTCAGCTTTCAGCACGGCAGCTGACAGTATAAAGACTTGATTTTAAAGCTGATCTGCTGAATGCTGATAGCTAATGGCTTTTTATTATGATTGAAGAAATCGGCATTGTCACAAAAACAGACGGTATTATGGCGAAGGTCGCTATTCAGAAAAAAGGGACGTGTGAAGGCTGCGGGGTAAAAGGTGTATGTGAAACACAGGGGGAAGGCGCTGAGATCGAGGCGATCAATACCATTCATGCAAAGGTGGGGCAGACCGTGAAGGTTTCAATCAAACCCCAGGTATATCTGAAAGGGACCATGATGGTTTACGGTGTCCCTTTAATTGCATTAATTGCAGGGGCTATATTCGGTAAAAATATCGGCGAGAAATATTTTATTGGAACAAGCTCTGATCTGATCGCTGCTATTGCAGGATTCGGCTCTCTTATTTTGTCTTTTCTGTTCATAAAAATATGGGCACACAGTTTTGAAACAAAGACGGAATATAAACCGGTGATAGAAGAGATTATCACAGAGGCCACAGGAAAAGATTAAACTGAATTAATCCACAGATTACACAGATTTACGCAGATTTTATCAGGAGATAGTTTCTATAATCTGTGCAATCTGCGAAATCTGTGGAAAAAATTCTTTATACTTTCTCTATGATCTCTGTGGAAAAATGTATAAATTAAAAGTGGAGGATACTGTATGAACTTAGAGGTTGAAAAGATCAGAAACGTTGCAGTAATCGCACACGGCGGGGCCGGAAAGACGTCGCTTGTTGAAGCCATGCTTTTTGACACAAAGGCAACGGACAGGCTCGGTAGGATAGAGGAAGGCAACACGGTCACGGATTATGAGCCCGAGGAGATAAACCGGAAAATAACTCTTGCGTCTGCGACTGCCTTTCTGGACTGGAACGGTTACAGGATAAATCTCATTGACACCCCGGGATATATCAATTTTATCGAGGACACAAGATGCTCGCTCAGCGCAGTAGACGGCGCGGTTGTTATCGTAAGCGCCCTGTCAGGCGTAAAGGCAGAGACTGAAAAGATATGGAAGTTTGCCTGTATGTATGAGATCCCAAGACTGGTATTTGTCAACAAGATGGACAAGGAAACCGCAAGTTTTGAGATGGCGCTCGACGACATTGAAAAGTCATATGGTTCAACCCCGATACCGCTTAATATACCTATAGGAGCTGAGGCAGCATTTGAGGGAGTAATTGATCTGATAAATATGAAGGCGGTTACGTATCAGAATGGAAATATGAAAGAAGGTGAAATACCTGACTCTCTCAAAGCCGAAGCCGAGGAATACCGCAAACGCCTTATTGAAAAGATCGCGGAAATGGACGACGCGACTGCTTGAGAAATACCTTGAAGGCGGAGACCTTACAACTGAAGAGATCAAAAATGGCATCAGGGAAGGATCTATTACAAGGAGATTCATACCTGTTGTATGCGGCTCGGCTACAAGGAACATGGGTATTCAGCAATTGCTTGACATCCTGCCGCTTTGTCTTCCTTCACCGATTGAAAAAGCCAACATTACCCCGATAAAAGGCAAAAACCCGAAGAACGGCGAAGAGGTTGTGCGTAAACCCATCCAGTCGGAGCCGTTGTCAGCGCGGGTATTTAAAACTATCGCAGACCCGTTTGCCGGGAAGCTGACCCTTTTCAGGGTATACTCCGGCGTATTAAAAGCGGACTCAACGATCTACAATTCCACACACGATTCCAAAGAGAAGATCGGACATATTTTCTATCTGGTAGGCAAAAAGCAGGTCCCCGTAACTCAGGTCGGCCCGGGAGAGATCGCTGCGGTTGCCAAACTGAAAGACGTTCAGACCGGAGACACTCTATCGGACGTCGGCAATCCGACGATATTTGACCCGATACAGCTTTCAGACCCCATGATCTCATACGCAATAGAGCCGAAGAGAGGGGATGAAGAAAAGGTCAGCACGGCCCTCCACAGGATGCTCGAAGAAGATCCGACCCTGAAATTTCACAGGGACACGGACACAAAAGAGATGATCCTTGCCGGAATGGGGCAGGTGCATCTTGAAGTTACGCTCGAAAAACTCAAAAGGAAATTCGGCGTGGAAGTTCTGATGAAAACACCGAAGATACCATACAGGGAAACCATCAGGGTCGCTTCAAGCGCGCAGGGCAGGTACAAAAAACAGTCCGGTGGAAGAGGGCAGTACGGCGACTGCTGGATAAAGATCGAGCCTCTGCCCAGAGGGACCGGATTTGAATTTGTGGACAATATTGTCGGCGGTGTTATTCCGAGGCAGTATATCCCCGCTGTTGAAAAGGGCATAATAGATGCACTGCCTGATGGTATGATCGCCGGTTACCCCGTTGTTGATATTCGTGTGACACTGTATGACGGGTCGTATCACACCGTTGATTCATCTGAAATGGCTTTTAAAATAGCCGGCTCAATGGCGTTAAAAAATGCGGCCCAGAATGCAAAGGTAGTTATCCTTGAGCCGATCGTCAGGATAGAGGTCATTACTCCTGATGAATTTTTAGGGGCGGTGATCGGAGATCTTAACTCAAAACGCGGGAAGGTGCAGGGTGTTGAGCCGCAGGCCGGCGGAAACCAGAAGATCATGGCGCTTGTGCCGATGTCGGAGATATTGACCTATGCGAACCAGCTTAACTCACTGACAAGCGGAAGAGGCATCTATACTATGGAGGCCTCTCATTACGAAGAGGTGCCTTCTCATATCGCACAGAAGATCATTGCTCAGAAAGAAGAGGCAAAGAAGGCGGAGGCGTAATACATCATTCTTATGTAGGGGCGACCCGGCGGGTCGCCCTCTGGTGGATCGCACTTTTGTAATTACGATTTTTGTCTAAGGGCGAGTCACCGCCTCGCCCCTACATTACAAATCCACCGGATTTCTCACAGTCTCATATCCCTGTCAATCATCGGCTTGAAAGGCTTTGGCTCATGGTTGATGAATTCGTTGAATTGCTGTACAAATTCAATATAAGCATCAAAGTCCACTACGCCGTTCTTGACAAAAGGAGATCGCCATTGCAAGCTCAGCATTTCCATATCTTTTTTCAATTCTTCAGACTCACCGAGTTCGATAAGCTCTTTTTCCGCCCTTTCAGACAGCTTCATCTTTTATCACCTCTTAGTTTGTTACACACATCTTCCATGTTAAATATTCTGCAATACATCTCCAACAACTCCCAGTCGAGTTTATTTTTATTCACCGATACGAGTAATTCTATATCCGCCATATCAATCTTTTCCCTTGAAGGATTATTATAAACGGCCTGAAGTTTCAGCCCGATGATATCTTCAGGTATCAGTGTTCTAATTTTTAAACATTCCACTGAAAATATCTTTCTCTACTGCCCGCTGAAGCATTTCAACACTTGCTTCCCTGAAAGCATGGATAAAATCTATCCCGCCGAAAACTTTTAAAGGAGAAGTATATTGTGAAACATTTTCAGTTTTCTGATGAATTTCGTAGCCGAGGGCGGTCACTATTCCGTGGACCTTTTGCATGTCGTCCCGATGCACAAGAAAATCCAGATCAACGGTTGACCTTGAGCCTCCCCATAATCCCATCGCAAACCCGCCTATAAGAGCATAACGTATGCCGTCTTTTTCAAAGGACGTCAGGAGTTTTTGCAGGATGAGTTTAAAGTCCATTTGCACAATATTTTATCAGTGCGGGGTTATAATTGCCATTTCCTTTTTAATGAGATTATGCAAAGCATCTTTTGCAAGAAGCAACAGGCTGTTGAAAAACTACGTTCTCGCCAAGCAATATTCATATCCAAATGGAATTTCATTAATATTCTGAGGAAGCCGATTAAATATCTTCATTAGTTCTTTAATCGAAAATAACCCCATAGATTTTTGGATTGCAAAGGGCACCTTCTTCGGCCCCCTTCCTGATAACAGCTTTACCATCCTTTTTATATTCTGAGCAGCAGCCGTCATGAGAACCTGCTCTCTTACAAATTTCATCCTCCTAAATTTTGAAACTCTCAGCCCCATATACTCCTTTGCTTCCCCGAACAACTCCTCAATCAGTTTCCTCTTTCTCTGGGATATTCGGTATTCTTTAGTTTCATTCAATTGCGTTGCCTTCTGTATGGCGTTTTCATATAGATGACAACTTACTGAACGTGCCCGGTCCTTTGTGCACAATGGTTTTTGGGAGCATGGTTTGCAGTCTTTTACGCTTGCCCTGTAGACTTGCTGAGTATTGTACTTGTGTAATCCCCAATACCTCAGCTCCTTGCCAGCCGGACATATACATACATTCTTGTCTTTATCATACTGGAATTCATCCCGATGATAGATGCCTTTATGATTGTGAGCCTCGTAGTTTACTATCGGAATATGCGGTTGTATGTTTTCATTTAAAAGATTATTTAAAAACGTTCCTGCTGAATACCCTTTATCCGCTCCCAGACTCTCCGGTTCTATCCGATGCCTCCACTTTGCTTTGCGTATCTGTTCTATTGCTTTATTGCAGTCTGTTTTCTTGTCGGGCTCTCCTACATCAGTGCCAACCACTATTCGACTTTTATTGTCCATTACATATGTTGCGGAATAATAAAGCTCTGTGGATGACTTGTATGATTTCCTCCCCAGCCTCGCGTCAGGGTCTGTCTTTGACCTGTGAGTTTTATTGCTTATCTTCTGCCCTCTATGAGGATAATCATCTCCTGGTTCCCAAGGGTTATTCCCTACAGGGTTTTTCTCTTTTAGTTTTTCGATATATTCCTTACCGTTCATATCTACCACTATCGGCTCAAGGCTTTTGAACGATGCATTTGCCTTTATGTATGTGCTGTCCACTGTCAAATGTTTCCCTGTCAATAATCCATGAGCTACGCACTGACTCACTATCTCATCAAATATCCCCTGAAATATATTATTCTCTGCAAACCTCTCATGCCGGTTCTTTGAAAATGTCGAATGATCAGGGACTTTGTCTTCAAGGCTTAGCCCTACAAACCATCTGTATCCTATATGCATCTTCACATCTTCGCACAATCTCCGTTCTGATGTTATCCCATACAGATACCCTATAAGAAGCATCCTCAGTAATACCTCAGGATCTATCGAGGGCCGCCCTGTGTGACTGTACAAATGCTTAACTTGTTCCCTGATGAAACCTAAATCAATGTACTTATCAATCAGTCTCAGCAGGTGATTTTCCGGCACCATGTCTTCCATCCTCACATAGTAGAACATCGGCTCATGTCTTTGCTTTTCTCCTAACAATTGCTCCTCCTCGTTTTGAAGTTGCAATAGTTTATCATGTCGATGCTTTGTTGTGAACTGATTTTGAAAAGAGTTTTTCAACAGCCTGTTTAATGATGACATACATTGTCACAATGAAAGATCCGACCCCGGTGACTTTGTGTAGTTGATGGACTATCGGAATCGCAGAAAAACATTATTGACTTAATTGATACAGCAAAAGAACAGATCAGGACAATAAAAGCGATAGCAAGCTTTATCGATTTAATCGCTGATCTTCTCGTACTTGCTGCGGCTGCCTATGCTGCAAAGTCGGCCCCGACCTTAGCCGCCCTAAAGGAGGTCAAGGAGGACATAGACGCCTTAAGTGTCCTGAACTACAAAAGCGTTGACAGTCGGCCTCCCGGTTTAAGAGGTTATAATATGCAAAAGACTCTATTTAGTATTCATTCCTTAAACAACTCCGGCATGTTCTTTTTCGCCAGCGTCAAACGCTGATCAAATTCGAGATCGCTCTTGCCGAGATATTTAGAGACAAGTCTCGCAAAGGTAGATTTCCAATTTCCAAGAATCGTTCTGACTATCCAGTTGAATTTGTAATCAAGCGACCTCATTGTGATAAACAAGAACACAACCGGCTCGATAAATCTTTTGACTTTGAAATGCAGGATGTTGAGGAGAAATATATGTAACGGCTTTCTCTGCGCCTCAGGTTTATTGAGAAATTTAATGATAAACCGCGGAGTGCAGGGAGTTATCGCAAGCAGCTTGTTTAAATACGTTTCATCAATGTTGAGCAGATACCGGAACAGGTATGCATCGGGGGTAACGATTTTATCCTTCACCGCCTTTTCAGCAAGCGACAGTACCCGGGAAAAAGGTCAGATGAGCGAGCGAAACAATATAAGGCTTTTTCAATGTTGCAACGGCATCAATCGTTTCTATTCGTTCCTCCTCTGTCTCATACGGATTATCAACTATCATCTCATAAAACGGCGCTGCATGTGTTTCCGAGATAAGGTCTGCCGCCTTTTTGACTGATCGAAAACGTATCTTTCTGTCGTAAACCTCAAAATTGACGCGGTCGCTTCCTGATTGAATTCCCATGACTATCCAGCAGAGACCGGCATCAACAAGCATAGTTAATCTTTCCCTGTCCAGCATCGTCGGAATAGCACGCGCTATAAAAGGCAGGTTAACGTGTTCTTTATATAGCCGGGAGAACTCTTCCATCCATTCTTTATCATGAGTAAAAAAGCAGTCATCCTGGAAATTTATATAAAGGATAAAGGGATTCTTAATGACTTCCCTTATTTCATCAATTACATTCCGGACCGACCTCTCCCGGACCTTTCTGCCGAATACATTCATAAACGCGGAATTCCCGCAATAGGAGCAGTGAAACGGACAGCCGCGTGTGGTTATCATCATATGGCAGGTCCCGCCGTACAGCGCATACTGACGGAACAACTGCTGGTTTTGAGCAAAGTTATATATCTTTTTGTTGTGATAACCATAGAAATAATCCGGCAGATACTCCTGAAACGGAAGGCTGTCAAGGTTTGTCTCAGGCTGTGCCACCGCCTGTTGTATTATGTCCCCGTTATGATTGACCCATACACCGGGAATTGCCGGCGGAATGCCCCTTCCTTTATTTTTAAAATGTTCCAGCAATGACACAATAGCATGCTCTCCTTCCCCGGCACACACATAGTCTGTGTACTTTATGCATTCCTCAGGTTTAATGATCGCATGCACCCCGCCCCAGATTATCGGTATGTCAAATCTCTCTTTCAATAAACGTGTAAGATTTTTGGCAGGATAAAATTCGATTGACATCAGGCTTATGCCGATCAGATCAGGACTGAAACTGGAAATAAATTCCGCGATCGCGGGATCTAACGTGCTTTCCAGATATCCGGGCAGAAATAAAATACGCACATCATGTCCATTTGCCCGCGCATTTGCCGCAACATACTTTAATCCTGTAACATATGCATTGGATTGCATGGAGATGAGAAGCAGTTTCATTGGAGGTTATTATAACCTAATATCACGATGTAGGGGCGGTTCGCGAACCGCCCCTACAATCCCTCCTAATACAACCTTTTGACAAAACAATAGTAATGTATATAATATACATCGTACGAGGAGGAACTCATGCCAACACTTAAAAGAACGCAAATGTATTTCCCCGATGAAATGCTCAGGGAACTTAAAAAGAGAGCCGTCGAGGAAAAGACGTCTATTGCCGGCATCGTGAGAGGCGCGGTTTCAGAGCTTTTTAAAAAGAAAACAGTTAAAAGCTGGCAAAAAGATTCCCTGTGGGATATGCAACATAGCAGTTCAAAAGACCAACTGGATCTTTCTGTAAATCATATAATATCTCTAAACGAATACAACGCCTTTGATGAACACTTTAACGGATTGTTTTTCATTGTTTCATGCCTCGCTTAGTTCTACAGAAAATTGTTGTATAAATCGTTGGGGAGGTTTGCGAATCGCCCCTACATGTATTGCCTAATTGAAGATGAAATTTTATAATAACCCGTCTTGTAATTAACAATTAACAATGAGTAATGAATAATTAAGGAAGTAACATCAATTGTTAATTGCTCTTCAATAATTACTCATTATTCATTACTAATTATTTAAATCGTGGAGGCATAATGAGGCTTGAAGGTAAAAAGGCATTGATCACAGGCGCAGCACAGGGGATCGGCAAGGCAATAGCCTTTGGAATGGCAAAGGAAGGCGCTGATATCTGCATAGCAGATGTTAACATTGAAAGCGCTGAGAAAACCGCACAGGAGATCAGGGAATCAGGCCGTAAAAGTATTTCCATAAAACTCGACGTCTCAAAGCAGGGTGATGTTTCTTCTGCCTTTGAGACTTTCATGAAAGAATTCGGCGCTCTTGATATACTTGTGAACAATGCCGGCATTACTAAAGATAATGTATTGCTCAGGATGAAGGAAGAAGACTGGGATGCGGTGCTGAATATCAACCTTAAAGGCTCATTCTTATGCAGCAAGGAAGCTGTAAAGATCATGGCAAAGCAGCGTTCAGGTAAAATTATCAGCATATCTTCTGTGGTTGCCTTTATGGGCAATCCCGGTCAGGCGAATTACAGCGCCTCAAAGGCCGGACTGATCGGGCTCACTAAAACAATTGCAAAGGAATATGCAAGCCGCGGCATCAGGGCCAATGCGGTTGCGCCGGGATTCATTCAGACTGTAATGACCGATGTGCTTTCCGATAAGGTCAGAGAGGAGATGAAAAAAGCCATACCTCTGGGACAGTTCGGGACGGCTGAAGACGTAACAAATGCGGTCATATTCCTTGCATCTAAAGAGGCTGACTACATAACCGGGCAGGTTATCCATGTGAACGGCGGGATGTATATGTAAAATAGCTGATAGCTTACAGCTGTTAGCTGTCAGTTAATGATTAGATGAAATTTTTAATCTGAAAATGTATAATTGATAGCTTGTAATTTCAGCAATTAATAGATAAATTTATTAAACCGGAGGTGCTTGATGGCAGTTGAAGCAAAAGTAAAAGAGATAATAGCAAAACAGCTTGGCGTTGATATGGAAAAGGTCACCCATGAAGCTTCATTTGTTGAAGATCTCGGCGCTGACTCGCTCGATACAGTTGAACTTGTAATGGCCTTTGAAGAGGCCTTCAACATTGAGATCCCTGACGATGACGCTGAGAAGATCCTTAAAGTACAGGATGCTATTAAATACATAGAAGAAAAGTCAGGAAGCTAACATTAAAAGCTGTTATCTAATAACTGTCAGCTGTTAGCTAACGAACCATAAACAAACGGCTTCAACACTTGATATTAAGATCTGATATCTTAACTATCTGATAAAAATATAATGAAAAGACGAGTTGTAGTGACAGGGGTGGGATTAATAACCCCCCTTGGTACAGGTACAGAAAAATCCTGGAAGGGCCTCTTAGAGGGCCGGCCTGCCATAAGGACAATAAGCCACTTCAATCCTGAGGGCCTGCCGTGCCAGATAGCCGGAGAAGTCCCTGACTTCGAAATAGACCGGTTTATAGATCTAAAAGAACAGAAAAAAATGGACCGGTTTATTCATCTGGGCCTTTCTGCTGCAACACTGGCAATGGAGGATTCCGGGTTCAAGGTGTCGGAAAGCAACGCTGACAGGGTCGGGGTAATTGTCGGCGCCGGCATCGGCGGGCTGTCTGCAATTGAGCATTATAACCAGGTCCTGCTTGAAAAGGGCCCTAAAAGGGTATCTCCTTTCTTTATCCCGATGACAATAATAAACCTTACCTCAGGTCAGATATCGATCCGCTTCGGCGCAAAAGGCCCGAATTCTGCTGTTTCTACAGCATGCGCTACAGGGACCCATTCGATCGGCGACGCTTTCAAATTAATCCAGAATGACGTTGCTGATACAATGATCTGCGGAGGGACCGAGGCCTGCATAACGCCGTTGTGTATTGCCGGTTTTACATCCATGAAAGCCCTCTCTACAAGGAATGACTCACCTGAAAAGGCGAGCAGGCCCTTTGACCGGGACAGAGACGGTTTTGTCATGGGGGAAGGCGCAGGGGTGTTGGTCCTTGAAGAAAGAGAACACGCCATAAACAGAGGCGCCAGAATTTATGCTGAACTGATAGGTTACGGACTCAATTCAGACGCATATCATATAACAAGCCCTGCGCCTAACGGTGAAGGCGCGGCAAAATGCATGGGATATGCATTAAAAGACGCCGGTATCCGCCCGGATGAAGTTGATTATATCAATGCGCACGGAACTTCAACAAAATACGGCGATGAACTGGAGACTTCAGCGATAAAAAATGTCTTCGGCGCACACGCCTATAAATTATGTGTCAGTTCCACAAAATCAATGATCGGTCATCTGCTCGGCGCTTCAGGAGGGGTGGAGGCCGGGTTCTGTGCGCTCAGCATTTATAACAGGATTGTGCCTCCGACCATTAATCTTGATAATCCGGATCCGGCGTGCGATCTTGATTATGTGCCTCACAAAGCAAGGCCTCTCGATATAAATATAGCAATGTCCAATTCATTTGGTTTCGGTGGAACGAATGCGTGCATCATCTTCAAAAAATTTAGCTGACCTTGAAAGCAGTCTCGGTTACAAGTTCAAAAAAAAATCTCTCTTAAAAGAGGCGATCACCCACAAGTCATATGCCCATGAGAAACAGAAAGGCGTTCTGTCATTTAATGAGCGCATGGAATTCCTTGGAGATTCTGTGCTTGAACTGATCATAAGCGAATATATTTTTACCTCTTATCCGGAATATACAGAGGCGGACCTTTCCAGAATAAAGTCATACACTGTACAGGAGGCGACACTCGCTGAAACTGCCCAAAACATCGATATCGGAAAACATCTGCTACTCGGTAAAGGCGAGGAACTGACCGGAGGAAGGGCCAAAAATTCCCTTCTTGCCGATGCCTTTGAGGCCCTGCTGGCTGCGA
The DNA here is from genome assembly GCA_963699585.1 of Thermodesulfovibrionia bacterium. Taxonomy (GTDB): domain Bacteria; phylum Nitrospirota; class Thermodesulfovibrionia; order UBA6902; family UBA6902; genus SURF-23. Next base: position 8,639 of record CAVOUK010000012.1, on the reverse strand, counting down.
TCTATCTGGACGGAGGTTATAAAAAGGCAAGGGATTTCATTTACAGGCATTTAATACACAAAACAGACGAACTCTCAACAAAAAAATTCATCTTTGATTTCAAGACAGAACTCCAGGAAGTGGCCCAGGCACAATTCGGCGTGCTGCCGGCATATGTCATACACAAAGAAGAAGGGCCTGAACACAAGAAGACCTTTGAAGTAAAAGTATTCATAAATGATGATTATCTGGGTCTGGGCAAAGGTAAAACAAAGAAAGCCGCAGCGCAGAAGGCAGCAGAGGCCGCGCTGAAAAAGATTAAAAAGAACCATGAAATTAACTTATAAAAAGTCCGGCGTAGACATTAACAAGGGCAACAGGCTCGTGGATATCATCAAGCCGCTTGCGCGCTCAACATTTTCAAAAAATGTGATTAACGAGATCGGTTCTTTCGGGGCTTTTTTTAATATTGATAAATCTCAATATCAAAATCCGGTCCTTGTAAGCGGCACTGACGGCGTGGGAACAAAATTAAAAATTGCCTTTTTGATGAACAAACACGACACTGTCGGTATCGACCTTGTTGCCATGTCGGTAAATGATATTCTTACAAGCGGAGCAACGCCCCTCTTCTTTCTCGATTACTTTGCAACAGGAAAGCTTTCAACAAAGACTGCCGGCGCTGTTATTAAAGGAATTGCAGACGGCTGTAAAATGGCCGCCTGTTCACTTATCGGCGGGGAAACTGCCGAGATGCCGGGATTTTACAGTGAAGGGGAATATGACCTCGCGGGATTTGCTGTAGGTATTGTCGATAAAAAGAAAATTATCAACGGTTCTGAAATCATGGACGGCGATATACTGATCGGGCTTTCCTCCAGCGGCCTTCACAGCAACGGGTATTCGCTTGCAAGAAAAGTTTTCTTTGACATTAAAAAATACAGTCCAAAGAAGAAAATAAAAGAACTCGGCTGTTCAATCGGTGAAGAACTTTTAAAACCGACAAGTATCTACGTTAAAAGTGTCATGAAAATTCTAAAGAATTTCAATATTAAAGGAATAGCCCATATAACCGGAGGGGGAATTACAGAAAACCTTCCGCGGGTAGTTCCTCAAAATAAAAGATTAAAGTTTGTCATCGAAAGAGGAAGCTGGCCGGTCCATCCGATATTCCACCTTATTCAGAACACAGGAAATGTTGATGAAGGTGAAATGTACAAGACGTTCAATATGGGAGTTGGTTTAATCATGGTTGTCAACAGGGCTGAAGCAGAAAAGATCGTGAAAAGATTTACACGCCTCGGTGAAAATGCCTTCATAATCGGACAGGTTGAGAAAGGGGAAAGAGGCGTAGTGTATATTTAAGGAAACTTCCTCCCCCTCTCCCCTACCCTCATTTTGCAAATTGGCCGCTGATACAAGTTTTCAACTGATAATCGTTAAATTGAACAGAGTGAATCGAGACGGTACATGTACATTTCTTCTGGTATGAACTAAAAAGAATTGAAATATTTTTCGGTTATCGCGAATTTGGTTTTCAGATTGATGTTCAACCGTAGGGGCGGGTTTCAAGCCCGTCTCTGCAATATCGCCATTGATCCAGATAATCCCGTGCAGATGATTAGGCATGATCACAAATTCATCCAAGTCAATATTTTTATAATGATCCGGCAAATCCTGCCAACATTTCATTGCTATCTCACCAAAACTGGTTAACTGCATTACCGAATTAAGCATATCTCCCAGAATATATTCCCGTGCTCCACGTACATATCGTTACAAAATAAGCACATTGATTTGAATAATCATATCCCTGCAATCGGATCGATTGCCGGCAATGAATTCCCAGATTGTATTTCATTGAAGCATGTCCCCTCAGAAAATATGGATAGCATTATACCACAAACAGCAAGGGCGGGTTTGAAACCCGCCCCTACAATGGTGCATTCATCTTCAAATAATCTTTACGATTGCTGTACTGCAGAGATTCAGTTCAGCTGATTGACTCCAAATAATATAGTGATATAATGATAATCAGAATTAGAGGAGGTGAACATGATTAAAGTAAAGACATTCACTAATGTACTGAAGGCGTTACACGCAATGCAGGAAATTAATGATTTGGATAACCAGGTCAACAAGTTTATTCAGGACAATAATATTAAGAATGTTATTTCTGTCTCTGATGCCTGCACAGAAGGTGAAGGTAGCACGATTGGTATTATAAGGGTTATAACATACGAAACTGCATAACCCTAACCAAAATCAAAATAAATTCAACAAACTAAGGAAATCCAGCCTGAAACAACGTCGTTGATATATGCGAAGGCATAGGGACAACTCTCCCGGACATAGAAAAATACTACCCAAGACACTTGAAAAGATGTTTGCCAGCCCCACAGACAGGGCATTTCCAGTCTTCCGGCAAATCTTCAAATCTGGTTCCGGGAGGAATCTTACCCTTTCTGTCTCCCTTGTCAGAGCGTAGCGGGGTCAAGTCTTGACAGGCTGTTGAAAAACTCTTTTCAAAATCAGTTCACAACAAAGCATCGACATGATAAACTATTGCAACTTCAAAACGAGGAGGAGCAATTGTTAGGAGAAAAGCAAAGACATGAGCCGATGTTCTACTATGTGAGGATGGAAGACATGGTGCCGGAAAATCACCTGCTGAGACTGATTGATAAGTACATTGATTTAGGTTTCATCAGGGAACAAGTTAAGCATTTGTACAGTCACACAGGGCGGCCCTCGATAGATCCTGAGGTATTACTGAGGATGCTTCTTATAGGGTATCTGTATGGGATAACATCAGAACGGAGATTGTGCGAAGATGTGAAGATGCATATAGGATACAGATGGTTTGTAGGGCTAAGCCTTGAAGACAAAGTCCCTGATCATTCGACATTTTCAAAGAACCGGCATGAGAGGTTTGCAGAGAATAATATATTTCAGGGGATATTTGATGAGATAGTGAGTCAGTGCGTAGCTCATGGATTATTGACAGGGAAACATTTGACAGTGGACAGCACATACATAAGGGCAAATGCATCGTTCAAAAGCCTTGAGCCGATAGTGGTAGATATGAACGGTAAGGAATATATCGAAAAACTAAAAGAGAAAAACCCTGTAGGGAATAACCCTTGGGAACCAGGAGATGATTATCCTCATAGAGGGCAGAAGATAAGCAATAAAACTCACAGGTCAAAGACAGACCCTGACGCGAGGCTGGGGAGGAAATCATACAAGTCATCCACAGAGCTTTATTATTCCGCAACATATGTAATGGACAATAAAAGTCGAATAGTGGTTGGCACTGATGTAGGAGAGCCCGACAAGAAAACAGACTGCAATAAAGCAATAGAACAGATACGCAAAGCAAAGTGGAGGCATCGGATAGAACCGGAGAGTCTGGGAGCGGATAAAGGGTATTCAGCAGGAACGTTTTTAAATAATCTTTTAAATGAAAACATACAACCGCATATTCCGATAGTAAACTACGAGGCTCACAATCATAAAGGCATCTATCATCGGGATGAATTCCAGTATGATAAAGACAAGAATGTATGTATATGTCCGGCTGGCAAGGAGCTGAGGTATTGGGGATTACACAAGTACAATACTCAGCAAGTCTACAGGGCAAGCGTAAAAGACTGCAAACCATGCTCCCAAAAACCATTGTGCACAAAGGACCGGGCACGTTCAGTAAGTTGTCATCTATATGAAAACGCCATACAGAAGGCAACGCAATTGAATGAAACTAAAGAATACCGAATATCCCAGAGAAAGAGGAAACTGATTGAGGAGTTGTTCGGGGAAGCAAAGGAGTATATGGGGCTGAGAGTTTCAAAATTTAGGAGGATGAAATTTGTAAGAGAGCAGGTTCTCATGACGGCTGCTGCTCAGAATATAAAAAGGATGGTAAAGCTGTTATCAGGAAGGGGGCCGAAGAAGGTGCCCTTTGCAATCCAAAAATCTATGGGGTTATTTTCGATTAAAGAACTAATGAAGATATTTAATCGGCTTCCTCAGAATATTAATGAAATTCCATTTGGATATGAATATTGCTTGGCGAGAACGTAGTTTTTCAACAGCCTGTAAAGATCCGACCCTACACATTGGCTATTGAACCTCTATAGTGTTTGGTGCAGACATGATCTGTTGCCGGTTGATTTGAGATTAAGTCAGAAGATGTTTTATTTGTATCGCTCACATGACGGATTTTCTTTGAAAATCCGTGAAGGGTGACTTTTTGCTCTTGACAACCGGAGGCCTTATAAGGGTTAGAAGATTAAGAACTGGGCGAATCTAGACTTTTCAGCATTAACTCTTTATTAAATTTTAGTTTTATGTAATGACGCATTAAATTATTCTTTTCTTCATCTATTACCCCCCTGGAATCGACGCACGATTCTATCAGGGTCCACAGACCAATGAACAATATTAGTTGACGGCATCATCTTCTGAATTGCATCCCAAATTATTTTTGGGTCTATTTTTATATCACTAAAATCAAAGGAGACATTAGATGTCTTGTTTCTCATAGTCAACTCGTCTACTTTTTCACGAAGTGAATCCATTTGCAACGCAAGATAATCAAGTTTGCCATTAGTACCTGCTTCAGCCTTGTAAGGTGTCACTTCTGATTTCAATCCAAAATATTTCCAGAGAGTGTTTTCACCCTTGCTACGATTAAATGATGCATTTATATGGTCAGATAATTTACTGATTTCGCTATCGAGATACCATGGATCAAGAGAGCTTTTATACTCTTGATTATTTATAATGCCTGTATCAAATGGAACGGTTATCGTTAAGTCATCCTTTACGACAGCTACAGGCTTGTTGAGAGAAGTTCGGATTCCAAATTCAAAAAAAACATTTGGATTCAAACAAGACATATCACAAAGAACAATATCTGCAGTCTCAATATTACTTATTATCTCAGCATGAATTAAATCTGCCCCCTTAGCAGTGGGAGGCTTTGGAACATATCCTGCTTTTTTTATTGCGGGAATAAACAGGCATTCTAAAACATGTTTGAAATGCTCTGCACCATCTCGATACTCTTTAATCATTAATTCTGGAGTAGTTATCGGCATAATGATAAAACAATCTTTTTGATCAGCCATAAATTATCCTCTATATAATTTTATCTTCTAACGTATATAGTTTTATCCGTAGTGCGGAGCATTACGGATAAAACATGTTGAACTGAGCCGCTGAGTCGATGGTTTAATATAGGGTATTCTTATGGGGATTGTAAACAAAAATCTTTGCGATATTGGGGCTCAGAAGCGATGAAGAATGCGAAGTCATTCATAGGGTCAGTTCTCGACATTGGACATTTTGAGAACATGTATTTTGATTTTGTCTCATGTCGAGAACTGACCCCTTGATCCTTTCTATCTTCTTGATATGTTTTTATTGAAGCAGTATATTCTCTATTGATAGGAGTCCATTATTTACTATCACATTACCGCTAATCGAAGTCACGCCTGTTATCTCAGAGAAGTCATTATTGTATCCACCCTGAAGGATTACTGACTTATTACCTAAGTCATCTATATAAATATCTTCGTTAAATGTGTCTACTTTGGCCTGAATAACATCACCATCATTTGCATTGTCATAGGCATTTTGAAGTGACCAATAATAACCGAGCGATTCACCAATAACCCTTATTGGCTCTGGAGCAGTAATAATAACGAGTTCCCTGAGGCCGCTTCCTGTGTAAGCAAAAGCGGTTTCACTGTCTGACAGTACATAACGGAGCGTCGTAACTGCTCCCCCAATAGCAAAGAGACCATTTGCGTTGTTCATTGCCGATATTGCATTTTGGTTCAGGTCAATCGATATGACAGAAGAATCATCTGCACTGGATATGTCTGTGAGCCCATAACTTACTCCTGTACCGAGATCATTGAATATTTGAGGAAGGCCGATTCCTCCCGCACGTAAAGTTGGCACTGACGTTGATACATCAAATAAAACATAGGTTTCTGTCACATCTGAACTCACGTAAGTACCAGCATCAATGCGAAGTGTTGCCGCAACGATTAGCTCTGAAACAGCTGACATGTCAAATACAAAAAAGCTCCGATATTCAGAGTAATAAATGTCGGGTCCAGTCAACCAGCCAGCCAAATAATTCTGAATGTATGGAATATGGTACCCCCCAGGCGATGTCGTTTTATCCTGATCATCCCGATACCATCCAGAATCTACATAAGGTAAATTGATTATGGCGGCTTCGATTGGAACACTGGACTGAACCAGATATAAAACTGCGAGAACTAACCAGATTGATAATTTGCCGCTTATCTTATTCCAACCTTTCTTTTTTATATTCATTGTCTTCATCCTAATAGTAAATAAATTAAATATACATAACAGATATTAGACGGCTGCAGTGAATATTGAATATACACGCTGCCGTATATCACAATATTGAAAAATAGTTACTGTAAACTTATCGATTAATTTGATTTTGCTAAAAAGCCCGCCCCCTAAATAGGAAGTGCCCCCACTGTACAGCGAATTCGGAAATCAAAAGAGCGTGATTATGTTACTCAGGGCGGAAAAAAAAGGCAAGGGAAAAATGATAACTTGTCTTTCATTTACTCAGGTCTTTTAATGAAAAAAAGGCAAGCATATACGTCAGGGCAGATAACCATAGAATTATCTGGAAGCCTGTTACCAGGGCAATGATGATCGTTAGTATTAGTGCAAGCACAGACAGGCAACCGTTAATGGCCCAGGCCCATGGTATTAAGATAGGAACTTTAGGGACGTTCTTGACTTCTTTAACTTATTATTTCTGTTTTATCATAGAGAAAGTTCAAGAAATCAAGAACGTCTCATATTTTCTATGCGTCTTGACCCTTATCCTTGCTCCCCTAAAATTCTAAATTATCGAATAACTCTTTACTCTTGGCACGAGGTTCTTATCCTCTTCGGCCTTTGTAGTATCTGTGAGAATAGTCAAAGTTGATACCAATGTTTTTATTCTGAGAGTGCCTGCAAACATAACCTGCCATTTCAAGAATCATAGTTTCTTTATTTTGTGATCGTTTAACCGCTTCTTTGTCTTCTGCAATAGAATGATAACTAGCGCAATAATCTTTTCTGCCATCGAAATAAGTCAGGTCATCTATGATAATGTTAAACCTTTTGGAATCAGTGTCTTTTTCTCTCTCTACTTTTATGAAGTCAATAAACATGTCTTTTGAACCGAGATTTGGGAACTCAAATAAAAAAATATTTATTGCATAAGTTTCATCTATATTGTTTCCTTCCTTAACAAATGCAGTTTGGCCACTGTTTCTATATGCGATTATCCACCCACTCTTTTGGTAGGTTTCATGGTGTAAAAGACTGAATGATCTAATATTTCATCTTGATTGCTGATAGGCTCATTCATGCTTGCAATGACTTTTCCAACATGTTTAGATGTAGTTAAATCTTCAATCCACAATTTGGCGCTTCTCTCAAACACTTGATGTTTTATTTGATATGTATGGCCGGGTAGTGTTTCTAACTTAAATAAATAATGGGATTTGATGTGTTGCTTAAAAGTTGGACCATTCCAATATTTCACTGCTATTTCATATGATCCAGGCTTAAGAGATACTTCTGATCCCATTTGCTATCCCATAACTGCCTTAATGTTGTGATCTTTTCATTATTAATTGTTTCAATGGATACATCTTTGCTGTCAGTGACTATAGTTGATCTTTTTTCGGGGCAATTGTGTGCCATCATATGTTTGCACTTTGGAATGTACACAGCCAGTCACGAACAGGATAAAACAGATCAATGAAATAAGCTTAAATAATGATATTTTTATTAGCATATTCTCCCTCTTTGATTTAACGTACATCGTATATCGTTTTATCCGCAGTGCCGGAGGCATTGAGGATAAAACATGTTGAAAATGCTGCCTGAGTCGATGATTTAATATAGCCATTTTTATGGGGATTGTAAACAAAAATCTTGGTTATCTTAGGGCAGAAGTGATGGAGAAAAGCAACATAGGAACTTTCCTGACTTCTTCAATTTATTATCTCTGTTTTATCATATAGAAAGTTCAAGAAATCAAGAACGTTCACTAAATTCTCAGGCTTTTTAATGAAAAAAAGGCAAGCATATACGTCAGGGCAGATAACCAAAGAATTACCTGGAAGCCTGTTACCAGGGCAATGATGATCGTTAATATTGGTGCAAGCACAGACAGGCAACCGTTAACGGCCCAGGCCCATGGTATTAATGCCTGCGACACTTTTCCAAGGATCTTCATTCCTGTTGGAAATGGAATACCCATAAAAAAACCGAGCGGCAGAAGCATAATAAACCATATTACCATTCTTGGTATCAAATCAAAAGAAAACAGGATTGCTGACAGTACCGGCTGCATAAAACTATAAACAACTATAAGAAAGGAAAGTACAAGCAGTGAAAATGGTGAGCTTAATCGTGATAATTTAAAACTGGTGATGCCGCCGATTCCGGAACTGACAAGAATGGCAGTAACTACAGTTGCAACAGAATATATAGGGCTTTCGAGTAAAAGAATGGTTTTTTGTATCATGGTAATTTCAACGAACATAAAACCAAGTCCTAACATTGCAAAATAGAGGAGGACCGGCCTTAACTGTTTA
>CAVOUK010000011.1:0-260110 GCA_963699585.1 Thermodesulfovibrionia bacterium | reverse complement strand
GAGTTTCAAAATTTAGGAGGATGAAATTTGTAAGAGAGCAGGTTCTCATGACGGCTGCTGCTCAGAATATAAAAAGGATGGTAAAGCTGTTATCAGGAAGGGGGCCGAAGAAGGTGCCCTTTGCAATCCAAAAATCTATGGGGTTATTTTCGATTAAAGAACTAATGAAGATATTTAATCGGCTTCCTCAGAATATTAATGAAATTCCATTTGGATATGAATATTGCTTGGCGAGAACGTAGTTTTTCAACAGCCTGTAAAGATCCGACCCTACACATTGGCTATTGAACCTCTATAGTGTTTGGTGCAGACATGATCTGTTGCCGGTTGATTTGAGATTAAGTCAGAAGATGTTTTATTTGTATCGCTCACATGACGGATTTTCTTTGAAAATCCGTGAAGGGTGACTTTTTGCTCTTGACAACCGGAGGCCTTATAAGGGTTAGAAGATTAAGAACTGGCTAATCTAGACTTTTCAGCATTAACTCTTTATTAAATTTTAGTTTTATGTAATGACGCATTAAATTATTCTTTTCATCCATCACCCCCCTGTAGTCGACCACGATTCTATCAGGGTCCACAGACCAATGAACAATATTAGTTGACGGCATCATCTTCTGAATTGCATCCCAAATTATTTTTGGGTCTATTTTTATATCACTAAAATCAAAGGAGACATTAGATGTCTTGTTTCTCATAGTCAACTCGTCTACTTTTTCACGAAGTGAATCCATTTGCAACGCAAGATAATCAAGTTTGCCATTAGTACCTGCTTCAGCCTTGTAAGGTGTCACTTCTGATTTCAATCCAAAATATTTCCAGAGAGTGTTTTCACCCTTGCTACGATTAAATGATGCATTTATATGGTCAGATAATTTACTGATTTCGCTATCGAGATACCATGGATCAAGAGAGCTTTTATACTCTTGATTATTTATAATGCCTGTATCAAATGGAACGGTTATCGTTAAGTCATCCTTTACGACAGCTACAGGCTTGTTGAGAGAAGTTCGGATTCCAAATTCAAAAAAAACATTTGGATTCAAACAAGACATATCACAAAGAACAATATCTGCAGTCTCAATATTACTTATTATCTCAGCATGAATTAAATCTGCCCCCTTAGCAGTGGGAGGCTTTGGAACATATCCTGCTTTTTTTATTGCGGGAATAAACAGGCATTCTAAAACATGTTTCAATGCTCTGCACCATCTCGATACTCTTTAATCATTAATTCTGGAGTAGTTATCGGCATAATGATAAAACAATCTTTTTGATCAGCCATAAATTATCCTCTATATAATTTTATCTTCTAACGTATATAGTTTTATCCGTAGTGCGGAGCATTACGGATAAAACATGTTGAACTGAGCCGCTGAGTCGATGGTATTAATATAGGGTATTTTTATGGGGATTGTAAACAAAAATCTTTGAACATCCATAGGGTCAGTTCTCGACATTGGACATTTTGAGAACATGTATTTTGATTTTGTCTCATGTCGAGAACTGACCCCTTGATCCTTTCGATCTTCTTGATATGTTTTTATTGAAGCAGTATATTCTCTATTGATAGGAGTCCATTATTTACTATCACATTACCGCTAATCGAAGTCACGCCTGTTATCTCAGAGAAGTCATTATTGTATCCACCCTGAAGAATTACTGACTTATTACCTAAGTCATCTATATAAATATCTTCGTTAAATGTGTCTACTTTGGCCTGAATAACATCACCATCATTTGCATTGTCATAGGCATTTTGAAGTGACCAATAATAACCGAGCGATTCACCAATAACCCTTATTGGCTCTGGAGCAGTAATAATAACGAGTTCCCTGAGGCCGCTTCCTGTGTAAGCAAAAGCGGTTTCACTGTCTGACAGTACATAACGGAGCGTCGTAACTGCTCCCCCAATAGCAAAGAGACCATTTGCGTTGTTCATTGCCGATATTGCATTTTGGTTCAGGTCAATCGATATGACAGAAGAATCATCTGCACTGGATATGTCTGTGAGCCCATAACTTACTCCTGTACCGAGATCATTGAATATTTGAGGAAGGCCGATTCCTCCCGCACGTAAAGTTGGCACTGACGTTGATACATCAAATAAAACATAGGTTTCTGTCACATCTGAACTCACGTAAATACCAGCATCAATGCGAAGTGTTGCCGCAACGATTAGCTCTGAAACAGCTGACATGTCAAATACAAAAAAGCTCCGATATTCAGAGTAATAAATGTCGGGTCCAGTCAACCAGCCAGCCAAATAATTCTGAATGTATGGAATATGGTACCCCCCAGGCGATGTCGTTTTATCCTGATCATCCCGATACCATCCAGAATCTACATAAGGTAAATTGATTATGGCGGCTTCGATTGGAACACTGGACTGAACCAGATATAAAACTGCGAGAACTAACCAGATTGATAATTTGCCGCTTATCTTATTCCAACCTTTCTTTTTTATATTCATTGTCTTCATCCTAATAGTAAATAAATTAAATATACATAACAGATATTATACGGCTGCAGTTAATATTGAATATTAAGCTGCTGAATAGCACAATAATCTCTGCTGCCGTATATCACAATATTGAAAAATATTTACTGTAAACTTATTGATTAATTTGATCCTGCTAAAAAGCCCGCCCCTAAATAGGAAGTGCCCCCACTGTACAGCGAATTCGGAAATCAAAAAGAGCGTGATTAATGTTACTCAGGGCGGAAAAAAAAGGCAAGGGAAAAATGATAACTTGTCTTTCATTTACTCAGGTCTTTTAATGAAAAAAAAGGCAAGCATATACGTCAGGGCAGATAACCATAGAATTATCTGGAAGCCTGTTACCAGGGCAATGATGATCGTTAGTATTAGTGCAAGCACAGACAGGCAACCGTTAATGGCCCAGGCCCATGGTATTAAGATAGGAACTTTAGGGACGTTCTTGACTTCTTTAACTTATTATTTCTGTTTTATCATAGAGAAAGTTCAAGAAATCAAGAACGTCTCATATTTTCTATGTGTCTTGACCCTTATCCTTGCTCCCCTAAAATTCTAAATTATCGAATAACTCTTTTACTCTTGGCACGAGGTTCTTATCCTCTTGGCCTTTGTAGTATCTGTGAGAATAGTCAAAGTTGATACCAATGTTTTTATTCTGAGAGTGCCTGCAAACATAACCTGCCATTTCAAGAATCATAGTTTCTTTATTTTGTGATCGTTTAACCGCTTCTTTGTCTTCTGCAATAGAATGATAACTAGCGCAATAATCTTTTCTGCCATCGAAATAAGTCAGGTCATCTATGATAATGTTAAACCTTTTGGAATCAGTGTCTTTTTCTCTCTCTACTTTTATGAAGTCAATAAACATGTCTTTTGAACCGAGATTTGGGAACTCAAATAAAAAAATATTTATTGCATAAGTTTCATCTATATTGTTTCCTTCCTTAACAAATGCAGTTTGGCCACTGTTTCTATATGCGATATCCACCCACTCTTTTGGGGAGGTTTCATGGTGTAAAAGACTGAATGATCTAATATTTCATCTTGATTGCTGATAGGCTCATTCATGCTTGCAATGACTTTTCCAACATGTTTAGATGTAGTTAAATCTTCAATCCACAATTTGGCGCTTCTCTCAAACACTTGATGTTTTATTTGATATGTATGGCCGGGGTCAGTGTTTCTAACTTAAATAAAAATGGGATTTGATGTGTTGCTTAAAAGTTCGACCATTCCAATATTTCACTGCTATTTCATATGATCCAGGCTTAAGAGATACTTCTGCATCCCATTTGCTATCCCATAACTGCCTTAATGTTGTGATCTTTTCAGGATTTATTAATTGTTTCAATGGATACATCTTTGCTGTCAGTGACTATAGTTGATCTTTTTTCTGGGGGCAATTGTGTGCCATCATATGTTTGCACTTTGGAATGTACACAGCCAGTCACGAACAGGATAAAACAGATCAATGAAATAAGCTTAAATAATGATATTTTTATTAGCATATTCTCCCTCTTTGATTTAACGTACATCGTATATCGTTTTATCCGCAGTGCCGGAGGCATTGAGGATAAAACATGTTGAACTGAGCCGCTGAGTCGATGATTTAATATAGCCATTTTTATGGGGATTGTAAACAAAAATCTTGGTTATCTTAGGGCAGAAGTGATGGAGAAAAGCAACATAGGAACTTTCCTGACTTCTTCAATTTATTATCTCTGTTTTATCATATAGAAAGTTCAAGAACTCAAGAACGTTCACTAAATTCTCAGGCTTTTTAATGAAAAAAAGGCAAGCAGATACGTCAGGGCAGATAACCATAGAATTACCTGGAAGCCTGTTACCAGGGCAATGATGATCGTTAATATTGGTGCAAGCACAGACAGGCAACCGTTAACGGCCCAGGCCCATGGTATTAATGGCTGACACTTTTCTCCAAGGATCTTCATTCCGGTTGGAAATGGGATACCCATAAAAAAACCGAGCGGCAGAAGCATAATAAACCATATTACCATTCTTGGTATCAAATCAAAAGAAAACAGGATTGCTGACAATACCGGCTGCATAAAACTATAAACAACTATAAGAAAGGAAAGTACAAGCAGTGAAAATGGTGAGCTTAATCGTGATAATTTAAAACTGGTGATGCCGCCGATTCCGGAACTCACAAGAATGGCAGTAACTACAGTGGCAACAGAATATAAAGGGCTTTCGAGTAAAAGAATGGTTTTTTGTATCATGGTAACTTCAACGAACATAAAACCAAGTCCTAACATTGCAAAATAGAGAAGGACCGGTCTTAACTGTTTAAACTGTTCAAATTTTTTTAACTGTTCAGATGTGGTCCGGCGTAACAATACCGGCAGAATAGTTATTAGTGCACTTAATATAAAAACCATCACAAAAATAACCGGCAACAGGTATCCTTCTTCCAAAAAATACAGGAAGTTACGTCCCATTATCTCATAAATAGCTTTTATGTTATTTAGTTTGAGATAGTAATGAAAGAAAGGGTTTGTGTCGTAAACAGGTCCAATGTCAAAAAGATAATTGCTTATAAATGATGAACGTGTCTCAGGGGTTAAAATATTTTTAAAGCCGTTAAAATATTCGTCAGAAAACAGTTTTACATATAGATTCGCTTCTTCCTCTTTAATTCCGGGATAGTACACAAGATCAAAACGTTTATTACTGGCGAAGTCTTTAAGGCGCTCGATCTCTTCCCTCGTAAAAGAAGAGTTTTTAATAAGCATAGTCATGCTGTCCCAACTCCTGATCGCAAATAATCTTGATGCAGGATCTGTTACTCCTGTTTGTTCAAAGGCCGTTGCGATAGTCGCTAAAATTTTGAACTCTATCCTTGGCGGCGGAATAAGATAAAAACTTACGCTGATGGTCCCGTCCTGCTTCAGGGCGTTCAAATATTGCCTGAAGGCTTCAACAGTCAGTCTGTAATCTTCTGAAATTCCGAAAACAGCGCTTACAGAAGTTCCTGTCATCGACAGATCAATCAGGTCGTAGCCCCCTTTCTCCCTTGTCCTGAGGAAGTTTCGTCCGTATCCTGTCCATGTATTGTCCTGAAAAATATTTCCGGAAAAATCATTGTAATTTTCTCTTACAGCCTTGATCACCATTGGATTGCTTTCAACTTTGTGGATATTTTCTGCTCCGTAATGTTCTGCCATAAGCACATGAAGCCCCCCTTTGGGATCGAGTATGAGCACATTATTTTTCCCCCCTGTTTGATATGCGGCCGCGGATGGGAGGAACTCAAGAAATCTCGATCCGGACCTGTCATGAGCATCCGTTATAACATCTATCCTGTCGCCGTCTATGGCAAGTCCGATCTGTTCCGGCAACGGGTCCTGATAGTTAAGGCTCAGGCCGGGAGCGTATCTAACGGCAGGACTCCTGAAGAGGTCTATCTGAGAATATGAACTGTAAAGAGTTTTCAGATGTTCAGCGCCCGGGAAATTTAAATAAACAGGAAGCCTTTTGTAAGGAGACATCCTGACCTTCATGATATCAGGATGAATGACGATCACTGAAAGGTTAATGATCAATAACAGCAGGGAAAGCGCCCTGAACTTACTTTTGCAGGTTGCGAGCGCCCCGGTAAAACAAAGTAGCGATGCAGCAGTTACCGTGTGCTCGGGGGCGGTAATATTTAAAAGTATGAGGACAGCAATAGAACCTGTTCCGGCGCCGAGCAGATCTGAACCATAGATCAGATTTGATCTGTCGCTGTACAGTAAGAAAGCAGTTGCAATGAGGAGGCCTGAAAAGAAGAAAGGGATGCTTAATATAAGACAATATAAAGCTAAATAAAAGATCTGTGAACGGTCCCATGAGAACTCTACCGGATCAAAGGGTATATGGTTTGCTGCGATGTAGCAGAGGACCAATGAGACGCCTGCAAGCATTGCATAAACGCCTATGTTTGACGCTGAACAAAACCGTTTGGGAAATAAAGCAAGCATGGTTCCTGCCGCACCTATTCCAAGCATGGCGATACTTATCACCATAAAGGCAAAGTGATACCATAAGTATATTGAGAAGAGCCTTGTGAGAGAGACCTCGAACATCAGGGCGGAGCATGAGACTGAAAAAATGGTGAAGTAAACACCGTTGGAAATATTTTCTTTTACGGATATAGCCATTAGTTAATAAAACAAACAAGTTTCATTGGTTAACTAAAAGAACTGTTAGATTGGTTTCATTAGTTGTCATTGGTTGAATTTGTTAACAAATAAAACTAATAAAACTAATAAAACCAATAAAACTAATCGAACATTTTGTGAGCGAGTCTGTTTTGAATAATTATATCATCTAAACAATTTGACGCCGGCAGATTTATGCATGATAATTGTTATATGGCAAGATCAAAAATAATGTCACTCATTATTCTGTCGCTCTTTCTCTTTGCATTTGCGCGTTACCCTTCTGTTGAAAGCGCACATGCGTCTGATACAGAAAAGACGAAGGCACAAAGACAATTAATGGTCCAGGAACAGATCATCAGCAGGGGGATAACGGACAAGAGGGTCCTTGAAGCAATGACGAAGATCCCCCGGCATCGTTTTGTTGAAGAATCGCTGAGAAGCAAGGCATACAATGACCATCCGCTTCCCATCGGAGAAGGGCAAACCATTTCACAACCTTATATAGTGGCGCTGATGACTGAAGCACTGAAACTTAAATCCACTGACAGGGTCCTCGAGATCGGGACAGGTTCGGGTTATCAGGCAGCTGTCCTTGCGGAGATCGTGAAAGAAGTTTATACGATCGAGATACGTGAGCGGTTGAGAACACAAGCCTCCAAACTTCTCAGTGAACTTGGTTATGGAAATGTTAAAACCAAATACGCGGACGGTTATTTCGGCTGGGAGGAATATGCACCCTTCGATGCCATTATAATAACAGCCTCTGTAAATCATATTCCTCCGCCATTAATAAAACAATTAAAAGAAGGTGGAAGACTGATAATCCCGCTCGGAAGCACGCTTTATTACCAGACATTGACCCTCGTCACTAAAAAAAGCGGTGAACCGGAAGTCCGGCAGATGGGCGGCGTTGCCTTTGTGCCCATGACCGGAGAGGCGAGGGGGAAGGGTAGGCGGTCCTCGCCCTACAGTTAAAATTTTATCGTCTGCGGTGCGCGGGGGCAGGGGATGACGTCGCGGATGTTGGACATGCCGGTGATATACTGCACCAGCCTCTCGAATCCCAGTCCGAATCCCGCATGAGGAGCGGAACCGTATCTGCGGAGGTCCAGATACCATTCCATATTCTCAAATGGTATTTCTGCATGACGCATTCTTTCAGTTAATACTTCAAGCCTCTCTTCGCGCTGGCTTCCGCCGATGATCTCACCTATCTTCGGAACAAGGATATCCATGGCAGCAACTGTCTTTTCATCTGAATTCAGCCTCATGTAGAATGCCTTTATCTCTTTTGGATAATCTGTCACGATCACCGGCCCTTTGAAAACCTTATCTGTCAGATAACGTTCATGCTCTGACTGCAGATCGAGCCCCCATTTTACCGGAAATTCAAACTTCTCTTTTGACTTTTCCAGTTCCTTGATTGCCTCAGTGTAGGAAATATGTACAAAGGGTTTTTCAGCAAGGGTTTTAAGTTCAGCAATGGAAGTGTTCTTGTAAAACTTCTCAAGAAAGGCGATGTCGCTTTCCCCTTTCTCTAATATCTTCCCGCACAAAAACCGGAAAAAATCCTCTGCAAGCTGCATATCGTCTTTCAGATCGGCAAACGCCATCTCAGGCTCTATCATCCAGAATTCAGAAAGGTGGCGTGAGGTATTTGAATTCTCAGCCCTGAATGTAGGACCGAATGTGTAAACATCACCGAGCGACATTGCAAGAAACTCCGCTTCAAGTTGTCCGCTTACCGTCAAATAAGCGTGTCTGCCGAAAAAGTCCTGAGTGAAGTCGATATCACCGTTATCGCCTTTCGGCAGCTTTTGTAAATCAAGCGATGTCACAGTAAATAAATCTCCGGCCCCTTCACAGTCGCTTGCAGTAATGATCGGCGTATGGACCCATATGAATCCGCGGCTCTGGAAAAATTCATGCACTGCTTCCGCAAGAATATTCCTTACCCTGAATACTGCGCCGAAGGTATTGGTCCTCGGCCTGAGATGGCCGATCTCCCGCAGAAATTCCAGGGTATGACCCTTCTTCTGGAGCGGATATGAAACAGGGTCAGCATCGCCGAAGATCTCAATATCAGAAACTTCCACCTCGAATTTCTGACCCTGCGCAGGAGATTCTTTTAGTATGCCCGCGGCTTTAATAGATGCTCCTGTATTGCAATGGATTAATTTTTGAAAAGCCGGAGATGTTTCAGGGACAACGAGCTGAAGGGTTTCCTGTGCTGAACCGTCACTCAATGCAATGAATGCGATGCCCTTTGATTCACGCCTCGTTCTTACCCACCCGCAGACAGTGACTGCCTGACCTGCATTCCCGTCAGAAAGAATATTTTTTATTCTAAGCCGTTGCATGGTTTTCTCCAAAACATAAATTCTTTTCTATCATACCATGAAGCGATTAGATCCAAAAAGGTTCTACAAAAATGTTCTATTAGTTCAATTAGGTTTATAGAGTTCAATTGGCTTATTTGTTAACCAATTTAACCAATGTAACTAATGAAACCAATTGAACCCTTTATTTAATTTTTTAATTTTGATATATAATAAAACGTTTTTCTTCTGAAATGGATACGGAAAGTTTTTTCTTCATAGATAGTCATCTGTTCCCTTTCGGCTGCGGTAACTTCTTTGCTACCAATACGGAAAGTGATAATCTGCAGTTGTGTCATCTCAGCGCAGGTTGAGGCGGTAAGGTGAACATTACGCCTCTTGGGATAATCTCTTCGTCTGTCCTGCTGCTTCTGCTGTATGTTTTAATTGTTCCGCTTTTAAAGAGCAACCAGCGTCTTTTAATTAATACATCCTTCATGCTGTCTTCGCTCGCATCACTGCTCGGCATTGCCGGAGGTGTCTGGGCTGTCGGCGCCGGGATAACCAATAAGATGGTCCTGCCCATAGGACTGCCGGATCTTCCGTTTCACCTGAGGGTTGATCCGCTTGCGGGTTTCTTCATTACGGTCATATGCCTGCTGTCTTTCTTTGTGTCGCTGTATTCCATAGGCTATATCAAGGGATATCTCGGACGCAGGCCGGTTACGAGTCTTGTTATCTTTTATTGTCTTTTTTTAGCAGGCATGATGATGGTCGTTCTGGCTGATGACGCCCTGTTTTTTCTGATCTCATGGGAGGTCATGGCAGCGGCCTCATACTTCCTCGTCATGTTTGAGAATGAGCGAATAGAAAACAGGAGGGCGGCGTTTCTCTATATTATAGTTGCGCACGTAGGTGCGATCGCCATACTTTTGTCCTTCGGAATCATGGCAGGGCTTACCACCGGTTTTGAAAGCTTCAGCGGCTATACGTTTGACGCCATGCGGCAGGCGGAGTTCCCTCTTAAATGGGCGACTGCGGCTTTTCTGCTGGCATTTTTCGGGTTTGCCGCAAAGGCAGGCGTAGTTCCCCTGCATGTCTGGCTGCCTGAGGCGCATCCTGTTGCGCCGTCCAATGTTTCCGCGCTGATGAGCGGCGTGATGCTCAAGACCGCCATCTACGGCATAGTGCGTGTGTCATTCGATCTCCTCAGGGTCTTCCCGTGGTGGTGGGGAGCTATTGTATTGATACTCGGACTGATATCCGCTGTGATGGGCGTGCTTTATGCCCTGATGCAGCATGATCTGAAGAGACTCCTTGCATATCATTCCGTTGAAAATATCGGCATTATTCTCATCGGCATCGGGCTGTCGATGATATTTACTTCATTTCATATGCCCTTGCTTGCGGCGCTGGCCCTCATAGCAGGGCTTTATCATACAATGAACCACGCCATGTTCAAAGGGCTGCTCTTTATGGGCGCGGGCGCTGTGCTTCACGCTACTGATGAGCGCAATATGGAGGAGATGGGCGGGCTTATACACCGGATGCCATGGACGGCAGCGCTTTTTCTTATCGGCTGCGTTTCCATTTCCGCCTTGCCTCCTTTTAACGGGTTTGTATCAGAGTGGCTTACGTTTCAGGCGTTTCTGCTTTCACCGGCGCTGCCCAGTCCTTTACTGAGATTGCTGATCCCGCTTGGCGCCGCGCTTTTGGCCCTGACAGGAGCGCTTGCCGCCGCATGTTTTGTAAAGGCCTTCGGGGTCACTTTTCTGGGACACTGGAGGGGACATCATAAACCTCATGTCCATGAGGCAGACTGGTTTATGCGTTCCGGTATGATACTGGCTGCGCTTACATGTTTTCTGCTTGGGATTTTGCCTACCCTTTTCATTGACTGGATGGACATAATTCCACAGCAACTGATCGGGACAAAGATCGGCGCGTCTTCCGGGGCTTACGGCTGGATGTGGCTTACGCCTGTTTCTGCCGACAGGGCGTCATATTCAGGCCTGATAGTATTTGTGGGCATACTGCTGGTTGTGGTTGCTGCCTATCTTGTTCTTCACGTCAGGCCCGGCGCAATACACAGGGTGCCGATCTGGGACTGCGGTTTTGAAAAGATCAACTAACAGGATGCAATATAACGCCACGTCGTTTTCAATGCCGATACGCAGGATATTCGGCTTTCTCTTTAACATCAGGGAACAGGTGAAACTTACTCCGCGTGCCGCATATAAGGCCTTCCCGAAAAGATTAAATTATTATCTTCGTGTGAGGGACCGTTTCTGGGGCTGGCTCTACAAGCCGATCGTTGAATTCAGTTTCTGGGTATCACGCAAGGTGGGCAGGCTGCAGCAGGGACGCATTCAGGCGTATCTTATATATTCTTTTATAACGATAATAGTGCTGCTGGTGTTTTCAAGATGAAACTTTACAGATTCATAATAGAAATTCTTCAGATAGCGATCCTCCTCGGTGTTGCTCCCGCCTTCACGGGATGGGTGCGGATGCTGAAATGCTGGTCGCAGGGACGCACATCAGCCGGATTGTTTCAGCCTTACAGGGACATCCTGAAATTATTTTCAAAAGACATACTATTGGCTGAAAACGCGTCATGGATATTCCGCTTTACTCCTTATCTCGTATTCGGGACCGCGGTGCTTGCAGGCGCGATCATTCCCATGCTGTCTCTGGAACTGCCGATAGCTTCTACCGCCGACGTAATTGTGCTTGTTGCGCTCTTTACGATCGCGCGCTTTTTTACCGCATTGGCCGGAATGGACATTGGAACGGCCTTTGGCGGAATGGGTTCAAGCCGCGAGATGACAATAGCGTCCCTGGCCGAACCCGCGATGCTCATGGCGATCTTCACCGTTTCGCTGGCCAGCAAGTCGACTTCACTGTCGCAGATGGTGCATGTAATTTACAGCGGGCAATCGATCTTAAGGCCTTCTATCGCATTTGCGCTGCTTGCCTTTGTATTGATCGCACTCGCTGAAACCGGCAGGATACCTGTTGATAATCCGGCCACACACCTTGAACTTACCATGATCCATGAGGCCATGATACTTGAATATTCCGGAAGGCATCTGGCGCTTATCGAATGGGCAAGTATGATGAAGCTCTTTCTATTTGTCATGCTCGGGGTCGCGGTCTTTGCTCCATGGGGGATTGCGGAGACAGGAGATATTGTCGCAATATCCGCCGCGTTTCTGTTTATGATCCTGAAACTTCTGTTTGTGGGGACAGTGCTTGTAATGATAGAGACAGGCCTTGCCAAGATGAGGATATTCCGGTTGACCGAATTCCTCGGGTCGGCGTTTTTGCTGGCGACACTCGGGATGCTGTCTTATTTTATTTTGGAGTGAAATAAGAACATAGGTCCGATTAGATTTAAGGAGTATGGATTGATTGGACTCTGGTTGAAAAAGAGGAGGCTGGGTGTAGTTTAATTGCATATGGCTGTAATTGCTTAACCATCTAATTCCTTAAGGAGATTATGGACCTAAACGTTGCTGCACAGTTAAACAGTTTTCTTGCGGCATTCGTACTGCTTACCGCATTCGGCATGCTGGTGCAGAGGAGGATGTACGGACTTGTGCACCTGTTTACCTGGCAGGGGCTGTTTCTTTCCATAAACACCGCGATAGTCGGTTTTGTGGCGGGTAAACATCATCTTTATATATCTTCTGTTCTGACACTGTCTATAAAGGTCATTCTGCTGCCTTACATTCTGCATGTGCTCATCAGGCGTCTTAAGGTCCACAGGGAAGTGGAAATAATTGTAAACGTCCCGATGACAATGCTGATGGGGATAGCCCTCGTCATATTCTCTTATTACCTGATGTCTCCGGTCAGTCAGCTTTCCACGCTTGTGACACGCTCGACCCTCGCGGTTGCGCTTGCCACGGTCATGATCGGGCTTCTGATGATGATAACAAGAAAACATGCCGTCACACAGATAATAGGATTTCTTGCAATGGAAAACGGCCTCTTCTTTGCAGCTACCAGTGCAACATACGGAATGCCGCTTGTTGTGGAACTCGGGGTCGCGCTTGATATCCTTGATCGCTGCGTTCATATTCGGGATATTCTTTTTTCATATACACACTACCTTTGACAGCCTGGATGTTGATCAGATGGCAAGGCTGAAAGAGGAGGATTGAAAAGACAGGGATAAGGGGTAAGGAATAAGGGGTAAGTGAGATTCCCGTAAAGGCGGTAATCCAGAGAGATTACGCAAAATGTATAACGAATTGAAAATAAATAAAATGGAGCAGATGTAATGCTGCTTATTTTATTGGTGGTGCCGCTTGCTGCCGCGCTTATACTGGCGTTTGTCGGAGACAGGAAATTCGCTCCGGAGATAAATATCCTTGGCTCTGCCGCCACATTCGTGGCAGGGGCCGGGCTTGCGTTACAGGTTTATGAGCAGGGGCCGATGCTGGCCGGCGGCAAGTTTTTCTTTGTCGACGCTTTTAATGTCTATCTGTCCGTTCTCACTTCTTTTGTCTCCATGACAACAGCCATATTCAGCAGGAGATATATGCGGAGGGAAAGAGAGCACGGACGGGTAGGGCATATGAGGATGCGCTTTTATCATGCAATGTTCCAGCTTTTCATTTTTGCGATGCTCTTGTGCCTTTTGACAAATAACATCGGCGTGCTCTGGATCGCGATGGAGCTTGCCACATTGTCCACGGTGCTGCTCGTTTCCTTATACAGGACGCCGACTGCGATCGAAGCAGCGTGGAAATATTTCATCCTCTGCGGAGTGGGCATATCGCAGGCGCTCTTTGGAACGGTGCTGCTGTACTTTGCCGCTGAAAAGGTCCTTGGAGAGGGCGGTGATGCGCTCCTCTGGACCAACCTTAACCAGGTAAGCGGAAGCCTTGAACCTACTGTACTGTCGCTGGCCTTTGTCTTTCTTATGGTCGGGTACGGCACGAAGGTAGGTCTTGTCCCCCTTCATAACTGGCTTCCCGATGCGCACAGCGAAGGACCTACACCTATCTCCGCGGTGCTTTCAGGGCTTTTGCTGAATATTGCTCTTTATGCCCTGGTAAGGTGCAAGGTGCTTGTTGACGGCTCTACAGGCACACACCATGCCGGCAAATATAATGATGGGCTTCGGCCTGCTCTCAATACTGGTAGCGGCTTTTTCGCTTCTGAGGCAGAAGGACATAAAACGCATGTTCTCTTATTCATCCATAGAGCATATGGGGATAGCGACCTTTGCCTTCGGTCTTGGAGGGCCCATAGCCACCTTCGGCGCTCTTCTTCATATGCTCGTGCACAGTCTGGCAAAGTCATCCATATTTTTTACGGTAGGCCATGCATCACAGATGCACCGGACACAGGAGATGGACAAGATCAAAGGACTCTTCAAGGGCAATCCGCTTGTAGGATGGGGACTGATGTTCGGGGTAATGGCGATCGTGGGCATGCCGCCGTTCGGCGATATTCACAAGTGAATTTCTGATATTGACGGCAACAATAAAAGACGCTCCATTATTAACACCATTTTTTCTGCTCGGCCTTGGAGTGGCTTTTGCCGCACTTTTCAGGAAGGTCCAGCCGATGGTGTCAGGTGATAATGCCTTCTTACCAGAAGCCTCTGAAAGTAGCGCATTGCCTGTGATACTGCATATGGTGCTGGTCCTTGTGCATCGGCATTTATATGCCGGATTTTCTTAACAAATGGTTTCATACCGCTGTGGAGCTGCTGAAATGAGCATATTGAAGAACGCGATAATATCGGCCCTCGGGACGAGATGTCAGAATTTGACGAAGGTCAATTATCCCGCTTCCGTAGACTTCTGCACTGTGCCGAGGGAAAATTCATTGACGCCGCAAGGGCAATGAAAAAAGTCCATGCCCTGCTGGTTGCGGAATGGGCAGCCGATGAAACGCCTGTTGGGCAGGGGCTTTGGCATATACGCCTGCTACAGGTGGGGATCGGAATACCTGATCGTTAAGACGAGGCTTCCCTATGATGATCCGATCTTTCCAGCCTTACAGGTAAAGTTTTTGCCTGCATACCGCTTTGAACGTCAGATGAAGAGCCTTATGGGTGTGGTCCCTGTCGGGCATCCGGATATGAGGCCCTGGATAAAATTTGAAGACTGGCCTGAAGACGCGTGGCCGCTCAGGAAGACTTTTGACGCGTCAAAGCCGATGCCGCGCGTTGCCGGCGAATACAAATGGATCAGGGCAGAGGGTGAAGGCGTTTATGAGATACCGGTAGGGCCTGTGCATGCGGGGATCATTGAACCGGGACATTTCCGGTTTCAGGCGGTGGGAGAAGATATCCTCAATCTCGAGGAGAGGCTTGGATATGTCCACAAGGGGATAGAGAAAAGATTTGAGGCCCTTTCATGGCAGGAGGGCTCAAGGCTTGCAGGGCGCGTGTCAGGAGACACAACCGTAGCTCACAGTCTCGCTTATTGCATGGCATTGGAGTCCATGACAGGATGTAACGTGCCTGAAAGGGCGCAGTGGCTGCGTGCGCTTTTTCTTGAAAGGGAGCGCATCGCCAATCACCTTGGAGATATAGGCGCTATATGCAATGACGCCGCCTTTGCGTTCATGCTTTATCAGATGTCGAGGCTCAAGGGAGATCATGCTGCGTACAAATCACAAACTGTTCGGGCACAGGTTTATAATGGACAGGATCATCCCCGGAGGGGTATCGGTTGACATTGCTTCAGACGGGAAGGAATTGATACTTGCCGAGCTGAAAAAACTTATTAAAGGAATTCAACAGGCTTGTTGATATCTTTGATGAGAATTCATCTCTTGAAGACAGGGTGCGGGATACCGGGATTCTCATCCCGGAGAAGGCGAGGGAGATCTGCGCTGTGGGAATTGTAGCAAGGGCCAGCGGGCTGAACCTCGACTGCCGCATACAAAATCCTTTCCCGCCGTATGACCGTATCGGAGTGAATGTGCCTGTACTTATTGAAGGCGATGTAAATGCGAGGGTGTGGGTCAGGATCGAGGAGATAAGAGAGTCCATAAGGATCATTCGTGTGATACTTGAGACGCTTCCCTGCGGTGAAATATCAGCGGACTGCCGGCATTCCTGCGCCGGATACGTCAGGTTTTTCCGCGGTCGAAGGATGGCGCGGAGAGATCGTGTACTGGCTTCAGTCAGGGCCGAAGGGCGAGGTGAACAGGTGCATGGTCAGAGACCCTTCCAGCGTCAACTGGCTTGGGCTTGAGCAGGCAGCTCTCGGCAATATAGTGCCTGACTTTCCGCTCTGCAACAAGAGTTTTAATCAGTCTTATTCGGGGCATGATTTGTGATAGATGAATAGATAAAGGTTTGATTGGATTTGAATTAGTTTTATTGGTTGAATTATGGTTAACCAATAAAACTAATAAGACCAATAGAACTAATAAAACTTTTTCAGGGGTTTATGAGATAAATGAAGATACTTAATCAGATATTCAGGACAGGGATTGTAACAGAGCCGCTTGCGCCGGAAGTCGAAGAAGAGATAAAAGTCTGTCGGCATAAAATTGGAAGACGCCATCCGAAGGCATTTCAGCAGGAGCCTTACGATAAGGCAGGTGGATGCCGGTTCATGCAACGGCTGCGAGCTTGAGATCCACGCCATAAATAATCCGATCTACAATTGCGAGAGATTCGGTATTCATTTCACTGCCTCTCCCCGGTTTGCAGACATGCTTCTTGTAACAGGTCCCGTGTCGAGGAACATGGAGATAGCGCTCCGAAGGACATATGATGCAACGCCTTCTCCGAAGCTTGTTGTTGCTGTCGGCGATTGCGGATGCAACGGAGGCATATTCGGAGAAAGTTATGCATCTCTCGGCGGCATAGACAAGGTCATACCGGTAGACGTTTATATTTCCGGCTGCCCGCCGACGCCGGTTGCGCTGCTGCATGGGATATTGAAAGCAGTAGGGAATAAATAATAATGGGGCTGCTGCCCCAAACCCCGGTTTGATCTGAAATAATTCGTATAATTTTAATGAAAAATAATTGCAAATCAGTTAAAACTTTTCTATACTCAAGCTCTGGTATAAAGCACATCGCATGAATAAAAAAAACCAATGAAGGGCAAGAATTCCCTGCTGACGAATGTTGGAACAGCGCTGTTGTCAATATTCCTTTGTGTTTCAGCATCTGAAATGGCACTGCGGATCAGGCATGCCATTGCTAATCATCAAATTCGAATCAAGGACAAATGCACAAGGCCCTCCGCGGACCCTCGCCTGATCTATGAATTAACTCCCGGAAAATGCGCCAACAAAAACGGATTTATAGATCACGATTACGATACGAAAAAAGGAGACGGGGTCTTCAGGATAGTGATCATCGGCGACTCTATCGCGGCGGGAGAATATGTAAAACTGGAGGAATCTTTCGGCAAAGTCCTGGAAAGGAAACTGAACGGCGCGGGCATAAGCCGGAAATACGAGGTCGTCATCATGGCAGTTTCTGGATATTCGACCTCTCAGGAACTGGTCCTGTTAGAGGGAAAAGCCTTCCGTTTTGATCCTGACATGATCATCTGGTCTTACTGTCTTAATGATCCGGCAGACCCTGTATTCCACAATGCCAACGGGGAGTATGGACGATACTTTTACAGGCCAAACTTTTACATTCTGCATTTTATAGAAAGGCGAATGTTTTTCCTGAAAGAAAAGAACAGGGGCCGGCATTGCGGCAGTGAATATCATGAACTCCTGCATTGTGTTTACTGGAACCAGGTCGAGTCGAACATTGTCAAGATAGGCAGTCTGACAAAACAGAAGAACATCCCGGTGCTTTTTCTTATTCACCCCGTCTTTGACAAAGACAGGGATTTTGGACATTATTCATTGATGTCAGTACACAATAAATTACGCGAGGCAACACAAAAAGCCGGTCTTATCCCGCTGGATATTCTGGATGCCTATAAACCTTACCCACCTGATGAATTAAAGGTACATAGTGGAGAGCGGTACGACCCCTGGCACCCTAATGCAAAAGGTCACCTCATCGCAGCAGAATCCATATACGACAAATTAAAAACGGATAACATCGCAGGGGCCTTTGACAACCATGAACGTCTTAAAGATTGATGGGGCGCTGCCCCGGTTTGATCCCGTATTATTTTAAGTTTCGACATTCAACGATAACTAACCAACTATCGGGTTTGCAGAGGACGTTCATATCGAGTGAGTGCGCTCTGCCGGGCGCACAAGAAAAAAGGCAGGATTATTCTAATCCTGCCCGGATGAAAAAGTAATATTTTCTGAATAAACTACTTCTTCTCGCCATATCCGCCTGATTCAGGGGCTTTCTTCTCGCCATATCCACCTGCGTCAGTGGCCTTTTTCTCGACTTCTTTGGTTGTTTCAGTGGCTTTTTTCTCTACTTCTTTGGTCGTTGCAGGAACCTCAGCCGTCTCCTTCTTCTGGCAAGCAACCAGGGAAAAGCCGGAAACTAGAAACATGACACCCACTATTATCAACAATATTTTCCGCATTTCAAAACCCTCCTTCCTTAGATATTATTTTAAGAACTAACTACTCTTAAAATTAAGAGTCTTATTATACTTGATTTATTTTTTTCATGCGAGTTTCCATTATATCGCCGTTTAAAAAACCGCAGATAAAACCCTTCAAACAAAGCGTGAGGGCAACAGTGTGTTAAGCGATGCGTCTACTTTTCGTTCTGAAGATACTGAAGCTGGAAAGCGGGGAAGAGCGTAAGCTCGAATGATCGCAAGGTAGTGCTTACGCACTTACGTACTTCCATGCTTTCGCACTATTTTCTGTTGCTCTTTCCCTCTGGTTTTGCGTATGATATTTCGGTTACTAAAAAGGGGGGGACAAAATGGACGAAATCATTCCGCTTGAGGCGATCCAGCAAAAAATATTTCTGATTCGGGGACACAAAGTAATGCTCGATGCAGACTTAGCAGAGTTGTATGGAGTTTCTACAAAAGTTCTTAATCAGGCAGTCAAGCGCAATAATAAACGTTTTCCAGATGAATTTATGTTCCAACTGACAAAGCATGAGAAAGAAGAGGTGGTCACAAATTGTGACCACCTCAAAAAACTGAGATTTTCTCACGCATTGCCTTTTGCCTTTACCGAACATGGTGCTGTCATGCTTGCAACTGTATTAAACAGTTCTATAGCTGTTCAAACCAGCATTCAGGTGGTAAAGGCATTTATTAAGTTACGTGAGATATTAGCAACACATAAAGACCTTGCCGGGAAGATTGCGGCAATGGAAAAGAAATACGATACACGATTCAAAGTTGTGTTCAAGGCAATCCACGCACTAATGATACCACAGGATAAGAAGCGTCCGAAGATTGGGTTTAAGAGGAAGATGGAAGATTAGTTGTAGATCGGAAGCTCGGAAGATCGTAAGATTGGAAGTTGTTTAGCAAGTACGTGCTTCCGCGCTTTCGAGCTTTCACGCTTACGCACTTTAATGGCTCAAGCGGTTGAAACAAGTTCTAGCGGTTGCAACGGAGGTCTTTTAAAATCGGACAATTTCAAGGGCAGACCCCGTTTCGTTTGGTTCCAGAGTTTGCGTTAAGTTCTTGGGGTGGCGATGAAAATCCTGCTGAAAAATGATAAATAAGCGAAGTTCCAAGCACCTATCTGCTAATTATGTCTGGCAAAGATATTTCAAAACAAATCCTGAACTGTGGCTCACCTTACAGCAAAACTACGATTTTTGGCAGGCATCTCATAAATCTCCGACTGGAAGATGATGAAGCATTGCAAGTTGAGAACTGTATAGCTTCCCTGCATTCCAAAGTTAATTTTGCAGGAAACCAACGGGGTCAGGTCTACACATTTTCTGTACAATGTGTAGACCTGACACTATCATGATACTATTATCCCTTGAATGCCGTCTATCTTTCAAGCAGGCCTTTAACTTTTCCAAATCCCTTGCGACTGCCTTTGCATCTTCGGCAAACATCCGCTCTGACATGTCCGGCCGCTGATACAGGGTGAAGATCAATTCACTGCCATCGTTATTGGGCAATACGCGCATGGGATTATAGACTTTCGCTCCGGATGGCAAGGTGACGTCGTGGTCCAGAATGCCGAATTTATTTCTTTCAGCGAATTTAATACTGACTCTTCCCATAGGGGATTCTGCGACCCAATCACCATTGATATTCTTTATCGAACCGCTGAGTCCCGCGGCCCATTTGGGCAGGTTTTCAGGATTTGAGACGAATTCGTAAACCTGATCCATCGGGCGATTGATTGAAATACAGATATGCAGGGATTTGTATGTCATCAATGTCTCCATTTCATATTTTATTTCCCTTCTTTAAGCCGTTTGCGACGGGCAAGTTCGGCCTCAGTGGGGACCTCAAGCGCGAACGATCCTGTCCTGACTTCTCCTGCGCGCACGTACGAGGCAATGATGACTCCACTTGGTGAAATCCGGCTTTCAAGCAATTTGAATCCGACGGGAATTGTGCCTTCGGCAAACAAGCGCTTACCCCTGCCAAGAGTGATAGGGAATGTTTTCAGCCAAAGCTCGTCAACCAGATCGTGTTTCAATAGTGTTTGAATGAGATTGCCGCTGCCGTGGACTTGTATTTCGGGCCCGTCCTGCTCCTTTAGTTTTTTAACTTCTTTCGCGACATCTCCCTTGATGAGTTCGGAATTGCTCCAGTCAAGCTTTTTCAGCGTCTTTGAAGCTACATATTTTTTCGCGTTATTGATTCCGGCTGCAATGGGATCTCCATCGGTCTTCACGTACGGCCAGTGCGCCGCGAATATCTCATACGTCTTTCTGCCAAGCAATAAATCAAAGGGCTTACTCATTTGCCCGACCATCACTTTGCCAAGGAAGTCATCAAAGTAACCGGCAACCCACCCGCCGTGTTTGAACCCGCCAGTGGGATCTTCTTCAGGCCCGCCTGGAGCCTGCATAACGCCGTCAAGGGTTATGAAAGACAGAACAACAAGCTTTCTCATTCTCTCCCCCCTTACATGCCCTTTTTTGCCTGCCAGAGTCCAAAAGTCGCGCCGGTCGGATCGGTAATTACACTGAACCACCCCATGTCCGGAACCTCGGTGATATCCTTGCATATCGTGGCCCCGAGAGTCTGCGCCTTTTTTGTCGAGGCCTTGACGTCATCAACCAGGATATAGGGAAGCCAATTGTCCGGCATGTCGGGAACCGGATTCTTCATCATGCCTCCGCCCGTTCCCTCCCCGACGTTGATTATCGTGTAGTCCATGCCGGGGATTTCTTCCAGCTTCCAGTCGAACATGCCTGCATAGAACTTCCTGGACTTTTCCACGTCCTGCGTCTGTAATTCAATGTGAACAAAAGGGTTTGCCATGCTGCACCTCCTCAAGGTCAATAATCATAAGTATAGCAGGCGTATAATTTTCGTCAAGCGAATTAGATAAGCTGGCAACTCATAGAGATTAGCAGGTATAATGAACCGGTTTAATTAGTTGAATTAGTTGTATTGGTTGTATTGGTTAACAAATAAAACTAATAAAACCAATACAACCAATTCAACAGCTTTATTCTTTATATTACGAGGAGAATGTCATGCGCCATCCTGAATGGATAAAAGTAAGATCAACAGGCACTCACGCGACAAGGAAGATACTGAGACAGCACGGGGTATCTACAGTCTGCGAAGAGGCGAGATGTCCAAATCAGGGAAAGTGTTTTTCAAAGAGCACGGCAACCTTTATGATACTCGGCGACAGGTGCACAAGGAACTGTTCTTTCTGTGCAGTTGAGTCTTCTAATCCGCTGCCTCCGGACCCTTATGAACCTGAAAGGATTGCTAATGCAGCATTAACTCTCGGGCTTGAATATGTTGTTATAACGTCAGTTACGAGAGATGACTTGCCGGATGGCGGGGCAGGGCAGTTTGCAAAATCAATTTATGCAGCAAGAAAAATAAACAATACTATAAAAATAGAGGTTCTGGTCGCCTGATTTTAAAGGAAATATTGAGGCAATAAAGACTGTGCTTGCCGCATGTCCTGATGTATTTAATCATAATGTCGAAACGGTTCCGCGGATTTATTCAACAGTCAGGCCGCAGGCCGATTATTCACTTTCGATTAAAGTTCTAAAAACAGCCAATGAATTATATCCCGATCTAAAAACCAAATCAGGTATAATGCTCGGACTCGGTGAAACTGAAACCGAGGTGTTATCGGTCATGAAAGATCTAAGAAATGCAGGATGTGATTTTCTTACCATAGGTCAATACCTTCAACCGCGAAGAAATAATCTGCCTGTTGTTGAATATATAAAACCTGAGGTGTTTGAGCAATACAGGATCAAAGGGCTTGAGATGGGTTTTAAAGCAGTAGCTTCATCCCCCCTGACACGCAGTTCTATGGATGCAGGGGAAATGTTCGGAAACCTATTAAACAAGTTTTATTAGTTCTATTGGTTGTATTAGTTTTATTAGTTAACCAATTTAACAAATGAAGCCAATGCAACCAATAAAACCTTTCTTTCAACCAATTCAACCAATAAAACTAATTAAACCTTTTATCAACCAAATGTGATTTATCTCTTCTTCCCCTTCGCCAGCTGTATCCTTATCTTCCTGCCGTGAATTACGGCGTTATCAATGGAGCTTATCACCTGCTCGGCAAGGTCAAAAGGCACTTCGACATAGCTGAATTTATCGAACAGTTTTATGTTCCCGATCTTCTTGCCGGGGATGTTTGCGCCTGAGGCAATGGATTTAACAATGTCTCCGACCTTTATTTTGTCATTTCTGCCGATGGTCATGAACAGCTTTGCGTAATTATTTTTTGAGGAAAAATCAGGCTTGCCGATTTCTTCAATTTCATCAATGTCAATACTGGAAAACATAAGACTTAATGCTGCTGCGGCTATGTCATGCAGCGGATACTTGTTGGAAAGTTCTATAACAAGAGAGACGTATTCGGCATGTTTTCCATTTTCGAGAGCATTATCAATCTCATTCAGTATTTCCTGCTCACGGGCTTTTTTCACATCATATATTGTAGGCAGTTTCCCTTTATTGATCTTTGTCTTTGCAGACAGTTCTATCTGCTTTAACTGTCTGAACTCTCTCGGTGTGACAAAGGTAATTGCAATACCTGACTTGCCCATCCTTCCGGTCCTTCCGATGCGGTGGATGTAACTGTCGGGGTTCTGGGGAATGCTGTAATTAATTACATGCGATACGTCAGTGATGTCCAGTCCTCTTGCAGCAACGTCAGTTGCAACAAGGATATCAATATCGCCCTTTCTGAACTTATACATCATCTCATCCCTGTGAGACTGCGTAAAATCTCCGTGTATCGCGCCTGCATAATATCCCATCTGCTGGAGTTTAACGGAAACCTCGTCTACCTCTGTCTTTGTATGGCAGAAGATCAATGTGAGAGTAGGTTCTTCGACATCGAGCAGTCTTGTCAGGGCCTTCATCTTGTCTTCATTTCTGACCTCATAGAATACCTGTTTGATCTTTGGCACGATCATGCTGTTAACATCTACGGAGACCCTCTTTGGATTGTTCATGTATTTGGCGGCGATACGCACTATCTCTTTTGGCATGGTAGCTGAAAACAGCATTGTCTGCCTGTCAGAAGGAATTTCCTTGAGAATACTCTCAATATCGTCGATAAAACCCATGTTGAGCATTTCGTCAGCCTCATCAAGGACCAGGAATTTGATATTTTTAAGCACAAGTGTTTTCCTGCGCATATGGTCTATCACCCTGCCGGGTGTGCCGACGACAATATCAACTCCTTTTCTAAGAGCTGTTATCTGTCTGTCGATAGACTGTCCGCCGTAAATAGGGACTGTCAGTATGCCTTTGTTTTTCGCAAGCTTGTTTAATTCCTGCGCCACCTGTACTGCAAGTTCACGTGTAGGGGCAAGAATGATCGCATACGGAGTTTTGCCCCGCTTGCCTTTCTCAATGATAGGAATGCCGAATGCGGCGGTTTTTCCTGTGCCTGTCTGCGCCTGGCCGATAATATCGAGTCCTTCCATTGCAGGAGGAATGGCTATCTCCTGTATGGGTGTCGGCTGTTCAAAGCCCATTTCTGAAACAGCGTTAAGTACTTCATCCGATAGGTTGAAATTATAAAATCTTTTGTACATCTTTCTCCTTAATTAATAAAAAGTTTAATTGGTTAAAAGAAAGGTTTAATTGGTTTTATTGGTTACATTGGTTTTATTGGTTACAATTGGTTAACTAATAAAACTAATTAAACCAATAGAACCAATTAAACCTTTTTTGTAAATAAAAAAGCCGCAAAATTGAAAGCTTTTGCGGCATTATGTTCGTCAAAAACTTCTAAAATCGGATTTACTATGACATATACAAGAAACAAAAATCAAATTCTTTACATTCATTGTCTGTAAAGCCTTGAATAAATCTAACTGGTTAGAGCATAATGAATGTTTAGAAATAATACAATAAACCTTACAAATTGTACGGGGTGCCGTTGAAGAAACAATCAGTCAGGGTCGGGATCATAGGATTTGGAACAGTCGGGGCAGGGACGGCCAGGATCCTTTTAAGGAAACGCAGGGAACTTGAAAGCAAGCTCGGCTTCCCGCTGGTCCTGAAAAATATTGCGGACCTTGATACAAAAAGGGACCGGGGAATTAAGCTTTCCTCTGGAGTTTTAATCAGTAATGCAAATACGATACTGAATGACCCTGAGATTGATATTGTAGTAGAACTTATGGGGGGAATACACCCTGCGAAGGAATTCATCCTGCAGGCCATAAGAAATGGAAAGCATGTTGTAACTGCGAATAAAGCGCTGCTTGCCACTGAAGGTCATGAGATATTTAAAGCTGCACAAAAAAATAATGTTGATATCGGATTTGAGGCGTCTGTTGCCGGAAGCATCCCTATTATAAAGGTGGTGCGTGAGTCCCTTATAGGCAACAGTATCCAAAGTATATACGGGATCATCAACGGCACCTCAAACTACATATTGACAAAGATGACCGAAGAAGGTGTTGATTTCTCATCCGCCCTGAAAGAGGCGCAGGCGCTCGGATATGCAGAGGCAGACCCTACTTTTGATATAGAGGGCATTGATTCCGCGCACAAGCTTACTATCCTTGTATCACTTGCTTTCGGAGTTCCATTTTCATTCAAAAAAATTTACACCGAGGGTATAACAAAGATAACGCCTCTGGACATTCAGTTTGCGTCAGAATTCGGATATAAAATTAAATTGCTTGCGATCGCCAAACAATCCGGAAAAGATGTTGAGGTCAGGATACACCCGACCATGCTGCCGGACAGCCATATGATCGCGGGTGTGAACGGCGTATTCAACGCTATCTACATTGAAAGCGATGCCACCGGTCCTCAGTTATATTATGGAAGGGGGGCCGGGGAGATGCCGACCGGAAGCGCTGTAGTGGGCGATATTGCAGATATTGCGGGAGGTATCAGAAACAGGGCCGCAGACAGGGTGCGGAAGACCATTATTTCTGAACATTCGGATCTGGGCATAAAAAAGATGGATGATATTCAGACATGTTATTACCTGCGTTTTTCCGCGTTTGACAAGCCGGGTGTGTTATCCAGGATATCAGGCATACTGGGAGAGTATAATATAAGTATTAAATCAATGATCCAGAAGGGGAGACAGGCAGAAAAAGCGGTGCCTGTTAGTGATGATGACGCATGAGGCGAGGGAGAAGGATATGGTACAGGCACTGAGAAAAATTGACAGGCTCTCTGCCGTCTCGGGAAAGACCGTTTATCTGAGAGTCGAAGGAGGGGAACACTAGCATGAATGATATGAAAGTTGATAAACATTTGGATATAAGGGGTGAAGTTTGTCCCTATACTTTGGTAAAATCTAAACTCGCCGTTGAAAATATAGAGGTTGGACAGGTCCTCGAAATAATAATGGACTATCCTGAAGCTGCGAGCAGTGTTCCGAAGGCAATGCTTAATTACGGACATTCGGTCCTGAAGGTGGAAAAAATAAATCCTAAAGAATGGATCGTCCAGGTAAGAAAAGAGGTAGAGGACTGATGGAATTCACAGAGGAACAGCTTAAAAGATACAGCAGACATATAATCCTGCCTGAAGTCGGAGGCAAGGGTCAGCAGAAGATATCCAATGCAAAGGTCCTCATTGTCGGAGCCGGAGGGCTTGGCTGTCCTGTCGGCTATTACCTTGCTGCAGCAGGCGTTGGTACACTTGCTCTTGTTGACAACGATGTTGTAGAGCTCAGCAACCTGCAGAGACAGATCGCACACAGTGTAAAGACCCTTGGTGTGAATAAGGCTGATTCAGCAAAGCAGACCTTTGAGTCTTTGAATCCGGATGTCAACGTAATTGCTGTAAAAGAGAGGATCAACAGCAAAAATATTCTGGACCTGATAAAAGATTATGATATTATCGTTGATGGAACTGACAATTTTCCCACGAGATATCTGATAAATGATGCTTGTGTAATGCTGAAAAAACCCCTTGTCAGCGGGGCCATTCTCCGCTTTGAAGGGCAGGTTACTACTATAATCCCAGGCGACGGGCCCTGTTATCGCTGTCTTTTTGAGGAGCCGCCGCCGGCAGGACTTGTGCCTTCATGTCAGGAGGCAGGTGTACTTGGAGTTCTTCCCGGAGTAATAGGGGCGCTTCAGGCAACAGAGGTCCTTAAATTAATTCTTGGCAAAGGTAAGCCATTGAAGGGAGAATTGCTGATATATGATGCGCTTGGAGTTAATTTCAGGAAGGTCAGAATTCCCAAGAACGACGACTGCCCGATGTGCGGCAAGAATCCAAAGATCAAGGAACTGTCGGATATCCCGGAACAGTATTGTGAGATATAAAACTGTAGGGGCAATTCATGAATTGCCCTACTTATAGCTATCAGCTAAAAAGGATACGGAGGCAATATAATGGGTTATGTACATGGACTGAAATGCAGGGAATGCGGGAGAGAATATCCTGTCGCCCCCAGTTATGTCTGCGAATTCTGCTTTGGTCCTCTGGAAGTAGTTTATGACTATGAAGGAATACAGAAAGTTTTGACAAAAGAGAAAATTCTGTCAAGACCTCAGAATCTGTGGAGATACAAGGAGCTATTGCCGATAGATGGAGAACCTACGAGCGGACTTCATTCAGGGTTTACTCCTCTTGTCAGGGCAGACAAACTTGCAAAAATCATCGGGCTGAAAGAACTGTATATAAAAGATGATACTGTCACTCATCCGACACTTTCTTTTAAAGACAGAGTGGTTGCTGTTGCGCTTACAAAGGCGAGGGAATTTGGATTTGATACGGTTGCCTGCGCATCAACAGGCAACCTGGCCCATTCAGTCTCAGCACATGGCGCTGCAGGAGGTTTTAAGAGATTTATTTTTATCCCCGCCAGCCTTGAACGCAGTAAAATAATAGCTTCACTTGTATATGAACCCAATCTCATCGCTGTTGACGGCAACTATGATGAAGTGAACAGACTCTGCAGTGAAGTGGCAAATAAATATCCCTGGGCCTTTGTAAATATAAATATCAGGCCCTTTTATGCTGAAGGCTCAAAGACACAGGGCTATGAAATTGCCGAGCAGTTAGGATGGAAAGCCCCTGATGCGGTTGTGGTCCCTTCTGCAAGCGGTTCACTTCTGACAAAGATATGGAAAAGTTTCAAAGAGCTGAAACAGATAGGACTGATCGGTGAATTAAATACAAAAGTATTTTCAGCACAGGCGACCGGCTGCTCTCCGATAGTTGCCGCAATAAAAGCGGGCGTTGATGTAATTAAACCTGTGAAGCCTGATACGATCGCCAAATCTCTTGCCATAGGCAACCCTGCAGACGGTTTTTACGCAACACAGGTTGTGAAGGAAAGCGGAGGGTTTGGTGAGGACGTCTCGGACCAGGAAATAATAGATGCGATAAAGCTTCTTGCAAAGACAGAAGGTATATTCGCAGAAACTGCCGGCGGCGTAACATTGGCCTCTGCGATCAAACTGATAAAGGGAGGATATATTAAGGAAGACAGTTTGACAGTACTTTGTATCACCGGCAATGGTCTCAAAACAAAGGAAGCTATTGTCGGACATACTATTGAACCTTATCATATTCAGCCTAATCTTAAGTCCTTTGAAGAGACATTGAAGAAGATAAATGAAAAGTAATCCGCAGATTACACAGATTACGCAGATTGTTTACATGAGGAATTAAACCAGAGATACAGATTAAGATTTGAGACTCATTGATTATAAAATAAGATACAATGTAAATAATCTTGAAATCTGCGCAATCTGTGGATAAATATTTATTAAGGAGGAATTTTAAATGGCTGTTAAAGTAAAAATACCTGTTCCGCTTCAAAGACTGGCGCAGGGTAAAGACGAAGTTGAAGGGGAAGCCGGCACTATAATATCACTTATTAATAACCTTGACCAGAAGTATCCCGGACTTGGAGAAAGAATATCCGAAGGAGGAAAATTAAGAAGGTTTGTCAATATCTATGTTAACGAGGAGGATGTGAGATTCCTTAAAAATGAGGAAACCGTTGTCAAGGACGGAGATGAGGTTTCAATAGTCCCGGCGATAGCAGGAGGCATAAAGAATAAAAGTTCAAAAGGCATAAGTGAGCAAGTCAGGAAGCGAAGGAGTATAACTGAGTTTTTCTTTCTGTACTTTTGCGCTTCTGCACTTTGGAACTTACGAACTAAAAGAGGATTAATCATGAAGAAAAGAGTAAAACTAACATTTCCACAGCAACTCATACGGGAGCCCGTGATCTTTATTATGGCAAAAAAATACGACATAATGCCGAATATCAGAAGGGCGCGTGTGACAGAAACAGTCGGTGAGATGATCCTTGAGCTTGAAGGAGAAAATGAGAATATTGATAAGGGCATAGAATCTCTCAGGCAGCAGGGTATTAATGTGGAGCTTGTGGAAGGCGACATAATCGAATAATGACGCAACCCTGGCAAGGACTTATCAATCAATACAGGGATTTTCTCCCTGTTACAGACAAGACGCCTGTTATTACTCTCAATGAAGGAAACACACCTTTAATAAAAGCTTCCCATATCCATAAAATAATCAAAGAAGAGATCGATCTGTACTTCAAGCTTGAAGGGAGCAATCCAACCGGCTCATTTAAGGACCGTGGTATGACCCTTGCAATCTCAAAGGCTGCAGAAGAAAATGCAAGGGCCGTCATCTGCGCATCAACAGGCAACACATCTGCTTCGGCATCTGCATATTCTGCAAGGGCAAACATATCCTGTATCGTTATTATTCCGGAAGGCAAGATAGCCATGGGTAAACTTGCGCAGGCCCTGATACACGGCGCAATGGTGCTGCAGATTGACGGCAATTTTGATGATGCATTAAAGATGGTGAAGGATATTGTGCAGAAGCATCCTATCGTACTTGTTAATTCCCTGAATCCCTTCAGGATCGAAGGACAGAAGACAGCGGCTTTTGAGGTGTGCGACCAGCTTGGGCAGGCGCCTGTCTATCATGCGCTCCCTGTCGGCAATGCCGGCAATATAACCGCTTACTGGAAAGGTTACAGGGAATATCATGCTGCAGGCAAAATATCTTCCCTGCCGAAGATGATCGGATTTCAGGCGGCAGGGGCTGCGCCTATTGTTCTTGGGCATCCTGTTACAAACCCGGAAACAGTTGCCACTGCTATAAGGATCGGAAACCCGGCAAGCTGGAAAGGCGCAGTGGATGCGAGAGATGAATCCGGGGGAAGAATAGAAGCGGTAACCGATGATGAAATTCTGGAAGCGTATAAATTTATCGCATCAGGAGAGGGGATTTTTTGCGAACCGGCTTCCGCTGCATCGCTTGCAGGTGTAATAAAATTATCAAAGCAGAATTACTTTAAAAAGGGAGATACGATCGTTTGCACTCTCACCGGCCATGGTTTAAAGGACCCCGATAATGCCCTTAAAGTTTCCAAACAGCCTGTAAGAATAAAAGCAGAGCTGTCTGCATTAGAAGAAGCGCTTAGAGACTGCTGTATATAGTTCAGTTTGCTTTCCACTGCCTTCCTGAATCTCTTGCAAAACATTGAGAACAGAGTTTTGCCGAAAGGAATTAATAACCAGATTAAAGAAACGCTAATGAAAAGTAATATTATTGCCGATAAGGAACGTATGACGAAGAATGAGACTATGGAATATAAAGTTGTGATACAGGAAAATCTTGAAAACGGGACCATATATTTTCATATATTCCCTCTCGATCCGCTTAACTTCAACGAAGCGCTGACGTTCAGGTCACTGGATTATCACTCCGATTGTTTTTTTGTTGTGGAGTATTCTTTAAATTAATAATTGCTTCATCTGAGCTCAATGATGACTTCCGGATACCGTGACTTTTCAGTTATAGCTGCTATATCTGCTTCAAGCATTAATTTCCACCCTGTTTCTACCGTTCTGTTTTGCCCTAAGCAGTGCATCATCGGCTTTTCTGACGATATCTTCCTTTTTCTGCATCCCGGGTTTGTAACATGAGACGCCGAGACTCACAGTAATTCCCATTTTTTTCTCCACATCTTTCCTTATTCTTTCAGCGGCCTCACATGCCGCCGACAGCTCTGTTTCAGGAAGAAGGATGAGGAATTCCTCTCCACCATATCTGACGCCAAGGTCTATCTGTCTTATTTCCTTAGAGAGTATCTTGGCAATGTTAATGAGCAGATCATCTCCGACAGGATGCCCGTATGTGTCGTTATATGTCTTGAAAAAATCTATATCCAGCATGATTGCTGAAAAGGGACATTCGGCCCTTTTGGCCCTGGCAAATGAGGTCTCAAGCATGTATTCCATCAACCGCCGGTTGGCAAGACCCGTAAGCGGATCGTGAAGTGAAAGATTTTCTGCTTCCTCATAAAGAAGTATGTTGTCAATTGCCGCACCAACCTGGCTCCCGATGGTATGGAAGAGAGCCATTTCACGTTTACTTATTTCCGCCCCTACAGGGGGATAGAGGCATAAAACACCCAGTACCCTTTCTCTCGAAGCGAGTGGAATACAGATATGCCCGTGCGGGATTATTCCGGGATATTTGATCGTATGCCTGCTTTCAGTCTCTGAATTGTCAGACACGACAATAACACCCGTCTTTGCAGCTAAACCACAGAGGCATTCTCCGACTTTTATCCCCCTGTGTGCATCCTTAAATGCTTCTGTAAATCCTGTTTGCGCCACAAGATTCATACTCTCTCCATCAATTCTGAATATTACCCCCTTTTGTGCAATTTCGACTATCCCGAGATTGATGATAGTATCCAGAATAGCGGCAAAAAGATCGTCCAGCTTCATTGTCCCTGTGGCAGCCGATGAGATGAGATGCAGTACGGTCAGTTCAGAATTTATCTTTTCTATGTCATCCTTCCTTTTCTTCAGGTCTTTTATCATTGTATTGAAAGAATCAGTAAGCTGTCCTATCTCATCGTGTGTGCTTACCTTCAATGTATGTCCCAAATCACCGCTGCCGGCTATTTTAACTGCTCTTGTAAGTTCGGACACAGGTTTTGTTATTTTCTTTGACAGAAAAATTGAGGCGATGATTCCAAACGTCATGACAGCAAGGATTATCCAGATCATCAACATAATAATTTCATTGATGTCCCTTTCAATTGAATCCTGGGAAATGCCAAGATGTACAATCCCCACGTCGCCTTGTAAAATAGGGACTGCTATATCAAGAATTTCTTTTTCTTCGGCTTTAAGGGTTTGAATGCCCTGATTTTGACCGTTATCAATTATGTTTAAATTTTTCAGGTCAGTGGGGAAACCTCTCTCGAAGGTGTGTGCCAGCACCTCTCCGTGATCATTCAGAATGAATACATACTCAATATTCTCTTCAGAACTTTTCACGTCTTTTAACATTATATCAAGTTCATAAAACTTCTCTGTCAATATTGGAGTAATGCTGTTGTTAGCTATTTGTTTGGCTATAATTGATCCCTTTTTTTTGAAGTTTTATGAAGAGCTTTTGATAAATTGTAGTTTTCAGGAAAAACATCATTGCAATTGCTGACAGCAGTATTACCCCTGATGTCATTATTATTATTTTCGTTCTTAGTCCTATTCCCCGCATAAATTATCTGCCTTCTATTTTTTCCCGTTTTCGGCCTTCAATCCATTCCTTCATCTCTCTTATGGAATCGTATGCATCATCGCTTACTGATATGAATTTGTCTATCTTTATGTTGCTGAGAAGTTCCCTCCCTTTTTTGTCGCTATTAGCGTTCAGGAATACTGTCTTCAAGGTCTCTTTCAGTTCAGGGTCCAGTCCCGGACGGACCACAACAGGCGGAATCCCATACGGAGGAGATCGCTTGACGATCCTCGTCATTGAAGTGTATTCAGGATTCTTATCGTTCTCGTACTCCCATATAAGACTGTCCACTGCAGCCCCGTCCACGATTTTAAGCGCAACCGCCTTGATCGCCTTGTCATGAGACTGAGTAAAGATATAAGATTTAAAGAATGTGTCTGGTGTCTCATTTATTCTGGCAAGCATATAAGTGGGGACCAGCTTCCCGCTGTTTGACATTGGATCAGTAAAGGCAAACTTCTTCCCGCGCAGTTCCTCAAACCTGTAAATGGGGCTGTCTTTCGAAACGATGATATAAGAATAATACGCAGCTTCTCCATAAGCCACAGGGGCGGCAAGGAGTTCCATCCCGAACTCATCGTGCCCGTCAACATACGGGCCACCGCACACAAACGCGACATCCACAGCGCCTGTTTTTAAAAGATTGTTGACTTCGGCGTAACTTTCCCTGTCCACAAGCTCTACATCCATGTGCAGTTTTTCACTGACATAGTCCAGGAATTTCCTATAGTAAGCAAAGCCTTCCTTCGGGGTAATCATTCCACCGATTGCGATCCTGAGGGGTTTCCCGTTTGAAGGTTTTTCAGCAGGCCTGGTGACTTCTCTTTTTTCGAGGTCCACTGACTGTGGTTCATCTTTCCGGCTGCAGCCGGCGGTAAATGTCAACGCCAGGATGACAAGCATTATCCCGGGTTTTCTGCACCTACCCCACAAGATGGAGTTCATGTAATCATTTTAGTTTCAATTGTGGTATCCGTAAACCCCAGTTTATATGGTTATAAAATTTATTTTTAATCGGTGAGTGGTTGAGCTTATTTTTCGACGCCTACCGCCGCCTTCTTCTCAATCCTGTACAATTCAAGCATCTCACTACTTGCAGGCTGCACCTTCATGTAGCATTTCCTGTCCCCCTGCAAAACCATTACGGTCACTTCAGGAAGTTTTTTTGCATCTGAATATCTTGCACACAAGGATGCTGCGACAGT
Source organism: Thermodesulfovibrionia bacterium (assembly GCA_963699585.1). Taxonomy (GTDB): domain Bacteria; phylum Nitrospirota; class Thermodesulfovibrionia; order UBA6902; family UBA6902; genus SURF-23. The sequence continues at coordinate 226,816 of CAVOUK010000011.1, read as the reverse complement.
CAACGCCTCATCAGTTACTTTTCCGCGGACAATGACGAGCGGACTTCCAAAGCCTTCGACTCTTAGTAAATAGTCTCCAGGACCGGCAACCGATTTGATGATCTCATTTTCATCATTATTCCTTCCAACGATAATTTTACATTCTGGAGAAAAACGTAAGTGCCTGCCGATGCGCAACAGATTAATATCTTTATATTCCGGATCACTATTGCAGGTCAGAAGGTCTTTCAGTTTAAATGCATATATCGGCTCTGTAAGAAGGCAGCCGCCGGCCGGTGCAGGGTATTCAGTCAGGCCGAATTCCTGAGCAAGCGCCATCTGAGGTTTTCTTGAACGGCCGTTGAAATCATAAAGCATGTCGCGGTTGACCAGCCCTTTATCTTCAGGGACCGTAGAAGGGAGAAGTTTGGCGCACAAGGGTCTTAAGACCAGTCCTTTTACATCAGCTGCTTTATCGATCATCGGAAAACAGTCTCTCCTCTGGCTCATCGGTCTCTGTCCGAGCACTTCACCGGTGATAAGAAAATCAGCTCCGATGAGATTCATGAATTCCCTGGCCTCTTTCAGCATAAGTATCCTGCAGTCAACGCAGGGATTCATGTTCTTGCCGTATCCGTATTTCGGATTCTTTACAATGTCGAGAAATTTATCAGAAAGATGAGAGAGCTTCACTTTGAAACCGAATTTAACTGATGCGGCAAACGGGTCTTTTGAACAGGATGATTTATCGCTTATATCGCAGCCGAAATGATTCAGGAATGTTATAGCTGTGACGTCAACACCCTGTTTCAGCATCACGAGTATTGCAAGTGTGCTGTCAAGACCGCCTGAATATAATGCAATAGCTTTCGGCATAATTTCTCCTCTTGTAATTATATAGATTTTACAATTAGCAGGGTTTAATTACAAATTTTCTCTCTTGAACTTAAGAATTAACTATAGTAAAGTATTCTATGCGTAAAGCGGTAGCGATAATTCCGGCGAGATTCAATTCAACCCGCTTCCCCGGAAAACCACTTGCTGCCCTTAAAGGCAAAAGTATCATTCAGCATGTCTACGAACATGTCTCGTCCGCGAAGCTAATTGATTCTGTACTTGTAGCTACGGATGACAGGCGTATATTTGATGCAGTGACTTTGTTTGGGGGCACTGCGGTCATGACATCAGGCGATCATGCCAGCGGCACGGACAGGATCGCGGAGGCAGCGGAAAAGATCGAATGCGATTATGTAATAAACGTCCAGGGGGATGAGCCTTTCATAAGGCCGGAAATGGTTGATGAGGTGGTCGAACTGTTGTACAATGATGATAAGGTTTCGATAAGTACACTGGCGAAGAAGACAACAGACATGAACGAAATATTCTCACCCGATGTCGTAAAAGTGGTTATGAACCAGGAAGGGTTTGCATTGTATTTTTCAAGGGCGCCGATACCTTTTTACAGGGATGAATGGAAGACAAAAAAGCAGGATGTCAGGAGTCAGTATGGGTCCAGGAGAAAACAGATTTTGAGCTCCGACAACATTTATTTGTTACAAACACATCGGAATATATGGTTACAGAAAAAATGCACTATTGCAATTTACTTCAATGTCTCAAAGCAGGCTTGAGGAAATTGAAAAGCTTGAGCAACTGCGTGCGCTTGAAGCCGGAATAAAAATCAGGGTCAAAGAAACACAATACGATACATTCGGAATTGATACCATTGAGGACCTAAGGAAGGCAGAGGAATGGCAAAATATATCTTTGTAACAGGCGGTGTTTTATCATCCCTTGGAAAAGGGATCGCAGCATCTGCTGTAGGGGCGCTCCTTGAGGCGCGTGGACTTAAGGTCACAATTCAGAAACTCGACCCGTATATCAATGTAGATCCCGGAACGCTGAGCCCCTTTCAGCACGGAGAAGTTTTTGTAACGGATGACGGGGCAGAGACTGATCTGGACCTCGGGCCATTATGAAAGATTTACCTCTACGCGCATGTCCCAGATGAACAATTATACGACAGGTAAAATCTACTACAATGTCATCCTGAAGGAGAGAAGAGGGGATTATCTCGGAGAGACCGTACAGGTGGTGCCGCATATAACCGATGAGATAAAGAATTCCATTAAGGCTGTTTCGGATAATTTTGATATTGTGATAGTCGAGATAGGCGGCACTATCGGAGACATTGAGAGCCTTCCGTTCCTTGAGGCGATAAGGCAGTTCAGGTATGATGTAGGGAGAGAAAATGTAATATATATACATCTTACTTTAGTGCCTTACATAAGCACGGCAGGAGAGCTGAAGTCTAAACCCACACAGCATAGTGTTAAGGAACTGCGCGCAATAGGTATACAGCCTGATATATTATTATGCCGTACGGACAGACCGCTGTCTCAATCGTTCAAGAAGAAAATAGCCCTGCATTGCAATCTTGACATTGACGCTGTTATTGCGGCAAGGGATGTTGAGTCGATATATGAGGTGCCGGTTGCCCTGAATGAAGAAGGTATTGACAGACTGATAGCAAAGAAATTTTCGCTTAGTCCCGCAGACCCTGATCTGACAAAGTGGGAAAATGTAATAAGAAAAATTAAGGACCCTGAAGATACGGTCTCCATTGCGCTCGTCGGAAAGTACGTGGGACTGAAAGACTCATACAAGAGTCTTTTTGAAGCCCTTATGCACGGAGGGATCGCTAATAATGTCAAAGTTGAGATCCAGTGGATCGATGCGCAGGATATAGAAAAGTCAGGGGCCGAGAAATATTTGGCTGATGTTGACGGGATACTTATCCCGGGCGGATTTGGAGAGCGCGGAATTGAAGGAAAGATCGAGGCCATAACGTACGCCAGGACAAAGAAGATCCCCTTTTTCGGCATCTGTCTCGGCATGCAGTGCGCTGTTATTGAATTCGCCCGCAATATATGCAAAATGGAAGGCGCAAACAGCACTGAATTTGATAAAAATACTCCTTATCCTGTCATTTATTTAATAGAGGAATGGTATGATTTCAGGAATCAGACGGTCCAGAGGAGGGACCTCAATTCAGACAAAGGCGGCACCATGAGGCTTGGAGAATACCCCTGTATACTGGATGAAGATTCAATTGCTTTAAAAGCCTACGGAGTTAAAGAAATACATGAAAGACACAGGCACAGGTATGAATTCAATAATAAATATAAAGAAACGTTACAGAAGAACGGATTAAAAATAAGCGGAATGAGTCCGGACAAACAATTGGTTGAGATAGTCGAGATCAAGGACCATCCATGGTTTTTCGGCTGTCAGTTCCATCCTGAATTCAAATCAAGACCTTTGACGCCTCATCCTGTTTTTAAGTCGTTTATCGGGGCTGCATTCAGGGAGAAGAAACTGCTGTTTCAAAGTCCTAATATAGAAAATATGGAGGTAGGAAATGAGTGAGATCGTAAATATCGGAGCAAGGGAGATCCTTGACAGCAGAGGCAACCCCACTGTTGAAGTTGATGTTTTACTTGAAAGCGGCGCATTCGGCAGGGCCGCAGTTCCTTCGGGGGCTTCAACCGGGCAGAGGGAGGCGATTGAATTAAGAGATAAGGAAAAGCGTTATTTGGGCAAAGGGGTGCAAAAGGCTGTCAGGAATGTAAATGAAAAAATTGCTCCCCGTCTGATTGACGTTGAGGGAAGCGAGCAGGTTTACATCGATGATCTTATGATCAGGCTCGACGGCACAAAAAATAAGGGAAGACTCGGGGCCAATGCCATATTGGGCGTTTCTCTTGCAGTTGCAAAGGCTTCTGCAATGGAGGCGAACCAGTCGCTTTATAAATATATAGGGGGCGCCGGCGCAAGAGAGCTTCCTGTGCCCATGATGAATATATTGAACGGCGGGGCCCATGCGGACAATAACCTCGACATTCAGGAATTTATGATAATGCCTGTAGGCGCGCCGACTTTTCAGGAGGCCCTGAGAATGGGGGCCGAGATTTTTCACAGCCTCAAGGGCCTGCTGAAATCGAAGGGACTGAGTGTTTCCGTAGGTGACGAAGGCGGCTTTGCTCCTAACCTGAAGTCAAATGAAGAGGCGCTCGTACTGATAATTGAAGCAATAAAAAAGGCCGGCTATGTTGCCGGGAAAACCGTATACCTCGCGCTTGATGTGGCGTCGTCGGAATTATATACCGGCGGCAAATACAGCTTTGAAGGGAAAAAAATAACTTCAGCCCAATTGATAGATTTTTATGAGAGGCTGATAAAAAAATATCCTGTTATATCTATCGAGGACGGACTTTCCGAGAATGACTGGAAGGGCTGGGAGGAAATGACCAGATAGGATAGGGAAAAAGGTGCAGCTTGTAGGCGATGATATTTTCGTAACAAATAAAGCGATATTCACTGAGGGAATTAAGAGAGGCATCGGCAATTCGATATTGATCAAGCTTAACCAGATAGGAACGCTGACAGAAACCCTTGACGCGATTGAAACCGCAAAAAGGGCAGGGTATACGGCTGTAGTATCGCACAGGTCAGGCGAAACAGAAGATTCCACGATCGCGGACCTTGCTGTTGCTATGAATACCGGGCAGATAAAGACAGGGTCTCTCTGCAGGACCGACAGGGTCGTCAAGTATAACAGGCTGCTCAGGATCGAAGAGGAGCTCGGAACGTCTGCTGTTTACAGAGGGAAAGATGTTTTTTATAATTTGATGAGATAAAATGGGTAGGGGCGACCCGGCGGGTCGCCCCTACGTTTTTAATTATGCGCAATATAAGACGAAAAAAGGTTGAACACAACAGAAAAAGAAGAAGGCTGGTTTTTCTGACAGTCGGCGTACTGCTTTTTATTTATTTTTCTTTTACGATAGTGATCGGAGAAAGCGGCCTGCTTAAATACTTTGAGCTCAGGACCAAAAGGGACAAGTTTTTTGCTGAGACCAGGGCTATTAAAAAGCAGAACGAGGAAATATACGGAGAGCTTAAAAAACTCGATAAGCAGCCTGAACTCATGGAAGAATTTGCCAGAGAATACGGACTTACGAAAGACGGGGAATTGATATTCAAGTTTAATGACAAGAAGTGAGTTAGAATTGCGTTAATTGGGTAATGGAGTTTAATTGGACAAGGAAGAATATTATATGTACGATTTAATGGTTGAGGCAGATTTTGCTGCAGCGCATCAGCTCAGAGGATATAAAGGAAAGTGTGAAGCTCTGCATGGTCATAACTGGCGCGTCCAGATAGTAGTTTCTTCCGAAAAGCTTAATGAAATAGGTATCGTAATAGATTTCCATGAATTAAGGGAAATATCCAGAGAAGTTGTCTCACCGCTGGACCATTCGTTTCTGAATGACGTTTTCCCCTTTACTGAAATAAACCCCTCATCAGAGAATATCGCAAGATGGATATATGATTTGCTAAAGAAGAAACTGCAAAAAAAGAACTGCCTGGTCTCATCGGTTACAGTATGGGAGAATGATTCGTGTTCAGCGACGTATTATGAGTAAGAATTGAGATAGGGATTAAGGGGTAAGGATTAGGGTTTAGGGGTGGCAGGGTTTATCTTTAAGTTGAACGGCGCGAGCAGTTCCCCGCCCTGGCTGTCGCTTATCAAAACCTTTATATTATTATTTCCCGTATATCCAGGAGGGACTTCCCATGTAATGGTGCCGTTTGCAGAGCCAATGGTCATTCCCGGAGGCCCTTCTTTGAGCGTGTAAGTTAATTCGTCTCCGTCAGGGTCTACTGCGTTTATCTGATAGGTATAGGTCTTGCCGTCAAATACGGATTTACTCTCTTTTGCGATCATCGGCGGTAAATTGCGTATCTCTCTTTTCAATGTAATGGAACTGCCATATGTTTCACCGTCATATGGAGTTACTTTAACAGATATTTTATCTCCTCTTTTGATCTCAGCAGTTATCTCTTTGCTGCTGCCCGCAGGCTCGCCATTTAAGGTCCACTCATAAGTTACAGATACATCATCTCCGTCAATATCGCCTGCTGCAGCATCAATATATAATTTATCTTCGGGTTTGAAGACCTCAGGCATGATCTTGACCCTGCTCAGTTCAGGCGGGGCATTAACAATAGTGACAGTATTGGACAATATCTCTTTATCATCTATTATCGCTCTTGCCTGCACTGTATCGCCTTTATTCGTTCCTGCCGGTTTGAATTGTTTGGGTGTTTCCTGAGGAGCAACAGGACCGCCGTTCACAAGCCACTCTATTTTTGCATCCTCAAGTTTAAATCCTTTTACAGTCAGGTCTAATGTTGAACTGTGTGTTGCCTCTGATGGATTGAGTTCTATTGAATAAAGACCATCAGATGCGACTGGTTTCGTTGATGTCCCGGAAACGCTTTTTTTGCTCTCTGTTGAAGCGTTCTGCTTATCAGTATCAGATTTTTCTGTCGAGCAGGCGATTATAAAACAGAAGACAAATAATAATATTAACTTATTCATTATGCTCCATAAATAATGACATCAGTATTGATATAGTACTGACAGCCTGGACCTTTCCATTGAATTGGCGGCGTTTTCAGCTACTATTTCAATAGTATACAGATACGGGACCGATACAACAGCCACTTCACCCGAGTTTGAAATAACTACGCCTGTTTTTACCAGACCTTCATCTATACCGGAGTTTCCTTCAACTGTATCAACGATCTTTGCATATACTGTATATGTAGGGTTGTTACCGAGCTGAAACTCATATCGTAAGTTGCTGTATCGGGTACCGGTGAGTAATGATATCAATAGAACTGTTACAGCCTCCCCAGTTATTTGCTCCATTTTTATATGTTGGATTATTCAGTTTGTTGGTCATGCATGCGTCAAAAGAAGCTGTAATGCTGAAATTAAAAAGAGCAGCCTCGGCAGCGCTATAGGGATTTCCTCTTGCGGACATTACCTGATAAGCAATATCTTTACCGCTTTTGCCGGCTTCAAGCGCTGTCTGTATCTTTTTTCGATGCCTGAAACCTGTGTCCCTGAGGTCACCATATAAATAAGGCCTGACATGATAGCAAGGGAGATCAACGATAATATCATGACCATCACCAGTGCAATTCCCTTATTGTTGAGCAGTATATTGTCTGAGTATAATTCAGATGCCGGTGGTTCCGGTTTATGTTTTGCAGAAAGTTTCATTATCACCTCAGGTTGTCTGTTTCTACGGATATCGTATATACCTTCCATCTGTAATTAGCATAGTCAGTGATGCCTATATCATCAAAGATCAAAATCGCGTCCAAGAGCTGCTGATCTTCCGACTATAACAGATGTGCCGCCGCCGGTAAAATTATTGAAGGTAAAATTAGTGTCTTTCTGACCTTCATGCGCAAGTATGTAGACCTGTACATTCTTTGACCTGGTCCTGATATGCCTGATGTAAGCCCTGGCCAGTGCTGTATAGGCATCGCCCCAAACCGTTTTCAAAATCACCATCTTCATCTGTTGTCCAGATCATAAATGACCTGCAGGTCGGCAACGCAATCAAGAATAGGCATCACGTCCATATCTCCTGTGGCCTGATTAAGAGTTGCCTTAACGAGGACCCCTGTGCCTGTTGGCGCATCTTGTGGGCACATTTGCTGCAGATATGTAGTAATCCGCCCTGTTAAAAGGCGCTCTAAGAGCATTTGTTGCATTGGCAGGAGAGATGCCATATACCAGGCGGACATCGGTATTGTCAGCAGGGGCATAGGCGGAAACATTATTGTAAGATGTGTTAAATGCTCCTCCGGAGACTTCCAGGGTACGTGAGTTCGAAGCGGTCGAACCGGGTGAGATCACAATTACACGGTCTGTATCTGCGAGATCATCTGAATACAAAGCCCAGTCCCTTACATTACCATCTGACGTCAGGTGTGTATTTTTTCCTGCTGCACTATTTGTTGCAGCATTCGCTGATTTAATAACAAAATAATCAGATCCATTCACGCCCGGTCCGGCGCCGTCTCCACTTATGAATGCGCTTGGCGGATTGTCGGGTGCATCGTTAGCAGTGTAGTTGGGCTCAGGATCACAGATAATCGGTGCCTGCAAGAAGTCAGGCAACCTCACCGTTATTCGGCAACACCTGTTACATTCCACGGCAGTCCCAATCCGGCATGTTCGATATCCTGACGCAGCAGATCAAGCCCGACGATGCCCTCAATATTAGTCTCTGCTACCTTGGACTGCTGTTTGAACTGGGTCAAAAGTTTGGTGAATATTTGTGAGGCGGCTGAAATTGCGAGTACAAAGACAACCATCGTTACCATAAGCTCTACCATGGTAAATCCTGCTTCTGACTTCTGACTTCTGTCTACTGACTTCTGTCTTCTGTACTACTGTCTTCTGATATATCATTGGCTCCTCAATATAGCCAGAAATTGTATGAGTATAAGCATCCTCATTAGCTGCTGTTCTATCCTTCCAGTCCCATGTAACGTTTATATCAACCTGTCTGATGCTGTTAGTTTTTAATTCAGTAACTGTTCTCGTAACTGTGTAAGTGAAATTCGCTATATTTCTTATATCTCTTGGTTCAGGCGGTGAAACAGTCGTACCTACAACCAGGTTGTCAAAGGGAGTATTCCTTTCAACATTCATCTGCTCTTCCGCAATGTTTACCGCTTCGTCTCTCAGGACATTTGTCATGTTTGAGTCAATGCTTACAAGTGCGGTCTGCAGGAGTGCAAGAAAAACAAGCAGCAGCACTACAAGGGAGATCATGACCTCAATAAGCGTTAACCCTTTTTTATTTCTCAACGCAGTTTGCAGCATCACATACCCCTCCGTCAGCTATTGACTGTGTTAGTTTACCCATATTTATTCTTGTCGTTGATATTATCATGCAGTTATAATCTGCAGTATCTGCATCATCAGGGGCATTGCTGCATATTAACTTATTCTCACTTGAAAGACCATTTGTATTGAACTCAACGCTGGTGTCTCCGGGGGCGCTCCATATAATCGGATAGCGCGCTTCTAAAATTCTTTGAGACACCTGTGCATCAGCTGCGGCGTTAGCTATACCGTTGCCGTTTGGCGCCGTATCAGTATCTTCATAGATATTGTATTGATCGACTGAAAGATTTATAAAATGCATTCTGTTTCTCTGCATGGCCCTGGCACGTGTATTTATCAGATCAATATACATCTCTTTTGTCTGGCTCTCAACCTTATAGCCGCTGACCCATCCCTGAAATTGAAATGCAAGGGCAACAACAAGAATTCCGATAATAGTAACGACAATTAACACCTCTATCAATGTAATTCCTTTATTATTCATCATACCCTTCATAACTCGTATCTCTTATCCCTTAATCCTTATCACCTATTACCTATCACCTATCACTCATCTTTCCTTTATATGTATCGTCCTCTTAATGGGCGGAGGCTGTGTCATGATGGACAGACCCTGCTGTGTCGGAGGAAGACCTTCCATGGCTGAAGACCGTCGCCCGTCTTTCTCGGTAAAAGCTTCAGAGAGATTTATTTGTTCTATCGCTGCAGTTGAAACCTGTATTAAGGCCGTCCCTTTCAATAGCGTAGCAGCAGAGCCGCCGGTATTATAGCGCAGGGCCCATATATATGTTTTACCTCCTATGGTGCAGACATCCGTATATGGCTTTGACGTAGTGAAAAATATAAGGCCGGTGGTTACGGCCAGAGGGTCTGTAATAACGCGTTCAGCTCCATAACCGGTCGCTGAAGCGTCGAGAGAAATATACCAGCCTTTAAAATCAAACTCATTAGCATCATTGATCGAAGGCACATCGGCAATAGCGGTGACATTGGTCAGACCGGTCACAGATGTTGTGCATGTTGTGTCTATTGCGATCCGGTCACCCGATGGTATAACGCAAGGTTCCTTTACGCCGTAAACACGTCCTCTGGCCGGTTTGGTCATCGATAGCTGCTTCCTGTGCGTAGTAATATCTGCCTGTTCCAAAAAATAGCCAGAGACAGCCTGTCTTGCCTGAATCAGTTAAACAATCTTTGTTTTTTTGCAGGCGTGCGATGGACGATGTGACAGGACCTGTATTGTCCAATACCGTGCTCCATACCCAGTTGTCAGGATTTGAGTCCTCTTTTGTCACGAGTCTTCCAACGCCTCCTTGTGTCCATGAGTATGGAGAGGCAGCTGTACGTTTTGTGTAGCCGACATAAATGGCATCATCCTGGTAATCCATGTCAGAATCATTGGTCGCATTAAGCAATGATCCGCCAAATGCGTATTGAATGCCTGTATTAATTGTCCGCAGCAGTGCTCCGGTCTTCAGATCGAGCACAAAGAATCTGAGGTTTTGATCTGAACGTCCCATGAACTGCATGTCGGTAGTGCTGATGGGTCCTGTAGGTCCTGAACCAACAACAACGAACCATTTACCGTTATCTGTTTTTGCACCGACCCTTACAACAGAAGGCCCAGTGGATGCAAAACCGAGCTGCGGATTCGAAAACTCCCAGAGAAGTTTAGGGTTATCCTCATCAGTGACGTCAAGGGCGAAGTAGGAAGAATAACCTACACTGCTGCCGCTGACATCTATCGGAGTATTAACAAAATCTTTATTGCCGTCACCGTTTACATCAGGACGTGTTGCTGTTGTTGTAGTTGTTGATGCGCATGCGCCCCCTGTTCTTCATGCCGCCGATCAGGATGGTCCTCCACGTAGAGGCGTCTTCAGGTTTTGCGCTGCCCGAAATATCTCCGGTACCCGGAGCGCCTATGCTTGAATCAAATATATAAGGGCTCAAGTCCACAGAATATATATGACAGTATTCCTGGTCTGCAAGATATTTAAGATAAGGTAAAGCATTTTTAGGAATAAAGGCCCATTCCTCTTTACCGGTATCGGCGCCTGTTATTCTTGCTTTCTGTGAGGATGTTTGTCCTGCCCACCCTAATTCCAGTTTGCCGAGTCTGAATGCGTGCAGCATCCCGTCATTCCCTCCGGCGTAGACCATCCCCCGGTTCTTGTAACCTGAGCTGTCGATAAATGCTTTATAAGTAGTGTCATTGTATTTACGGGGCTCGGTCTCATCATAGTTATTTAATTTCACCCATGAGGCGATCCTGGGAGTGGAATTAAGTATGTCTCCCAGTTTCCAGACATTTGAAACATCGTCAATGACAACGGTCCTCTCACGATAATCATTTAAACCATCGGAATTTCCATCCTGGACGATATCGACGCCATGGATGTAATTAATAATGTTTGCGGCGTCATCTGTAACACTGCCGTCTCCGTTTGTGTCTGTTGCATTAAGGTATGGGGCCAATGTTGCGTTATTGTTATCATCGAAACCCCAGTCGTCAGCGCCGTTTGTCAGAAATGTCGTGCCGTTTACAGTGGTATAGATCCTTCTCGGTGTTGTAGAAAGATCTCTGCTCCACAAAAGTTTACCGGCCTCCCATAGATAGTTGAGGTCCTCAAAACTTCTGATTTCGACAGGGGTTGTGGAATCAGGGGCCCCATCTGCATTTGAGTCTTCATAGAGTTTGGCAACTGTCCGCTCCAATTCGGTATCAAATCCCAGCCGAACTATATAGTCGTTTGTGAGGTCCAATACTGAATCCTCCACTGTGTCTTCGATTATGTTGCTGTTTGCAAAGAACGGGTCGACGTGGTACCACAGGTTCTGTACAAGTCCGGTCCATGCGATTACATCATTGCCGAACCTTCGTCTCGGATAAAAAACAGCCTGGATAAGATTGGCGCCCTGGCCTTCGCCGGAAGCGAGAACTGATGCAGCGGTACCGGAAGAGGCGCGTTTGAGCATGCTTTGAAATGCATCTCCTATTTTCTGTTCAAGTTCAGCGCCGTCTGTAGCTTCATAATAAGTATCAGGCTCTCCATCATTATTGTTGTCCCATTCTGACTTGCTGTTAGGTGTATTACTGCTATCTAAATCCTCAAACCCGCCGTTTATTGAGGCGTATTTTAAGAGTGTCGACCCGCTACCGAAAGCAAAGACGTTGTAGAGCGTTAAAGTCTGGTCACCGCTCATATTATTAACACCAAGTGTCGGACTGTTTCTAAGGTCTGTAGTGTGCATGTAAAGGGCCACATCTTCAATACCGGCTACATATCCGGCAGCACTGCAGGATGGGAAAGTTGAGACAGGAAAGGAATAGCCAGTCCCTGCTTCGGCAGGACAACTGCCTGCGGAACAGTTAAATGAAGACTTGCCTGATGCATAATCGAGAATAGTGGCGGGGAGGTTGCCGTCGCTGCAGGGCTCACCGTCTGTAAGGAGAAGTACAAAGCTTTTTGCGCATGTCGGGTATCGAGTCTGCCCGCCTGTTCCGTAGTTGAACGGGTCTACATTGTTGTTGATCTGGTAATTGCCTGCGGCATAACGCGGTCCCGGACCTCCGGCGATTGACGCCTGCTGGGCAAAATAGCCTGTTGTGGTCCAGACTGTCTCAGCTAATGGGGTATTCGCACTTGGTCTCGTCAGGTTTATCTGATTTACAGTGGCCGAAAGGCTCCCGCCGGCAACAACGACCTGAACATAACCGCCTTCATTTGTATTGTAAAATGTAAGACCGATCCTGGCCTTGGCCCCAACAACATTCTGCAAAACACCTTCGACAGGCACAGGGACACGAACGCCTACATTGTAATTGCTTCCGAATGTACCGCAGCTTGCATCTGAAGATATGTCAAAAGACGGTGTTCCTGAACCGCTTCCGTTACAGGACCCGCCTCCCGACTCAACTCTTAAACACCGGGTCCCTGAGTATGCGGTATCCACATAATTTTGAACATTGGTTATCTGCTTAAACGTACCCCTGCTGTCACAGTCGGCTTTTTCACCCACAAGCCTGTCATATCCTGAGCCGTCACCACTACTTCCCTTACCGCCGGTCATTACTTTTCTTATGACGTCTATCCTTCGCATAGTCAGCCAGTTAAGGAAATTACCGTCCCATTCAGCAGCATTCTTTGACCGTGCCCCTGTAAGCCCGCTTCCAGTCTTTGGAGCGGTGGATATGAATCTGTTGGAAGTATATGTGTACCAGTAGTCGGGATTGAAATATCCGTAATATTTATAATCCGGATATGTGCCCGGATTAGTGAATCCGGTGCACGGGGTCCCACTGTTATCACAACTGTTGTTGTCTCCTGTAGCAGCTGTATTAAAACCGTCAGAGTAGGCGAAGTTGAACATACTTCCAGAGTTGTCGACAATGATCATTATATTAGGGGGAACATTCTGTATAACGTAAGGCGGGACAACGCAATAGTCTTCCATTACCGCAGCATCAGTTGCATATGGCTGCAAGGTAACATATAGCAAAGACAGCGCAAAGAATATAAAAATTAGTCGTTTCATTTTATCCCCCTATTCAAGCATATCGTCGTATATTATTATTGATGTAATTTTGCCTTCCTGAAAGAATATTTCTACTTTTTTCCCGGCGCTCAGAGATGATCTATTGAGATTTTCGCCTGAGGGATTTATTAGTTTTACACCAGAGATGCTATAGTATTGTCCCCTCACCTGAATTGAATCGTTTGAAACAGTCTGAACAATTCCCTCTGCCGTTCTGACAGCTGAGAGTTATTGAAAAGCTGATTCTTTGAGGTGTCGGGCTTTATTGGCTTCTTGTTTGTCATGACTTGATTGCCATAGGCCGGCGCTATTATGGTTATAAACATCATGAAGCAAATAAACAGAAAACTAAGTAATGATTGTTTCATCTCCTGCTCCTTTTTATATTTAACGTAATATTGATCATATACAATAAAAAATTGACCATCCGTTTTTTCTCAATTTAAACATCTCTCTTTAACCTTATTAAAGCAAATTTGATGCTAATGGAAGGTCCTGATTATTCAAGGCGTTAGAAATCCATTCTTCCATATCTGTGTAATCTGCTTCACAAAATCATGTAATTGGTTACACAATTATATTTAAGATTCCGCAGCTTTCTGCGGAATCTTAATGCAATGAATAATTATTTTTTACATTCGTTCGCTTGACCCTGCAAACTGCAGGGAATACGCTCACTATCCATTTATCGGCAATATATTGTTGTATACTTAAAGCCATTAGCTTACAGCAGTCAGCTGATAGCGTGTAAGTCAAAAATTAAAAGAGGAAAAAATATGAATAAAAACTTTGCAGAGGACGTTGTAAAGAAGGCGCTGAAAAGGGGCTGTGATGCAGCGGAAGTTTTTATAAGAAGTTCCAGCGGGACCTCAGCAGAGGCCAAAGACGGGAAGGTTGAGGCCATGGAGGTCTCTAAAGATGTAGGAATTGCATTAAAGGTCATCAAGGGGCAAAGACTTGGGTTTGCCTTTACAACAAATCCTCAGGAGATCGAAGATACAATTAATGCGGCCATAGATGCTGCAAAATGGACCGCGGTGGATGAGTATCTTGATATTCCGGAGCATATGCCTGCAGGTGAGGTATTGATCTTTGATGAACAAATAAAAAACATATCAGAAGACACCGTCATTAAAAATGCCTTATTGCTTGAAGAAAGTGCGCTTGCCTTTGATAAGAGAATTAAAAAAATAAGGAAGGCAGAGGTTGGCGCCGGAGTGGGCAGCACAACGATAGCAAATTCAAAAGGGGTCAATATCAGTTATGAAGGCACATATTATTCAGCCCATGTAACAACCCTTGCAGGCGATGATAACGGTGATAATCAGATGGGGTGGGATTTTTCAGGCAGCAGGAGGATGAGCGACGTTGATATAAAAACCGTTGGGAACAGGGCTTCAAGAAGGGCGGTAGAACTGCTTGGCTCAAGAAAAATATCTGCTGTAAAAGCGCCTGTCATACTCTGTCCGTCAGTTGCTGTAGGCTTTCTCGAAATCCTCAGCGCTTCCTTGTCCGCTGAAGCTGTGCAAAAACAGCGCTCTTTTCTTGCGGGTAAAGTTGGACAGACTATCATGAGCACGCTTGTTGATATTGTTGATGACGGGACCATGCAATGGGGAACAGGCACAAAACCTGTTGATGATGAAGGGGTCCCTGTTAGTAACAAGACAGTTATTTCAAAAGGAGTATTGAATAATTATTTTTACAATACATATGCGGCAAAAAAGGCCGGTGTCAGGTCTACCGGCAATGCCGTAAGGAGCAGTCACAAAGCCCTTCCCGGGATTGATGTAACGAATTTTTATTTAAAACCGGAAGAAAGTCGGGAGTCGGTAGGGGCAGATCAGGAGTCGCCCCTACAAGAAGCAACAAATTAATAAAATCCCTCTCCAAAGGAATTCTGGTCCTTAATGCCATGGGATTGCACACAGCCAATCCTATATCAGGTGATTTTTCAATAGGTATTTCAGGACTATGGATTGAAAATGGAGAAACAGCTTATCCGATTAAAGAAGCAGTGATGTCAGGCAATATCCTGGACCTGTTTAAAAAGCTGGAAGCCCTTGGCAGTGATATGGAATTTTACGGCAATATCGGCTCGCCGAGTCTTTTGATAGGGGATATGGATATAAGCGCGTGAGTTTGCTGATAGTGAAAGTGTTGCCCCAGAACTTATAGTTATCCTTCAATCTGCTCAATCCTTCTCTTATGACGACCCCCTTCGAATTGTGCAGACAGCCATGTATCAACAATCTCAAGGGCTGTTTCAGGGCTCATCATCCTTTGCCCGAGAGATATTACATTCGCATCATTATGTTCCCTTGCAAGGCGTGCCGAGTCTGTATTCCAGCATACAGCACACCTTATTCCTCTGACCTTGTTGGCAACAATTGCTTCCCCGTTCCCCGATCCTCCGAGAACAATGCCCTGATCACATTCTCCACGGGCAACAGCCTCGGCAGCAGGCCTGATAAACAGCGGGTAGTCAACCGGTTCTTCCGAGTCGGTCCCGAAATCTTTTACCTGATATCCCATTGATGTCAGATGTTCTTTGATTTTTTCCTTGTACCGATATCCCGCGTGATCAGAGGCGATGGCTATTTTAAGAGACACTTACTGTTCCTCTAGTTGCTTTACACTTTTTTTGAATTATTCAAAATAGAATTCTTTAAATTATTCGCCCCATCCTTAAAACGCTTCAATAAATGTTTCGCCCATACAAATTCAGTTGCAAGGATTCCCAGTCCGATCGGGATAACGACAACAGCCGGCCCCGGCAATGCAATCATGACAATGCCTATAATCAGCACAGTAAAGCCTATTACAATCCTGATAAGCCTCTTTGCCTGTTTAAGGGTTGCGATCAGGGGATGTTGCTTCATGTCATTTCTCAAAGCTTATAAAAAACAGGGACACATCCCATATTATTTGGTCGAGTATGGGATGTGTCCCTGTTTTAGTTGTTTTATTTCTTCAAAAACTTTTCGATAAGATCTATAGGAACCGGGAAAATAATTGTGGAATTTTTCTCGGCAGAGATCTCTGTCAATGTCTGTAGAAATCTCAATTGTATGGCTGCGGGTTGAGTGCCGATGATTGCAGCAGCATCCGCCAGTTTTTGTGATGCCTGAAATTCACCTTCAGCGTGAATGACCTTGGCCCTTCTCTCGCGCTCTGCCTCCGCCTGTTTTGCAATGGCGCGCTGCATCTCAACAGGAAGATCTACATTTTTTACCTCCACTGTACTGACTTTTATGCCCCATGGTTCCGTCTGTTCGTCTATGATCTTCTGAAGTTCTGCATTTAAGTTCGTCTCTCTTGGAAAGCAGGTCATCGAGAGCGCTCTGTCCCAGGACACTCCTGAGAGTTGTCTGAGATATCTGTGAGGTGGCATATTCATAATCTGCGACCTCGGTAATTGCTTTTGAAGGGTCAACGACCCTGAAATAAACTACTGCGTTAACTTTTACAGTAACATTGTCTTTGGTAATTATATCCTGAGAAGGAACATCCATAGTAACGGTACGCAGGCCTACTTTTACCAGCTTATCAATCATGGGCCAGATGATTACAAGGCCCGGCCCCTTGAGCTCAATCAGTCTTCCAAGTCTGAAGACAACGCCTCTTTCATACTCACGGAGAACCTTGACGGCGCTTGTGATGAAATATACTATAAGGACTATAACTAATACTAAACCGGAAAAACCTACCTGAAACATTATGTTCCTCCTTGATTACGCCCAAATTGGGCTATTGTTTTGTTGTTAAGCAATGATGTCCGATCTTGAGAATAGTCACTCGATAACCGTATTATTTCATTTGAAATAAATTGAATCACTGGTATAATAATCAAATCCTTTTATTTAAATCAATTTTAACAGGAATATTATCCATGTCAAATGAAGACCTCTCAAAATTAAGGATAGATAAATCCATAGCCGGCGTATCTCCTTCGGGGCGCAGAAAAGCATTCTACCCTGTGGTATTTATAATAATTATTGGATTGATTGCAGCTTTTTATTTTAAGGGTAAAGCGATTGAAGTGGAAGCTGTAAATGTTTCACAGATCTATCCTTCCCAGACTTTTACATTACTGAATGCAAGCGGCTATGTTGTTGCACAGCGCAAGGCTGCTGTGGCATCAAAGACAACCGGCCGTATAATATCCATCAGTGTTGAAGAAGGCAATCATGTAAAAAAGGGTGATATCATTGCAAGACTCGAAAACGAGGATGTAAGCGCTTTACGCGAACAGGCCCGTGCTAACCTGGATGCTGCATATGCGAACCTGCAGCAGGCAAATGCAGAAAAGCACGATGCTGATGTCAACTTTAACCGTTACAAAGAATTGCTGAAGAGTGAACTGGTATCCGGGAACGTGTATGATTCTGCAGAGGCCCGGTACAAAAAAGCAGCCGCTGCAGTTGCCGAGGCAGAAGCATCGGTTAAATGCAAATAAGGCAGCTCTGAACAGCGCAGAGGTATCAATTGAATATACATTGATACGTGCTCCGTTTGATGCAGTAGTGCTCACAAAGAATGCGGACATAGGCGATATCATTACTCCTCTTGGCGCAGCTGCAAATGCAAAGGCGGCAGTTGTCACCATTGCTGATATGAGTTCATTACAGGTTGAGGCCGATGTCTCTGAATCAAACCTGAAATATGTAAAATTGGGACAGCCGTGTGAGATACAGCTGGATGCTTTTCAGGAATTGCGGTTTCGCGGTGAGGTCCATATGATAGTGCCGACTGCTGACAGGAGCAAGGCTTCTGTGATGATAAAGGTCAAATTTTTAGATAAAGACAGCAGGATACTGCCTGAGATGAGCGCCAGGGTTGCATTTCTCGAGCGGACGGTAACCGTTGAGGAACAGAAGCCGCGTACCGCTATTAACCCTGCTGCAATAATTATAAAGAGGGAGCAAAAAAACAGTGTTCCTCATAAAGAAAGACAGAGCAGTTGAGACCACTATCAGCACAGGAGAACAATTGGGCGACATGATAGAGGTTTTAAGCGGAATAAAATCCGGTGACAGGGTTGTTCTGACGCCGCTGGATAAATTGAAGGATGGGGTCAGGGTAAAGGTTGCGGAGAAGTAAAAATAACACACATGGAAAACAAGCCTCTAATTGTCGAAATAAAGAACCTTTACAAGTCCTACCGGCGAGGCAATCAGATCATACCCGTTTTGCAGGATATTGATCTTGATATCGCAGAGGGCGAGTTTTTAGCATTGATGGGGCCTTCCGGCTCAGGGAAAAGCACATTACTGAACCTCATAGCTGGAATAGATAAAGCTGACAGCGGAATGATAAAAGTTGTAGATGTTGATATTAATTCTCTTACAGAGACAGACCTTGCACGGTGGCGTGCAGGCAACGTTGGTTTTGTGTTCCAGTTTTATAACCTTATTCCTGTGCTTACAGCATATGAGAATGTTGAACTGCCGTTGTTATTGACAGGGCTTTCAGGGAAAGAAAAAAGGGAGCATGTGGAAACTGCACTGAGGGTCGTAAACCTCTCTGACCGGGTGGACCATTATCCCGGCCAATTGTCAGGCGGCCAGCAGCAGCGCGTTGCAATTGCCCGCGCCATTGTCACCGATCCGAACATAATAGTAGCGGATGAACCTACCGGCGACCTCGACAGGGTATCCGCTGAAGAGATCCTGGGACTTATGGAACGGCTCGTTCATGAACTCGGCAAAACCATTATAATGGTGACCCACGATCCCCGCGCCGCTAAAATGGCACATATTATCAGACATCTTGATAAAGGTGTTCTGGACCATAACAATGCAAATCCTCAAACTCATATATAAAAATGCCTTTCGTCACAAGCTGCGCACCTTTCTTACTATAGCCGGCATCAGCATCGCGATACTTTCATTCGGTCTTCTCCGCACGGTGATCAGCGCCTGGTATGTGGGGGTCGAGGCCTCTGCGGCAAACCGTCTTGTGACCAGGAATTCCATATCCATAATTTTCCCGCTTCCGCTTTCTTATCAAGAGAAAATCCGCCAGATAGACGGCGTGAAGACCGTATCTTACGGGAACTGGTTCGGCGGAGTTTATATAGATGAGAAAAATTTCTTTGCCAATTTCGCGGTTGAGCCTGAAAGCTATCTGGAACTGTATCCGGAGTATGTCCTGCCGCCTGCTCAGAAGGCCGCCTTTCTCCGCGACAGAAAGGCATTCTTTGCCGGCAGAAAGCTTGCGGAGAGATATAACTGGAAACTCGGCGATACTGTTATTCTCAAAGGCACCATTTTCCCCGGCGACTGGGATTTTGTACTTAGCGCTATTTATAAGGGCAGGGACAAGAATATAGATGAATCACAGTTTATCTTCCACTGGGATTATCTGAACGAATCAATCAAAAAGACTGCGCCGCGGCGCGCGGACCAGGTCGGGTTTTACATGGTAGGTGTAAAAAATCCGGTCTATGCAGCTGAGGTTTCAAATGCCATAGACAGGACTTTCAAAAACTCTCTCGCGGAAACGATTACTGAAACAGAGAAGGCCTTTCAGCTCGGTTTTATTTCCATGAGCGAAGCAATAGTCATTGCCATACAGATGGTTTCTTTTGTAGTTATTATCATAATCATGGCTGTAGTGGCCAACACAATGGCGATGACCGCCAGGGAGCGCTTCGGTGAATATGCGGTATTGAAGACACTCGGTTTCGGCGGTCCGTATATAATTGGATTAATATTTGGTGAATCACTTTTAATTACATCAATCGGCTGCATCCTCGGAATTGCCCTGACCTTCCCGGCAGCGCATGCGTTCGGCAGTTTGATGAGCCAGTTTTTCCCCGTGTTTAATGTGTCTGTTAAAACTATTTACCTGGAAATTGTTTCATCGGTCATTGTCGGCATTACAGCGGCAATTATCCCTTCATACCGCGCTGTCAATATCCGGATAGCGGACGGATTGAGGAGAATTGGGTGAAAATAATTAGTAATTAAAAATGAGCAATGAGTAATTATGGAAAATTTCCTCAATTGTTCATTATTCATTGCTAATTGATAATTGAAAATGAAGATCCCTCTATCATACAGCTTTCGTAATTTGTGGACGCGCAGGCTTACGACAATACTCACTGCTTCAGGCATAGCGCTTGTTGTGTTTGTGTTTGCGTCCATCCTGATGCTGTCTGAAGGCCTGAAAAAGGCGCTTGTAGATACAGGTTCATACGACAATGCAGTAATAATCCGGAAAGCCTCTGACTCTGAAGTTCAAAGCGGTGTTGAGCGTATACAGGCTTCAATACTGGAAACCCAGCCGGAAGTAGCTATCGGTGCCGAACGGCATAGGTCTTTTGGCAAAAGAGCTTGTCGTTCTTATCAGTCTCCCGAAGCGCGGGACAGATAAGCCGTCCAATGTGGTGATCAGGGGGATATCTGAAAGCTCTCTGTCTTTGAGGCCGCAGGTAAAACTTGTTGCAGGACGTTTGCCGCGACAGGGTTCATCAGAGATACTTGCAGGGCAGAGTATTGCAAAGAGATTCAGGGGAGGCGGGCTCGGCGAAACCATCCGTTTCGGCATGAGGGACTGGACTGTAGCAGGAATATTTGATGCAGGAAATACAGGTTTCAGCTCGGAGATATGGGGCGACGTGGACCAGCTCATGAGGGCGTTTCGACGCCCTGTCTACTCATCCGTAATATTTAAACTTCGGGATTCTTCAGAATTTGAAAAATTCAAGTTACGCATCGAAAGCGATCCGCGTCTTACCCTTGAAGTAATGAGGGAAACGGATTATTATGCAAAGCAGTCCGAAATGATGGCGAAATTCATCAGGATACTCGGGATGTCTCTCACAATGATATTTTCACTCGGGGCCATTATCGGGGCCATGATTACAATGTATTCAGCCGTAGCAAACCGTACTGCTGAAATAGGGACGATGCGGGTGCTTGGTTTCAGGAGCAGGGACATCCTTGCTGCATTCATAGTGGAATCCCTGCTGCTCAGTTTTACGGGCGGATGCGCAGGATTATTTTTCTCGTCATTAATGCAGTTCCTGACTATTTCGACAATGAATTTTCAGACCTTCTCAGAGCTTGCTTTTAATTTCACTCTCACATTCGAAATTATTTATAAGTCGTTATCTTTTTCTTTAATAATGGGGTTTATTGGCGGGGTACTGCCTGCTGCAAGGGCTTCACGTATGAATATCGTGGAGGCTTTGAGCGCGGGTTAACGTCTTACCTTCAGCTTCAGATGCTCCATCTTTTCAACGATCACCTTTTCCCCGGCCTTGATAGGTTCATCACTCCAGGCCTTCCATAGCTCACCATGGACGAAGACCATTCCCTCTTTATGAATATCAGTTTTTGCCCTGCCCTCAAGCCCGACAAGTCCTTCAGCGCCTGTTGACGGTTTTTGCCTGTATGCCTTTAAGGCCAGCCTGATCGTCAGAAAGAAGAACAGCGCGGTAAGAATAACACCGGGAAGTATAACCTTAAGTGAAAGTTTAAAGAATGGAAGGGGGGATTCAAAAAGCATGAGAGAGCCTATAAGCATGGAGATTATTCCGCCTATTGTAAGCACTCCGTAAGAGGTAATTTTAATTTCCAGGATGAACATAATTATGGCAAGAATGATCAGGAGCAGGCCTGCATAATTTACCGGCAGGGTCTGAAATGAATAGAAAGCGAGGATCAATGCAATGGCCCCGAAAACACCGGGGAATATTGCGCCGGGATTTGTCATTTCAAAAAATATTCCGTAGAAGCCGAGGAGCATAAGGAGATAAGCAACATTCGGATCGCTGATAAAATCCAGTATCTTGTGCCTGACCCCCATTTCTTTATGCACCACCTTGATGTCTTTTGTATTTAAAAGATGTTTTCCTGAAGAAGTCTCCACTTCTTTCTTATCCACTGTTTCCAGAAGTGTTTTCAGGTCCGCGGCAACCAATATCGATGACTTTCAATTTCAAGGCCTCATGTTTCCGTGATCGATACACTTTCCCTTACAGCCTTTTCAGCCCACTCAGCATTTCGTCCTCTTTTTTCAGCTATCGACCTTATATAAGCAGCGGCGTCATTTGTTGCTTTTTCGGACATGGTCTTGTCCATTTTATCTCCCACGCCTACAGGATGGGCAGCGCCCATATTGGTCTCCGGCGCCATGGCGGCAATATGTGCGGAAAGGTGATAAACACGCCCGCAGAAGCAGCCCTTGCCCCGCCTGGAGATACATATACGATCACAGGGACTTCGCTTGCGGTTATTCTCTTGACTATCGATCTCATGGAAGTATCAAGCCCGCCCGGTGTATCAAGTTCAATGACGAGGGCCTCAGCTTTTTCTTTTTCCGCCTCATCAATACTTCTTTAAAATGATATTCCGACATGACGGGATTGACAACGCCTTCAGTCTTGATAGCGATAATATCGGCAGATGAAGTGATGTACGAATAGAGGGGTGAGAAATATAAAGAGCGAGAGGAGAGTGATTTTCCTTAACATTTGAGAAATTATAACATAACATCGTTGCTTAGTGTCTGTTTGTAAACTCACATCCTGTCATTGCCCGGCCTGACCACCGACGCAATACAGCGGGAAATTATTTTCAATAAAATCAGCCTTGCAATTGTTATTGTTTCTCATGGTATGATAACTGAAAGCTTATGCTGAAGATCAACGAGATATTTAAAAGCATACAGGGTGAATCAACGTATGCAGGACTTCCCTGTACATTTGTAAGACTCGCCGGCTGTAATCTCAGATGCACGTACTGCGATACCAACTATGCATATTACAACGGCAAGGAACTTTCTGATGAGGAAATAGTCTCGAAGATAGATGAATACGGCGTAAAATGCGTTGAGTTCACAGGCGGCGAACCCCTTCTGCAGGAAGAAACTCCCCAGATGATAAAAAACCTGCTTGATAAGGGTTACAATGTTCTTATCGAGACAAACGGTTCCATCTGCATCGGGTGCCTTGACAAGAGGCTCAATATCATAATGGATTATAAAACTCCCAAAAGCGGGATGAGCGAAAGGATGAGGCCCAAGAATTTTGATTTCTTAAAGAAGACCGATCAGATAAAGTTTGTCCTTATGGATGAGTCTGATTATAACTGGTCAAAAAAAGTGATCAGTGACAACAATCTGATCGAAAGGTTTGATAATATCCTCATGGCTCCTGCCTATAGAGTGCTCTCTCCCAAGTCTCTGGTCACATGGGTATTGCGTGATAACCTTCCTGTCAGAGTGCAATTGCAGATACATAAATATATATGGGCCCCTGACGAACAGAGAAGGTGTTTTTGAGAGATGACTGATCAGGATTAAGGATTAAGGGCAAACCCCTTGATAATATGAAGGAGTTTGAAGAATGAACTCAAGGAACTCAAGAAAAAGAATCTCCTCAGAAAACTCACCTGCATTGAATCATCACATGGCTCTGAAGATTTCAATAAACGGACAAACCTATATTAATTTTTCCTCAAACGATTATCTGAATTTATCCAGTCATCCTGAAATCGTAAAAACAGCAATAAGGCATTGAAAAAATATGGTCTTGGGTCAGGGGCATCGAGGCTTTTAAGCGGCACACTTGAACCTCATGTAAAACTTGAAAAAAGAATAGCGAAGTATCAAGAGAACGCAAGCTGCGCTGGTATTTAATACAGGGTATGCTGCCAATACCGGGACCATACCTGTAATAGCAGGAGCCTGATACTGTTGATCTTCAGTGATGAACTGAATCATGCGAGCATTGTTGATGGATTAAGGCTTTCAAAGGCAAAGGTGGAAATTTACAAACATAAAGATGTTAATCATCTGGCCCATCTTTTAAAGAAGCAGTTCAAAAATTAAAACAATCAGAAGACGGCTGATAATTACAGACACTGTTTTCAGTATGGACGGCGACATTGCACCTTTGCCGGATATACTTTCTTTAGCAGGAAGTATAATGCACTTCTGATGATCGATGATGCTCATGGCACAGGAGTGCTTGGAAAAACAGGCAGGGGAGGGCTTGAGCATTTTGGTATTGAAAATACTGACAGCATAATTCAAATGGGGACCTTGGGCAAGGCGGCCGGTTGTTTCGGCGCTTTTATTGCCGGTCCAGAGGATCTAATAGATCTGCTGATAAGCAGGGCGAGGAGTTTTATTTATTCTACCTCGCTTCCTCCGGCAATTGCAGAGGCGTGTACCAAGGCGATAGATATTGTTGAGTCAGGGTCAGGAGAGCGCAGAAAAAAGTTATGGAGAAACAGGACAGAGATTATATGAAGGACTTCAAAGTCTCGGTTATGACACGCTCAATTCAGAGACGCCGATAATCCCGGTATTGACAGGCGATGTTAAGAGGGCATTAAACATAAGCGAACATCTTTACAGAAAAAAAATATTCGTCCCTGCCATAAGGCCCCCGACAGTCCCGGAAGGAAAATGCAGGATAAGATTTTCAGTAACCGCAGCGCATACGAGTGAGGACATTGACAGGGTCCTGAAGATGATTTAAAGAAAGTATGACATATAATTTTATCGCTATCAGATTTCGCAGATTACGCAGATTAAAGAAATATTTTCAGTAAAATACTGTGAAATCTGTGTCAATCTGCGGATCAATAATATGGTTTGTTTAATCACCGGTTCATCAAGAGGTCTTGGGAAGATCGATGCTCTTGCTTTCGGAAAGAGAGGGCATCGGGTTGTTATTCACTTCAGAGATAAAAAGAGCGAAGCAGAAGCAGTTGCGTCTCAGATAAAAGAATCAATGGTACTGCAGGCAGACGTCAGAAATTTCAACGAAGTAAAATCACTTGTCGATGAAGTGGTTAAACAATGGGGCGGTATCGATGTCCTTGTGAATAATGCAGGAATTACAAAGGAAGCTTTATTATGAAAACAACAGAAAAAGATTTTGACATGGTGATGGATACAAATCTGAAAGGTGCTTTCAACTTCATACGTGCAGTTGCTCCGTACATGGTAAAGCAAAAAAGCGGGCACATCATCAGTATTTCTTCTTTTGCAGGACTAAAAGGCAAAGCGGGTTTGTCAGCTTACTCAGCATCAAAAGCCGGCCTCATAGGTTTAACAATAGAGTGCAGCAAAGGAATTAAGCGAACATAACATAATGGTCAATGCGGTACTTCCCGGCTATATGCTGACCGATATGGGGATTGAATCGAATGAAAAGGCAAAGGAGCTTGCGCTTCATGATAGTCTTGTGAAAGAATTCTCTGATCCTGATAATGTTGCTGAGTTTATCTGCTATCTTTCGGAAACGACAGGAATAACGGGTCAGGTTTTTAATCTGGACAGCAGGATTTTGTAGGGGCAGGTCTTGTGCCTGCCATTAAAGGGCAACCGCAAGGGATTGCCCCCTACAATATTCCGAACAAGTCGGAATGACAAAAAAAGTTATGCACAAAGGCATTTTCATAACAGGTACAGATACAGGGGTCGGGAAGACATTTGTATCGGTCGGATTACTGAAAGTTCTGAAAGAAATGGGCCACAATGTTTGTCCGATGAAACCTGTTGAAACAGGCTGCGGGACCCTGAATGGAAAGCTCGTTCCCGCAGACGCGCTGAAATTGATCTGTACTGCTGAAGTAAACGAGCCGCTTGATCTCATCAACCCTTACAGATTCAGACAACCCCTCGCACCTGCAGTTGCGGCAGATCTTGAAGGAGTAAGAATAAGCAGGAAGAAAATAATCTCTGCGTTCAATAAGCTATCTAATAAATATGACATTACAATTGTAGAAGGGGCAGGGGGGATAATGGTCCCTGTTTACAGAAAATATTTTTTCATTGATCTTATAAAAGACCTGGACCTGCCGATATTGGTAGTAGCAAGACCCGGGCTTGGCACACTCAATCATACCCTGCTTACTTTAGAGGCCGCAAAGAGCAGAGGAATTAATGTGCTCGGTGTGATAATTAATTGTTCCTCTAAAATAAAAAATGATGCCTCAGTGCAGACAAATCCTGAAGTGATCGAAAGATCGGGAGGCGTGCCTGTACTGGGAATTATTCCATACTTTAAGAACGATAACGCATTATAATTACAGAAAGATATTTATAAAGATCACTGAAGAGATATTATGCTCGGTATCAGATGAACAATCCTGCCGCAGGAAAAATGGTTATATTTTAGTCTCAGAGAGCCAGCTTCCGTGGGTGTTACAGTTGCTTATAATTGTCAGTGTTCCTGGATTTAGATCACGGAACCTGAGGGTAGCTTCAGGGTTTAATATATTGCAGTTCAGATTGATCCTTGCGATGCATTTTTTAGGGAGCTGCATATCGTTAAAATAAAAATCTATGAAAGAGATATGGTCCTCAACGTCCATCTTATGCTGAATTGCTCCAACCTTGACATGGACATCCAAATGTTTAATATCCTGTGCAGGGCCATATTCCCTGGAAATAATAATTAAAGGGAAATGTTTTTTCTCGAATTCTGTAAGGGTATCGATATTACCCGCTATATTTACTGTACCGGAATTATTACGGAAATTATCGATTGATCCTGAACAAAAAGGGCAGGTTATCGGTGCTGTGTCAAAGGTTATATGGTCGCAGACAGAACATACAAATGTTTTTACCTTCTTTTCTGTTGTGTTAACAATCCTTATTTGATCATCTACAAATTTCAGATATCTTGCAGGAGACTCCAGCAGCTCAGTGCCTATACCGTCATAAATATCATCTTTTCTTGATAACCTGGTGACTTTAACAGGGACTGTTAAAATCTCTTTTCCGATCGGCAAGTGGATCTCCAATTTAGTTTTCAGCGGAAGACAGGTCCTTGTATTTACAAACATACCGTTCCTGGAGATATTTATCAGAGTGCCGGTGCTGATATTGTTTTCAAAACATAATCGTACATTCTGGTTTGTGGGATATCTGTCGAAGGCTCTTTTTTTCATAAAATTAGTTTAGAAAAATTAAATTATGAACGCTTAATTTATAACAGAATCATCAACTATTGTCAATAAAATAATTGATTAATTTTATAAATAATTTTATTGACAGCGAATGTAAAATAGAACTATAATTTAAAATTATCTTTCTTGCCAAGAAATTGACTGAAATTATTGCATCTGTCTGGGGCTGCAAAAAGATAAATCTTAACCGGATTACTTCGATCTTGGAATAATACCGGCGTCTTCTGCACGTGATAATAGTTCCTTTACAGCTTTATTCTCCATCCTGTCCGATATCAAGGGAATAATCATTTACATAAAGGTCAATATGCCGGTTGATAACTTCATCAGAAAGTTCCTGTGAATGTTCTTTAATGTACTCAGTCGGCCCAGTTCTGTTCCGGAAGGCGTATTCAACGCTCTGTCTGATAAGTTCGTTAATTGTTTTATTCAGGTCCTCTCCGAGCGTCTTTTTTGCAATAATGCATCCGAGCGGAATAGGGAGGCCGGTCTCTTTTTCCCACCATTCACCGAGGTCTATTACCTGCTTTAATCCATATGAAGGGTAAGTGAACCTGCTTTCATGGATTATCAAACCGGCGTCAACTTCCTCTCTTGCCACAGCATCCATAATTTTATTAAAAGGCATCTACGATAAATGCAGAAGTGCGGAATGCGGAATGCAGAATCGAAAAGCTGAAGAAGCAAGAAATGCTGTAGTGAGTTTCCCGGGGATGGCGATCTTTTTACCCTGCAATTCCTTCATTGTATAAGCATGTTTTGTAACAACGAGCGGACCGCATCCTCTGCCGAGCGCACCGCCTGCTCTCAGCAAACTGTATTTATCCTGCAGATAACCGAATGCGTGATATGAGATTTTTGTTAGATCCAGTTCAGCATTCAGCGCCTTTTGATTCAGTGTTTCAACATCAAGGAGGATTTCCTTGAACTTAAGATCAGCCGGTATCGATCTTCCCGTGAATAAGAGCATAGAAAATAAAGGTATCGTTAGGGCAGGGGGAGTAACCGAGAGTTAAAGTTTTCATTTGATATGAATTAATAATCCGCAGATTACGCAGATTTCACAGATTGAAAAAATAATTATTATTTTAAAACTTTGTTAGTTCTTAATCTGAGTAATCTGTGAAATCTGTGGACTACTACTTCTGTTTACTCCTGTAATCCGCAATGGCCTTGTGAAGGGCGTCAGCGCCGAGGTTCGAGCAGTGCATTTTTTGCGGAGGTAGGCCGTCAAGCGCTTCGGCAAGAGAGGCTTTTGTTATTTTTAATGCCTCATCAAGGGTCATTCCTTTGACCATCTCAGTCACCATGCTTGATACCGCGATAGCAGCTCCGCATCCGAAGGTCTGGAACTTGGCATCAACTATTTTATCCTCATTAATTTTTATATAGATCTTCATTACATCGCCGCATACCGGATTGCCTTCAACACCTATTCCATTGGCATCAGGCATTTCTCCGACATTCCGGGGATTTGTAAAATGGTCCATTACTTTTTCACTGTACATGATGAATCCTCCATTCCTTCCCATCCTTTAGCGTAAGGGGATATCTCCCTCAGCCTGGTGATGATCTGAGGGAATGTTTCGTTAAAATAAGCTATGTCTTCGTCTGAAGTGGCTTCTCCAAGAGTAAATACTACTGATCCCTGTGCGAGGTGCGAGGGGATACCGATCGATATAAGAACAGGCGAGGCCTTTAACGCCTTTGAACTGCAGGCTGAGCCGCTTGCACAATAAATGCCCTTTGCTGCAAGGAGCAGAAGCATGGCTTCGCCTTCTATATATTCAACTACAAAACTTGCATGGCCCGGAAGCCTCTGGTCCGGATGTCCTGTAAGGAGAAGTTTATCGATCTTTAACGCATTGCTTATGAGTTTGTCCCTTAATGGTTTAATATGGTCTATGCGTTTTTGCAGATTTATTTTTGCGAGCTCTGCCGCCTTTCCCATACCTGCAATTGCAGGAACATTTTCAGTCCCGGCCCTTCTGCCGCCTTCCTGTATGCCGCCGTAAATCAGAGGGACTATACGGGTCCCCTCCCTGACATAAAGGGCCCCGGCCCCCTTCGGGCCATAAAACTGATGTGCAGCAAAAGACATGAGATCAATGCCGAGAGACTGAACATCAACAGGTATATTGCCGACAGACGCAACAGCATCCGTATGAAAAATTACGCCCTTTTTCTTTGCGATCCTGCCGATTTCAGTTATCGGTTCTATGGTGCCGATCTCAGGGCTTGCATGAATAATTGAGATTAAAATGGTCTCTTTGTTAATGGCCTTTTCAACATCTTCGGGATTGACAATTCCATTTTTGTCTACCGGAAGATATGTTACCGCAAATCCTGATTTTTCAAGAAAACGGGCCGTGTTCAGGACCGAGTGATGTTCTATTTTGGAAATAATGATATGCTTTCCTTTATTCTGGTTGGCATATGCGATGCCTTTCAGTGCAAAGTTGTTGGCTTCAGCGCCGCTTGCTGTAAAAATTATCTCCTTTGGTTTAGCATTGATAAGAGATGCAGTACTCTCCCGCGCTTTTTCAACAGCTTCTCTTGCTTTAATACCCGGTTCATACAGGCTTAATGGATTTCCGTAAAGTTCCCTGAAATATGGAAGCATTGCCTCCAGGACTTCAGGGTGCAAAGGATTTGTTGCGACATTATCGAGATATATCGTTTTCATGTTTCCTCCGGTAACACCTGATTACACAGATGAATTATCTATGTAATATGTATTAATCAGCCTCCTTAAAGCCTCCTGATTTTCAGAATGCTTTTTTTTAATAAAAAATTTATAATGGTCCGAGTCCTCATAAATCCCCATGAATTCATTTCCTGTTTTTTTGCACCAGTCTGGAATGTCCTCAAGGGCGCCGTCATAATCAGTAAGAATTGACAGTATTTGACCTCCCTTAATTTCTTTTATTTTGTCTTCGATTGTCAATAAATGCATCGGACACATCATATAGATTATATCAGTTGTTGCATCTGCTTCTACAGGTTTGTCAAGAAATCTTAACTGATTATCGCTTTGCAACTTTGTAATGACCTCCGCTGTTGACAACTTTTTACCTTTTTATCTTTACTTCTTCTTTGACAAGATCTTTGAGACTTATTGTTCCGAGAAAATATTCTATTTTTTCTCCAAGCGATTTCCATAATAATCTTGTAACACATCCCTCAACACGGTTGCATCCTTTTGCTTTGGGACCGAGGCAATGAGTAATAGTGACCGGTCCTTCAAGTGCATTCAGTATCACTCCAATGCTGATTTCCCCAGGTTTTTTGTTAATTTCATAGCCGCCGCCCGGACCTTTCCGGCTCTTTATAAGTTTTGATTTGCGCAGTTTGTTCAGGAGCTGTTCGAGATATGCAACAGAAACATCCTGGCGGTCAGATATCTCCTTTATGGTTAAGGGACCTTTTTGATAGTGCTTGGCCAGTTCAAACATGGCCCGAACGCCATATTGTCCTTTTGTTGATAACCTGAGCATGAAATTAGAATAAAATGGTTTACTAAAATTGTCAAGTATTATTTAGTGGAAAAACCGGTATCTTTCTCAAAAAGTTCGGGCATGTTTTTCCTTGCCAGCTTAAGCCGTTCGTCGAACTCCATATCCCCTTTTCCAAGAAAGTTAAAGAGGAGTTTTGCAAGGGCGGTCTTCCAGTTGCCGAGAACGGTCCTGACAGTCCAGTTTATATTGTAATTCAATCCGCGAGTGATAACAAAGAAAAACACTGCAGGCTCAATGGTCCTCTTTACAATGAAAAAAAAGATATTGGTTAACACTGTATGCATTGTACTTCGTCCAGCCTTCGGCCTGTTCAAATACCTGATCAAAAAGCGCGGGATATACGGGGTCATATAAAGAAGTTCATTAAAGTATGTATTGTCGATATTAACCATATATCTTGTGAGATATGCATCCGGGTCTGCCATTTTTTCCCTTACCGCCTTTTCAGTCAGAGGTGTTCCCGGGAAGAAAGTAAGATGGGCCAGTGAAATAGTATAGGGTCTTTTCAGTTGGGCCATAGAATTGATGCTTTCCATTTCATCTTCTTCGGTTTCATAAGGATTATCAACTATCATTTCGTAATATGGAGCAACCTTGCTCTCGGCAATTAATTCATTGGCCTTCATAACGGAAACAAAAGGCACCTTCCTGTTGTAAATATCGAAATTGATGTGGTCGCTTCCTGTCTGAACACCCATGACAATCATGCACAATCCAGCATCCTTGAGCATGAAAAGCTTTTCCCTGTCAAGCATAGTGGGAATTGCACGCAGCATAAATGGCAGGTTTATGTGTTTCTTATATTCTTCACAAAATTTTCGGATCCATTCCATGTCATGAACAAAGAAGCAATCATCCTCAAAATTTATATACAGGACATAGGGGTCTTTTTTTACCATTTTCAGTTCTTCAATACAGTTATCGACAGATCTTTTCCTTATTTTTCTGCCGAACACTTTTGTGAGCGAACTGTTGGCGCAGTACCCGCAATTAAAGGGACAGCCCCGTGTTGTCATCATTAAATGACATGTTCCCCCATATAATGCATATCTGCGGAAGAGCCTGGGATCACTCGAAAAATTATGAACAGTATTGTTATGAAAGACATAATAATAGCCGGGGAGATATTCCTGAAATGGTAAACTGTCGAGGTCCATCTCAAGCGGTCTGTCCGGCTGTTTTATGACTTCTCCTTTGCTGCTGATCCATATGCCCGGAATATCAGGCTGGATATCTCTGCCTTTAGCTGCCAAATGCTCCAGTAATGAAACAACGACTCTTTCTCCTTCACCAATGCATACATAATCAGCATACTTGATGCAATCATCAGGGGCAACTGTCACCTGCACTCCGCCCCATATAATGGGTATCCGGAACTTTTCTCTTAACAGGCGGGTCAGGTTTTTGGCTGGATAAAATTCAATCGCCATAAGGCTTATGCCTATCAGATCAGGGCTGTAGTCCCTGATAAAACTTTCTATTTCAGGATGCAGGGCCGGTTCCAGGTAGCCGGGTAAAAGTAATATTTTAACATCGTGTCCTTTGTCCCGAACATTTGCTGCTATATATTTTAAGCCCGTGACATAGGCATTGGATTGCAGTGAAATAAGCAGGCATTTCATATAAATTCCGGTCTGTTTATCCTTAGAGAAATATGAATTATTCTAAAACGTTCTTTTTAGGTTATAATACATTCTTCATATGCTATAAGTCATCAAAGATTTTAAAAAATATTTAACATCGTGAGGCCGACATGAAAGCCTGTTCCAGAATTTCTATAATCGACAAAAGGATTATCACATTTTTGCTTCAGGGCAATTATGCTGATTTTCTTTCCCTGACTACTGACTGCTGTCTACTGACTACTCTTTAGAGGTGTCGTATAGAAATTCTTCCACAGTCTTCCATGTCTGTAACTCATTGGAGCAAAATTCGCTATGAATATATCTTTAATAAAAGCAAGAGAACCCTCTGTGAGCATACCTGAGGTTACACCGCCTTTGGGTCTTATGTATCTTGCCGGTTATTTAAGGAAATACAGGCCCGGCAAGGACAACATAAAGATATTCGATCTTTCAGTTCAGGACCTGGATTATGTTCTTGAAAATCTGAAAGATGCAGATATTGTTGGTTTGTCATCAACAAACAGGGACGGCTTGTATCTGTCGAATATAATGAAACATGTACGAAGAGTGAATACGCGATGCTCGCTGGTCCTGGGAGGGCCGATAGTCTCCAGTTTAATAAACGAACTGTTTGACCGTTTTGATATTGACTGTGCGGTTGCTTATGAAGGAGAGCAGACATTTCTTGAGGTCATTGACAAGTTTGACAGCGGTCATGCGGGATTCGAAAATATAAAAGGCGTTGTATACAAAAACGGAAACAGTAAATTTACCGGCAGAAGGGAAACTATAGAGAATCTTGATGATGTGGTCCCCTTTCCTGCCTGGGACCTAATACTGAATTCCCCGCTCTCAAATGAATACTGGAAGAGAAAAAGCTTTGCATTTTTCAGAATGGAAAAGAGATATATGGGCCTCTTCTCGTCCCGTGGATGTCCTTACGGATGTATATATTGCCACGATATTTTTGCAAAGAAGTTCAGGGCGCACTCTGCCGTGAGGGTAGTCTCTGAAATAGAACATTTACACACTAATTTCGGCATAAAAGATTTCGAATTTTATGATGATACTTTTAATTTTGATAAAGACAGGACAAGGAATATCTGTGACCTTATAGTCGAAAAGAGGTTGAAAATAAATATGTACTTTCCAAACGGCCTCAGGTCCGACATACTGGAGAAAGACATAATTGAGAAAATGGCCAAAGCAGGAACAAGGGTCATGTGTTTTGCTATTGAGACTGTAACAGAGAGATTACAGAAGCTCCTCAGGAGAAATCTGAAGTTTGAGAACATAAACAATATGATAGAGATCGCAGTAAAGAACGGTATTCACGCTGAAGGGTTCTTTATGCTCGGACATCCGACTGAAACGAAAGAAGAGATGTTAAATACAATCAACTTTGCCGCAAGGTCCCCGCTGCATTCGGCAGCATTCTCAATAGCCATACCGCAGAAAGGGACTGAGTTGTATTCAAAATACATAGGCGATGAGTCCCCGCAATCATTAGGGGAAGGTTACTATGAGTATTCCAGCGCCATTTCCAAACTTTCACCGCATGAGGTCAAAAAACTCCTGGCCTACACATTTATGAAATTCTATCTGAGGCCCGGCAGGATTATCAGGATATTTAAAACCTTTCCGGCAGGCTTTATCTTCAGCAGAAGGTTTCTGGTGCAGATATTCAAGTGGGTTGATGTTGTTTTCCACAGAAAACGTTTCTCCAGCCAATGACCATGAATGATTTGATCAATCTATGGCAGCATTTACCCGAACATATCAGGCCTTATATATTTCAGGTCGGACAGTTTCAGGTGCGCTACTACGGATTGATGTATATTGTTGCGTTCACAGTTTTCTACCTGCTCTCTGTCTACAGGCTTAATCATGAAAACTTCAGTTATTCAAAATCCGATCTTGAAAACTATTTTACCTGGGCAATTCTGGGCCTTCTGGTCGGCGCCCGTATGGGATATGTGTTCTTTTATAATTTCAGTTACTACTTGTCCAGCCCTCTTGAGATAATCCTGCCCTTCAGCTTTTCGGACGGATTTCATTTTACAGGACTTGCGGGCATGTCCTATCATGGCGGACTGATCGGGGTCCTCCTTTTAAGCATTATATTCTGTCGTAAATACAAAATAAACTTCTGGCAGTTTGGAGATTTCCTGATCCCCTCGATCCCGTTGGGTTATACATTCGGCAGGATCGGGAATTTCATAAACGGCGAACTTTACGGGAGGACAACTACCGTGCCATGGGGAATGTATTTCCCGCTTGACGTGTCCAATAACCTGAGACATCCCTCTCAGCTTTACGAGGCGTTATTTGAAGGTATTCTGCTTTTCATTATATTCTGGAGCATTAGAAAAAAGAGGTTGTTCGATGGTATTTTTCTTTCTTTATATTTTATCGCTTATGGTTCAGTCAGGTTTTTTATTGAATTTGTCCGTGATCCGGACCCCCAGGTCGGATTATTCCTCGGCTTCGTCACTATGGGACAAATACTTTGCCTTCTGATGATTCTGACAGGGGCCGGGATCTTTTTCTGGAGAAAAAGAAGAAGCTCAAACAAAAGATAGTATGTTATAATTGAGTCACTTTACAGATGAAAAGGAGAAAGAACATGCAGGCAAAACAGGGTGACAGAGTTAAGGTGCATTATACGCTCAAAGATGCAAAGGGACAGGTGATAGAGTCCTCAAAAGAGACAACCCCGATAGAATTCACCATAGGGGAAGGAAAGGTGATCCCGGGATTTGAAAAAGGAATTCTCGGCATTACCGTAAATGAATCGAAAACAATTACAATCCCTCCGGATGAAGCTTACGGCCCTCGTGATGAGAAAAAGGTCTTTGATTTTGAAAGGAGCAAAGCCTCCGCAGATTTTGACCCAAGAGTTGGAGACACAATAAGAATGCACAGGCCTGACGGCAAAGCTGTTCCGGTAACGGTTGTAGCTATAACTGAAAAAGGATTTTTAATGGATGCGAACCACCCGTTGGCCGGGAAAGAGCTTATATTTGATTTAGAGCTGGTGGAGATAGTGAAAGCTTAACAAGTAACGCGTTACGTGTCACAAAAAAATATTAAAGAGTTGTCATAATGCCAAACTTTACAATACACGATTTCCTGAAAAAGAAAAAAGAAGGCAGGAAGATCACCATGCTCACTGCCTATGATTACCCCTTTGCGCGTATAGTGGATGAGGCCGGTATTGACGCCATTCTTGTGGGCGATTCTCTCGGCATGGTTGTACAGGGACTTGAAAATACCCTGCCCGTGACAATGGATGAAATGATTTACCACACAAAGATGGTCACAAGGGCCGTGAAAAATGCCCTGGTGATCGGAGATATGCCGTTTATGTCGTACCAGACAGGCGTTCCGGACGCAGTAAAAAATGCCGGCAGGTTTTTAAAGGAGGCAGGGGCTTCAGGGGTCAAAATGGAAGGCGGGGCAGAAATTGCCGACCATATCAGGGCGTTGACAAGATCAGACATTCCTGTAATGGCCCATATAGGTCTGACGCCTCAGTCTATCCACAGGATGGGTGGGTACAAAGTCCAGGGCAAAACAGAGTTGGCTGCAAAAAAGCTTATCGAGGAGGCGCATATGGTTGAAGACGCAGGGGCCTTCTCCCTTTTGCTTGAGGCTATTCCTATGGACCTTGCAAAGAAGATCACCGGGGAGCTTTCCATTCCTACAATCGGCATCGGGGCAGGTCCTCACTGTGACGGCCAGATACTCGTCCTCCATGACGTAATAGGATTGTTTGAAAGGTTTGTTCCAAAATTTGTAAAGCAATATGCAAATGTAAAAGATGATGCATTAAAAGCTGTAATTACCTACCGCGAAGAAATAGAAAAAGGTGTTTTCCCCTCTAAAGAGCAGAGCTTTAAATAATAATTACTCAACCTCTTACCGGATCAGGTTTATTATTGTGAGAATTGCCTGCAATGTGTATTTTTTTTGACTTATCTGTGGACCCTGTCTTGAACCAGGATACGAGACCTCTCAATTCCCCGGCAATTCGTGCAAGGTCATTAGTGGAAGTATTTATTTGTGAAATAGATTCACGTGAGGAGCCGAATACATTTGCGACATTTTCCATGGTCGTAGATACTTCCTCAATTGCTGAAGACTGCTCTTCAGTAGCAGCGGCTATCGAATGCACCATGCCGAGACACGTTTCTGATGCATGTACTATCTTATCAAGAGATTCTTTCGCCTGATTTGCCATTTTAACACCCTCTTCAGCCTCTTCCTTGTTTTGCATCATACTCTGAACGGACATTTCTGTTTCCCTCTGTATCTTCTTGATCATCTCCGTTATTTCATCTGTAGCTTTAGCGGTTTTCTCAGCAAGTTTTCTGACCTCATCAGCGACTACAGCAAAACCTCTGCCCTGCTCGCCGGCCCTTGCAGCCTCAATTGCCGCATTCAATGCCAGGAGATTTGTCTGCCCTGCTATGTCATTAATTACATTAATAATATCGCCTATCTGTTTGCTGCTTTCTCCAAGCTCACCGATTGTATGTGAAGACCTTTCAACATTATTAGCTATATTCAGCATACTTGATACGGTATTTTCTACAACCGATTTTCCTTTGCCTGCGATATTTACAGACTCTTTGGCGGCATCTGATGCATTTGCGGCGTTTCTCGCAACTTCAATTATACTCTGAGAGACTTCCATAATGGCTGTTGCAGATTGTTCTATTTGCTTTGACTGTTCATCTATGGCAGAAGTTATTTGCGTTGTTGTGGACGATACCTCTTCCGAACTGCTTGCAACCGTAGATGATACGTCCTTTATCTGGTCTACAATTCTGGTCAGATTTTCCGATAATTCTTTCAAAGCTGTTCTGTAACACGCCCAGCTCGTCATTTGTCCCCTCTTTAATATCAATATTAATCTCACCGCCTGCCAATTTGTTAGTTATCTCTATCCCGGTATTTAATGGATTAACGATCTTGTTGATCAATACAATGCTGCATACTATGCCGCCGGTGATCAAACCCGAGCTTATAATTACAATTCCCCAGATTATTTTCCCTATCGAAGCAGCGGCATTCCCGCTGCCGAGTAAAAACAATAGCCAGATATTCAGCAATACCAGTATTGTCAACGGTGAATAAATACTGATCATAATGAGGTTCTTTATTTTCAGATTCTTCAAATTCATATGGTCTCCTGTCTTATTATATTTTTGTTTCTATCTATATATATTATCCAAAAAACTGATCTTCTCAAAAATCTTTTCGGAAATATGCAGAAAAAACTTTAATTCTTAAAAAAAATTGTGAGGTCCCACGCAAATCAGTCAGGTATAATGTAAATAAAGCTGTGATACAATTATATTATTATTTGGAAAATTGCAGGGAAATGTGACCATCTCGAGGATTTATGGATATTGTCAGATCAGTTAAGGAGTTAAGGTCATCGCCCCGTTCTATAAAATATTTAAAATGGTCGCTTATCCTTCTTGTTATTTTCACAATTACAGGATTCTTAATTCTCCCTCCTGTCATAAAGTCGGTACTGCTCAGTAAACTTTCCGAAAACCTCCAGCGAACTGTTGCCATTCAGAAGATAAAAGTTAATCCTTTCATGCTCTCGGTTGATATACAGGGGTTAGAGATAAAAGAGAGGAACGGTCCTGAGACTTTTCTTTCTATTGATGAACTTTATGTTAATCTTCAGACCATGTCGATATTTAAAAGAGGCGTGATCCTCAGCGAATTGCGGGTCAGTAAACCTTATTTTCATATTGTTCGTAATGAAGACCTGTCTTACAACTTTTCAGATCTTGCAAAATCTGATGAGCATAAGACCATGACAAAGTCCGAACCATTAAAGTATTCCCTTAACAATATATTTATAACTGCCGGTAAAATAGAGTTTAATGATCTGCCTAAGCATACCAGGCATTCCTTAAGCGATATCAATACTGTTATCCCCTTTTTGTCAAACCTTCCGCATTATGTTGATTCATATGTTACTCCGTCCTTTGAGGCAAAGCTGAATGACAGGCAGATTTCACTGAAAGGAGAGACAAAGCCATTCGCAGACACGCGTGAGACCATATTCGACGTGCAAATAAAAGATCTGGATATCCCGTATTATCTCGGATATATCCCATTAAAGATGGATTACAGGATCAACTCAGCTTATCTCAATGTCGACTGTTTAATTTCTTATTTGCAATTAAAGGAGAGGCCGCCTGTTATTTCCCTTAAAGGAAATATTCTGTTTAAAAAAATAGATATTACAGACAGCGAAAAGAATCCCCTTGTAAAAATACCTGCTTCTGGACATCGCTTTCGCAGATGCTGACCTTTTGATGAAAAAGATACACCTGGCCAAGGTCTCATTGAATGCCCCGGAAGTTAATGTTGTCAGGGAGAAATCGGAACGGATAAATCTTCAGTCACTCATTCCTGAGCAGGAAGAAAAAAAGGCCGCGCCAAAGGATGAAGGCAGCCTGCCTCTTGTCATTGAAGCGGATGAGATTGGTATCGCACAGGGTAAACTCTCTTTCTCGGATTTTACGGACAATAAGGACTTCAAAACAGTTGTTGAGAAAATAGATGTCAAGGTCGAACATTTCAGCAACATTAAGGACAGAAAGTCAGCGGTAGCATTGGCCTTGCAGACCGAATCGCAGGAGGGCGTAACGCTGAACGGGGAATTTTCACTTGACCCGCTTTCATCCGACGGCAGTATCGGATTAAAACAGGTCCTTCTGAAAAAGTACTCGCCTTACTACAGGGACAAAATACTCTTTGATATTGAAGATGCCGTGCTGGACTTCAGCACACAATATTCATTTAAAAAACCCGCAGATGTTCCGGATGTGAAGCTGTCGGCCCTGTCCGCAACATTGAATTCCCTGAAGCTTCGGAAAAGAGGGGACGATTATGATTTTCTCTCTATCCCTGCATTCAATGTTAAAGATACCGACATAGATCTGACAAACAGGGAGATCACCGTCGGCGATATTTCAACAGACAGAGGCATTTTTAACCTCCGCCGTCTGAGTGACGGAAAACTTAATGTTCAGACACTTTTACCGTCCGCGCAAATTAATGAAAAGCCGCCTGCCCCTGCTGTAAAGAAGGATGAAAAACCATTTCTGATCAACCTGAAAAACTTACTGGCGGAGAAGTATACCGTAAATTTTGAAGACCTCGTGCCGTCGGAACCGGTAAAAATTACTGCCGGGCAGATAAAGGTCAAAGGGGCGGACCTTTCAACCGGCAAGAAACAAAAGGGCAAGGTCTCGCTTTCTCTTAAACTGAATAAGACCGGCTCTGTCTCCGCAAGCGGGACACTGGGTATCGATCCGCTTTCAGCGAACATCGCGTTGAACCTTAAGGGTGTGGAGATCGGCCCCTTCCAACCCTATTTTACGGATAAGATCAAAATCATCGTCACTGGCGGCAGTGTAATGACAAAAGGGAATCTCTCTGTCAGCGATACGGGAGCTGCCGGAATAAAGGCGGCATTTAAGGGGGAGGCAGCTTTACAGGATTTTGCGTCCGTCGACAAGGTGAATGCTGATGATTTTTTGAAATGGCAGTCTCTTTATTTCAGCGGCATTGATGCAGGTTACAATCCCTTGCATGTGAATATTAAAGAGATCGCGCTTACTGATTTTTATTCACGTTTGATAGTGAACGAGGACGGCACGCTCAATGTTCAGGGGATCGTCCAGTCCAATAAGCCTGCTGAGGAAGAAGCGGCAAAGAAGCCGCCTGTTGAAGAGAAGACTGACGCTGCCCAGGAAAAGAAACCTGTGCCGCCGGTGAAGATTGATAATCTCACGTTGCAGGGAGGAGCGGTAAATTTTTCGGACAATCATATCAAACCTGTCTATTCAGTCAATATGCTTGAAATAGGCGGAAGGGTATCGGGACTTTCTTCTGAAGAGGCCACAACTGCAGACGTGGACCTGAGAGGGAAACTCGAGAACTATGCCCCGCTCGAAATAACCGGCAGGATCAACCCGTTAAAAGAAGACCTGCTTGTTGACCTTAAAGTGGATTTCAAGGACATGGACCTGAGTTCCCTGACGCCATACTCCGGCAAGTATATCGGGTATACAATCGAAAAAGGCAAACTCTCACTGGACCTGAAATACCTTATCGTTAAGAAAAAACTTGATTCTCAAAACAATGTTTTTCTCGACCAGTTCACGCTCGGCGATACGGTTGAAAGCCCTGATGCAACGAAACTGCCGGTGAGGCTTGCGATAGCGCTTTTAAAAGACAGGCAGGGGAGGATAGACCTCGACATCCCGGTCACAGGGGAGATCGATGATCCCAAGTTCAGCATCTTCAGTATAGTGATCAAAATACTCCTGAATCTTCTCGTCAAGGCCGCGACTTCTCCTTTTGCGCTCCTGGGGGCGATCTTTGGAGGAGGGGAGGAACTCGGTTATATGGAGTTTGATTTCGGCAGTTACGATATAACTGCTGAGGGGGCGAAAAAACTCGATACCCTGGTAAAGGTGCTTCATGACAGGCCGAATCTCAAACTTGATATAGAGGGATTTGTTGACCCTGAAAAAGACCGGGAAGGGTTGATACAGTATCTCTTTCACAAGAAGATCAGGGCCCAGAAATTGAAGGATATTATAAAAAAAGGACAGCCTGCTGTTCCGGTAGATGAGGTCAAAATAGAAACGGATGAATACCCGAAATACCTTAAGATGGCTTACAAAGAAGAGAAATTTCCAAAACCGAGAAACTTCATCGGCATGGCAAAAGACCTGCCCGTACCCGAGATGGAAAAACTCATGCTGACCCACATAGAGGTAAAAGATGACGACCTCAGGCAGCTTGCATCACAGCGTTCCCTCAGGATAAAAGACTACATACTGAAATCGGACCAGGTAGAGCAGGAAAGGGTATTTCTCATAACGCCGAAATCTCTCAAACCGGAGCAAAAGGAGAAGGTCAAAGACAGCCGGGTCGATTTTAAATTAGAATAGAATGATCTTGCCGTTATCTTTTTAAATTAAAAGACCCCTGAGATGTTTATTGTTTCCTGAAAGTTAGAATTGAAATGATTTGAGAGAATAGGCATAAGGTGTTCGGAAAGGCCAAACCCTAATCATTGCTTTATATTTATAAAATCTACTATTTCTTTTAATTCATCACTTGAAAAATTAAATTTCACCTTTGATTTTTTTTCTTCAATTAATCTATTTATTGTCTCAATCAAATCAGGTATTTCATCTACTGAAAGGAGCAATTTTCCAGTTGTTTTTTCTTTATCTGTTTTCTGATAGATAAATTCAAGTAATTCTTCTAAATCATTTAGCCTGATCTTTAACCTGAAAGATTGAAGAGCAGGAGTACCAAGATAGATACAATTATTCACTTAGAAAAAGAGAAGACCCGATGAATCAATCTCTTTCATAAAAAGTTCTTCTGTTCATGGATACTATTATGTAACGCTGGTGTCATGGATTTTTATTTGTTAATATTTTTCATTACTTAGCATCGCTGAGTCGTTTGGTCGTTCAGGTTTTGCCTCGATTCGTTAATAGTCCAGCCGGTCGAATTACACGGATAGTTGCTGGCATTGGTCTAATCGGCTGGGGGTACACACAGCTAGCCACTGGAATGGGACTCGCACTGCATTGTTTATCAGGATCAAAGTCTTGATGGCCACATGAAGGACCATTTAGAATAGCATAATGTATTATTATTCAGTTCATCATTGTCGGGCTTGTGCCGCTGGTGGCCGGAGCGTTCGATTTGTGCCTGATCAGTGCATTGTTGGGTGGTCCAATAAGTGGCAAGCGTATTCGCGGGTCAAAGCCGTAATTCTCAAATACATCGAGGACCTCCTATAACGCTTAACATGTGATATAATTTTATTACCTACTTGTTATGAATAAGGAAGTTTTGTGGCAAAATTATTTATTCATATGAGCTTGTTTTTTATATTATCGTTGTTTCTCTCATTTGCTTTAAACGCTCATGGCGTGACCTTCGATGAAGTTCATAGCTGGCCTGAGCAGTAAATGCGATTTCTGCCATCTGTCATCCGAACCTGATTCCAAATCCGCTGCGCTTGTAATTCCTGATCAGTCGGAACTCTGCAAATCCTGTCATGATGTTGCTGAAATGGCACACCATCCGATCAAGTCCTCGCCTCTGGAATTTAACCCTAAAACGATAAATCACAACATTACTATGGAGGGGAAGCGTTTTTACGTTTCGGGTGACAAGGATAAGCTCCCCATCGTCGGAGAATCCAGAGAGACCGCAGTGAGCGGAATGCACAACCTGCCACGACCCGCATGGCAGATCGGGAATACGTAAATTGCTTCGGATTGACGACTCGGGAAGCGGCCTCTGTCTCGCATGCCATCTGTTTTAAGTGGAAAAATGAAGGTAACCCCTTAAGTTCTTGGTACAAAATCCGATAAGATTGGCATACTGATAAAAGTTCAGCCTAGGGGCTTTGATTTTTATGAAGATGGCAATGGAACTCGAATATAATAAAGAACATGTTATTAATGCAGTAAAGCAGAATATACGATTCCTCAATCTGGTCGTCATCCTGATAATTTCCACCCTCATACTTGTAAATACGAAATTTCTCACTTCATTGCTGGATTATATTCCAATGAATTCTGTTATAACCTTGTTGATAGTTTTGTCGGGGCTTATGGCAGGCATTATTTTTCTGATCAAGAAAATATCTTATACCGCCATGAACAAATTAGTGGAATATAGCGATAAAATAGACGCCCTTTTAATTACAAAACAGACTGAAATAACTGAACGTAAGATGGCCGAAGAAAGATTAATAAAGGCCCATGATGAGTTGGAATACAGAGTAGAAGAACGTACTGTTGAACTTTCAAAAACTGTGGAGATCATGGAAGAGCAGATCTCCGAACGCAAAAGGGCTGAGGAGACCATTCAGCTTCAGTTAAGCCGGCTCCATGTCCTTCACTCAATTGAAACAGCTATCAATGCAAGTCTGGACCTTAATTTCACTCTTGAACATTTGATCAGTCAGGTCATCAATCAATTAGGCGTTGATGCAGCTACTATACTTCTCTTAAGACAGGAAACCCTTATCCTGGACTATGTGGTCAGCAAAGGTTTCCGTTCAAATGCACTTAAATATACGCGATTGAAATTGGGTGAAAGCAACGCCGGCCTGGCCGCAAAAGAGCGACGCATTGTGAGTATTCCTGATCTCAGGCAGCAACCTGAAGGCTTTGAACGTTCAAAATTATTTGTCAATGAAAATTTTGTCTCATACTTTGCAGTACCTCTTATTGCAAAAGGCCAGTTATTGGGCGTTATAGAGCTCTTTCATCGGAAACCCTTAAGTTCTGATCCGGAGTGGCTGGATTTTCTCAAGACAATCGCAAATCAGGCGGCAAACGCCGTAGACAATGCCATTCTCTTTGACAGGCTTCAGCAGATAAATTTTAAACTTATGCTCGCCTACGATACAACTATCGAAGGGTGGTCCCATGCCCTGGACATGAGAGACAGAGAAACTGAAGGACACTCTCAGAGGGTCACTGAAATGACCATTACGATAGCGAAGGCATTTGGCATAGAAGATTCAAAACTTGTACACATGCAGAGAGGAGCTCTTTTGCATGATATAGGTAAAATGGGAGTGCCTGACAGCATATTGCTGAAGCCGGGCCCTTTAACAGATGAAGAATGGACCATCATGAAACGTCATCCCGAGTATGCCTTTAGCATGTTGTCTAAAATAGATTATCTGGAGCCTGCCATTGACATACCATATTATCATCATGAAAAATGGGATGGCACAGGATATCCCAGGGGGTTAAAAGGCAAGGAGATACCTCTTGCTGCACGGATCTTTGCTGTTGTAGATGTTTGGGATGCATTAAGATCAGACCGGCCCTATCGACCTGCGTGGCCGGCAGAAAAAGTATTTGAGCATATAAGATCCGGCGCCGGTACTCACTTTGACCCTGAAGTAGTAGAGACTTTCATAAGGATAGCCATGGAATCTGAACAATTGTCAGCTGTTTGATTCCATAAGCACAAAAGAACTTTTCCTGTTCATTCTAATGCTGAATGAACCGTCTGTAACCTTCACCCTCTCGCCTGTCAATTGGCAGACAAGGTCCTCATTCCGGAGCTTGTTTTTAATGCGTGAAGGTATTTTCC
Source organism: Thermodesulfovibrionia bacterium (assembly GCA_963699585.1). Lineage (GTDB taxonomy): Bacteria > Nitrospirota > Thermodesulfovibrionia > UBA6902 > UBA6902 > SURF-23. The sequence continues at coordinate 182,244 of CAVOUK010000011.1, read as the reverse complement.
CGTTAGGTTCGATTTCAATCTTAACGTAATCACTCATAGGAAGCGTGCCGTTGTGAATAACAGTTATTGCAATACTGTCAAATGAATAACTGAGATAAACCATCAGGAAATAATCTACATAAAGGCAAACAAAAATACCGCTGTACAGGGCCTCCTGCTCTCTGCGTAATCTGACAAGTTTTTTCGTGTGGTCAAAGATCTCTTTTTCAAGTGCGTATTCGGGTCTTACCCCGTTATCAGGACCGATCTTTTCCCACATAAAATCCCTTCGGTTGTCAGGGTCAGGTCCGCCTTCCATTCCTGTTTCAGTCCCGTAATATATCTGCGGTATCCCTCTTGAAGTAAACATAAGTGTCAGCGCTAATTTCAGTATATCAGCAGCCATCCTCAGATCATTCCAGAAATGGTCCCGTGCTATGGTTATAAAACGGCCCGGCAGGTCATGGTTATCCAGCAGACTCACAAGTCTGTTATGGTTTGAATACATGGAGTCTTTCTCAAATATCCCGGCGCCCATGTCAAAAGGGGAATGAAATATTGTCATGCCGGCCCCATAAATAAACACATTTTCCATTGCCTGCTGAACAGGAAAATCAAACAGCGAATCAAATCCCCAGAATTTCTGATAATTGGTGAGATCATCTATATCATAAACCAGTGCCTCTCCGATCATTGCTATTTCAGGAAATCTGCCCCTGATCTGTGTCTTAAAGTAATTCCAGAATCCCCGCTCAACATGTTTGGCGGTATCCATACGGATGCAGTCGATGCCCGTTTCCTTTATCCATGAGGCTATTGTATTTATGTGGTAATCAATAACATCAAGCTGGTCCAGGTCAAGGTCAGGCAGCCCTGCAAGCTCCCCCTCAATGACATCCTGATTGCTGTCCAGGCCGGGCTGATTGAACCAGTGTGCCCGGATAGGGGTAGGATTGGGCCCTGAATTGGTTCTGCCGGGGTGATCATATCCCACGTGGTTCACTACCATGTCGAGAATAAGTTTGATATCATTTTCATGAAGACGGTCTGCGAGGTCCTTTACATATAATTTGCTGCCTGCAGGATATCTTCCGTTGTCTATGTAAAGATGGGGATCAACAGTATTGAAATCCAGTGTCCAGTATCCATGGTAAGGCTGCGCCTTGATCCGCGGGCTTTGCATCTGCAGGTAGACCGGTGTGATCCACAGCGCGGTGATGCCGAGGTTTTTCAGATAGGGGATCTTTTCAATAATACCGTCAATGTTGCCGCCGTGAAAAGCGAATGGGTCATTCCGGTCTATTCCCTGGAGGATGGCAGGGTTGGGTTTTCCGTAAAAACGGTCGGTGAGGATAAAATAAATTATATCGTTTTGTGCAATGGCCATGAGGTGTTAAATAATATCACAGTGAATTGAACTTTACAAAAAAATATCCTTGCATTTGTATAATATGCATAATAAGAATACGTTTTATTTATTTAAACAATATTAAGGAGGACTAAATGAGGGTCAAAAACATACTCGAAACTATCGGAAACACGGACCACGTAAGGATCAATAAACTGTTCAGTAATAATGTTGAAGTCTGGATGAAGCTGGAACGTTCAAATCCCGGAGGAAGCATTAAGGACCGTATCGGATTATCGATGATCGAGGATGCAGAGAACAAAGGTATTCTCAAAAAGAACAGCATTATAATTGAACCAACCTCCGGCAATACAGGAATAGGACTTGCAATGGTCGCTGCAGTTAAAGGATACAGGCTGATACTTGTCATGCCTGAGTCCATGTCTATCGAACGCCGCAAGCTGATGTCCACTTATGGGGCAGAGTTCGTACTGACTCCAAGAGAGAAAGGAATGAAAGGGGCGGTTGATAAGGCCACGGAAATGGCACAGGAAATCGAAAATTCCTGGATGCCGCAGCAATTTGAGAACGAAGCAAACACTGAAGCCCACAGAAAGTTTACTGCTCAGGAAATTCTGAAGGACTTTCCTGAGGGCATCGACTATTTGATAACCGGAGTCGGAACAGGAGGACACATAACCGGATGCGCGCAAATCCTTAAAAAAGAGTTCCCAAAACTGAAAGTCTTTGCCGTAGAACCAGCTGCTTCACCGGTTCTGAGCGGCGGTGATCCCGGCCCCCATCCCATACAGGGTATAGGGGCAGGTTTTGTACCCGGCATCCTGAGAAAGGAAATTCTGGACGGTATTATACAGGTATCAAAAGATGAAGCGTTTTCATATACTCAAAGATGTGCCAGGGAGGAGGGGATATTTATCGGCATCTCTTCTGGCGCTTCTCTGGCGGCTGTGTCGAAAAAAATAATGGATGTTCCGGCAGGAAGCCGTATCCTTACCTTCTGTTACGACACAGGTGAACGATATCTGTCAGTAGAGGGGCTTTTCTGATCGTAAGCTAACCCGACGACATGAAAGCCTGTTCCAGAATTTCTATAATCGACAAAAGTATTATTACATTTTTGCTTCAAAGCAATTATGCTGTTTTTCTTTCCCTGACTGCTGATTGCTGTCTACTGACTACTATTTAGAGGTGTCGTATAGAAATTCTTCCACAGTCTTCCATGTCTGCAACCATTGGAACAGAATTCACCATGGATAATGAGAGTTAAATGGAAAAAGATATTAAGGAAATGAAGCTCAAGGTAGAAGGGATCGTCTGCACCGGATGCGCGGAGGACATGAAGAAGCTTCTTGCAGAGACAGAGGGAATACTTGATGTGTCTGTAAATTATACCGAAGAGATCATCGATATCAAATATGACCCTGGAATCATAGACCGGAAAAAGGTCTACTTTGCTGTACGCAAGCTCGTCAATGCCTGCGAGATAATTTCAGAATCATAAGACAGCCGCTTGCAGGCTTTCCAGTTTTCACGTTTTCGCCCTTCTTACCCCGTACCCCTTAATCCTTACCCCCATTTATTATATTCGGCAGATATCTCCTGGTTAAAAAGATAATTGCTGTAAAAATGACCAATACTGATGCAAGCAGTCCAAAAGCCACAAATACATTATTCAGTAAAGCCGGTTTTATGATTAACACAAGACCGAGCAAAAGCATCATAAGTCCTGATAAGAGCTTTAACTTGCGTCCCTGCCATTCTGTTAATTTTTTAGCGCCTAAGGTGACTGAGAAAATAAGAACTATTATGAACAGAGGAATAACATAGATAATGTTATACAGCAGGAGATAAAGATAATATTGCGGAGATGTAAGCTTGTGTAAAGTTAATATCCGGGTAAATACCATTGGGAAACCTGCTGTGCAGAGCAGTTCATAGGTGTTGGCTGCAATTGCAAGTACAACCGTCCCTGCGATCATCGAAGGAATAGATGTGGATTTGATTAAATTCCGCATGCGCTCAAATAATTTAGGCTTTGCATCTTCAGGGATGCTCAAAGAGACGCCTTTTGAAAAAAAGAAATAGTCTTTAATATTTATTCCGGCAACCGCCAGTGCTATTATCCCGGCAATAGCGGTTATGATGACAATGTTTCCGGCAAGAATAAAAAAATTAAGCCAGGCAGCCATAAATAAAAAATAAATAAGTCCGGAAAAGAATATGAATATCCCGCCGATCAGGAGCATCTTTTTCCTGGACCTTGTGTATATTAATAAACTTAGTAAAAAGAAAAGCACAAAGAAGGCACATGGATTGAAACTGTCCAGTCCTCCGAGGATTATTGTCATTAAAGGCAGTGAAATTTTCGAAGTATCAAGATTTCCCACAAAAGGAAGTGATATCGTTTGCTGCTCTTCCTGTTCAGGCCTTTTATTTAGTATATCCAAGGGGCTTATACAAGGGTTTCCCATGCAATATCGAATAATTTCATTAATATCCTGACCGATATTTTCTGAAAAACCCACAAATACTTTTTTATCAATGAATGTAACCGGCACACCGGTAAGTTTTATCCCGGCCGCCATTCGTCATTTTTTGCAGGAAATCTCTGTTTGCCTCGTTATACCATACTTCATAAGAGTTGATTTCCAGTTGAGGATATTCAGCTTTCATTACTTCAAGAAAACGTTCTTCATTTTTGCAATGCGGGCATCCCTCTCCCCTGAAAAAATAGATTGAAATTTTATTCTCATTGAATGAAGTGTCATCTTGTGGTACAGCAGGAGAACATAATGCAGGATCCGGGATACATATAAAAAGAGAGAATATCAAAATTGTAATGATCGTTCTCATTTCTTAATCTCATTTCAACAAAATATGCACTCAATCACGAGTATATCAAACCCATCAGGCAAGTCAATGTTGAAGAGGTAATAGGTAATAGGTGATAGGTTGCAGGTGAGATGATAGTGATAATCCATTACATAACCGGCGTAGAAGGGCAATCGCCCCGGACCCAAAGCCAGACCGTACTCATTGCGCAATCAGACAGGCTGGACCTTCCGGTATTTCAGCTGTGTCCGGGAAATATCTTCAATAAGATTTTCAGCGCTCTCGAAAAGAAATAGATAGATCCTGCCGGCTATTTATTTCTTTTCTTTTCCATCTTAGCGAGCTTCTTCTCTTTAGCTGTCTTCTGCGGTTTTTTCTTGGACTCTTTTTTTACTTCTTGTGACTTTGCCATATTCGTTCTCTCCTTTTTTAAAATTCAGGTTAATAATACCATTTTTCTGAAAAACCTCTCAACCGGCTGTTAAACTTTCAATGCTGAAGTTTTGGTCGTTGAGAAAATTCGTAAAGATAGCTGTGAAAACTATGGATGCTTCCGCCATCAGTTCTTTATCTCTGTAAAGCACGTCCAGATTGTCCCTGAGCTGTTCCTTGTTTTCTGAATCAAATGTATTTTTGAAAATCCCGTCCAGACGGGTATTGCAGCTGCTGTCTTTACGACGAAGACAGCCCTCTTTGCAGTAATCCATGACGCTGAGAAGCAAAGACCTCTGTTCTTGCGGGTCTCTCAGATGGAACTTGAAAATATGGAGCAGTATGTTCTGGGCCTCATTGATGCTGGCCGTTGCCAATGAAGAAAACAGTTTACGGGATGGCTCGTCAAGTTCGCAGTTCATGGAGCGCAGATACGACAGGAAAACCGCATTTTTGAAGAGCGCGTATAATCTCATAGAGCCTTTGATCTTTCCCTTTGTATGATATGGATTTATTGTATCAGGCCCTTTATAAGTATCTGCAAAAAGTGCGTCAAATATCAGTTTGTAAGACTCTGCCCCTGAATTATCTTCGTGAAGGTCCATCCGGAGGTCCAGGGTGTTATCAAGCCTGTCGGCAAGCTTGACACGTATAAGCTCGGGGGTCTGGATCGCCTGCCTGATAAGCCGGCTCAGATATTGACGGTATGTTTCATTCTGCAGCCTTGAAAGGAAATGGATTCGCTCGTTTAAAAACCAGTTCTGCCTGCTGTCAATTTTCTCTATGATCTGCTGATACATGCTTTCAAGTCTTTCCCAGTCATCCTTGCTGTATTTGCCTTCAGTAATGTCTTCATTCTTGTCATGGAGCAGAGTCGTGAGCAGATCAAGTATGGATGGGGAGTCTGAGGCCCGCGTTAAGATTGCAGCGGTCCTTATAGGATGTAAAACAGCAAAGGGCCCCAGCCGTCTTTTTTGCTGGCCGTATGCCTCGACCAGATACATCAGGGCGGAAAGCACATGTTCCTCATCTTTCGGCGTGAGGCTCTCAGAATGCATCAGCATCAGGACAGCTCTCCAGTTAATGGGAGTTCCGGAAAGCTGGTAGTTCAGAAATGACGAAAGAGAGAAGAAATCATGTGTGTTAATAATTTTTTGCATATACATTCACCCGTCTTTGCAATTCATTTTACCCATTTTGGTAATTTTTTGACAAGGAAAGTTATTCACCAGCGGGAAAGCTTGAAAGCGTGCAAGCTGGACAGGCGGGAAAGCCCATAAGGCTGAAAGGCAGCTCTCAGCAATGAGAAAAGTTTTTTCTCTACTGTTATAATTTATTATGGAATATTACGAATTTATCATCACTGTGCCGGATGTATCGCTGGATGCGCTTACATACAAACTGAAAGAGCTGGGTTCTCTCGGACTGTATGAAAATGGTGAAACGCTTCGCGCATATTTTGAACATACAAACAATATCGAGCTCCTCTGCGACGAGCTTAATTCGTTCAGGGGGGTATTGGAATCTTCCGGTCTTGATCCTTCTTTTTCCTTTACGCATACAATGCTCCCGGCGCAGGACTGGAATGAGGTCTGGAAAAAAGGCATTACACCTATCAATGCCGGTAATGCCGTCACAATTATTCCTCCGTGGGAGCAGGCCGAAGAAGGGCGTATCACTATCATGATCGATTCAGGAATGGCCTTTGGAACAGGCCATCACGAAACCACAAGGACCTGTCTTGCACGCATAGAAAAACTTACCGCCGGCGCATGCCGGAAAGAGCCTTCTTGACATCGGCACCGGTACGGGAATTCTCGCGATCGGGGCCTCGAAGATGGGGTTTTCACACATTGTTGCAGTTGATACCGACCCGATCGCTGTTAATGCCGCGAGGGAAAACATCACGCTTAACAGGACAGGAAATATTGAGGTAAAAGAAGGCGGCATCTCTGTTGTTGAAGGAACGTTTGACGTCATCATCGCAAATCTTATTTCGAGTACGTTAATTGAGATCGTCCCTGAAGTTGTATCTCATCTGAGCGCGGATGGTATCGTTGTCCTTTCAGGTATACTTGCAGGAGAAGAGGATATGGTAGCTGATGCTTACCGGAAGGCAGGACTTGACCTGAATGAGAAGTCTTTCGATAATAAGTGGGTGACACTTGAGTTAGCGGGAAGCTTGCAGGCTTGCAAGCTGGTCAGCCCGCAAATGGGTAATAGGTCATAGGTGATAGGTAAGGAGTGAATATCATGACTTCATGTCTTCATAATAATCTCGTATTGTTGCCTGTAGAGAAAAAAAGGATGCGATGCAGGTACTGTCACCTGACAATCAAAGCTGATGAACTTGGAAAGGGCTTTTGTCCTGAATGCTTTGAGGCAAGCAGTGAGAAGCGATATGACTTTGAAGAGGTAGCGGAGGAGGAAAAAGGGGTGCAAAGGTATAGATGTGAAGATTGCGGTGTTATTATCGAAAGCTGTTAAGGTCTTTATGAATTATAAGACCTTGACCCAATGGCATACTTTTAATAAATTGTTATTATCTGTATTATAATCACGTAGCCTGTTTTATAAAAAAACTTAGATGGATATTAATAAACTGAAACAATTATTGCCGGCCTGTTCTGCAGGCGAGCACATGTTCGTCTCTACCCGGGACCCGGAAGGGAAGAACCGCTATAAATGGGGTTTTGTTCTCGATAGGGGGCTTGCATCCGATTACGGGCTTTTTATGCCCGCGGGCCTGCCCTGTTTTAACGAGGCGGCAATTAATGATTTATCAGGTCTTTCTTACAGTGAATTGGCATGGGTGATAATGAGAGGCTTTCTTCCCCAGGACGATATCCCGGATAATGTCCTTGCGGACATTTGTGACGGTGCATACAGTGATATACATATACCGGTTGAGGAAGCCATAGATGACAACAGGCTTGTAATTGCCCGTTTAGACAGGGGGCCGTCGTGCAGTTTTAAGGATTTTGCCGCACGGTTTCTGGCAAGACTGATAAGTCACTATCTCTCGGTTAAAAAGAGACACTCTACCATTATCGTCGCCACATCAGGGGATACCGGCACTGCTATACAAACAGCCTTTTACGGTTTGCCCAATACGAATGTCCTGGTCCTCTATCCTGCTGACAGGGTTTCCGAAGTCCAGGAAAAACAGATGCTCTCCATAACGGGAAATGTCCTTGCGGTCCCGGTGGATGGAAATTTTGACGACTGCCAGCGATTAGCCAAGGGCCTGCTTAATGATAACAACGTGCGTGAACGTTTTAATCTCACATCGGCCAATTCCATCTCCGTCTGGAGGCTTCTGCCGCAGACCGTTTATTACTTCTATATCTGGAAGGAACTTAAAAAGAAGTTCCCGGACCAGAATATTATATTTTCAGTGCCGTCAGGAAATCTGGGCAATCTGACCGCAGGTTTGATAGCAAAGCGAATGGGGCTTCCTGTCCAGGTATTTATTGCGGGTACAAACGCCAATAACATATTTGCGAACATTGTAGGCAAAGGCTCCTCCTCCGGCAGTCTCAGCAATAAGTATACGCTTGCGAATTCCATGGATATCTCCGTACCCTCCAACCTTGAACGTATCCTCTTTTTATACGGAGAAGTTCCGGAAAACATACCTGATATCCTTTCAGGAAAAAGAAGCATTACCCCGGCGGTGGCGAAGCGCCTCCGTAAAGATGTTTTTGTTGAGGACATCATCACTAACGAGGACATCGAGGCCCATATCGTAAGATTCTGGCGGAGAAACAATATTGTTCTCGAACCCCATGGAGTGATAGGAGTGGCGGCGTCCTTCAGATACCGGCAGTATTTCAGCGGTGATAATTCAATTATCGTGGTCCTTGAGACCGCATCGCCTGCGAAGTTTCCTGATTTTCAGAAGAAACTATCCTGATATTCCCATACCGCAATGTCCTTCCGTAAAGAATCTGGAAGGAATAGATATTAAAACCATTCGTCCCCAAAAGGTTGCTGCTGAGCCCGGAGCGATCATCAAAAAGCTGGAGATCCTGACCAGAGGTTAGTGTTTAGTCCGGGCCGGTTGAACGGTTCAGGGCTGTCATTGCTGACGTATTTATTCTTCAACATGAAAGCAGGAAGGCCGTTTGTAATGTTTTTTTGCGTAATATTGCAAGAGCGCATTTACGAGTTTATCAGGGTCGTTATCGTAGATTATTTTAGAACCGGTTTTTTTCCTGATGAGTTTAACAAGATTGCTGATCTCCGAAGTGATGCCGTTTGTGCCAAGGAGCGCTCCGATAAGTTTCCCCTCGTCATAGGCAATAGAAAATTCTCCCAGCGTTCCTGACCTGCCTCCAATGACAATCACTATGTCCGATGAGCGTATGTTTACCACCTCTCTTCCCATCAATCCGCTGCCTGTAAATATCAGAACATCGTGGTGCTCGGTTGGTGAGTGATATTTATTCCTGTGTTCCAGGATACTGAGGGCAGGGGAGATGCCAACTACTAGTCCGCCTTCATCTTTTGCTCCGTTGGCGGCAGCAAGCGGGAGGCCGGGACATGCGCCTGTTACAGTTATGCAATCATTCTTTGCTATGGCTCGGCCCAGCTTGTAGGCAATGTCCATATATTTTTTGGACACCTTGGAACTTGCACTTCCCATAACTCCTATTTTCAGTTTCATTGGCTACCCTGTAATAAAAAAGATTCATGCAGACGGGGGATGCGTACCTATATCAGATATTTTTCTTTCAAGCAGCACTTTCTGAAATGAAAGCAGACTATCTCTTTCTCCATGCACCAAGAAAAGTCTGTTCCAATCCATTGATATGCTCTAACCAATCTATAAGGGTGTCCCTGTCAGCGTGGGCTGAAAAGCCCCCGATTGTATAAACCTGTGCATTTACTTTGAATCTATCTTCAAAGATCTTCACTGTTCTTTCACCGTCAACTATCTCTCTTCCGAGGGTCCCTTCAGCCTGGTATCCCACAAAAACGATCGAAGATTCTTTTCTCCAGATGTTGTGCTTGAGATGATGCTTTATTCTTCCCCCTGTGCACATGCCTGACCCGGCAATGATGATAGCGCGGCTCTTGATGAAATTGATCTGCCTGGATTCCTCCTGGGTCCTGATCAGCTTCAGGCCCGGGAAGGAAAACGGGTCTTTTTTCTCCTGAAAGAGTTTTGCGGTCTCCTGGTCAAAATACCCCGGATTTCTCCGCATGATTTCAGCAACATTGAGCGCCATTGGTGAATCAAGAAAGACATTGCAGGAGGGGATCTCTCCCTTCTCCTGGAATTCTCTTAAATAATAGAGTATATCCTGGGCCCTTTCTATGGCGAAAGCAGGGACCAGCAGATTGCCGCCTTTTCTAAAGGTATCAATGATCGCCTGCTTAAGTTCCTGAACGGATTCATCGATGTTCTTGTGATTTCTGTTTGAATAGGTGCCTTCAATTACTAAAAAATCCGCCTTGTCCGGAAATGAAGGGTCTTTGATTATAGGCTTGTTCCTGTTGCCGAGGTCGCCCGAAAATATGACCCTGCCATACCCTTTGATATCGACCTCTATAAATGCAGAGCCGAAGATATGTCCCGCGTCTCTGAAATTTGCCGTTATGTTTCCGCTTAAGTTAACAGGTTTGTCATATCCGTCTACAGGATTAAAATATCGCAGGGAGTCAAGGGCCTCAAGGGTTGTATAAAGCGGGTCACGCTGTAAATCTCCGGTACGGCGTTTTATCTTTTTCCAGTGTTCAAAATCTTCTTCCTGTATTCTGGCAGTGTCAAGGAGGATAATTTTTGCGATATCATATGTAGCTGAAGTACAAACGATCTTGCCTTTAAAGCCTTTTTTCACAAGTAACGGAATCCTGCCGCAATGGTCGAGATGCCCATGTGTGAGCAGAAGATAATCTAAAGATGAAGGATCAAACCCGAAATCATCAAAATTCTTTTCTTCAGTCCGTGAGGTCATCCCTGGAAAAGACCGCAGTCGACAAGGATATTGATCCCCTCCGCATTCAGCAAGATGACATGAACCGGTAACGGTTTCAACTCCGCCATGAAAAGAAATTGTGACAGGCATGGGGATCTTTTATTACTTATTCATTCTTCTGAATAAAAATGGTTCGTTGTGTTCAACTTCCTGGCCTGGCCGTATATCGACGATAACCTTACTGTCCTTAATCCTGTAATTTATTGAAAGGACATCAGAAGAACCAAATTCGAGCATTTGATATAACGGACGCAATTCATATCCTATAACATTCCCATTGGGACCAATAATCCTGCTGAGTTTTGATCTCAGGAAAGACCTGTGGGTGCGGACAAACTTTTGTGCTTCATCGAGGACTTCTTTTGCAGGGACATTTACATGTACTGTATAATTATCCGGACGTGCAAATATCTCAAAGGTATACGGATCTCCCTCTTTATCAAGAATTGCTACATTTTCTATGTCATCGCTGTATCGGCCCCCATAAAGCATTAAAATATAGTTTCCCGTAATCTCGGAAGGCGCGGCCACTTCTGTTCTCAAATATCTTCCCGGAGCACATGATAGGATGACAGCAGATAACACAACAAGTATTATTTTTGAACTTATGGTTTTCATAAGACCTCCCTTAAAAGAAATCATCATGTCTGTATAGAAGCGGATGGTTGTTATTATAAGATCCGGCATCAAGGACTTCACCTACAAAGATGGTATGGTCTCCTGCATTGCATGTTTTGACAACCTTGCAGTCAAGATACCCTGAAATATCTTTAAGTATTGGAGAACCTGTTTTGCCTGTTGTATATTCAAAATCTTTTAATTTGTCGGTTATCCTACCGGATCTGAAACCGAAAAGTTTTCCCTGTGCTATCTGTTTTTCAGAAAGAATATTCACTGCAAAGACGCCGCTTTCTTTTATCAGCTCATGACTATACCGTGTTTTACCAATGGCAACGGACAGCATGGGCGGCTTAAAGGACGCCCGTGCCACCCATACCGCAGTCATTCCATTGGCTTTATCTCCATGTTTTGTAGTTACAACAAAAACACCGTTTTGGATCTTTCCAAATGCCTTTTCAAAATCGTTCATTTCTTGACTCCGTTCGCAGGATAGAGTCAACCTATCATAAAATTATAACATAAACTGATCGGATCTTAGTAAATATGGATAAGTTGTCTGTGAATTCCCAGTTGAAATAACCGAGTTTGACATACTGATCATATTATTGACAGTAGGCACTCTGTTATATAAGAGTGGAGATATCGATAAATACTGTTTAAAGTCCTATAAGCATTAAGATAAGACGCATCTGCCTTAGTAGAATGTCAGATAATTGACCTATTTCGAGCTTCAGAGCTCAGAATCCTCTAGATAGAAGTCTCATTGTAGTTACAATCAATTGTATGCTATCAATGTCCTGGTTGATATGGTGTCAATATGCTCATTAATCTTACGATTCATACTGGAGGATTGAATATGCTAAAACAGTGATTACATAATTGTCACTTTTGCTAAATAGTTACTTTATTATTGCACCGTTTGCATACGAACTTTTGTCTGACATTGATCTGTCAGACGGCGCTAATGACTTATGGATATCCGAAGCAGGGTACCCATTGAAGCTACACATGTTATATCAGCACTTACGAGATCGATTGGCTTGCGTTAGTGAAGTTTGTCACTTGGTGACATCTGGATAACAGTGTCACGATGATAGTGGATTTATCTTGAAAGCAGGGTAACTACTGAACCACATGGATGTTAATCGCACTTACAGGCATAGAACTGGATAAGGGGTGAGTCCGGTGAAAGTGACCGAGATATTTGATGCTTCAGGTAGTAGCGTTACATCGTGGCCTTAATCTAAATTCTAAGAGTTGGTCGTATAAACGTCATTGACCGGTGACGGTTAAGGTATTGACTGGGTCGTGCCTCGAGTTCAAACGGCCAGAAGCAGCCTCTATGCAACGGTTTGAGCTATCACTCCCGGTGCAGTGGAGTCATTTCTGCTATGATGGTCTCAACTGCAGCATCAGTACTGACTATACAAGTGTCATGATCTAGCAGGCAGATTGTCAGACGTTCGATACTGTTCGCCAACATTCTGGAGACGGTGTTAATGATCTGTCGCTATTTAAAAAGTGAACCCTGAACAAACGTTATAATCACGTTGATCGGGTTCATGGTAGTGTGCTGAATTCTGGATGGAGCAACGGGTTGATATTGAGCCAATTACGGAGTGGAGTTGATTGTCGCATAGCTACGTTAGTTATCTGCTCAAAACACGAGTACATGAGATTAGTCGGTGATCAGCTCCTAAAGGCCTAGTTTGTAGCCTTCTGATTCCATAGATCTTCAGGTCGGATTCACTGTCCAAACTTACAGACTGTGATGATACCTCAGTTGTTACCCTGGTGCCGACGGCAGTCTTTTTCTAAAGCCATCCTGCAGGACGCAGTAGCATAACAATTGCATCGATGTGATGATACAGACTGCATCCGAACTGTAAACCGATTTAGAGTAACATCGTTAAGTAATCCGCCTATTGCATAAGGATCGCGGACCTAAATTTCATTCACATAGTAACTAATCATGAGCCGCAACTTATTTGCCACCGGTTCATTCAAGCATCTCTTTATCTCTCAGGGATGAGTTAATACTGCAAAACCTGACCGTGTGCAGTTATTGACATGAGAATGTTTCTGTGGATTGATGACAATCAGGTTAAATAACGATTAATACAGGACAGTGGATTGTGTACCGCTTCAACATAACTGTGAGAACAGAATGTATCAAAGTAACACGCATCCATCGGAACAAAATAAAGTTGAATAGATCCTGACATAACATGATTACTTTAATAACCTCGGCTTGGTAATGCATATTGATAATACGTCTTATAATCGCATATCTTAATCTTAATGACATCATTACTCTCCGTTAGCGCTTTATCATTTTTCAGAATAATACTACTTATTGACAACTTCCTATTTTCATGTAGATAATAGCACATGCTAATTACAGAGGAAAAAACACATAAGACAGCTATGCATAATGTTCAGGGAATCGACAGGCAGACTGCCCTTCAAATGTCAGAGAGAAAAGGCGCTGAAATTTATGAGCTTTTCACCTTATCAAACAGGGTAAGGGAAAAATTCAGAGGCAATAAGGTTGATCTGTGCTCAATTATCAATGCTAAATCAGGCACATGCCCTGAGGATTGCTCTTTTTGTGCGCAATCTGCACATAGTAAAACATCTGTAAATATACATCCTTTGCTCGATAAAGAGAAAATCCTGGATGCAGCAAATTCTGCAAAAAAACACGGGGCCAGGCGATTCTGCATTGTTACAAGCGGGATGAAGCCTTCAGATCCGGAATTGAAAGATATATGCACATTTATTTCTGAGATCAGGGACCTTGGGTTTCTGCCATGCGCCACCCTTGGAATGCTTGAAAAAGAGCAGCTTGCTCAATTAAAAGATGCGGGGCTTTACAGATATCATCATAACCTCGAAACATCAGAGGCTTTTTTCAGTGAAATATGCACAACTCATACGTACCGGGAAAAGATAAAGACCATTGAGGCTGCAAAATCGCTGGGACTTTCAGTATGCAGCGGCGGTATCTTCGGACTCGGTGAAACATGGGAAGACCGTATTGATATGGCATTTGCAATTAAAGAATTGAACATTGAATCTGTGCCGATAAATTTTTTAACACCCGTAAACGGAACACCGTTGGGAGATTCGAAATTATTAAGTCCGTTGGAAGCGCTGAAAATAATAGCGGTCTACAGGCTTATACTCCCCGGCTCCGAGATAAGGGTTTGCGGCGGCAGGCCTCAGACTCTAAGGGAGCTGAATTCCTATATATTTTTTGCGGGCGCTGACGGGCTGCTGATCGGAAATTACCTCACGACGCAGGGTAAAAGACCTGAAGAAGACTTACAGATGATCAATGACATGGGGTTAGAAATATAATGTCAAAATATTTGCATTACAGCGTAAGAATGAGGGCGGCCCAAAATGGTGTTCATTCATCCGGCGCCGAAGGTATATATGAAAAGGACGATATTATAGATATTGTTAAAGAATATACCGGAAGGGCCCTTACACATGAGAAGGGAAGGGCGGATGAAATACGCCTTACAATAGAGGAGCTTAAAGAGAAGCCCCGTAAAATTTCTTCTCTCCCGGTTTGTACTTTGAAAACAGGTAATCCTGAGGCGGTACAGAAAGCCGTCTTTAAAATTCTCTCACATATCGGCATAACTGAAAGGGCAATAGATGAGGCATTTAAATCCCTTACAATCGGTATTACAATGAGAGGCGCCATGCTTATGGATATTGAAGGGGTAAGGCTTGAGCCTGACCTTTTGCGCGGTGTGAGGGTGACACGCATGGGCATAACAAAAAAAGCAGATGCAGCCCTTTCAAGACAATTAAATAAACTCGGCATCAATAATGATACTGTAAAAGAGGCCCTTGTCCTGGCAAGCAAGGTCCATAAATACCCGATGGTCCTTGGGGAATTATGCATATCTGATGACCCTAATTATACAACAGGATATATTGCATCACGTGCTTTTGGATATATCAGGCTTCCGCACATTAAAAAAAGAGGCATCCCGTATGGAGGCAGGGCCTTTTTCATTACCGGCGGAGAGGTAAAAGAACTTATTAAATACCTGCAGATGGTCCCTGTCCTGATTGACAATATTAAACCCTGTGAAGGGGCCATGACATTAAAGGAAATTTTTGAACGTAAGTCTCATCGTAAATCCCTCAGCAGGAAATAAGGCACACAGATCGATACACGAGATCGAATCGCTGTTAAGCAGAGAAGCGGGCCTGAAGACATTTGTTACGAAAAAAAGGGGGGATGCCTTTGAATACGCAAAGAACGATTGTGACTCGGACCGTATTATAGTGTCCGGAGGGGACGGAACATTCAACGAAGTCCTCAACGGTCTTCTTTCATCAGAAAATATCAGCCTTGCCGGCATACCCCTTGCTCTGGTCCCGACCGGAACAGCAAATGTCCTTGCCAAAGAACTGAAGATACCGGAAGACATAAAGAAAGCGGCTGAGCTTGCATTGACAGGGACTGCACGAAAAATAACCCTTGGAAGGATCAACGGCAGATATTTTACTTTAATGGCAGGTATTGGTTTTGACGGTGAGACTGTACTGAGTGTAAGAAGGAATTTACTGAAGCAAATATCCGGTAAAGCGGCGCACATTGCTGCAGGATTAAAAGTCTTCATGAAATACGGTCCCTCACTTATTAAAATCAAAACACCGGCATGTGAACTGACCGGATATACTGTTGTTATCGGAAATGCCGGAAATTACGGCGGGTATTTTTCTGTCACTCCGCATGCATCCATTACAGAGCCGCTGCTTGATGTTTGTGTTTTAAAGAGCAGATCACGGAGAGACCTGCTGCGTTTTATCATCGGGGTGCTCAGAAGAAAACACTTAAGCTTTGATGATGTTTCATATTTTAAAACTACGGAGGCAGAAATAGTATCTGATGGCACGGTCCATGTTCAGACAGACGGAGATTATTTCGGGACCCTGCCGGTCAGGATCGATGTTGTCCGGGATGCAGTCAGCATCGTTTATTGAGCGTGTCAAATTTTAAATTATTTTCACATTAGACAACATAACGAAAGCATTCATTTTTTTATTGACTTTTAGTGA
The DNA here is from genome assembly GCA_963699585.1 of Thermodesulfovibrionia bacterium. GTDB lineage: Bacteria > Nitrospirota > Thermodesulfovibrionia > UBA6902 > UBA6902 > SURF-23. Next base: position 165,939 of record CAVOUK010000011.1, on the reverse strand, counting down.
AAGAAAATGACATTATATTTTCTCGTAAAAAAGATTTTTAAAAGTATTTAGAACAACCGTAATGATATCTGGATTTGTGGTTGTTAAGGAAGCAAATCTGTTTATTTGCTTAAGCCCTAATAAGGAGGTAAAAGAAGTTGGCAACAGGAAAAGTAAAATGGTTTAACGAAGCTAAAGGTTTTGGCTTCATAACAAATGATGAGGGCGGTGATGTTTTTGTTCATTATTCTTCGATCCAGGGCAGCGATTTTAAAACCCTTGCCGAAGGTGATTCAGTCAGTTTTGATATCGAACAGGGTCCCAAAGGCCCTAACGCAATTAATGTGAATAAAATTTAATGAACCGCAAAAGTCCCTCTGAGTATATTTTCCCAGAGGGACTTTTTATGTCCAATGCCGAAATAAAGTTGACCGGCTCCTGCCTTGACAAAGAAACATCTATTCAAATATATTTTCAATGTCATACAGGTTCTTGTTATATTTTTTGAAGGCGCGTAGCTCAGCGGGAGAGCGCTTCCTTGACACGGAAGAGGCCAGGGGTTCGATCCCCCTCGTGCCTACCATTTTTAAAAAGCTGTCAGCTATCAGCAGTCAGCCATCAGCAAAAAATTAGTCCTGTTTTTGCTGAAAGCTGACAGCTAATGGCTGATAGCTAATTAAGGGAGGTTTATATTTCAGACTCATCACAAAAAGATAAAGAATTTCTTGAGGTCTACCGTCATAGCACGTCCCACATTATGGCGCATGCCGTAAAAGAACTCTTCCCGGACACAAAATTTGCAATAGGCCCTGCAATAGCAGACGGCTTTTATTATGATTTTGATTGCGGGCATGCCATCACACAGGAAGACCTGCCGCGTATCGAAGAGAAGATGAAGGAGATCATAAAGGCCAATAAACCTTTTATCAGGAAAGATATGCCCAAGGAAGAGGCCCTGAAATTTTTTCAGGAAGGCGGCGAAATATATAAAGTTGAACTTATCAATGAGATCACTGAAGAAACGGTTTCCATCTACGAGGAGGGAAATTTTGCAGACCTCTGCCGCGGCCCGCATCTGGAATCCACAGGGAAAGTCAGGGCATTCAAGCTTCTGAATGTTGCCGGCGCATATTGGCGCGGCAGCGAGAAGAACAAAATGCTCCAGCGCATATACGGTGTTTCATTTCCCGCAAAGGATGAACTGAAAAAGCATCTCGAATTTCTTGAAGAGGTCAGGAAAAGAGACCACAGGAGGCTTGGAAAAGAGCTGGACCTTTTCAGTATGAATGATGACATAGGGGCCGGACTGGTGCTGTGGCATCCAAGAGGCGCCGTGATCAGAAGGGCCATAGAAAATTTCTGGCTTGATGAGCATTACAAGGCCGGTTATCAAATTCTCTATACTCCGCATATGGCAAAACTCGATCTGTGGAAAAAGACAGGCCATGTTGATTTCTATAAAGAGAACATGTATTCGCCGATGGAAATTGAAGGGCTTGAATATGAAATAAAACCGATGAACTGTCCCTTCCATGTATCTATTTTTAAAAGTCATCTCAGAAGCTACAGAGAACTGCCTCTGCGTTTTGCGGAACTCGGCACTGTTTACAGGTATGAACGTTCCGGGGTCCTTCACGGACTCTTAAGGGTCCGCGGGTTCACTCAGGATGACGCCCACATATTCTGCAGGGAAGATCAGATAGAGGAAGAAGTTTTAAAGGTGCTGGAATTTACGCTTTTTGTCCTTAAAACATTTGGATTCTCGGACTATGATATCTATCTTTCAACAAGGCCTGATAAATATGTTGGGACCGATGCGGCGTGGGAAAAGGCGACAGGGGCACTGGAACACGCCCTCAAAAAGAAGGAATTAAGATATGAAGTGGACCCGGGAGAAGGCGTATTTTACGGCCCCAAGATCGATATAAAGGTCAGAGATTCCCTTGGAAGGCAATGGCAGTGCAGCACAATACAGGTTGACTTCAATATACCGGAAAGACTTGACATAACATACAGGGGAACAGACAGCAGGGACCACAGACCCATTATGATACACCGTGCGCTTATGGGATCGCTGGAGCGTTTCTTCGGAGTGCTGATCGAACACTATGCCGGGGCCTTTCCATTATGGCTTTCTCCGGTGCAAATATCCATATTGACTATTTCAGAAAGACATGTAGAATATTGCAGGAGAATAAAAGAATCTTTAATTGCTGCTGGAATACGTGCCGATATGGATGAAGAGAACGAGAAAATAGGCTATAAAATAAGGAAGGCCGCTGTATTAAAAACTCCCTATATGTGTATAATAGGCGATAAAGAAATGGAGAGCAATGCGGTTAATATAAGAAAGAGAAACGGAGAAAATGTTGGAGAAATGTCTTTGGATAATTTGACAACTTTTCTCAAAGATGAAATCTCTAACAGGAGGTAGTCATAGAAAAAGAGTTAAGGATAAATCGTTGGATAAGGGCAAAAGAACTTAGAGTAATAGGTCATGACGGAAGTCAATTGGGTGTAATGGATATACGCAGTGCTTTAAAGCTCGCATTGGAGCATGACCTTGATCTTGTAGAAGTAGCGCCGGCTGCACAACCGCCTGTCTGCAAGATAATGGATTACGGAAAGTATCGTTACCAGCAAGGCAAGAAGAATACAACAAAGCATAAAACGATATCCTTGAAAGAAATAAAAGTCAGACCGCAGATCAATGAACATGATCTGCTCTTCAAAATGAATCATCTGAAAAGATTCCTGGAGCACGGAGATAAAGCAAAGATCACCATGATGTTCAGAGGCAGAGAGATTGTTCATGCATCAATTGCTCAGAAGGTTTTTAGACGCATCACAGAAGAATTTTCAGAGACAGCCAATATCGAGCAGGCGCCAAAAATGGAAGGCAACCGCATGACAATGGTCCTTGTGCCAAAATAAGTGGGAAGTTAAAAGTGAGAAATATGAAGAATCGGGAGGTAAAATGCCAAAGCTGAAAACACATAGAGGAGCTACCAAGAGGTTCAGGAAGACCGCATCCGGCAAGTTTAAACGGAGCAAGGCTTTCAGGAGCCATATTTTGACACACAAGTCCTCTAAAAGGACAAAACATCTGAGAAAAAGCGGAATGGTCCATAAGACAAATTTTGTTCACATTATCAAAATGATGCCTTATTAAATTCAACCACTTTAGTTTCTCTCTAATAATTTAAATAACAAGTATTCATATTTTTCGATAATTATTGTATAATTACGTTTGCTTTAAAAAAATATAACACTGCTGTCATTCCGCACTTGATGCGGAATCCAGTAGGGACAATTCATGAATTGCCCCTACACTTTCGCAGGAATGACATAAAAAGAATTTAAAAAGCTAATTCAGGAGGTAAGTATAAATGCCAAGAGCAAAAGGTGGTTTTAAAACAAGAAGGAGAAGAAAGAAGATTCTCCAGATGACAAAAGGCTATTACGGGTCCAAGAGCCGTCTGTACAGGATCGCAACAGAGGCGGTTGATAAGGCATTGACTTATGCCTATAAAGACAGAAGGTTGAAGAAAAGAGATTTCAGGTCCTTATGGATCATCAGGATCAATGCGGCAGTCAGGGCCCTTGGAATGTCTTACAGTCAATTCATGAATAAACTCAAAAAGCAGGATATTGCATTAAACAGGAAAGCCCTTGCAGATATGGCTTACAGCAATCCGCAGGCCTTCAACAGCCTTGTAGAAATGGTTAAAAAAGGGAATGCTCAATGACATCCAATCCATAAAGGACCTTGCCGGGGAGGAAATAGAAAAAACTGATAGCCTTAGATCAATTCAGGATTTAAAAATAAAATACCTTGGCAAAAAAGGTATTCTTACCGGCAAATTAAAATCCCTCGGTTCAATTCCCCAGGAAGACAGGCGCGAATACGGGCAAATCCTTAATGAAGCAAAAATCTACATTGAGGACCTGCTTGCCAGACATGAAGCAGCTTTCAAGACCCTTGAATTAAACAGGACCCTCCAAACGCAGCGCATTGACGTTACCGTCCCCGGATTCTATATACCAAACGGACGTCTTCACCCCACAACACAGGTCCTTGATGAGATCATCGGCATATTCAGTTCATTAGGGTTCCATGTCGAGGAAGGACCCGAGGTTGAACTCGATTTTTATAATTTCGAAGCCCTTAATATGCCCAGGGACCATCCCGCGAGAGATATGCAGGATACTTTTTATATTTCAGAAGATGTTGTATTAAGAACACATACTTCATCCGTTCAAGTGCGTGTCATGGAAAAAAATGCCCCGCCGTTAAGAGTTATCGCACCGGGAAAGGTATACAGATGCGATGCCGACGTAACTCATATACCGATGTTCCACCAGCTTGAAGGTTTTATGGTCGACAGGAATATCGCAATGAGCGACCTGAAGGGAGTTCTGGAAGTCTTTATTCATATGGTGTTCGGGCCTGACACAAAATTACGTTTCAGGCCGAGCTTTTTCCCGTTTACTGAACCGAGCGCAGAGATTGACATATCCTGCGTCATTTGCAAAGGCGCGGGATGTAATGTTTGTAAAAAAACCGGCTGGCTGGAGATACTCGGCGCCGGCATGATCAATCCGAGAGTATTCGAAATGGCCGGATACGATCCTGAACAATATACCGGCTTTGCGTTTGGGATGGGCATAGAACGTGTTGCGATGCTCAAATACGGCATTGATGATATCAGATTGTTTTACGAAAACGATAAAAGGTTTCTGGAACAGTTTTAGTAGGGGCGGGTTTTAACCCGCCCTTATTCAGGGCAACCACAGGGGATTGCCCCTACAAATTAGGAGATTTAGTTGAAGGCGTCTTACAAATGGCTCAGGGAATTTGCAGATTTTAAACTTTCGCCAAAGGAATTGGCCCACGCCCTTACCATGGCAGGTTTTGAAGTTGAAGGTATGGAAGATATCGAAGGTGATACCTTACTTGATATCAATGTAACTCCAAACAGGCCCGACTGTCTATGCATTAAAGGAATTGCCCGTGAAATATCAGCGATCCTGGAAGTTCCTTTTAAAGCTATATCAATTGACGTACTGAAACAGGAAGGCAGAGGTCCTGAAATTGAGATAAAAGATTCCCGGCTTTGTAAAAGATATGCGTCAAGGACAATTTCCGGCGTGAAACCTGCTCCTTCCCCTGCATGGCTTATTAAACGTCTTGAGTCTCATGGGTTCAGGGCTTCGTATAACATAGTTGACGTTACCAACTATGTACTTCTGGAAATGGGGCAGCCCCTCCATGCCTTTGACCTCGATAAACTTACTGAACAGAAAATTGTGGTCAAGACAGCAGGTCCGGAAATAAGCTTCCGTACACTTGATGATGAAGACAGAAAATTAAGCAAAGATATGCTGCTGATATGGGATGCGGAAAAGCCTGTTGCTTTAGCCGGGGTCATGGGCGGACAGAACACCGAAGTTTCTTTATCAACGGTCAACGTACTTATTGAAAGCGCATATTTCCATCCTGCTTCAATAAGGAGAACATCCAAGGCGCTGAATATTACTTCCGAGTCTTCATACAGATTTGAAAGAGGAGTTGATATAGACAATGTTGCAAAGGCGCTTGACAGGGCCGCGCAAATGATCGCTGAAATTGCGGGAGGGAGGGTTTCAAACCTGACCGATATTTATCCGGAGCCTTATGAGCTTAAAAAAATATTTATCAGGACTGAAAAGATAAATTCACTCCTCGGTATTGAAATTAAAGAATCATCTGTTCAAAAAATATTGAACAGCCTTGGCTTTGAAACTAAAAGGGAAGGGGAGGGGTATATTGTAACTCCTCCAGGCTTCAGACAGGATATCCAGAGAGATATGGATGTAATAGAGGAACTTGCAAGACTTTACGGTTACGATAAAATTCCTGCCACGCTGCCGTGCATCAAGATGCAGCCTGCTCCTGTAAATAAACGGCAGGACATGATCAGGACCACAAAAAATTCCATGATAAGGTCAGGATTTTCAGAAGCGATAAATTACAGTTTCTTCAAGCCTGACACACTTGATAAATTAAATTTACCGTCTGATGATAAAAGAAGAAATCTGGTTTTCATAAAAAATCCTTTGAGAAAAGAGGAATCAGCGATGAGGACCAGTCTGATACCGGCTTTGCTCAATAATGTAAGTTTAAATCTGAACCGTGGAGAAAAAGATATCAGTTTTTTTGAGGTGTCGAGGGTCTTTCTTCCCTCGGACCGGAAACTGCCGAATGAAATCGTTCAGATGGCTGCAATCTCTAATAATAATAAGTCAGCAATGTTATGGGAAAACAAACATGACGGTTTCTATGATCTAAAAGGCGTACTCGAAAATCTTTTCAGGGACTTAAAAATAAAACAATACCATTTAGTACAGGATATGTCTTCGATAGAGCCATACCTTCACCCGGGCAAATCGTGCAACATAATTGTAAATGGAGAGAAGACAGGCTCACTCGGTACAATCCATCCCCGCGTCTCGGAGTCATTTGACATTAAAGGCAGCCTGACCATACTTGAAATTTACGATTTAGAGAAATTACTTGAACATGTATCATCCGGAACAACGTTTGTGTCATTGCCGAAATTCCCTTATGTTGAAAGAGATGTCGCAATAATAGTTTCAAATGAGGTGTTGGTTGAACAGGTGAACAGGGAAATATCGGGTGTTGCTTCAAATCTCATTGAAGCAGTAACATTATTTGATATTTATACAGGGAAACCAATTCCTGAAGACAAAAAGAGCCTCGCCTTTTCCATTCGTTACAGGGCCGCTGACAGGACCTTGACTGACGAAGAGGTTGATTCCCTGCACTCCACTATCGTCGAGAGACTCAAAAACACACTTAACGCCGAATTGCGCAGCTAAGACACATTATTGTGATCTTCCCCCGATTAGTTCAGGATTCCCTTTTGCGACTTTTCTGTCAGGGTAGACCTAACTAAATTTAATATCGTATAATACACACCAATTCTGGTCGTATAATTTCCTGTAGTTTTTTGTTATTGTTTTATTTTGTCATTATTAAATAAATGTTCTGGAGAAATAAATGAACATCATAGTATGCATAAAACAGGTCCCGGATACAGCGGAGATAAAGATCAATCCGGAGACAAACACCCTTATGAGGGAAGGGGTCCCGAGCATCATCAATCCTTTTGACCTTCACGCCCTTGAGGCGGCAATTCAGATAAGGGAGCAGCTTGGCGGCAAGGTCACCGTTCTTACCATGGGGCCGCCGCAGGCGGAAACAGCCCTCAGAGAAACGATCTCCATGGGAGCTGATGAGGCGGTGCTTCTTTCAGACAGGGCTTTTGCGGGCTCCGATACATGGGCGACTTCATATACACTTGCACAGGCGATAAAGAAGCTCGGCGCTGACATTATCTTCTGCGGCAAGCAGGCTATTGACGGTGATACCGCACAGGTGGGCCCTGAGACAGCGGAATTTTTAGGTATTCCGCATATTTCATACATAAGAAAAGTTGAAGAAGTTAAAGATAATTATATCAGGGTGCAGAGACTCATGGATGAAGGATACGATATCGTGGAATCTTCTCTTCCGGTATTACTCACGGCAGTAAAAGAATTGAACCAGCCGAGGATGCCTTCGTTAAAAGGGAAGATGGCTGCTAAAAAGGCCGTAATAAAAAAGATGGGCAAGGCTGAAATAGAGGCCGACGAGAACAATCTCGGATTAAAAGGTTCACCCACACAGGTCAAGAATATCTTTGCTCCCCAGATAAAGGCAGAGAGGAAAATTATTGAAGGCGCACCGGAAGAACAGGTAAATGCCTTAATTACTGAACTGAGGAATATCAAATGCATATGAGCCTAAGGCGAATGAAGAGGGAATACTAATGTCTATAGTTGTCAGAATTGAAAAGTGTTCAGGGTGTGAAACCTGTTTAAGCTCCTGTCCGTTTGACGCTATTGTGATGAAAGAGGGGAAGGCATTTATCAATGAATATTGTAATTACTGCAAGACATGCATATCGGTATGTCCTGAGGGAGCGATATACGAGACAGAAGAAAGCGTTCAGCGTTCAGCTTTCAGCAGTCAGCTTGAAGATTATAAAGACGTGCTTGTTTTTGCAGAACAGAGGGAAGGGAAGGCGGCCCCGGTTTCTATTGAGCTTCTCGGGATCGGCAGAAGGCTTGCTGATGAACTCGGCACAAAGCTGCTGGCTGTGATGCTCGGCGCTGATGAATCGGAAGCAAAGGAACTTATCAAATGGGGCGCTGACAGGGTTTACCTGTGCAGTGATTCTGAGTTGATTAAATTTAACGATGGTCCCTATGCCGATATCCTCACCAGGGTGATCAATGAACAGAAGCCATCCATTGTCCTTGCTGGAGCGACACCGGTAGGAAGATCGTTTATCCCAAGAGTCGCAGCACGGCTCAGAACAGGCCTGACAGCAGACTGCACTTCACTTGAGATAGATAAAGAGACTAAAAATCTTCTTCAGGTGCGTCCGGCATTCGGCGGCAATATAATGGCAACGATCCTCTGTCCTGATTATCGTCCTCAGATGGCAACCGTCAGGCCGCGCGTGATGAAGCGGGGCACTTATGATGAAAACAGGACAGGCGAAATTCTCAATGTACAAATGGATAACATTTCTTCAAGGACAAAAGTAACAGATTCGGTCAAGGAAGTTTCCGGGATCAGCGTGAACCTTCATGAGGCAGAAATTATCGTTGCAGGCGGAAGGGGAGTTGGAGAAAAAGGTTTTAAATTGCTTGAAGAGCTTGCACTGGCATTAAACGGAGTTGTGGGCGCATCAAGGGCTGCTGTTGACGAAGGATGGATTTCATACAGTCATCAGGTCGGGCAGACCGGCAAAACGGTCAATCCAAAAATATATTTTGCCTGCGGCATTTCAGGGGCAGTCCAGCACCTTGTCGGCATGCAGTCATCAGACATAATAATTGCCATCAATAAGAATCCTGAAGCCCCGATCTTCAATGTTGCGACTTATGGCATTGTCGGAGACCTGTTTGAGATAGTACCGATGCTGACCAGGAAGATAAAGGAAATAAAAGGGATTTAACGTTCTTTCAGCTAATCTTTTGTATTAGTGCCTTTCTCTACAATAATGACTTCGCAGGAATGAGACCATAGATCGTTAATAAGGTTATCAATGCCTGTTCCCTGGACGCAGAGGTAGTGCATATATCCGCCATCCGGTTTGGGGCATGATAAAAAGGTCTGGACCACGCAATGATGCCTTAAACACAATTCTATGTAATCGTTTGGCTCTTTGTCCGTATCCTGGTCTTTATCAAAAAATAGTATGCGACAGCTGGTCTTGTGGGAAAGGATGTTCCACATGGCTTTGAAAATATCCGATTCAGTGATAAGCCCTTTAATTTGTCCGTCCTTTACAACAGGCATGGCCCCGATCTTGTGTTTAAGCATCAGGAACGCAGCCGTTTCCAGGTGATCGTTTGGACTTACAACCTGGACATGAGTTGTCATAACATCCTTAACAGATATATTTATACTTGCTTCACCTTCCTGGGAGGCCTGTAAAAGTGTTCGCGGAAGAACGCGATACAGGTCCCGCTCACTTATCATTCCAACAAGCTGATCGTTTTTCAGTACCGGGGCCCTCCGGATGTGATGTCTCTTGAGATAATGTAATGCTTCAAGACATCCTTGTTCAGGAGAAAGCGTAATTATTTCGGGAGTCATGAAATATCTGACTAACATAAAATTATTGTACCGTCCTGACCATTTTGTTTAATAAATTAATATAGTATCGATAAGGAGATACTTGCTTCATATATATGATTATTCGGCTAAAATGACGCATTACATTAGCCCGGTTTATTTGTAAATTATTATTTGGAGCAAGCCATGGCCAAAAAACCTGTTAAGTGCTGAAGCGAAGAAGTGATGAAGTGATGAAGTGATGAAGCAACGGATGACTCCTACACTTCCAGGCTTCCGCGCTTCTTCACTTCCGCGCTTTTGCTGTCAAGGCCGATTCGTTGATTTAGGCTAAAACAAAAGGTATAATTTTCAGGCAGTCTTATTATTTCAGGAGGTCATGATCAAAATGAAAATTGCCTTTGTCTTCCCCGGTCAGGGGTCGCAGCATGTCGGAATGGGAAAAGATCTATATGATAATTTTGAGGAAGTAAAAGAAATATACAGAACAGCATCTGACGCTTTGGGTTATGATGTTGCCGGACTCAGTTTCAACGGGCCTGAGAATGAACTGAATAAAACCTTCAGGACACAGCCGTGTCTTCTTACTGCCGGTTATGCTGCATTTAAGGTCCTCTCTGCAAAAGGCATCACCCCTTTTTGCATAGCGGGCCACAGCCTCGGCGAATATACCGCTGTAACTGCTGCAGGCGTTATTCCATTTGCAGACGCAGTGAAGATCACGGAGAAAAGAGGGCAATATATGCAGGAGGCGGTGCCGGAAGGCAAAGGTTTGATGGCCGCAATTATAGGACTCGAAAGAGAAGCGATAGTTAAAGTATGCGCTTCAGTCCGGTCCGGTTACGCAGCTCCTGCAAATTATAATTGTCCCGGACAGACAGTTATTGCGGGTGAAAAGAATGCCGTTGAAGAGGCGATAGAACTTGCAAAAAATGCAGGAGCAAAACGGGCGATTCCGCTTGCCGTGTCTGTGCCTTCACACTGCACCCTTATGAAGGGAGCATCGGAAAGACTCGCGGTATTGCTGAATAACACCCCGTTGCATCCGGCACAAATTCCGATTGTGAATAATGCTGACGCTGCCTTTTTAAAAGATCCTCGGGAGATCAAGGAATCACTGGTCCGTCAGCTTAATCAACCTCTTTTATGGGAAGATTCTGTAAAGGTCATGGTTGGAAGCGGGGTTGATACATTTATAGAGGTCGGACCTAAAAAAGTCTTGTCCGGGCTTATAAAGAGGATAGAGGGAAATGTGAGGATCTTTAATGTTGAGGATGCAAAGAGTCTGCAAGAGACATTAAACGCATTGTCTTAGCGCTTACGGGCTTCCCCGCTAGTCAGCTCACCAGCTTGCAGGCTTGCCAGCCTTCTTGCTTCACTTCCGCGCTTACGAGCTTTCACACTTTCTCACTGGTTATTTTACAGTTACCTTGGTCAGAAAAGGGGCATACTTCTTGTCTTCTCCCTGGATGTGATTTACAAGCCAGTCCTTGAGAAAATGAAATACCTCCACTGACAGTGCAATTCTCCCTGCCTTCAGGTCCAGTTCAAGATCCATCACTTTTTCGACAAACTTTGAGTGTAATGATTTATGTGACTGATAGTTCGGATAAGCATTGTTCTTCATCAGGGTCTCTTCAGTAGAAAAATGATATTTAGTATACTCAATAAGCTCTGACAGAACGTCACCGAGGATTTCACTTCCCTTTCCGCTTTTCATTGCGTCGTACAGTCTATTAATGATGGAAACAAGCTTTTTGTGCTGATCGTCAATCACATTAATGCCTACACTGAGTTGGTCACTCCATTGTACAAATGCCATAATTGCCTCCTGTTGAGTTTATTGTTTGTCGTTCTCTTCGGCAATATGAAATGATTTCTTGAGAAGGAATGATAACGAATCCCTTTTTAAGCATTTTTGCATTTTAAAGGAGTGTATAGGGTCAAAATCTTTAATGTCGAGGATGTAAAGAGCCTGCAGGAGACATTAAGCGCAATAGTTTAATATAAAAACCTTTCTATTAAAATATCGTCCATATTTCTTCTTGAATCAATTACAGCAAGAACGTAAACTTTTTGATCAGATGTCCTGTAGATAACTCGCCAAGGTGAAATGATTAATTCTCGATAACTCAATATGCCGTATGCTTTCAGTTCTGGAACAATTCTGCCTCTATCGGGGAATTGATTCAATGTGTTACATTTTGATTTTATTTTCTCGAAAATGGTAATAGCAGTATCAACATTGTCCTGGGAGATATAGTCTATAATGTTTTCTAAATCTTTACTCGCCGGCTGGGCCCACTCAACCCCGAATCTTTTCATGATCTATTTGCGTGTCTTTCTTTTCATTAATTTTTCGTCAATTTGCTTGAAAAGGTCTTCCTGTTTTATGGTGTCCCCTTTTTGAATGGCTTTTTCCCCATGCGCCAATATTCTCATCAAGTTTAGAGAATTGATCGTTTTCTGATAGGACTCCGCGTCCTGAATAACTGCACGCGGTTCACCATTCTGAGTAATTATCACCGGTCTGTGAGTTTCGTTGATTTGGGATATTAAGTCAGCAGAACGAGACTTCAAGTAAGAAATAGGTTTAATGTCTTCTTTGATTTTCATAGTCGTCACCTCCAGTCCATTAATAGTACCAAATATGGCCTGAATGTTCAATCGTCGTCAATATGTATGGTTGGGGTATGATTGGGTGGCAAGGGGTCAGACTTGATTATTGACATTTGAAACCGCAATAGTCAAGCCTGACCCCATACCCCAAGATTCATTTTTGTGATAAACTTTTCACATGATAAAGAGGCGTTTTCTTTTCTTTCAACGCAGAACTTTTGTCGTAGATCATATGCGGGAAAAGCTTAGCAACTCATTGGTATTTTTAATCATTCTTTCTTCGCTCACCAGTTGTGTTTCCGCAAAGTATAAAATGGCCAGTGAGGACACTCCGCCTCCGGTGCCGCTCAACATGGGTGCCGAGGCTCATTCCGTTAATGCTCTTATAAATACTGTCATCATCTTTGGTGGACCGGGTTCCTGGAAGCGTGATGCCTACTGGGATGAGTACATGATGTCGATTACAAACAACGGCGAACATCCGGTTACTTTGACATCTGCTACGCTGATAGATTTTCAGGGCAATCCGGTCGTATCGTGGGATAATCCATGGGAGCTTCAGGAGCAGAGCAAGACATGGATCGAGAATTATGATTCGGGGAAGACCGGAGTTGTGCTCAAAGTTGGGGCTGCATCAGTAATGACAGGCGCACTGGTTGGCGGCATTGCTCTAGTTTCTGGAGGGTCAGCATTTGTTTCAGGTGCCGCTGTTGCATCAGCAGCGGCACCTGTAGCGGCTCTTGTAGCTTTGCCGATTATCGGTATAGTAACCATTTTTGCAAATGTAGATGCGAAAAAGAAGGTCGAATCAGAATTTCATCGCCGGTGTCTGGTGCTGCCCATCACCATCCAACCGGGTCAAGAAACTCAAGGAAGTCTGTTTTTCCGTATCACCCCAGGCCCACAACGCCTGTTGCTGCTGCTTACTGGTGTTGATCCGGGATTTGAAGTTTCCGTCGATCTCAAGCCTCTTTCAGACCTCCACATGGACACAAAGCCTTAAAGGTCTCGCCATGTCCTGTCCCCTCAATAAATTACCGCTATCTTAGCAAATTACTCTCTTGAAAATTAACCCCGATTTCAAGATGCAAGACTTGACCCTATTTCCCTACGTCGAATTCACGCAATAAATAATGCAATTGCCGGTGCCGATGCCGAGCAAAATATAGCGATTTTATTGAGAAATCCCTTTGACAAAGAAAATTATTAACATTACGGATCAGTTTTTGAGGAGTACGGGGTCTATACTAAAAAATCAAAGTAAAAATAAGGAATAAGAACAAGCAGCCTTCTTTATGGAATAAGATACATAAATGGCAATGGGAGCATCTGTGGCTAACGGGGTCCGTCAAAAGATAGTGACTCGGTTTGAACTGCCGGATGCTCCCAGCTGACACCAAATTAGCGCCTCCAACAAAAACGCCCATCTTGATGTACTGTCGCACAAAATAGTTCAGTCCTGGATTGGTTGCAACGATGAGATCGTTGTTGCCAAATTCGGACTGCGTAGATAACGTATGATTACCTGGAGAGACTTCTCTGTAGAAGTAAGTCATTGGGGCCGTTGCTCCCACTAACTGTCCATCAATGGATACCGTCTTCGTAAGCGCAGAGCCAAAATTTGAATTCCTGTAAATGTACACGCCCGCTTTCCCTTCTACCGGTGCAGAAAATTGCTTTCGTAGTTGGTCGTTTTCGGTAGTGGCCATCGGAACGGTAGCGCATCCACTCAGGTAAACCGAAAAAACCAGTGTCAACAGCATCAGTATTTTTTTCAACGTAGAATCCTCCTTTTTTTCTCCTCTTCAGAGCTTATTATCATCTGCCCGAATGAGCAGATATTTCACGATTATAGGACGATAATCCCCTTTATTCTTATCACCATTTATTTGTAATCGTACAACGATATCTATACTACGTAGAGGAATCAGTAAAAAGAACCCGGAATCCGCTAATAGAAAATTATAAACTTCCCGTGTGGCATTTGTCACGAAAAAAATTCAAAAGGAGGGAAGCAAAATGAAAAAGAAAGGGTATTTAAGGAGTCTGGAGAGGAAGCAGGAGATTTCAGGGAAGAGCGTCCAATGTCAAGGTGCGACCCTTTTGTCTTCCTCGAATCAATCCTGAAAAACATCCTCAATTAAATTGCTGTAAATCCCAAAACACATATCGCCTCTCTCTTCCACCAAATTCTTCATTCCACATAACTGAGGGGTTACACGGGAAAATAAAATGCGTTACCCTTCCATTAAGTCCGTCTCGAATTTATAGCCGACACCGTATACCGCGTGGACGAGCCTTTCTTCAGGAGAAACGGCTTCGATCTTTCTCCTCAATTTCTTAATGTGGCTGTCTATGGTGCGGTCACTGACGGTGCGATCATCGGGATAGATTTTATCCATAAGTTGCTGGCGATTGAAAATGCGTCCGGGGTTAGACATCATGAATTGCAGCAGCTTGAACTCCACTGCGGTAAGTCCCAGATCACGGCCGTGCAGCGATGCACGGAAACGATGACCGTCAAGGACAAGACCCTGCGCATGCATCGTCTGCCCGTCGTGCGTCCGGCGCAGGACGGCCTTGACCCGTGCGATCACTTCACGGGGACTGAAAGGCTTGCAGATGTAATCATCTGCGCCGAGCTCAAGTCCCAGCAGGCGGTCGATCTCTTCAATCCTCGCCGTCACCATTATTATAGGCACACGTGAGAATGTGCGGATATCTTTGCAGACCTCTATGCCGTCGCGTCCCGGCAGCATCAGGTCGAGAAGGACCAGATCGGGCTTATGCTCCCTGACCCAGGGGACAACTTCAGCCCCGTTTCCGAGGCAGGACGGTTCAAAGCCGGAGGCCTTCAGATAATCCGACAGCACACTCGCAAGTTTCGGCTCGTCTTCGACAATAAGGACGTTTCGGCTCACGCGCACCTCACGGCAACAGGTATTGTAACTACTATCATCACTCCGCCCAATGGCGAAAGATGGGCATAGATAGTCCCATCATGCGCCTCAACGATATTTTTGCAGATTGCAAGACCGAGCCCTGCGCCGCCTGAGGCCCGGCTTCGCGACCCTTCGACCCTGTACAGTCGGTCAAAGAGTCTGGCCAGATCGCTCTCGGAAACCGAGGGCGCAGAGTCCTGGAATTCAATCTCAGCTTTATTATTGCTGCATGAGAGGCGGACGGCAAGTTTCCCTCCTGCGTCAGTATATTTTAATGAATTGTCTAACAGGTTGCCGAAGAGCTGATACAGCCGCTCACGGTCGGCGAATGCTGTCAATCTCGATCCCTGAGAGACATCGAAAGTTAAAGTTACGCCCTTTTTGATAAACTCGGCGCGATATAATTCTACGGAATCACCAAGAAGCTCAGGCAGATCAAGCTCCTCCTTATGATAGGATAGGGCGCCGACGTCGGAGAGGGCAAGCTGGTAAAGATCGTCGATAAGGCGATTAAGGCGCATTACCTCTGTGTGAAGTGAACGAATGCTTTCAGGAGTAGTGTTCCTGATCCCCTCCATGAGTGCTTCGATCTCGCCCCGCAGCACGGACAGGGGAGTCCGCAGCTCATGGGAGATATCGGCGACCCACTGACGGCGCGCCTTCTCATTCCTTTCAAGAGCCAGCGCCATGGCATTGAAGTCACGCGCAAGCTGTCCTATCTCATCCGAAGAATTTATTGAGACACGAGTAGTATAGTCTCCTGACGCAACATTATGGGTTGCATTTGCCATAGCCTTGATCGGTCGCACCAGACGGCTTGACAGTGGAAGGGAGACTATCACAACCATCAATACCATACCGGATGCTGCGATGATAAGAGTCGCTTTCTGCCGCTTCAGAAACTCAAGCTGAGGTGGACTGAGAAAGTGCTTTGGCGAAAGGAGACCAACGTAACCGACTGTCTTGCCGTCGTGGACAACTGGTGTGAAATCAATGTCCTCTGCCTCGATGCGGCTCCCGAAGACCGGCTTCCGCTCTGCATTCAATACGATGAAACGCGGCGGAGGGTGATGTCCACCAGGCGGCGGCGGAGGGATAGGGGGCGCAATGTCACTATCATGCCTCTCGGCCATAAGACGCATGATCCACGGCATCGGATCATCCCTCAGGAAATCCCAGTTCCCATGCTCGGCATACGTCTCTCCCAGTCTCCCGGCAAGTTGCTGCAATCTTCCCTGATCAAGGACTTTGAGGTACTGCATGAATCCACTGTTAATGTTCCACTGCATGATCAGGAATATACAGATGACAGCCAGAGAAGCAGCCAGCAGGATTGAGAGAAACAACCGATGTGCAATGCCGATCTTCATAGTCACCCTTGAAGCTTATATATAATTTTATATCACGCATTCACCGAATAACCACACTCATTTTATCTCTTTCATAATTTCCTCATTTCTTCCATAATTCGGTCACGTTCAACTGCTACTCTAAATTAATCGGTAAAACAGGAAAAATTTTCTACGGCACGGGAAAAAGTTTCGCCCCGGGCTAAGAAGATATCAGCAAGAAAATATACCGGGAATGACCTGGAAACACATTTTTCTCCCGGTGATTAAGTTACGGAATAATGAAAAATCGCAAAACATATGCCGGGTCGTTTAAGGCAAAGGTCGTCACAGAATTAATTTGCGGGAAGAAAAGCTTGACCGAGCTGGCGGCACAATACAACCTTCATCCCAACCAGATTAAGAACTGGAAATCCGCATTACTGAAACAGGCGTCATCGATATTTGAAGACAAGAGGCGTACGGGGAAGCGCGAAGAGTAGTTATCAAAGGTAACTTATCCAGACAGGGGACATGCGAATTTGTCCTCTCCATCCATAAAAGTGGCAATCAAATTGCTCTTACTATTCAAATCGCAAGCGAAAAAAGAAACATGTCCGGAGATTCAAAAAGAAGGCTGACTGAAAAGAAGCAGTGAAAGGAGGTGGTCCCATAATTTATTAATCTGCAAATTATAACATCGCACCGAATTCGCAGCGCTTCGAGCAAAAAGAAAGGAGATAACAAATGATAAGCAGTATCAGTAGTTCGTTAAATTTTGGAAGCCAAATGGGCGTCCAGTCGATGCAGCAGTTTAAGGAAAAGATGTTCAGCAAGATCGACAGTGACGGCAGCGGCGGGATCGACAAGGCCGAATTCTCGGAACTTGCGAAGAAAATGTCGGAGATGAGTGGCAACTCCCAGAGTGCTGAAGACGTTTTTTCCAAGTACGATGCAAATGGCGACAAATCCTTAAGTATGGATGAGATGGACAGCTTCATGAAGGACAATGCGCCTACGCCGCCTCCAATAAATGGTCTAATGGGTGGCCAGGGAATGCAGAACCCATTAGAAGACCTGTTCAGCAAGATCGACGGTGACAGTGATGGCAGCATTAACAAGTCGGAATTTGAAGACTTTGCCAAACATATCAGTGAAAGAACGGGTGAATCCACAGATGTGGATGACGTTTTTTCCACGTATGACACAGATGGCGACAACTCATTAAGTATGGAGGAGATGGACAGCTTCATGAAGGACAATGCTCCAACTCCGCCGGCTGGTATGCAAAATGCCATGTCAACCTATGGCATGAACATGGGTCAGGACCAAATGTCATCTCTGCTTGATTTGCTGAACAACCAGTCATCTGACAGCAAGTCAGGGGACACTGATTCAACAAACTCCATCAAAGACTATATATCGAAACTGCTTGAGACCTTAGGCAATAAGGCAGGCAGCGGGGATACATATTCTCTGGTAAACTTTCAAGCATAACAGCGGCGACATCTGACAGGCAGGTGTCGCTAAACTAAACGGTTAATCACATCATGAAGCGCTGCGGGCTTCTGGGAGAAAGTAAAAGGGCGACCTTTTACTTTCCCCATGAAGCATCCCTCCGATTCAGTAGTGTGCGGACTATCTTTCCCTGATAAACGGAATTCCTCATTTCTTCCATACTTGAGCCATAGTCACTTGCTATCCTTTACTTATAAGAACGGCGTTCGTTATGACGCTGAGATTAAGAAGGAAAAGGAGAAAACAAATGAAAAAACAAATAGTCATTAGTATTATTGCAGCTCTTATGATGTTCGTCGGAGCATACAATTCAAACTCAGAGATGCGCGGCTATAAGGGTATACCCGGAGACGTCGAAGAGGGCAAGCCTATGATGCAGCCTATGAGACATGCCGGGCCAGGAATTATGGAGGTGATGCCGGAAGTGGAGCATCCGGTCTGGCAACATCTCATGAGCCTGGGTCTGGACGAAAAACAGAGAGAAGCAATAAAAGAGATCAAAAGCAGATTAATGAAAGAGATGATTAAGAAGAATGCCGATGAACATATCTCCGGAATTGAGCTGACAGACCTTCTTGACAAGGATATTGTTGACATGAAGGCGGTCGTGGCAAAACTTAAGCAGATAGAGACTCTAAAGACTGAAATACACCTGTCTCTCATCAGGGCGATAGAAGAAACTAAATCCAAACTAACGCCTGAGCAGAGGAATAAATTCAAAGAGTTGCGGGAAATTGATCCCGATATGGGACCTCCGATGATAGGGTGTATGATGCGCGGCGATATGAGAATGCCTCCACCTTGCGACAATAAAAAGGAGATGCGGCAGGAGATGGAGCGCTTGCGACCTTGATTACTACATGACGAAAATGAAGGGTCATAAGATAAGGGAAAGGCGGCAAACCCTAGGCTTACTGTCAACGTAAATATTAAAACTAATTACTTAACTTTTGATCTTTTCCTGCCAGACCCTTGCCTTGTCCATTATCTCTGCTTCATCCATAGTTGTCGGTTTTCCATTCTCAACTACAATCTTCCCGTTTACCATAACGGTCTCAATATCAGAAGGACGCAGGCAATAGGTTATGTGTGAATAAATATCGTATAGCGGCATCAGATGGGGCTGATCAAGATCGGCGATAACAAGGTCCGCTCTTTTACCGGGCTTTATGGAGCCTATTTTATCTCCGAGTCCGAGTATCTCCGCGCCGTTCCTCGTTGCCATCAAAAGCGCTGTTTTACTGTCAAGGACGGTCGGGTCTCCAGAGACAGCTTTATGGACTTTTGCAGCTGTCGACATTTCACCCAGAATGCTCAGGTCATTATTGCTTGCAGCGCCGTCGGTGCCGAGACCGATCTTAATTCCTGCCTTCAGCATTTTAGCTATTGGAGCAAACCCCGAGGCGAGCTTCAGATTGCTTTCGATGCAATGAGCTACGCCCACTTTTCTTCTTGGCGAGAAGTTCAATTTCATTATCAGTAAGCCATACACAGTGCGCAGCCGACAACCGCTCTGAAAGAAGCCCCATGCCTTCAAGATATTCAACAGGGTGTCTTACCGTAACGGCGCTGGCATTCTGCGACCTCAAACTGTGTTTCGGCAAGATGCGTATGTATCGGGACATTATATTTCTCAGATATCTCATTGGACCTTTTGTAATTATCAGGGCCGCAGGTGTAGGTTGCATGAGGCGCAATGCAGGGGTAATACAAGCTCGCTGCCCTTCCAGTTGTTGATATGTCTTTCGGCGTTTGTGAAATAATCTTCGACCGACGCAGCATATCCGGTGAACGGGAAATCGATCACCCCTGCGCCCAACACCCCTCTCATGCCGATCTTTTCAAGCTTCTTACCGGCAGCGTTCTGGAAGAAGTACATGTCAGTGTAAGTAGTGACCCCGGCCTTAAGCATTTCGAGGCAGGCGAGTTCAACGGCATCGCCCACAAATTCTTCACTCATCCATTTCCCCTCAGCAGGCCAGATATGGTTCTGGAGCCAGTCCATTAACGGCAGGTCGTCTGCAAGTCCCCTGAAATATACCATTGCCGCATGAGTGTGGGTGTTTATTAAACCGGGGAATACCGCCTTGTTCTTTCCGCTTAATAATTTCTTAGAAGTGTATTTTTTAGAAATATCAGAGAACGTCCCTGTATCTAATAATATCGCTTCCGGTGACTGCGACAGCCCCGTCTTTAATAACCGAAAGGTCCCCCTCCATTGTGAGAAGGTAATCGGCACGGATTATGTAATCAACGTTTTGCATGTTTCTCCTTTGATAATTAATATTAAAGGGCGAGGCCCGCCTCGCCCCTACATCAGACTCCTAACACCTACCCCTATAATCCTTACCCCTGATTCACGCCATCTTTATCAATGTTTCTGCGATCTGCACTGCGTTTGTGGCAGCGCCTTTTCTCAGGTTATCAGCGGCTATCCACATATTGATGCCGTTCTCAATTGTGTTGTCCTCTCTTATCCTGCCTGCATAGACTTCATCTTTTCCGGCGCATAGAGTGGCGAAGCGGATATACATTTTTTTCAGGAACATCGTAAACAATGACGCCGGGCGCTTTGGAAAGCAGGGCCCTTACCTCATTTGCAGTGAGCTTCTTTTGTGTCTCGATATTGAGCGCCTCTGAATGCCCTCTGAAGACCGGCACTCTGACAGTAGTAGCAGTGACCTTTATTGAATCATCACCCATGATCTTTTTGGTTTCGTTTACCATCTTGATCTCTTCTTTTGTATAACCATCGTCCATAAACTTGTCTATTTGAGGAAGACAGTTGAAGGCGATCTGATGAGGATACACAAGCGGTTTGGGTTCTTTAAAGTTGAGTAGGTCCGAAGTCTGGTTTAAAAGCTCATCCATTGCTTTTTTACCGGTGCCTGAAACAGACTGGAATGTTGTAACAACAACCCTCTTTATCTGTGCCGCATCGTGAATTGGTTTCAGAACAACGACCATCTGTATGGTGGAACAGTTCGGATTTGCTATTATTCCCTTGTGCCATTCAAGATCATGCGGATTTACTTCCGGGACCACCAGCGGCACCTTAGGGTCCATCCTCCAGGCGCTTGAGTTGTCAACAACAACACACCCGGCTTTTGCAGCGATCGGGGCATAGTGAAGGCTTCTCTCTGCACCCGCAGAAAAAAGGGCGATGTCTATACCCTTGAAAACCTTCTCTGTGAGTATCTCAACAGTTACAGGCTTGTCATTGAAGTTCATGATCTTGCCTTCTGAACGTTCGGATGCAAAAAGCCTGAGTTTTTCTACCGGGAAATTTCTTTCCTCAAGAACTGCAACCATTTCATTGCCGACTGCTCCTGTGGCGCCGACAACGGCAACCACATACTTGTCCTTTTTCTTTAACATATTCACTCCTGTATTTTATGAAAGATATTTTGCGACAAGGTCTCCAACTTCTGTTGTAGTAAGACCCATCTGTCCTGCTGCCAGACTCTTCAGATGTTTTCCGGTGACCTTTATTACAGCGTCTTCAACAGCTCTCCCGGCTTTTTCCTCGCCGAGATGCTCAAGCATCATGCCTCCTGCGCAGATGGCGGCAAGCGGGTTTATCATGTTTTTTCCTTTGTATTTCGGCGCAGAGCCTCCGATCGGTTCGAACATGGAAACGCCCTCCGGATTTATATTCCCTCCTGCGGCAATTCCCATCCCTCCCTGGATCATGGCGCCAAGGTCTGTGATAATATCGCCGAACATATTGTCTGTCACGATCACGTCAAACCATTCAGGATTTTTCACAAACCACATCGTGATCGCATCTACATGGGCGTAATCGGCTTTTATGTCCGGATACTCTTTTGCAACTTCATAAAAGGCCCTCTCCCACAGATCAAATGCAAAGGTAAGGACATTTGTCTTTCCGCAGAGTGTGAGTTTGTTCATCTTTTTTCTCTTTTTGCAATATTCAAAGGCAAAGCGTATACAGCGCTCAACCCCTTTTCTTGTATTTATTGATTCCTGAACAGCCACCTCATCAGGAGTACCTTTCTTAAGCACCCCTCCTGCGCCGGCATAAAGGCCTTCTGTATTCTCACGTACTACAACGAAATCTATATGCTCAGGCCCTTTTCCTTTTAAGGGGCAGTCAATGCCGGGGTAAAGCTTTACAGGCCTGAGATTTATATACTGGTCGAGTTCAAACCTCAATCTTAACAGAATATTTTTCTCAAGTATCCCTGCTTTTACATCGGGATGTCCGATTGCGCCGAGATAAATAGCATGGAATTTTTTAAGTTCATCAATAGCGCCGTCAGGCAGTGTTTCACCTGTCTTTAAATATCTTTCCCCTCCAAAATCGAATGTTGTCAGATTGAGTTTGAATCCAAACTTGCCCGAAGCAGCGTTCAGTACCTTCAAACCTTCTGCAATAACTTCAGGGCCTGTTCCGTCACCCGCTATCACTGCAATATTGTACGTTTTTGACATAATTAGTTTTTCTCCTTTTTTTTAATCCTTATCCCCTAACAGTTAATCCGGCTCTTTTAAATAGTCCCAACGGGATTTGAACCCGTGTCTTAGCCTTGAGAGGGCTATGTCCTGGGCCTCTAGACGATGGGACCGGAAAAGACAGCAATTAGGAGATTAAGGGATAAGAATTAGTTAAGAAAAAGAATTATTCTTTATTCCTAACTCCTTACTGCCTCTAATCCTGACTAGTCTTAATATGGCTGGGGAGAGAGGATTCGAACCCCTATAAGCAGCTCCAGAGGCTGCCGTCCTGCCGTTGGACGACTCCCCAAATTTTCATTGGATAAATTATCCGTTTATATTACCCGTTTTATAAATCTCCGTCAATATACTGAAAATAATTAATAATGATGAATGAGTAATGAATAATTGACGGATAAATAGAGTTATAGGTAAATTTCAATTAAAGACATGAAAGTTTATACCTTTTAATTAGTAATTATGAAATCTGACGGGATAAAATATATTTTCAGAATAATGAGATTATGTTAATATATCATTTATTTTTTCTAAAATATAAAGGGAGACAATATGAAGAGAATACTGGTAACCGGCGGCGCTGGATTTCTCGGCTCGCATCTTTGCGGCAGACTGCTTAAAGAAGGGCAGGAAGTTATATGTGCTGATAATTTCTACACGGGCCGGCGTTCAAATATCTCAGATTTTTTCAATAATCCCAGGTTTGAAGTGATCCGACATGATATCTGTTTCCCTTTTTATGCTGAAGTAGATGAAATATATAACCTTGCCTGTCCCGCTTCACCTATCCATTATCAGTTTGACCCGGTCCAGACAACAAAGACGTCGGTCCATGGGGCCATTAATATGCTTGGACTTGCAAAGAGGGTCAAAGCAAAGATCTTTCAGGCGTCAACCTCAGAGGTCTATGGTGATCCAAAAATTCATCCGCAACCGGAAGCTTACTGGGGCAATGTAAATCCCATCGGTTATCGTTCATGCTACGATGAAGGCAAAAGGTGCGCTGAGACACTTTTCTTCGATTATTACCGCCAGCATAAACTGAAAATAAAGGTTGCGAGGATATTTAATACTTACGGGCCCAAAATGCATCCTAATGACGGCCGTGTTGTAAGCAACTTTATTATGCAGGCCTTGCAGGGAGAGTCCATTACCGTCTACGGCGATGGAAGTCAGACAAGGAGTTTCTGTTATGTGGATGATCTGATCGAGGGGTTCATAAGGTTCATGAAATCTCCTGATGATTTTACAGGTCCGGTCAATCTCGGAAATCCGGATGAATTCACAATACTTGAGCTTGCTGAAAAGGTCATCAAATTGACCCGGTCCAGATCTAAAATAATTTACAAGCCGCTGCCGTATGATGACCCCATACAGCGTCAACCCAATATAAAGCTTGCCAGAAGCAAATTCAAATGGGAGCCTAAAGTTAAACTTGAAGACGGATTGAAGGAGACAATAAAATATTTTAAAAAATTAATAGCTTTAATGTAAAATTCAAATCATTTTAAAGATATATTTCAGCCATAGACAGTCAAGACAGGAGCAGAACAGTCTGATGAAATCAGTCAGAGAAAACAACAGGGTCAAATCAACAGCGATATATACAGTATGAATTATTGTTTGAATATTTATGCTGTTATGATAATATGTATCACATATCAGAAATACTGAATTGGATGCGGAGCACAACCAGCTAACGTTGTAAGTAAACTTTTAAACAGGGCCTGCATGAAGCAGCCCGAATGCTTATGGAGGTAGATATGAAAACACTTGTTGAATTAATTGCAAAGTCTCTGGTAGATTCGCCTGAGGAGGTTGTAGTATCTGAGATTGATGGAGAACGGACTGTTGTCTTTGAACTGCGTGTTGCTACAAATGATATCGGGAAAGTCATAGGCAAACAGGGGAATACAGCAAGAGCAATAAGGACCATACTGAGCGCAGCCGGATCCAAACTCGGCAAGCGTTGTGTCCTTGAAATACTGGAATAGGCTGAAAAATACCAATAGAGCTTACAGGCAGGAAACATCATGAACACATTTATGGAGTTAATGCTCCATAAATGTGTTTTTTTTATTTAATGCTGCGTTCGAATCTCTTTTCCGGTCAAGAGATCCGGCAGTTGACATTCTCACCGTATGTGATAATATTTTTTTAGAAGTTGATTTTTTTTAATGCCATATGTCTGAGAAAGTTCGTAACGTTGAATCATAAGAAGGCTTCGGGAGGACTTAGATGGAGAGAAAAAAAATTTTCAACAGAAACAGAATAGGTTTTCTAAGGCCCGGATGGTGGATAATCCACCTTCTGGGAATAGCAACGGTGTATACACTCGGACATTTTCTATGGAGTTGAAATGCTGAAATATTTTATGCGATACAGGCCTGGCTGGTGGATTCTCCATATCATTATGGTAAGCCTGACTTTATATCTGGGGCATATAGCTAAATTTGTATTTTGATCATAATTATGAATGCTAAAAGAGCACTATTGACAGCACTTTTTCTCCTTGCTGTTTCCGGATTACTCCTTCATTACAGAATTCATGGTTTCATGGTCCATGATAAGATTAATCCTGAAATTGTGAGGTTTGACAGCACAAGATTTCTTTCGTTCATTTTTCCTGTCATCGATGTAGTAGCGGTTACAGCTCTTTTTACATCGAGAAAAACATGTGTTTACGGGTATCTTTTGAACGGCATGATCGTTATCTATGGCACTGTTTTCATGGCCCATTACAGCATTGCTGAATTTACCGCAAAGGCTGTACCGGCAGGAGAATGGTTTCTCAAATCAACCCTGCCGGATATAGGGATCGCGTGGGGAGATTTTTTTATCGGAAAGGCATTATATGACCTTTATGCTGACACTGGTGGAAAATAATCAGAAAGGAGAATTAAACATTAATGATCACCGGTAAAGAAAATTTACTGCAGTCGCTTATTGAAGCATTTCTCATGGAAAAAGGGACAAAAGAGTTCTATAATGATGCATCCGTGAAATCGAGCAGCAGTGATGCAAAGAAAATATTTCTGGAGCTCGCGGACTGGGAAAAAAAACACATGGATTTCATTCAGTATTTATACCAGTCAATAAACGAAGAACAGGGGATAAAAAGCTTTGAGGAATTCAGCAGCGGAGCAGAAGCCCCGTTTACAGAAGCAGGGATCCCTGTAAAAGACCTTGAGGCAAAAATTGAAAAATATGCAATTAAGGACGAAATGGGGGCCCTGACATTAGCGATGGAGATAGAGGGCAAGGCGTACAATCTTTATCATAAATTATCTCAGGATGCGAACGACACGAATGCCAGGGTTATTTTCAGGGAAATGATGGAACAGGAAGTTAAGCACGTTGAGTATCTTAAGAAATTAAGATTAAAACTTGTGAAAATATATCAATAAAACAGTCAATAGCGCAGCTGTTGGCCCAAAACAAAGGGGTTAATAATGAATGCAATTGAAATAGCCAGGAAGATGGAGACGGACGCTATAAGGTTTTACACTGAAGCAGCAGGCAGGACGCAATATCCTGCCGGTAAAAAGATGTTCGAGACCATAGTCGTAGATGAAAAACGCCACCTTGCAATAGTCAACAAGCTTCTGCAGGGACTCGAAATTCAGATGGACGATGTTCACCCCATGAATAACATCAAAACAGTTTTTGAGACTATGAAAGACAAAATGATGGAGAAAGTCCGGGCTACTGCCGACGAACTGGAGGCGTTCAAGATTGCCATGCAGATGGAGAAAGAAGGTATCGAATTCTACAGAAAACTTATGACAGAAGCAAAAACAGAGAAGGAAAAGACGCTTTTTCAGAAGCTGATCAGTGAAGAAGAACAGCATTACGCCATCTTTGAAAATACATATAATTTTTTAATGGATACAGGGAACTGGTTCATGTGGGATGAGCACAGCATAGTGGAAGGCTGAACACCGTCGGCGTGATTTAAAAGCTCATAGGGGCGACCCGATGGGTCGCCCAATAAGAATGGCGAGGCAGCGCCTCGCCCCTACCAAAGGAGGAGAAAATGGGTTATACGAATGTTGCATTGAAGGACAAGATAATGGAGATGTATCCTGAGATCGAACAGCAGGGCATCTCTGTCAGTCTTGATTTTAACCGGCAATTGAAAACATATGATATTAAACTTGAGAAAAATTCACACAGACTCGTAACGCATCTTGAGAAAAAAGACGCCGACGAATGTATGGACGGGATAAAATGTATTCCGCTTGGTTTTCAGATAAGCGAGTTCATAAAGAACTTTGCAGGAAAATAATTTAAATCAATGGAAGAGAATGAGAGTAATGGTGATTGCAATGATAATGCTGTCAGTAACTTATGGTAATAAACAGGGTTAAATGAAGCTGACAGATATTTTTAACAGAGTTGATACGGTAAGCCCTGATGAGGCAAAGCAGTTGCTTTCTGAGAATAAAAATGCAGTATTGCTTGATGTCCGTGAACCAAAGGAATATGAAGCGGAGCATCTCCCCGGAGCTGTCCTGATGCCAATGTCAGGCATCCCGGATAAAATGAAGGAATTGGACCCTTCCAGGACTATAATCACATATTGACAAAGAGGGGTACGCAGCAGGTCGGCTGCGTCGTTATTAAAAGGGCAGGGGTTTGATAAAGTGTACAGTGTTAAAGGCGGAATTGATGCATGGAACGGTCTGAAAGCTACAGGACAGTATGAGTCCGGGATGTACTTAATTGAAGGAAGAAAGACAACAGAGGAATTCATTACAATGGCGTGGTCTCTTGAAGACGGGACCCGCAGATTTTATGAGAGTGTGAAAGATGCGGTAGCAGATGAGGAATCAAAAGGTGTGTTCGCTTCTCTGGTCAAAGCAGAGGAAAAACACAAGGAGACACTTGTTCAGGAATATATGCACATTAAAGGAATGGGTATTGAAAACGGCAAATATGGAGAAGAACATTTATCCGGCACAATAGAGGGCGGCTTATCGATGGATGAAGCCATGAAATGGCTGAATGAAAGTAAAAGAGATCTCACTGATATCCTTGAATTTTCCATCCAGCTTGAGACCAATTCACTCGATCTCTATTTGAAAATATTTAATAAACTGGAAAATAAAGATACACAGAAAATATTTGACCTTCTTGCTGAAGAGGAGAAAAAACATCTCTTAAGACTTGGCAATTTACTCAACAGCAAGTATAATGTTATCAAACAGATATGACAGCTGTATAAAATAAGAAATAAACTAAAGGCAATAAATCCTGTAAATGCAGGATGGAGGGGTAAAATGAAAAAACCTATCGAGAAAAAGGCACACAGCGCTGCTGCTGCGCCTGTGAAAAAGAAATTGACTGTTAAACCTAAAACAACCGCTGAGACAAAAAGTCTGAAAAAACAGTATTTGAAATCAGACAATATTTGCAAGGTCACATTCAGGCTGCCCAAGGAAGCTGCGAAGGACGCTGAGATGGTCACTATCGTCGGTGATTTTAATAACTGGAATATGACTGAAAACAGGATGAAAAAACTGAAGAACGGCGATTTCACTTTAACTCTGGACCTTGCCTGTAACAGGGAATACAGATTCAGATATCTTGTTGACTCCAACCGTTGGGAAAATGACTGGTTTGCCGAAAGATATGTTCCAAATAAATTCGGGACTGAAGATTCAGTAGTTGTTTGTATGAATGAACAGGCTATCTAAAGAAAAATCAGCTTACCTGAAACATGCTGCCGATCAGAAAATAGACTGGTATCCATGGTCCGAGGAAGCCTTTCAACTGGCAGAAAAGGAAAATAAACCATTATTTCTCAGTTCCGGCGCTGTATGGTGTCATTGGTGTCATGTGATGGCAAAGGAATGTTTTTTTGATGACGAAATAGCAGGGCTTCTCAATGAAAATTTCGTAAGCATAAAAATAGACAGGGACGAAAGGCCTGATATAGACAAGAGATATCAGATGGCGGTTGCTGCTATGGGCTCAGGGGGAGGATGGCCTCTCAGTGTATTTTTGACCCATGACAAGAAACCATTTTTTGGAGGGACCTACTTCCCTCCTGATGACAAACTTGGAAGGCCCGGATTTAAAAAAGTGTTGAGAGCGGTCCTTGAGCTTTATAAGACCAGGCGGGATGAAATCTCTCAATATACGGAAAAATTAATAAGTGCATTGAAAACCTCTCCAGCAGCACAGGGGGAAATAAACGAACCACTGCTGGACCAGGCCGTTCAGGACATCCTTTCGCAATTTGACGCTCAAAACGGAGGCTTTGGAACTGCCCCGAAATTCCCCATGCCGGGGGCGCTGGAATTTCTCATCAACAGATATTTTCTCAAGCAGAGTGATGCTGTTGAACTCGTAATAAGAAAAACCCTTACAGCGATGGCACAGGGCGGATTTTATGACCAGATCGGCGGAGGCTTCCACAGGTATTCAACTGATGAGTCCTGGACCATACCGCATTTTGAAAAAATGGCGGATGACAACGCGTGGCTGCTGAGAAATTATATAAGCGCGTATTTTGTTTTTGGCGACGAATTTTACAGGGAAGTTGCACAGGGAATAATTAAATTTATAAATGATGTACTCTCGGACCCTGACGGCGGATTTTATATCAGTCAGGACGCGGATGTCACTCCGGATGATGAAGGAGGATATTTCACATGGACTGACGATGAGTTCAGGAAAGCACTCGATGAAGACGAATACGGGATACTCTCCCTTCATCTGATGCATAAGGCAGGGGCGATGCACCATGACGGGTCGAAAAGGGTCCTTTTTGCTGTTATGACTGCGGAAGAGATCGCCAAAACTACAGGGAAAGATATAAAAGAAATTACCGGATCGATCAAACGCGGAAAAGCAAAATTGCTCAAATCAAGAAATGAAAGGCAGACGCCATTTATTGATAAGACCTTATATACATCAATAAACGGCATGCTCATTTCAGCCTGTCTTTTGAGTTACAGAGTATTAAAGGACAACGGACTGAAAGAATTCGCATTGAAAAGTCTTGATAGAGTAATGAAAATGCACTTTACCGGAAAGCAGCTTTTTCACACTGAAGGAGTAAAGGCTGTATTAGATGATTACTTATATCTTGCTGACGCCCTGATTTCGGCGTATGAAGTGACAGGCGATTTTTTCTGTCTGCAGAAAGCAGATGAGATTATGGAGATATGCATAAAAAACCTGTGGGATGAGGATGAAGGCGGTTTCATTGATACAGATGAGCATCTTCTCGGAATGAAGATAAAAAGTATTGAAGACATTCCGCATCCCTCGGCAAATTCTCTCTGCATAATACTGCTGCTTAAACTTTCTTTTATGACAAAAAAAGAAGAATATCTGAAATATGCAGAAAAATCATTGAAAGTTTTTTCCACGAAGGCGAAAGATATCGGTATTCACGCAGGATATTATTTTTGCGCTCTTGACGCATACTTTAATTCTCTTAAGCTTACGCTTGATGCTTCACCGTCATCCAGACTGGCTGAGACTGCTGTCTCATTTATCAACCCTTATACAACTATCATTTACGGTGAAGACAGGGATTGTATCATCCCGTGTTTCAGGGACACATGTCATGAGCCGGTTACTGACCCCGGAATCCTCAGGAAGTTTTTAAAGAAGAAAGAATATGTAAAATCATAGATCAGGAGGAAGATATGAAAAAATTCTCAGTTCGTGAAATTGTTGAACAGGCTGTACAGACGGAGAAACTCGGTTATGATTTTTACTCAGGTATGTCAAAGAAATTTACTAAAGAAAGTAAGTTGAAAAACCTGTTTGATGCGCTTGCGGTAATGGAACAGCAGCATGAAAATTTATTTATTGAACTCAGAGATAAAGAGGAAGACCGCAATATTGAAAATCCGGAAGAGGTCTCAGCATACTTAAGGGCGATAGTTGAGTCGGAATTTTTCCTCGGAAAGAATAAATCCCTCCCCGCGCTTGAGCATCTGAAATCAGTGAAGGATGCGGTCCATTTCGCACTTGGCTTTGAGAGAGAAACCCTGCTTTACTATTATGGCTTAAAAGATGTTATTGGAGACGACGGGGTATTAAGCGAGATAATAAACGAAGAGAAGAGCCATATCAGATGGCTGAGTGAATTTAAAAAGAAATTGTAATGGTTATGCTTAACCTACATTATTTATAAACTTTTACTTCAGAGCAGGCATGACTAAAAAACATCTGTGTTTGCTGACAGCTGATTGCTGATCGCTATTGAAATATGGACTACTCAATTAAAATAGGCGGTGAGGCAGGGCAGGGGCTTCAGACAATTGGAGACACTCTTGCGCACCTGTTCGCTAAATCAGGCTTTCATGTCTTTACCCATCAGGATTATGAATCCCGCATAAGGGGCGGGCATAATTTTTATCAGATCAGATTCTCCGACAAACCTGTTACGGCATCAAGAGACGTGGTTGACATAGTGGTTGCACTTGACAGGGCGAGCATATCGCAGCATGAAAAAGAACTTACGGAAAAAGGGACCATTATTTATGATTCATCAGCATTCAAAGAGAAGCACGAAGCTCCCTGTTTTCTGGATGTCCCTTTTGAAAGCATAGCGGTTGAACACGGCGGTAATAAGATAATGTCAAATACTGTTGCTACAGGAGCGGTCCTTGGGATGCTCGGCATGGATCCGGGTCCGCTCTTTGAAACAATCAGAAATACATTCAGCAAAAAGGGTGAAGATGTTGTTCAGGGCAATATCAGGTCGGCGCAGGCAGGGTATGATTTTGCATTGAAAAATTGCCGAGAGGTGTTCGTTTAATGTAGGGGCGAACGGCCGTTCGCCCCTACTGCTAATCGCAGGCGTTGAAGCCATAGCTCTTGGCGCAATGGCTTCGGGACTGAAATTTTACTCCGCTTATCCAATGACGCCTTCCACAGGAATAATGAATTACATTGCTGACAAGGAAGAAGAATACGGGATTATTGTTGAACAGGCAGAGGATGAGATATCAGCAATTAATATGGCCCTCGGCGCTTCCTTTGCCGGCGTACGGGCCATGACAGGGACATCAGGCGGCGGATTCGCGCTTATGGTGGAAGGCCTTTCCCTTGCAGGTATGACAGAGACTCCGATTGTTATTGCGCTCGGTCAAAGACCGGGTCCGGCAACCGGGCTGCCCACAAGGACAGAACAGGGAGATCTGCAGTTTGCTCTCTATACAGCGCATGGAGAATTTCCCAGAGTTATATTTGCGCCGGGAACGCCGGAGCAGGCGTTTTATCTCACAAACAGGGCATTTGATATAGCAGAGAAATATCAGATACCTGTCATTATCATTTTTGACCAGTATCTCGCCGATTCGCAATGGACATTTAATAATTTTGATTTGAACAGGATTAAATATACGGACTACAGATTGAGAGGGGATGCGTTTAAAAATCTTTCTGAATATAAACGTCATGCATTTACACAAACCGGAGTAAGTCCTCTCGGAGTTCCCGGAGATGCAAAACATCTTGTTGTTACCGACAGTGACGAGCATGACGAGGAAGGACATATCGTTGAGGATGCGGAAACAAGGATTAAAATGCTGGATAAGAGGCTCTTTAAAAAACTTCCTCTGATCAAGCAGG
Source organism: Thermodesulfovibrionia bacterium (assembly GCA_963699585.1). Lineage (GTDB taxonomy): Bacteria > Nitrospirota > Thermodesulfovibrionia > UBA6902 > UBA6902 > SURF-23. The sequence continues at coordinate 133,783 of CAVOUK010000011.1, read as the reverse complement.
AGATAGAACCGCCTGTTTTGTATGGCGGATGAAAATCCCGAAATTGTGCTCGTTGGATGGGGTTCCACATACGGTGTGATAAAAGAAGTTGTAGATAATTTCAAATTTCAAATGTTCAAATTTCAAATTTTCAGTGGCTATGCTTCATTTCAGCGAGATCTATCCGTTTCCTTCAACAGATACATTTGATTATCTTAAGGTTCTTGACAATGCAAAGACCTCTATCTGTATAGAGAATAACGCAACAGGCCAGTTTGCACGTCTCATGAGAGCGGAGACCGGACATTACTTCAAGTATAGGATTAATAAATATGATGGAAGGCCTTTTACAGTAGATGAATTATTAAAAGAAATATTTGCCAGTCTTGATCAGGTGTAAGCCTCATAAGGTCGGTTTTTAAACCCGCTCCCGCTTCTTCGGTATATTTTTACTTCGTAAAGTTATCTTATCAGAAAACAACTTAAGGGAATTCCTGTTTGTACCGATTAAATAAGTGTTATATTTTAACAGACTTTTTTAGTAACCCATTAAACTTATATGGGAGAACATAATATGAAACATAATAAAAAAATCTCTGCAAATTTAACAGGGCTTATCCATACGATTTTGCTTATGTCAATTGTTATTTATATGTCACTGCCCGTCACATCACTTTACGCGTATGATCACAATGGCAGCCTTGTAATAGGTGGGACAGGCAGCGCATTAGGCAGCATTAAGGCACTGGCAGAGGCGTTTCAAAAAACAAACCCCGATTTAAGAATCGATGTCCTTCCGAGCCTCGGAAGCAGCGGGGGGATAAAGGCCGCCGTTGATTGTGTTATTGACATCGCCGTAAGCAGCAGGTCTCTGAAGGAAGATGAACTGCGGAAAGGGGCCGATGCTGTAGAATACGCCATAACGCCCTTTGTATTTGTTACTGCCCGGAAGATCGAAGGGCTTAATCTCACTCTTCATGACATTGCAGGAATATACGCAGGCGAGACAAAAAAGTGGCCCGACGGCTCTCCTGTCAGACTGATATTGCGTCCGGAGTCCGACTCGGACACAGTAATTTTAAGAAGTATGTCACCTGAAATTGATAAAGCCGTCCGTAAAGCATTGTCTCAGGAAGGAATGATAATGGAGCCCACTGACCAGGAGAGCGCGGGAGCTGTAGAGCTGATCAGCGGCGCTATCGGTACGTCCACACTTTCATTGATTATCTCCGAGAACAGGCAACTTCACATGCTGCCGTTAAACGGCGTGGCGCCAAGCCTCCAGACAGTCGCTGACGGCACCTATCCGTATTATAAAAAACTCTTTCTGGTTACAGGACCAAAAGCCGTGCCTGCTGCAAAAAAGTTTATCGAATTTATTAAATCCAGGGAAGGCCGCGCGATACTTGACAAAGAAGGATATATCGCCCTGTCAGGCAAGAAATGAAGGACAACAGCAAGAAGATAATCAGGACTACGAATGTCATGGCTATCATCTTGTCCGCAATAGGTGCGGTCCTTTTCCCCCTTATTTATTTTGGTTTAAGCTATCAATATGAGTCTGCGGTGCTGGAATCTGAAGCGCAGACCTTTTCATACTTTCTCTCAGGGAAAATAGGCGAAAATCCTGATTTTTGGAAATATGAACGGGACAGGCTTGAAGAATTGCTGTCACGTCATTTTTCCGGGGACCACGATGACTCACGCCGCATTGTTGATCTGACCGGCAGTTTAATTGCGTCCAATTCGGCTGCAGTTGAAGCCCCCGTTATTATGCGTTCGCACGATTTGTTCGATGCAGGAAATGTCGTAGCAAGGATCGAGGTAAGGCGGTCTGCCCGTCCAATTTTGAAAAAGACCTTACCGTTGTCGGCATTGGGGCTTGTTATCGGTTTGGCGGTGTTCGTTTTCTTAAGGATGGTCCCGCTGCGCGCCCTTACCGGGACAGTGAAATTACTGTATGAGAGCGAAGAAAAATTCCGCGCAATTACAGCAACGGCAGTGGACGGCATTATTGTTATGAACAATCAGGGTAAAATTGTCTATTGGAATCCCTCTGCTGAAAGATTATTCGGCTACACGCAGCAGGAAGCCATCGGAAAAGACTTACACCTGTTTCTCGCTCCCCTGAAATATCATGGCACTTACAAGAACGGTTTCGATAAGTTCAAAATTACCGGGAGAAGGCCCGGCCATCGGCAAGACCGTTGAATTTACAGCCGTCAGAAAAGACGGGACCGAATTTCCGATAGAAGTTTCAACCTCAGCCATCAAGATCAAGGAAGAATGGCATGCCGTGGGATTGGTCCACGACATTACCGAGCGCAAGCATGCCGCGAGAAAAAATGGTAATGCTTTATGAAGAAATAAAGAGCGAAGCGGAAACATCAAAATCTTTATTACAACTGGTCGAGACACTTAATACAAGCCTTGAAGAAAAGGAACTTGTCAGAAAGGTCCTGGATTTTACGCCGGGTTATCTGAAATTCAACAATATGGGCTTATTCTTCTATGATGACAGACTCAAATATTTTATATTTGAAGGGGGATACGGGCTAAGTTCTGCTGAAGAGGACATATTAAAGTCAATAACCTTTAAGGCGGGTGACTTTCCGGCAATCGATAAGGTCCTGAACGGTGAAGAAGTAATTATAGATAATGCAAAAGAAAGTATGATGATAAGCCATGACCTGGCTGAAGCATTCAACATGAACAGCGCCCTTTTGGTCCCTATATCTTTCAGAGGGAAATTGAGCGGTATGATGTGCGGTAATTATACAACCATCAAGAAAGTAGAGCAAAGAGATCTCGCTTTGCTGAAGGGATTGGCTGACGGCATCGGCATTGCGCTGCAGAACAGCAAACTGTTCAGGGAATCCAGTGACAGACTTACAGAATTAACAAATAAGATAGATACAATAAATGCAATGGCCCGGCTTGACAGAGAGATCCTGTCTTCTATTGATAAATTCTCCATTTTAAGGACAGCCATTGTCCTGACAAGCAGATTAATACCCTGTGACAGGGCTGCTGTTTTTCTTAAAAACGGTGATGGTCGCATGACAGTCACGGAATGGGGGTTTGGGAAATTCACTGATAAGACCTATGATATAAAAGATTCCCGTTTTAATAACATTCAGAGGCTACAGGGTCCTCTTGTTATACCTGAAATTTCTGAAGAGAGCGTTAATCTTTCTTACTACCAGGAGCAGAATGAGCTTGGGATTAAATCAGCCATGATAGTGCCTCTTGTCAGCAAAGGTGAAATGCTCGGTTTTGTTGATATCGGTTCCGTATATTATGGAGGGCTTACTACCGAACATTTATCCACTGCCGAAAAAATTGCGTCCCAGATTACCGTCGCTCTTGAACATGTAAGGCTTTATGAAGACCTTGAACAATTGCTCATTAGCACCGTAACGTCGCTTATTTCAACAATTGACGCCAAATCTCCATGGACCAAGGGTCATTCGGAAAGGGTCACAAATTATGCAGTGGAAATTGCAAAAGAGATGGGACTGCGTGAGAAAGATATAAATCACGTAAGGATGTGCGGTTTATTGCATGACATAGGGAAGCTCGGCACTTTTGACGGGCTCCTTGATAAGCCCGGCAAACTTACTGAAGAAGAATATGAACTTATAAAAAAGCATCCCGCTCAGGGCGCTGATATAATCGCTCCCATAAAACAGCTTAACAGCGTTATCCCCGGCATTCTTCATCATCATGAAAGATATGATGGGAAAGGCTACCCCCTCGGCATCAAAGGCAGTGATATACCTTTATGCGCAAGTATACTTGCGGTTGCGGACTCGTTTGATTCAATGACCGCTGACAGGCCCTACAGGAAAGCCCCCGGCAGAGAATTTGCCATCTCCGAACTCAAACGCTGCTCGGGGACCCAGTTTGATCCCAAAATGGTGGAGGTCTTCCTGAGGGTCCTTGCAAAGAACGAAACACGCGACTTGATATTCAATTAATTGCATTCTCACCTTTCAGGGTTTATAATTTTCTGTAAGAAAGTAAAGCATAATAAATTTAAACGATGTTAGTATTTGAAATTCCGTAATTCAGGAGAAACCTATGCCGACATTACAGGATTACACGGGGCAGCATCCTTCATGGTGTCCGGGATGCGGGAACTACGGCATTCTTAACTCATTCAAAAATGCAATGATTGAAATGAACATAGAGCCGCATCAGTTTATCATTGTGTCCGGAATCGGGCAGGCAGGGAAGTTCCCCCATTATGTCAAATGCAATACCTTTAACGGGCTTCACGGAAGAACATTGCCTGTTGCAACCGGGATAAGACTTGCTAATCATGAGATGCTTGTTATGGCAGTTGCCGGAGACGGCGACTGCTACGGCGAAGGCGGTAATCATTTGAATCATGCAATCAGGAGAAATATCAACGTAAAACTTTTTGTTCACGATAACCAGATATACGGCCTCACGAAAGGTCAGGCATCTCCGACGAGCATGGAAGGGATGAAGACAAAGAACCAGCCTTTCGGTGTTTTTTCCGAGCAGCTTAATCCAATGGCATTGGCTGTAGCCCTTGACTGCAGTTTTGTTGCAAGGGGGTTTGCGGGTGATATGAAACATTTAACATGGCTGATAAAAGAGGCGGTAAGTCACAAGGGTTTTTCAATAGTTGATATTTTGCAGCCGTGCGTGACATTCAATAAGATCAATACTTATGACTGGTATAAACAGAGGATTTATCATATTGAGCCCGAATACAATCCTGAAGACAGGGTTGCGGCATTCAAAAAAGCCCTTGAATGGGAAGAACGTATCCCACTTGGGATAATTTACAGAAATTCCCGGCAGATATTGGAAGAGAGGATATCTGTGATCAGGAATAAATCTCTTGTTCAGCAGTACTATGATCCATCAAAAACAGAGCATACATTAAAAGAATTTTATTAAGCAAATTCCATCCTTTTTTTAGAGCTATAGATCATGAATAATGAAGCACTGATACGACTCTCTTTCTTTTTCGGAACTCTTGTTGTTATGTCAGTTCTGGAAGTTATGTCTCCCCGCCGAAAATTGATAACTTCAAAGCCTGTCCGCTGGTTCGGCAATCTTGGTATAGTCCTGATCGGTACTGTTACGTTAAGAGTGATTTACCCTCTCCTTGCAATAGACCTGTCTTTAATAGCGCAGGAAAAACAATGGGGACTGCTGAATAACTATAATATGCCGGGCTGGGTTGAAGTCGCAATAGGGGTTTTAATTCTGGACCTGATTATATATCTGCAGCATCTTATGTTCCACACGGTCCCTGTCATCTGGCGACTTCACATGATGCATCATGCGGACCTTGATATTGACCTGACCACAGGACTGCGTTTTCATCCTGTCGAGATATATCTCAGTATGGGGATCAAGATGGCAGCTGTTGCGGTCTTTGGCCCTTCACCAGTTGCTGTGCTCATTTTTGAAGTAGTTCTGAATACCACAGCGATGTTCAATCACAGTAATTTTCTTTTGCCCCCTGGATTTGACAGAGTGTTAAGACTGTTCGTCGTTACACCTGACATGCATCGTGTCCACCATTCAGTGACAATACGTGAAACGAACAGTAATTTCGGATTTAACTTTCCATGGTGGGACAGATTATTGGGTACATACAGGGCACAGCCTGCCGCAGGGCATGAAGGAATGACAATCGGTTTATCACAGTTCAGAGACCCAAAGCGTTTGTCGCTGCCATGGATGCTGGCCCTGCCGTTTATTGGTGATCCCGGTGATTATGCGATCAACAGGAGGGGGAAAGAACTTTTAAAATAGAGTCAGATTTGTTGGTCTTATTGGTTTTATTAGTTCTATTTGTTTTATTTGTTAACTAACTCAACCAATCCAACCAATAAAACCAATTAAACTAATTCAACCAAACTATGTTAATCTTGAATTAAAACTATGGAAGAATTCTATACAGGCAGGATAGTTTTTCACAATATTTTCGGGACCGGCAAAGTAGTGCGTGTAGAAGGTGATCGTCTGATTGTCAACTTTATCACTGCCGGTGTCAAGTATTTTTCAGAAGCAGAAGCGGAAACCGAATTGTCAGATCCTCCGCCTAAACAGGAACAAAATTTACAGGAGCAATCTATGGATTTAAATATATTGAAAGAAACCATCCGGGAGATCCTCATTGAAGAGGGTTTGGCCGGCATGGTCCCCATTTCAGACAAATGGAATGGAGGAGAGCTGATCATGAAACCCGGCAAACCCGGAATGCAGGAAAAGTCGGTCCCGATTGATGTCTTTTTCCATAAGATAGTAATGGTCCGCAATCAGCTCCGCGTTCTTGAACAGAACATCAATGGCTCCGGGAACCTTACAGACAGTGAAAAGGTAAATCTGCAGCAGTATATCACCCGCTGTTACGGTTCACTCACAACATTCAATGTGTTGTTCAGCGACAAAAAAGACTGGTTTGTAGGGGCAAAGAAGGAATAAGTCAGAAGGGGCAAATTTCTGGTCTTATTAGTTTTATTAGTTGGATTGGTTGAGTTAGTTAACCAATAAAACCAATACAACCAATTAAACCAATTAAACAGTTCTTTTACAAAATATTATTATGAGAAAAGAAATGTCTGTTGAAGATTTTATAAAAGGTATTCCCAAGGCTGAACTGCATCTCCATATCGAGGGCACTTTTGAGCCTGAATTAATGTTTAAAATTGCGACGAGGAATAATGTCCGGATCAGGTATAGATCAGTAGAGGAGATCAGAGAGGCATACAGATTCAATAATCTTCAGGACTTCCTTGATATTTATTATGAAGGGGCCGGCATATTGACTAAAGAAGAGGACTTTTATGATTTGACGATGGCATATCTTGAAAAGGCCGCTTCACAAAATGTCCTTCACACTGAAATATTCTTTGACCCGCAAACTCATACCGGGCGGGGAATTAAGTTTTCAACCGTGATAAACGGCATTCACAAAGCTCTTCAAGATGCTGAATACAAGTTTGGCATATCAACAGGATTGATAATGTGCTTTCTCAGAGACCTTGATGAATACGCTGCAATGAAGACCCTTGAAGAGGCGCTCCCTTATAGAGACCGGATCATAGCCGTGGGACTGGATTCCGCGGAGACCGGCAATCCTCCCTCAAAATTTCAGGATGTATTTACCAGGGCGAGGGAAGCAGGATTTTTCACGGTAGCACATGGAGGCGAAGAGGGACCCGCAAAATATATTTGGGAAGCATTGGAACTGCTGAAGGTGTCCCGGATAGATCACGGTAATCACTGTCTTGATGACGATAAACTGACGGAAGAACTGATACGCCGCAGAATACCTCTGACGGTTTGTCCGCTCTCAAACCTGAGGCTGAAAGTAACAGGCCGTTTGGAAGAGCATCCTTTACGAAGAATGATGGAACGCGGGCTTTTAGTCACTGTAAATTCCGATGATCCGGCTTACTTTGGCGGTTATATCAATGAAAATTATTTAGCAATAACCAAGGCACTCAATTTGACCGTTAATGATATATATACACTCGCGATGAATTCATTCGAGGCTTCTTTTCTCGAAGAAGGCATAAAAGATAAAATGCTCGCCAGGGTGCGGGAGTATAAAAAAAATTGTGAGTAGGAAAGGTCGGAGAGGGGGATATGGTTATGCGGTATTCTACAAACTGAAAATTTTCTGCCGGATACGCCTTGTCGGAATGTTTTCAATGGTGTTGATTTGTGCTGTAAATTTGCAGATCGGCACGTCATATGTTAAATATAGTATGTATCTATGATAAAAATACGTCAATTGATCGTTATCATCATTTGCAACCTGATTACAGTAATATTTCTTTTCTTTATTTGTGAAGTTTTATTAAGCAGAAATTTGTCACATACAATCTCTACCTTTTATCAAATTTGTTGTTTAAGCAATAAACCTCTTGCTGAGAGGCTTCATACTGGATATGATCCGCTGTTGGGCTGGGTTAATCTGCCGAATGTTTATATTGAAGATATGTACGGACACGGGAAATATCTTCAGACAAACGGACAATCATTTCGTAACAATAATGATTTTAGTTTAAGTCCTTCCCAAAATAAGATACGGATTATTTGCTCCGGAGATTCATTTACACTCGGCTATGGGGTTGATAATAATCATAATTGGTGTCAACTGCTTGTTTCTATCAACAAACGATTGGAAACCGTTAATTTAGGACAGGGCGGATATGGAGTTGACCAAGCATATCTTTGGTATAAACGCGACGGCACTAAACTAGAGCATGATATTCATATTTTTGCTTTTATAAATAATGACTTCGGACGTATGAAAAGCGATCAATTTGGAGGTTACAGCAAACCAGTCTTAAAGTTGCAAGATGGGGTTCTTGTTATAGAAAATGTACCAGTTCCGGAACCTTCTTTTTACAGAGTTTGTTTGAACTACAAACTACAAAAAATCAGAAAATTATATTTAATTAATCATCTAAATAGACTATTTTTCCAAAAAAACACTACAAACACTAATCAAGATGACAATCAAATCAAAAAAGTTGTACTTAAGGTATTTCAAGACTTGCAACAAGTGAATCAGCTGAAGCATAGCACCTTGGTGTTGGTATACCTTCCTACAATGGGCGACTACAAGGGAAGTGGATCCGAGCCATGGAGACAATTTATATTGACTGAAGCAAAAAAGAATAATTTTTTATATATTGATCTAATTGATGAATTTAGAAAGTTGCCACCTCAAACGGTAAAAAATTATTTTATCACCGAAGAATTTAACAAATTTCCAGGTGGTGCCGGGCACTACACCGAGGAAGGGAATGCTTTCATTGCCAAGCTTCTATATGATAAGCTCCTTGCTATCCCTGAAACATCAGACAAGCTAAAACCTTAACTGGTTATCACCATTAATTGTGCTTGTATATGAAAAACAAAATTGAAATGGTGATTCAGAGCTTATATAATTCACTTGTTGAATCCGTTCATTTGGAATTTGAGAAGGAGATAATCGTGGTGGATGACTTTTCCACTGGTGGTACTCGTGATCGATTCTGCTTTGTGATTTTGAAATAATAATTTTGAACCGCCTAATGATATCACTAAAAGCTTTTGGGAGACGATGTCTATCAGTGGCCAGATCCAGGGACTCGTCCGATAGCGTAATGTCTGTAATGGTCACAGTCGCCATCCTTGGCATATGGCTTACTTTGGTCATCTTCACTGCAACAAGGCATGAATTCTGGCGTGACGAAGTTCGGCCATTATCGTTAGCACGTGCTGCCAATTCACTGGTGGATCTGTACAGATTGACCCAATACGATGGGCATCCCATTTTATGGTTTCTGCTTCTATATATCGGCAAGTCGATTGTAAATACGCCACTCATATTACCAGTAACGAGTATCGTTATTGCGCTTGCCGCTGTATCTGTGTTCATGTTCTTTGCGCCGTTTTCATTGTGGTTCAGGTGCCTGTTCATTTTTAGCGCTCTTCCCTTCTATGAATACTCTGTAATGGTGCGGCATTATGGCCTCAGTATGCTCTTGTTATTTGTCAGCGCGGTGCTTTACCGAAATCGAGCGATATATCCTTTGTTCCTGGCTTTCGTTCTGGCCTTGCTGGCGAATACCAATGTGCATTCGGCAATACTCACGTGCCTGATTGCGGCATTGTGGATATGGGATACGGTTGTTGAACAAAGGACGGCATCCGTTCAAGGGCGTGGCCTTTCTCTATACCTGCCATTTGCTATTGTCTTCGCTGGTGTTCTGTTGTGCGTCGCCTTCACTATTCCCAGAGAAAATTCAATTTTGACATCAGTACGATCTGTTAGCGTGAGGGATATTGAGCATTCCCTGTTCGAGGCCACGTTACAGCCGGAGCGAACGTTCTCTAAAATTGTGCCAATGGTGCATCCTGTGTTCGGTCTAATACTCTACCTTGCCGCGTTTGGCCTTTTGCACCGACCCAATCTCCTCTGGCTGCCCTTGGTGGTCAGATTGCTTTCGGGGTGTTGTTCCGAGTGGGCTATTTCGGTGATTATCGACATCAAGGGTTGTTTTTAGTCTTCCTTTTGTTTCTCTACTGGCTTTTCATTGAATCATCAAATGAAACGTCTATGAATAAAACAAAACACCTGCTGTTCAATATTGGCCTCTATGTTGCAATGCTTATCCTGATTTCAGCAAATTTTGCCAGGACGAAAAACCTGGTGTGGACCGACATCAGCATGGAAAGGAGTTCAAACAAGGCATTTGGCGAGTTCCTGAACAGATCGGCAACTTATCATGATGCGATTATTGTCCCCGAGCCGGACTTTTTATTAGAGTCTCTGCCGTATTACGCAAAAAATATGATTTATCTTCCGAGAGAGCATCGTTTTGGTACAACGGTATCATGGACTACAGAATCGAATTATAAACTCTCCCTTGGGGAATTGTTATCAAGCGCTCGTGACATAAAAACACGTTATGGTCAGCCGGTGTTGATTGTGTTTGGGCATTTGGATGTTGACACATCCAGGCCTGGCGAGAAGAAACATACATATGGAAAGGTCTTCTCATGGAATAGTGATGACTCCACGGAATTCAACGGATCGACAATACCTGTTGTAGAGTTCAAGTCTGCCTATACCAACGAAAACTACAGGGTTTACACCCTCAGGTAAATTGTAACCAATTTGCTTCGGTTTTCTCAGGTGCAATGCCGCCAAACACCGCGTTGCAGGCGATTTGCCCCGCTGCGCTCCGCAAACCTGTACAACTGGAGGTGGAAATTGCATGAATAGGCACTTCCTCACTGAACCTGGGACTGCCTTGACAGAGAATGTATTTAGTATAACTTCCTATTTATGTCGATGTGTAGAAATTGCGATAAGAAGCTGAGACGAATACGACGCAAGTTCTGGATGAGATTTTTCTATTATACAAAATTGTATATATGCCCTTATTGTGACAGCTCTTTTTTGTGGTGTTATGGTTTTTTAATAGAACTTCAGAGGAAAACCTGAAGGGGAATGCAGATGGGGGAAGATGTCTTCCCCATCCCTTAAATTATTATTAAGCTTCAATAGCCTCTTCTTTAAGAATTGCCGCCAGGTCCTCTTCAGGTGTAGTGATGGACTTGATATTGTAATTCGTAACAAGAAAGTCCACCACATTCGGCGTTAAGAACGAGGGCAGTGTCGGGCCCAGTCTTATGTCCTTTATACCAAGGTAGAGCAGTGTCAGCAGTATTGCGACCGCCTTCTGCTCATACCAGGATAGCACCATCGAGAGCGGCAGTTCATTTACTCCTACCCCGAATGCCTTGGAGAGCGCAACTGCGATCTGTATTGCGGAATAGGCATCGTTACACTGCCCTATGTCAAGCAGACGGGGGATACCGCCGATGTCGCCGAGGTCCTTGTCAAAGAACCTGAATTTACCGCATGCCAGGGTAAGCACTACGCAGTCCTTCGGTACTTTTTCCACAAACTCCGTGTAGTAATTCCTGCCGGCCTTTGCGCCGTCACATCCGCCGACAAGGAAAAAATGCCTTATGGCCCCGCTTTTTACACCGTCGATCACTTTGTCCGCAACACTCATGACAGCATTCCTCGCAAAGCCTGTCATAACCTTCTTGCCGGCAGCATCCTCGATGAAGCCCGTGAGCTGGAGCGCTCGTTCTATCGCAGGGGTGTAATCATGATCTTTAATATGAGTGATACCCGGCCAGCCGACCAATCCGCAGGTAAAGACATTTGCCTTGTAAGAGTCATGCGGCTTCTGCAGACAGTTGGTAGTCATGATTATCGCTCCGGGGAACTCCGCGAATTCCATATGCTGGTTCTGCCAGGCAGTGCCATAATGACCGTAGAAGTGCGGGTATTTCTTTAATTCAGGATACCCGTGAGCAGGGAGCATTTCGCCGTGAGTGTAGATATTTATTCCCTTGCCCTCTGTCTGTATCAATATATCTTCAAGATCAAAAAGGTCATGACCGGATACCAGTATCGCTTTCCCTTTCTTTGCGCCCAGCGGGACCTCTGTCGGGACGGGATGACCGTATTTTCCGGTGTTGGCAGCGTCAAGCAATTCCATGGCCTTCAGGTTGACCTCTCCGCATTTAAGGGCCAGGGCCACCCAGTCTTCCATTGATAGTTCCTTATTTAGCATTGAACTCAATGCTTCATATACATAGGCATAAACCGAATCATCCTTATGACCGAGGACCTGCGCGTGATAGGCATATGCCGCAATTCCCTTAAGACCGTACAGAGTCGTCTGCTCCAGTGATGAGATGTCCGCATTGACCTCATTGGGAGTAATGGTAGTTGCCTCACCCTGTTTGACCATGCCTGCTGCTGTTCCTTCAGAAACAAATGAAGCAGAAGCATCGCTAAAATCAGCACGGCCGCCTGCCTTCCTGACCTTTGCTTTCAGTCTCTCTCTTAACTCAACACATTTATTAATGAGTGTCACAAATCTTTCAGCATCAAAGTTGACGTTAGTAAGTGTAGAAAAAAGGGCGCCTACTGCGAACTCATCAGTCTCAGCGTCAATGACCCCCTTCTTCCTGCCTTCAACTGCATATAGTGAAAGCCCCTTGAGTGCGTATACCAGCAGGTCCTGCAGGGCGGCGACATCCGGTTTTTTCCCGCATGTGCCGATCTTGATGCAGCCTCCTCCTTTTGATACCTGTTCACATTGATTACAAAACATAATGTTCCTCCTTTAATTGATATTATTACGATGTCCGTAATTGATTTATTCTCTGGTTCTATATTAAACCGTGCTGAGCAGGATAACCTTGACTTATGTCAAATAACACTATTAATTTTCACTTTTGACATAAAGCGCGCAGTCATGGTATTAAAGTAATCAATATGAACATGAAAAAGACACATCAGGTATCTCCTGTGATGAACATCCCGCTTTTCCATAATCTGCCTGGGCCGTCACTGAAGATGCTCCAGGGGATATTAAAGGAGAATGAATTTATAAAAGGGGAAAATATCTTCTCTGAGGGATGTGAGTCCACGGGTTTCTATATTATTATGAGAGGCAGGGTCAAGGTATACAAACTTTCTCCGGAGGGGAAGGAGCAGATCCTCCATATAGTCGGCCCTAAGGAACTCCTTGGCGCGGTTTCAGCCTTTGCAGGAAACCCGTATCCCGCGCATGCTGATGCGATGGAGAAGACTAAAGCGCTGTTCTTTCCGCAAAAAGACTTTCTGGCCCTGGTGCGTAAAGAGCCCTCAGTCGTAATGAACATGATGGCCAACCTTGCGATGCGCCTTCAGCACTTCACAAGGATGATCGAAGACCTCTCACTCAAGGAAGTCCCCGGCAGGCTTGCCGCATATTTTCTCTATCTGTGTGAAAGGAAGGGATGCAGCGACATTGTAGAGATGGATATCTCAAAAGGCCAGCTCGCGAGCCTTCTCGGAACAATACCGGAAACACTTTCACGGATACTGCGCAGATTGAGTGAACAAGGGGTACTTGAGGTCAGCGGCAGAAGGATCAGGTTAATAAACAAGAAGGCCCTTCAGGACATAATTAACGGCGAGAAGTTAAAATTTTAACTCCAGGCACGCTGCCGTTTGCAGTATAATTATTATATGAACAACATCTGGAACTTTTGCTATTATCTTGCTCTCTCACTCTGGGTGGGAGGTATCTCCATCTTTACTTTTATAATTACCCCGGTCATTTTCAGGTCTTTTGAAAGGGACATGGCAGGAAAGATCGTGGGGAAGCTTTTCAATGGTTATTTCATGTATAACCTGGCGCTTTCAGTCCTTTCACTCGTACTGATAATGACAGTGCGGTCCCTCCTTGCAAAAACTGGTTTTAAAATGTCATTGGTCCTTATCGCGTGCGCAGTCATAATTAACCTCTTTATAATATTTAAATTGCATCCCGAAATAATAAGAGTTAAGCAGGAGGTCCATTCGTTTGAAGTAGAGGCCGATGATTCACCGGCAAGAAAAGAGTTCAGAAAATTACATGCTGTAAGCGCGTCACTGAACCTCCTGCTCCTCGCAGACGGCATTGCCCTTCTTTTCATCAGCAGCGTTTTGAAAAAACAGTAAAGCAATCTTTTTATCTTTCTTAATCACTCACTTTTGCACTTTCTAAATATATCTTTTATTGCATCAACGGGCCGTTCATCTTATAATTTTAAGTAGATGGCTATCCGATGTTTATATTGCGGCAGGGGGTACGATGTCACCCTGTTTGAATTTGACAGGTCCGTAACCTGTGTCTGCGGAAAGACCGTTACATTTAAACACGAACAAATGACAGACAAGACGCTGAAGCAAAACATGGCCAGGTCCACGGCCCTTGAAATCATGATGGAATTTGCCGATCTGACCGGGCTTTCAGGTGCTGGAAGATCTCCGCGCCGCTACCTATGGACTGATGCCTTTGCTGTCTGCAATTTCCTGGAGTTTTATAATCAAACGGGTGATGAAAAATACAAACACCTCGCATTGCGCCTCGTCGATCAGGTCCATAACATACTCGGCCGGCATCGTGAAGATGATAAACGGACCGGCTGGATCAGCGGGCTTAATGAACAGGAGGGCAAAATGCACCCTGCGAAAGGGGGGCTGAGGATAGGGAAAATGATGAATGAACGGAAGCCCTCCGATCCCTTGAACGAACGTTTGGAATGGGACCGGGACGGACAGTACTATCATTACCTTACGAAATGGATGCACGCCCTTAATCGTGTAAGCCGGGTCACCGGTGATCCAACCTATAATACATGGGCGATAGAGCTTGCGAAAACGGCCCATGCAGGATTTACCTATGTTCCACTGTCCGGCGGCAAGAAGCGCATGTACTGGAAAATGAGCATAGACCTCTCCTATCCGCTCGTACAATCCATGGGACATCACGATCCTCTCGACGGATTCATCACCTATAATCAGCTTCGGGCAACTGCGAACAAAGATCCTAAAAGATCTGCGCGACCGGACCTCACCAAAGAAATTTCCGACATGGCCGATATCTGTGAAGGACAAAGCTGGGTCACAGATGACCCGCTTGGTATCGGCGATCTCCTGTGTAATGCTTCCAAGTTGGGGCAATTGATTATCAACAGCGATCTTGAGCAAACCAGCCTGCTGGAGACCTTACTGGATTCTTCCCTGCCTGGTCTGGAATCCTGCATGAGAGAGAATCCCTTTAAGCTTCCTGCTGATTACCGTCTTGCATTTCGGGAACTGGGATTATCGATTGGATTACATGCTGTTGAAAAAATGCGGGGATTGATCGGGCAAAATTCAGGACCTTTCAAAAAGAAAAGGTCCTCTGCATTCGCGGATCGAAAGCTTAATGCAATATGTCCCGTTGGGTGAAACAATTGAGGCGTTCTGGCTCGAACGTGTTAACAGAGAAACTGACACCTGGACATCGCATCGTGATATTAATATGGTGATGCTGGCTACGAGCCTGGCCCCTGACGGGTATCTGGCACTTTAAACAGGACATTCGTCCACTTCCAGTCAATCAACCCGTATAAAGGGATATCTCTGCAACTGCTCCCTGCTCCAGAGCGAAAACCCTGCCCAATTTGCGACTGTTTCAACAGCGATGACGGCATCAGGATCTTCAAAAGAAATATGTCCCGGCGTACCCGCATCCTTCAACGCCTCGAGAAAAACATCATCGAGCATTTGTTCCTCTTCATGACCGGAAAGCCTTCCCTTAAGTCCCCGGCGGTGCATTCTCACATGAAATCCCTTGCCGGCAAGTTCGCTGACCCATGCCGTAATCGCTTCCCTAGATTGGGACCAGAAGTTCTTCTGTCTGTCGTTTTGAGCTGATGGCTTATAGCTGAAAGCTTGCCTGTTTTATTGCTTTGACAGATACTCCATCAGCATGTATAATCCCTGCGATCTTTTTTGTATCACATCAAGTAAATTTTCAAGTCTCGCAAATCTGTTTGTTAGTGAGTTATCCACAAAAGCCTCTTCAGCTTCCTCCAAAACCCTTTTGACTTCCTCACCTTGGCTATTAAGCAATTCATCTTTATATAAATCCTTTGCCAGCAGCAGTGTCCCCATCAATGTTTTTCTAATCTCTGTACACTTATGTTCAAGTCTTATGAATCTATCCTCATCTGTGATTTCACCAAAACGGAGTACCATATTTTCCCTCCTTTTTTGTTTTTTTTATTGTCAATTTAATTATATTCGAAAAGGGATATGAATCAAGTAGCGGCGAACCTTCCATAGTTAGATAAATTTGTGAATAATGAGGGGTAAGATACAGTAGATGCTGAGGACGGTTGTACCAGGCATCGGGGTGACACGACCGGAAGATATTGAGATAGTCGCCGATGACGAAGCAGGTAAACAGTATTCAGAGATGTTGAAAGGGATACTGTCAGAGGGATGGAAAATCAATCTGTCTTCTGATAAATACCGGGAGCGTTGTCATACCGGATAACGTTAACGGATCCTTTGGGTATAGATTCGTGTATCCCGATAACCAAGAGCCCTCCGTGATAAAGTTTTCCTAAAATTCTCTCAAGGATTTCCCGCTGTAAGGATTCTTCAAAATAAGTGAATACAAGGTTACGGCAGAATATGACGTGGAAGAGTCCCTCTGGTGACTGTTTACGAATATCCTGTTCCATAAATTCGATGTTCGCTGTGAAAGGTTTCCTGATTGTGTAGAACTTTCCAGACTGTGTAAAAGCCTGTTGGACCAGTTCTTTTGGAATATCTCTGAGGCTGCTCTCTGAGTAATAACCATCCTTCGCACGTTTAAGCACATCATGATTAATATCTGTTGCGATGATTCGAAGAGGCAAATCCTGATGTATTTCGGGTACCACGCAAAGTTTCCATAGTATTTTTAAGGTGTAGGGTTCCTCACCTGAACAGCAGCCAGCACTCCAGCAGCTAAGCTCATTCCCTCCGCTTCGTAATATGTCCTTCGCCAGTGACGGAAGTATTTTGGAATATAATATGTCGAATACTCCCCGGTCACGATAAAAACGGGAAATTGTTATCCTGAGAATCAAATCAAGGATTCGCCATTCTTCATGATGGTCACTAAGATAATCTTTATAGGCGGTGAAGCCGGAAAGGCCCAGTTCAGTTACACGTCGACCGAGACGTTTACAAACCTGTTTATGAAACTTGCGAAAACCAGCCCAGCGAAACCTGAGTTGAGGCAAGTAACGCTGCATAAATTCCAAGCATTCGAGATTCGTCACTTTTGACTATATTCCTTGCTCCCCTGTCAAAAAACTATGGCTCCGGGAAAATGTCGTCATTCCCGCAAGCGAAGCGCGCCTGCCTGTCGGCAGACAGGTCGGGAATCCTTCTTAAAGGAAGATTCCGGACAAGCCGGAATGACAATAAGACTGAGTTAATGGACAGGACTGTGTCCTCTTTTTTTCTTAGAGGAACTTTTCCCTGCTTTTCCTGACTGTTTTCTTTTGAGGCATTTTTCTCTCTTTAGCGGCAGCCTGTTTTACGGGTCTGATCTTTTCTGCCCTGATAGCAAGGTCCTTCTTTGTTCCAAGTGCCGGGCTCTGTACCTCCACCTCCTCAATTACGGTTGTATACTCTTCTTTATTCTGCCTTGTATACATAGGCGCTGTTCCTTCAACCTCTTCTTTAAGTCCTTCTTCAGCAATGAAGGGTTCTTCTCCTTCGGGCTCTTCTATGTCCTGGCTGGCATGTCTAATGAGCACTATCCTTTCAGCCTCAAGCCAGTTCTCAGAATCTCTGCCATTGATAAAACCACTTTTTTCATAGAGTTCATAAGCTACCCTTGCTATTTCTTCCTGCATGTTCATTTTTCACCTCCTGAGTTGTCTTTTATAAGATATATATCACTGATTGTAATTCAATGCAAGCTTCCCGTAGGGGCGAACGGTTGTTCGCCCCTGCACTGGATTCCTGCCCACTACGGAAACATATAGTCGTATTAGTTTTTCTCAGTGGACAAGCGGGGAATTAAGTGGTATTTAAATAAAGAGGGATAGGGGTTATGGATTAGGGGGTATAGCAGAATAAACAGTAGTCAGTAGACAGTAGTCAGTAAAAAACGCGGCTTTTTATTCTCTAAAGTGACATACTGATAACAGGTATTGAAATGAAAACTCAAAACAATTCAAACATCCTCGGTATAGATATCGGATCAGTATCTGTTTCAATTGTTGAAATGGACCTGAAAAAAGAAATCGTTAAGACCGCTTATGAATTCCATCACGGTAATATCATTGAAACTGTCAGAAAGATCCTGAATGATTTTGATCTGTCCCGAATTTGCGGGATCGCATCCACATCCTCAACCCCGGCGGTCATTAAAGTCAGCGGTCAATATGATAACCGGATCTCAATAATTACAGCTGCCCGGCATTTTCATGACAAGATCGGGGCCATTTTAATAGTCGGGGGTGAAAGGTTCGGTTTAATAACCTTTGATGAGAGCGGCGCTTACCGGAACTTCAAATCAAACAGTTCATGCGCGGCAGGCACAGGCAGCTTTCTGGACCAGCAGGCAAGGAGGCTGAACTTAAGCGGGATAGAGGAACTGAGCCGGATCGCGTTCAACAACAAAGGAGTCATACCGAAGATCGCCACAAGGTGCGCTGTATTCGCAAAAACAGACCTGGTCCATGCGCAGCAGGAAGGTTACTCATTGGAAGAGATCTGCGACGGCCTGTGTTACGGGCTGGCAAAAAATATAGTGGATACGCTGATGAAAGGCGAACAAACAAATCCTCCCATTATATTCACCGGCGGGGTATCAAGGAACAAGGCTGTTGCCAGACATATTCAATCAATTATCGGCTTAAATATTATTACAGATGAAATGTCGTATCTCTACGGGGCTATCGGAGCGGGATTAAATCTTTTAGACGAATTGGACAAGCTTAACACGACAGATATAAATTCTGTGGATGATATCCTTATTCACAAGCCTCTGGGAAAGAAGCATTATTATGAGCCGCTCAGGCTGAAACTCTCTGACTATCCTGATTTCAGCAGTGAGCAGAAATATGAATATACCGCATTCGATCCGGAGGACATGTACCCGGTGGAAGTTGATATTTACGAAAAACTTGTACCTTCAAATAAATATGAAGTTTACATGGGAATTGATATCGGCTCTACAAGCACAAAGGCGGTACTGATGGGCAGGGACAGGAAAGTCTTTGCGGGATTTTATACAAGGACCGCAGGAAGGCCTGTCCACGCGGTCCGGAAATTATTTGCATCAATTGATGATGTTATTGAAAAGAATGCTATTCATCTGAAGATCATCGGGGCAGGGACCACCGGCGCCGGAAGGAAATTTTCCGGAAAGATTATCGGGGCAGATATCATAATCGATGAGATCACCGCCCATGCCCGCGCTGCCTTTGAACTTGATCCTGAAGTAGACACCATAATCGAGATCGGGGGGCAGGACTCAAAATTCACAACTTTGAGAAAGGGCCTGGTCACCTTCTCTGCAATGAACAATGTGTGTGCTGCCGGGACCGGGAGTTTTATCGAAGAGCAGGCGCTCAAATTAAGGTGCCCCCTGTCTGATTATTCCTCAAGGGCCGAAGGCAAAAGGGCGCCGATCGCAAGCGACAGATGCACGGTGTTCATGGAGAGGGACATCAATCATTATTTAAGCGAGGGATATTCAGTCGATGAAGTCCTCGCATCCGTGCTTCACTCCATAAGGGAAAACTATCTGACAAAGGTCGCGATCGAAAGCAGTATAGGAAATACAATATGCTTTCAGGGGGCGACGGCAAAGAACAAGGCCCTTATAGCAGCCTTTGAACAGAGACTGAATAAACCGATACACGTATCCAGGTACTGTCATCTCACAGGGGCGCTCGGGGTAGCGCTGATGCTTATCGAACAGGATGCAGAAGAAAGCAGGTTCAAAGGAATAAAGCTTTATAAAAAAGAGATCCCGATAAAGTCTGAAGTATGCGGACTCTGCACCAACCACTGCAAAATAACCATTGCCGATGTTGATGGCGAACGTGTCGCATATGGGTTCCTGTGCGGCAGGGATTATGATACGAAAAAATATATAAACAATAATCTTTCGGGTTTCGACCTGCTTAAAGAAAGGAAAAAAGTCCTTTCCTTTGATCCGGCCATGGAATATGTCACTGTCGGAATTCCGTCAGCCCTCCACCTGTATGAAGATGTTCCTATGTGGAAATATTTCTTTGATCAGCTGTCCATAAAGACCATGACCAGTGAGCCTTATACTGAAGCGGTAAAAGAGGGGAAGCGTATTGCAGGCGCTGAATTCTGCGCGCCGATGACAGCTTTGCACGGCCATGTAAAATACCTTCTGGACAGGGCGGATTATGTATTCATGCCATTTTATCTTGAAAAGAAGCAGGATGAAAAGAATGTAAGACGCCAGTTCTGTTACTATACTCAATTTTCATCTTCACTTGTTTCCAATATCAGTACTCCGGCCGGCACAAACAGCTTTCTTATGCCCCTGGTCAATTATTTATACAATCCCATCTATACAAAGGCCCAGCTCTATAATGTTCTGAAGCCGATCATAAATCATGATATCAGTTATTTTGATGTTTCCAGAGCATATGACAGGGCGCTTGAATTCAAGGAATCATGCTCGTCCAGATTAAAAGAAATGTACAGAAGAGAGTCAGTCAGCGCCGATGATATACACGTTGTGTTTATCGGCAGGCCTTATTCAATACTCCCTGCATCCATGAACAGCGGAATTCCCGGAATATTCGCTTCACAGGGCATTAAGGCGTTTTATCAGGACATGCTGTCATATACACGTGAAGATGTTGCGTCAATCGAGCCGCTTTGCAATGAACTGCCCTGGCATTATGCCTCGGAGATCCTGAAGGCGGCAGAGGTTGTTGCTAAAACCGACAGGGCATATCCGGTATATGTGACCTCTTTCAACTGTTCGCCTGATTCCTTTGCAGTAGAGTATTTTAAAAAGCTGATGGAGTCCCATGAAAAGCCCTATCTCATCCTTCAGCTGGATGAACATTCTTCAAGTGTGGGTTATGAGACCAGGATCGAGGCTGCGGTCCGGTCCTTCAGAAATCACTATTCAGCTCATATTTCAGACAGGACAAAGGCGCCTGTTATATATGCTCCGTCGCTTATTCCGGCAAGAAAAAATCACTTTATTGATAAAACACTTATTATCCCGAACTGGGACAACATCAGCATGCCGCTGGTTATTGCCAATCTTAAGAGTGAAGGCATAGACGCAAGGCTTCTGGAAGAGACGGACACAAGTATTCAGAAAAGCCTGCGGCTTAACAGCGGCCAGTGTATCCCGCTTAATATAATTGCCCAGGAATTTATTGATTATGTGGAAAAGCATGATCTTGACCCTGCGAATACTGTACTCTGGATAATGTCCACAACACTGGCCTGCAATCTCAAGATGTTCCCCCATCATATAAAGAACATATTGCATTCCTATGGGCACGGCATGTCGGAAGCAGAGATATATACAGGCAGTATGTCTTTTGTGGATCTATCAGTAAAACTTCCGATAAACTCATATTTTGCTTATATGTTCGGAGGGCTTATCAGAAAAATCGGATGCAGGATAAGGCCTTATGAAAAAGAAAAGGGGAAAACAGATAAGGCAATTAAAAAGAGCATTGATATCCTGACAGATGCCTTTCTCGGTAACCGGTCAAAGGAATCTGCCGTTGCCGAGGCAGTATCGTATTTTGAGAACATCGCAGTAAGCTCCGAACCAAGGCCCAAGATAGCGATCTTCGGTGATCTGTATGTGCGGGACAATGAAGTGATGAACCAGGACCTGATACATTTTATCGAAGACAACGGCGGTGAGGTCATTACGACCCCCTTCAGCTCATTTTTCAAGATGATATCCGGACAATATTTCAGGAAGTGGTTTATTGAAGGACAATACCTGAACGTCCTGTCCTCAAAAACATTGTTTGCCACTGCAACCATACTGGAGAAGACATATTATAAATATTTTGAACGGGTCCTGAAAGAACCTGATCATGAATATGATGAATCTCCGGAGAAGATCCTGTCGGAATACAATATCAGGGTAGAGAATACCGGTGAATCGATGGACAATATATTGAAGATCTACTACATAAAGAAGCACTATCCCGATGTCGCGCTGTTCGTCCAGACAAGCCCGGCGTTCTGCTGTCCGTCGCTGATTACCGAGGCGATGGCAAAGGAGATCGAGAAGAAGACGGGGACTCCGGTGGTGTCGATTACGTATGATGGGACGGGGGGGAATAAGAATGATATTATTATTCCGTATCTCAAGTATTCGGCGTCGAAGCGGCTCGTCTCTGTAGAAACTGTTTGAACAGGTTAAAGCGGCTCAAGCTGTTGGGGCGCTTAAATGCAGGAGCAGTTTCTTCAAACGAAGGAAACCTTGAAATCGAAAATCTCTTTTATTGCCTGAAAATCCTTTTTGTCTACGAGCTTTTTAAGCATAGACCTTTTTTATTTTTGCGCCCTTGAATTTCCGAAAGATACTCTCAAGTTCGATTTTACCGGATGCCATATCCAATGCCCTTTTTACAGCTTCAGCATTATCTTTAACGTCAAATATCTTTTTAACTCTATCGACATCACTTTTTTTAACTACAATGTGATCAATCGTTACCACATTAGCTTTTGACATTATTTTTACCTCCTATATAGAATTTCTAATATCCATAGTATATCAAAACCTGTTAACAAATATTTGTTTTGTATGCAGGAAGAAAGGGTGGAGAGGATACCGGGAATCGATGGACAATATATTGAAGATCTACTACATAAAGAAGCACTATCCCAATGTCGCGCTGTTCGTCCAGACAAGCCCGGCGTTCTGCTGTCCGTCGCTGATCACTGAGGCGATGGCTAAGGAGATCGAGAAGAAGACGGGGACTCCGGTGGTGTCGATTACGTATGATGGAACCGGGGGAACTCCAATCTATCTTTCAGTTCTCAGCAATCAGCGATCAGCAAAAAAAGCGCAAGCGCGTAAGATCGTAAATGTGAAAATGAGGAAGCTCTAAAGCTCGATATTTTCTTATCTCATGCGGCTTCTTCGATTCCATCAACTCTGATTCTGTATGTTATGCTTGAACTGTTTAACATTAAACGGCTCATTCTACAGTTTATATGAAAGCGGGACACGTGGGGAATGGCTGATAAAAGAGATTTAAAACGAATGACTCATAGAATTTCTCAGGTTGAAAAATAGATCATAACTGCAAGGCAGAAGCTTACCGGACCGTTAACAGGCACATTGTTGAATTTACCTCGCATAGGAGAACATTTATGAAAATAGTTTCCAAATGGCGACAGGGCATCGTGGATTCATCTTGTCACACGGACCTTCACCGAAAGAATTCCCTGATATGAAGGGGTCTTTCGAGCAGAAATTCATGGGAGATGAAGAAAATATTTGAAACATACAAAGATAATCTAAAACTGCAACCACTGGTTGCAGAAGTATCCTGGTCTCATAATTTCACGTGATGGTATCATCAAAGCGCGATTCTGCAGAGGAAAACGAATTTTCATTTGAAGAACCTGTAGATATGAGGATGGTCCCGCCGTGAACTTGAAAGACAACATTAATTCTTCACCCTATCAACGGTCTTATGCTCTCAGAAGGACCCCATAAATTGCGTCCCGCACTCAAAGAACTGATATAAAACCGGCAAACAAGAAATATTGGGAGACGTTCGTAATTTTTTTAACTTATAGCGTACTAGTTTATATAGTTAAGACCGTCCCCAACGTCTCAGCAAAAAGAGCGCACGGATGTTTTACGGACGTCAACCTCATGCTCTACACATAACTTTCTTTTCGGATATTTCAAGTAAAATGTACATTGTAGGTCTTTAACCAATAATTTTGAATCTACAGCTAGTTTCACTACGAAGCTCATTTATGGAAGTTTTTGCAAGAGAAGGTCTAAGTTAGAAAGCTTGTAGAAGGTCTCGAATTTCAAGAGCGGGTTCTCTTGCCGTAGTACTTTTTGGCTTCTTTAACAGAGAAGAGTTTTTCATCTTTTGTCTTAAGAATATACTGTCCCAGAGCATGGTCTTCCAATGCAGTTTCAATTTTATTGAAAGTCCCGATAGGAATCTGGACAGCAACTTTTTTCTCCTTGCTGTTAACAATATATTTTTTCTGAATATTTATCATGCATCCCTCCGATATTGTCATTATAAACATTATACTTGACTCGCCGCAACCCCATGGAACGAAACGAGGGTAGGGGCCAGGCCTGCATATTTTACAAAATGTCTGCAACTTAACAATCTGCTTTAATTTATTCTCTGATCAATGAAGACATTTGAGCGTCTTTCTCGACATATGCGATGCGATCACCCTGAATATCATATGCACGTTCAACCAGATCCGATGGTCCCTTATCTTTAAAGAGATCAGGGTATATCTTTAACTGCTTTACTAATCGCTGCTCTAAATCAGATTGTGTCTCTATTGATTTGCTGTCGATGATATGACGAATATCGATATTTGCATCTCGTAAATTTCTGCATATCAAAATTGATCGATGACATGAAAGAGGGTCCTTTTCAGCGCACATTAAGGCAAGGACATAATCATTTTCCATTCCGAGCTTGATACGCTCTAATCCCTGCTTGAATAATGGCAGTTCGGCGATTTTACTAAATAGCGCTTTCCCTGCCACGTAGGTAGAAGGATCTTTAGATCTTGCACCCAGTTCTTCGCCGAGGAATATATAATCAATGTTGCGTGATTTTAAATCTTGTTGAAGTGGTCCACGATTGAATTGCGGGTTGCGGCTGCTATATGGCGTTGACCGCACATCGCATAGCGCAGTTATCTTATACTGCTTGAGGAGTGCAATAAACTCATCCAGTGATCGCCCGGAATGCCCGATTGTAAATAGTGTTGTAATCATGGCTAAAAATTAATTAATGATAATACGATATGTCTGTTAAAGACAATATCTTTGTTGACCTGACATTGACCCGGTTTGTCTTATTATGATACTATAATAATTAAGGTAGTAATTAGAGAAATGTATTTATATTTAAAGAGATCGTTGTCCGCATCACTCCCCATAAGGTTTACCCGCAATTCAATGCCTCACAACTGCTCAATGCTTTGCAACTAAATCAGAGCGAATATCTATATGTATTATTCTCCAATCCTGCCAAATAGCTAAGGAGATTTAAATGAAACTTTTATTAACGTCTGTCTTTAAGCCGTATGGCGTCGATGATGAATATGGACGCAAAGAGAATATCATGGAGCTGTATCACAATCAGATAACGAGAGAACAGGGGATCTTTTCTCTTCGTTATAACCATAGAAGCTTCGGCCTGTATCTTATGGCTGAAAATATCGAGTATCCCGCCGTTGTCCTGGATTTTCCCACGATGGACCGTTTTATCAAGGAAATTAAAAAAGGGTACGATTATGTCGGTATTTCCTTTATAACCCCGAACTTTCAGAAAGCCAAGAAGATGACTGAACTGACAAGAAAACACAGCCCGAAGACAAAAATAATCCTCGGCGGGCACGGCACGCAGATTCCTGATATAGAAGAATTAATTGACTGTGATTATGTCGCCCGCGGTGAAGGGGTCAGGTGGTTAAGAAAATTATTCAATGAGAAGGTTGACGCCCCGATAAAACATCCGCTGATACCTTCCGCTGAAAATAAACGGTTTATGGGGATACCGCTTATGAGCAAGTCAGGCATTCTTCTGTCCGGTGTGGGATGTCCCAACCGCTGCCGTTTTTGCTGTACAACCCATAATTTCAAGTTCGAGCATATTCCATTTTATCAGACAGGTAAAGAGCTGTTTGATATTTGTCTGAGGATGGAGAAAAAGTTCGGATGCAATGACTTTTTTGTCATGGATGAAAATTTTCTCAAAAACAAAAAGCGGGCGATGGAGCTTCTTGATCTGATGAAAAAACATGATAAAGCATATTACTTCGGGATCTTTTCATCTGCAGAGACAATAATGGATTTCGGGATAGAAAATGTCTTTGAACTCGGCGTGGGTTTCCTCTGGCTGGGAGTAGAATCGTATCTTGAAAATTACCAGAAGAACCAGGGGATAGATATGCCGAAGCTTTTCGGGGACCTGAGGAACCACGGCGTGTCGGTCCTGGCTTCCAGTATCCTGTTTCAGGAACATCATACAAAAGAAAATATCTGGAAAGAGGTCGAATATATGAAGGCCCTCCGTCCTGACTTTGCCCAGTTCATGCAGCTCGGTCCTCTTCCTCAGACAGCGTTATATAAGGAGTACAAAGAAAACGGGAAACTCCGCACCGACATGCCTTATGAAGAATGGCACGGACAGCACAGGATCTGGTTTGACCACCCGAACTTTACTCAAAAAGAGTCCCAGCATATTCTTAAAGAGGCATTTCAAAGAGATTTCCATGATCTTGGGCCCTCAATAATGAGGATGTGTGATACGTACATTACCGGTTACGAATATACCCTCAGGTATCAGGACCCGTGGAAAAAGAAAAGAAATGAAAAGCTGAAACAGGATTCCAGGAATTTTTATTCCGCAATCGACATTATGAAGCCGTATCTGCCCAATAAAAACACAAGAATGCTTGCGATGGACATTGAAGAGAAATACAGAAGGATATTAGGAAAAAAGACCGCGGCCCAGAAATCGCTCACAAAACTGGGACAGGGGTTTGCCTTTAAGGAATATCTTAAACTGAAGTTTATTGGAGATGTGCGGCAGCCTTCGACATACGTCACTTCATACCGCAAACCGCTCCTGCAGTTCCTTGCCTCGCCGCTTAAAGGCCGCAGTCTGCCGGACATGTCGTTCAACTATCTGGAACTGAAACTGAAAGGGAACATGAGTACTGAGCATATATGCCTTGAGCTCCGGGGAATAATGGATGACATTAACTGCGAGCAACTGTACAAGAGGATACTGAATTACCTGAAGACCGAAAAAAAGGCAATCGGTCTCGATATAACAAAAATGAAATCCATAGAAGATAACAGCCTTCATAACCTTATGAAAAAGCTGCAATACTACCATTCAAAGATAATGCTGTATTACTCGGAGAAGATGGAAGGCAAAGATGAGTTCATTGCGGGGTTAAAGGCAAACTTCGAAAGCATATCTTTTATAGAATATTCAGCAGTAAGCTGCAGCAATCGCTAAAAACATCCACACTGCCTGCAAATACAGGGGAATAGTGTCGTACGGGGTCAGCCTTTTTCTGCGTTACTTCACTACGCCGCAGGCTACTCTGGGACCACCGCCGCCGAGCGGGGCCGGTGTATCTGAGTAGTTATCACCGCCTGAATGAATCATAATGGCCCTCTCCCTGATGTCCGACACCTTGAGGCGCGGGGCAAGAACAGGAACGGTTGCCTTTCCATCCGCAGCAACATACAGGGCGGGAAGGTCACCGAGATGGCCGCTGCCGAATGGCCCTTCGTGTTTGCCTGTATTGGCAGGGTCGTAATGCCCGCCTGCTGCAAGCGCCGCAACTGCTTTTCCGTCTTTCATGGCATGAGCGCAATCAGGCTTGTCATGAACATGAAACCCGTGCAGGCCTGGCGCCAGCTCGCTCAATTGCGGCGTCAGTATAAGTCCGAACTTACTGTCTGATGCTGTGACCGTGCCGATTTCCTTACCGACCCCTTGTTCGTTAACAAGAGAAACCGTTACTCTCACATCTTCAGCAAAGACAAAACCAGCAGCCAATAGAAAACATGTTAAGGCAAATAAATACTTAATCATAATGCTCTCCTCCTATTTATAGGTTCCGGTGTATAGAATAGTTAATATTTACCAATAAAAAGGGGGAATGAATATGATCTAAATCATATGAGGAATAAAATTAAGTAGCGGGCAAGTGCGGAAGTGTGAAAGCTCGAAAGGGCATAAGGAATGATACGATGTTCCCACAACATTTCACGAAGCTTTACCTTGAGACAAATGGGTGATTTGATATAATGGTATTAAAGAATTGTTTTAAGGAAAGTTACATGATAATAATAACCCTGTAATGAGAAAGGAGATCCATTATGACACGGCTTAAAACGGCAATCGTTGACAACAAAATGCTTACCTTGCTGAAAAGGTGGAAGGAGCTTGAAGCCGCGACGATCAAGAGCTGCGGCGCTATCACCAAAAAATCAAAGAACCCTCTTGTGAAGACGCTTATAACATCGATCGCGGGCGATTCTGCAAAACACAAATCCATTCTCCAGCTTATTATCGACAGCATGACGAAAAAGGCCTTTGTGTTGACACCGGATGAAGTTTCGCTGATAGCAGCGCTGTTAGACAAACATATTGATCTGGAGAATGAAGCGATAGCTGTCGCTGAGCAGGCTTTAAAAATAAGCAAGGACCCCGTGACAAGACAGCTGTTGCGGCTTATCCTTGAGGATGAGAAAAAGCACGCTACCCTCACGGAGGAGATAAATGGACTAAAGTTCAGCACGCTGGCTAAAATTACCTGATCGAGGGTAGGGGCGTTGCATGCAACGCCCCTACAGAACAATACGAACATCCGGATTTTCTTCATCCATAACCTGGACCAGGATTAAAGCGGATATATTCCCTGATCCTGAATAATTCTTTTTCATTTCCGAAGACACGTTCAAAATAATTTTTCTGCCGCTAAACATTACCGATATTTACCACGATATATATTGAACAATATAAACAGGACGGTTATAATTGCATTAAGAAAAATCAGGCATTGATAATATCCCTGATCATTTCCCTCTTAACCTGAAAGCGAGGACTAATGAAAAAGAAAATTGTTCCGGCCATAGTCGGACTGGTGTTATTGATCGCCGTTCTTGGCGGGATCAAGGCGCTGCAGATCAACAGGATGATCAAGGCCGGCAGCCAGTTCGTCCTGCCTCCTGAACCGGTCACCACTGCAAACGTCACAACCGTGTCCTGGGAAACTGTACTTCCTTCCATAGGGAGCCTGACAGCGGTGCAGGGCGTCACTATTTCCACAGAACTGCCGGGGAAAGTAGTGGAGATTGCCTTTACTCCCGGATCCGGAATTAAGCGGGGAGATCTGCTGCTGCGTCAGGATACTTCCTCGGAGGAAGCCCAGCTTCCGGGCGCCGAGGCGTCCTTAACACTTGCGGGCCGTAATCTGTCCCGCGCAAAATCACTTGTTGCTGAAGAAATGATTTCCCAGTCACAACTCGATGCTGCCCAGGCCAACTTCCAGCAGGCGCAGGCTGCAGCAGACAACCTGCGCAGCCAGATCGCCAAGAAAACAATCCGTGCACCGTTCAGCGGCCGGCTCGGGATCCGGCTGGTCAATCTGGGGCAGAGCCTTCACGAAGGAGATGCGATAGTCTCGCTGCAGACACTCAGTCCGATCTTCGTTGATTTTCAACTGCCGCAACAGTATCTTAATCAGGTCCGTCAGGGTTTGCCTGTACGGGTGACTGCCGATGGTCTTGCCGGCCGGCAGTTGACCGGTAAGATCACTGCGATCAATCCGCAGGTGACCGCTGCTACCCGGTCCATCGGAGTGCAGGCAACGCTGCAGAATGCGGAGGAACTGCTTCGTCCGGGTATGTTCGTCAGTGTCGAAGTGCTGCTTCCGAAATTGCAGACAGTGCTTTCGGTCCCGATTACAGCTGTCCTCTACGCGCCCTTTGGCGATTCGGTCTTCATTGTAGAGGAGAAAAAGACGGATGATGGTAAAAAGCATCTTGCACTGCGCCAGCAGTTCATACGGCTTGGCGAGAAGCGCGGCGACTTTGTCAGCGTACTCTCCGGGTTGAGCGCAGGAGAAAGTGTGGTCAGCACCGGAGTCTTCAAGCTGCGTAATGGCCAGGTGGTGGTGGTCGACAACAGCCTGGCCCCTGAGTTCAAGCTGGACCCAAAGCCGGAGAATAACTGATCAGATGACATTCACCGACCTTTTTATCCGCCGCCCTGTGCTGGCGATGGTCATTAACCTGCTCATTATCATTGCCGGTCTGCAGGCGGTCCGCACACTCAATGTACGTCAGTACCCGCGCAGTGAGAATGCCGCAGTCACCGTAACTACCGTCTATGTCGGCGCCAGTGCCGAACTGGTGCGGGGCTTTATTACTACCCCGCTGGAACGGGCTATTGCTGCTGCTGACGGGATCGACTATATCGAGTCACAGAGCAGCCAGGGTCTGTCGACAATCAATGTGCGGCTGAAACTGAACTATGATGCTATCAAGGCCCTGTCCGAGATAAGCTCAAAGGTCGATCAGGTCCGCCGCGACCTGCCGCCTGAGGCTGAGGTGCCGACCATTAATGTTGAATCAGCGGACAGCCGCTTTGCCTCTGCCTACCTCAGTTTCACCTCTGATATCCTCGCCCAGAACGAAATTACCGATTACCTGGTGCGGGTGGTCCAGCCTCATCTCTCGGCGCTTGAGGGGGTGCAGCGGGCTGATATTCTCGGGGCGCGGACCTTTGCAATGCGCATCTGGCTTAAACCGGAGCGTATGGCCGCACTCAATATCAGCCCGGTCCAGGTGAGACAGGCCCTTGCTTCCAATAACGTGCTTTCTGCACTCGGCCGCACAAAGGGGTCGCTGATCCAGGTAAATCTCACAGCCGACACCAACATTACAAGTGTCGGGGAATTCAAACGACTCGTTATCCGCGAACAGGACGGTGCGATCGTGCGTCTGGAGGACATCGCTGAGGTCGCGCTGGGTGCAGAGGATTACGAAGCCGAGGTCCGCTTCTCCGGCCAGACCGCAGTGTTCATGGGTATCTGGCCTCTGCCCAATGCCAACTCACTTGATGTCATCAAACGCGTCCGCGTTGAAATGGATGCGATCCAGAAGGACCTGCCGGGAGGGATGAAGGCACGGATCGCCTATGACGCCACTGCCTATATCGACAATGCTATTAAGGAGGTCATTATAACTCTGAGTGAAACCCTGCTGATCGTGGTGATCGTTATCTTTCTCTTCCTCGGTTCACTGCGTTCAGCCTTGATCCCTGTTATTGCGATCCCGCTGTCTCTGATCGGCGCGGTTTTTCTGATGCAGGTCTTTGGCTTTACCATCAACCTGCTGACGCTGCTTGCTGTCGTCCTCTCGGTAGGACTGGTGGTCGATGATGCTATCGTTGTCGTTGAGAATGTTGAACGCCATCTCAGAAAGGGAGGCACGCCTTTTGAAGCAGCGATGCTCGGCGCGCGCGAACTGATCGGGCCGTTGATCGCCATGACCATCACTCTGGCAGCGGTTTATGCGCCGATCGGCCTGCAGGGCGGCCTGACCGGTGCGCTGTTCCGTGAATTCGCATTTACCCTGGCAGGCGCGGTGACCATTTCCGGCATCGTCGCACTGACCCTTTCGCCGATGATGTGTTCCCGTCTCATGAAGCCGGGGACCGGAGAGCGGGGGCTTGCCGGACGCATCACCCGTGACTTCGGACGTCTGCGCAATTTTTACGGGCGGATCCTCGACGCAGGCCTGCGTAACAGACCGGTAGTCTATTTAATATGGCTGGTGATCAGCCTGCTGGCGGTCCCTATGTTTATGATGTCTCCGGTGGAGCTTGCGCCTATGGAGGACCAGGGGGTCATCTTCGGTATCGTTGATGCTGCTGCCAATGCAACTCTTGACCAGACCAGCAAGTACACTGCGGCGGCCAACCGCGCTTTTATGAGCGTGCCTGAGACCAATTTCACTTTCCAGATCACCTTCCCAAGCTCCGGTTTCGGAGGCATGGTGATAAAGCCATGGGACGAACGGGAGCGGACCGTGTTCGAGATCCTCCCCGAGGTCCAGCAGAAACTGTTTGCGATCCCCGCAATCCGCATGTTCCCGGTGACTCCGCCGGCATTGCCGGGGGGCGGTGATTTCCCGGTCGAGTTCATTATCGCCTCAACAGCTGAGCCGCAGCAGATCCTTCAGTTGGCCCAGCAGGTCCAGCTTAAGGCGATGCAAAGCGGGATGTTTGCCTTTCCGCCGATCATTGATGTCAAGATCGACCAGCCGCAGGCTGAGTTCGTCATTGACCGCGACCGGGTTGCTGCTTTGGGTCTGAATCTGCAGCAGGTGTCAAATGATTTAGGGGCCATGGTCGGAAGCAACTTCGTCAACCGTTTTGACATCGCAGGCCGAAGCTATAAGGTGATACCCCAGATCCAGCGGATCGACCGCCTCAACCCTGACCAGCTTCAGCAGATCTATATCAGCGGGCCTGATGGCGGGCTGGTTCCGCTGTCCACCATCGCTACGATCCGCAATTCAACTGTGCCGCGCTCACTGAACCGCTTCCAGCAGCTCAATGCGGTGAAGATCAGCGGAGTATCGGTCCGTCCTCTTGACGAGGCGCTGCGCTACCT
This sequence comes from Thermodesulfovibrionia bacterium, assembly GCA_963699585.1. Lineage (GTDB taxonomy): Bacteria > Nitrospirota > Thermodesulfovibrionia > UBA6902 > UBA6902 > SURF-23. The sequence goes on along the minus strand of CAVOUK010000011.1, from coordinate 101,454 downwards.
CGAGGACGAGACCGCGAAGATACTCCCTAAGGGCTACGTGCTCGACTACACCGGGGAATCACGCCAGCTGCGCACCGAAGGGAACCGGTTTCTGCCTGCATTTGCGCTGGCTGTGGTCCTGATCTTTCTGGTCCTTGCTGCACAGTTCAACAGTTTTCGCGACCCCTTCGTCATCCTTGCCGGTTCTGTGCCGCTGGCGATGTTCGGCGCGCTGATATTCACTTTTCTGAAGATGCCCGATCCGAACATCCCTTTCTGGACCCGCGGATGGACAACCACACTTAATATCTACTCGCAGGTCGGGTTGGTGACCCTGGTGGGATTGGTATCGAAGAACAGTATCCTGATCGTTGAGTTCGCCAATAAAGCTCAGGAGCACGGCCTTGATAAACTTGCCGCGGTCCGGGAAGCGGCCCTTACACGCCTGAGGCCGATTTTAATGACCACTGCCGCCACCATCGCCGGCCACTTTCCGCTCACCCTGGTCAGCGGCGCCGGTGCAGCGGCCCGGAATTCGATCGGCCTTGTGCTTGTCGGCGGGATGGCGGTCGGCACAATGTTCACCCTCCTTGTTGTCCCATCGATCTACATGCTGGTTGCGAAAGACCATTCCAGGGACCGTACAACTGAAGCTAAGCTTAATCTTTGATTTAAGCGTTTCAGTGTAACTTCACCAATTATTTTTCTATTCGCTATTGACCGATGACAATATTTTGATATACTTTTAGTAATAAAAAAACCATTACGGATGAAAAAATATAGGCCTTAACAGGAGGTAACCGATGAATATACTGAAAAGATGGCTGATATCCAGTATGTCACTTTTCGCGGCCGCATGGCTTGTTCCGGGCATAAGAGCGGAAGGGAATGCGCTGGCCGTCTATTTCGTGATGGCCGTCATACTGGGGCTCATCAATCTGACTGTGAAGCCGATACTCACACTGCTCTCCCTGCCGATAACCATTCTCACGCTTGGACTGTTCATGCTTGTCGTCAATGCGGTCATGCTCTGGTTTGCCTCTGCCGTAGCTGTTAAACTATTTCATATTGGATTCTATGTTGACGGGTTCTGGCCCGCGTTCCTGGGCGCCCTTATCGTAAGCGTTGTTTCGATGATATTGTCATCTTTTATAATAAAGGACTGACAAAGAATACTCTAATGTTGCATAAATAACATTACAGCTTTCTAACCTGAAAAAAGGTGAGGGCCGGTTATTTTTCCACATTTTGTACACGTTAAGTTGTAAGCCTCTGTGAATATCTCCAAATACGTTTTCCTTAAATCATTTCCCCAATGGCTGGGATCTTTCTTCTTTCTTATGTTGCTTAAAGAATGATTCCGGACAAGAGGGTATAATATCTATCATGAAACCACATTTTATCAAATGGCTGAAAATCCCCCTTATCAGCCGTTGTGAATAATATCTAATTTAACATAATATATCTTATCGGACATTGGGACTGTCAAAGTTTTGTTTAAAAGATGTGAAATCAGTGAAGACTGCCCTTTTAAATAGAGCCTAGATTGGGTTTTCCAGGGATTGCCTAATTATTGGGCATATGAAATACATTATTAAAACAATACGTTACAGTATTAAGTCGATTAATTAATGGGTTTTGAAATTAATACTGTATTTGTCAAGGAAATGACCCTTACTCTTAGGCGCTGCCCCTTTGAAAGATTATCAGCTTTGATCATTAGTCTTATGTAGTTATCAGAAATTCCTTTATATAAACCATTGGTTGAAGAATTACTTTCAACTATAACATCAAGATATTGCCCTAACTTACTATTTAAATAAGATAATTTCTTTTTGTTTGAGATATCTATGAGGATATTTACTCTGTCACGCTTTATTTTGTCAGTGATCTGATTGCTAAATAAGAATGCCGGAGTGTCTAACGTTTGAACTTGAACCTGAATCTTATATGTGGAAACGATTCTACTAACATATTCACAATGTCTAATAATAAACATTCAGGAATAAGGTCTAACCCATAGTATCCAATATGTATTCCTGTTAAAACAATTTCATTGTATCTGTCTGAGGACAATCTTTCTGCAGCTATTCTGAATAGCTATTCTCATCTCTCTATTTTCAGCTCTTTACTTTTTCCCCATACAGGGAATGCTGTCTTGCTTCTTTGACTTTTATCATTACAATATTGCCAATATCATTTGGACCGCCTCTGAAATTAACGATCTTGTTCGTGAGTGTGCGCCCTGTCAGATTTTTATCATCAGTCTCACTCATTCCCTCAACAAGAATTTCGAGCTCTTGTCCTTCCAGTTCCATGTTCTTCCTGAACGTAATAACCTCCTGAAGTTTCAATATATGTGAAAGACGTTCGGATTTTATGGTTTCATCTATATGGTCAGGCAGGGCTAACGCCTTTGTGTCAGGCCGCTCTGAATATTTAAATGCAAAAATACCGTCATATTCAATTTCAGACAACGCATTTACTGTCAATCGGAAGTCTTCATCGGTCTCGCCCGGAAAGCCCGTGATTATATCGGTAGTCACAGCTATATCAGGAATTGCGGCCTTTAACATGTCTATCTTATTTTTATAATCCCGATAAGAATAGCCTCTGTTCATTGAGGCTAATATTTTATCAGAGCCTGATTGAACGGGCAGGTGGATATGATTGCATATCTTTGGAAGGTCCCTCATCGTGTTGATCAGTTTTTCTGATATATCCCTTGGATGAGAAGTAACAAACCTGATCCTCTGCAATCCCTTTATTTCATGGATCATTCTCAAAAGGTCGGAGAAATCTATTTTTTCAGAGAGGTTCTTGCCGTAGGAATTTACATTCTGGCCCAGAAGCGTAATTTCTTTAAATCCCTTTTCGGCAAGTGATACAACTTCATCGTATATATCTTTGCAGGGCCTGCTCCTTTCCCGGCCGCGTGTATATGGTACAACACAATATGCGCAGAAATTATCACAGCCATATATTATGGAAACCCAGGCCCTGACCCGCCCTATCCTTTTCATAGGGAGTGTTATTATCTGATATCCGGGATTCTCACGCAAAGCGGTTTTCTGTTTTCTGTTATCTGTTGACAGTATTCTGCTGCTTATCCATGTCTGCAGGCTGTCAATATTGTCAGGCCCGAAAATAAAATCCACATATGGGAATTTTTTAAATATTGCATCGCCCTGCTGCTGCGCAATACATCCTGCGACTGCGATCTTAAGATCAGGATTAATCTTCTTTATCGTCCTCAACCTGCCCAGTTCGCTGTAAAACTTCTGTTCCGCCTTCTGCCTGATACTGCATGTGTTAAGTACGATCACATCTGCTTCTTCAATAGAGTCAGCAGTTACATGATCAGATTCCGATAGAATACCGGCAATCTTCTCCGAGTCATGTACATTCATCTGACATCCGAAAGTGTGGATGAAATATTTTTTAGTCATAGAAAACGATACCGTATTGAATCATGAACAATCTCTGAATTGCTTTCAGCAAGAAGCACTTATGCAGCGCATCAATTATTCTACTATATTTGAAACGAGTTTTAAAAAATAACAAAAAATGCAGTATAATCACATCCAATAAAACAGGATGAATCAAGAAAGTTTCAGGCTGTTTCCTCTTCCTGTTTTATCAAGGGGAGATAGATCTTGAACGTTGTCCCGGTCCCGGTTTGACTATAAACATCTATAAAGCCGTTATGCTGCTTGATTATTCCATATACTATTGAAAGACCGAGGCCCGTTCCCTTGTCAACATCCTTGGTTGTAAAGAACGGCTCAAATATCCTCCCGATTATATTTTTGTCAATGCCGGTGCCGGTATCCGATATATATATAGCGGCATATATGCCGGGTTTACCAAAGCCATGAGACCGTATAAACTCATTATCAAGCCTGCAGGATTCAGTCCTTATGGCCAACACTCCGCCATCAGGCATGGCATCCCGTGCATTTGCGAAGAGATTCATCAGAACGTGCTCCATCTGGCTGAAATCCACCATTACATTCAAATGATCATTTGTCAATTCTGTATTTAATTCTATATCCTCACCTATTATTCTCAAAAGGATATGTTCAAGTTTTTTAACTATGTCATTAATATCCAAAGATATAAGATTGACCTTATGTTTCCTGCTGAATGTAAGGAGATCGGCTATTAATGCAGTGGCATTTTCAGAAGCTGTTTGAATTTGGTCCACATACAGTTTCAGTGGATCGTCTTTTTGCATCCGTCTGTTCAGGATGTTTGCAAAACCAATTATTGCAGTTAAACTATTGTTGAAGTCATGGGCAACTCCCCCGGCCAATGTTCCAACTGATTCCATCTTCTGCGCGTGTATAAGCTGTTTTTCGAGTAGCTTTTTATCAGTAATATTTCGACAACTGGCTCTGCTGTAAAGTATCCGGCCTTCTTCGTCGCGTACAGCTGATGCGTTCAGACTGACATCGAGCGGGCTCCCGTCTTTTCTTTTCATTTGAAGCTCCTGATCGCGCACTTCACCCGTATCATACAATCGGCTGAATGTTTCTTTGACTTTTTGTATGGAATCTTGATGATACATGTCAAATATGTCACGTCCGATGATCTCCTCTATTGTATAGCCGAGTTCTTTTGCAACTGTCTGGTTGCACTGGAGAATACGGCCTTTGACATCAAAAGAAACATACATATCAGGCGCGTTGCTGATATCAATGTATCTGTCCTCAGATATTCTTAATGAATTCTCTGCCTGTATACGCCTCAGATCGCTCCGGTTCATATAAATATTTCCTGCAAAAATTCCGCACAACACTACAAACCATAGCAGGAAATGAGCAAAAGATAATGTAATAATATGGCTCTGTGAAATAGTCCATAAAGGCTTCATGAGGACTGAAACACTGATGCCCCCTCTTGTATCGCCTTCTTTGTATCCCTGAAAAGCATGGCATTTAAGGCAGGATTTCTCGGTAATTAATGGAATCATCACGCGCATATACTCGTTGCCTTCGATACTTTGCAGGGAACTTATTTCTTTTTCTCCCTGTTCAAGAGACCTGAGTGCTATTGTTTCCCATGGGTCGGCGGCATTTTCCGGCCGTATAGGTTTCAGGCTCGTTATGTGCCCCAGGGTTTCAGATTTCAGCTTTGCCATTTCATGCACCTGCCGTGTCATATACTCAGGGGTCATCAGCGTTAATAGTTTTCCTGACGGTGTTCTGATGTCACGCTCGATCGTATCCGTCAAATAAGGATTGGGAAAAGTCTTTTCAGTTACAGGCACGTATACCCCGCCGTGTGAGGCATTCCAGTTTCGATAAAGAATGTCTTTCTCAATGGCGGTCCTGGCCTGAATTCGTGCGTCATCCATGGTATTCTGTTTTTCTACCGTAATATTCCAAACATAAGAGGTAATAACGATCACACTCCATACTATTGCCAGTACAAATGCATATCGTTTCATCAAAACCCGGCGAGTCAAAACATTACCGGACATTTTTCGATCATTTATGTATTTATTTTTATTCATTTAGAACTACATCATAGCTTACTGCTTTAAAAAGCGGTTTTCAATATTTACTGATCTGTATAGAATCGCTGGATAGAATAATTTTCAATTGACCGACAGTTATCGACATGATTTAATTACCTCATCTGCGATCTTTTCCAGAGACAGCACCTTGTCTACGCTGCCGCGTTTGATCGCTTCATTGGGCATTCCGAAAACTACACAGGACGCCTCGTCCTGAGCAATGTTAAATGCCCCTGCTTCCTTCATCTCTAACATCCCTCTTGCCCCGTCATCACCCATGCCGGTCATAATAACACCCACTGCATTTTTGCCTGCATAACGCGCCGCAGAACGGAACAGTACGTCTACCGACGGACGGTGTCTGCTTACCAGGGGCCCGTCCTTTACCTCTACATAATACCTCGCACCGCTCCTCTTCAAAAGCGTGTGGCGGTTGCCGGGGGCGATAAGCGCCTGCCCCCTGATTACCGAATCATTGTCAGAGGCTTCCTTGACTGTCACCCGGCAGATGCCATTCAGACGATTGGCAAATGCCTTTGTAAAATTTTCAGGCATGTGCTGCACTATAACTATGCCGGGTGCATCCGGAGGCAGAGCTTCAAGAAATGTCCTCAGGGCCTCGGTCCCGCCAGTCGATGCTCCGACTACTACGACCTTTTCTGTTGTCTGCACCATCGCCCTTGAGGAAGGTTTTGCAAGCATCGCATCAGCCGTCAGTTTTGGCTCTACCTTGCGATTTGTTAAGGAAATTCGCTTTAAATGTGCTAATGAAGCCGCCTTTACCGCATCACATATCCTTACACGGGATTCTTCCAGATACTGCTTGGTCCCTATCCGGGGTTTAGTTATTATTTCAACCGCCCCGTATTCCAGCGCCTTAAATGTAGTTTCAGCGCCATCGCCTGTCAGACTTGAACAGATCACTACCGGGATCGGATGCTGGCTCATGATCTTCTGCAGAAATGTGATCCCGTCCATCCGGGGCATTTCCACATCCAGGGTAATAACGTCAGGCACGTGTTCTTTTATTTTATCTGCTGCAATAAAAGGGTCTCCCGCAGTAGCAATCACCTCGATCTGCGGGTCTGATGAGAGTATTTCCTGCAGTGTCTGACGCACTACAGCGGAATCGTCAACGATGAGGACCTTGATCTTTTTCATAGCGGTTTCCTGTATACCATCTGTCCTGCCGGTTGCAGCGGCACACTCATGCCCGCTTAATGTCTCCGAATGTCCCATAAAGAGGTATCCACCCGGTATCAGATGATGCGAAAACCGGTTCAGCAGTTTCTCCTGTGTCGGCCTGTCGAAGTATATGATCACGTTTCTGCAGAATATTATGTCCACCGGTTCCTTTATCCCGAAATCGCTGTCCATGAAGTTCAGCCTTCTGAAATCTATGAGCGACCTTAGTTGAGGGACTACCCGTACCAGCCCTCTGTTATTGTCTTTGCCCTTTAGTAAATATTTCATTTTCAGGGGCATCGGTACGGGCTGTACGACATCTTCTTTGTAGATGCCGCGCCTTGCATGCTCAAGCACCCTTGTTGATATATCAGTTGCAAGGATAGAAAAATAAAATCCGGGCTATTTTTCTGCGAATTCACTTAATACCATGGCAAGTGTATGCGGCTCTTCGCCTGTGGAACAGCCGGCGCTCCAGATCGTATACTTTCTCCTGCTATGTGCTCCGTAAAGTCCTGATCAAGTTCCGGCAAGGCTGTCTGCACAAGATAATCGAAATGCTTCGGCTCCCGGAAGAAATCGGTCTTGTTCGTTGTTATTACATCGATCATGTGTACGAGTTCATTCTGTGCCCCTTCGGGACTGAACAGGTAGTCGCAGTATTCGGTGTATGAATGCATTCCCAGGACACGGAGCCTTTTCCTGAGCCTCGCCTCAAGAAGTACCCTTTTCCCTTCAGGCATCTTTATGCCGTATCCGGAATGGATGAAGCTGCTTAACCGGGCAAAATCTTTATCGGTAAGAGATGATACGTTTGTATCGGTGCAGCTGCTGTTACTCATTATATTTGGCACAATAGTTGCTCAAAGAAAGGCTGTCAGCGATCAGCTCTCAGTCTTCAGCTACTGGAATTTTTAACTTTAGCTGAAAGCTGATCGCTGAATGCTGATAGCTTTTTAGAATGTTTCAAACTCGTCATCAACTTTGTCATGACCGCCGTAACCCATGTCTATGGCAACCCCTGATGGCCTTGCGCCAGTTACTACCTTGACAGGTTTAGCGATCTCTTTCTTTACATGAGCTATAGCTGTTTTGATTACAGGCTTGTGCACAACCTGTCGTACCGCCTGTGCTTTGTGGGTATTTTTGACTCTATCATCTGCCTTAAAGAATGCAATGGCATCCTGCAGTTGTTCGGCCTGCGAAGACAGCTCTTCCGCAGTCGAAGACATTTCCTCGGATGCCCCTGCGTTCTGCTGTATCACCTGGTCCAGCTGCTGTATCGCCCTGTTTATCTGTTCTGCTCCGGCGTTCTGTTCATTGCTGGCTCCGCTTATCTCCTGAACAAGCTCCGCTGTTTTCTGGATGTCAGGGACGAGTTTTGCGAGCATATGGCCGGCCTGTTCGGCAACCTTCACGCTATTTTCTGAAAGGCTGCTTATCTCTGCTGCCGCTGTCTGGCTCCGTTCAGCAAGCTTCCTTACCTCTGACGCAACTACTGCAAAACCCTTTCCATGCTCACCGGCCCGCGCTGCTTCGATAGCGGCATTCAGCGCCAGAAGATTCGTCTGCCTGGCTATCTCCTCAATTATCGATATCTTGCCTGCTATCGCCTTCATGGCGGCGACTGTCTCGGAAACAGACTTGCCGCTTTCTTTTGCGTCACCGGAGGATTTGATTGCAATCTTCTCGGTCTGCTGCGCGTTGTCCGCATTCTGTCTGATATTGGACACCATCTGCTCCATTGAGGAGGACACTTCTTCAACCGAGCTTGCCTGCTCAGTGGCGCCCTGCGACATCTGCTCCGAACTGGAGCTCAGCTCCTGGCTCCCGGAAGCGACATTGTCTGCAGCGGATTTAACGTCGGCCACAATTTCGGTCAGTCTCTTTACCATATTGGCCAATGCACGCATAAGTTCATCTGCCGCTGACCGCTCTTTTACATTAACAATAAGGTTGCCTCCTGATATCTCTTTTGCGATCTGTGTAATATCGTTTGTTGCATCAATGAGGGAGTTCAGATTATCTTTGATTTCGTTGAACTCACCGTTGTAGGTATCTGAAATCTTTGGAGGTATATCTCCTTTGCTTATTCTGTCTACATAGTCTGCCGTGACCTTGATCGGCATTACAAACGCATCGCATAATTTGTTAACGCCGTTTATCAGGTTCGCCCATCCGCCTTTATAGGCTGCGGCATTTGCGCGGACATCCAGTTTCCCGTCCTCAACTGAATTGATCACGCCGTTGGTATCTCTCATTGTGTCGCCTATTATTCCAACCATATTTTTCATTGCCGCAAGCAGCTGGCCTGTTTCGTCTTTGCTCTTTACGTCAACATTAACGGTCAGGTCGCCATCAGCCAGTTTATTAGCGATATTTACGCCCTCCGTTAACGGCCTGGTTATGCTGATGGTCACAAAGAAGGCAACTAAAGCGCCCAGGAGAATGGCAATTCCCCCGATTATTAAAACTATCATTTGGACTTTGTCCACTGCTTCTACTATGTTCTTTGTATTTGTATTCGCTTCATCCATCTGTTGTTTTTGAAACTCTTTCACTTTTGTTGTCATAGTTTCAGATGATTTATCAAATTTTTCCATTAGCTGGTTGCCTGCATCTATTCCACTGGTCAAATAGGTATCTGCCATATGTTTTCCATCTTCGTAAAACTGGTTAAACGAGGTTTCCAGTTCGTTTATTTTATTCAAGGACCCCGTATCGTTTTCATTTCTGAACATCTCTCTGAATTTTGCCATGTTACTCTTAAATGCACTTGCGGCCTGTTCTGCGTCCTTGTACCCATCTTTATTGTGTGTCGCCGACACATCGGTCAGCCACTGTTGCACCTGAATGGTATCAGCTGCCATTTCATCGGCCCGTAACAGATACGGCAGGGTCTCATCCCTGACCTGTTTTGAAGCATTGGCAGATATATTGAGATATTGATTTGTTATGACCCCGCTTACTACAAAGAGCAGCAGGACTACGCCAAATCCCAAACCCAAACGCATCCCGATTTTCATGTTTTTAAACATATTCTCCTCCTTAATTGAAACTGAAAGTTGTTCCAGCGACGATTGAATAATCCGTCTCAGGTTTGCTCAGTCCGGCCTTAAGGCCGAAATCTATGTCTCCGAATGAAAGATTATTAATCATCATTCTCCTTTATGAAATTGCGCGTACCGGTATCCTGCACGAGCGCCAGTTCGTCCGCGGAAAACACCTTATCGATGTTCAGTATCATGATGAACTTATTGTCGTGTTTTCCCATGCCTTTGATGAAATCCGTATTCAATCTGGTGCCGATCTTGGGCGCGGGCTCTATCTGGTCGGGTTCAAGGTCCATGACCTCCTGCACGGAATCCGCAAGCGCCCCAAGGACTGTTGTCTCCCCGTCGAGTTTCACCTCAACTATAATGATGCAGGTATTTACTGTCTTCTCCGCATCCGGCATTCCGAACTTCAGACGCATGTTTACTACAGGCACGACTCCGCCCCTCAGGTTTATCACCCCGCACATAAAGTCAGGGGTCCTCGGCACCTTTGTGACAGTAGTGTACTCAAGCACTTCACGCACCTTTGCTATATCAAGAGCAAACACCTCATCCTCAAGCTTGAAGGTCAGGTACTGCGTTGTCTCCAATATTTCAGCTACACTCATTGTTGTCTCCTTTCTTTTTTTAGCTGAATGCTGACCGCTATTTTTAGAACTTCCCTACTTTCTCCTTAATTAAAATTTAAAAGTTGTTCCCGCGAGGATTGTATAATCCGTCTCAGGTTTATTTAGTCCGGCCTTAAGTCCGAAATCTATATCAAAGGTATCCGTGATTGAATAAATGGCTCCGCCCAGAATAAAGGCAGGGTCGGTCTTTGATCCCTTGTCAGGATTTGTTTCCATTCCGGCGTTACCGACCAGTTTCAGGTTTTTGACTACGTCTACCACAGTGGCAAGAGACACATGCCATATATCTTTTCTTTCATCCGCATTGTTTTCATTTTTTTTATACCCAAGGTTAAGATGAAATGCCCACTGTTGTATCTCCTTTGTAGAGACCAGGAACAAGTAGTATGACGACCTTCCGGCGCCCAGTCCCTTTTTGTCATCACCTGTAGGGAAGGCGACGCCGGGCTTCAATGCGAAACTGAAACCGTCCTTCTCATAATATCTCCATTTCAATTCAAGCGACATGTCAGAGATTCCATTTTCATCTGATGTTGTTTCGCCGTCTTCTTTTTCTTTACTCCATTGATAGGGCAGACCAAGCACAATATCGATATTGTCTTTCATTCCATAAGACATAATGGATGCTACTTCACTGCCTGTTGACTTTATGGATACTCCTTCTTCCATCTCTTTGTCGTAATCGTATTGACCGTTAACCTCGATCTGGAACTTTCCCTTGCCCTGCGTACCCGTGTCATCAGTAATTAACGGATGGGCTGCGTTGCATACAGATGGAAAAATAAAAACAGCGACAAGAAAAAACAAGAATATGCATAGTGTGAAAAACCTTCTCTTCAATTCATTACCTCCTCATGTTCAGCGATCTGAACCAGTTTTTGTATATCAAGGATTAGGGCCACTGTCCCGTCACCCAGAATGGTTGCTCCTGATATTCCTTCAATACCTTTATAAACACGTCCCAGTGTCTTTATGACCGTCTGGTGTTCTCCTATGACTTCATCCACCACAAAGCCCACCCTGTGACCCTCAACTCCCACAATAACTATCTGCTCTATCTCAGGCAGTTCTCCGTGAATAATGAACTGCTCACGCAGACGTATATACGGCACTATCTGTCCCCTGACATTGGCAAGGTGCCTGCCGTGCGCATTCGCAATATCCTCACGGGTAAGCTCAACACATTCCTCAACTACTGATAGCGGCAATACAAAATATTCTTTCCCAATCTGCACAAGCAGTCCCTCTATGATCGCAAGTGTCAGCGGCAGCTTTAATGTTATGGTCGTACCGGTCCCTTTCTGACTGGTTATGCCTATTGAACCCCTCAGGTTGTCGATCGCCCTCTTTACAACATCCATCCCCACCCCGCGCCCAGATACATTGGTAACAGTCTTTGCCGTTGAGAACCCGGGGGCAAGGATCAATGAATAAATCTCTTTTTCCGTCAGTTCGGCGTCAGGCGTTATCATTCCCTTTTCAACTGCCTTGGCACGTATGGCCTCAGCATCAAGTCCTGCGCCGTCATCCACGATCTCGATCAACACATAAGCCCCTGAATGCTTGGCTGAAAGATGGACCATTCCCTGTGCCGGTTTTCCAATATTGCTCCTAATGTCAGGAGTCTCTATCCCGTGGTCTATGCAGTTTCTTATCAGATGCACCATCGGGTCGTTCAGCTTCTCTATCACTGTCTTGTCCAGCTCTGTCTCAGCCCCTTCGGTTGAGAGCTCTATCTCCTTGCCGAGCTCTTTTGAAAGGTCCCGCACCAGGCGCTTGAACTTGCTGAACGTCGTGCCAATGGGCAGCATGCGGATGCTCATGGTCTGGTCACGCAGCTCTCCTGTGAGTCGTTCCACTTCCTCTGCTATGGAAAGAAGGTCCGGGTCGTTCTTGTATACAGACAGTTGGCTTAGTCTTGCCTGTACCGTTACCATCTCACCCACAAGATTCACAAGGCTGTCGAGCTTGTCTGACGCTACACGGATGCTTGAAGCTGTATCAGCCTGCTCTTTCTGCCGGTCTTTCTGTTTTATCTCTTTAAGATGCTGTTGTTCGGCCAATGCGGCTTCAATTTGCCGGGGATCTACCATATTTGACTCAACCAGCATCTGGCCGATGCGCTTTTGCTGACTAAGCACTTTATCAAGGTCTTCTTTTGTTACAAAGCCCCGCTCAATGAGTATATCCCCTATCTTCCTGTTGCTTATCTCCTCGCCTATCCTCTGTTTGTCATCAATTACCTCAATGACCAGTTTGCAGTCATCCTCAACAAAGATGAAGACATCCTTAATTGCATTTGTTCCTTTATCTGTAGTAAGGATTATGTCCCAGTAGGTGTAACATACTTCGGCATCCATATCATCCAGAAGCGGGATGCTGTTGTAATATGCCACGACTTTACAGTCGCCGAGCGTTTTCAGGTCATCCAGTAAAAGGAGCGGGTTTATCCCTTTTGTAAAAATATCAGTGTTGGGACGGAACTGTATCCGGTAAGTTAGGTTCTTGCTGATTGTCTCATCTCCTGCTTTCTGTCCCTGGGCAGTGACATCCGCTCCTGCCTTCTGTTGTGCCCCCGGAATTAGTTTTTTAAGAGAGCTCAGTATGTCCTTGCCCGCCGGATCATCATGCTCCTCATGGGAATCAAGCATTTTTTTGATCTGGTCACGTGAAGAAAGGGTCAGGTCTATTAAATCTTTTGTAACAGATATTTCTCCGTTCCTTATAAGATCAAACACTGTCTCTACTTCATGGGTGAAGCCCGCTATCCTGTCAAATCCGAACATCGAACCTGAACCCTTTATCGTATGCAACGCCCTGAAGATGGTGCCGATCAGCTCCATGTTGTCCGGGCTCTCCTCGAGTTCCAGAAGCGACGTCTCCAGTACAGTCAGCAGTTCGTATGCCTCTTCCCTGAATGTCTCTTTATGTTTGTCTATTTTTGACATGGTCAGTCCCCTATGATCCACAGGCAGCTCTTCTCGGTTTCCTTTGTACATCCTGTATAACGCTTATATCCAGCTTTCCTTACAGTTTCTTTAAATACCTCGCCGGTGTTTTGCATAAGTTCGAGGGTCTTCTTCAGGTTTACCGATGTCTTGTGAGCGGAACACAGAAGCTGCAGACCGGACAGGTCCATCTCCGTAACATTGCTCAGATCCAGTCTTACGCGCTCTCCGTCCTTTAATGACTGCTGAAGCGCGTTCTTTAGTTCCGCCGCATACTCTATGGTCAGCCCGCCGTTAATGACGATCACCTGCTCTTTACCTTTTTTCTGTACTTTTATATCTGCCATCTTGTCCTCTTTTGTTTGTAGGGGCGATTCATGAATCGCCCCTACCTCATCTATCTCACGAATTTCTTTATTACCTCTATCAGTTTATCGGGGGTAAACGGTTTTACAAGCCACCCGCTGGCCCCTGCTGTCCTGCCTTCCTGTTTTTTGGACTCCTGTGATTCTGTTGTAAGCATGACAACCGGAGTGAATTTACTGGCAGGACTGCTTCGGAGCTGTTTGATCAGTGTTATGCCGTCCATGTTCGGCATGTTAAGGTCGGTCACCACCATGTCCACCTTTGTGCCGTTTAATTTACCCAGCGCATCTTTGCCGTCCACTGCTGCTATGACTTCGTATCCGGCATCCTTTAACGCCAAACGTCACAAGCTGCCTCATTGAGGCTGAATCGTCTACTATCAAAATCGTCTTTGCCATGTTGTTCTCGCTTCTTTTGTAGGGGCGGGTTTGACATCACCCGCCCCTACGGGTCATCTCACAAATGTGCTTTTGAAGTATTTATGTCTTTGCCTTTTCCGGACAATATCTTCTTCAGCACCTTCCTCTCTGATTCCATTGTGTACATTTTCTCGAGCCATTCCGCCCCGTTGCCTTGACTATATTCATGTATTTTTGTTTCCACATTCGTCGTCTTCAACGCCATTTCCTCCAGTTCCGTCTTTAAATTCAGCAGGGGCTCAATGACATGCTCTATGCGCTGTCTCGTGATATCCTGAAACTGCATCGAGACCACTATATTGCTGATGTCCTTTGCAAGGGATTCGGTTTCCAGCTTAAGATCCTCAATTTTGTCTTTTACATCTCTTATTTGTTCATCTATTTTTTTCAGCGCGTTATCAACAACCGAAGTTGCTTCCGAAAAAATTGAATCATTCTTGAAAACACTTTCTTCAGCAACTCTGTACATTTCTTTTGTATCGGATTCAACCTTTGCTATAAGTTTTCGGATCTGGTCCGCCGCAACATTCGACCTGTCAGACAGCTTTCTCACCTCATCAGCAACAATGGAAAAACCCCTTCCGTGCTCACCTGCTCTCGCAGCTTCTATGGCGGCATTCAGTGCCAAAAGGTTTGTCTGTCCCGCTATATATTCAATTTCGTCAACTACTTTATTTATGTTCCCGGCATCCTCCAGGACTTTTTTCAGACCATTCAAAGATTGGCTGGCGATAACAATGGATACCTGAAGACTGTCTATTACGCCAGAGAGAACTTTTTTGCTAAGCTCAAGAGTGGTTTCACTGCCGTCTCCTGTGTTTATGTCGCAGGCTTTTGAAGACTGCTTTCTGGCCCTCTCGACTATATTCATGAAATTTCCGCTTATGTCCATGGCCGCAGTCTCGGTCTGTTCAACCACTTCCTGCAACTGACTGACAAGCACCGGCAATAACTGCGCTTTCCTGCTAAGAGGGTCGTTTACAGTGTTTATTAATGTTTCAATTTCGGTGAGATGCTGCTTTCTGGAAATATCAAATTTATTTTCCATAAGCTTCGTATGTCTCTTCAGCATAAAAAGGTCTAAAACCGGTATTGATGTGCAGACAGCTATTCCGACAAGGATCTTAATTATCAGGTCCTCTGTAAAAAATACCGGCATTATCAAAATAATTAGTAAGGCCGATTTTGAATAGAAGATCCGTCTATCCATTGCTGCCTGCTCCGAAAAGTATATTTATGTAGGTATCGATATTTTTAGCGCTTAGTGAAATATTGTTCTTTATCACGGTCCGGACAACATTCTCAACATCATCACATAAGCAGTCCTTCAGTAAATAGCCGGAAGCTCCGGCCTTGAATATTCTTGAAACCAATTGTCTGTCCGGAGATACTAACCGGGCAATAATTTTCACATCCGGGAACGTGGCGGTGATTTCCCCTATGGTATCGATGCCATTCATGTCAGGAAGATCAACATTAATAATAACTACATCAGGAGACAATTGCCGGACCATATATATTGCGGTTTTTCCATCTTTCGCTTCCCCGATTACTTCTATCCCAGGATGTTTTTTAATGTCGAAGTGAAGACCTTCGCAAAAAAAAGTATCATTGTCAGCAATTAAGATTTTTATACTCATATACCACCCTGATGCTTTTTTATGTCTCTCTATTTCCTATGCACAACCGTTATATACCGGTAATGCAGACTTATTCATATCACAAAACATGCCAGAATGTAACAGTTAGAAATAATGAGGAAATCGTTTAGGACGGCTTACAGGATTTGTTGGATTTTACAATAATATTGCATTTTGCAATATGGTTAAATGCAATATTGTTTAATTTTTCTCAGGAGGGTTGTATAGTCTATCTTTAATATTGCTGCTGCCTTTGATTTATTCCCGTTTGTAATATCAAGCACTTTTTTTATAGCCATTTTTTCTGCTTCTTCAAGGGTCAAACTGGTAAATTTATCAAGGGGTGTTGACCTGCCTTCACTGTCAGAAGTGGCGTCAGTATCTTTAATCAGGAACTCTATATGGTCAGGTGTTATCATATCTTCATTTGAAAGGAGGACCGATCTCCTGATCACGTTCTTTAATTCTCTGAGGTTCCCCGGCCATTGATGATTTTTCAGAAGACCCGTGGCTTCTCTGGAAATTCCGTGAATCGGCTTTTCAAGATCTTCTGCAGCGTCCGTTAAGAATTTTTCTGCAAAGAATTGAATGTCTTTCGATCTTTCCCTGAGAGGTGGAAGTGTAATCATAAATTCACTAAAGCGGTAAAAAAGATCCTCTCTGAAACTCTTCTCCCTGACACACTTCAGAATGTCACTATTTGTCGCGCCTATGATTCGAACATCTGTCTGCACAGGTTTTGTGCTGCCAAGCGGAACGATCATTTTTTCCTCTACGGCCTTGAGAAGCTTGCTTTGCATATATAAAGACATATTCTGCAGTTCATCAATAAGAATTGTTCCCTGATTTGCTATCTCAAAAAAGCCCTTTTTGTTTTTCTCGGCCCCTGTGAAAGCCCCTTTTTCATGACCGAAAAGCTCGCTTTCCACAAGAGATTCCGGGAGGGCGCCTATATCAACAGTAACAAACGGATGGTTAGCCCTCTTGCCAAGATTATGAATGATGCGGGCGATAAAAGACTTGCCGGTGCCTGTTTCTCCCTGAATGATCAAAGAGAAGTCGCTCTGTGAGATCTGGTGTATCTTTTCGATGACCTTTTTCATTGCATCACTCTTTCCTAATAAATATTCAAGCGATGTTTCGACTTCCCTGTTTAAATTTTTTATTTTTTTATCAAGTTCGGATTTTTCAGCAGCCCTTTTGAGTGTAAGAACAAGCCTGTCATAATCAGGCGGTTTGATTATGAAATCATACGCGCCCAGCTTTATTGCTTCCACTGCGGTAGGGATATCCCCGTATGCAGTAATAATAATGACAGAAACGTCCGGGTTTATTTTTTTCAATTCCCTCATCGTTTCTATCCCATCCATCCCCGGCATTTTAAGATCAAGGACCACTACAGGATAGTTTGATTCCTGAAAAATTCTTATGCCTTCCTTCCCCCCCGACGCCTCCAGTGGTAAAAAACCATGATCTTTCAGATTCTCACTCAAGGAAAGTCTTACTATTTTGTCATCATCTATTATCAGTACTCTGTTCATTTTCGGTGCTAATTCAGGCGTTGCCAAGTCTAATCGGACAATTCTGCTATATTCACCATTGTTATAAAGACGTTATTATTAATATTTACCTGTCGCTTCTAAAATTATATCAAATATCTCAGGAATTGAATAATTAAGTAAAAGGGGCAGTTGAAGCAAGAAATTCACCGCACCAGTTTCAGCTTAATTAATAATCCCGCTTAACGGCGTGTGTGTTATGATTTATGCAAGAGGTATTGCATGATAAACAGGCTATTCACAAGCAATATCAGAAATGTTTATGCTGCCGGTGATCTGCACGGGGACTATCAAAGCTTCAGTTCTATACTGAATATTTATGAGAAGAACAGAAAAGATTCCATCCTGATCTTTCTCGGAGATTATGCTGACAGAGGTTCACATGGTGTGGAGATAATAACCGAACTAAACAAACTTCTTGTCACAAGGGAAGATATAATCGCACTCAAGGGTAATCATGAAATGTATATAGACAGGAAACCATCTTTTTACCCGTGTAATCTTATTTATGAGGCAGAAGATAAATACGGTCCATGGAAGGCATTTTATCAGGACATCATGCTCAGCTTCCTGAACAGATTGTATGTAGCGGCAATCGTTAATAACGTTCTTTTTGTTCATGCCGGCATATCTTCAAGAATAAAAACTAAGGATGATTTAGTGAAACATACTAACGAGAAATATTTGCTGTGGAGCGACCCCTCTTCCATGACCGGAGAGTATTTGAATCCAAGAGGCGCAGGTGTTTTGTTCGGAGAAGATATTACATCTAAGTTGCTTTCTTCACTTGATGTTAAAATGATCATTAGAAGCCACGAACCTCGAAAAAGCCGCAAATGGTCCCTATACAGAGCATGATGGTAAGGTTGTTACAATTAATTCCTGTGCTTTATACGGGAAACCGTTTCTACTGAAAATTGATACAAAGAGTTTAAGGTTGAAACCGCTTTTTTTACAAAAATGATTTTATATCAGTCGGAGATTAACTCTTTTTCCTTCATCTCCTTGACCATATGCTCAAATTCTTCAGGTGATTGTTGTCCCAACAGAATAATAGCATCGTAAGGTTCCAATCTGCCTGAAGGGTCAAGAGGTACCAGGTATCTGTTAAACAGCGCATCGAACATGCTGCGTTTTTTCTCATTAAAGAAATGGTCCTCAAAAGCAAAACTGATCTTTTGCGCGATCAGCGCTATGTGTTCAATATTCATTGCAATATCTCCATGATTTAAGATTACTTGAAAATTTCATCGTCAAAAGGAACACCGCCCAATGATTCTTCCAGATTCTTAAGATCATTGTCCGAGATACCGAGAATTTTGAGGGAAGAAGGATCGAGGGGATAGTTAGGGTCTTTTTCAATCGGGCTTATAATGTTTTTTGATGTTAAATAATCAGCAACGTGAATGAGCGCTACATGCATCTCATTCCTTTTTGCGAGAGACGGTGTATGATGAAAAAGATTTACATCCTGTACCATATCCGGCAATTTCCATTCTTCCGCAAACCACATTCCGATATCTGCATGAGTAAAATCTAAAACTTTCTTTTCTGCATCAAGGAGAGTTTTTTCCTGTTCAAATGCGATCAGGACTTCTTCATATTTTTCAGGAAAATATCTGTTCAATACGAGATAACCGAGGTCATGCAGCATTCCGATCATTAAACACTCATCATTCATTTTAAGTTTGAAATTCTTGCAGAGAAGCCTTGCCGTAAACCCGACTGACACAGAATGATTGAATATCTTTTTATAGTCAAATTCCTTCCCGCGTTTTCCATCATCAAGTATGGTCATCAGGGATATTGCGAGTGCAATATTTTTGACATTATTAAAACCTATTCTCATCATTGCGCTGCCGAGCGCGTCAGTAGTAATCTGAAATCCAAAAAAAGCAGAATTAGCGACACTCAGGACCTTTGCAGATATGGCAGGGTCCCTCTCCACTATGCTTTCAAGTTTCTCAAGAGAGAGCATGTCATCATTGATAAGGCTTAATACTTCCTGTGCAATTAACGGAATGGTCGGAAGATTTCTGATGTTCTTTATAAGGTCTTTTAATGATTCGTTCATGTTCACCCCATATCTATAGGTTTACATTATACTATACGGCACAAATCACCTGTTTATTGAATCCAGCCATATCGTTACGGGTCCGTCGTTAAAAGGTGGTAGGTTGTAGGTAGTAGAGAGATGCAGCTGGCTCCCTGCTTCCTATCACCTATCACCTATCCTGCTGTCTACTATCTACTTAAGCAATTCTATATGTTAAAATATTTAAATTCAACCATGCCAAATGAGCTGATCCAGACAATACTCAGTGAAGATAGTATCATTCGCAATACGCCCTATTGACAATCTATTGAAAGATAAAAATATGGACCAGCTTAAAATGCTTTCTGAGGAGCTGGAAGAATTCCGCAAGTCCTCGGACAATCTTTATCACAAAGTCAGGGCCTCTTTGTTTCTTTTTGTAATATTCAGATATTACCTGCAGTATCATAAAGAAATACCTCAATATGGAGAGGTCCCTTTTGAAGGAATAAAGTCTGCATTAGACAGGAATTTCGAGCAGGCTGTAAGAATTTATCTGACGACAGATGACCGGAACAGCGCATTGTGCAGCGCGTTGGCCGACTCATACTACCATTTATCTTTTCAATATCTTCTCGATCAGGTCAAGCTGTCAATCAGCCATTGTAATGAAAATTATTACCTGTACAATATTAACGGATTGGATGATTACCCTTTTTTATTACCCGCAGAACTGACAACACCTGACACTGAAACAGGTCTTTATCCTGTTGGGATGGATGCATCACCGGTAAGACTGGACCCCTCACATAGCGGATGGTCCGATATATTTTTTCTCGGAATGGATTTTCCTGAGGGAGCAAGGGTCATAAATATATCGGTTAATTTAAGAATTCATGGCAGTGAAGAACAAATACTTCCTCCATGCGAGTGCTACTGCCGTTTTATTGAAGATCCTGTTATCCATTTGACATCTATTGATCTTAAAGCTTCCAAGAGAATTTCAACGTTACGGGAGCTCTTTAATTTTGGAAATGACCACTTGTCGCTTCTTAAAGCCGGTGTTGTAGCCTCAGGAATTGTACCGCCGTGTTTTGAAAATAAGGATATTCCGTTAAAAAACCTGTTGCACAGACTCCTGGGCAAACCCGGCGGTATCGAGATAATTACAAAGGTGAACGGTATACCCAAAGGATCACGTCTGGCTGTAAGCACTACACTTCTTGCGACAGTCATAGCACGATTGATGAGGCTCAGCGGACAGATAAAGGACCAGACAGGTACATTAACTGAAGAACAACGCAGAACAGTATTATCCAGGGCGGTCCTCGGTGAATGGCTCGGGGGGTCAGGAGGAGGATGGCAGGATTCAGGCGGCCTTTGGCCGGGGATCAAAGTAATTGCCGGGAAACTGGCAAAAAATGGCGACCCTGAATTCGGTGTCAGCAGAGGCTGTTTGCTGCCGGAACACAATGTCTTTTCAAGAGAAGTGATATCTGAAGAGATCGAGAGAAAGATACTTGATTCAATGGTGCTGGTACATGGCGGGATATCCCAGGATGTGGGGCCGGTCCTGGAAATGGTCACTGAAAAATATCTGCTGAAATATGAGAAGGAATGGGAAGCACGTATGAAGGGGATACATCTGTTCGATAAGATTGTGAATGCCTTAAAGGCCGGAGACATGAAAGAGCTCGGCAGACTCACAACTGAGGACTGGGAAGAGGCGATACAAAAAGTCATCCCCTGGGTAAATAATGCATTTACAGAAGAGCTGATCAATAAGGCAAAAGAAGATTTTAAAGAGGATTACTGGGGTTTTTTAATGCTCGGAGGAATGTCCGGCGGAGGAATGGCATTTATAGTTGATCCGGGAATTAAAACAATATTTAAGAACAGAATAGCCCGGATAATGTACGATCTCAAACAGAAATACAGCGCTTCCCTACCCTTCATAATTGACCCTGTAGTGTATGACTTTGAGATCAATCATGAAGGAATCGCGGCAAAGTTGCTGAAAGGGAAAGAGGCGATAATGCCGGAGATACATCATAAGGATAGAGAAATGCAAGTAGGGGCAATTCATGAATTGCCCCTACAAAATACATGTCGCCCATCTTCAGAACAGTCAACTGAGGATGAAATCAAAAGCAACGATACGGTTTTGATTCAACTCTCATGAATACATGAAAGCTTTGTTAAAGAACGGTGACATCGGTCTTGCAAAAAACCGCCTTCCATTGACAACAAAGATCGATGATGTTTCATATGATGATATCTTTCATTTTGAGGATGAAATGGTAAATCATACTGGAGGGGCAACTCATGAATTGCCCCTGCTAAAGAATAACAGATTATACGAAGCAGGAATCAACGCCCTCAAAAACAACGAGATCGCGGTCGTCACTTTTGCCGGCGGTATGGGCAGCAGATGGACGCACGGGGGTGCAGTAGTTAAGCCCCTCAATCCATTTATACGGATTGACGGCAAATACAGGACCTTTATTGAGATCCATCTTGCAAAGAGCAGAAAAACAGGGAGACTCTCAGGACATTGGGTCCCCCACATTTTTACCACAAGTTATCTGACACATGATGCCATTTCTGATTATATGAAAAATTGCAGCAACTTTGATTATGAAGGCAGAATATATCTTTCTCCGGGAAGGTCCATTGGCCGAAGGGTTTACCCGATGGAGAGGGATTTGCATTTTTACTGGGAGGAGCAGCTCCGGCAGAAAATGGAAGAAAATGTGCAGAAGGTCCAGGACGACGTTCACGGCGCATTGATAGATTGGGCAAGATCCAAAGGAGAGGGAGAAGACTATTCTGAGAACAAACCCATACTGAGATTTAACCCTCCCGGACACTGGTACGAGATTCCTAACCTCATAAAGAGCGGTACGCTCTCAAAGATGCTGAAGGACAATCATAACCTGAAGTATCTCGTCTGTCATAATATCGATACAATGGGCGTAAGTATTGATCCTGCCTTGCTGGGTTTACATATTAAGGGCAAGAGTTGCATGATGTTTGAAGTAACACCCCGCAGAATTGAAGACTCCGGCGGAGGGTTGGCAAGAATTAACAGCCACTTGCAGCTTGTTGAAGGCTTGGCGCTGCCAAGGGAAGAGGATGAATACAAATTGAGTTATTACAATACGCTTACAAACTGGATAACCATTGATCCGCTGCTGGAGTTTTTTGGACTGGACAGGGATATTATTCTTGGGGCTGATACTCAAATTGAAAAGCAGAATATAATTATTGAGGCGATCAGCATGATCGAAAAGAAAATGCCTGCATACGTTACGATCAAAAATGTAAAATATATCTGGGGAAGCGGGCAGGAAGATATCTATCCTGTAGCACAGTTTGAGAAATTATGGGGAGATATGACAGGACTCAGGGATCTAAAGGTCAACTATGTATCCGTTTCAAGATACAGAGGACAGCAGTTGAAGGAACCATCCCTGCTGGATGCGTGGGAAACTGACGGTTCCTTTGAGTATGTAAAAAGCAAATGCAGTTTTTAGCCAAGATTACACACGGAGAAAACCATGACTGATAAAAAGAAAGTTTCCCTGATTCACGGTGACAACCGGAAGGAAAATATTAAAAAATGCCTTGCGTTGGTCCGGGATGATCTGGAACCGGTAAAAAAGGCAAAGAACATTTTGATCAAACCTAATCTCGTTGCACTGAAGCCGGATTTTGCAAATACAAACGTAGAGTCAATAGAAGCTGTTATAGAATTTATTCGTAATATCTCTCCGGACACACCCATTACAGTCGGTGAAAGTTCTGCTTCTGCTTTTTACAAAGGGTTTCCGACTTCTAAAGTTTTTGAAGATTATGATTATTACCGTCTTGTAAATAAATACAGCAATCTGTCATTGACTGATTTTGACAACGACAAGGAAGTGATAAACAGCCCTATTCACTCTGTAGTCGGCGATACCCATCTGAGAATTTCAAAACGTATTCAGGAATTTGATTATAAAATATCTCTCGCTATTCCCAAAACCCATAATTTTGCTATCGCAACATTCGGTATTAAAAACATGGCCGGACTTGTATTGAGACAGGACATGGCGATGATCCACGGAATGAAAGGCGGCATAGAAGTTGATGCGCCGAAGACCCTTCTGGACAGACTCCCTCCAGGGACTGTTTCAAAGGCAAGGAGAAAACTTCCTCCCTGGATTATAAACTTCTTATTCAGGCAGTATCCGGCTTACCGCAGGAGTGTGAAAATGATCCACCATAATATCGTGGAATTTGCTAAAAGAACATGGCCTGACCTGGTAGTCCTCGACGGTTTTGTTTGCATGGAGAACAATGGCCCGGTTGATGGTACGCCTGTTGACATGAAGATAGCAATTGCATCGGCTGATCCTGTGAAGGCTGACGGAGTTGCAGCGCGTGCGATTGGATTTGAACCTGATGAGATCGGTTATCTTTACTATCTTCAGAACGATGAAAACATGGGAGAATATTCGCTTGAAGGCCTTGCAGGTCATGATTTGAATAAGTTGAAGAGGAAATTTAAGCGCCACGGGACGTATGATATTCAGAGCCAGTGGAGGGAAGAATAAATCCACAGATTACACAGATTATTTCCAAAATAATTCTTTGATGATCTGTCATATTGTTCTAACGGTACTTGTCCAAAATATGATTGTGTTATTAATTTATCTGTGTAATCTGTGCAATCTGCGGACAATTATTTAATATTTATATGGAACGTATTCCAGAACCGGATCTGATGGATGATGCTGAACAGGCAAAGGCTTATGCGGATGCTGATTTTTCAGAACCACATGAGGTTTTTGTTAAGCTGTTCATGTCACACTTTCCTTATTTCTCCGGACATGAAATAATTGATCTTGGCTGCGGCACTGCAGACGTCATCATCAGATTTGCCAGAGCATTTCCTTCAATAAAAATATTCGGCGTTGACGGGGCACAGGCCATGCTCGACATCGGCACACAGGATGTGAAAAGGAACGGACTGGAGCATAATATCAAACTGAAAAAATGCAGACTTCCTGACAGCGATCTTTCATACAGGAAATATGACGCGGTGATCTCCAACAGTCTTTTGCATCATCTCTCAGACCCTTCAATACTATGGAATACCGTTAAGCAGTGCATAAAGCCCGGAGCCCCTGTTTTTATCATGGATTTATTGCGTCCTGATAATGTAGAATCTGCAAAGGGCTTATTACAGCGTTATGCTGCTGACGCTTCTCCGTTATTGCAGAAAGACTTCTTCAATTCACTAATGGCGGCATACAGCTTAAATGAGATAAGAGAACAGCTTGATG
Source organism: Thermodesulfovibrionia bacterium (assembly GCA_963699585.1). GTDB lineage: Bacteria > Nitrospirota > Thermodesulfovibrionia > UBA6902 > UBA6902 > SURF-23. The sequence goes on along the minus strand of CAVOUK010000011.1, from coordinate 76,787 downwards.
CGGCAAAGCTTGAACATCTTTATATTGATGTTGTAAGTGACCGTCATGTATTAATATGGGGGGGACCATGAATAATGATAAGAATGATTTTTTGGGCACGGCATTCAGGGCTGCAGTTTTAGCGGGAGAACTGATCCAGAGTAATATCGGCAAGATCTCCCAAAGTGATATTGATGTCAAACAGGCCTCGGATTTCGTAACACATGTAGACAGGGAATCAGAGCAGATTATTATAAAGACGATCAGGGCAATTTTCCCGGGACATTATTTTCTGACAGAGGAATCATTAAAAGAAGAAGCCGCAGGAGAGTACCGCTGGATAATAGACCCTCTTGACGGCACCACTAATTTTATTCACGGGTATCCAGTCTTTTCTGTATCGATAGCTCTTGAACTCAAGCGCGATATAATACTGGGCCTGATCTACGATCCGTTAAGGGGAGAAATCTTCACCGCGGAAAAAGGCGGTGGTGCATTCTTAAATGGAAGGCCCATAAGGGTCTCTAATGTCACAGATTTATCTAACGGTCTTATTTCAACAGGGTTCCCCTTTCGTAAAAGAAATCTAATTGACGAATACCTTAAGCTTTTCAAAAATATCTTTTACAGGGTGAGCGATATAAGGAGGGCCGGGTCTGCGGCCCTTGATCTTGCCTATATTGCATGCGGGAGATGCGAAGGATTCTTTGAGATCGCTCTCAGCCCCTGGGATATCGCTGCAGGAAGCCTTATAATAAAAGAAGCTGGCGGAATAGTAACTGATTTTAGCGGAGGAAGCGATTATCTCTCAACCGGCAATATTATCGCTGCTACACCTGCATTTCATGGAGAGATGTTGAAAGAAGTTAAAGGTGTGTTTGAGGGAATAATAGATAAATGATCTTTTATTAGTTTGTTGGTTCAATTAGTTGTATTGGTTGTATTGGTTTGATTAGTTAAAAGACTTAAACCAATAAAACAGTTTTTAACCAATAAAACCAATAAAACTTATTTAAACAGTATATGAATATAGTCACTGCCAAAGACCTTACGAAATGTTATAACGGATTATGCGCCCTGGACAAAGTTAATTTTGAAATTACAAAGGGCGAATGTTTCGGTTTTCTTGGACCGAACGGTGCAGGGAAGACCACGGTCATGAGCATTATTTACTGCTTTATCCCGCCAACTTCAGGTGAAGTGAAAGTATTTGATACGGATGTGACGAAAGCCCCGGGCAACATTAAGGCACGGTTAGGTGTAATGCCGCAGGAAAATAATCTGGACCCTGACCTTACGGTATTTGAAAATCTGATCGTATATGCCCGATATTTCGATATCCCCAAAAAAGATTCTTCACCCCGTGCATGGGACCTTCTTGATTTTGTAGAACTGAGGGAAAAAGCAGACGTAAAAATATCAAACCTCTCAGGAGGCATGAAACGCAGGCTCCTGCTTGCAAGGGCCTTGATAAATGGTCCCGAACTGTTAATACTTGATGAACCGACCACCGGACTGGACCCGCACAGCAGGCATTCTGTCTGGGACCAGCTGAATCATCTTAAGTCAAAAGGGATGACCCTGATACTTACAACACATTACATGGAAGAAGCGGAAAAGCTCTGCGACAGGGCGGCGATCATGGATTCAGGCAAAATAGTTACTATTGATACACCTTCAAAACTAATGAGCACACATGGCGGAAATCTTGAGGAAGTTTACCTGAAACTTACGGGCAGGAGTTTAACAGGGTGAAACTCAAAAAGGCATTCAGGGTCTGGCAGAGAAACTTCACTGTCTATAAAAAACTCTACAAATCGAGCATCGCGTTCAATTTCATTGAACCGATACTTTATCTTGTAGCCATGGGTCTTGGGCTCGGCGGTTTAGTGAAGGAGATACATGGCATGCCTTACATTAACTTTATTGCGCCGGGGTTGATCGCCTCTTCATCCATGTTCGCAACTGCCTCCGAGTGTACATACGGCACCTACATTCGAATGACATATCAGAAGACCTTTGACGCCATACTTGCCACTCCGATAAATATTGATGATCTTATCGCCGGAGAATTAATGTGGGGCGCTGCAAAAAGCGTTTTCTATGGTACTATTATAACCATCGTGATCGCATCTTTCGGCCTTGTTGATTCCGCAATAATTATTTTAATTATACCGGTCCTTTTCCTTAGCGGATTGATCTTTGCTGAAACAGCGCTTATTGCCACCGCTATCGTTCCAGGCATCGATTCTTTCAGTTATTTTTTTACACTGTTGTTAACGCCGAGTTTCCTCTTCTCGGGTATATTTTTCCCGCTTGATACCTTTCCGCAGATTGTCACAAAGATAGCCTTTTTTACGCCACTCTATCATCTTGTAAATATCTGCAGGGCCTTTGCAGCCGGCTCAATTCACGCTGCAGGATGGGATGTTATCTGGCTGCTGGCTGTAGCTGCATTGCTGGCCCCCTACCCTTTCAGGCTGATGCGCAAGCGGATAGTAAAGTGAGATCTATAGCCCATATCATTAATGGTGAATTCCATTCCAATGGATTGCAGACATGAAAGGCTGTGGAAGAATTTCTATGCGACACCTCTAAAAAGTAGTCAGTAGACAGCAGTCAGTACTCAGGGAAAGAAAAACAGCTTAACTGCTCTGAAGCAAATGTGCTAATAATCCTCTTGTCGATTATAGAAATTCTGGAACAGGCTTGCATGTCTGCTGAAAAATGATAATGTGCAGGTTACTCTACTTTTACAATAATATTTCCGGGAAGTCTGCTTATCAGATCATTTAACGCTATGTTTAAATGATCTGCCGATCTGGATTCGGCGGTTATTATGACCCTGTATTCCTGTTTTCCCTGAATTGGATATGAACCGAACTGGACCTGAGGATTTGCTGAAACAACAAGGTTAAGGACCTCTGCGAATTCGGACTCATGAACACTGAGAAAAAGCCTTTTCAGGTAAAACGCTGAATCCCTGAATCTTTCTTTGATAGCAGAAAATTTATCTCTCAAATATTCAGGTATGCCGGGAAAGATAAAAATGTTTTTATAAGAAACAATGGGGAAGCGCATTCCCTTTTCAAAATATACTTCCGCACCTTCAGGGATCTCTGCCATTTTCAGGACAGTGCTGTTAAGATTGTTCTCATATCTTGCACATAGAAAATTCCTGATCACGGGGTGGACAGCAAGTTTAACGCCGAAACCTCTTGCTATGCCTGTCATGGTAACGTCATCATGGGTAGGCCCTACACCTCCTGATGTAAAAACATGATCATATCTTTCTGAAAATTTCACTGCTTCCATGCCGATGATCTCTGTCTCATCAGGAATGACCGATATCCTCCTGACATCCACTCCAAGGCTTCTCAGTTCACTGGTGAGATAATAAGAGTTAACATCATGTACCTTACCTGACAATATCTCGTTTCCGATAATAATTATTCCTGCAGTCCTGAAATTATTCATATACTAATCTATCAAAAATGGCCTAATTATGTCTTCTAATAGATCATCAGGGGTTATGGATTATGGATTAGGGATTAATCGCTTACTCCATACCCCTTAATCCTTATCCCTTACTCCTTTATATCAAGTTTTTCAACAGTTTTACCGATAATATAGCATATAGATATCTATAAATTAAATATTGATAAAAAACAAGCAGTTGATTGCTATAAACAATATGTCAAACATGATAATGAAATGATTTCAGGAAGGCTTTCTGTCTGTTTATAATACAAATGAATAATACTTTTTACAAAATTAAATCTCCAAAAATAAGCCTCAGCAATAAGATCCTTATATTCCTGTTCCTTGGCCTGACAATTGCCGGTATTTCAATAAATATTATTTTTCTGGAAGCGATCCAGGAAGTACTTTCGCGTATATCTCTTTCCCCTGTGATAATCAAACAGATCACCAAATATTTTGTAATATTAGGTTCAGGGATTACTGTTTCAGGGATTTTTATTGCATTGCTTATCGCATTTTTCATGTCCAGGACCATTACGAGGCCTATAAAAAAATTAACTGCAGGCATGATTGAACTGGCGGAGGGCAAATGGAATTCCAGGATTAAAATCAAAAGCCATGATGAGGTAGGCCAGCTTGCGGATGGCTTTAATTTTATGGCTGATCATATTGAGAAATCTTTAAACAACCTTGCAACGGCTAAAGAATATACAGACAATATAGTGGCTTCTGTTCCATCAATTCTGATTGTCTTAAGCAACAGAGCTAACATACTGTCAACGAACAAAGCCTTTGAAAAATTACAGTATCAATTTCCGTCCATATCGATTGAGCAGTTTACTTCTTTATTGAAAAATGAGATCAGAGAAAATCTTGAGACAGGTATTATGTTAGAAAAGGAGTTCGTTCTTGTTCCCGTGGATTCGGATATAAACCTGATCTTTTCAGCGACAATATCACACATCGGAAATAAAGCAACCGGGTCCGATGAGGAAGAAAAGGCCGGCATTCTTTTAAGCATAACAGATATAACTGAACGCAAAAAGATGAAAGAAATGGTCCTCCAGTCAAAGCAGGACTGGGAGGATTCTTTTAACGCCATTCCGGATATGATCACTATTCATGATAAAAATTTCAATATAATTCAGGCCAATAAAGCAGCACAGGAAATACTTAATTTACCTTCTCTGTCACCGGGTAAAATAAACAAGTGTTACAAATACTATCATGGCACGGAAAGCGCTCCTGAGAGTTGTCAGAGCTGTAAATGCATAACAACAGGGGAATATGGTACTTTTGAAGTGTTTGAGCCTTATCTGGAAAAATACGTGGAGGTAAGGGCAATCCCCCGTTTCAACAGTAATAATGAATTCATAGGCCTCATACACGTTGTCAGAGACATAACGCAGCGTAAACAGATAGAAGAAGAACACAATCAGCTGCTGAAGATTTTGACAAGGGCAAAGATAGAGTGGGAGGTAACATTTGACAGTGTTAATGAGTTTATTCTGCTTATAGACAAGCAGTTCAATATAAGGAGATGCAACAGCAGTTTTGCACAGTATACCGGATTGCCGATACACAGCATCGTAAATAAAAAATACTATGAATATTTCTCACTGTCCGATCAGACGGAATTTAACTATTGTCAGGAGCTTATAAAAAAGGAAGAACCCATGGACAGGAAAGAATTTAAGACAAAGGATGATCACTGGTTTTATGTAAGTCAGCGTCCGTTACATGACAAAAAAGGCAATTATATGCATACCGTCATTATCGCCACGGACATAACAAGCATTACAAAAGCCCAGCAGCAACTTCAGCAATCCGAACAAAACCTTAAAAACCAGATCCAGGACCTCGAGACGTTTTATGAGATGGCTGTAGGCAGAGAACTGAAGATGAAGGAACTGAAAAAAGAACTCAAGAAACTTAACGCTGAACTTTCTAAGTACAGGGAAAATGAGTTCATTAAAAACTGATAAGGAACTGCAGTCTGTTCTTAAAGAATATTTAAAAGAGCATCTGGAAATATTCAATGCCCTGCCGCATCCGGTCTTTATAGTTGACCAGGACCTCAATATTGTTTTTTTAAACAAAGCAATGAAAATCATGTATTCCGATGCCGGCGATTTATCGGGTAAAAAATATCATGATATAGTTGATTGTACTGACAGGGCCGACGGGCAATGCCCTCCGCCAACTCCTGAAAATAACAGTCAGATATACACTGCTGAAGTTTATTCATCATTCCTGAAGAAATATCTGCTTGTATATTCATCAGTTATTGTTTATAAAGAAAATACTGTCGGTGCTATCCATTCCATCACGGATATTTCCGAGACAAAAGCTTCCGGCGAAGCTTTCAAGGAACTTCTCGATATATATGTCCATGCGTTAGAAGATGTGAGATTAAGAGAGCAAAAAGCCCAAACAGGCAGAGAAGCTTTTCTCAACATGCTTGAGGACCTGAATGAATCATACAAGGAACTCGAAGAATTGTTTATTAAATTCATTCATGTAATGGTAAATACTCTTGATGCTAAAAGCCCCTGGACCAAGGGTCATTCCGAAAGAGTATCATTGTACGCAGAGTTGATAGCGCTGGAGATGATGATCGACAATGAAGAAATAAAAAACATAAAACTTGCAGGGATCCTCCATGATATCGGAAAGATCGGGACCTACGATCATCTTCTGGATAAACCGGGCAAACTCACAGCGGAAGAATATGAGATCGTTAAAAAACACCCTTCGCAGGGCGCAGCCATCCTTAAAGAGATTAAACAGTTAAGGGAAATTATCCCCATAATTGAATTTCATCATGAGAAGCTTGACGGTACAGGATATCCATACGGGCTTATGGGAGAAGAAATACCAATAGGCGCCAAAATACTCCATGTGGCTGATTCATTTGACTCTATGACATCCAACAGGCCTTACAGGAATTCTCCCGGAATTCAGTATGCATTGTCTGAACTTAATAAATATAAGGGAATACAATTCGATTCTGATGTAGTGGCTGCATTTTTAAGGGTGCTCGGAGATCCGGATAAACTGCCAGATTTAGTTAAATTCTAAAATAACTTTTAATACACCTCTGCGGGATGCAAATTCAAACGCCTTTATCCCGTCTTTAAGGGAAAATACTGCACTGACCAAAGGCAAAAGATTCACTTTCTTTGTTTCTATTGCATGTATAGCCGGCTTAAAAGGTCCGCAGCGTGAACCAATGAGACTTATTTCCCTGATCACAATCCGGTTGATATCCAGAGGAACTGTATCAGCAACTGTTGTCTTAAGAATAATTTTACCTCCCGGTTTTACAATATCAAGGGCATTTTCAATTCCAAATGATGATCCGGTGCAGTCAATGACAATATCGAATTGCCCGCCCTTATCACCAATTTGCAGGGGTAATTTATCAATTGCCCCTGCAGTGCCTGTTGAAACCAGTTCAGTTCTAATACCCATCTCTTCAAGAATGGACAATTTCTCCTTATGCTTTCCTGCCACCACAAGATCACAGCCGGTTGAGGCAAGGACCTGTCCGGCAAGCAAACCAAGCTTTCCGTCACCAAGTACACAGACTTTATCAGTGGACGATATATTTACCTGGCGAAGGATCTCAAAGGCTGCTGCAAGAGGTTCAACAAATACTGCTTCATCATCTGATATGGAATCAGGGACCAAATGCAGGTTGCTGACAGGCAGGGTTAAATATTCGGCAAATGCGCCATTCCTGTTAAGAATACCCAGGACTGCCCTGTCAGGACAATGGTTGCGCATATTGTTCCTGCAAAAGGAACAGGTATTGCAACCAATGTTTATTTCCCCGACAACACGTTTTCCTGTCAGATCTTTGTCTTCGCATTTCTCAACCACTCCTGTGAATTCGTGTCCGGGAATCCCGTGAAAATTCATATAGCCTTTTATGATCTCAATATCAGTATTGCAGATCCCTGCACGGGTAACACGTATTAATGCTTCATCCAGTTTGGGTACCGGAGTCGGGTAGTCGGTTACATATTCAAGTTTGCGTTCGAAAACAAGGGCCCTCAATTATATATCCTTCATTTTTTTAAATTATAATTTTGAGACACATTAGATTCCCGATAAAGACCTCCAACAGTAGGTGCTTTAAGCACGGGAATGACTAATAAAGACTTCCGCGCTTTTGCACTTCTGCACTTCTTCAGTCACCGCTCCCATTCTACCCTGACAAGTTTCGTGTCCTGTGACCACTTATACCCTACCCTGCCCTGATATGCGCTGTGGAGGCTTTTACCTATTCTTTGAGCAAGTTTTTCATTTGTCGTTGTCAGTTCCATCCCTTTACTGATATCATTTATTTCCATTATCCGTTCAAGGGGATTGAATCCCATTGCTCTTTCTTCTTCATTTTTGATCAGGTTTATTATCTCATCCTTATGTTCTCTCAAAAAATCCCCCTTCAGTGTTACAATACCGCCGGGGAATTTGTCCTTTATTTTCTGGCATGCGGGACATAACACTTTAGTTGTGCTGTTCCATTCATTCATCTTTTGATATAACTCTTCATCAAAGCGCCATCTCTTGTTCTGATATAAAGCGTGACATCTCCTGCATACTGCATTTTCATACTTTATGTCCTGCAGAAGATATGGGTCACTTGATGTATCCATGCTCTTTCGATGATTTAATGAATTAAGTTTCTTTCCGTTCATAATGACCTCCTGATCTTAACGTTTGCATAGGTCGTCATTCCGGCTTGCCCGGAATCTTTCCACTTCATATAAATAATGTAAATAATTTATTTTCGGATATTGCCGGGATAGAAGATACATATTGTTTTGTGCTGTACTGCCTTTAAAAGCATTATATCACAATGTGTCAAGCATGCAATTAACTGGCGGTGATAGGTTATAGGTAGTAGGTTATAGGGGTAGGGGATAAGAAATCAGTAACTAGTGACGAGTGCTGGCCGTTTAATAAACACTGTCTTTTTAATAGGTTAAATATTTCTTCTTAACCATTTGCTTGATGCTCGTTGCCTACTTCCTATTTCTTACTACCTATGACCTGCGACCTATCACCCATTACCTACCTCCTATCTTCTTAATAGTTAAAGTTTACTATTAGTTATGACGATAGATAGGTGTAGGCCATAAATGCCGGGAGTGGACAGTTATGACAACTGAAATTAATATGATAAATCTTAATGTTATTAGCAGGTTATGTAAACTCTGCAACGAGGCATCCGATATAACAAAAGGAGGCAACTCATTTGTATGAGAGCTATTGGGGACTGTCAAGTCTTCCATTTCAGATCGTAAGCGACCCTGATAAATATTTCCCTTCTTCAGTTCATGAAGAAGCCAGGAGCAGGATATCCTACGCCATCAGGTATGGCAAAGGAGCGGCGCTCTTTACAGGTGAGGTCGGAATAGGCAAAACCACGGTCACCAATGTAGTAATTAAAAAACTGACTGATAAAAATATTGATGTTGCGATGATCATTAATCCCCTTCTCTGTGTAAATGAATTTCTGAAAGAGATACTGTACCAGATGAAAGTAAAATCAGATGCCTCAACCAAACTGGACCTCATCCATGATATCAGAGATAAGCTTGTCTCCAATTATCATAACGGTAAAACTACAGTCCTGATAATAGATGAGGCGCATCTTATCACCGATATAAATATACTTGAGGAGATAAGGCTCCTTCTGAATTATCAGCTCGACGGCAAATTCCTCCTGACCGTAATACTCGTGGGCCAGCCTGAATTAAGAAAGATAATCCGTAATATCCCTCCTCTTGAACAAAGACTTACAATAAAATTTCACTTAAAGAACCTTTCATTTGAGGGGACAAAAGATTACATTTTTCACAGGTTAACTCACTCAGGGGCCAGAGATACGCTGTTTACTCCCGATGCATTAATATTGATATACGAGCATACGAACGGCATACCAAGAAGGATAAATCAGATATGCGACCTGGCCCTGCTTGTGACCTCCTATGAAAAGAAATACAGCGTCGACGCTGAAGATATCAGGAAGGTAATAGATGATGAAGCAAAACACTGGGACAAAAATGACTAATCCTCCGATCTGGGATGCAGCATATGAATTGCTCGGACCATCCGGCGAGAACAAAGCGGAATCCGGAGGAAAAGAGATTGCCTTCAGGGAAATAACCGGGGAGGCTACTCTAAAACAGCATTCAGTTGACCCGGTGAAAGGGCGTGAAGCTGCCCCGGAGAAAGAGCTTTCACTTTCAGTAGAAGAGGTCTCATTCAGAATTATTGGAGATGATTTTGATTTTACACACAGGAAGAGTATAAAAAGTGCAAAGAATCTTTATTATGAAGTCGAAAATAATCTTTTTAATATCTTTCATCAAATAAAGGACAAAAGGGATTTCTCAATCGATCCTGTGTTTTCATATGCACAGGATATAGTATCTCATATCAAGTCTCAATCTAACACATGGATGCAGCTTTTATATAAGGTAGAAAATGATTCTGATAACGATACAATAAAAAATTTAGTAAAACACTCACTTAATACCTCCATAATAGCGGCAAGAGTAGGCATAGGACTGAAACTCAGGGATGACAGGCTGGAAGATCTGGTGATGCAGACGTGTTTTCATGATGTAGGCATGCTTAGACTGCCGTCTGAAATAATTACAAAAATGGGCAAGCTGACCAATGAAGAAATGGCCCTGATAAAGAAACATCCTGAATATGGATATGAGATAATGCGTCAATTTGAAGGCAGGTATAAAGGGTTTGCTGATATAATCTTGCAGGAGCATGAAAGATATGATGGCTCCGGCTATCCTAAGGGCCGTAAAGACATTGATATTCCGGAAAACTCACTTATAATCGGGATTTCAGATATGTATTCTGCTTTGTTGCAACCAAGGCCGTACAGGCCGAGGTGTCTGCCGTTTGAGGCCATAAAGGAGATAATTTCCGCAGCGAAAGAACAATTTCCACTCAATATCATCAAGACCCTTGTAAATGAATTCTCTGCATTTCCGGAAGGCCTCTATGTCAGGCTTAATTCCAAAGAGGTGGGCAAGGTTATTTCTGTTAACAGGCTCGCCCCGCTCAGCCCGGTGGTGGAGATACTTTATAATGCGGAAGGTAAATTGCAGATTACCAAGACAGTGGACCTGATGAAAGACCACTGTCTGTATATAACATCAGGATTTTATGGCGAGGAGGACTGAAATGGAAGAACAGACAATCGCAAACACTGTCTACAGTAAATGTTCTAATGTCGTATTCAGACAGATCGGAGATGAAGCTCTCCTGATCCCTGTAGCAGATGACGTCGGAGACCTTTCCAACATCTATAATCTCAACGAGGTCGGCACAAGGATATGGGAGTTCATAGACGGAGAAAAAGACGTAATGGAGATCTGTAAAATGATCGCCGGAGAATACGAGGCCCAGATGGATGTTGTAATGAATGACACGGCTGAATTTATCAGCGACCTGAAAGATATTAAATTTATCCAGGAGTACGAATGATAAAAAATATTGAGTATTCGGACTTCAGCCTGAAACTGCACGAGACAGCATTGAAGAACGATATACCGCTTGATGGCGCTATAGCGCTTACCTCACCACTGCAACCTTAACTGCAGGCATTGCTACATAAGGGACAATTCCGTAAAAAATGAATTGACCAGTAAAGAGATATGCCGCATCATTGACGAGATCACGGACGCGGGCTGTCTTTACCTCCTACTTACAGGCGGAGAACCTCTTTTAAGAGAGGATTTTAGTGATATTTATACATATGCAAGAAAAAAAGGACTGATAATTACGCTTTTTACAAACGGTACATTGATAGATGAGGATACGGCGCTGCTTTTAAAGTAAACACATGCCTTTTTCTGTTGAGATCACCTTATATGGCGCCACCCGTGAAACTTACGAATCTTTTACAGGAGTCAAAGGCTCATATGATTCATGCATTAATGGAATAAAACTGCTTTTGGAACATAAAATTCCGCTGACCCTGAAAACCATGGTCACAACCATAAACGAACACGAACTGCCTGAGATGAAGAAATTCGCAGAATCCCTTGGTGTTAAATTCAGATACGGCCTTACCATTCTGCCGAATATTAGTGGTTCTATGTCACCTTACGACGTAAGGATGAGTCCTAAAGAGAACATACATTTTGATTTCTCCGACAAGGACCGTTTAAGAGAGTGGTCGGAGCTGTACGCTAAATTCAATGCGCCGGCAAGCAAGGAATTCCTTTTTAACTGCGGGGCAGGAAGGAACTGCTTCAACATAACGTCCGCCGGAAGATTGAGGATATGCGATATAATACCGGAGCCCGATTATTGTCTGAGAAATAATAAGTTCATCGATGGTTACATGATGTTCAAATCCATAAGGGCCAGAAAATTAAAGGGCGTTACTAAATGTGCAGGATGTGAGCACATCATATTTTGCGATAGCTGCCCTGGCATTTCTATGCTTGAGGGCAATAAAGATGGAGAACATCCGGTAAGTTATCATTGCGAAATAGCCCATAGAAGGGCAGAACGCATAATGAGAGGAGCCCGTTTATGCAAGGGAAAAAACCATATAAAAAGCCTGCGATCTCAAGGATTGAACTTAAATCTGAAGACGCAGTGCTTACTGCATGCAAGACCAATAGATCCGGACCCGGCAGGTCAACATGGTGCAGAAGCTCGGGGACGAAATGCAAGACACGACAGCAGGGCAGTTAAACTATTATTTTATGCTTGATAACAATATTAAAATAGGAAATCTTATCTTTTCCATTTCTTCTCAGAATGGTAATGGTATTGGTATGGATAAATGCCTGGAACCATTCTTGACAACTGCAGACACCGGATCGAAGTCTGCAGACTGCAGAATGGAAATAAGAGATCCTAAATCACAAACTGTAAGGAACAACAGGCAAATTAAAAACAGCAGGTTGTTTGAGGCTGATACGACATGGGGATTATACAGCGGTCAGAAAACAGCAGTCAGCAGAAAAATAACAAATAGCACAAAAGACAATTCAGAAAATCTTTTGGCCATTCCCTCTTTAAAGAATGGCGGCCACAGGAGGTTGTTTGCAGAATTCGACAAAGATTTCAGGAACGGGACAGTGTATTTCCACAAATCTGGAGAGAATGATTTTCTTTATCCCTTCCTTGAACTGTTGACCATAAACCTGCTCGCAGAAAGTAATGGTGTTCTTCTGCACGCAAGCTGCATTGACGACAACGGTTCAGGGTATCTCTTCCTGGGTCACTCAGGCGCCGGTAAAAGCACTATCGCAAATATCTGGAATGAAGAAAAAGGCATCAGGATACTGAGCGATGACAGAGTCATCGTATCGTTATCGGAAGAAGGCCTGATCGCGCATGGCACGCCATGGCACGGCACTGCAAACTATGCGATAAATGCGAGCGTGCCTGTCAAAAAGGTGTTTTTTATCAGTCATTCAAAACATAACAGTGCAGTGAAGATAAACGGGATAAAAGCCGCATCCGAACTTGTAAGGAATGCATTCCTTACTTTCTGGGACAAAAACAGAATGGAAAATTCCACTGAGACCCTGATGCAGATATCGCAGAAGGCCGGGATGTTCAGCTTGGGTTTTTATCCGGACAGAAAGATACTGGATTTTGTGAGGAAAGTATAGATATGGAGGATGGAAAGTGAAACGCATTAATTTAAATCCTGATGAATTAAAGGAAGAAGATCCCGGTCCGGTTTCGACGCTTGAGCGGAGGAAATTTCTTGAGATGGGATTTGTAACCGCAGCAGTCTTTGCCGGAGATGCATTCCTGTCCGCAATTTCATTCATAGATAAACTATTTACCTCAACAGAGGGACCGAAAGAGAGTTTATAGTTCTTGTGAGGAACATATGAAGATACATTACCCTGATGTGGCAGAAAGCATACTAAGTAATAATATCAATATGAAGGTCCCGGTCACAGGCGACAGCATGTCGCCTCTCCTCAGGACCGGAGATTCAATATATGTTGAACCTGTAAAGGCAGAAGACCTGTCTGCCGGTGACATCCTTGTTTATAAAACGCAAGGGAACATGGTGGCGCACAGGCTCATCCGTATATTACGCAGCAACGGCAAATTTATGTTCCTGACAAAAGGCGATACCTTTTCATCTGCCGACAGCCTCCTGAAAGAATCAGACCTGATAGGCAGGGTATATGCGACAGGGAAATACGGCATGGACCTGAATTTTAAAAAAGGGATATTCTCCATGGTCAACAGGCTCTCATATTTGTTGTCTCCATTAAGTTCTTTTCTTTATAACCTGAGAAGGAAATACAAGGGTTTTGACGCAGAATGCGGTACCGGAACAAGGTCGAATGAAGAGATGTTCATTACAGCCCTTTTAAAACATGAGTTCTCTGATGAAAAACTGAACAGCGATATGGCAATGGTACTTAAGGATTGTGCGGACCTTGAAAAGGTGCTTGACATGGCCCGCAAAAATGGAATATCTCAGAAATTATTTACCATTTTAAAAGAACTGCATGACAATAATATCATTGAATTCATAACTGAGACTGAAAAAGCCTTCTTTAATAAATTAAGACATGATTACCTTTATACAGCCGCAAAAAATACGATGCTTTACTCGGAATTCGGAAGAGTTGTCAACTCGCTCAGAGATAAAGATATAGACGTAATGGCAATGAAAGGTGCGGTGCTTGCCGAACTTGTATATCAGGATATCGGGACCAGAAGTATGTCTGATGTTGATCTACTTATAAGAAAAGAGGATATTGCAAAGGCAGACACCGTTCTGAATACCCTTGGTTATAAAGCTGCAGACCTGTCTCCCTTTGACAGTAAAGAAACTCCTGACAACTACCTGACGACCCGTGACTACAGAAGCAGTAAGCCCGGGAAACCATCTTTTCATGTGCACTGGCATATTGTTAACTCCTCCATACCGGCGCCCTACTCTTCAACTATCGACATGAACGACATATGGAAAGATGCTGTATCTGTTGAGATTGCCGGAACTACATTAAAGTCTATGTCGCCGCACCATTCAATGATCCACCTCTCAGAGCATGCGATGAGGGTAACACACTCTGCATCAAAACTTATTTATCTGGTTGATGTAGCGTCCCTTATAAAAAGATATGGAGATGCACTGGACTGGAATAAAACTGTGAGAACAGGCAAGGCTTACGGTGTTGATAATTTCATACATAATATTCTGAAGTTGACCCTGCTGACCACTGGCGTCAATATTCCTGAACGTGTACTGAACAGTTTAAAACCGGAAAAAAGAACTGTCTGGGAGAGACTGTTTTACAATATATCTGCAAAAGGTCATGCAGTTTCAGGTTTGAGTTATCTGGTCCACCTTGGAATGAAAAATGGACCCACAAAAAAAATCTTATTTATTTTAAGGACGTTTTTCCCTCCTGCATGGGTGCTTGCAAAAAGACATCCTGATTCCTGCGGTAAGACCCCGCTCAAATTTTATCTCTACAGGTTTAAGGAAATATTGTCCGGCATTTTAATGCTGCCGGTCCACAGGTTCAGAAATATATGTCTTCTCCTTGCGCTGTGCATGTCCTTTTTCCCTGTTTCATCCAATTACGCTGCCGGGCCTGCAGAAGATGCTACCGCAATTGAAAAGAATTCTTCATATACTATGGAATCAGGGATACCTGAGTATCTCATTGCCCCTAATGACGTGCTGGAGATAAAGGTATGGAGAGGTTTCGAGGAAAAGAAATATGAGGTTGCCGTAAAACCGGACGGATATATAATGGTAGCCTTTGTAACTATTAAAGTATCTGACATGACCGTCAGACAGGCTGAGGCGGAATTAAACAGGGCGCTGCTGGAGTATATAAGAGAACCGAGGGTCGAGATACTGATAAAAGAATATTTAGGCAGGACCGTAACCCTTTTAGGCGCTGTACAATCACTGGGACGCCTGTCCACAGGTCCCGGTATCTATGTCCTGAAAGGGAAAACAACCCTTTCACAACTGGTAATAACGGCCGGTGGTTTTGCAAAGGACGCTGAACTGGAAAGGGTCCGCATAGCAAAGCCGGAAGGCACGGCAAAAGAAATAAACCTTTTTGAGATCATGTTCGGCGGCGAGATGTCAAAGGATGTTATTGTTGACCGGGGGGACATCATTTACATCCCGTACAAGACCGATACCGAAGAAAGAAATGTTTATGTCCTTGGAGAGGCGCGCAATCCCGGTATTTATAAATTGACGTCCAGGCTTACGCTGTTACAGGCACTGGGAAAGGCGGGTGGATACAAGGAGGAGGCGCTGACAGATGAAATAAGGATAATAAGGGGAAGTCTTGATAATCCCCAGTTCATTGTTGCTGATACAAAGGCCATACTTGAAGGCGGAGATATAACTAAAGATCTGTATTTAGAGAATAACGATATCATATATATTCCGAAAACGAAGATAGCGAACTGGAATGCGTTCCTTGCAAAAATACGGCCCACCATTGATTTTCTGATAATGCCATTTGTAGGCGCAAGTGTTATAGACAATGTTATTACAGGAAAATGATCCATGCAGAAATATGAGCTGAATTTATGGGACTACTGGCGGATAATAAGGAAAAGGCGCGGTATTGTTTTACTTACCGCCATAATCATCCCTGCGATCACCTTCGCTGTTACATGGGTCCGCAGACCGGTCCCTGTTTATGAGACTACATCAAGCGTCAGGGTAGAACGGTCCATGAGCATGACAGGACTGTTTGTTGAGATGCTTTCAGTTCCAAGCGGAGATCTGCTCGCCACACAGGCCCTGATAATCAAGAGCTTTCCTGTTCTTGAAAAGGTTGCAAGGGAAATGGCACTTATTCCCCAGGATATCGAGTCTGACCAGATATATGCTGATGAGAAGTATTCAAATATACTTTCTGAGATGCAGGGAGAGATCAAGACCGAGATCGAGGGGACAACAAATATAATAAATATTACGGTATCTTCAAACGATCCCCAAAGAGCGTATAAGATAGCAAATCTGGTCTCAGAAAAATATATGAAGGAAAATACCCTGCTGCGAAACAAACAGATATTTGAGGCAAAAAAATTTATAGAGGACCAGTTGAAGATCGTTGAAGAAAAATTAAAGAGATCAGAGGACGCCCTGAATGAATACAAGAGACAGAAAGACGTTATCTCAATAACAGATGAGCAGAAGATCGCCATTGAAAAGTTCTCTGAGCTTGAAGCCAATGTCGAAAGCGTGGACCGGGATATCAAGGGGACCGAATACAATCTGGCGCTTCTTAAAAAAGGAGAATTGATACCAGGCAAACAGACAATAAGATTCTTCTCTGATTCAGGTGAAAACCAGTCGGCCATAACGACTTTAAACCAGAAACTCGGCGAACTGCTTCTTGAAAGGAATAATCTGCTGATAAATTCTACGCCAACACATCCTGAGGTCAGGGAACTGGACGCAAAGATCGCCAATTTACGAACGGAGATAATAACACAGCTCGAATCCAAACGTAATTCTCTTGTAAAAAAGGCGGACATCCTCTCCACCGAACTGAACAGACTTAAGAACAACGCATCCTTGCTGCCATCTACCGCAATGGAGTTAAGCCGCATTGAAAGAGATGTAAAGATAAACCAGGAACTTTTCTCATTGCTAAAAACAAAATACCAGGAGGCGCTGATCAAGGAAGCTGAAAAAATTGAAGAGGTAAGCATAATAAAAAGGGCGACAGAGCCTAAATTTCCGAATAATCCGCCGAAATTCTTTCTCAATACCCTGCTGGGACTGGTAATAGGGATGATCCTGGGTCTGGTATTTGCATTTATATTTGAGTCCCTTGATACATCCATAGGCAACCTGGAGGACGTTGAGGAATTCCTCGACATTCCTGTTATAGGGTCCATACCAAATATGCGTGTAGATAAAGTGGATGATTATCTGAGAGAACGATACAGCATTGCAACCGACTACAGGATGGAAATATACAGGGCACTTGTAAGTCATTCAATGCCTAAATCGATAGTTGCGGAGAGTTACCGGTCTTTAAGGACCAACGCCATTTTCGTAGCTACAGAAAAAAACATAAAAAGCATTATGATAACAAGCTCTTCCATGCACGAAGGCAAGACTACCACCGCCATCAACCTTGCATTAACTCTGGCACAGATAGGCAAAAGGGTCCTCCTTATGGATGCTGATTTCAGAAACCCCGCCATTCATCATTATTTTGGATTAGAGAAAGACCCCGGACTAAGCGATGTGATCCTTGGCAATAATACATGGAAGGAGGTGGGGCGGAGCATAGCAGATATAATGATGGGTGAAATAAAGGTCGACGATATAATGGCCAATCCCGGGATGGACAACCTGAATATTATTACAAGCGGGACCCCTCCGGCGCATCCTGCTGAATTCCTTAATTCACCGGTCGTCGCAAACCTGATCAGTGAGATATCGGAACTCTATGATTTTGTGATCCTTGACGCCCCCCCTGTCATGCCCGTAGCTGACCCGATAATACTCGGAAACAAGGTAGACGGCGTATTTATAGTATATAAGGTCGGGGTCATCTCAAGGTACGCATTAAAAAGGGCCAAACTTTTACTCGAAAATGTCGGGGCAAAGGTATTGGGTACCATACTGAATGATTTTAAGCCTGAATCAAACCCTGATTTTTATCATGGGACTTATTACCAGTACGCAAGAAAAGAAGAGTTTCAGCAAAAAGATGTCCAGACTTTTACTGACAGATTATTTTCATTATTTGCCGGGAGGTCCCAATCTCCAAGGTAAGATCAAATCTTGTGTTTTTCATGTTCCTGCTGGCTGTCGCCATAATAGTCGGATTGATAATTGACGGCACGGGACCATCCTTTGCTGCGGCCCTGATAGCAGGAAGCTTAGTCCTCGTTGTATCTTTTTTCTCAACGGAACTTGCGATCTATCTGCTGATATTTTCAATGCTCCTGTCTCCTGAGATAGCTGTCGGCGGCGCACCCCAGCGTGAAATATCCATAAGAATGGATGACCTCCTCATAATTGTCATCTCCCTGGGCTGGCTGGCAAGAAGCGCTTTTTACAAAGACCTGGGACTGTTTATAAAAACACCGTTGAATAAGGTCATTCTCTGCTATGTGACCATATGTATTCTGGCAACCATGTTCGGGATGGTCTTTGGAAAGGTAAGGCCTTTACAGGGAAGCATGTTTGTTCTTAAATACGTGGAATATTTTGTAATATTCTTCATGGTACTGAACAACATTCACAGCAGGGACCAGATAAAACGGTATTTTATAGCAATAATTATAACTGCCGTGATCGTCTCATTATATGCGATAGCCCAAATCCCCTCAGGAGACAGAATTTCCGCGCCTTTTGAAGGTAAAGAGGGAGAGCCTAACACATTTGGCGGATACCTTGTCTTAATGATCTCTCTGCTGTCCGGGATCTTCTTCTCATATAAATACCAGAAGGTGAAAGCGGTATCGTTTATTGCGCTCGGCCTTGTAGCGGTCCCTTTTTTATTTACGTTGTCAAGAAGTTCATGGATGGCTGTTGCAGGAATGTATATGGCATTGATGATTTTCAGTAACAAGAGGATATTGCTTGCTGCTATTTTAATCATAGGGGTGCTGGTAGCTCCGATGATCATGCCTAAATCGGTCGAAGAAAGATACAAAAAAACCTTTATGAGCAAAGCTACGGAATCAAAAGAACAGGTAAAGGTCGGAGGAGTATATCTGGACCTCTCGGCATCTGAGAGGGTCAACAGTTATTTGAAGATCCTTGAAGATATAAAAACACGGCCCTTTCTGGGATATGGGGTAACAGGTTATGGCTTTATAGACGGCCAGTATTTCAAGACGCTCATCGAAACAGGTTTTATAGGATTTTCAATATTCCTTTATTTTTTGTATAAGATCTTTTCGACTGTACTAAATACATACAGGAACACCAAAGATCAACTTTATAAAGGCATCAGTCTCGGGGTGCTTGCAGGTTTTACAGCAATGTTGACCCATGCTGTCACAGCCAACACATTTATAATAATCAGAATAATGGAGCCTTTCTGGTTTGTGATGGCAATGGTGGTTGCGGCAGGGAATTTTAATCTGGAAGCAATGCAAACAGACAGACGGATAAAAGCCATATAACATGAATCTCAAAAGAGCGACATTAAACCTCAGCATTATAAATACTGTAAGTATTTCTTTGGGTTTTATATTCCATATAATGCTTGGGAGACGCTTCGGCATATCCTGGGAGCTGGACTGCCTCTTTGCCGCACTTGCTATTTTTGGCTTGCTCGGTATTTTTAATTCTTTTATAACATCTCTTTTTATTCCGGTATTTAATGAATATAAATACAAGAATGAAAAAGACAGTTTTATCTTTGCAGATGTGACGATCAAGTGGATCGCCCTCTCCTCTGTCATAATAACCTTATTAGCCTGGTTTTCAGGAGATCTGATAGTGAAAGTTGTAGCTTCAGGATTTAAAGGAGATCATGTTGCATTAACCCTTGATGTTATCCGTATACTCCTTATCGCGTTCATTTTCAGTAGTGTCTCTGCTATTACAGTATGCATTCTTAATGCACTCTATTATTTTGCTTTACCGGCCATTACAGGAATTATACATCCGATACTGAATATTACGGCTCTTCTTATATTGACCCCTCTATTTGGCATAAAGGCTATTGCTATCAGTTATGTTGCTGCAAATTTTATACAACTGTGTATTCTTCTTGTATATCTCTTGATCAAAACTCCATGGAGGCCGACCCTCAGTCTGTATCACGAGAAAATGCCTTTGTTGATCAAACATTCATCAATAATGACAGTAAGCGGTTTTATATGGAGTTTACGGGATATTATCAGCAGAAATATTGCATCCCACCTCGCATCCGGCTCAATAGCGTTACTTGCTTATGCAGAGAAATTTATAAGCATTTTACTTCAGATTGCTGTTAGCCCTTCTTCAAAGGTATTCTTCTCAAAGGTCTCATCTTTAATAACAGAGAACAAATGGCTGGATGTGAGGGAATTGTTCGAGAAAGTATCAAGAGCAAATGCCGTGATCATGTTATTTTTCTCCGCAGGGATCATTTCTTTTTTAATACCTTTTTTAAATGTTCTTTTTCTTGGAAGTAAATTTACTGCTTCTGACATTACTGCTCTCTTTTATCTTGTATTAATTATGTTGCCATATTTGATGATCCTTTCCTATGAAACATATCTTGTTCAAATTGTTTATGCTGAAAAGAAGGCACATATTGTGGGATTTAATGCATTCATTGGTGTTACTGTTTTTTTTATTTCAGCATATATCCTGCAAAATACGTTTGGTATTTACGGTATCGCAGTAAGTATCCTGATCACTCAACTTGTTGTCTGTTTTCTGTATTATATTTTTACAAACAAACAACTTAACACCTCAATAGGCAATTACATTGTCAACTCAGGAAGAAATTTAATTATTTCAATTTTATTAATGGGTTCCGGCATTGCAATTAACCAATTGGTTAATAATGATATTACAGAGATATTTATAGTATTGCCTGCTTGGAGCGTCCTGTATTTCATAGCCATTAAAATATATATGCAGAAGGAACTGGAATTCATAGGAATAAAGGAGATGTTTAAAATTGGATAGTCTATTATGCCCGTTATGCGGCGCTGAAAATACAAAGATGATTTCGACCTATACAGCTGACAATTATTCATTTGAAAGTTGCAGAAAATGCTCAGGTATATTTGCAAATCCGATGAAATCAGCTGATAAAGGATGGTATGAAAGTTCCGACTGGTATTTGTTCCCTGCAGAAGCATCTGAAGATCTAAGATGGTATGAGAGGATTTTCCTGGAAGACTATTATCTATATAAGGGGAAAAAGGTTCTGAACATTGGCTGTGGAAGAAACATTTTTTTAAAAAAACTTAAAGAATCAGGCTGTAATGTTACTGCGCTTGATATCAATGACAGGATTATTGACTTCACAAAGAATGTTCTTGGCATAGAAGATGTCTATTCCTGCGAAGTGTCTGATTTTATTAGAAACTATAAAAGCGGAAAGTTTGACATAATAATCTTTTTTGAGGTCCTGGAGCACCTTGAAAAACCAAAAGAGTTTATAGAAAACATAAAATATATCTTAAAGGAAGATGGCAACATAATTTTAAGCGTTCCAAATAAAGAAAGGATAATGCCGCGTAGTGCTTCATGGGACTATCCACCACATCATCTGACACGTTGGAATATAAAAAGTTTGAAACATTTTTTAGAATTCAGAGGATACTCTTTAAGCTCTATGATTATTTCCCCTATTACCGCAGAAGACCTGCTGTCAGTATTTAAAGTATATTTTGGCACTGAGTATCTTGAAGGTAAATTAAATAAAGCCCATAAAGGAATTTATATAACACTTCTTTTTAAAGCGTTATTTAAATTCAGGGTGATCTTTTACAATATACTCGCCAAGATCGCAAGAATATTTTCAAAAGGTAACGGGGTTAATATTTACGTGGTCGCAAGGATTAACAACAAATGACCCCGACTGTAAGCGTTATAATTCCTACTTTCAACAGGTCCCTTCTGCTTGAAAGAGCAATAAGAAGTGTACTTTCACAGATATACAGGTCTTTTGAGATTATAATTATTGATGACGCATCAACTGATAATACTAAAGAGGTTCTGGAAGAGAAGTTCAATCATGAGATAAGCGTTGGTATGCTTAAATATTTTAAAAATGAAACAAAGTTAGAAAGAAGCCGTTCAAGAAATAAAGGGATGGACTTGGCAAAAGGTGAATATTTCGCTTTTCTGGATGATGATGACTTCTGGCTGCCAGAACATTTAAATATATTATGTAATTATTTGGACACAAATCCTGATGTGGGTATCGTATTTTCTAATTTCATTTTATTGAATGAAGACAGTGCAATTATACCTGTGAAGATAAGGGATAATATCAAAAGTGGTAAAGGGGATTATTATAAAGATTTATGCATTACCAGAATCATGGCAAATAATTCTACTCATCTCTTTAGAAGATCTGTCTACAGTAAACTTGGTGGAATTAACAACCATATTGAATTTGGTGAAGACAGGGAATTTTTTAGCAGAATAGCAATGAATTACAACATAGGATATATAGCATCCGTGACATCCTGCATCTATACACATTCGGGGAGTTATTCATCAAAAAAAACAATGAAAGAGCACTCCTATATCAAAGAGCAGGTCTGGAAACTTATTGAAAAAAATAGTGAACTATATTCGTATCCTATAAAAAATAAAATAAGAGCAGAAGCTTACATATTCTTGAGTCAATATTTCTTGCCGGATATAGCAAAAGCAAAAGAATATCTTATTAAAGCAATAAAAACTGATTGCAGTTATTTTTTCAGAGTAAATACGTTAGGACTTTTACTCAGGGTTATTTGGGGACAGCACATTTATCTTATATTTAAGAAAATGAATAATGCCAAATGAAAATCCTTTTTTCTTCAAATAAAAATCCTCAATTCTTAACTATTACAGAATATATAGAAAAAGCCTTTAAATCATCAGGCTGTGAACTCCTTTTTTTTGACAACAGAGACTTTATTATTCCGGGAAGGATTAGAAACAGGTTACCATTTCTGAACAATTTAGACCTGATGAGAATAAATAATAAACTCGTTACCGCAATAAAATCATATAAACCTCACATCTTACTTGAAGCGGGAGGACACAGAATATTGCCGGACACATTAAAAAAAATCAAAAGACATGGGATCCTGACAGCGCTTTGGACGATAGACCCGCCATTGGATTTTGAACCGCTCAGGAAAGCTGCTCCCTGCTATGATTTTGTTTTCACAGGAGGCTCAGAGGCATATGATATTTTGAAAGAGAACGGTATCAAGAATCTCCGCTGCTTGCCTTTTGCCTGTGATCCTGATCTTCACAAACCACAAATATTGTCCGAGAATGATCAAAAGCTTTATGGTGCTGATATTTCTTTTGTCGGAAGTGTTCATCCAGGATTATATCCCTTCCGGATCAAGTTTCTTGAATCTATTGCTGATCTTGATCTTGCTGTCTGGGGGCCGGGTAGCAGCAGTATTCCTCAGGACTCGCCTCTGAAAAAACGTATACGCGGAGAAAAAACTCCGCCTGATGCATGGACAAAGATCTACAGCGCTTCAAAGATCGTGCTTGTGCATGCATTACAAAGACCCTGCCAACAGGGTCCCATGTCATCAGGCCAGTCCGAGGGTTTATGAGGCGCTTGCATGCGGGGCCTTTCTGATGGTTGATGCACAGAGGGATGTCATGACCCTATTTAAAGACAGAGAGGATTTGGTGCTTTTCAGAGACACAAATGAGCTGAGGGAATTAATTAAATACTACCTTGAAAGGCCGGAAGAAAGAATTAAGATCTCTGAAAAAGGGAAAAGGACTGTACTTGAAAAACATACCTACAGGCACAGGACCGATGAGATCCGGAGAGTGGCAATGATTCATGATTAATGTGGTGCAGGTCGTAGAGGACCTAAAGCTTGGCGGATTAGAGAGGGTCATTGAAAATATTGCAATGAGTCTTGATTCTGATAAGTTCAAAACCTATGTGCTCTGCCTGAGCAGAGGCGGTGTAATAGCAGAAAGATTGATCACAAATGGTAAAGATGTGGAAATTCTAAGCATTAACAACTATCACAATCCTCTAAATATCACTAAGGTTGTGACCTGGTTACAACAGAAAAAGATCGATATTGTCCACACCCACGGTTACCCTGCCGGGGTCCTCGGTCGTTTTGCAGCTATATTTGCAGGAATACCATGTATATTTCACCATGTGCACAGTACATATCTTGATCTGAATAAAAAGCATCATGCCATAGAGAATTTCCTGAGCAGGTTTTCGAGTAAAATCATTTGCTGTTCTGAAGCTGTAAGGGAATTTGTTCAGAAAAAAGAAAACATTTCAGAAGACAAATTAACAGTTATATATAACGGGATTTCTGAGCCGGTCAATATAGATATCAATGAAATCAGTGAGCTTAAGAATACCCTGGGATTTCATGAAGACTATATTGTTGTAGGGTGTGTTGCATCTCTCAATCAGCACAAAGGGCACAGATATCTGCTTGAGGCCTTCAGGGAAATAGATAACGCCGGTCTGCTTATTGTCGGAGACGGCCCGATGGCAGAGGAACTAAAAAGATACTCCATTGAACTTGGTATAAGTGAACGGACTGTCTTTACAGGACATAAAATGGATGTAGCCCCATATATCAGTCTCATGGACATAGTTGTTCTTCCTTCTTCAGAACGGGAAGGTCTTGGAATTTCAATAATAGAGGCAATGGCTTTATCAAAACCTGTTATTGTTACAGCAATAGGCGGTCTTCCCGAAGTCGTTGCGGACGGAGAGACCGGCATTGTTGTTGAGGCAAAAAACAGTAAAGCACTTGCGTTTGCGATAAACAAATTATCAGCCGCACCTGATCTTAGAGAACGAATGGGCGCTAAAGGGAAAGAGAGATACGGGAAAATGTTCTCTTTAAATGACATGTTAAACAGAATGGAAGATCTGTATGAGCAATGTAACCGGTAATTGCGTTTTATGCAATGGAACAACTCCTGAAGTAATCGAAGCAGTGCAGGAAAGAATTTAACGTTCTTAAATGCCCTGGTTGCGGATTGGTCTATGTATCACCGTTGCCTGAAAAGGTATTGATCGAATCTGCACATTCAGATTCTTATTATGCCCCGTGGCTTGAAGATCAACGCTCACAGCGCGTAAAGATGTGGGAAAAACGATTGAGAACTCTCAACAGACTTTCTGTCAATAAAGGCAGGCTTCTGGATATTGGATGCGCTGAAGGACTTTTTCCTGAAGTTGCCGGAAAAGACGGATGGGATGTAACAGGCACAGAGATCTCACACTTTGCAGCGCAGTATGGAAAGGAAAAGCTCGGTCTGAATATCATCCAGGGGGAACTGATCGACATGAAATTCCCCGATAACACGTTTGATGCCAGTCACGATGTGGCATGTCCTGGAGCATACAAGGGACCCGATCGCTGTATTGAGAGAAATAAGGCGCATATTGAAAGATAATGGCATATTTATCCTTGCGATACCTAACCTGAACAATTTCCTTTTTCAATTGGCATACAGATTAATAAGGGGCAGGCGGATGCATCTTTTTGATCCTGATGACAGGGAACTTCATTTATATCATTTTACAACCGAAACCATCAGGTTGGCATTAGAGAAAACAGGTTTCAGTGTTCAGAAAATTCTTCCAGACATGGGTATTGTCCAGCGCCGCATAAAAGTATTGAATCAATTCGCTGCAGCAGGCAGTTTCCTTACAGGCAAGATAATAACTGATGCAATAGAAGTTCATGCGAAACCTGTATTAATCATCAAACATCTTAAAACTTATTAAGATCTTTCAGAAGACCTGGAAGCCTGTTCCAGAATTTCTATAATCGACATGAGGCTTATTACATCTGGCCAATTATTCCTGACGACTGTCCCTATCTCCTGACTACTTCCATGTCTTCAGCTCTGTCCAATCTATAAGCAGTACATAACATCCTCTATACAACGTCCTTCAGCAATATGGCAGGCGGGGGACAGTGGAGCCTTTACTATCTGATCAAACATCTGAACAGGGAAATCTTTCATCCTTTTGTCTTATGCCCTGATGAAGGAGAGCTGGCCCAAAAGATGAGAGAGATCGGAGCAGATGTTATTCTCCTCAACACTGGAAAGATCAGACACCTGAATCCATATACCATTAAAAGGCTGTCTTCAATTATAAGAGATAAAAACATTTCGCTTATTCATACAGATTCCACTACAGAGACCTTTTATGCAGGCATCGCTGCAAGGATTAATAAAATACCGCTTATATGGCATATTCGTGCAAGTCAGGGAGAATGGTTTTTAGATAAAGTTCTTTCCGCACTTTCTACAAAGCTTATCCTGGTTGCAGACGCCTTAAGGACAAGATTTAAATGGCTTGATACAGGGAAGGCGCCAACTATTTATAACGGCATAGACCTTGAAGAGTTTGATGCTTTTATTACGCATTCATCAATCAGAGAAGAGTTTAATGTAGATAATAATGCCGTTCTTCTTGGATGCGTTGGAAGGATAGAAGAGTTAAAGGGACAGGAATACCTTATAAAGGCATTGAAGCATACAAATAACGCAAGGCTCATCCTTGCAGGCAGGGCAAATGATGCATATTTAAAACGAATAAATAAAATGTGTGAAGAGCTTAATGTGTCTGAAAGAGTTATTTTCGCCGGACAAAGAGACGATATCCCCTCTTTTCTGAAATCAATTGATATTCTGGTCCTCCCTACACTGACCGAGGCATTTTCAAGGGTCATCCTCGAAGCAATGGCAGCATCAAAGCCTGTTATTACTACTGATACCGGAGGAAATCCGGAAGCGGTCATTGATGGCACTACAGGCTATATTGTCCCGGCTAAAGATACTGCGGCATTAGCCGATAAAGTAAATGACCTTGCAGAACATGCAGAGAAAAGGAAACAGATGGGGAGGGCTGGAAGGAAAAGGGTTGAAGAGAGGTTTGCAATCGAAAAAAGCATTGAGATGGCAGAAAATATTTATCTTGAAGTTTTGAAAAAGTAATGTTTCAAAAACCGGGGAGGAATATGTACCAGGAAAAACAACTGGATGAAACAGCGTGGGACCCTCAGAATTCTGATATTACAAAGTCTGCGATGGATGAGAGGATTAAAATGTGTACTTCATATCTTGGGTGGCAGCACACTGTAAGACTTATTAAGAAAATGGGAATCCCTTTTAATAAATTAAAAATAGCTGAAGTAGGATGCGGCACAGGAACTTTTTCACTTACATTGGGTCTTTTAGGTGCGTCGGTCACTCTAATAGATTTTAATCAAAAGGTCCTCGAAAGGGCAAAAAAGATATACAGTTTTTATGACTGCAAAACAGAGTTAATAAAAGCCAACTGTCTTGATGTCCCGCCCGGGGAATTGGCTGGGGCCTTTGATCTTGTTGTTTCAGGCGGGTTAGCAGAACATTTCATAGGGAAAGACAGAGTGAAATGTATTGAATATCACAAGCATTTGTTGAAAGAAGGCGGGGTGGCTTTTATAGGGGTCCCAAACAGATTAAGTCCTTTCTACCAATGGATAAGATTTTTTCGTAAAGTTACAGGGACATGGGAAATCGATATAGAAATTCCGTTCTCCTATATTGAGCTGACGAGGCTTGCAAAAGAGATAGGATCCAGGAACTTCTATATTATAGGAAATGCACCATTAAGAAGGGATTCAGCAGATTATTTTCGAGGTTTTATGTCAGCAGTAATTGATATTTTCCCTGATGTATTCGGCAGAACAATCAGAAAATGGAAATCTGACAAAATAGCTTACAAAAAATTATCATCGTCTGCTCAGGAAGATATGAATAAATATTGTATAGATAAGGCAGAGGAAGTTAACAATAAAATTAATGATAAGCCACTGCATTTATTAACTGACAGGTTTAGCGCAGGAGTTATTCTCTTCAGCTTTAAATGAGAGATATAAAGTTGAAGTATTCCCTGTAAGTCAAAAAAGCAAACACATACCAATACACTTTCAAAGCACTCCTTGAAGAACTTATTTAACAATTTATAAAAAATACGGACTATATTGTCCGAACTAAAGATAATTCGGTATAAGCCGAAAAGATAATAAGCTTATAAATAATAAAGATAAAAAAGGATTCATGCGACTTACTCACAGGAGAGGGTTTGATGTATAAAGCCCTTTTAAAAAAATCTTATTTAAAAATCAGAAAGATATTATTGTCCCCTCTTCTTCTGAAAAAAGATATGACATTAAAAAACAAAAATATATATAAAATCCTGCTGTTGCGTCATGACAGGGTCGGGGACATGACACTTTCAACACCTGTTTTCAGGGCATTAAAGACAAGATATCCTGATGCAAAAATAACAGTCCTTGCATCAGAAAAAAATCAGGAAATTATCCGGAACAATCCGAATGTTGACGAGGCCCTTATTTATAAAGGGGTCCGCAGTTTTATGAAAGAAACACGCATAAAGAACTTTGATCTGGCGATAGACCTGTTTTTAACTCATGAATTAAAGCAGGCCTTTTTAATTTATCTTTCCGGCGCGAAATACAGATTGGGATTTAAAGATTCAGGCAGAGAAATGTTCTTTAATGTCAACGGGCCCGAAAACCACCACCCAAAAAGAATGGTTGAGCATTTATTGGATCTTGCAGAAAGCGCCGGGGCTGAAACAGATGATTGTACACCTGAAATATTCCTGTCAGATGAGGAAAAAGAGTGGGCGCATGGTTTGCTTTCAAAGAACGGTTATAAGAATTCTGTAAAAATTGCACTGCACCCGGGAGCATTTTATGAGAGTCAAAGGTGGCCTGCCGGGAGATTTGGGGAATTAGCTGGAAAGATCATTGAACATTGCGGGGCAAGTGTTCTTATCTTTGGAGATAAAAAAGAGGAACACCTGCTGAAAACAGTTCAGGATAAGGCTGGTAGCGGAGCGCACATATTCTGCGGTTTATCATTGAGACAGTTCATTGCCCTGTTAAACTGCTGCGACCTTCAAATATGCAATAATTCCGGGCCGCTTCATATAGCATCTGCGTTAAGAATACCTACAGTTTCAATGACAGGGCCGACGGTCGTTCCCTTATGGCTTCCGTGGGGAAATAATCATGTCGTTCTTAATAAGAAACTCTCGTGCAGTCCCTGCAATAAAGCAGCATGCAGTGACCATAGCTGTATGAATCTGATAACTGTCAACGAAGTAATGGAAGCTGTTGTCAGTCAATTGGAGACAGTAAATGCCTGAGCAGAAGATTTTAATACTGGAACTGGGTGGTATTGGAGATACGGCAATGTCCCTTCCGGCAGTAAAGGCTGTTTTAAATAGTTATAAGAACGCTGATATAACAATACTTACTGTGCCGAGGACCAGGGCCATTATTGAAAGTCTGAAGTCAGATAGTTATAAAAATTTAAATGTGCTCTCAACTGATGCAATGGACAGGAAAGGAATTAACGGCTGGCTGAGTCTTATAACTGAAATGAGAGGGAAAGGATATGATCTTGCCATAGACCTCAGTGCAGTTGAGACCTTAAAGGCTGCTGTAAAGCGGTGGCTGTTCTTTAGATCACTCGGTGTCAAAAAGACCTTCGGAAGAGATACGAACGGAAGAGGATGGGGATTTGCTGCCAGGTCTGAAGATACTTTGACTTCCGATGAGCATGAGGTCATCAGAAAAATAAAAGTAGTTGAACTGCTGGGGCTGAAAGCTGACAGGGTTGCCCCAAAATTGATCATTCCTGAGAGTGAGCTGGAGCATGCTGAAGACTTACTTGCAGGGTTATCTGATAAAGGGCCTCTCATAGGCATAAACCCCGGAGCATTCAGGCCCTCAAGAATGTGGTCTGCCCGGAGATTTAAAGAGATCGCAGAATGGCTTATCGAAGAAATGTCGGCCTCTGTTGTGATCACCGGCGGGGACAAAGAAAAATCTCTTGCAGAAAGTATTTCAAGATCTCTGCCTGAAGAAAATGTTAGAACGGTCATTGGCGCCTCAATAATGAGATTTGCGGCATTGATCAGTAAAATGAGCTTGTTTATAACTAATGATACAGGGCCAATGCATATCGCTGCTGCAGTGGATGTTCCGATTATCGCCATTTTTGGGCAGACCAATCTTAAGAGATACCATCCATATATGGACGATTCCAGGTTTGTTGCCATAAAAAAGGACCACAGCCTGTGTCCTTATTTCTCATTTGAACATCCGATGCAGGAGTGCAGAAGATTTGACTGCGATGGTAATAACTGTATGGATGCCACAACTGTGGGCGAAGTAAAAGAAGCAGTAAAAAAACTTATGTCACTACAATCCAGGAGGGTCCTTGTTCAGCTTTAAGAATTATCTTCCGATAAAAACAGTCAGGGTCGCAGCGGAGGTATTAAAGGGTTATAAAGGAATGGTCGCTGATATTGCATGCGGCAAGGGAGTGCTTCTGAGAGAGATTGGACGGCACAATGATAAAAAGATCGTAGGGATTGATGGCGCATGGCATCAGATCACGGATGCAAAAAATGCCGGAATGTCTGTTTTGAGGGGAGACATATTAAGAATGCCGTATAAAAGTCGTGTTTTTGACATTGCAGTATGTTTAAACACAATTTACAATTTTTCATCACTGTCTGAATTTGAACCGGCCTTCAGAGAGATGATAAGAATTATAAATAAAAACGGGAAACTCGTTATAGACATAAGGAATAGAAGGAATCCTGTTATTCGCATTAAAAACTGGCTGCATAGCAGAAAAATGACATTCCCGACAATTCCCTATTTACCTGAAGACATAATTAATGTAATGAATGCGGCAGGATGCAGGCTTATCAGGGAAAAAGCAGTAGGCATAAATAATCAATATCTCGCATGGGGATATATCATGGTGTTTGAAAAGAAGGAGAATATGGAATGATCCCTTCTGCAGGCACACCGATAAAGTTTGGTGACATACTGAATTCTGTTATTCATCCATCGGATTTTGAGGACAGAATTAAAATTATGCTCGGCATCAGGCATGCATTTGCGGTCAATTCAGGGACCACCGCACTTTATATTATTCTTCGTGCCTTAAGAAAGCTGTCTGATAAGGATGAGATAATCCTTCCTGCATATACAGCCCCTTCCCTCACCCTGCCGATAAAAAAGGCCGGGCTTAAGTACAGGCTTGTTGATATGTCCATTGATACATTCAATATGGATTACGGGAAAACAGCCGCTGCGGTTTCTGATAAAACACTTGCCGTTCTGTATGTGCACATGTTCGGGTTACCTGCAGAGATCGACAGGATGAACGGCAAACATAACGCATTTGCAATAGAGGATGCTGCGTCATCATTCGGCACCAGTAAAGGGCTTAGGTTAACCGGCACTTTTGGGGACATCGGTTTTATAAGTTTCAACAGGGGCAAGAACCTTTCAACTGTTACAGGCGGCAGTTATTGTGACAGACAATGAGAAATTTGCAGGGCTTGTTCGTAATGAAATAGAAAAACTGCCATCGCTCGGTTTCTCCGGGAGGACCAGTTTGTTTTTAAAGTCCATAGCATTATCATATGCGGTAAGACCGTGGTTCTATACGTTATTAAAAAAATCAATTTCAAAGTTCAAATATACATCACTGCATGATGATTTTAATAGTTTCCGCTATGAAGCATTTCAGGGCTCCCTGGGCTGTTCTCTTCTGAAAAGGGCTGAATTTATATTTCATGGCCGGGAGGAAAAAGGGAGGATACTTTATGATGCGTTCAGCAATATAAAGGGAATAAGACGTCCTGAGATACCTGCCGGCTGGAGGGTTGTCTTCAACCAGTTCCCGATCATTGTTGAGAACGCAGAAAAAAGGATGAGAGTTTGTGAAGAGATAAACAGGATGGGCGTTGAGTCCACAATACTTTATGATAAACCGATACACAAGATTTACGACTGCAGCGGCGGAAGTTTCCCTAATGCAGAATATATCTCTGAAAGGCTTGTGCTTATACCGGTCCATCACTATGTAAAGAATGAAACGCTTTATAAAGTCGTCGAGACTGTTGAGAGGGCTACCAGATCATGATACCAAGAAGGAACATCGCAAGGGCTTTAAAGAAAGCTGTTACACAACCTAAATATGCACTCAAGGCATTCAGCAAACGGCTGAAATCATCTGTTACATGCAAACTCTGCAACGGATACAGCGCATATCCTGAGACCATATCACTTTTTATAACATACAGATGTAATTTAAGATGCAAGATGTGCGGACAGTGGGGACTGAAAGGCAGTTCGCATGCCTACCCGTCTGAAGAATTAATAAAACAGTTATCCATAAATGACATTAAAAAACTGCTGGATGATGTGGCTGAATTCAGACCTGCAATAACATTGTTCGGAGGCGAGCCTCTGATCTACAGGGAGCTGCCGGAGGTCATCAGGTTAATAAAAGAAAGAAAAATGAGATGCAACATTCTGACTAATGGCGTCCTGTTAGAGGAGAAGGCCGAATCCATAATGGATGCGGGAATAGACGAGATAATATTTTCCCTTGACGGCCCGCGTGAGGTCCATGATGAGATCAGGGGAACAGCAGGCACATACGACAGGGCAATGGCGGGCTTTCAAAAGATCGCCAGATTAAAAAAAGAACGGGGGACCAACAGGCCCCTGATAAATATATCATCCACTATTTTTGAGGTAAATTATACAAGACTTGATGAGATCGTGAGGTCAGCGGAGGACATGTGCGCTTCATCGATCACATTTCATCACCTGATATTCCTGAGCAAAGAAATATATTCAAGGCACGACAGGATATTTCAGGACCAGTTTTCATGCTCATCACATGACTGGGCCGGCTTTGTCAGAGAAAATACCCCGAACATACTCCCTGAGAAGCTGATACGGATGCTGAAAAAACTCAGGTCTTTAAAAACAGATGTTGATGTCTCGGTATATCCAAATCTTACGGACCCTGAAATAAAAAGATACTATTCATCATTTGATTTTCTGCCTGACAGCTATAAGAACCGCTGCATAAGCCCATGGATGGTCGCATATATATTCCCTGACGGCACTGTAAGGCCCTGCCAGTCACTTAATTATACTATCGGCAACATTAAAGAAAATTCTTTTAAAAAATTATGGAACAGTGAGAGGGCGCTGAATTTCAGGCAGATACTAAAAAAAGACAAACATTTCCCGGTCTGCACACGATGTACGGAATTTTACAGGTATTGATTAAGGGCAATATATGAGAGTACTGCATATAATTACACGGCTTGACAAAGGCGGTTCAGCAGATGTTTTCCTGGATCTTGTTGCCGGACTCAAAAGTATGGGTTATGATGTCTTCGTTGCAGTAGGCCCCACCCTTGATCCGCAGGCTGATATTAATGCCTTTTCAGTAAGAACGGGCATACCCGTATATCACATCAAATCACTTAGAAGGGACCTGAATCCTTTTCAGGATGTTCTCGCCTTTTTTGAGATATTAAATGTTATCAGGAAAATTAAACCTGATGTGCTGCATACGCACACATCAAAGGCAGGATTCATCGGGAGGATCGCAGGTCGAATTGCCGGGATAAAAGTGGCTATACACATGCCGCACGGGCATGTGTTTTACGGCTACTTCAGCAGGCTCACAAGCAGGGTATTCATGTATCTTGAAAAGATAGCTGCAAGATTTACAAATAAAATAATTACTTTAACGGAGATCGAAAAAACGGAGTATCTCCACGATAACTTAGCGCCTGACAACAAGATCGTTACCATTCCATGCGGCATTGATATAGTTAAATTCTCTTCATCCCATATGACTGTGAGAAATGAATTTTGTATTTCGTCCTGATATGCCCGTTATAGGATGGGTTGGGAGGGCTGAGGCTGTTAAGGGATGTGAATATTTCTTAAGGGCCTGCCATTTGATCAAAAAAGAACTCCCCGGCGCAAGATTCCTTGTAGTCGGCGACGGATCTCTGAACGGTGACATGGAAAAACTGGCTTACTCTCTTGATTTAACAAAGAAGTAACGTTTACCGGTTTCAGGACCGATATACCGGCTATAATGAATTCCATAGACCTCCTGCTTCACACACCTTTAAATGAGGGGCTTGGAAGGGTGCTGCTCGAAGCCATGACATGCGGAAAGCCCATTGTTGCAGCTAATGTCGGCGGCATACCTGAGATTGTGGAAGACGGTATGAACGGCTTCCTTGTCCCGCCGGGAGATTATATATCAATGGCAAGGGAATCATTGAGGATATTAAAAGATACGGAGCTTGCAGGCAGGTTTGGCAGTGCAAACAGGAATAAGGCCCTCAATTTCAGCACCGGACAAATGGTCCAGAAGATCCACAACCTATACAGTGAAACATATGAAGACCTCTGTTAGATCTGTGTATATCCTTACAGCATTTTTGATAATTCTGTCTATAGTGCACTCCAGCAATATAAATGCAGTGGAAAGGGTATCCGGGGCAGTTCATCTTGATACCAGTATCAGCGATGGAGTGCTTTCTCCGGAAGAGATGGTAAATAAAGTTAAAGAGGCAGGATTAAAGGTTGCCATTATAACCGATAAAGACAATTTGAAAGTTGAATATGGCATCTCCCCACTAAGAAAAATAATAAAAAAGACCGAAGAAAAAAATTCCATTATTACCTTTGGCGCAAAAAAATATCTCGGCATGGTCGAAGATATCGCAAAGCAAAATCCTGATATGACAATTATCGCAGGTGTTGAGGCTATACCGTTCTATTACTGGGATGGCAGCTATTTTGACCATAATCTCAAACTGATCAACTTTCACAAGCACCTCCTTGTGATCGGCCTTGAAACACCTGAGGATTTAGAGGGTATCCCATCCATAGGTTACAACAATCCCATGGTCTTTGATTTGCGGTGTCTTTTAAATATATGGCCTATACTCTTAATACCCGCAGGAGTATGGCTCGCACTATACAGGAAAAAAGAACTTGTGAAGCTGCGGATGTTAAGTTTCAATAAGGAAAGTCGTCCGTTCAGAATATTAGGCGTCATAATTTTACTTGCGGGCGTGCTTTTATTAATAAATAACATACCCTTTTGCGCGCCCCTCTATGACCAA
The DNA here is from genome assembly GCA_963699585.1 of Thermodesulfovibrionia bacterium. GTDB lineage: Bacteria > Nitrospirota > Thermodesulfovibrionia > UBA6902 > UBA6902 > SURF-23. The sequence continues at coordinate 41,583 of CAVOUK010000011.1, read as the reverse complement.
TACCACGGGGACAGGGGCTCATTGCCATATCAAAACCTTATAGATTATGTTGAAAAAAAGGGAGGCATGGTCTTCTGGGCGCATCCCGATATTGAAGGGAAACATGAACTTAATGGCATAGGGATATACACCGCACCATACTATAAAGAGCTTCTTGAAACTTTTAATTACACAGGCTTTTCAGCATTTATTGAGGGGATGAAATACAGCGGCAAACCCGGAGGGGTATGGGATATGGCGCTGAAGCAGTATATAAACGGACAGCGTCAGAAACCGGTATGGGCTATAGGTGAACTGGACTATAAAGAAGGTAACTGGATGGGAGAGACCCAGACAGTTTTTTTAGTCAACGGAAATAATAAGGCTGAGATATTGAAAGCAATGCGCACAGGCAGGATGTATGCGGTCCATGGTGATTCAAAACCAGTTCTTGAGGCCTTTCAGATATGGGATGATGAGCACGGTATCTGGACCGAAATGGGCGGTAATGCAACTGTTAGCAACGCGATACGATTAAAGATTAAGCTCCGTTTATCCGAAGAAGATAGGAGGAATACAAGGCTCAGGCTGATCAGGGAAGGTATTGTAATAAAAGATTTTATCATAGACGGCAGCCTTGATATCGAGCTGACTGATGATTATTTCAGATCAGGGGAAAGGACTTATTACAGGATTGATATTGACAACCGTCTGATAAGCAATCCTATCTTTGTGACAATGAAAGGGAATTCACAATGATCGTCGCCATTCATCAGCCTCAATTTATGCCGTGGCTTGGTTATTTTGACAAAATGGATAGCTGCGATGTCTTTGTTTTGCTTGACAATGTGCAGTACAAAAAAAATGAATACCAGAACAGGAACAGGATAAAGACCTCAAACGGATGGCAGTGGCTTACTGTACCAGCATGTTACAAGTTCCCGCAAAAGATCAATGAAGTGCTGATAGACAACAACTCTAATTGGCAAAAAAAACATCTCTATTCATTACAGACAAACTATGGGAAATCTCCCTACTATGAAAAATACATTAAATACCTTAAGGACTTCTATGATCAGGAGTGGAATTTGTTGTCAAAAGCAAATATTGCCAGTGTCATGCTGCTGAAGGATATGTTCGGGATAAAAACTGATATCGTTATTGCCTCTGAAATGGAGGGTCTTAGCGATGAACCCAATCAGAGACTTATAGATATATGCAGAAGGCTTGGCGCCGATACATACCTTGCTGGGAAAGACGGCAAAACTTATATGGACTTTAATAGATTCAGCCATGCCGGGATAGATGTGGTATTCCAGGAATTCAACCAGCCGGTATATATACAGTTATTTAATGAATTTGAATATTACATGTCTGCCATCGACCTCATCTTCAACTGCGGAGAAGAGAGCCTGAACAAGATCAGAAAGGAGCGGGTAAATGAATATACTCTCCATAGGTGCGCATCCTGATGATATAGAGATAGGCTGTGCAGGCACATTATTAAAATGGAAAGATAAGGGATTCAGGCATTTCCTTATGGTCATGACCGACGGCAGTAACGGCGGCGAGCTATCAACAAGGAAGAAAGAGCAGGAGCGGTCCGCAGAAATTTTGGGGGCCGAAGAGATCTACTGGGGAGGATTTAAAGACACCACTCTCGAATATCAGGGGAAGATCCTTGTTGACACTATCGAAAACGCCCTCAAAAAAATACAGCCGGCCTTTGTGCTTGTAAACTATCCCGAAGATACGCATCAGGACCATAGGGCGCTTGGATTGGCCGCTATCTCAGCAGCCCGCTACTCCAAAAACGTCCTTTTCTATGAATGTGTTAACTCTGTTGATTTTCATCCAACCGTTTTCGTCGATATATCGCCGTGCATAGAGAAGAAGTTTGAAGTTCTCAAAGCGCATGAATCCCAGATAGATAAAACACATATAGAAGGATTATCCATAGTCGAGATCGCTAAAGCCATGGCGCATTTCAGAGGGACGCAGGGCCGGGTGAAATATGGTGAAGGTTTTCAGGCGCTGAGGCTTTTCGTGAACATATGAAATTGGTCCCCCACTCAAGATCAACAATAGACAAAGATGATATAAAAGCAGTATCGTCTGTATTGAAAAGCGGTCTTATATCACAGGGAGAAGAAGTTAACAGGTTTGAAGCTCAACTTTCCGGATTCCATGGAATAAAAGGCGGCATTGCTGTAAGCAGCGGAACAGCGGCGCTTCACCTGTCCCTTCTTGCGCTTGGAGTCGGAAAAGGTGATAGTGTTATAGTTCCTGCCTATTCATGCATTGCGCCTTATAATGCCGTGAGATACACCGGGGCCTTGCCTGTCCTTGCTGATACTGTAAAAGACGGCTGGTCCATGGATGCTGAATGGGTGGAGAATTATTTAATAAATTCAAAAAAACATAATATTAAGGCGATAATTGTGGTCCATCTCTTCGGCAGGCCGGCTGACATGGACGCCTTCCTTTATATATCAAACAAATACTCTGTTCCGGTAATTGAGGATTGCGCATTATCATTGGGCGCAGAATACAAGGGTAAAAAAGTGGGATCCTTTCGGACATGTCTCTGTTTTTTCGTTCTATGCTACTAAAGTAATAACTACAGGAGAAGGCGGGATGATCATTTCAGATTCACCGGAGGTGCTGAAGAGAGCAAGGGACCTGCGAGAATATGATGAAAAAAAGGACAGCAGATTAAGATTTAATTGCAAGATGACAGATATTCAGGCAGCGCTCGGCAGAAGCCAGCTCAAGAAACTGCCGGGATTTATAAAACAGAGAAGACGAATTGCCGGACGCTATCTTGAGGGATTACAGAATCTCCCTTTGTCCCTGCCCGAAAAATCAAAGCATGTTAAAGACATATATTACAGATTTGTTGTCCGGATGAAAAATGCTGATAAGTTTATCGGCGATATGAGAGTAAAAGGCATTGTCTGCAGAAGGCCTGTATTTATGCCGGTCCATAAGATAATTAAACAAGGTCCATTGCCTAATGCCGAGACAATATGGAAAGAGACGGTCTCTCTGCCAATATATCCTTTATTGAAGGAAGATGCTGTTAACAGGATAATAGAATGCGCGAAAAAGGTCTTAAGATAAAATGGCCCCTTTTTTATATTAGCGGGACCGTTGTCCTGATTCTGCTTTATTTACAGCCTGTACGGGGCTGGTTTCATCATCAGGGAGGAGTGAGGTGGATACTTGTACTGCTTATAGCTTCTCTGATCAGCTTCCTCTCAATACCTTTTGTCAAATATATCGCCTTTAAGTTTAATATTCTGGATAATCCGGACCCAAGAAAAGTGCACACCGCCCCTACCCCCCTTATAGGAGGCGTCGGAATATACATTGCATTTCTCATAGCTATTCTGAGCAATGTTGTCTATTCTACAGAGCTCATTGCAGTAGTTATAGGGGCCACCATTGTTTTTATCTCAGGATTGCTGGATGACATAATGAAACTGTCATCAAAAATAAGGCTGCTGCTCCAGTTGACAGCAGTTACGATATTATTGATGAACGGCATAACAATTTCTTTGTTTGAGCATACATGGCCCGGCACGATATTGAATTCATTAATCACTTATCTGTGGATAATCGGACTGACCAATTCCACAAACTTCTTTGACGGTATGGACGGGCTCGCATCAGGATTATGCATAGTGTTCTCATTTTTTATTGGAGTGGTGGCCTTTCAGACGGACCAGCCTTTACTGGGCTGGATGGCTATTGCAGTAATGGGAGGATGTATCGGATTCCTTCCATATAATTTCAGGCCCCAAAATTCAGCAGAGATATTTCTTGGCGACTCAGGCAGTAATTTTCTGGGTTTTACATTATCATCCATAGCGGTTATGGGTGTATGGTCGGAGAAAAGCACAATTTCTTCTCTTATAACACCTGTTTTAATATTTTCTGTAATGATATACGACATGGTTTATATAACCGTCAGCAGGATCGCAACAGGCAAAGTACATAATATTAGAGAATGGCTGGACTATGTGGGTAAAGACCACCTTCATCACAGGCTGGCAGACCTGCTGTTAAGCAGAAAAAAAAGCGTACTGTTCATATACCTGATTTCCTTTACATTGGGATTAAATGCACTGCTTCTGAGAGAATCAGACACAGGCACAGCCCTCATACTCCTGTCACAGGTCTTCTGTATTTTAATAATAGTTACTATTATGGAAATCGTCGGCAATAAAAACACAAAAGAATGACAGCATTTTCATGACAAACTTCATTCCAATAAAAAAGTAGACAGTGGTCAGTAGACAGTAATCGGGGAAGAAAAACAGGCATAATTGCCCTAAAGCAAAAATGATTATTAATATATACCGCGCAATGGGTCCTTTAACCCGGCTTCCTGAAAACCCTTTGCACGCAGCAGGCAACTGTCACACCAGGAGTAATCAAGCCGGATTCCGACGCTGACCCGCCTTACCGCCTTCCGCCTTTTTTAATCTGTGGATCATAGCAGCTCCATGTTATTGAGAAGTCAACACCAAGCTCCGAACCCTTTCTGATTATCCCTCCTTTGGTAAGATCTATCAGCGGCGCCCGGATCCTGAATTGTATCTTTCCCTCAACTGAGGCTTTTGTTGCAAGATTTGCCATGGTCTCAAAGGATTTAATATATTCAGGCCTGCAGTCAGGATAACCGCTGTAGTCAACTGCATTGGCCCCTATGAAAATATCCTCTGCCCCTAAAACTTCCGCCCATGCAAGCGCGAAGGAAAGAAATATTGTATTGCGCGCAGGAACGTAAGTAACAGGGATTAGGATTGAAGCGGGGAAGTTCTGAGCGAGGAAGTTGTTTTCTGCTCCGCCTTCCGCGCTGCCGCGCTTCCGCACTTTTCTTAGGTACTTCCATCTCTGCTGTCAGTGCAGAGCCTCCGATGTCCCGTAAATTTATATTTATCACCAGATGCTTTTCAACCTTGAACTTATCCGCGATCTGTCTGGCTGATTCAAGCTCTATCCTGTGCCTTTGTCCATAATCAAAACTAAGCGCGTAAGCTTCAAGACCTTCTGCCTTTGCTATCGCAAGGGTAGTGGCAGAATCAACCCCGCCGCTTAATAGTACAACCGCACGTTTCATATTATTATCCACAGATTTCGCAGATTACACAGATTATTTTAAATTTTTTCATAATGGCTTGCCCGGAATCCGGTAGGGGCAATTCATGAATTGCCCATTTGGGCGAGGCACCGCCTCGCCCCTACATACCCCTTACCCCTTACCCCTTACCTCTTTTTTATCACCTATCTTCGGTTCTTTTCCTGCAATAAGTCTTTTGATATTTTCTTTGTGTTTTGAGATGATCAATATGGCAAACAGAATTGCAAAAGCGATCTTGATCCCTGAAAAATCCAGCATGGCAAAAGTGACCGGTAATGCAGCAACCGCAACGATCGCTGCAAGAGAAGAATACTTTGTAATGACGGCAACCGCGGTCCATACAGAAATCGCAATAATTGCAGATGCAGGGCTATAGGCAAGAAGTACCCCTAAACCTGTTGCAACTCCCTTACCGCCTTTAAAAGACAGGAATATTGAGAAGATATGTCCTGCGATCGCAGATAGCCCCGCTACCCCTCCCCAGAAATCCTTTGCATTACTTATCAGTTCAGAATAGCCCGTTGTCCGGCTGATATTTGTAATTATATAATTGCAGATGACAACAGGAACAGCGCCTTTAAAAACATCCCCGGCAAGGGTGAGCAATGCAGGTAATTTCCCAGCTGTCCTCAGCACATTGGTGGCCCCAATGTTTTTGCTTCCCGTTTTTCGCAGATCAACCCCTTTATTTTTTGTTGCAAGTACACCGAAGGGAATTGAACCTATGATAAATCCTGCGGGAATTATAAGGTACAACAGGGGGAAAAATGAAAGAACTGATTCTTTCATAATCTTTTCCAGAATATAATAAAATACTGAATACCGGATACAACACCAAGGACCATCGCTATCCAGAGCAATGTTATCCCGATACCATACAGATCAATATTAATAAACGATTTAAAGATGCTGTCTTTGTCTAAAAGCAGTACAAGTACAGACGCTATTTGTGTACCTACTTTTATCTTCCCTCCCATTTCAGCAGGTATCAGAATGTCCTTGGAAAGCGCGACAACCCTCAAACCCGTAACAATAAATTCCCTCGCAATAATAACTATAGCGATCCACGCGGTCACACGTTCCATATCAACAAGTACAATGATGGCGGATATCACCAGGAGCTTGTCTGCTATAGGATCAAGGAGTATCCCCAATTTCGTTACCTGCTGCGATCTCCTTGCAATATAACCGTCAAGAAAGTCGGTTATCGCTGCAATTGCAAAGAGTATGGCGCCAAGCAGGGGATTACCCGAGGCCACCCAAATGAATGGAATAATTATTACTATCCTGCTGAGAGTAATAATGGTGGGAATATTAACCGAGAAACTCACCTGACACCTTTTCCCAGAGCCCTGCTGATTTCAGTATCATATCAGTAAATTCCCTCACTGCCCCCCTGCCGCCGTTATTTTTCATCTTAATGTCAGCATACTTCTTTGTTTCTTCATCAGCATCGGCAGGTACAGCGGAAAGACCGGCCCTCCTGAGAAGTTCCACATCAACAATATCGTCTCCCATAAAAGCCACATTCTCGTCGCTGCATTTATATTTTTTCAGGAGCTTTTCATAAACCGCTGACTTTTTATAAACCTTCTGGAACACATCCGTGATCCCGAGTTCCCGTGGCCCTTATCTCAACTACCTTTGATTTTCTTCCGGTAATGATACCTGTTTTTATTCCGGCTCTGCCTAACATCTTTATGCCATGCCCGTCTCTTACATTAAATCTTTTCAATTCGTTGCCTTTGTTATCAAGAATAATGCTTCCGTCGGTCATAACCCCGTCAACATCAAGGATGAGCAGTTTGATTTTTTTGGCTTTTGCTTTAATTGTTTTTTTATCCTTGACTTTTGACTTCTGACCTTCTGACTTCTGACTTTCATACTATCCCCGCCTTCAATAGATCGTGAAGGTGAAGAACACCTTTTATGTTGTCCTCTTCATCAGTCACCATAAGAACAGTGATGGAAAATTTCTCCATTAATGCTACAGCCTTTGCTGCGAGCATGTTGCAAGTTATTGTTTTGGGCCTGTGGGTCATGACGTCTCCTGCCTTTAGAGAAAACAATTTATCGCCATACTTCTCAAGCCCTCTTCTCAGGTCTCCATCTGTTATAACACCCAGCAATTTTAAAGATCCGTCTGTGACAGCTGTGATACCGAGACGTTTTGATGATATTTCTAAAATGGCGTCCTTCATAAGTGAATCCTTGTTAACTGACGGAACAGCGCTGCCCATATGCATAAGATCTTCTACAGTTAGAAGAAGCCTGCGGCCGAGATTTCCACCCGGATGAAAAAAAGCAAAATCCTCTTCTGTAAAACCTTTTCTGTTGAGCAGGGTTATGGCGAGCGCATCTCCCATTGCAAGGGTGGCTGTTGTGGAGGCAGTCGGCGCAAGCCCCATGGGGCACGCCTCCTCCTTGACAGAAACATCAAGAAAGATGTCGGATGTTTTTGCGAGTGTTGACTGATTATTGCCGACCATTGCGATTATCCTGATTTCGAGCCGCTTCAAGGTTGGAAGTATCCTGATGAGCTCTTCTGTTTCACCGCTGTTTGAAATCGCAAGCGCTACATCGCCTTTTGACACAACACCTATATCTCCGTGGCCGCCTTCAGCGGGGTTGAGAAAAAATGCCGGGGTCCCTGTAGATGCAAGGGTTGCCGCGATCTTTTTGCCGATAATGCCTGATTTACCCATGCCCGTAACAACGATCTTACCATGACATGAATACAGTATTTCTACTGCCTGTATAAAACTTTCGTCAATGCGGTCGATAAGCGAACTTACAGCGTCTGCTTCTATTTTCAGAATGTTTTTTGCCTGTTGGATTATCTTGTCCATTATTCTGATATGTCCTTTATGTCATTCCGCACTCATGCAGAATCCGGTAGGGGCAATTCATGAATTGCCCCTACATTTCCCATCCTTTCACAAGCCTGTTTAATTCTGTCAGCTTTTTTGCCAGAGTCAAAAAAACTCTCAATGTTTAACATATTCGGACCATCACAAAGCGCCTTATCAGGGTCCTCATGAACTTCCATAAAAACAGCATTACATCCGGCTGCAACAGCGGCCCTTGCAAGCGGCCCTATAAATTCCCTCTGACCTCCCGAAGAATTTCCAAGGCCGCCCGGCAACTGTACGCTATGTGTTGCATCATAAATGACAGGGAAACCAAAACCCTGCATGATTGGAATTGAGCGCATATCTGCGACAAGATTATTATAACCGAAAGAGGTGCCTCTTTCTGTAACAAGGAGGTTGTGATTTCCTGTAGACGTAAATTTATCAATAATATTTTTGATGTCCGACGGAGCAAGAAACTGCCCCTTCTTTATATTGACAGGTTTACCGGTTATTGAAGCAGCAACAATGATATCGGTCTGTCTGCATAAAAATGCCGGTATCTGAATTACATCAAGCACATCAGCTGCCCTTTCAATTTCATTTACTGAATGGATATCGGAGAGAACAAGGACTTCGAATTTCTCTTTGACCTTTTGCAGTACCCTTAAGCCCTCATCAATGCCGGGCCCCCTGTATGAATTGACAGAGGTCCTGTTGGCCTTATCATAGGAGCTTTTAAATATAAATGGAATATTGCTTTTCTTTGAATATTCCGTTAGTTTTTCTGCAATCCTTAAAGTAATATCTTCACTCTCAATAACGCATGGCCCGGCAATAAAGGCAAGAGGATTCTTCCCGCCAATGGTGATATTTCCAATTTGTACTTCTCTTGTTGACATAGAAAATTATATACAATAAAAAACTGAACGCCCTATTATACAATAACTGACCAAAATCGTGAGGGTGAATTTTAAATTACAATCCAATGTAATTTAGTTGTTGCGATTCCCGTGCATTTTGATATAATTCTTTCAATGAAGATGACACGCAAATTATTATAAACCACCTTGCCGGCCGATACGGTCCGGGGAAGTAAAAGAAAGGAAAGACCAAGATGAAACAAATTGTCGCAGCACTGATGTCCGCAGCATGCATTTTCCTGTTTATCACCATTGTCAGTTCCGAAGAGAGCCCAAAGAAATCCGCGGAAGAACCCAAAGTAGGCGAAGAGTTGTTCAAGCATAATTGCGCCGTCTGTCATCCCGACGGAGAAAATATCATCAATAAGGATAAGACACTTCATAAAGAAGACCTTGATGAACACGGGATCAGGAAGCTTGCTGATATCGTTAAGCTCATGAGAAATCCCGGTCCCGGCATGACGAAATTTGATGAAAAGACAATCCCGGACAAGGACGCACAGGAGATAGCGAAATATATCCTGAAGACATTTAAATAGTCAGTACCTCAGTGCCACAGTTCCTCAGTTCTGCTATAGAGCTATGGCTCTGCGGCACTTCGCACTTACGATCTTTCACGCTTCCGCACTTCCGCGCTTCCAAACTTACGCATTGAAATGATCTCGCCCATAAGTCGATTCCCGACATCTGGTACTCTCTCGTTATTGTAATATGTCTGAATATCCCCTAAATCAGTAACAGCAGATAAAGCAAATGAGATTGCTACCTTGTCCGGCATCCTATTTTAACCCAAGACGCTTCTTTACATCCTTCAGAGAAAGTTCCCTGCCTTCTTCAAGGTCCATTAATCCCTCTACTACATTCTGCATGAAGGCACGCTTCTCGGTTTCATTTTCATACTCATCAAGTGATTGTACTACGGCAACCCCCCGTCCTCTGCTTGTCAATAATACAGGCCTGTGCGTCTCATTCACATGAGAAACCACTTTACCGGGATTTACCTTCAGGTCGCTTAGCGGGACTATATCTTCAGAAAATTTAACACCCATAATGAACCCTCCTTACTGGTCTTGTTAACTGGTTTAATTATAGCACCTGTTAAAAGGCAACGTCAACGAGGATTTTCGTGATGGGAGGGTGAGACCCCTTTTTCCCTATTGCATTCCTGCACATCGTATGCGATCATACTGACATGATCGCGATATCCCTCCAGTCAGGAAGCAACGGCAACTGCATATATATCGAGACGGAAGGGGTGAAACTTCTGTTTGATGCCGGTATTCCCGGCATTCAGGCAGAACGCAGGCTCGCGTCGTACGGCCGTGATATCAGGGACGTGGACGCGCTTATAATATCTCACGATCATGCTGACCACGTACGTTATGCAGGTGTATACCAGAGGAAGTTCTGCCTGCCGGTTTTTATTACTCGAAAGACCCTGAAGCATGCAGCGGCAGGACAAAAACTGGGCCAGATGGATAATGTGAATTATTTTAAGGCAGGTGAACACCTGAATTTTAATAATGTATCAGTTCAGACCATTCCCTCCCCTCATGACGGAGTTGACGGTGTGGCATTCGTCATCTCTTCACGGGAAAAGCATCTGGGGATCCTGACCGATCTCGGGCATGTTTTTAAGGACCTCTATTCCGTGATGGGATATCTCGACGCTGTCTTTCTTGAGAGCAATTATGACCCTGAAATGCTCGCCCACGGGCCGTATCCGTCGTTTTTGAAAAGGCGTATAGCCGGACCGCGGGGACATATTTCCAACGCTGAATCAGCGGAACTCCTTCAGACCGGAAGCCGGTTGAAATGGGCCTGCCTCGCGCATCTCTCAAACAACAATAATGACCCTGCCACGGCGATCAGAACGCATCGTGAGATACTGGGAGAGGGCCTTCCTTTATATACCGCAAGCCGCTCCATGGCAACCGGTGTATTGAAGGTATAAAGTAACTCCCCCAACCCCCTCTTAAACTAAGAGGGGGGCGAATATGTCCCTCACATTAATGCCTACTTTCTTCCCCTTAACCCTTATCCCTTAATCCTTACCCCCCTATTTCTACGTATGATATAATTAATGCAAATGGAGGAGCCCATGAAATTACGGAGAGCAAGCAAGATGATTCTTATGAGCGTCACATTTATGTCGCTGTTGGCCGGAATGATCGGGATAGCGTCCGGAGCCACGCCGGAGGAGACTGTGGCCATAAAGGGCTATGATACTGTTGCATATTTTACAGCAGGCAAAGCGCTCAAAGGCACTGAGGACTTTACCTTCTCATGGCACGGCATGACATGGTTCTTCCAGTCCAGGGAGAACCGGGACCTTTTCGCTGCAAGTCCGGAAAAATACGCCCCACAGTACGACGGCTGGTGCGCCTGGGCGATGACCGAGGCGCGGAAGGCGGTCACGGATCCGGAAGTCTGGAAGATCGTTGACGGCAAGCTTTATCTGAACTGCAGCCCTGCTGCCTATGAGAAATGGAGCAGAGACATCCCCGGACATATCAAGAAGGCCGATGAGATCTGGCGCAAGATGCAGGGCGAAAAGTGATGCGTGTCGCGGGAGAGGCTTTGCTTATAAGCGATGAAATGCGCTGGGATATGAGCCGGTTTGGGATAGTGTCGGGGAATCGAGGGGAAGATACAGGACGTGTCCTCATTTTTCCAAGTTTTTAGTCTTCATAACTAACCATAATGTAACGATTCTGAGTTTTTATCCTAACTATAAGATTTCATTCATCAATCGTTAAGGTTATTTACCATGAAGAATTCACCTGTTTCCGGATATCATTACAAAATGCATGATATCCAGTTAGCAACATATTAGAAAATGAAGATTTTTCTTGTCAAACGATAGTTAAATTAGCTATATTTTTGTAGATATCCAGAAACTATATTAATCCATCTGGTTATCTGTGAACAAGAATATTCTTGTGAATATGATAAACAGTCATGCTTCATACTCCATAGGAGTTTATTTTCGATTCAACACTGCTTGTTAGATGCTTCGATTGCGTCTAAGATGAAAAACATAGATGCCTATTACAGCGTTGAAGTCATCACATTCATACGATAAGACGTGGACAGAAGCTGACACAAAGAGATTTAGATAATAACGCAAGTATGTCGCAAGAGACTATATTCAAAGGGAAAGAGCCGATCAAAGTTACTATAATGGGAGAGTCAGTTTTCATCAATGGGAAAGATGTTACGGCAAATCTGGGGAAAAAGAAACGCATGGCGACTATAGCCCTATTATTGAAAATGTTAAAGATAGTAAGGTGGCAATTGGCCCTAAAGCCAAAGTGATCGAAGAATAAAAGAATAAAAAAATAGATAAGATAACCCATAGCGATAATACCTCCATCATTAAGGATGCAAAAGACAGCAACATAGCAGTAGGTCCTCAAGCTAAAATTACTGCAGAATCAAAGAGTACAAATATAAATATAAATCTTACTCTCTCAATAGCATTAACTTTTAGTCTGCTAATTAATATATATCTATTAATTCAGGCAAGTAAGAAAGAGAAGAATAGCTAACAAGTCGTTGGAGATTGAACGAGTGCCACAAGACCCTTTTTGAGGTAGCATTGTTTTAAGGGGGTCAAATTAGTTTTAGCATTCCTTTTGGTATTCTGATTCAGTGGCAATAAACAGTCTTCTCAACTTTGGACGTTATACCGTGCAAATAAAAGCCTGAATCCGATGACAATAATCAGAAGTGTTTATTTCAGATCAGTTGCAGTCAGCTTTAATGATGATAACACAGGTTTGTCAGTCGGTCTTTCGGGCTAACGTGCGAAGACGGTCTTGTCATAAATACTACCAGTATTGCATACGTTGTACTAGTCTATATGGCTATCGTCATGAAAGGTCAATTGCGTCCATGTATTCAGAATAGAATTTATGCTACCAACGATGATACGTCGAAGGTCTTGTTTTCCAACTCTCTTTTCCACATTTGTTTAGCCAGCTAATCTTCGCTTCTTTGCGGATATTGGACCGATCCTGGGCCTACTCTTGTTGTCTGCCAATATTTGCATTTTGAATGTAATACCTGTTACAGTATATCAAATACCAATTCTATGAATGATTCATGAAAGCAATTCGCAGAAATCCAAGAATACTGTGCAAAACATCTTCAGGGCGTATATGATTCAAATCGTTAGTTAGATCGATCTTACGGAATTTCACCTGCTTCTTTACAAATGTCAATCACTTGTGCCCTCTTGCCTCATAAAATCCAGCCTTTGGCTAACAGTCGATCTACGTCATCCATTCATACCCTCAATTATGGTAAATTAACCATGCCAACTTCAACAGTGTAATGTTAACAATATCCTTCTTTTCAGGCCCTGAACTGCGAAGGCACTATATTTTGTAACATGTCTAGTCATTGAAATCCTACTGTCGTACAGCCGTGTGAAAGGAGTTCTTACTTATTATCCTTCACTTTGCTATTTCTGCGAACATAATCTTTTGCAAATTCAGGAATAGTATCCCAGTTCAAAGTTACAATGGAAAATGGGTCTTCATCCTGGCGATAACGTGTTCTCGATTGACATTTGAAAAAAGTTCATACTTTCCTTGCCTTGTGAGTCGGGATCCAAAGTCACCATTTCGCTACCTCGATATTAATGTCAGACTGCTTGTTCAGAATTCTTCAATTGATCTGGAATCTCATTTGCCTCAAAAAAAGTCATAGTCCGAGAGGAACCTTGCTATCTCGGATTGCCGATGTTAGAATACTTCAGTTCCACGTCTTCAATTCCCTCTAGGTCATCTGTCCATTTTTTTCTTGACGGATTCCGCCTTTGAAAAGCTCTACTGTTCCTCAAGTCATTTACCCTGATAGTGCCCCTCAGTATTTTCCATACAACAATTCGAGTCGACTGATTAATTACAAGAAGCTCGTGTCATAACCACAATTTCCATGTCCCCTCCAAATTTTTGAAATTACTAAAATATCCCCTACCTATCGACTGCCCTATTATACTCAGCGAGGACTTTGGCAAATTGTCAGCTTCATAGACAACTTGCAGACTCTCGCGCTTCTCACATTATAACTCCCCCTACCCCCTCTTATCTTAAGAGCGGGGGCAACGCTCTTAGCCTCTCCTGCTCGGTGAAAACATAAGGAAGATATCTTCGTCCGCCCCACCTACTTGAGGTGCCAAATTGGAACCTCAAGTTCTCAAACTCTTTTTCATTAATTTGATTAATATGGGGCTCTGTCCCATCTCCGGTTCATTCGCCTCCCTCAGTATTAATAGGAAGGATATGGACAATTTGTCCATACCCTTTAGCTAATTCAGGGTCACGACGGCGCGCGGGAATCGTTGAATGTCTGCGCTTTACTGCCTGAATAAGAGTCCTCGTTTCCACTTCATAAGGGATATTGAGAAAAGCCCATCCTTCCGCACTTCCGCGCTTTCGATCTTCCGAGCTTACGCACTTCCCCACTTCCCCGCTTCCGCGCTATAATTAATACAGCAATGAAATACCTCGATATATACAAGCTTCTCGATAAGTCCAACTGCCGGGAGTGCGGTTTTCCGACATGCACTGCATTCGTCCACGCGGTCATAAACGGCAACAGGAAGATCGGGGCGTGCACACATCTGGATAAGGAGACCGTAGCCGAACTCGAAAAAAAGATAGTCGTACGCGATATCGAGAAGGAGCATGAGGCCGCTCTCGGACCTCTCAAGAAGGAGATCTCAAAGGTCGATTTCGGGGCCGTGGCGGAAAGGCTCGGTGCGACTCTTTCCGAAGACAGGCTCTGCGTCAAATGCCTCGGCAAGGACTTCTTCGTGGACAGGAAAGGCAATGTCGAGTCTACAATACATGTACACTTGTGGGTGACCGTGCCCCTGTTGAAGTATATCATTACCGGAGGAGGAGCGGGGCTTACAGGCACCTGGGTCTCATTTGACGAGCTTAAGAACGGAATAACCATGTCGAATTTCTTCGTCAGGAGGTGCGTAGAGCCGCTGAGACTGATGGCGGACTCGCACACCGATATATTCTTCGACCTGCTCGATATCTTCGGAGGAAAGCCTGTTGAAGGCTTTTCAGCCGACCGGGCCCGTGTGATATATCCTCTTCCGAGGCTGCCCGTCCTTTTCCTTTACTGGAGGGCCGAAGAGCATTTCGCATCCGATCTCAAGGTGCTTTTTGACAGCAGCGCCGATAAGTATCTCGATTTCGAAGCCGTCTTCATCCTGACGAGGGGGCTGGTCGAGATGTTCAAGAACATCATCGCCAATCATGAAAAGGTTTTGCCGAATCTCCTGGCGATGTGATTTCTGATGAGGGTAGTGGGGAAGAGGGAAAGCTATAGCGTAAGCGCTGCAGGCTTACTAGCTTGCAAGCAGCTAAATCCTACTTCTTCGGCACATGAACTGCCATGCCATGCACATCTTCAGCAGCCTCCATGACGCCTTCTGCAGAGTGTGGGATGTGCGTGAATGGTGTGTGCAATATCCTTTACTGTAAGTCCGCCTTCCATCGCAACAGCTATTTCATGTATCAGATCAGAGGCATGAGGACCGATAATATGGGCGCCGAGGATCTTGTCAGTAGATTCTTCTGAAATTATTTTAAACATCCCCGAAATCTCTCCCATTGCATGGGCCTTTCCGAGCGCCCTGAACTGGAATCTTCCGACCTTATATTTAATATTTTTTTCTTTAACCTGATGTTCTCTTAATCCTACGGAGGCTATCTCAGGACGTGTGAATATGGCCGCAGGCACAACATCATATCTGATCGCGGCATTTCCACCGGTTGCATTCTCTGCTGCTATCAAGTCCCTGCTTTGACGCAAGATGTGCAAGCATTATACCTCCAACAACGTCACCGACAGCATAAACACCTTCAATATTGGTTTCCATCTTTTCATTTACAAAGATCTCTCCCCTCTTGCCTGTATTCACTCCGATATTTTCAAGTCCGATATTCCGGCTGTTTACCGACCTTCCGATCGAGACAAGGACCTTTTCTGCGTCTATGGTCTTGCCGTCAGTGAGCGTGGCAGTAACGCCGTCGTCTTTGACATCAACCTTTTGAACTCCTGTATTTGTTATCAGCTTTATCCTGTTTTTCTTTAACTCTCTTTCAAGAAGCGCGGAGATCTCTTCATCCTCAGTCGAGACCGCGCGCGGCAGCATCTCGACCATTGTAACTTCAGAACCGAATTCTCTGTATATAAATGCAAATTCGCAGCCTATTACACCGGCCCCGACAATAAGCAGGCTTTGGGGAATAACATCGAGATTGACGGCATGATCGCTTGATAAGATCCTATTGCCGTCAAAAGGGAATACAGGTATTTGCGCAGGTTTTGAGCCTGTTGCGATAATGATCTTATCTGTATCGATTTCCTGCGTGGATCCGTCTTTAAGCGTGACCTTGATCTTTTTGGGATTTATTATAACGCCCCTGCCCTCCAGAAGCTTTATACCCCATGATTTTAAAAGCCCCCTGATGCCCTTTACCTGGGTATCGACAACTTTTCGTTTCCTCTCCATTATCTTTTTGATGTTTGGAGATACATTACCGGCAAGTTCAAGGCCAAAATCCGCTGCGTTCTTTGCCTTGTGCAGGACTTCGGCTGATGCAATAAGGGTTTTGGTAGGTATACAGCCCCAGTTAAGACATGTGCCCCCTACTTCGCTTTCTTCAATGACCGTAACTTCCGCGCCGAGCTGAGCAGCTCTGATGGCTGCAACATAGCCACCCGGACCTGCTCCGAGGACCGTGAGTCTCACTACTTTAACTTTATCTCTTCTTCGAGATATTTCTCATATTCCGAGGCATCCATAAGGCCGTTAAGCTCCGATTCATCAACGATCTCAAGCACTGCGATCCAGCCTTTATGGTAAGGGTCCTCATTTATTATCTCAGGAGAATCTGTCAGGTCCTCATTAAATTCAATGACCGTTCCACTCATGGGACTTATTACAGATGAAGTTGCTTTTGTTGACTCTATCTGGGTCAATTCAGAACCGGATTCAATATCAGAATCAATTTCAGGTGAATCGATATATACAATATCTCCGAGAGATTCCTGCGCATAGTCTGTAATGCCGATTTTTGCCCTCTTGCCTGAAACTTTTACCCAAGTATGTTCCTTATGATACTTTAAATCTTCAGGATACATTTTTTCCTCCTTAAATGTTGATAGGTTCCTGAGTTTGTCAAATTCAAAATACTTTTGTCAAGGAGGTTTACCCGGTCTGACTGTTCATTGTTTTTAAGGAATAGAAAGGGAGTTTATAATCCTTAATTTTCCCTGTTCCCATATTTAACAGTATTGCCAAGCACATCAAGCGCTTCCTTCAATGCACGGACAGCTGCTTCACAATCCAGATTGTTTTCTCTGCCCTTTTCTTCTATTTCTTTAGCAATTTCGTATATATTCATAAAGCCGAGGTTCCCGGCAGCGCCCTTTATTGAATGCGATGCCATAACAACTTCAAGGGTGTCTCCGGATTTAACAGCAGATTCCAATTTCTCTAAATCAGAAGCGCTTTTCTCCACAAAAAATCCGAGCAACTCCATAAATTCCCCGTATTCCAGCTCCAGATTTTCAGCCATTGCCTTTATGTTCATTATTTCATCTCCTTTTTAATTTCTTATATCGCCGCACAGCAGGAAAAAGTGCTATGGAGTCTGTTACAACAGTCCAAGTGTCTTGACCTCCTGAAGAAGTCTTTCCTTGCTGATCGGTTTAACAAGATATGCATCGCATTGCAATGCCTTAAGAGCAATTACACTTTCCTTGTCACTAATGCCGGTGGTCATTATTATTTTTACCCCGTCCGGATATGAGATCCCCTTTCTATTTTCCAATATCCTGACCTGCCTTAACACATCTTTACCGTCCAGTTTGGGCATCATGATATCGAGACATATCAGGTCATAAGGCGTTTCATCCTTCAATGCAAGCCGGATGGCTTCCACGGCTTCACTTCCGTTGGAAGCGAGGTCGCACTCCGCGTATTTCTCAAGATACCTGTGCATCAACCGGCGGCTGATGAAGTCATCATCAGCGATAAGAACTTTCATATATAATCTCCTTTTCAGTTTTAACTCGGCCAAATTGCAAAAGTTTATCAGTTTTATGAGTTACACTATTATTTCGGTATTCTATTTTCATATCTTTAACATCTGAACATTTATTATTGATTGCTGCATAACGCATATGGAGGTTAAAGACGTGAGAGGAAGATATTTAATAACGTATTAGAACAAATTCATCCGGAATTAATCCTTGTGTATCTCAAATACTTCATTAAACTCATCTGATGACTGCTTGAAAACCTCAAGTATTTGCGGGTCAAAGTGAGAAGGCATGGTCCTGCCGTCACCTTCTGTTATTATTCTTACCGCTTCTTCGTGGCTGAAAGCCGGCTTATACGGCCGTATGCTCCGTAAGGCGTCATACTGGTCGCAAATGTTGTATATCCTGCCTTCAACCGGTATTTCATCCCCCTTCAACCCTTTGGGATATCCTGTGCCATCCCACCTCTCATGGTGACTTATGGCGATCAACTCAGCCATCTGAAGTATCCGGGACGAAGATCCGCTTAAGATATGAGCTCCGATAGTGGTATGCGTTTTCATGAGCGCAAATTCCTCATGACTCAGTTTGCCCGTTTTAAGAAGTATTTCGGAAGGGATTGCTACTTTGCCTATATCGTGCATGGGAGATGCATAATAAATTGTAACAATCTGCTCCTCTTGCCAGCCTAATTTATTCGCTATAATACCCGAGAAATAGCCTGACCTTTGAATATGGGCGGCTGTATTTTCATCCTTGTATTCGGCAACTCTTGTAAGTCTGATTATCGTATCAATATAACTGTCTCTTAATTCACCTGTCTTTTTATTAACTTCCGCCTTGAGCAGTTCATTGTGATGTCTGAGAAAGTCTTCAAGTTCTTTAATCCTGAGTATGTTTCTTGTCCTTGCCATAAGCTCAGAGCCGTCAACAGGTTTTGTAAGGAAGTCGCTTGCGCCTGCGTCAAGCCCCTTGATCTTTGACTCTTTATCTGCAAGCGCTGTAACCATCACAACAGGAATATGCTGAGTTGAAACATCCTTTTTCAGGGTTTTACAAACGTCATATCCATCCATTCCGGGCATCATTATATCGAGGAAGATCAGGTCATAATCAGATTTCCTTATTTTCTCCAAGGCCTCAATTCCGTCTTTTGCCGTCTCAAACAAGTATCCGTTGTGTTTAAGTAAAACACTCATGACTCTCAGATTTATTTCATTGTCATCTACTACGAGTATCTTTGGTTTTTTATCTGTCATAAATGCCCTCTCTTAATCTTCAAATAAATTTTGAATTGCTTCAAGGATAGCCTCTTTTTTTAAAGGTTTTGTGATATACCCGTTCATGCCTGTTTCAAGACATTTTTCTTTATCGCCTTGCATCGCGTTAGCTGTCAGGGCAATGATGGGAATGTCTTTGAATCCCTTTTCTCTTATTAACCTTGTCGCCTGATATCCGTCCATTTCAGGCATCTGCATGTCCATAAAAATCATATCGTAGCTCTCTGGAGCAGCAAGGAATTTATCCGTAGCCTCCCTGCCGTTATTTGCCGTTTCAACCTGATAGCCGGCCTTGTTCAGCATTATTGTCGCCAGCCTCTGGTTGACAGGATTGTCTTCAGCAAGCAGAATTGATAACCGATCTGCAACTTTTTTGCGTTTTTTCTCATCGGTCCATAATGGTTTCTCCATACAACAGTTTTTTACTTCAGATTTTTCGAACCACACCGTAACATGGAAGATGCTTCCCTTCCCAGGCCCACTTTCCGCCCATATATCACCGCCCATAAGTCCTGCAAGCCTCTTACATATAGTAAGTCCCAGCCCTGTACCTCCGTATTTCCGGGTTGTAGAGCTGTCAGCCTGCTGGAAAGGCTCAAAGATCATATTCAATTTATCCGGCGAAATCCCGATACCCGTGTCCCTCACGGCTGCATGAAGCATCACGTTATCTCCATTTTCTCCTTCTGCATTGATAGACAGTTCCACTTTGCCTTTGTCAGTGAACTTTACGGCGTTGCCCATCAGGTTTAGTATTATTTGGCGGAATCTTACGGGGTCTCCTTTGACAAAGGCAGGAACGTCTTTCCCAATGTTATAAAATATATTGACCGGCTTATCCTGTACATTCGGCTTTACTAGTTCGAAGACACTGTGGACAAGAAGTTTCAGATCAAAATCAACTGCTTCAATTTTAGTTTCTCCCGCCTCGATCTTTGAGACATCAAGTATGTCGCCTATCAGGCCGAGCAGAATATTGCCGCTCTCTTTAATTGTAGTTACATAATTTACCTGTTCGGGAGTAAGATCGGTTTGAAGGAGCAGGTCGGTAAAACCAATGACACCGTTTAATGGGGTCCTTATTTCATGGCTCATGTTGGCAAGAAATTCCGACTTTGCAATGCTTGCAGCTTTCCGCACGATTTGTGGCCTCCTGAAGTTCTTTTGTGCGCTCATAAATTTTTACCTCAAGCTCCTGTCTTTGACGGTAAAAAAGTTCATACAGCGCTCTGTTTTCATACATATACGCAAGATTGCGCAACATCAGAGAGATCGCAATGAATGCCGGGTCTGTTATCCTGAACTTTTCATCTTCAATCATCCCTATAAAAATACCCCGTATCCTTGATTGCGTGGCAATGACATGGAGGACCACAGAATATCCTGCGTCTATTGCAGGCACCACTACCGGACGGTTTTGCCTTAAAGCCCATGCAAAAGAGCCGTCCGATATTTTTCTGTCCACCTCTTCTTCGATAAGCGCTTTAGCCGTAAGAGGTTCCAGGTCTGCAAGTATAAAACTCTGGTCCTCTTCATTCACGCTCAGGAATGCAGTTGATTTAAAAGGCATCAAGCGTTTCAGTTGTAAACGTGTTACCGTGAATAAATCAGGAGAATTTTCATCGCTGCTGATGCCTGTCGGCATGGCATCGTTTGACAACAGCATCTCAAAGATGGAAAACATCTGCCTGTTCATCTCATCAAAATAATTTATACGGTACTTCATTAGTTCAATGTCAGTTTTGTCGCCTGGGTCTGTCATCACCCGTTCCCCTCAAACATCCGGCTTACATCTGCAAACTGTAAATCCGCCTGTTTTATTATGGAAGACAATAAGCTCTTCCGGATGCCGATGCTCTCCCATGCCTTTACTTCCATTACCGGCACAAAGCGCTCTCCGCTCGTTCCTAACTGCATTGCGTGAGAGATGATATCGGCTATATGGACGATTGCGGTGTCAACAGGAAACCTCATGGCAAGAAGCGGTTGGTGATGAAACCTGACCATTTCTTCAAGGCTCAGCGGCAGCTTCCATTCCTTTAACAGTAGTCCTCCAACCTCTGCGTGGGTGAATCCCATGCTTCTCATTTCAATGTTGTGCATGAAATCTGTTCCCTCCCTGTTTTCAAGAAGTAATTCACGTGAAAGTTCTGGAATTTTCATGTAAAAGATCAAACGTCCGACATCATGCAGTATCCCGGCTGTAAAAAACCGCTCTACATTGGGCTCCCTTCGATATGTGGCAATTATCCTCGCAATAAGCCCGCACCCGAGGCTGTGCCGCCAGAAGGACTGAAGATCCACAATATCTTTGGATATGCCTTCGAATAGCTGCATCACTGTAGTCGAAAGGACCAGGTCGCTTATCTGTTTGGTCCCCAGCATACTTATCGACTGCGGAACGGACTCTATCCTCGAATAAAATCCGTACATGGCGCTGTTTGCCAGCTTGAGCAGACGGACGGTAAGTCCCTGATCACCGCTGATGACCTTTGCAATATCGATGATCGAGCTGTGCGGATTTTTCATTATCTCATTCAGCAGAAAATAAACCGCAGGCGGAGATGATATCTTTAAATCACCTTTTATCAGGTCACCGGGACCGTTAAATGTTTTCCTTAATGGTCTCTTATGATTCATGGCCGGCCTTCCTTAAAACGCATAAATGTAAAAGTTCCTTTATTACAGGATCGCCGGGGTCAGTAAAACGGAATATTTCATTCAGCTCGGCCTCTGCATCCCTGAGCCGGTCAGGCGCTACCTCTTCTTTTGCCATAGTAATGACGTCTTCTTCATTAATTCCCTTTATGTCTGCTTCTGTAACGCCCCATGTTCTGAAGATCCTGAGGTGCTTTTCAGTGATCTTTACCCCTTCATTGCACAACAGACGGCCGTTTATATCTCTCACTTCGCTTGCCAGAAGCATACCGGGTTCTATATGGTCAATATTAATAAGCGCCATTGCATTCCCCTTTTTCTTCCCCGCTGCCGGCAATCCATTTTTTCATCATTTCAATGACAGCATCCTTTCTCACAGGTTTTGTAATGTAATCATTCATGCCTGCTGCAATACATTTTTCTTTGTCGCCCTGCATTGCATTGGCCGTCAGTGCAATAACCGGTACGTCGCTAAATCCCATTTTCCTGATCATCCCGGCTGCTTCATAGCCGTCCACTTCAGGCATCTGAATATCCATAAATATCAAATCGAATTTTTCAGGAGAGCCTGTAAATTTCTCTACAGCCTCCTTTCCGTTATGTGCAATTTCAACCCTGTTGCCCATTTTGTTCAGCATCATCGTCATGAGCATCTGGTTGACAGGATTGTCCTCAGCAACCAATATACTCATATCCTGTATATTTCCCGCGGTCACAAATGTACCCTCCTTGCCGATGGTTGCCTTCTTTACAGTTTCTTCCTCCTTAATACGAATCTTACCGAGCAGGACCGTAAAGTGAAATGTAGTCCCTTTACCATGCTCGCTCTCGACCCAGATGTCGCCTTTCATGAGCTTCACCAGCTTCCTGCAAATGGTCAGTCCCAGTCCAGTACCTCCGAATCTTCTTGTAGTTGAAGTATCTGCCTGCTGAAATGGCTCAAAAATAATTGCCAGCTTGTCAGCAGGGATTCCGATGCCGCTGTCCCTGACCGCAGTATGAAGTATTATATGTTCTTCTTTTTCTTCCTCAACTCTGAGAGAGATCTCGATTTCACCTGATGAAGTAAATTTCACCGCGTTGCCTATCAAATTCAGCAGAAGCTGTCTGAACCTTACAGGATCGCCTTTCACAGAGGCAGGCACGTTTTCTTCCGCACTATAGAGCACTTTGACCGGCTTGTCCCTGGTCCTCAGTTTTGCAATTTCACAGACATGATAAGCAATTTCTTTCAGATCAAACTCTATGGATTCAAGACTTATCTGCTCCGCCTCTATTTTTGAGAGGTCCAGTATGTCGTTTATCAGCGTCAGAAGCGTTTCACCGCTCTGCTTTATCATTCCGGCATACATTGCCTGCTCCTTTATAAGGTTTGTTTCAAGCAGCATGTCGGTAAACCCTATTACGCCGTTTATAGGGGTCCTTATCTCATGGCTCATATTTGCAAGGAATTCGGATTTGATCCTGTTGGCCCTGTCTGCAGCCTCTTTTGCCATCCTTAATTCCTCTTCCGCACTCTTCAACCCGGTGATGTCGTGCAGCGCCATCAATACATATTTCTTGCCGCCAAGAGTCAGAAATTCAGAGCTGATCTGAAACCACGGTCTGATTATTTCCCCGTTAACAAGCAGCTCGGCATGGGTCTCGAATCCATGCACGGGTTGCCCTGAGGACAGGGTAGAATCTATCGCCTTCAGCAGCGGGCATTTGGTACAGGCGCGGGAGTGACCGCACCCTCCGGAATTTTTAGTGCTGTTTACACATCCGATACCGCTGCCCGGAAGGGCGCCGATGTACCCTGATTCTTCTTTGCCAAAGAATTTCATGCCTGAATTGTTGATACGGACAATCTTCATGTCCGCATCAATCAGTATCATTGCAACACTCGCAGCATTAAATATGGTTTGAAGATTTTGTCTTTCCGTAATAAGCTCGTCAACTGCGTTTGCCAGATCACTGTTCATTTTCATCAGTTCGCCGGTGCGGTCCTGTATTTTCTGTTCAAGACCTTCGTTATATTTATTCAGTTTTTTATCGCGCTCCTGTATTTGCGTCAGCATACCGTTGAACCCCGTAACAAGAACGCCGAGTTCGTCGTTAGTGGTTTTTTCTGCGCGTATCGAATAATCCTTCTGTTCGGAAACAGCCTTCATTTTCACGGTCAGGTCGATAATAGGCCCGGTTATTGATCTCTGAAGAGCTGAAATAACGGCATAGGAAATAAAAAGACCGACTATTGTGCAGACAATTACGATCAGTATATCAATCCATAACCTCGAATAAATATCAGTAAGGGCGGAACGGATAAATACAATGCCGACAAGTTCGTTATCAAGTGTTATTCCCCTGAAGAAATCCAGATGATTATCTTTAAAATAAAAATAGTCTCCTGATGTTTTCACCGGCCCGGTCTGTTTATTCAGGATAATATGTCTTGCCGTTTCAGTCTCAGACGATGTGTACGATTTGTCTTCTTTATTTCTGGAGAATATGGCGAGCATCTTCCCGTCATTTGTATAAATACCTGCCATAATAATTTCAGATTTAGTATCAAGCGCCTTGAGCGTAACCTCTGCTGATTTCCGGTCATTAAAGACGATTGCCGCTGAACTGTTCTTGCCAACTACATCTGCCAGGCTCGAAAGGTCTTTTATGATGCTCTGCTTCGACGTCCGGTATTCATAGAAAAGGAAAGCCACTGAAGCTATAAGCAATATGACTGCGCTGGCCGATGTGGCAATGAGAGTAAGTTTATGTTTAATGGGAAGGGCGGAGAAACGCGGCATTAATTTTTCTCCCTTACTATTTTTGCAAGTTTGAGAAGCTGTGAACTTATTGTCAATCCTTCGCGCTGCGCGGCGTCCACATTGATCTCAAACCGGACATTATTATCAGCCATAAAGAAATTGATGACCCCGCCTGCGTCGGCAAAACCCTGCATATCTCCCACTGTCAGCGCATGCCGGTTTTTTACAGCTTTTAAAATTGTTGAGAGAATTTCTCTCTCCGATTCACTAACGAAAATGATATGGCATCCATTCACGGATTCCGGATTCGAGGATGTTTTGACAGCGATTTTTCTCCCTCCGACAGTCTTGTCATTAAGGGAATTGAGCGCATCGCCAAAGGAATCGTTCCCAAGAATACAAAGCAATATTGGATCGTCTGTGCCCTTGAATACATTCGCAGGCCATTCTATAAATTTTGTGAATTTATACAAAAATGCAGCTTTTACCTTATATTCCTCATAACCATAGCTTTGTGAAAATACATTCAGCGCTCCTGTAATTGTCACAAGAATTACAGCTAATATGATTATTTTTATGCGTCTTAAAAGACATATGATATCTTCAGGCGGAACGTCCTGCCGTCCTGATCGATTACATCCTGAATGTGCTCGTCTCCGGCCGGATCGCTGTAATGTTTATTGAAAACATTATAAGCGCTGCCTGATATTTCCAGGTTTTTAACAAGATTACTGCCGAATATTGTGAGATTTGTGATTATGAAATCATCAGCTTTATTGCCGGCAAGGGTCTTTCTCCCGCTCATGTACTGTATTTCAATGCCGCTGAAGAGCCGTTCCTTTACAAGCGGGACGATCAGATTGAGCTTTGTCAGATGCTTCGGAGAATTTACCAGCCATTTATCTGTCTGTGCGTCCTTTGCATTCTGGTATGTGTAGCTTAAATTCCCTTTTATTCCGTTGTCCCATATACCCTCGATCTCTGTTTCAAAACCCTTTGTCTCTGCCTCGTCATGATTTTCAAAGACAAGGAACCCGTCTTTAGTATCTGTATGCTGGCGGATTATGTCCTTTATCCTGTAATTGAACATCCCTGCCGTCAACCGGAGGTTGCTGCTGAGAAATTGCTCATACGCAAGTTCGTATGTGGTTATCTTTTCCGGCGTCAGATCGGGATTGGCCTTTTGATTTGTTGCTTCATAGTAGAGTTCATATGAATTGGGGATGCGGAATGCCGTGCCGTAGATGAGCTTGAACGTTGTTTTTTCAACGGGGTTATAAATAACGGCAAATCTCGGGTTGGTTGATTTAAATCTGTAATAATTATCATGACGGATTCCGGCGTTGATCGTTAAATTCTTCAGGACCGTGAACTCATCCTGGAGATAGACTGCCATTCTTTCAGATTCTCTCTTGTCATCAAGATATACTGTGGAAGGGGCTTTGTCATAATTTTCCTGGTCCTGTTTTGAATTGACCTGATATTCAGCTCCGACGGTGATTTTATGACTGTCCAGCAGCGGCTTGACGTACATTGTCTCTCCGCCCCACCATATGCCTTTCCCGATATCTTTGTTCAATATCCCTGAATATACGTAAGTGCCTTCATAATCATAGATATCATAGAAAAGCCGGCCCATGATCTGTGAATAGTCTGCAAACTGATGTTCGTATTTCAGAAATGCATAGCCCCTTTTATCAACTGTCCTGTTACGGTTGTTATTGAAATCCGTGTCAAATGATGCCGTTGGGACCCCTTTTGTCCTTGACGCATATAATCCTTCGAATGTAAAACCGCCCCGGGAAAATTTTGAGAACAGGCTGTAGTTTTTGTCATAATCACTGTCACGTGCAATACCGTTATTTGTCGAAGGGCCATCAAATTCACTGAAGAAAAGCCGGCTGTCACCCTTGCTTTCCATAACAGAACCGGACAGAAGCATTTCCATGCCGCTGTCTGATTTATGTACTAAACTAAGTCTTCCTTTGTATGTTTCAAAACTGCCTGCCGCGCCCGATGCCTCCACCCACCTGTCGTCTTTCCCCTTTCTTGTAATAATATTAATGACAGCGAAAAAGGCATTACTGCCGTAAAGCGAAGAACCGGGCCCCCTGATGATCTCCACTCTTTCTATAAGGTCAATATCCAGGGGGAACTCAGTACCTACAAATCCCTGATCATAGATGTTGTCGTTTATCCTGTGTCCGTCAATTAGTATGAGAATCCTTCCGTTGTAATCACCGCTCCGCCCAAATCCCCTTACACCGACATAGGAATAATTCCTGTCATAGGTGATGTAAAAACTTCTCTGGCTTTTAAGGACATCCGCCAGTGTGCGGTATCCATGTTTTTTTATTTCTTCAGAAGTAACGATGCTCACTGACGACGGGGCCTCTGTCAGTTTCTGCTCAAATTTCGATGCCCCGTACACAGTTACGTTCATCAACTCCTCAATGCTCAGGTCGGTCAGGTCCGCCACTGCGGTATTGTCACCAAACACTGATGAATTGAGCAGAAAAGAAAACATAATGATGAAAATGAATAATTCAACAAACCTCTTCGATACGGATTTATTACACATGAATACTCCTGTTCCTTTTAATCACTAAGTTATATAAAATGCCTTATCTCGTATTAGTAATATATTTATGTTTATTTATCGGGTTACTTAATAATAAACTTTAACTCCAGCCCCATATTTATCCCGACAAAACATGACAGTAACTTATTGATTTTGCAGGAGATATCGTGATCGTCACTGAAGTCCTGAAACGTAATAGCAGAATACTTTTAAAGTTTGTTTAATCCCGATGTTAATCTGAAGAAGTAGATGCGGGCCCAAAAATCTCAGTAGTTATATCTTATGCTGAAATCTTTAAATTCACCTGTATAATCCTGCCAATTTTCATCGACACCTGTAACGCTTGCACCCCTCGGTCCCTGACGACACCATTGAACAGCCTGCTCTAATTTTTCAACAGGGCCTTCGAAAACAGCCTCAACACTTCCGTCAGGAAGATTTTTTACCCATCCTGTCAGATTAAGACTTAAAGCTGTTTCTCTTGTACTGGCACGAAAAAACACACCCTGTACAAAGCCTTTTATTATTAAATGCACCCTGCCCTTTTTCATAGCCTGTTGAATTATATAACACTCCGGCATCAAATAAAATCAGTAATTATCAATTAACAATGAATAATTATGGAGTAATTTTTCCTTAATTGTCCATTACTAATTGCTCATTGTTAATTAACTTGCTCCCCCACTTGCAAGCATCTTTCTATCCTGTTAAAATTCTTAATTATAATTACCAACAGGAGGCAAATGTGAAAGCTACAGAAATAAAACCAGACATATTCTGGGTTGGCGTAATTGACTGGGCTGTAAGAGATTTCCACGGTTATGTAACACCAAAAGGAACGACCTATAACAATTACCTGATAATGGATAAGCAGATCACACTGATTGATACGGTAAAAAGCGATTTTGGCAATATCAGCATAAATAATATAAAGAACCTTACCGATCCGTCAAAGATCGTAAATCTGGTAGTAAACCATATAGAACCTGACCATGCCAGCAGCATTGATAAAATTATGTCATTAGCGCCTGAGGCAACGATCTATATTACTGATAAAGGCAAGAAAGGACTTGACAGGCACTTTGATACATCAAAATGGAAATTCAGGATCGTTAAAACCGGCGATATACTCAATACAGGCAAATACAATCTGCATTTTATTGAAACGCCCATGCTTCACTGGCCTGATTCCATGATGACTTATGTTAAAGAGGCGAAGCTCCTTATTTCACAGGATGCATTTGGGCAGCATATTGCGACATCGTCCCGCTTTGATGATGAATTTATTGAGTGCGCTTCCCATGCGGAGCTGGAAGATTCCGTTGTTGATTACTATGCGAATATCCTTATGCCTTTCGGGGAACTTATAAAAGCAAAGATCGCGGAGATACAGA
Organism: Thermodesulfovibrionia bacterium; assembly: GCA_963699585.1. Classification (GTDB taxonomy): domain Bacteria; phylum Nitrospirota; class Thermodesulfovibrionia; order UBA6902; family UBA6902; genus SURF-23. The sequence continues at coordinate 12,942 of CAVOUK010000011.1, read as the reverse complement.
AACTTGGACTTGAGATAGACATGATAGCGCCGGACCACGGAGTGATCTGGCGCAGGACGGCAGGCGATATAATACAGAAATATCTTGATCTCGCAACGGGAAAAGCGGCCCTGAGTGTCGCCATAGTTTATGACACAATGTGGCATAGTACAGAGCTTATGACGCTCCCTATTATGCAGGGAATAAAAGACGAAGGACTTGACTGCAAAGTAATAAAACTGCGCGCTACGCCAATGAGCTCAGCTATTAAAGAATTCTGGAAATCAAGGGGATGTCTGATCGGGAGTCCGACCCTGAACAATCTGCTGTTCCCTTCTGTTGCGGAATTTCTTACCCACCTCAGGGGATTGCGTCCCAGGAACAGAATGATCGGCGCTTTCGGAAGTTACGGATGGGGCGGCGGGGCCGTTAAAGAGGCTTATGAAGAATTCAAAAAAATGAAGCTTGAGATTTTCGAACCCGGGGTACAGGTCCTCTACAAGCCTTCACAGGAAGACATCGTAAAATGTAATGATTTCGGGAGAGAATTTGCCAGAAAAGTCAAAGAATATCATGCAAAATATCAATAAAATCATATAGAACATTACCCTATATTGCATAGGGTTATTCCTGATACCAAAACATATGATTATTAATTACAATAATTACACGTTTAGAATAATTTCAGAATTGCTTTCAATAAAAATGAGAGAAATTGAAAAGAAAGTACATGAAGTACTGCATAATCTGAACTGGCTGCTTGAATCGCATAACAGCTTCGCAGAGCTTATCGCAATAAAAGGCAAAAAGGTCATCATACGCTGTTCAGGTTTTTGTGCTGAATGTGAGTCCCGATGCGTCCAAATAGCCTTCAATGAAAGAATGCCTGAAGTTAAGCTGGTCCTTCAGTAGTCTATCCTGTCTGTGTCCCCTCTCAAAAAAGAAATTGTAATCCTGCTGGAAAAAAAAGACTATAACGCTTTATCGAAACTTGCGTTAGCAGACAGGAAAGTCGTCAGTTCTTTAATATCTCTTACTTATGACAAGGACAATGCATTGTCATGGCGCGCAATGGAAGCGATCGGCCTTGCAACAAAAGACCTGTCTGAATCAGATCCGGGTGCGGTCAGAAATATTGCAAACCGTCTTTTATGGATGATGAGGGATGAATCAGGGGGCATCGCCTGGAGCGCCCCGGAGATCCTTGGTGAAATAGTAATGAATAACCCCGGCCTCTGCTCTGATTTCGCGCTGATAATTACCTCATTTCATGACGAGTTAATGTTTACCTCAGGTGTGCTTTGGGCCCTGGGCAGAATGGGTAGGATCAATGATGAAACAGTAGATTATGCCGTTCCGATTATAAGGTCATATCTTACATCCGCCGACAATACGCTTCGCGGCTACGCTGCACGGGCGCTCGGGGAGATGGGGAGTGAAGCATCAGTGACTGAATTGGAAAATCTCAGGGATGATACAAGCCGCATTAAATTTTATGAAGATGGTGAGTTAAATAAAAAATCCGTTGGTGAACTGGCATCAGGATCTATAGTTAAGCTTCGCACCCTGGCTTAGAAATGTAAAATAATCTTATCGGAGACCTTACCCATGGTCACTGTAAGAGTACATCAGGTTTGCATTCAGCACAAAAGGCAGGTCCTGAATGCGCTTCATGAGCTCTATCTGGTCATGGACACTCTCCCCTTCTATTGTTACAACTATTTTCCCCTGATTATCATTGAAATGGACCTCGCAGAGATCAATTGAATTTATTTCGGTCATCACAGAGTTCATATTTTCGGTCGCTGTCCTTACAACTATGCTTGATACATTCATTTCTGCTCCTATGCATTATTTATTCTGCTTTTACCCCTTCGTTTATAGTATCCAGTAAATGTGACCTCTTTTTTCCATCCTTGTCCCTGAACGTTCCTTTAAAGCGATTTTCAATCGGCGGTTTTATTGTTGTTTGTATGACATGACACTGCATACAGTTGTAACGCTTGCCGTCGAGGGTGTTCCCCAAGTCTTTACCTGTATCAAGATCTGTAAAGTGAGACCTGGGTACAGGAGTAGCGCCAGTGGCTGGCGCCTCGTCAGGCATATGGCACCCGAGACACATATTATCTTTCTGGGCTATCGGCAGCATCCCTGTGATGTCATGGGAAATCAAAGGGGGACTGTTCTCAAAGGCCCTCTCGATCTTTTTGCTTTTTCCCGGTCCTTCTTTTGCAGGTTCACCATGAACGGGAGCTTCTTTGATCTCGTCGTATAAAGTTTCTTTTCTTATACCGATATCTTCCTCTGTATATGTTTTTTTCCCGCCTGGATATACAGACGAAGCAAATATGATTAAAGATACGGTAATAATTACCATCAGCGCTATGTGTTTCTTTCCTGACATGTACAATCCCTCCTTATTTATTATTTATAGTTCTATATCCTGGTTCAGATAATCCTCCGGTTTCCTGCTGCTCCCTGGCGTCTCTGTTGTCACATCTTCCGATGCATCCGTAAGACGCTCTTCATCCTTGCCTTCCTCAATAAACCCGCTCAACCCAAGACCTTCCGCAGCTGCGAGGCCAAGACTTCTGATCGTATTTAATATGAACACTCTTCTTTCCGGCATCATGTTTCCTCTTTATGGTTTTAACGGGCGAGGCACCGCCTCGCCCCTACTAATAATCCATACCCCATAATCCATACCCCATATCTTTATCACTGTCTAAGCCTTATACACCTTTACTGCGCATTTCTTGAAATCAGTCTGCTTTGAGATCGGACATGTGGCATCAAGCGTTACTTTGTTTATCAAGACATGTTCATCGAACCACGGAACAAAGATCAATCCCTGCGGCGGATTGTTCCGTCCCCTTGTTTCAACATGTGCTTTAACCTTTCCCCTTCTTGATTCGATCCAGATCAGGTTCCCATCTTTGAGATCATATGATTTCGCATCCTTCGGGTTCATAAAACAAACAGCCTCAGGAACTGCCCGGTAAAGCTCCGGGACCCGCATCGTCATTGTGCCACTGTGCCAGTGCTCAAGCACCCTTCCGGTACACAGCCAGAGCGGGTAGTCATTGTCCGGTATTTCCGGAGGATCAATGTAGTATCGCAGGAATATCTTTGCCTTGTTGGCAAGCTTTACCTTGTCCTGACCCTTCGGACCAAGAAGGTCTCCTGACGGAAGTTCTTTAAATGCATCTCCGTAAAAAGCAAACTTACCGTGATTTGCAGCTTTTGCGTAAGGGTCATACTCTGCATTGAACCTCCAGAGGGTCTCTTTTCCATCCACTACCGGCCATCTCAATCCTCTTACTTTGTGATAGGTGTCAAAATCTGCAAGGTCATGTCCGTGTCCCAGGCCGAATTTTCTGTATTCTTCCCAGAGATATTTCTGGATGAAAAATCCATATCCTTTAAATCCTTCGACATTTCTCTTGTCACCTGCTGCTTCTGAATTCATAAAGCCTTTTCCAACAGGATCAGGCCACTTAAACGATTTTGCTTCGGTGTTGGCAAAAAGCACATCGAACAGGGTGTCATTCTCTTTATACCCCATTGTCTTTGCCTTATCGAGGACATCCGGCAATGTGACCTCATCACTGATCTTCTGCGCCTTCCAGACTTCAGCCAGTCGGAACTGCTTTGAAAATTCAACCAGCTGCCACGTGTCAGACATTGCCTCACCTACAGGAGTAACCTGCTGACGCCAGTGCTGTGTCCTTCTCTCCGCATTGCCATATGCGCCCCATTTTTCAAATATCATTGCACTGGGCAGGATCAGGTCAGCTACCTTTGCTGAAATTCCGGGATAAGCCTCTGATACCACAATAAAGTTGTCCATGTCCCTTGCCGCGTTTATCCAGTGATTGGCATTTGCAGAATTCTGCCACGGGTTGTTTACCTGGACCCATACCCACTTTATCTTTGCGTCTTCAAGATCTCTCATGATCTTCACATAGTGTGAGCCCGCAACAGGATTTAATGTTCCATCAGGGAGTTTCCATATTTTTTCCGTGATCTCCCTGTGCTTCGGATTTGCAACCACCATATCCGCCGGGAGCCTGTGCGAGAAAACGCCAACCTCCCTTGCGGTACCGCATGCACTGGGTTGCCCGGTCAGGCTGAATGCGCCGTTGCCCGGCTGCGATTGTTTGCCAAGAAGCAGATGCACCATGTAAGCCTGTTCATTGACCCATGTGCCTCTGACGTGCTGGTTGAATCCCATGGTCCAGAAACTTACAACCTTTCTGTCTTTTGCGGCGTAAAGATCAACGAGCTTCACCAGTTTCTTTTTGAAATCGTCGAGAGATTCATCAGCATCGCCTTTTGCAAGAGACGCTACAAAATCGAGGTCATACGGCTCAAGACCTTTCTTGAAATCATCAAAGCTTATCAGCCAATGCTTGTCCGGAGTCTTTGCATTGTTCATCTCCATTTTCTGCCCCTCCTTGATTCCGAGGGAACTCATTGCCTGCGCCTCCTGTTTGGTAATAATCCTGAAGCTCTCTTTGGCCGCAGTATCAAGCTCGGCTGGTCTGTATTTGGAATGACCGGTCTGAGGACGTAAGCCGTACCCGATATCTACAGGGCCTGTTGCAAAAACACAGTTGCTGTTCACAAAATCCTGATCAATGGCCTCAGGGCGGTTAAATACAATTTCACGGGCAATATAATTAAGTATTGCCAGATCGGTATTAGGTTTTATAATGATCTCAAGATCCGCGATATTAGAGCACCTGTTTGTAAAAGTTGAGATATTGACGATCTTCACCCAGTCGGATTTGCTCAGCTTTCTGTCTGTTATCCTGGACCAGAGCACCGGGTGCATTTCCGCCATATTAGCGCCCCAGAGAATAACTGAATCTGCATAATGCATATCGTCATAATTTCCGGCAGGCTCGTCAATGCCGAAGGTCTGCATGAAGGCGGCTACGGCGCTCGCCATGCAATGTCTTGCGTTCGGATCAATATTGTTGCTCCTGAAACCGCCCTTCATCAATTTAACAGCTGATATCCCTTCCATAATCGTATACTGCCCTGAACCGAATATCGCAACCCCTGTCGGCCCAAGCTCGCTGTAATATTTCTTGAATTGCTTTGCCATCTCTTCATACGCCTTTTTCCATGTGACCGGCTTAAACTTGCCCTTCTTATCAAAATCACCTTTTTCATTGACCCTTAAAAGCGGTTCAGTAAGTCTGTCTGCTCCATACATGATCTTTGCGTTGAAATAGCCCTTTATGCAGTTAAGCCCCATATTTACAGGTGCAGCAGGGTCACCTTTTACAGCAACGATCATATCATTCAGGGTCGCGACCATAATCCCGCATCCGGTCCCGCAGAACCTGCATACAGCTTTGTCCCATCGCCATCCAGCCTGCGTTTCCCTGGCAACAGCCATTAATTCATCAGGCACGATAATACCAAGCGCTGTTGCAGCGCTGACTGCTGCAGTAGTTTTCAAAAAATCCCTTCTGGATACTGGCAACATAATGGGCCTCCTTTATTGAAAGAAAATCTTAATAATAAGATATATATCACATCAGAAGCGGCTCTTCAATATATTTATAAGCAGATTGCGATTCTTAATCGTTGTTAAAATATGCTACTCACTACTGACACAGGTATTTGCCTCAGTTTATGAGTAATCAACACTAAAGCTTTCCCTTCAACTTACCGATATTAAATCAAAAGATAACAGAAGCGAATATGGCTAAAATAAATTGCTGGGAATTTAACAAATGTGGTAGAGAGCCAAAGGGGGAAAAGGCCCATGAGCTCGGAATATGCCCTGCTGCTGTTTTTGATGAATCAGATGGCTTTTGTAATGGCAAAAATGGTGGAAGGGCCTGCATGTATATATCAGGAACACTGTGTAATGAAAATATCTCCGGAACACGCATAGAGGCCAGAAAAAATTGCGGTAGTTGTGATTTTTACAGGACGATAAAACTGGAACACGGACCAGAGGCGTCCGTTTTTTCATTTGAACGATATATTAAGTTAAGAAAAATTAATTTTATGGGGATCTCCGATCATGAAATTTATAAAATAAGCCCGATTTTCAGAAACGAAGATGTCACGAAAGCAAACGGTGTTTTTCAGGAAAGCAATCAGCAGGGCATCTGGCTCCGTCTGCTTAAACTCGTTGACTATTGCAATCATGCTGTCAAACAGGGAGAGTGGTATCAGGAAGATATAGAACAATATTACAATTTGAAGGACTTGATGATGGAAAAGTTCTATCGTGATCCCCCGCCCGGAGCTATAATAACCTTAAAAAAATCCATTAAGCCCCAGAATGGCAGATCTGACCTTTCTTCTCAAATGGAACAACCCTGCGGAAACAACAATGTGCAGGGAAAGGTCCTCATCGAAATGGAAGTCACTTATGAAAAACAAGAGTTCTGTTTCCATATTCCCTTTCAAAAAGCAAAAGATTGGGGATTGGATATGGTTGAATTAAGTTCCAAGGATTGGGTCCCTTCGAGTGAGTTTAACCGGCAGTTCTTTAAATCCGTTCACGAAGAAATCCGTCAGATTTTAAGCGTTTTATAAGCATATGTTATTAATTGAGATAATTATATTTAATATCTTTGCCGAATGGTCCCGGTCTGCATAATTTACCAGGGAACTTCTGTTACTGTGCCATTTTCCTTAAGATCTGTTCCAGGTTTCCTGACCTGTTCCCCGTAACCTGCCCAATCCCCGGCCTTCTGCAATTGCAGGGCTTTTTCGTAAACCTTCAGCGCCTCTTTTGCAAGCCCTTCAGATGGTATCTGTATTTTTTCTGAAGATATTTGCTTCACAGCAGCGGTTTTTTCCCCTTTAAAAAATAAACGCTGCAGGGCCAGCTCAAGGTTCTCTTCCATGACAACGTTGTTCTCATAGGCGACGATTACCCTCCTGAGTTCGGGAAGACCGCCTTTATCTGATGCCGACAGATATAAAGGCTGGACATAGAGAAGGGAATTTTCGATGGGGATAACGAGAAGACTTCCACGGATCACCTGTGAACCTATTTGACCCCATAAGGTGATCTGCTGGGAAATATAAGCGTCCTGATCAATTCGCGCATTTACCTGACTTGGCCCGAAAACAAGCCTGTCCCTTGGAAAAACATATACAATCAGTTTTCCATAATCAGGCATGTCACATCGTGCAGCGAACCAGGCAGCCAGGTTATCTCTCTTTGAAGGTGTGTATGGAACGAGCAGAATATATTCTTCTTTCTTCTCTCCCGGCAGTTTCATTATCGTATTATAAGGCTGCATCGGTTTATCACTGTAAGAAGGGATCTCCCACAGGTCCTCTTTATTGTAAAATGTCTTGGGGTCTGTCATGTGAAAGGATGTAAACATCCGGGCCTGTACCTCAAGCATTCCCTGCGGATACCGTACATGTCTGCGCAAATCTTCGGGCATATCCGAAATGGGCCTGAATAATCCCTTGAAGGCACGGGAATAGACCTTTACCATCACATCATCAGGGTTGCTGATATAGAAACTCACGCCGCCGGTATATGCGTCAATGACCGCTTTGACAGAATTCCTGATATAGTTAAAACCGTTGTTATACCTTGTTGAATACGGCAAATTCGCCGAGACGGTGTAACAATCGATCATCCAGTAGAGTTTACCCTCATCAGAAACAACCATGTACGGGTCTGAATCATACATAAGGAACGGCGCTATCCGTAAAATCCTTTCATTGATATTTCTGTAAAACAGGATCCGGCTTTCAGGAGTTATGTCGGAAGACAGGAAAATTTTAGCTGTGTTGAATTTCACGGCAAATACCGAGCGGCGCAGCAAAGAGGAAAGCTCGACGCCTCCGCCGCCATTGTATTTCGTGTAAACATTTTCTGTTGCGGTAGGATAACTGAATTCCTGAACTTTGGTTTTGACCACCACATAGTCGTTCGGCAGTTCACCGTAATAAATTTCAGGCCTGGTTATTTTCAGATCTGTTTCAGAAACCGGCGGGATGTCTTTGATAATAAATTCCGGCAGACCTTCTTTAGTGATCCTGCTCACCGGGCCCATAGCCAATCCGTTGCCGTGGGTAAATACAAGCCTTTCGTTGATCCACGACTTGCTCGGAAGGTCATTATATGACAGTTCCCTCGGCGAGAGCATGACCTGTTTATATTCGCCGTTGATAGTATATCTGTCGTTGTCAACATCGATAAATTTGTAGTAGGTCCTGATCTGCTGGAGCTGGCTGTATGTTTTCAGCAGAGGGTTATTGTCCCACAGCCTGATGTTCTTGATGGTTGCGTCGTTCTTTGTTATATCCTTTGCCTCAAGATTGTACGAAACATCAAAAGACTTCAGTTCGATATTGTTCAGGTCATAGCCAAACCGGGTGAAATCGATGTTGTAACCAATATATGGTTTTTCAAGTTCAAGTTCGTTGGGGGCCACCCTGAATTTCTGCAGAAAGGGGGTATACAGGACAATCCCTCCGATATATACAAGTCCGGCAAGAGCAGCAGGAAACACTACCCATTTAAATGACCCCCTGAAAGCGGCTGTTGTAAATACGATGCCGGTGACAGCTGCAAGTATGGCAAGAAGCTTCAGTGTAAAAAGTTTTGTATGAACATCAGTGTACCCTGCACCGGAAATTACACCATGCTCGGAAAATAACAGTCTGTATAGATCGATATAAAAGTGAAGGGCCAGGATACCGAATAAAAATATACCGAACAGTCCGGCGTGTTTCCTGACATAGGGATGCATGGATATGCTTCTCTCTGATACTGATATCCCTCCCCGCAGGAAATAACTCACTGCAGTTACTGCGCAGGTCAAGATAACCGTAAAGCCTGCAAAACCCTTTATCGTCTCGATCAGGGGCAGGGTAAAAAAATAGAAGCTGATATCACGGTTGAAAATGGGGTCCTGCATCCCGACATCAAGCCTGTTTTTGAAGAGCAGGACCTCTTCCCACCTTGAGGCGCCGAACAATGCAACGAGAACGCCTATAAAAACTCCTGCCAGTATTGTTATCCATTTGACAGGTTTATCAAACGATAAGGTCTTTACAGGATAAACGGTATCGCCGAATATATTGAGATTTCTGAGAGGGAAATCGGTCCTGTTGGCAATAAATATATTTAAGAAATAGAACACCAGAAAGCCCGCGCTGAATAACATGCCGGCGACAATTTTATTTGCAAGCACTGTTTTGAAGACAGTCAGAAATCCTGTTTCATCAAAAAACATCCAGTCAACATAAAGATTGAAAACAGAAGACCCGAACATCAAGACGACCAGTACAGCTATGCCGATAAATAACAGTAATCCGATTTTCTTGTTCAATAGAATCGCCCCCGTGAAATTTTCATTTATTGTAAGTAGGATAACATATTGTGCCGGTGTGTCAAGGTTTCATCTTGCAGGTAGTAGCATTATTAATAAACTAAAGGTATTATTTACAAATGACGTACTTATAAATCAATTGCATTGCACGCAATAAAAATAATAACCTGCAATGCGGAAAGGAGAAAAAATGGCAAAGAAACTAAGATGTGTTGAAAAAACAAAAGAGGGGAAAAGATGTAAGAATACCGCAACCGGCAAATCAAACTGCTGTGCTGCTCACAAGAAAAAATAGTATATAGAAGTTGCAGTTTGATTCAAACTGAAGGGGGCTTGTTTCGGCAAGCCCCTTTTTATTGCTCTCTATAAAGAATGTTCAGTTTAGAACTAACTGCGCTTAACTGTTTATCAGCCATCCACAATAAAGTATTAGTCAACAATGAAGACGCCAATAAATGCACATCAATAAGCCCAATCCCTAAGCCCATTAATTTTCTGTTCTCAATAAAATGCAGGACGAACAAACAGTTCATCCAATAAGAGTTTTTTGAGGTGTGAATTAACGGATTTTTTACAAAATCCGTGACGGGTGATCTTTTGCTATTGACAACCGGAGGCCGTATAAGTGTTAGATGTTTTTGCTCTATGTTGTACGATACTCTTAAAGAATATCTGTTTAGTTTCTTGTCTTTAGTTTTCTTTGGGGAGTTACCGCTTGAGAAGATGTGAAATGAGCCCTGTTTGATTATCCCCGCACCTTTCTTGTCCTTATGAATACGACAGCTAACAAAACGACGACGCCAAGTATTGGAGCAACTAATATACTGATTTGAAGCCCAAGGTGGGGCGCTTCCCAAAAATGCCAAGCGCGACGACTAAACACCAGGAAAGGGACAACTGCAGCCAGACTAAGAAGGCGTGCTTTCGCATGAAAAAAATAAACAAGGACTGCTCCGCAGATTAGCGCTGGCAATATAATTGAGGAAAGGTCTACTATGAAATTGACGCCGACAGTAACAAAGAATTCTTGTATCTTTGAATTTAGATCGAAAATTCCCGCGATGAAGTTTAAATCTCTCTTTGCCCAAAATAGGTCTTTGGCTAACCCGTAGCCATAGCGATAAAGCATGCCCAAGAGGATCGCAAAAGCCCACGATGCCATTTTGTATTTTCTGATGCCGTCGATTAATATTTCCAAATTGGAACTAAACTCGTCCACTGGACGTGAAGCAGGCATCAGATCGTCTTCTGGCCACCGCGCTTTTATGATTTTAGATATCTTATTCATATTTTGTTATGCAGAACAAGACTTACATATAACGCCAGCGTCACTGACGAGTACCACTGCAAGATAACAACATGCCTCTAAACCAATTTGTACATCTTAAAACAATGCATACCTGAAAAAGCGTCCTGTGGCACTCGTTCACGTGCACGCAATGGTTATACTGATTTGGGTACGATCCGGGTACATAGGTTACACTTTGTTCTAAGTACATGGGTTACAGTTTTCTATGTACATCGGTAACTCTCTTTTACTATCCTTTGCCTGACCGGAATCCTTTCTATAATATCCTTTATCTTGTTGATCTCCTCAAAGAATCGACCTATCAGATAATCACAATAATACACATTATATATCCCATCATCTATTTCTTCAAAACCTATATACTCTTCCTGAAGCGTATGTGTCACCGGCACTCTTTTGTGATGCCATCTTATCCCCCCATTCCTGCTTACATACCTTACTTTAAAATGCGATGGATAATCCCAGTGGTTCCAACTTCCTTGGCATTTCCCTTTTCGACCTGGTATATAGTTCAGAGGGTGTCTTCATGTCCAAGGCTTCATGTGGACGTATTTCATTATATTCCCGCTGAAATGTATTGAATCTATTTTGCTGCGCCCTGAGATTCTTCTCCGGCGGTATCGTTGCCTCTTTCTTTAATGTCCTGTGCATCCTCTCATGCTTGCCGTTCTGCTGCGGCTCTCCCGGCTCTATCAGCTCCGGATATATTCCCAGCTTGATCCACCATACCGACAGACTCGATAACCTCGCTATTGCATTTGATGCAAACGGCACCCCATTGTCCGTCCTGATTCTATCCGGCAATCCATACTCCTCGAATAACCTCGTAAAGCTTTCCTTTGATCTTTTCAGCGATATCGCTTTATGCCCATCACATCCCAGCAAATAACGGCTGTACATATCACACACTGTTAGTGGATAACAGTAGGCCCCGTTTCTCATCTTGAACTCCCCTTTATAATCCGCCGTCCATATCTGATTCGGCTCCGTAGCCACCGTTGTCGGACATCCCGGGTGTTTACGCCTGATCCTTCGCGTCGGCCCCGGTATTAACCCTTCACGCTTCAGTATCCCTGCTGCTGTTGAGATCGCAGGATGCTCCCAATCCGGATGCCTCTTACCAAGTAATGCCAATATCTTCTTCGGTCCCCATGTCGGATGCTTTTCGCGTATATACTTTATTGCCCTGACAACATGGTACTTCGTTTTATGGGGACATCTCTTCGGCTTGCAACTGCGATCCTCTAATCCCGGTGCCCCGTATGCCTCATACCGGCTAAGCCACTTATAACCTGTCTTACGACTGATGTTAAACTGCCTGCATATCTCAGCTACTGAAAAATGCTTTTCAAGATACTCTGAAATGAATCGAACTCTTTGGTCCATTATGGTAACTCCTTCCCAGGGCATAGTCACCTCCTTGCCTAAAGTATAGGCAAAAAGTGTTACCTATGTACCTGGAATAAAGTGTTACCTATGTCCTCGTTCGTTCATTTTAATCCTACTCTAACTCAGGTAATACACAATTTCCCTTCAAGAATTTATCTGGTTTATGGTCTTTGCAGTTATCAACTTTCCTTTGGTTTCCATCATCTTGCTCAATCCAGCACTCTTCATATGCCGAGCAATAGCAAACACTTGTTTTCACTCGCTTCCAATTATCCATTAATACATCTTTATTCTTACTGTTCTGATAACCGTATATCATGATATCAGTGTTTGGATCATAAAACATCCCAGACCCTAGACAAGTGAATATCATATTGCCGGTAACATCGTCTTTAATTCCTAGCGAACTTTCGACACTTGTCCATGAGTCTTTTGGTTCTCCATCAACTGATACGCTCAGCCAACTAACCTCAGCAGGGCCTAATCCGTTCGATGATAATCTCCAGCCAGCAGAACTCTCATTAAAATGAAAGTATATTGTTAGTCGTGGTGCGACCATTAATCTATTATGTTTTCTTGTTGCACACCCTTCATAGACTGAAAGAAATAAAGCAGCAAGCGCAATGAAAGCAGCACATATCGCTATTGACTGTTCAGTAAAGTACTTATTCATTTTTTATACATAACAATTAATAGACGAAGTTCGTATTTTCCGGTTTTTTATAATATGCTGTTAAAAGCCTTCAAAATACAACTATCTAATTTTCAACAAAACTTAAAAAACGAATGTGCATAATCTATAGTATTACACGGATTTTACGAAGTTCGTAAAATCCGGCTATTCTTACAATTTGAGGGGACAATATGAACTGTAACGTATTATCTGAGTTTCAGATCTTCTGATATCCAATAGCCTTGTCAAAAAAAGTA
>CAVOUK010000010.1:0-312413 GCA_963699585.1 Thermodesulfovibrionia bacterium | reverse complement strand
TCTTTTACTTACGAGCTTACAATCTTCCGCACTTCTGCACTTTTCCTGTGGTTTTTAGAATTAAGTTTTCAATAAATAGCTAAATATGATCGCTTCCCTAAAAGGCATAATTCTCAGCAAAAGACCGGATGGAGTTATCGTTGACGTTCATGGTGTCGGTTACCATGTCAGTATTCCTCTGTGCAGTCTTGGAGATATCCCGGAAAAGGGCGAAGCGGTCTTTTTTCATACATATACGCATGTCAGGGAAGATGCGCTGCAGTTGTTCGGTTTTCTTTCGGAAGACGAGAAAAAAGTCTTCACAACCCTTCTCGGTATCAACGGCATAGGGCCCAAACTCGGTCTTGCCATCCTTTCAGGAATGCCGGTAGGGCGCTTTGTTGAGGCAGTCAACAGTGAGAATGTTTCTCTTCTTTCGACAATTCCCGGACTCGGCGCCAAGACCTCAGCGCGGCTTGTACTTGAACTCAAGGGGAAACTCCCTTCATTACACATTGGAGATACAATTTATTCGGAAGAAAAAACTGTCGCTGAAGATGCCGTATCAGCCCTTTTAAATCTTGGTTATAAAAGACAACTGGCGGAAAAGGCAGTTGAATTGTCTGTTAAAAACGGGGTAACCGCTATTGAAGGAATAATAAGAGAATCTTTAAACTATCTGATGGAGAAGAAATAATGGATGACATCCCTCAAAGGACCATCACCCCGGAGGCAACCCCTGACGACCTGAACTTTGAATTAAGCATCAGGCCCAGGAACTTTGAAGAATTCGTGGGTCAGGAGAAGATCAAGGAAAATCTTAAGGTCTTCATACAGGCCGCAAAACAGAGACAAGAGGCCCTGGACCATGTGCTTTTCTGCGGCCCCCCCGGACTTGGGAAGACAACGCTCGCCAATATAATCGCCCTGGAGCTTGGAGCGGACATAAAAATAACCTCCGGCCCTGTGCTCGAAAGGCCCGGGGACCTTGCGGCCATTCTTACTAACCTCGGTGAAAAGGACATCCTGTTCATTGACGAAATTCACAGGCTTCCAAGAATGTCGGAGGAAATACTTTATCCGGCAATGGAAGATTATCAGCTTGATATAATTATAGGGCAGGGGCCGAGCGCCAGGTCGCTGAAATTAAATCTCCCGCGCTTCACGCTTATTGGCGCAACAACAAGAACAGGCCTGCTCACTTCGCCTCTGAGGGACCGTTTCGGGATAATTAACAGGCTTGATTTTTATAAACCCAAAGACCTTGAAAAGATCCTTCTCCGTTCAGCAAGGATATTAAACTCGGAAATAAAAGAGGATGCGGCCGCAGAGATCGCCGGAAGGTCCAGGGGAACGCCGAGAATAGCAAACAGGTTACTGAAGCGTATAAGGGATTTTGCGCAGGTAAAGGGCACCGGTTTAATAGATCTGCAGATAACAAAAGAATCGCTTCATGCCATGGATGTTGATAATATGGGTTTTGACGAAATGGACAGAAAACTGCTTCTCACCATAATAGAGAAATACAGCGGCGGGCCTGTGGGACTTGAGACCCTTGCGGCATCGATCAGGGAAGAAAAAGATACCATCGAAGATGTATATGAGCCGTTCCTCCTGCAGGAAGGTTTCGTAGAAAGGACCCCCCGGGGCCGGATGGCTACAAAAAGGGCCTACGAACATTTCGGGATGAAGAAAGTCGATGACCTTTTTTAATCCGCAGATTACACAGATTGCACAGATTGAAAGAAAAGCCTATTTAAAAAATCTGTGTAAATCTGTGTAATCTGCGGATAAACAAAATGAAAATACTTTTCCACATATGCTGCAGCAACTGCACCATTTATCCTTTTAAGCTGTTACGGGATGAAGGACACGATTTTACGGGCTTCTGGTATAACCCGAACATTCAGCCGCATGATGAATATCTTTCAAGGCTTGCTTCATTGAAGAAGTTATCGGATGAATGGCATATCGATATCTTTTATGATGAGCAATACAGGCCGGAAGAATTCCTGGAAATGTTTAAATCATTCTATACTTCAGGCACACCAACTATACCCCCTTCTCCTGAACGCTGCCTGTCCTGTTATATGCTACGGCTTGAAAAAACCGCTGCAAAGGCACGCGATGAGGGGTTTGAGGCATTCTCAACGACCCTGCTCATAAGCCCTTATCAGGATTTTGAGCAGATCAATGCGACCGGCAGAGAGCTTGCCGAAAAATACAACCTTTATTTTTATTTGAAAGATTTCAGGCCCTATTTCAGAAATGCAATGTCTCTTGCCAGAGAACTCGGCCTTTACAGGCAAAAATACTGCGGATGCCTTTTCAGCAAACAGGAAAGGGAAAATGCGATCAAGGCAGAACAACTAATGAAAGCACGAAACAGCTAACAAGCTAACCAGCGTGCAGGCTTGAGCCGAAGCTTGACAGCTTAACTGGCTTGACAGCTGTAGCTTGCCTAACTTACGGCTTGCCAGCTTGACAGGCTTGCCAGCTTGATAGCTTGATAGCTTATTAATTTTATGGCTGATCTGGGAAAATTTTTATTAATAACTGGTATTGTAATCGCAATAACAGGAGCGCTTTTGCTTTTTTTCAGAAATGGCATCCCGTTATCAGGAAAATTACCGGGAGACATTGTAATTCAGAAAAAGAACTTTACCTTCTATTTCCCTATTGCAACAAGTATCCTGCTGAGTATTATATTAAGCCTGATCTTTTATTTTTTTGGAAGGAAATGAATAATAAGGTGTGATTTAGCCACTGTAATTACACTGGTTGTGATTGAGTTTCATTAGTTGGATTGGTTGAGTTGGTTAACAAATAAAACTATTAGACTAATAAAACTGTTTTGTCAGGTTATGGAACAATCTATAATAACATATTTAAGGTTATGTTTATATCTAAAAACAAATTCAGGCCAAAAATTATATGCATGCTGTTATTGTTGTCTTTGCCCCTTCGTCCTATTGTATTCGCTGAAGATACTGTCAAGATACTGATGCATGAATCCCCCCGTGATCCATTGCCTTCGGAACAGGCTGAAAGGCTTGAAAGTTTAACCGGCAAGGTCTTTTTTAACGGGAAATCTTATTCCGGATCTTTCGAGGTCCTTCGTGACGAAAACGGACTTTATGTCGTCAACAACCTCCCCTTTGGAAAATATATCGAAGGGGTTGTTGCTTCCGAGACAGGAAAGGACTGGGAAATAGAGGCATTAAAGGCGCAGGCTGTCATTTCAAGGACTTATGCCATTTTCAATAAAAATGTTAATACAGAAAACAGCTTCCACTTGACATCCAGCGTACTCAATCAATTATATAAAGGCGACAATGCCGATCCTCTCATTACTCAGGCAGTTCAGGCAACCGAAAAAGAGGTTTTGACATATGAAGGCAGACCGATAAATGCCCTTTATCATGCGACCTGTGAAGGGAAAACAGAACTCCCTGAGGAAGTATGGGTCGAAAGTTATCCTTATATAAAATCAGTTGAATGCAATGGCATTAATGCCCCCTACGAAAACTGGCAAAAAAAGTTCACCTTTGAACAGATCGGCAAGGCTGTCGGGACCGATGGGATCAGGGATATCAGTATTGCCGCTTATACCTCGACCGGACGGGTCAAGACACTGAAGATAACGATCGCCGGAGCCAATGAAAATAATCCCCCTTTAGAACAGGCGGATAAAGGGGGATTTTCAGAGCAGACAATTGAGATCAAGGCTACGGAACTCCGCAGGAAGTTGGGATATAAGGAACTCCCCAGCACAGATTTTTCCATCACAACAGCAGGCGCAGAGGCATTCTTTGACGGTAAGGGTTACGGCCACGGAGTCGGGTTGAGCCAGTGGGGCGCTCTTGCAATGGCTAAGCAGGGAAAGAGTTACAGGGAGATCCTGGCACATTTCTACCCCGGGACAACGATAAAGAACAGTGAGGAGCTGCCTTCCAAGTTTCTTCTTCAAGGCGAAAATCAAAGATAATCATAACAACAATGAAAATGTAGAAATGCAGTTGGCCACAGAAATCGGAATCGACTCTTAGAGGAGAGTGTTTCTATTGGTTGTATTAGTCTTATTAGTCTTATCTGTGTAACCAACGTCAACGCAATGGCAACCAATCGAACCAATTGAAACAGTTTTTTATAAACCATGAAACTCTCAGATTTTGATTACCGGATATCAAAAGAACATATAGCACAGCATCCGCTTACTGAACGCGACTCGTCAAAGCTGTTTGTAATTCACAGGGATTCCGACAAGTTTGAACACAGAAACTTCAAAGACATAGTCAGCTATCTTAAACCCGGAGACATACTTATTCTTAACGATACAAAGGTCTTCCCCGCCCGTCTTTTCGGCGTAAAGCCGTCAGGAGGCAAAGTTGAGATCCTGCTGTTAAAAGAATTGCGCAGGAATAAGTGGGATGCGCTTGTAAAAGGATTGCGGGAAGGCAAGGTACTGTTGAGCGGGAATATTATTGCTCATGTATCCGGATCAGATGGGGCCAACGCAAGGGTTGAGTTTAAATTTAATCCTGTAGGGGCGGGTTTAAACCCGCCCTTGCTGCCGGATATCAAAACTATATTGCATAAGATCGGCGTTATGCCCCTGCCGCCTTATATAAAAAGACAAACCATACTCCTCGGATACGGAACAATATCAGACTGTATACGCAAACAAAGAAGGAGCTGTTGCTGCTCCCACAGCGGGTCTGCACTTTACAAAACAGCTTCTCAATATTATCAGGGAGAAAGGGATATCAGTAGAAACTGTCACTCTCCATGTCGGGTATGGCACCTTTAAGCCGGTTACAGTTCATGATATAAATGAACACACTATGGATGAGGAATTCTATGAAATCCCGGAATCAACAGCTCAATGCAATAAATCGTGCAAAATCAGAGGGATGCAGGGTTATTGCAGCAGGCACGACGGTAACAAGGGCATTGGAAGCAGCTGTCTGCAATGGGGGAATATTCACCCTCCCTTAGTCCCTCCGGCTTCGGAAAGACATCGATCTTTATATATCCCGGTTATCAATTTAAGATCATTGACGCCCTCATTACAAACTTTCATCTGCCTAAATCAACTCCTATGATGCTAACATCTGCATTTGCAGGACTCAATATTCTTAAAAGAAGCTTATAACGAAGCACAAAATGCGGGATACAGGTTTTTTTCATATGGGGATGCGATGCTGATATTGTAATAATCAATTAATAACTGTTGGATTGGTTGAATTGGTTTGATTGGTTGAGTTAGTTAACAAATAAAACTAATAGAACCAATAAGACTAATAAAACTGATTCATCTGATGGCCAACTGCTTTTTAGTGGGCTTATTTGCTTTATTGATATTATCGCTTATAGTATAATTTGTATATAAAGCTTAAAGGAGATTCCCTACGGTAAAACTCGAACTGGACTTTGGTGAGGAAAAAGACCTTTCACCCATATATGGGAGGCTCGACAGCACTCTTAAGATTATGGAAGAGGTGCTTGGGATCAAGGCATCTATAAGGGGCAACAAAGTCTTTCTCCATGGCGCTGAAAAGTCCGTCAAAAAAGCTGAAAGGTTTATCAGGGAATTCTATTTAATAAATTCAAACGGTTACAGCATCAGTCCTGAAGACCTGAAATTTACCTTAAAAGCCATTGAAGATACTGACCTTAAAGACCTTTCTGACCGGGGTGGGCCTGTAAAAAAATCTGCCATCGTCTCTGCGGCCCCATCATTAAAGGAATTCTTCCTGAGCAATATCCCTGTAGCATCAAAAAAGAAATTCATTGTGCCGAGATCCGGGACGCAGAAAAAATATATCGAAGCGATCAAACAGCACGACATGGTGATCGGCATAGGACCTGCAGGTACAGGGAAAACATACCTCGCTATGGCCATGGCAATAAATGCGCTTCTCAGTAAACAGGTCAGCAGGATCATCCTCGCAAGACCCGCCGTTGAGGCCGGGGAAAAACTCGGTTTTCTCCCGGGCGATCTGGCTGAAAAAATAAATCCATATCTAAGACCGCTTTATGACGCCCTTTTTGACATGATGGAAACAGATAAAGCTTACCAGCTCATTGAAAAAGGTATTATTGAAATAGCTCCTCTCGCCTTTATGAGGGGCCGGACCCTGAATGATTCTTTCATAATACTCGATGAAGCGCAGAATACCACTTCAGAGCAGATGAAAATGTACCTCACAAGGCTCGGTTTCAACTCAAAGACTGTTATCACAGGTGACATCACCCAGATCGATCTGCCTTATGGAAAGACATCAGGGCTTGTGGAGGCTGAAAAGATATTGAAAAACTTAAAAGATGTGCGCTTTGTTTACTTTTCTGAAAAAGATGTGGTAAGACATAAGCTTGTCCAGGAGATCATAAAAGCTTATGAAAAATTTGAGAAAAGCCGTAAGGATAAAAGATGAAAAACGGAAAAATACCTGACCAGAAAAAACCATTCTACCATTTTGACAGGAACATCCTGTTAAAGATACTTTTACTTATAATGTTTGCCGCTGTTTTGAGTATTTCACTGATCTGGGGGCAGACAATGCCTCTTCAAACAATAGCCGGAGCTTCTCTTATAACCGCCCTGCTTTTGCTCATCCTCTATAAAGATTTCATAAGATATAAGCCTGAAATAAAAAATGATTATAAACTGCTGATACTTATAGGGACCCTGTTATCAGGCAACCTTATAATAGGCCGCTTCTTCTTTTTTCTTATTGACGGGTTTCTCAAATTTTTCCGGCAAGTTCGACCCGTCTCTTACAGTTTACGCCCTCCCCTTTGCCATGGGTTCCGTGCTTGCGGCCCTTTTGATCGATATTCATACCGCAATAGTTTTCACAGTAATAACAAGCCTTCTCGGAGGATTATGGCTGAATGATCCGTTATATTCCATCTTCATTTTTTCTACAGGGCTTACCGGAGCATTTGGAGTCATAAGATGCAAGAAGCGTTCGGCGATCTGGAGAGGTGGTTTCTATATCAGTCTGGTCAGCGTATCTACCGCGCTGGTCATATCCCTTTTTAAGAGACAGTTATTTACTATTGACAGCATTACAGTTGCGGGCTCTGCTTTTGCCAACGGTATAATAGTTACGATACTGGTGTCAGCTCTTTTGCCCCTTTTCGAATACCTTTTTAAAATAACAACGGACATTAAACTCCTTGAACTGCTTGACCTCAACCAGCCGCTCATGCGTGAATTTCTGGTCGAGGCCCCCGGCACATATCATCACAGTATTATAGTAGGCAGCTTGGCCGAAGCTGCCGCTGAAGCAGTCGGGGTCAACCCTTTACTTGCAAGGGTAAGCGCCTACTACCATGATATCGGCAAAGTGAAAATGCCCGACTATTTTATTGAAAATCAGATAGCCTCCGTTAATAAACACGAAAAGATCACGCCGCGCATGAGCAGTCTGATCTTGTTGTCTCATGTTAAAGAAGGGGTTGAACTTGCAAAAAAACATAAACTGCCGCAGGCAGTAATAGATATAATACAACAGCATCACGGCACATCCGTGCAGACCTATTTCTATCAAAAGGCCAAAGAGCATCATGACAACCTTACTCCAATTACTGAAGAAGATTTCAGGTACCCCGGCCCCAAACCCCAGACACGGGTTGCAGCTTTAGTGCTTATGGCTGATGCGGTTGAGGCTGCATCGAGGGTCCTTTCCGACACATCTCCGGCAAGAGTATCGCTACTTGTTGAAAAGATAATCAACCATTGTTTTATTGACGGGCAGCTTGACAACTGTGAGTTATCATTTAAGGATATTCGGGAAATCAAGACCCACTTTGTGTATCTCCTGAGCAGCATGTATCATAAGCGTATCAACTATCCGGGATTCGAAGTAGAGAATGAAAATACTCATAAAAAACCATCAAAGGCGCAGATCCTTAAATAAAAAAAAGATAACAGGAACAGCCCGCAAGATACTCTGCATCTTAGACCAGTCTGCAGCAGAATTAAGTATAATGTTTGTTGGAGACAAAAAAATGTCTGAGCTAAATGCCGTATACAGGGGAATTGACAGGAGCACGGACGTGCTTGCTTTTCCACAGATAAGTGAGACTTCCGACTTCTCAGCTCTTACTTCTGACTTTCTCCTTGGAGACATAGTCATAAGCGTACCACGTGCAGAAACACAGGCAAAAATGTATGGCTGGGGATTTCATGATGAGGTCTCCCGTCTCCTGATACATGGAACACTGCACCTGCTGGGTTATGATCATGAAAAGACAGTTTACAAGGCCGGGAAAATGAGAAAAAAAGAAACGGAGCTATTTAATGCCATTAAGAAAATGGATCAAAAGCACTAATCACGCGATTGAAGGCATACTTCATGCCGCAAAAACACAGCGGCATATGCGTTACCACTTTTATACCGCAATATTAATACTCATCGTAAGTTTTTCGATCGGTATAAGCTGGGCGGAAGTTGTGATTTTAATAACACTGTCGATTATTGTTCTGTCTGTTGAAATGTTGAACTCAGCCCTTGAGACGATCACGGATATTCTATTCAGAGAATACGACGAAAAGGCAAAAAGGATCAAGGACATGGCTGCCGGCGCGGTCCTCATAACTGCAATCGGGGCTGCAGTTATAGGATTTGTCATCCTTTTCGAACCGGTAAAAAACTTTTTTTACAACGGCCTGAATATAGCAAAACACGCAAAATCCGATGTGGCTGTCGTTTCACTTATTGTCGTGTTGATAATGGTAGTGCTGACAAAATCATTTTTTGGAAAAGGCCAGCCGTTACGGGGAGGAATGCCAAGCGGTCACGCTGCGATTTCCTTTTCAATGTGGGTAGCTGTCACCATGATAAGCGAGAGTTTTGTCCCGTCCCTGCTCGTATTCTTTATGGCAGTGATCATTGCGCAAAGCAGGGTCAGTACAGGCGCCCACAGACCTCTGGAAGTTGTTGTCGGCGCACTGCTTGGTATCGCTGTGACATTTTTGCTCTTTAAAATATTTTCATAAACAATTAACCTATAGAAAAGAAGTTTGGTCTATAGTTTTATTAGTTCACAGTCCAACAAATAAGAAGTAGTAATTAAACAGTCTACAGTATAAAGTTTTTTCTATTACTTCTTACTTCCAACTTAAATAAGTCAGTGTAAGCCAATGGCTAAATGCCAATTATACAGTTATTAACCAATCATGCACTCTACACTAAAAAAATTTGACCCTGCAGTTGATAAAAGACTCCTGATCTTTCTTTCCGGAGTTTTATGGAGCATTGTCGGAATAATGCTGTGCAAACTTGCCATGAACTGGCTGTCTCTGACAAGCCGGCAAAATGCCGTCTGGCCGGGAATTACCGGAGTTATTCTTGCAGTCCTTATCTATTATTTTGGTTTTCTCAAACTGGTCAATAAAAACACCGGCCGTATCCTCTCAAAAGAGGGGAAAGTTTGTATATTTGCCTTTCAGCCGTGGAAAAGTTATCTGATCATACTGGTTATGATCGGAATGGGGACGGTCCTGAGACATTCGTCGATGCCGAAGCACTATCTCGCAATTATTTATATCGGGTTTGGCGGGGCCATGATCTTATCAAGCCTGGTTTACTACAAGTATTTTTTCAAGAATCTGTAGATGACATCGATCATTCCGCCGCTTCCGGAGGCGACGGAATTGGTTAAACTTCCACAAGCCGGATTTTACGAACAAGGCACATTGGTCAAGTTGACTTTTCATATTATCTACAGTATCGTAATTATGTCGCGGGGTGGAGCAGCCTGGTAGCTCGTCGGGCTCATAACCCGAAGGTCGAAGGTTCAAATCCTTCCCCCGCTACCACTACAAATCAAGGACTTGCGGTCTTCCGTGAGTCCCTTTTTTATGGTTTCGGTATGATTTTTTAGCGGATTGAAGAGAATTGTTTAACCTATAAAAGTATATGGCCACAGACTAACACAGAGAAGAAGTAGTAGGTAGTAGGTAGTAGGCAGTAGTCAGTGTAAATCAGTGGCTCACTGCCGTTTTAATCTTTACTATCCCTTCCGAATCCATCTTGCCCTCTATCTCGTATCGGATCTTCAGAAATTTTTCGATCACCCGCAGATTCGTCAGGAGATGCTGTGTTATGCGCGATGTTGTAAAAGTCGAGTCTTCTTGAGCCAGGCTGAGGTAGATCACGATCTGATCTGCAAGGTGCGGGTCGAGACATGCTGAACTATTATTGAAATCTTTAAACAATGAAGCAGCTTCCTGACCAACGTCTTCAGCCCGTTTACCTCTTTCCCCCAATGCTGAGAATCCTGTTAGCGTATTTTCATATTCACTTTTAAGAAAAACAAAGGTCCCCTGTCCAAAAGAAGTGACTTCGAGGATATCTATATTCGCAGACAAAGGAGATAGACCTTGAATTACTGAATTTTTCTGCCTTTCGGCTATATGTAACGGAAGGTTTGCAACAGCGGAATATCCGGTAACTGACAGCAATTCTCCCCGGTTAACGACATTTAGCCTTTTAATCTTTTCACAGGGAAATATCTTAAAGCTGACCTCGCCGCCGCCTTTCGGGTAAAAGCCATATTTATTGATGGACGTTTCTATTTTTATGCCGATTCTATGCAACAGCGGGATGAAGACTTCCGAGATATAATTATATGACGGGCTGGAAGGGACATGCGTACCGCCTCTGATGGTTATGCGGGAAATACCATCACTAAAAATAAGCGCGGGAAGGAGGGTCTGAATAACGAGAGAACTTGAGCCTGCGGTCCTGATATCAAAGAAGTAATTGCCGGATCTTATCTTTCGGGGAACAAATGTGAGTTCTGTTGAACTTATTGCATTTCCAGAGACTTCAGCGTTACAGATCTCTGATATGGCATTGACACAGGTTTGATGCTGCGGCATAAGTCCCGGTTTCTTCCTGCCTTTTCTTATATTGAAAAGTTTAAGCGAAGAACCTGTGATGCAGCTGAGACTTAATGCAGTCCTTAAGATCTGTCCGCCGCCTTCACCAAAACTCCCGTCAATCTCGATGGTTCTCATTTTTGCTATAATAAGACATCTTGCTGAAAAAAGTTATCTATAGATCATTCCTCTCTATCATTTTAACTCTCTTATTGCATAACCTTTCTTATGCCTTAAATGTGGAATTGGCGCCTAAGGAAGTGTTCCCGGGTGATTTATTCCTTCTCAAAATAAAAGTTGATAAAAGCTCTCCTGGCAGCCCGGATTCCCCGAACGCTGAATTTGCAGGAAAAATGATAGATTTTTACCAGGACGCCGCTGATCATTTTATTGCTTTAGTTCCTGTTGATATCGATACTTCACCTGAAAAAATATACTATAAAAGTTAAATCCGGAATGAATGAGAAAATTGCCCATATAAGGGTCAAACCATATAAGTTCCTGACCAAAAAAATCACTCTTCCCGAAGAAAAAGTTACCTTAAGCGCCGAAGACCTGGAACGATCAAAAAGGGAAACGGAACTTCTTGAAAGCATATTGTCCCGGAATACTGAGCGTGTCTGGAACAGAAGTTTCATAAAACCGACTGATACGGCGCTTTCAGAAATGTTTGGAGTGAAACGCATCATGAACGGGAAAAGGACCAGCGTTCATAGAGGGATAGATTACAAAGGGGAGACCGGAACTCCAATAAAGGCCGTGAATTCAGGCAGGTTGTCTTAAGGGATGAACTTTTTTTTGGCGGTAACACATTGGTGATAGATCACGGGATGGGGCTTTTTTCTGTTTATATGCATCTTTCAGAATTTAAAGTCTGTGCAAGATGAGACGGGTATCTAAAAGGGCAGGTGATAGGACTTGTCGGCATGTCCGGCAGGGCCACAGGGCCTCATCTTCATTTTGGGATAAAACTGCAGGGAGTGAATGTAAATCCGGAGTCGCTGTTTAAACTGGAATTGTAAGAGCGATCCGTCATTCCGCGCTTGCACAGATAACTTATTTATCTTATAACAATACTGATTCAACGTAATTTAAAATAGCATTAAAAAAAGGATGCCCACGGGCTTACACCAGCAATGCTTAATGAGCTTTTGAAACAAGAAATTGATTTTTAAAGAAATCTGTGCAATCTGCGTAATCTACGGATAATGAATAACATCAGCAAAATCCTCTGGCTCACCATCTTCGCCATCGCCATGGCATTTGTAGAATCAGCCGTTGTTGTCTATCTGCGCGCGATATTCCATCCCGATGGTTTTAAATTCCCGCTTAAAGCGATCACGGACCACAAGATCGTTATCGAGGTATTCCGTGAAGCTGCAACGCTCTTTATGCTTTTATCAGTTACATTTCTTGCAGGGAAAAAGCGCTGGGAACGATTTGCATATTTCATGTTTTCATTTGGCGTATGGGATGTTTTTTATTATATCTGGCTTAAGGTGCTTCTGAATTGGCCTGCGTCATTATTTGACTGGGATATTTTATTTCTTATCCCGGTCCCCTGGATAAGCCCTGTGATAGCGCCTGTATCAGTTTCGTTGCTGATGATTATTTTCAGTATTCTTATTTCCCGGTCGATTCACAAAGGATTTGGCTTCAACCCCAAATTATTGTCCGGCATCCTTGCTTTATCAGGAATCACATTGATACTCTACTCATTTATGCATGATGTCAATGCAACGCTGCATCAGCAGATGCCGAAGCCTTATCATTACGATTTTCTGATAATTGGAGACAGTTTGTTTATTGTTGCATTTTTGATCGCTTATGTTAAACGTAAGGGCAATTCATGAACTGCCCTTACCCGGACAATTGAATATGGAACTCTATCTTATCATCATCAGCATAGCCTATCTGTCAGTGGTCTCTTTCGGCTACTGGCTCGATTATCTGAATCTTGATTATATGAAGAGATACGGTTCGGTCATTCCTCCGGAATTTGAGGGGTATATTGATCAGTCTTTGCTGAGCAGGACCAGGGATTACAACATTGAACATACAAAGTTCGGCTTTATTCATTCCATCTTCAATAATATTGTCTTTCTGCTGTTCATCTTCGTATTGCTCAATATTTACAATTCATGGACTGTCTCGCTCAATCTGTCATTTATACTTTCCGGTCTCGTTTTCTTTATACTTCTGACATATTTTGAAACACTGATATCAATACCGTTCAGCCTGTACAGTACATTTAAAATAGAGAACAAATACGGCTTCAATACAATGACCTTTAAACTATGGATAACCGATACGATAAAATCGCTTTTGATTTCGACAATACTGATGGGTCTGGTTATCGTCTATCGGACTTCTTATAATCCAGAAAATCCCCGGTTCATGGTGGTTCTAGGTGTGGTGCTTTTTTCTTGTGTTCGGCATCTTCATGATGTATATTTCGCCATATGTAATAGAGCCTCTTTTTCACAAGTTTACACCCATTGAAAATGAAGAACTGGAAAGTAATATCCGCACTCTCATGGAAAAGGCGGGAATTAAGGTCAACAGGGTTTTTAAAATGGATGCTTCAAAAAGGACCAAACACACAAATGCATACTTCACCGGCATAGGGAAGGTAAAAAGGATAGTGCTTTATGATACGCTTATTGAAAAAATGGACCATAACGAAGTCCTTGCCGTGCTTGCGCATGAAGCCGGCCACTGGAAGAAGAAGCATCTTTTGAAATCGCTCATCGCAGCAGAAAGTATTGCCCTGATCGCAACTTATATCTCGTATCGTATCCTCCAGAGCGACTTCCTTCTGACCGTATTTCATATCGAGCAGGGCTCTTTCTTTGCAAAGGTCGTAATACTCGGTTTCTTAAGTTCAATCGTGTCTTTTCCCTTTAGTCCGGTATTTAACTATTTTTCACGCCGGCATGAGGATGAAGCTGATAAGTATTCTTATGAAATAACAGGCAACAGGGAAAGTATGATAAGCACGCTTGTAAAACTTTCAAAAGACAATCTCTCCAATCTGCATCCGCATCCATTGTACGCCCTGTTCCACTACTCCCACCCGCCTGTACTGGAAAGGATAAAAAAGATACGGGGGCTGGCGAGTAGGGGCAATTCATGAATTGCCCCTACATTTTCGTGTTATTTGACAGCTTAACTGAAGGGCAACTATAATTCTTTGTTATGAAAGAGCTTTATATTTAAATCCCTGATTTTCCTTCTTGTACTTGCTACAGGCGCAGCTGCCGGCGCTTATCTTGCCCTTATAAAAGGTGTACCGCAGATAGAGGAGATCAAAGGTTATATGCCGGCGGATGGGACCAGGGTTTATGCTGATGATGATACCCTTGCCGGTGAATTCAAGATCGAAAAAGGCATACATGTCCCTATCAGTAAGATCCCTGAAAATTTAATAAGGGCCGTTGTATCTGTTGAAGACTCAAGATTCTGGCAGCACAAAGGGGTAGATTTTATTGCGATTATAAGGGCGATATTAAAAGATGCCATGGCGCGCAGAATGAAGGAAGGCGCGAGCACTATTACACAGCAGCTCGCAAAGGTCATTTTCCTTTCTCCGGAGAAGACCATCGTCAGAAAACTAAAAGAGGCGATACTGGCTTTCAGGCTTGAGAAAAACCTGACCAAGGAAGAGATCATCGAGCTCTACCTGAATAAGATATATTTCGGGCATGGCGCTTACGGTGTTGAGATGGCGGCGCGCACCTATTTCGGCAAACCCGTTTCTGATATAAACCTCGCAGAGGCGGCTTTGCTGAGCGGCCTTGTCAAGGCCCCAAGTAAATTTTCACCTTACAGTGACCTTGATAAGGCCAAGGAAAGGCAATATATTGTCCTTAACAGGATGCTGGATGAGGGATATATAACGAAAGATGACGTGGAAAAGGCATATAAACAGCCGCTCCATCTTTCGAGCATGAGAGGGGAAATGTATGCGCAAAATTATTTTCTTGAATATGTCAGAAAATATCTTGAAGATAAATACGGTGTTGAAAAAGTCTATAAAGGAGGCCTGAAAGTTTATACGACCTTAAACAGAAAAATGCAGGCTGCCGCAGTAAATGCCCTCCAGAACGGGCTCAGGGAACTGGACAAACGGCAGGGATTCAGAGGCGCTATAGGTCATAAGGATGTTGATCTCAACAAGGAACTCGGAGGAGAAAGGCCGCCTGGAAAAGTTGTTATGCGTCAAGGGGATTTTATGACGGCAACTGTAATTACGGTCTCTGATTCTCAGGCAACGGTCAAAGCAAGAGGTATTACAGGGAACATACTGCTTAAGGACACAATATGGGCCGGCAAGCTTATTGATTCTAAAGGGAATGTGACCAGGAACTACAAGAATCTTAAACTTTCCGATATTCTCAAGTCGGGCGATATTATCAGGGTCATGGTGAAAGACACGGTCGGCGGCGATCCTGCTTTTTTGCTTGAACAGGAGCCTGTTGCGCAGGGGGCTGTGGTTGTTATGGAACCTTCAACAGGTTACATAAAGGCCAGTAGTTGGCGGATATGATTTCAGTAAGAGCGAATTTAACAGGGCTGTTTTTGCAAAGCGGCAGGCAGGTTCGGCATTTAAGCCGATAATCTATGCTGCTGCGATGGACAATGACTACACTCCTGCAAGCACTATAATGGACGAACCTATAAGTTATTCTACAGAACAGTTCGGAGAGTGGAAGCCGGAAAACTATGACAGAAAATTTCGTGGTCCGACAAGACTGCGTGAGGCGCTTGCATATTCAAGAAACATTGTTACAATAAAACTTCTTGAGAAAGTTGGGGTCGGCAAGGTCATTAAATTTGCCAATTCACTCGGCATTCTTGGTTCTCTCCCCTATAATCTGTCCCTTGCGCTTGGAAGTTTAAGTGTGACTCCTCTTGAACTGACATCTGCTTTCTGCGTATTTGCGCAGGATGGTACAAAAATGAATCCCATAGCAATTAAATATATTGTTGACCCGGACAAGAACGTTCTTGAAAATAATCAGCCGGAGGGAAGCAGAGTTGTAAGTCCCCAGACGGCATTTCTTGCCACATCAATGCTTGAAGATGTGGTCAAATATGGAACAGCCAAGCGTGCAAAGTCGCTCGGAATACCCGTTGCCGGAAAAACCGGCACGACAAACGATTATAACGATGCATGGTTTATCGGGTATACAACTGAATTGGCAGCCGGGGTATGGGTAGGTTTTGATAATATGCGTTCCCTGGGAACAAAAGAAACCGGGGCAAGAGCTGCCTTGCCGGTATGGATTGATTTTATGAAACAGGCTCTTTCGGAAAGCGTCTCTTTCTGACAACGGTGATGATACGAGATCATTTCCGGTCCCTGAAGGCATTGTTACCGCTGTTATTGATCCGCTGACCGGGCTCCTTGCTACCAATGAGACCGAAAAAATGGTAGAATTCTTTAAAGAAGGAACAGTTCCCAGGGCCTATTCAACAAAGGCCCAAAGAGACGCCGTGAAAAAGAGAAAGACGGAATTCGGGGCAACTGAAGAAACAGAGCATGAGGTTGATTAACCTGAATTAAAAGAGGAGGGTTTTATGAAAATTATCAGTATTGTTTTAGTGATCCTGTTGTTATCTTTTTCCCTGTGCTGGGCACAGAAGACGCCTATGCAAAAGGCATACGGTCTTTATTTCCAGGGTAAAATGACAGAGGCGATCAGGATCATGGAAGAACAGAGCAAAGAAAATCCCAATCCGCAGACCTATTATTTTATCGGCTATGCCTATTACAAGATGAAAAAGATGGATATGGCCAAAGAGTATTTTGACAAGGCGTATCAGTTGGAGTCGTTTTACAAGCCTGTAGTTTCGAAAGATAAAAAATAATAAGTATCAATCGATCGAAAACATCTCTTTTCCTTTAACACAGGCCGTATGCCTCTGCCAGTTGTCACCTTTTGACCTGAAGTCGGAACGGAAGTGGGCCCCTACGCTCCCTTTCCTGAAGAGGGCTGAATCAGTAATTAATTGTGCAACGGTCAGCATGTTTCTCAATTCAAACCCTCTCCGGTTCTGAAAAGGCATATCAAGAACAGCATTTTTTTTATCAAGCCACTTTTTTGCAATGGAGAGAGATTCGTCACATCTGATAATTCCAACCTTGTTCCAGATTACCTCCCTTAATGAACTCCGCGTTTTTTCAACATCTCCCGGCAGCATAGCAGGTTTGTCAGTCAATTCCCTTTGGATAAGATTCAATTTCTGTGATATCAACTTTTTCTTCAGCTACATATTTTGCTGCTCTTTTACCTGTTCTGGCCCCGTACACAAGTCCTTCAAGAAGACTGTTTGATGCAAGACGGTTTGCGCCGTGGACACCTGTGCTGGCTACTTCCCCTGCGGCAAAAAGCCCTTTAATAGAGGTTTCACCATCGATATTTGTATGAACACCACCCATTATATAATGAGCAGCCGGAGATACGGGTATCAGGTCTTCAGTGATATCAATGTTATACTGCAGGCATGTGGTGTAGATAACCGGGAAGCGTTTTCTTACAAACTCTTTATCCAGGTGGGTAAGATCAAGATAAACATGTTTCGAGTTCGTTTTGACCATTTCCGAGACCATGGCCCTTGTTACAGCATCCCTTGGGGCAAGCTCCGACATTTCATGATATTCAGGCATAAACCTTTTCCCGTTAACATTCTTTAATAATGCGCCTTCACCCCTCATTGCTTCACTTAACAGGAACGGCGGCGCCGCAGGAAAATAAAGTGTAGTCGGATGAAACTGAATAAACTCCATATCAGAGATCAGGGCCCCTGCCCTGAATGCAATTGCTATCCCGTCACCGGTCGCTATCATAGGGTTTGTAGTCCTTGAAAAGACCTGCCCTGCTCCTCCCGTTGCCAGAATAACAGCTTTCGCAAAAACGTTGACCACTTTGTCACCCCTGAGAACGGCAGCGCCAATGCACCTGTCATTGTCAACTATCAGGTCAAGGGTAAAGGCAAAATCAAATCTTGAAATGGAGGGAAAGGAGCGCGCTTTCTTTATCAGCACCCGTTCAATCTCTTTTCCGGTAGCATCACCGCGGGAATGAAGGACCCTTCTTCTTGAGTGGGCCGCTTCCATTGTAAATGAGAGTTTTGTGCCTTCCTTGTCAAATTCCGCGCCCCATGAAATAAGTTCAAGTATAAGCTCAGGGCCTTCTTCAACCAGTATTTTTACAGCATGCTCCCTGCAAAGCCCGTCGCCGGCCTTTATGGTATCCTCATAGTGAATGCCTACCTCGTCTTCATCGCTCAGGGCCACAGCTATACCGCCCTGCGCATATTCCGTACTGCTCTCGGTAGGTTTATCTTTTGTAAGTACCAGCACGCTGCCTTTAGTTGCGAGCTCAATAGCCGCCCGCAGCCCGGCAACTCCTCCGCCGATCACAAGAAAATCCACGGTCCTTACTTCAGGCCTCATAATGGAAAAATAATAAGGCATTTACGGGGGTAAGTCAAATTGCATTACAGCATAGATGCAGAAAATAATTGATATTTATTATATTTAATGCTAAATAATATGTTATATAACAGATAGTATCAATGAACTGGTTATATTTTTTTAAACTCGACTATTTAAAGAGGTCTGTCAATGAAAACTTACGTATGTCAGGTCTGCGGCCATATAGCATTTGATCAGGCGCCTGTAGATTGCCCGGTTTGTAAAATGCCGATTGAGAATTTTGAAAATGTTCCCGAGGCCCTGAATAAGCATTTAGATCCTGAAAATCTTACTGCAGATGAAAGGATGCATATTCCTTTTGTAACGATCGGCAGGGAGTGTAATGCCATTTCTCTTAACCGATGCATTGATGTACAAATTAAAGTGGGGGCAATTGAACATGAGATGACTTCCGAGCACTTTATTAACTTTATCGATACGTATTTAGATAGAATATATGTAATGAGAACCATACTGACACCAAAGAGGGCGCATCCTGTTATAAGTTTATGCCTGAATGCAAATTCAGGCAGACTTTATGTTATCAGCAATTGCAACGTTCACGGCAACTGGATAACAAAGGTAACGTTGGAAGAAACATAACCTGCGCCCGGCAATTCGCCGCCTTGACTTTAAACCCTTAATTCAACTAAAGTATTTCCTATGCGTAAACCTTTTATTTCTGCAAACTGGAAGATGAATAAAACCATTGAAGAAACAGAGGAATTCATTAATTCCTTTCTGCCGATGGTCAAAGATATCACTGCGGTTGATATACTTATTGCGCCTCCATTTACTTCCTTACAGGCAGTTGCCAGGCTTTTAAAGGCAACCAATATCAAACTCGGGGCGCAAAATGTCTTTTATGAAGAAAAAGGGGCCTTTACCGGCGAAATATCCCCTGCAATGCTGCTGTCTGCCGGGTGTTCCCACGTAATTGTCGGGCATTCAGAGAGAAGGCAGTATTTTATGGAGACCGATGAAATTGTAAATAAAAAGATCAAGACCGCAAGAAAAAACGGTCTCGATGTAATTCTCTGTATCGGTGAGTCATTGAAAGAAAGAGAAGAGAATAAGACATTTGAGGTGCTGGACAGACAATTAACAGGGTCTCTTAAGGATACAGACCTTAACGGGATGATAATAGCATATGAGCCTATCTGGGCTATCGGGACCGGAAAGACCGCAACAAAAGAACAGGCAAACGAAGCACATGCTTTCATCAGGGGCTGGCTTAAAAAGAACAGAGACGGCGCTGAAAAATTGAGGATACTTTACGGCGGCAGCGTTACGCCGGAAAGTATTGAGTCACTTATGTCAGAGCCTGAGGTAGACGGGGCCCTCGTCGGCGGCGCAAGCATGAAACCGGACAGTTTTGCTAAAATAGTGACAGGTGCGATCAAGTAAGGAGGAATTTTATATAATATGTTCACATTAGTAGTTGTTCTTCATATATTAGTATGTCTTTTTCTTATTTTTATAATCCTTATCCAGAGCAGCAAGGGCGCTGAGATGGGGGCCGCCTTCGGCGGGTCGAGTCAGACACTTTTTGGAAGCAGGGGCGCTGCAACGGTACTGAGCAAAGTTACAACTATTGCCGCTGTCCTGTTTATGCTTACTTCACTTACCCTGGCGATCTTCTCTGTCAGGAGAGAATCTGTAATGTCCTCAGTCCCTGTAAAAGAATCACCTGCCAAGTCACTGCCGGGTGCAACAGGGCCTTTACAGGATAAACCATCTGCACCTGGGCAGGGTGAGACCCAGCAGCAGCCTGCGCCGCCGGCGAAATAAATTTCAACAACCAACTTTTTATTGAAATAAAGCTGCAAAGAGTAAATCTTGTCTTTGTGCCTATAGTACCAGCAAAAGAACTATATCAAAAGGAGGTTGAATGAAAAAGATCATTTTTCTTTTATTGATCATTTCAATTACGGTTTTCATTTCATGCGCACCGATAACCATTTCAAAATGCATTAAAAACTACAAATATGATGGTGACAAGGTTCAAAGTGAATACACAGAATGTGTTAACCAGACACCAGAAAAAATGCCGCCTATCCATTTAAAACATCAAGAACTATACGAATAAGTATTTGGTACTATAGGCACAAAAATTACGGGTAATTTCAGGAGATATAATGAAACGCATATTAGTTGGTTTATTGCTTGCTTTATTAGTGCTTTCCTGTGCATCAGCAGGCAGGCAAATAGAAATGAATACGATCCAGGAAAAGATCAAACTGAAAGAGTCAACACGGGATGATGTTTTTAAATATTTCGGAGAACCATTATCAAAAAATAATGATGTGAAAAACGAATCGGAAATCTGGCACTATGCCTATGTCAGTAAGCACATAACAGGTGGGGGAATTATCACCCACGTTCTTGGTATTGGCTCAGAGTGGCAATCTAATACAGAAGTAATAGATTTTTATTTTCAGAACGGTGTTGTTGTTGATATAAAAAATGAAAGTTCTAATGTAAGGAAATTTCATTTGCAGTAGACTTGCGAATAACAGGTTGAAATCCTGATCTTGAGAGTATTTTATTAATAACCAGTAAGTTATTTTTAGTTATGGCTGAAGATTTATTTAAATACTTTTCGCATAAGTCAATAAATCAAAACTTTATACAGCAAAGGTTGTTTGCAGATTAATATCGAATTGTAGGGGCGGGTTTCAAACCCGCCCTTGCTGTTTATGGTATATTGTCATCAATATTTTCTGAGGGGACATGCTTCAATGAAATACAATCCGGAAATTCATTGCCGGCGTTTTATCCGGTTGCAGGGATATGATTATTCAAATCAATGTGCTTATTTTGTAACGATATGTACGTGGAACAGGGAAAATATTCTGCGGCGATGTGCTTGATTCGGTAATGCAGTTAACAGGCTTTGGTGAGATCGTAATGGAATGTTGGCAGGATTTGCCGGATCATTATAAAAACAGTGAATTGGATGAGGTTGTGATCATGCCTAATCATCTGCACGGGATTATCTGGATCAATGGCGATATTGCAGTGACGGGTTTGAAACCTGCCCCTACGGATAAGCGGCATGGATTGTCGGGAAATTGTTCGTGCATTGAAGACATTCTCTTCACGTCAAATCAATAAAAACCGTAGCACCCCGGTACACCGGTCTGGCAGAGAAATCATTTTGACTGCATATTATCCGGAAATTAAATTAACGAATGTGACTGGTAATGCCGTGAATATATTATCATGACATATCCTTTACAATGGCGAACATCAGGAGTGAAAATAACCCTGATGATATTCGTAGGAAGCGGGTTTTAAAGACCCGCCCCTATTCGAGTATCTAATTTACGTCATTATTAATCTACTCACTGAGCAGGTATTAGCAATAACCGCAACTATGGCTGAAACTCATAATGACTGTGTGTTATCAATTAGCATAAATCTGTGGATCAATTTGACGATTGATAATAAGATTTAATAAATAAAAATCGCATCTCCCGGAAAATCATATTATAAATTTCAAACCGACCCCTGACCGAATCAGCTCATCTGTTGAATTATTTTGTTTCAATTCGTGATAATTTGAGGCATAATATTTTATTCTGTGAACGGCAAACAGCCGCAGAGTACACGGAGATAAATGAACGAAACGCTTAATAAAATAAAAAGATCATTTCTCATTACATCGGGCATAATCCTTGTCATTGCAGCGGCCGGCTGTTACAGTTATTTTGTCGCCGATAAAGTGCAAACCGTCATTAATGACACAGAAGTAAAAAGGTATAACGGGAATGACATATATCTTGTGTTCACCGATTACGGGGTCTTGCAGAACACGGATGCCCGCTACAGGTTCAAGTTCAATTCTTCAGATATTCAGAATACGTGCATACGGCTCAAAGGCAAAACAGCGGAAATAAAAAAGTACGGCTGGAGGATCAGGCCGTTATCATGGTACGAAAATATCGTGGCGGTTGAAGAGGTCACCCCGCATTAATAATTGAAATATGAATCAAATGAGCCTCTCTTTTCAAATGGATACTCAATATCTGAAGAAATACCTTGAGGATGGAACTGCAAGCAACATATCGCTTGTTATTACGGACAATTCCACAAGTATGCTGTCAATCAGGAAGAGCGGAAATTCTTTTATGATGAGGCTTCACAGGATCTTTCTTTCAGCCGGCAAGGAAGTCCTGAATGAGATGGCTGAATTTATAAAGGACACTAAAGCTAAGACCCCGTATATAAGAAAATTTATTAATCAGAATAAACATTTCTTAAAAACAAAGCCCAAAAGAATGGTAAACATAAAGACACAGGGAAGATATTATGATCTTCTTTACATGTACAATTCATTAAACGGGGAATATTTCAAGGGGAATATTTCAGCTTTTATTACGTGGGGCAAGGGAGGGGCTAAGCACAGGGCAAGAAAAAGGACCCTCGGCAGTTACAGTATTAACAATAATATGATAAGAATTAACCCCTTGCTTGATAATAAAAAAGTCCCGCAATATTTCCTGGAATTTGTTGTTTATCATGAGATGCTGCATGCTGATATGGGTGTTGCTGTAAACTCCGTTTGCGGACCGGAAAGACCTTTATCCTCACCCCGGCTCCAGGCAGCGGGGCTTTACTAACAGCGCAAAAGGGACCAGAAGAACAGTACACTCAAAAGAATTCAAAAAACGCGAAACTCTTTACAAACACTATCACAGGGCGATGGAGTGGGAAAAAAAGATGTGGGGATAATTTTACGCCCTGAATGCCTTTATGCAAATCGTCAGAACCATAAAAGATATGCAGGCTTTAAGCAGAAAGCTCCGGGCCGGGGACAAAACTATCGGTATTGTTCCGACAATGGGCGCGCTTCATGAAGGGCACCTGAGTCTTATCAGCAGATCAAAGAATGAGAACGATATTACGGTTGTCACTATATTTGTAAATCCTGTACAGTTCGGGCCATCAGAAGATTTCAGGAACTATCCACGGGACATAGAAGGAGATTTAAGCAAGTTGTCTCCTCTTGGACCTGATATCGTTTTTCTCCCTGATGACAAAGAAATGTATCCGAACGGCTTTACTGCGGCTGTTAACATCGGCAGCATCGGCGAGGTCCTTTGCGGCGCTTCAAGGCCGGGACATTTTAACGGCGTTGCAACAGTAGTTGTCAAGCTTTTCAATATTGTCATGCCTGATAACGGATATTTCGGGCAGAAGGACTTTCAACAAACAGTTATTATAAAGAAAATCGTAACAGACCTGGACTATAATGTAAATATCATCGTCTGTCCCACTGT
The DNA here is from genome assembly GCA_963699585.1 of Thermodesulfovibrionia bacterium. Lineage (GTDB taxonomy): Bacteria > Nitrospirota > Thermodesulfovibrionia > UBA6902 > UBA6902 > SURF-23. The sequence goes on along the minus strand of CAVOUK010000010.1, from coordinate 288,769 downwards.
CAGGGAGCATGACGGGCTTGCGATGAGTTCAAGAAATACTTATTTGGATCATGAAGAAAGAAAGGCAGCTCCAATTATTTACAAGGGGTTGAAACTCGGGGAAGAACTTATTTTATCAAATGCTGAAGCAGATGTATCAGATATAAAAGAACAAATCAGAAAATACATCATATCCGAGCCGCTTGCAAATATAGATTATATTGAGGTCGTTAGTGTTACGCTTCTTGAGAAGGTTGTAAAAATAAATCTTCCTGTGGCAATATGTGTTGCCGTTAAAATAGGAAAGACCCGGCTGATTGATAATATAATTGTAGATAGAAAGTAAGATGTCATTCCACAATGCCCGAACAGAAAAATACTTTTAGCAAAAATACACAGCCTGAATTACTTCATGATACAGTATCCGTCCGCCTGCAATTAACAGACCGCAAAGACGAAATACTTCCGCTCGTAACCCGTTTCATAAAAAAAGCCGGCGAACAGCTGGATACCGGACATAAAGAACTCTCAAAGGAGACGGCAGATTATCTTTTAACATATGACTGGCCGGGCGGGGAAAAAGAACTTGAAACCGCTGTAAAAAAGGCATGCATTTTGTCTGACAGTACTATTTTGCAGATAGAAGATTTCGATCTGAAGCAGAGACAGGCAAAATCGGTCGGAAAATTTGTGGAAGCCAGGTTAAAAGGCTTTATGCAGAATATCAAGCGTTTTGAAAAATTCAATCTTTACGATATGGTCATCCCGGAAGTTGAAAAATCACTTATATTAATGATCCTGAAAGAAACAAAGGGCAATCAGATAAAGGCCGCAAAACTGCTCGGCATAAACCGCAATACACTAAGGACTAAAATAAAAAAACTGAAGATAAGCATAAAAAATCTGCAGAAGTGATAATTGCTACAATTTTAAAAGCACCATCCCTGAAACCGGGTCAAGCTCCCGTACCGCTGTAATCCCTTCCATCTCGATTATTACGGCTTCGAGCACAAGAAAAGTTTCTGAGTTTTCTCTCAGACATCCGACCTTGACCATGTCCTTTTTACCAAAGGCGCCATGAAAGTGGATTTTGGGCTCATCCTTTTGCCAGAAAATCGTTCCGAGACCGGTCACCTCATGGCTTTCACCAAGCGCTTTCCACACAGGTTTCGGAGGCAGCTCGTCTGTTTCCGGACCGACCACGATCCGCCCTTCCCGCATTCCGCCTACAAGGTAAAAGACCCCTGCCCTGATATTCTCTTTTTTTGCTATGCTGACAAGATTTCCAAGCACATCTTCACGGTCCTCAAATCTCGCAACTATTATTCTCCCGGGTTTGCCGACTTGGTATTTCATATAATTTCTCCTTTGAAGTTTAATTGCAGCCTGTTGCCTTTATTTATAACATAAGCGTTTTGCATTTTGTAACACTTCTGAAATACTTGTTTTATTAGTTCCATTAGTTGTATTTGTTTTATTGGTTAACTAATTCAACCAATGCAACTTATAAAACCAATTAAACCTTTTATTAACTCAATTTTAAAGAAGATTTGATTTAACCTGAAAGAGTTTCCTTATAATTTTACTAAAGTAATCAAGGGCGATTAGCTCAGTGGGAGAGCGCTTCCTTCACACGGAAGAGGCCGTGGGTTCGATACCCTCATCGCCCACCATATTTTTCAAGACGTTACCAGATTCATACTTTCTTGACCCTGCCATTTTTATAAAAATTAATAATGGGGCGCTGCCCCAAACCCCGGTTACTTTATTTTGAACGCCCGAAAATAAAGTAACCAAACAAAATGCGCCCAACGATTGTTTCTTCACGGGCTGTTTCAGGCCTGACCGCTAAATTCAAAAAACTCGCTTCGCTCAGACACTTTTGAATTTTTAACGCGTTCAGTCCTGAACCATCCCTAAAACAATCAATGGGTGATTAAAAAAATAAAAAACACATTAATGTATCTTCTGAATTTCCCCACTTTGACACAACACTATTATGTGCCGTGACACAGATAAAATATATTCAGATAATATACCTCCGCCGAACTTCTTGCGTAACTGTATAATTTATAAAGGAAGATTATTTTTTAATTTATCTTTATCGATTGGTATAGGTTTTGCTTTCTATTTGTCTTGAAAGTTCGGCTATAAGAACCTTTCAAATTATCCACATGGCAGTCAGTCCCCCAACTGGCTGCCTTTCCCCCCTCTTTAAATATTTGATTCCGTAGCAATTCACTACTTGCATACTTGCGCAGATATACTTATATGTGATTCTTATAGGATATATAAATATTATTCATTGGACAGTATCGCCATTTTAATGTTATTTTTCAACATATTAGGTTTCCTTTTTTCTCAATAATAAACTTAAGAAGCAGATAAATCTGTTTTGTAGTTAAAGCCGAACTTACTTTTCTACGGGGGTAGAAAAGTTGTTGATTAATTTTGATTAACTGATTCCCGATTTCTTTATACAGTGGAGGCAAATCCTGTTAGGAAGCGGGCTTTTCAGTAAAATCAAATTAATCAGCAAGGTTATGGTAAATATTTTTCAATATTGTGCTATACGGAAAGCGGCATATTGAGAAAATAAGGATTCCGTATTTTTCTAATATGCTTCCGTCCGTCTAATATCTGTTATACCTTTGAGACAGGTCACAGTATCGTGTACAGTGCATATGTGCAATCCATAGATTCAGATAATCGATTTTATTTGTAAATCATTAGATTAATTTTGGCAAGAAAATGCAATCATTTACAGTGGAGATTCTCCACTACATAATTTAAAAGGAGGCTGTAGTAAACAAGCATGCTTGTTTTAGTCAAATTATTTGTGTTTGCCATTAGGCAAAGAAAATACTAATGTTTGATGAAAGGAGAGGTAAAGTATGAATAAGTTGCTATTTGTTATTATTACTTTTTTGACGCTCACGGTATTCCCTTGGACTATGGATGAGGCAAACGCTGTATTCTTTTCTGATAACTTTAATACAGGGGCTTCCCCTCTTTGGGGGAACGAAGCAGGAGGATGGTATGCTTCAGGAGGTGTATATAATGCACAATCTCCAAGCAATAACCCTTTAACCTACTCTTCGCTTCCATACGATCTAACCGATTTTGTGGTTGACCTAGATATTAATAATGTCAGCGATGGTGGTATCTTTCTTCGGAGCAGTCGCGACTCCAACACGGAGCAATCAGTGGCGTCTTGTTAGTAACAGGCGGTTGGGGCGGACCAGGGACAGGACTTTATTGGCATAATGTGCATGATTTGATAAATGGGACTGTGCTCCCTGTCTTTAATCAGACGTCTGGGTTGTTTGCGTCTGGAGTAAGTGATCCTCATCTTCGTATCGTCGTTAGTGGAAATACTTACTCTGCCTTTGTCGATGGAAGCCAAACAGCAGCAACAACGTATACTACATCAGACTTCTCAAGTGGACATTTCGCACTATTTAATTCTTCCAACACCCAATCATTTGATAATGTTGCGATTGCTCCGGAACCAATAAGTTCTATACTTTTTGTTACAGGCGGAACACTGTTGGCAGGGAGAAGATATTAAGAAAAAAGAAGAAGGCATAACCAGTCAGTGGACGGTGAACGAGTGCCACAGGCGACGATTTGGCATTTGATTGTTAATTGGTTTGCAAATTAGTTTTTAGCAAGCTGACATGATTCAGTGGCACTCGTCAGTCACTTTTTCGTTATACCTCTGACGCTACCGGAGAAGAAAGGAGGATGTAGTCAGTAGCTTTGCAGCATTGCAGTACGATCAAAATAATATTTATAAGGGTGGGGTAAAATGAATAAATTATTTATTAGCGTACTTATATTTTTATCTATCTGTATGGTGTCAGTTTCAATTCATGCGTCAACTTATTCTTTCACTTCGTTTGATTATATTGCGGGAGCCTTAACTACTTACTCTACAACAATCAACGATTCAGGACATGTCTCAGGATCGTATTCTGACGGTATAAATTATCATGGCTTTGTTTACGACGGGGCTACTTTTAACAGTTTTGATTATTCTGGAGCTGCGTTCACAACAGCATCTGGGATTAATAATAGTACACAAGTTGTTGGTACATATTACTCTACTAATAATGATTGGTCTTCAAATCATGGTTATGTTTATGACGGAGCATCATTTACATCTCTTGATTATCCAGGAGCCGCGCGTAGTAATGCTACTGGGATAAACAATTATGGTGAAATTGTAGGGTCATACGGTGGTACTAAATGGCATGGCTACCGTTATTTTGATGGTACTTATGAAACAGTAGATATCCCCGGAAGTGACGACACTCAACTTCTTGGTATTAACGACTCAGGTCAGATCCCAGAGATCCTCCTTATACCAACGATACCAAAGGTCATGGATTTGTATTAAACGGAGACACCCCTACTTTTATAGATCACCCCGGCGCGTCTTATACCGATGCACAAGAGATCAACAATTCGGGACTAATTGTGGGAAATTACAAGTATGGAACTACAGCTCATGGATATGTTTTTGATGGGGTTAATTTTACAAATATTGATGTTCCTGACGCTACTGAAACGTGGTTATACGGAATAAATAAATAAAGGCCGGACTACAGGTTTTCAGATGATGCCAATGGACAGCATGGGTTTATCGCAACAGTTGCTCCTGAACCAATAAGCTCTCTTCTCTTTCTAACTGGCGGAGCAACATTAATCGGAAGACAATATATAAGAAGAAAGATGAGATATAACAAGACGTTGGACATGAATGCAGACCACAGGACGCTATTACAGACTGATTGTGACTTATGATTATCAAAACGGTTTCTTGCTCTTTTAAGTCATGCGGTGGTCTGCATCAGTCAACTCTACGTTATACCTCTATGGCTATCAGATAGAAAGGAGGAAGTAGTCAGTAGCTTTTCAGTATTGCAGTACAAAAAAGGAAAATAGATATATTTGGGGGTGGGTAATATGATGAAGCAATTATTGGCGTTTCTATTCGTTCTTTAGTCTTAGGATTTTCATTACATGCAAAAGCCGACTTATTTAACCGTGGTACGGACATAAATGGCTATCGTCTTATTTATGATAGCGACCTTAATATTACGTGGTACGATAATACAAAGGCTGGTGACCTTTGGCAGAATCAACTGAACTGGGTTGCTGACTTAACAGTATCGTTTGGTGGAACTATTTATGACGATTGGCGGTTACCGTCAACAGTGGACGGGCCATATGTTTGGGGTTATAACGGATCGACTACGGCTGGTTGGAACATAACAACAAGTGAGATGGGGCATCTATTTTATACAGAGCTTGGCAATAAAGGCCTCATTTCGATAACTGGCCAAAATCCTCAGCCGGGTTGGGGATTAACCAACACCGGTTACTTTCAGACATTGCAACAAGGAGGTATATATCCTGGTACCTACTGGTCGGGGACGGAATATGTGCCCCACTACCTATTCCAGACAACGCCTGGTCATTCAGCTTTTCTAATCGGCGACCAGTCAGACCGCAGTAAAACAAACGGCCTTGGGAGTAGCTACTATGCACTTGCTGTGCGTTCCGGCGATATACCACAACAGCCAATCGCTCCTGAGCCAATAAGTTCTATCCTTTTTTTCATAGGCGGAACGCTTTTAGCAGGAAGAAGCTATTTAAGAAAACAGAAGAAGGCATAACCATTGCGTGCACGGTGAACGAGTGCCACAAGACGCTTTTTTAGGTAGCATTATTTTGGGGCGAGCAGATTGGTTTCAAGCATTTGGTTATCATACAGTGGCACTCGTCAGTGACGTCTACGTTATAACTCTGAGGCTATCGAGGAGAAAGGAAAGAAGACATTCAGTAGCTTAGCAGTATAGTTTTATCTTACATAATAAGAAATATTAAGGGGTGTTGCAATGAAGAAGCAGATCAAAATAATGATGACAGTTGTATGTATGATGTTGCTTGTTGCTAATTCGGTCTTTGCAGGTTTGAATGATGGGTTAGCCGCTTATTGGTCATTTGACGGAAACGCTAATGATGGTAGTGGCAACGGTAATAATGGGACTGTCTATGGTGCGTCCCTGACATCTGACAGATTTGGGACTGCAAATAGTGCCGTTTCCTTTGATGGAGTAAATGATTTCATTTCATTTAGTGATGTTATGGATAATTCTTGGGACAATGTTTTTGCAGGGCAGGATAAGGGGTTTACTATTTCAGCTTGGATTAGACCGAATGAATTATTTACTACGCCTTATCACGGTGCTATTGTTTCAAAATATGCAGATAGTAACTTAGCTGAAGACCAGCGTGAGCTGATGTTTTTTTGTTATGAATGGTAAGTTGTCTTTTATATGGAGCACCCTAAATAATACTGATTATCGATTTGTCGAAGGAAGCACGAACTTGACTCCCTCCAGTTGGTATTCTGTAGTACTAAGTTATGATGGTTCTGTGGACACAGGTAATGGTTTAGATAGAGTAAAATTATATGTTAATGGTGTACGAGAAACTGAATCTCTCTTTCTTACACACAATAGTCTTGTTGATATTCCGAACGGAGATACTCCGCTGGCTATCGGGGCATCTGTTAATACAACAGGGACCTCAAGCTTTTATAATTTTGACGGAGTTATTGATGACGTACGCATTTACAATCGCACTCTTTCTAATTCCGAAGTTCAACAGTTAACTGTAGTTCCTGAACCAATCAGCTCTATTCTTTTTGTCACAGGCGGAACGCTTTTAGCAGGAAGAAGATATTTCAGAAAAAAGAAGAAAACATAATATTTATATCATAAGGGGGGGAAAATGAAGAAAGTAAGAAGTATAAGTATCATTGTATTGTTGGTTGCAGTATTTTTTATTTCTACGTTGAGTGCTGATGCCGGTCTTCAAAATCGTGGCACGGACAGTCAGGGCAACAGGCTAATCTATGATAGCGACCTTAATATCACGTGGTACGATTATACGAATTCGGGATACTTGGCAGCAATCAGATGGACTGGGCTCGTGCCTTGACAGTGACTTTGGAGGAACTATTTATATGACTGGCGTCTGCCGTCAACAGTGGATGGCCCCTATGTTTTGGGTTATAACGGAACGACCACAGCCGGTTACAACATAACGAGCAGCGAGATGGGGCACCTGTTTTATACGGAGCTGGGGAATATAGGACGCTATGACATCTCTGGAACTCTGACTGGCTGCAGCTGCGGTTCGAGATTGCCTGACCAACACCGGTGACTTTCAGAATTTGCAGTGGGTTCCTACTGGTCGGGTACGGAGTATGCAGACCGATCCAGCATATGCGTGGCATTTCAGCTTACTAAATCGGCTGCCAGGACGTCATACGCTAAGGACTGTACGGTAGCTGCACGCCCTTGCAGTGCGTCCCGGAGATGTAGCTGTCGTGCCTGAACCTATTAGCTCTATTCTCTTTCTTACTGGCGGAGCAACATTGATAGGAAGAAAATATATAAGAAGAAAAAAGATAGAGGTATAACCATGCGCTGCAGATGAACGAGTACCACAGGACACTTTTTCGGCACTGATTATGTTTTATGATTTCCAAATTGGTTTTTAGCACGTTGATATCATCGAGTGGTACTCGTCACTGAGCTTTACGTTATACCTCTATGGCTATCAGAGAGAAAGGAGGAAGTAGTCAGTAGCTTTATAGTATTGCAGTACCAAAAACACATAAAATATATTTGGGGGTGGGTAAGATGAGAAAGAAAAGTTCATTCAGTCTGGTTTGTGTCAAGGCGTTATTTTTAGTACTGCTGTTCCTCTTCGCGCGTGTGCCCGACGCCGCTGCCGTGCATGTTGAGGTGTGGCTCCCCGTACTCGGACCTCCTGGCAACCCTGCTCACCAAGTATTCGAGTCGCCTGACATTATGTTTGGAACAAATACAAATTGGAACTGGCCTTATTGGGATTGGTCAACTGCGATTTTGACTGGCTTTCTAAATGTCTCCGCCGAAGGCGACTATACTTTCGCGCTTGATTCGGACGACGGCAGCCGTCTTTTTATCGACAACACCTTGGTGGTCAACTCATGGTGGGACAAACCTCATTACAAAGTGTACGGTAGTACTAACTTAACCTCTGGCTTGCATCCTTTTCAGGTCGACTACTACCAGACTCGCGGTGGATCTGGCTTGGATCTCTATCTTCCCACCGGAGTTTCGTACGCTCCTGAACCTATCAGTTCTATTCTATTTGTTACAGGCGGAACACTTTTAGCAGGACGAAGATATTTCAGAAAAAAGAAGAAAACATAATATTTATATCATAAGGGGGGGAAATGAAGAAAATAAGAAGTAGTTGTTTCATTTTATTGTTGTTTGCAGTATTTTTTATTTCTACGTTGAGTGCTCATGCCGCCTTACAAAATCGTGGCACGGACAGTCTGGGCAACAGGCTGATCTATGACAGCGACCTTAATATCACATGGTACGATTATTCGAAACTGATCCTAACGGTACATGGCAGAATCAGATGAACTGGGCATCTAGGCTTGTCTGTGTCGGGGGGAATTTAGTGGGGGTTTATGATGACTGGAGACTGCCCACAGCTGCGTGAACCAGATATGGTTCTGGCCCTTGTCACGGGATACAACTGTACAAACAGCGAGATGGGGCATCTGTATTATACGGAGCTTGGGAATAAGGCGTATGACACATCGGCAACCAGCCGGATGGGGATTGAACAAATAAAGGTGACTTTCAGAATTTGCAGACGGACTACTGGTTGGGTACGGTGTATGCAGCCAATACAGCCAACGCGTGGCACTTCAGCCCAGGCACCGGCGACGCAGAACATCAACGATCTGAACTACGGCTACTACGCCATTGCCGTGCGTCCCGGAGATGTCGCCGTTGTTCCTGAGCCAATAAGCTCTATTCTTTTTGTTACTGGTGGGGCATTGTTGTTTGGTAGACGATATTTGAGGAAGAAAAAGTAGATTGTAAAATGAGGGGATACTGACTACTGACCTTAATAGCCTGCCTATTTAATTCATCATGTCCCCACATGTGTCAGTATCCTCTTCTATTAATTTTGATGCCTGCATTTTTTCTTGTCTTTTCTTTCCCGTTTTCTGTATTATCTTTACAAGAGGCACCTGAAGATGAAGTTTTACCTGCCTTAAAAAGCCCAAAGTTAACTTCAACCATGTCCCCTCATGTCTTCGGGTGTCCTCTTTTTTATCTTGCTTTTCTTTTCTGTCAGAAGTAACATTAATCACGCTCTTCCTGATTTCCGAATTGGTTATACACTGGGGGCAATTGATATTCGGGAGCGGGTTTTTCAATAAAATCAAATTAACAATAAGTTGTAAATAAATATTTTTTAATATTGTGCTATACGGAAAGCGGCATATTGATACTATGCAGAAGGCTGCATATTCAATATCAATCTTTCCGTCTAATATCTGTTAGGTTCAAAAAAGGAGATAGAAGATGGCTTACGGTAAAGCGATTTTAGCATGTGCCGCCATCATACTTGTTTTTGCTATGATAGGCTCTTCATTAGGTTGGCGTCATGGCGGTGGCATGATACCTCAGCTCATACTTTGGTCTGTTGTTTTTGCAACTTGGAAGGCTCTTGCCCCACGCAACAAGAGGAAAGATAATCAGAACGATAGAAAAGAGTAGCATGGCGTGCCGGTGTCCTTTATGTTAGGTTTATAATATGACTGCTCGAAATATAGAAATTGAACCAAGTTTGTTTTGTGATAAGTGGATTAGCTATATTGATTTACTTGGGGTCAAGGAGTTAATAGACAAAAATAATTGGATTCAAGTTTTTGAAGTTTATAGCGACGTTATCGAAAAGTTTACTATCAGACATAGAGTCACAAATATTAATCAGATATGGTTTTCAGATACCTTTCTCGTTTATTCTTCTGACAACTCAATTCAATCTTTAGATAATGTTAGAGCATTAACAGAGTTATTTATTCATCGACTTATTTTTTCTGAGATTCCTTTCACGGGGGCTATGTCATGTGGTGAGTTTTACGCGGATAAAGATAATAATCTATTCTTCGGGAAGGCTTTAATCGAAGCTCATTCATTTGGAGAAAACCAAAATTGGATAGGTTTTATTCTGTGTCCATCAGCTATAGAACAAATGGCTATCAATAATCGCCCAGCAGAAAATATGCATTATGCCTACTGGAAAATACCATACAAAACGCGGAGTAGTGTTCTGCCTGATAAATTACCAGCATACATACTCGGTAATTCAAGAAGCATGAAAAGAAACATAGAAAAATTAGAAAAGATGAGAGATCAAAATTCTGACAAAAAAGTAATTAAGAAATATAAAAATACTCTTGATTTTATCTCAAAGAGCGAAAGAACCTAACAATTGCGTGCACGGTGAACGAGTGCCACAAGACGCGGTTTGAGCTTGCATTGTTATGAGGCATGCAAATTGGTTTTAGGCATTTGTTTATTATTCGGTGGCACTCGTCAGTGACGCATACGTTATGCACTAAAGAATTCTATGTCAGATGATGTGTTTCATAATTTATAGGAGGCCGAATGCGAAGATTGTTAGTTTGTATTATTCTCGGTATAGCAACGTTTCATGGAGCGGTTTCATGGGCTGCTACCCCTTGGGAAGATTACGTTAAGCTAAAGGAGAATTATTATCTCTTTGATAATCAGAAAGCTGATCGTATTACATGTCAGATTGTTACTCCATCCCTTGATCCTGCAAATTTACAGGAATCGCTCAAACCAATTGAAAAGAATATTAAGATTTTCGAGAATCTAAGTGATTTCAAGGTAACATATAGCAAAAAAAATAGATTAATATTCACTGTTCCTCATTTTGAAGTATTTATAGTATCTCCAGAGACTGCAGATGATTTAAAACAACTTGAATATACTGTTAAGAACTTTAATCAAAGTGCAGAAGGGATGATTCAAGGACTTGTACAAACGATTGAAGGCATATTAGAAGAATTTATGCTGCTTCAGAAAGACAAGATTTCCGATCTGGAAGTTTCCATAAACGGCCCTGAGACGATCGTAAAATATAAAGAACATGGGGCATCGAATGTGGACGTTTATTGTGGGAATAAAAGAAAATCACTTTCCAGTAAGCCGGGACTAGATATTGATGGAGAAGATGAATTTGAGAATATTAATGGGAAACTTTTTTTATTGAAGTCGATAAGTCATATAAAACAGGGAGACAACATTAGTGATCTTAATCTAACCATTCAACATAAGAACATAGACAAGAATATTTTCCCAGATGGTTTTGAAGTGCAAATGCATATTACGAATGCAACTATCAATTTAGATGCAAAAATAATGGTCACATTTAATCAATGCAAAATAGAACAATGAACGACGAGGACATAGGTAACACTTTATTCCAGGTACATAGGTAACACTTTTTGCCTATACTTTAGGCAAGGAGGTGACTATGCCCTGGGAAGGAGTTACCATAATGGACCAAAGAGTTCGATTCATTTCAGAGTATCTTGACAAGCATGTTTCAGTTAATCAGGACAGCAGTTTAAACTCCGTAAATATCGGAGCAGATCTTCATGCGACGTATAATGAATACACTTTATCCCGAGCGTACCGGCAGCGTCCGCATATTCCCTGATATCGTCGATATACACAGATTCATCAGGCCTTACTCCCAGCTTATCAAGGGCATCAAGGTATATCTTTCTGTCAGGCTTCATCGCTCCGACTTTGAAAGACACTGTCACAGAGTCAAAAAGGCTGAATACGCCGCACTGTTTGATCTCATACTCATAATCCCATTCGTTCGTATTTGACAGAAGTCCCAATTTATATCCGGTTTTTAGTTTTCGAATCAGTTCATGTGTCTCTGCCATGGGAGTGAACCTGCCGGTGAACAGTTTTATAAATGCCTTTTTGTCCAGGTCCAATCCTCTCTTCTTAACAACCCGCTCGAAGAATTGATCGGATGTAATAAGCCCTGTTTCATACTTCCTCAGTTCATCTGAGCTGCTGCTGATCAATTGGTCCAGTTCAGCCCCTGCCTTTCCCGTGGCCCTTGAGAGCTCTTCAAGGAACCGGTTGTTGTCTACTGAACTTATTATATTTCCGTAATCGAATATTATCGCTTTGATCATTGGTGTTAATGATTATTTTAGTACCTTTCTGTTATAAAGGGCTATGCCATTATCAGGGGATGTTTGAGAAACTGGTTGTTATGTGCCGAGCGCACCGTGTTTTCAAGGAGCATGGCGATAGTCACAGGCCCCACGCCTCCGGGGACGGGGGTAATAAGGGACGCTTTTTTCTCTACGGACTCCCGGTCAACATCGCCGACAATAGAGCCGTCATCAAGCACATTAATTCCAATATCAACGACCACTGCGCCATCCCGTATCATTTTCCCTGTTATGAGTCCCCTTTTCCCGGTTGCCGAGCAGATAATATCCGCCTGCTTTGTAAAGTGTGACAGGTCTTCCGTTGCCTTGTGGCATACTGTGACCGTTGCTTCTTTGGCAAGGAGCATCAGAGAAAGGGGCTTGCCTACGGCAAGACTTTTCCCGATGACCACCGCATGTTTGCCTTTTATTTTTACCCCGCAGTGCTCGAGCAGCCTGATCACTCCGAAAGGGGTGCAGGGCAAAAAGCTGGATAGAAACGGCGAGTGCCCGGGCGAATAAAGGGACGCGTAATCTCCCCGCCTGAATATCTGAAATGTGGACTCATCAGCGGCGAGCCGTCCTACAGAAAGAGAGCCGAGCCCGTCAATGTCCTTTTCGGGTATGATCTCATTGACCACCCTCCTGTAATTGATCCTGCGGGGCAGGGGAAGAAGCACCAGCAGGCCGTTCATTCTCTCGTCGCGGTTTATGGAACCAACGGTGTTGAGGACCTCGTTGATAGAGGCAGTTTCCGGAAGATGATGTTCAAAGGGCGTTATGCCCGCCTTTTTGCACCATGAGAGAGTGGCCTTGAGGTATTGCCGTGAAGCCTTATTATTCCCCACAAGCATCAGTCCGAGCCCCACGTCTATCCCGTACTTCTTCAGGGTCTTTACCTCTTTTTTTACCTTTTTCCTGATAATCTCGGAAAGCTTCCGCCCGTCCATTATTTCTGCCATAACAGTTTTCCTCCTTATGAGATTGTACACAGCTTTTGATCTTCATTCAAGCAGTAATTATCTTAATATATAATCTTCAAATGAAAATGATCATAACCTCCCGGACTGATGTAAGATAGAGAATGCATAAGGATTTTGCCCTTTTCACAGATGTGAGTGTAAGCCCCGGCCTCAAGCTCGGTATAGGCGCTTATGTCATGGTCCCTGCTTCATTCCCGGAGGCCTCTTCCGGAGCTATTGGAAGGTCCGGAATAACCGCGCGGATAAAGGTGCGGAGATTCGAAGGCACTTCATCGACAAGGCTCGAACTTCAGACCGTTTTATGGGCGCTTGAAGAGAACCGGCAGGGGCCGCATGGAAGCCTGACAATATATTCCGATTCTCAATGCGTTTCAGGCCTTCTTAAGAGAAAACCCCGCTTGCTGGCAGGAGGGTTCCTTTCGAAAAAGACAAACCGGCAGTTAGGCAACGCATCTCTTTACCGCACATTTTACGAATTCCACGACGAACTGGGCTTTCAGGTTGTAAAGGTGGACGGACATTCCGCATCCCGCGTTCACGACACCGCTCACCGGATTTTCTCATTTGTAGATAAGGAAGCAAGGAAGGCCTTAAAGATCTGGCTGAATGAATTAGCGGAAGCACAGACCGGGACGAATAGCGGGCACTGGTGCGTCTATGTGCTCAGGTGCTCTAACAATTCTTTATATATCGGGATGACAAATGATCTTGAGAAAAGGATCGAAAAGCATAAGCTCGGGACCGGCAGCAAATTCGTAAGATCGTGGAGGCCGTTTGAGCTGGTCAAAACAATACCATGCAAGGATGCGGGAGAAGCGAGAAGGCTTGAGTGTCATTTGAAAAAATTTACACGGAGCAGGAAAATCGAGGTGTTAGAGCTGGACCAGTGATTTCTTGACACAATGCTCCATATCCAGTAAAATTCCCTCTGTACTGAGACAAAGAGGTATAAATATGGGGCGCCAATACGCTGAGGTGATATATACATGGCAATAGAAACGAAAATCGAAGGCAATAAGCTTATTATAATTTGCGACCTGGAAAAGCCCACCCCAAGCGCATCAGGGAAAACGCTTGTAGTAGCCAGCACAAGAGGCAATCTTAAAACATCCTGCATGATAGAAGGGAAACCATTAACAATCGGCCTGAACGCCTATATCCCTAAATAGTGAAAAGCACAGAAGGGTCTGCCCTTGAAATTGTCCTGATGATTGTAGGGGCACGTTGCAACGTGCCCCTACCGCTGTTTATAATCATTTTTCATGCCTTATCTTCGGTGTGCGTGTCTGAAAGGGAATATAAATAAAAATGGATATATACAGAGAAATTGCGCGCCTGAATCCCAGGCAGAGAGATGCGGTCCAGCATATCGACGGTCCGCTGCTCATCCTTGCCGGGGCCGGATCCGGCAAGACGAGGGTGATAACCATGAGGACCGCGTACCTCATACACACAGGCATCGCAGCAGGTTCTGTCCTGGCGGTCACTTTTACAAACAAGGCCGCGAGGGAGATGAAAGGGAGGGTAAAGTCCATGGTGCAGGGCGGAAACGGGACCCCTGTTGTCTCCACATTTCATTCACTCTGCCTCAGGATCCTGAGGCGCGAGATCGAACACCTTGGTTACAGAAAAGATTTTACAATCTACGACACGTCGGACCAGGTTTCACTCCTGAGAAACATCCTGTCGGAAGTTAAATTCTACGATAAGAGCTTCAAGGCCGAATCCATACTGGAAAGTATCAGCAGGACCAAGAACGATTTCGTCAGGCAGGAAGCCGTTCCATCCGACGATCCCGTAGAGGAGGCCTCCGCATATATTCTTCCGCGGTACCGCGAGGCGCTGAAATCAATGAATGCACTGGACTTCGATGACCTCCTCCTGCTCACTTTGAAACTCTTTAAAGAACATCCGGGGGTACTCGAAAGATACAGGGAACGTTTCAGGTATATAATGGTCGATGAGTATCAGGACACAAACCGCGTCCAGTATAATTTTATCAAACTTTTGGCCGGTGAGAGAAGGAACCTCTGTGTAGTCGGAGATGATGATCAGTCCATATACGGCTGGAGGGGCGCGGACCTCGGCAATATCCTCGATTTCGGGAAAGACTTTCCGGGCACCGTTACTGTAAGACTCGAACAGAACTACCGCTCCTTCGGCCATATCCTGAAGGCGGCAAATGGAGTAATAAGCAACAACAAAAGGAGAATGGAAAAATCCCTCTGGACAGAAAAAGACGAGGGCCCCAGGGTCAATATTTTTCAGGCTGTCGATACTGAAGATGAGGCGGAATGGGTCACTGACAGGATATCAACGATAAAAGACATGAAGAATATGCCCTACGAAAACATAGCCGTTATCTACAGGGCGAATACCTTTTCACGTTCTTTTGAAGAGGCCCTGAGGAGGAAGAGGATCCCGTATTCGGTAGTGGGCGGGACGAGTTATTTCGAATACAGGGAGATCAAAGACCTCGCAGCATATCTCAAGATCATTGCGAACCCCTCTGACGACATGAGCCTTCTAAGAGCGGCCAACGCACCGAAGAGGGGGATCGGCCCGTCAGCGCTTGGCGCGCTTTCGGATTCAGCCCGGTCCGGTTCAATGTGTCTTCTCGACGCATTTGGAAAAGCGGCCATGATCGAGGGTCTCGGCAAAAGACCGGCTGCATCGGCAGAGGACCTTTTTAAACTTATCTGCCGTTACCGCGACATGTTCAAAAAGGGCAGGGAGATGGGCAAGATTTTTAAATCCCTGATCGAGGAGATAAATTACAAGGATTATATCATCGAGCTTTATAAGACGCCTGAGGCTTCATACAGGAGGATAGAAAACATAGACGGATTCGTTGAATCCATAACTCACTATGAGTCTACCGGGGAATCGCCTTCCCTTCAGGGCTTTCTTGAGGCGATCGCGCTCACAGACCTGATTGAAGAGAAAAAGGAAAAAGACGGGCTGGGCGTGACCCTTATATCCTTTCATTCATCGAAGGGGCTGGAATTCCCGGTGGTATTTATCGCAGGCATGGAGGAGGACATCATTCCGCACAGGAAATCCTCAGACAGGGATGAAGGGATCGAGGAGGAAAGAAGGCTATTCTATGTGGGAATTACAAGGGCGATGACGGAGCTGTACATTACATATACAGAGCACAGATCAAAGTACGGAAAGCAGACCCCGTCCGTTCCATCCAGATTTCTGGAAGAGATCCCCGAAGAGGCAAGCAATAAACTCGACAGGTTCGAAGAGCTTGATCCCGAACAGGAGAAGACTTACATGAAAAAATTGTACGACAACTTAATGGCAAAACTCGGGTAAGAGCGTGATAAAATCAAGATATGAAGATCAGGGAAATCAAGGCAAAGAGTGTACTTTCAAAGTCTCAGGTCTATGATTACGCTTTAAATCCGTATGTCGGCTGCGGGCATAATTGCGTTTACTGCTATGCCAAATTCATGAAGAGGTTTACTGGCCATACCGAGAGCTGGGGGGATTTTGTTGATGTAAAAATAAACGCCCCTGAGCTTTTGGCCCGTGAAGTAAAGAAAAAAAAGGTCGGACGCGTATGGATAAGCGGCGTGTGCGATCCCTATCAGCCTCTGGAAAATAAGTATATGATCACGAAGCAATGTCTTTCCATTCTCGCTGAGAACAGCTGGCCTTTCACCATTCAGACCAAATCCCCTCTTGTCCTGAGGGACATTGAGATACTTAAGAGAGCAGGCGATGCCGAGGTAGGGTTCACAATAACCACGGCCGATGAAAAAATAAGAAAGATCTTCGAACCCGGGGCCCCGCCCGTTAAAAAGAGGATCGAGGCATTGGAGAAACTTCACTCGGCAGGGATCACGACCTTTGCCATGATAGCGCCGGTCCTGCCGGGCGCCGAGGGGCTGGTCAGCGAATTAAAAGGAAAGGTGGATAATGTGCTTATAGACAGGCTGAACTATCATTACGCGGACTGGTTATACAAAAAACACGGGATGCAGTGGGCCATGGAGGACAGTTTTTTCTCGCAAAAGGGGAAAGAGCTGATGAAGGGATTTAAAAAGGAAGGGGTTGCGTGTCAGGTGCTTTTTTGAAAGATCAACAAACCTGTTCATGGCCGACCGGAGACCCGCTTCTTATTGAATATCATGACAAGGAATGGGGGGTCCCTCTGCATAATGACAGGAAGCTGTTTGAGTTTCTTGTCCTTGAAGGTTTCCAGGCAGGACTAAGCTGGCTCACTGTCCTGAGGAAAAGGGTAAATTTCAGAAAGGCCTTTGATAATTTTGATTTCAACAAGGTCGCAAGGTATGATAAGCGAAAAATTAATTCCCTCCTGAAAGACAGCGGGATCATCCGCAATAAGTTAAAGATTGAAAGCGCTGTTGTAAATGCAAAGGCATTTATCAAAGTAAGAAAAGAATTCGGGACCTTTGATAAATACATCTGGAGTTTTACCGGCGGCAAACCTGTCTATAACAGGTTCAAATCCCTGAAAGAGCTTCCCGCAAAAACAGAACTGTCAGACCTCATAAGCATGGATCTGAAAAAGAGGGGCTTCAAATTTGTCGGCTCGACAATTGTCTATGCCCATATGCAGGCAACCGGAATGGTGAATGATCATATTAAAAAGTGCTTCAGGTATAAAGAGCTTGTCGAGAGGTATTGAATTAAATGTAGGGGCACGTTGCAACGTGCCACTGATCATCGCCTTCCCCATTTTCTCTAGCATGGTATATATGATAAGCTATATCCGGCATGAGAAGAACAGGCATACCGCATGAAAAAAGGGCGTCTGAACGAGCAGATATTTACAGGGTAATACAATTTAAATCTTTAAAGGCGACGGCCGGATATTCTTTCGGCATATCAAGAAATCTTTCGTATGAGGGCCTCAGTTTCGAGTCACAGGTCGTTGACATAGAGCCGGGAAAGGAACTGGAATTAGTAATCAAGGACCCTCACGGCGGCGTGGACGTTTCTTGCAGAGGCAGTATCATATGGAAAAAAGAATCTGACAAGTTTAAGACCTTTGCAGGCATAAGTTTTCAAAACCTGAATAAGATTGCTGAGGACAATATAATGAATATGCTGTCCTTAAACGGGGATATGTTCCCTGTCACTTCTTTTCGCCGGGAATACGCAGGACCTTCAGTTAAGGAAACAAATGATACTGATCCACATAAAGAAGAACCGGGACCTGAACCGGCCCGTAAAACTGAAGGACAGTTTTATTCCGGGGAGACTGAAAATAGTGATGAAAATGGTTATATCAGCAAAGCAGATATTTATGATTCAGATCTAATACCTGAAAAAAATGATCACAGAAAGAAGACCGGCTACTACATAATTGTTGCATCATTGGTCCTGACAGCTATTGTGATAACGGTATTTGTTCTTTTGAGCCATAATAAAAAAGATACCGGAGTTTCTTCCATTGTTTCACCGGAGCAGGCATCACCGCCTGCTGCAACTATCAAACAAACTTTGCCGGCTGACGGCAAGGCCCGGATAGAAAAGCCTGATTATTCAATTCAGGTTGGCGCGTGGAAAAATCCCGATTATGCTCAGGAGATGCTGTTGAAAATAAAAAAATACTACGCGGGGGCGTACATGGATAAAAGGAATAATTTTCACTTCATTAAGATCAAGGGGATATCGACACAACAGCAGGGCGCTGCCATAGTTCAGGATATAAATAAAAGATTCGGCCTGAAACCAATATTAATTAAGCCCGATGTTAAGTAGGGGCACGTTGCAACGTGCCCCTGTCCGGAAAAACCTGAATTTTCTCATTGTTAATCATCTTCCGGAATGTTAATATTTTCATGAGCAGGACAATAAAGTGCTACATTAAAATAACAGGGAGGGATGATGACTAATGGACAGACACAAAAATTGGCCGTGTTAATTGATGCTGACAATGCGCAGCCTGCGATCATAGAGGCGCTGTTAGCTGAAATAGCGAAGTACGGGACTGCTAACGTCAAGAGGATATATGGGGACTGGACAGGGTTTCATCTGAAAAGCTGGAAAGACGTATTGCTGCTGTATTCAATTCAGCCGATACAGCAATTCCGGTATACTGTTGGAAAAAATGCAACTGATTCCGCCATGATCATTGATGCAATGGACCTGCTGTATACCAATAGATTTGACGGTTTCTGCATAGTCTCAAGCGATAGTGACTTTACCAAATTAGCGTCAAGGATAAGGGAATCCGGGCTTGTTGTTTATGGATTTGGAGCGAAGAAAACCCCGGAACCCTTTGTCTCCGCCTGTGACAAATTTATATATGCTGAGGTCCTGGTATCCAAGGCAGATGACAGTACGTCCATAAAACGAAAAACCGCCAATGACCTGAAGCAGGATACGAAGCTCGTCAACCTGTTGAGGAATGCCGTAGAGGCATCGTCAGACGACAGCGGATGGGCCCATCTCGCACCGGTTGGAAGTAACATTGCCAAGCAGGCCCCTGATTTTGATCCGCGCAACTACGGTTACTACAAACTCGGGGAACTGGTTGCCGCGACAAAACTATTTGAAATAGAAGAACGTCTCGTGGGGGAAGGGCCTTCAAAAGCGATTTATATACAGGATAAACGTAAAAAGTAAACGCCTGTAATATCAACGGAAGATAAAACCGTCTTTCTGTCAGCGCTTGTACTTGAATACGAGTCAGTCGGGATGGCACTGTTCCGTGAACAAAAATAAAAGGAGATATAAGTGAAGATCGAACTTTTTGTGCTTTGTGATGCTGCAGCGGATTATCATGGAAAACTGAATATCCTTGGCACGTTCGATGTAATATGGACGAAGCAGGTACCGGCCGTTCATCCACAATGTGCAATTGCATTAAGGGTACGTTTTTCAAGAATAGAAGAAGGCGACCATAAGGTCAGAATAAATATTGTTGATGAAGACGGCAAAGCAGTTATTCCGTCACTTGAGGCCGGCATAAATGTTCAATTCAGAGAAATGCCGTCTTCAATTTCAATGAACATGATCTTCAATATTCAGGGCCTTAAATTCCACAACTTCGGAGAATATTCCATAGACCTTGCTGTCGATGGAAGACATGAAGCGTCACTCCCATTATATATAAACCGGATGCAGGGGAAGCCTGAGTGAGTAACTGAGATGATCATTGCTTAAACGAATACCCCTGACGTATGATATATAGTTTTCAATTATTGGAATAGATTGCAGGGCGGGTTTGAAACCCGCCCCTACAAGACAGGTAAATGCGATGAAAGGCATTATCAAGGCCCTGGGGCTTGTATTCGGCGACATCGGCACAAGTCCTATATACACATTAACGGTAGTTTTCCTCCTCCTTCAACCCACTGCTGATAATATCATTGGTGTTTTGTCATTGATTATCTGGACGCTCTTCTTCCTTGTTTTCATCCAGTACGACTGGCTTGCAATGGGTTTGAGTATCAGAGGCGAAGGGGGCACCATAGTTCTCAAGGAGATCCTTGCGCCGCTTGTCAGCGGTAGAAAGAAAGCGGCATTCATAACTATACTGACATTTGTAGGCATCTCCCTTCTCATAGGCGACGGGGTCATTACGCCCGCCATCAGTATCCTTAGCGCTGTAGAGGGGTCTGTTCTAATACCGGGATTTGAAAATGTTTCTGGGGGGACTATCGTATTGGCTGCTATCTTAATTGCTATAGCACTGTTTGTTATTCAGAGCAAAGGAACTGAAAAAGTCTCTTTTGCCTTTGGCCCCATCATGTGTGTATGGTTTTTGTCCCTTGCATTTTCAGGCGTTATATATCTATACGATGCGCCCGAAATCATCAAGGCAGTTAACCCGTATTGCGGGATCCATTTCCTGCTCGAAAACGGCTGGAAGGGTTACATAGCTCTCGGGGAGATCATCCTCTGTGCAACTGGAGGCGAGGCCCTTTATGCAGATATGGGACACCTCGGGGCCAAACCTATAAGGCATGCCTGGATAACTGTTTTTATAGCTCTTGTATTGAACTATCTTGGGCAGGGCGCATTTTTGCTGAAACACCCTGATGCAAAAAATATCCTTTTTGAAATGGTGTTTCACTACGCCTCATTTATATATATACCGTTTCTGCTGCTCAGTGTTATCGCAACTGTAATCGCTTCACAGGCCATGATAAGCGGTATGTTCTCAATTATTTATCAGGCGATTACCATACGTATAATGCCTCCTTTGAAAGTAGGCTACACCTCTGTTGAAAGAAAATCCCAGATATACATCGCATCCGTTAACTGGTTCCTGCTCATATCCGTTATATTCATAATGCTGGAGTTTGGCGAGTCGCAACGTCTTGCTGCAGCCTACGGTCTGGCGGTCACCGGTACGATGACAATTACAGGGATAATTATGACATGGATCTTTTATCTTAAGAGAAAACCCATGTTCTCAATGCTCTCGTTCATCGTAACATGTGTTGATATGCTGTACCTTTCTGCAAATTTCTATAAGATCCCGCATGGGGGTTATTGGTCGTTAATAATTGCAATGGTCCCGTTTTCGATGATACTTCTTTATACACAGGGACAAAAGAGTCTTTATAAAAAGATGGATTTTATGCCCTATCAGGAATTCATCCCGAAATTCAAGGAGGCGTATGCGACCTCTCCAAAAATAAAAGGCACCGCTCTTTTTCTTATACGTGATGTCAGGAACATTCCTTCTTATATCACCCAGACCATGTTTTCTCACGGCATCATCTATGAGGACAATGTCTTTCTTTCTATAACCGGCAGGAACGATCCGTTCGGGATCACAGGCTTTTACAGGGAGGACATGGCATTCGGCATCAGGTCATTCGAAATACAGTTCGGGTACATGGAGGTCATAACAGCGGATGACATTCTCGGTCAGGCGGGGATAGATGAGAGGGCGGTTTATTACGGACTTGAAGATATTTCCGCCAAAAGCATTTTCTGGAAAATCTTTGCGTTGATAAAAAGGATTGCGCCCACGTTTATAAAGTTCTACGAGTTCCCTCCGGAGAAACTTCACGGCGTCATTACAAAGGTGACAATGTAATTATTGAAGGCTGTCCGCTCCCGCATGAATTTCGTTAATATCTTTCTGTTCTTTCTCTCTTCTCATTTCACTCAGGAAAAGCGGATAAGGGATCTTTGAAAGTACCTCTTCCACAGTCGTTATGCCTTCCCCCACTTTGGCCCAGGCGTCTTCAAAAAGTGACTTTGTGCCCGATTTACGAGCAACATCCCAAAGCTCATCTACGGTGAAATTTTTTGAAATGAGCCGTTTCAGTTTTGTGTCCATATGCAAAAGTTCGTAAATCCCTATCCTGCCTTTGTATCCTGTATGATTGCACCTGTCACAGCCTTCTCCCTTATAATAAGTTTTAAAACGCGTGACTTCAAACCGGACCAGTTCTTCCGGCTCCGGCATTTCAACCTTGCAGTAGGTGCAGATCTTTCTGATAAGCCTTTGTGCGATGATGCCGCTGACAGCAGCTGTCACGAGGAAGGGTTGCAACCCGATATCAATTAAGCGGTTAATTGTAGAAACCGTATCATTGGTATGCAGGGTGCTTAATACGAAATGGCCTGTCAACGCAGCCCGCGCGCCAATTTCTGCTGTTTCCATGTCCCTGATCTCACCGACCATCACAATATCCGGGTCCTGCCTCAGTACGGAACGCAGCGCATTGGCAAAGGTAAAGCCTATCCCCTCATTTATATGGACCTGGGTTATTTCTCCAAGTTTGTATTCCACCGGGTCTTCAAGTGTTATGATATTTTTTGTCTCGGTCCTGAGCTGCTGAAGTATGGAATACAATGTGGTTGTTTTTCCGCTTCCTGTCGGGCCTGTAACAAGGAGCATACCCTGCGGCTGGTTAAATATATTAATAAGCGGCTTCAGGATATTACTGGCGATACCCAAATGGCTCAACGGGATCAATCCCGTTGAGGCGTCAAGCAGCCTTATAACAACAGTCTCTCCGTAAATTGACGGGAGAGTCGATATCCTGAGGTCCACGTTCTTATTTTCAAGACGCAATGCGCTTCTGCCGTCCTGTGGGAACCTCCGGTTGGTGATATCGAGATTCGATATTATTTTTATTCTCGAGGTGACCGCCTCCGCGATCTGTTTGGGATAATGCTGTACATTCTTGAGCCCTCCGTCTACCCTGTAGCGGACCTGGACGCTTTTCTCTCTCGGCTCGATATGGATGTCGCTTGCCCCTGCCTTGACCGCGTCGGCAATGATCATCGTTACAAGCCGGACGATAGGAGGCGCTTCACTGTCCGAGTATACTGACTGATAAACAGATGTATGTTTTTCATCGTCGACTTGTTCCTTGATAAACTCTACTCCATCATATGTCGGCAGTTCCTTGAGGACATTCCATGTTTCATCTGAGGAGCCATAATATTGTTCTATTGCGTTCAGTATGTTGTTCTCTGATGAGATTGCAACGGTCAATTTTAATCCTGTTTCAAATGAAATATCCTCTATGGTTTCCCATTCGAGTGGATTTGCCATGGCAACCAGAAGGTTTTTATTTTTCAGTTCAAGCGGCAGCACGAGCTTGCTCTCGGCAATTTCTTTTGGAACAAGAGCCAGGATTTCTCTTGAAGGGTTATATTTTCTGCAATCGACCATCTGGAGAGAGAGTTGTTTTGTCAGCGTTTCCGCCACCTGTATGTCGTTTATGTAACCCAACTCTATGAGGACTTTCCCGAGCTTTTTGTTTTTTCCTTTTTGAATAGTGAGGGCGGTCCCGAGCTGTTCGTCTGTAATCAACCCTTCTTCTAAAAGTATTTCCCCTAATTTTTTTCTCTTCATGCTGTTCCTTTAAGTTTTTTAAAAACCGTTTATCTCTTTTTGTATATATATAATCGGTTTAAACGCTTATTAACTTAAATATGAGACTGGTGATTGATTAGAAGCTGTCATAACGATATTTTGGCATAAGATCAGGAGGTTGTATTTTTATCAGATTTCTGCCGCTGTTTGTCTTCATACATTAACGCATCAGCCTTTACCAGAAGGGCATCAATGGAAGACGGACAAAAGTGATCAAAATGGGCAAATCCCATACTGAGAGACAGATTGTACTCACGTTTCATTTTTTCATTGTGAATTGTGAGATTGTTCTTAATTTTACTGTTAATGATTTTTTCTATATCAGGGGATTGGGGATCTATTATAAGCACTGTAAATTCATCTCCTCCAATACGGGCAATAATGTCGGACGACCTGAAAGTCTTCCTGAGTATACCGGCAATATCAAGAAGCGCCTGATCTCCTGCATTATGTCCAAAATTGTCATTAATTTCTTTCAGATCGTTGAGATCCAGGAAAAGAACTGTGAGGTTTCTCTTGCTGCGTTTGAAAATATCGATCTGTTTTTCGGCAAAATTAAAAAACCCCCGGCGGTTCATAAGCCCTGTTAAAGGATCGGTTATCGAGGTTGTCAGCAGCAGTTCTTCCATTTTTTTACGTTCTGTGATATCGCGTATTGACCCTGCAGAATACCACTGCCCGTTTAATTGAAAGGAGGATATGGAAAGCTCCACAGGAAATCTCGATTGGTCTTTTCTTGTAGCGGTCACTTCAAGGACCTTCCCGACAACCTGGCATTGTCCTGTTTTTTCAAAATCAGGGAGTTTTTGATAATATGCTTTTCTGGCGTTTTCAGAAACGAGAAAGTTGTGGAGTTCTTTGCCGACGGCCTCTTCCGCTTTGTAGCCGAATATCTTCTCAGAGGCATGATTAAAATATGTAATAAACCCCTTCCCGTCTATAACAATAATGCCGTCTATTGAAGAATCTGATATTGCTTTTGCCTTTGCTTCGCTTTGCTTAAGCGCTTCTTCTGCCCGCTTCTGCTCGCCTACGTCACGTGCTATTTCTAAAACACCCTTAAGCTGTCCCTTATTGTCGAGTAAAGGGGTGGAGCTGAACAGATAGTGGCCTTCCAGTTTATTTTCATAAGCCTCTCTTATGACTTCCCTGCCTGAAGATCAAAGTTGCGCTGTGAGGACAGTCCGGCGGGAGTTCTTTTGATCCGTGAATAATGTCATAGCAGTGCTTGCCTATCAGCGATTCTCTATTAACTCCCAGTTTATCAGCCAGCGCCCTGTTGGCTTTTATAATTTTGTGCTCATTATCAATTACAAGAATAATATCTGGGATTGCGTCAAAAGTCTGCTCCCATTCATTTTTTGCGTTGACAAGTATTTCCTGGAGTCTTTCATGGACATAAATATCTTTTTTAAGCTCCTTCGTTTTATTTGTTAACTCATCAATGAGATGGTCCTTTTTGTCTTTGTCAGGCACATCGTCTCCATTAGCCGGGCTTTATTGGGTCAATATTTTATAGTCTTATATTGGAAACCACAATAAAAATATCACATGTTTTTTGCAAGTTTGTGTTTGTTTTTGTCCTCATACATCGACGAATCAGCCTGTTTTATTAATTCACTTATTGTACATGGTGAACCGGGATCATAATGTGCAAATCCCATACTGAGTAAAAGTGTATAGCTGCGTCCAGCCTGTTCATTATGGATTTTCAGGTTTTGCTGAATATGGGCTACTGCTATTTTCTCAATGTCAGCTTCAGAGCCATCTGTTATAAGAACGGCAAATTCATCTCCTCCCATGCGGCCCATTATGTCCGACTCGCGAAAACTCTTTCTGAGTATGTTTGCTGAATCCACCAAAGCATGGTCCCCGGCCTCATGCCCGAGTTTGTCATTTATTGCCTTCAAACCGTCCAGATCCAGATAGATAAGCGACATTCTCCTTTTATGCCTGTCTGCCAGTTTAAATTCCTTGTCTGCCAGGGTAAAGAAACCGCGCCTGTTGAAAAGGCCTGTAAGCTCGTCGGTGATAGATATAGCCTTTAAGTGTTCCTCCATTTTCTTGCGTTTTGTTATATCGCGATCAGTAGCAAGAATATATGGCTTTCCTTGTATGTGAATCAGCCGGGCGGATATTTCTACCGGGAAGGTTGAACGGTCTTTACGGATATGCATTCCTTCAAAAAACAGCGGTTTTCCGGACATCAAAGATTTTGCCCTTTCAGGAATATGCTTCCTCGTTTCCGGATCATCCAGGAGCGAAATAGGCTTCCCGATCAATTCCTCTCTGTTATACCCGTGCATGGCGCAAGCGGCAGGATTGAGGTCCTCTATTATAAGATCATCTGTTGCCGGAGAAAAAAGGAAAATACAGTCAGAGGCATTGTTAAACAGTGAATGGAATTTGTTTTCGCTTTCCCTTAACTTTGTTTCCATCCCGTGTTTGTATAAAGCTATCTCAACGGCAATGCGCAGGTCCCGTTCATCAAAGGGCTTAATAATATATCCGAAAGGTCCAGTTTTCATCATTCTCCGGACTATTTTTTCATCTGAATGGGCCGTGATATATACTATCGGGATATTGGATCCGGAGACTATCTGTTCTGCTGCTTCAATCCCGTCCATCTTTCCTGCTAATGAGATATCCATAAGCACCAGGTCCGGTTTATCGATCGACACTTTATTTACTGCCCCCTCTGCTGTAGTTTCCACAGAAGTAATAGTATATCCCATCTCTTCGAGGCTCCTTTGTATTCCCATGGCAGTGGCCCCTTCATCTTCAACTATCATGATGCGGCTCTTTGCGGTCATTTATCCCTCTTCCTCACGTTCCGTAATTTCCATTGCTGCAGGGCAATTCGATTGTTACTTTAGTGAACTCTCCCTCAGCACTCTCAATGTTGATCCTGCCCCCATGGGAGCTTATAACTCCATGGCTTATACTAAGACCCAGGCCGGTGCCGAGTCTGTTCGGCTTGGTAGTAAAGAATGGATTCATAACGTTACCCAGTATCCCGGCAGGTATCCCTGTGCCGTTATCATAAAATGTTATTAAAATGTATGAGGAGTTATCAACAGTTACTTCCCTGGCGGTTAAAACAAGGACCTTTTCTTTATCTGCTTCCGGGCACTTCTGGTTAAGTGCATAACGGGCATTACTTATGATATTCAATACGACCTGCTGGATCTGTTGCGGCTGGGCAATAATTTCCGGTAAATTTACAGGGACGTCCACTTTGAGCCTGATACCGTCTTTCATGAGCTGTATTTCCGTCAGGGCCAGTGCGTCATTTATTATTTCATGAATATGTACCGGGTGTTTCTTCTCCCTGCTGTCCCGCGCGAATGAAAGAAGGTTCATGACAATGTTTGCAATACGTTCACCTTCTTTAATAATCCGTTTGAGAATGTCATGCTCTTTGCTTCCCTCTCTGCTTTCATTGGCCAATATCTCAGCGTAATTGATAATGCCGTTCGTGGGATTGTTTATCTCATGAGCTACTCCTGCTGCCAATTCACCCAGCGCTGCGAGGTGACCGGCGCGCAGGGCCTCTGCCTCTGCCGTCTCACGCTCTCTGATCTCGAGTTCCAGTTTTTTGTTGGTCTCCTTCAACTCGTATGTACGCTCTTCAACCAGTTCCATAAGGCGCTCCCGGTGCCTCTTCAATTCATTCTCGCTTTTCCTTAACTTTGTTTCCATCCCGTGTTTGTAAAGAGCTATCTCAACGGCAATACGCAGGTCCCGTTCATCAAAGGGCTTGATAATATATCCGAAGGGCTCGGTCGTCGTTATCCTCTGGACTATTTTTTCATCCGAATGGGCCGTGATATACACTACCGGGATGTTGAATCCGGAGTATATCTGCCGTGCGGCTTCAATGCCGTCCATTGCTCCGTCAAGCACGATGTCCATCAAAACCAGGTCCGGTTTCTCCTCGGATGCTTTTTTTACTGCCCCCTCTGCCGTAGTTTCCACAGAGGTAATAGCATATCCCATCTCTTCGAGGCTCCTTTGAATCACCATGGCAGTGGCCCCTTCATCTTCAACTATCATGATACTGCTCTTTACGGTCATTTATGGCTCATGAAGGTGATCCTGAATTTAGTCCCTTCGTCCTTGTGCAATTCGATTTTTCCATTAAGCTGATTGACCAGGGCATCAACAAGACTAAGTCCCATCGATGCTTTTTTTCTGGAATCCAGATCAGCCGGCAGACCAATACCGTTGTCTGCTACAATCAATTCTATCATATCATTGTCGTATGGCCGCATGCCCACTGTGATTTCACCCGTTCTGTCATCAGGGAAGGCATGCTTCAGGGAATTTGAGGCCAGTTCATTAATGATCAACCCGCATGGGATTGCGTCGTCAATACCTAAATCGACATCACGTACCTCTATATTCAACGCTATCCTGCCGGGGTCCTTCAAATAAGACATAAACATATTGTTCAGTATGTCCCTGAGGTAATCGCTGAAATCGATTTTAGCCATATCTTTGGACCTGTAAAGTTTTTCGTGGATAAGCGCCATGGCTTTAATACGCGCCTTGGCGTCATTGAGCATTTCCCTGTCATGCCGTTCAGATGTAAATTTGGACTGCAGGTCGAGCAGGCTGTAAATTACGGTCATGTTGTTTTTGACCCGGTGATGTATCTCTCTCAGAAGGATTTCTTTTTCTTCCAGTGATGCCACGATCCGGTCTTCCATCTTCTTACGCTCGGTGATGTCACGATCGATGCCTCGATAACCTCTGAAATATCCTTCAGCATCAGAAATGGGGACCCCGCTTGTCTCCAAAACAACAAAATGCCCGTTTTTATGCAAGTTGACATTTTCTAACCGTTCTATCGGTCTTCGGGCTTTTACAATTTCACCAAATTCCTCTGCGACGCGTCTTGCTTCTTCCTGAGACATAAAATCAAAAGGTGTCTTGCCGATGACTTCTTTAGGTTCGTATCCCAGGAGATCTTTTATTTTTGGGCTGGCATAGGTATATACGGCGTTTTCATTTACTGCCCAGATCCAGTCACTTGTGCTCTCGGTAAGTGCTTTAAAACGCTCCTCACTATTTCTCATGGCCTCTTCAGTTTTTTTGTGCTCTGTAGCTTCATGTTCCAATCCTTCTTTTGCTTTAAATAACTCAGAAGAGTACTGCCGGGCCTGCGCTGTTTGACCTGTAATGAGCTTTATGTATCCGGCAAGCAAACCTGTGACCAGAATTCCGCCTGCAAGAAACCACCACGCATCCCATGTCTTTTTTGACGAAATATAATCAGGTGTGGGAATGAACAGCGCCAGCCATTTCCGGCCTGCCATTTCAAATGATCCGGAATAATGCAGGCCTTTAGTGAGTTCATTAATGTTGGAAACCGGTGAGGTTTGTGCGGCCCGTACACGCGATGTATGAAAGTATAAAATGTTTTCTTTATCATTGGCCGAAATGTCATAAAGGTAAATATCTATACCTGCAGGGACGAAAGAAGACATTGCCTCTTCCAGCAGGTCCCCCAGCCTGAAAGCCCCCAGCACAAAACCTTCGAGGTTATTGCGTTTCGCTTCGATCGAATCTGCGGGCAGGCCTTTACGGTAGACCGGTTGCAATATGAGGACGCTGTAGCTCTCTCCTTTTCCCTGCACGGGCTTAATGCCGGCAGTTGCAATAACTTCTTCGGTATCACGAGCATAGTTGAGCGCCGCAAGTTTTAACGGTTCTGAGGCCAGGTCATTGCCGAGGGCCGCTTCGTTTCCCTTAAACGGCTCAATAAAATATACCGGGAAATACTCTTGACGGCGGTCTGCCTTTACCATGACTCCCTGTGCCGTTCTCTCAGTTATCTGAAAATCAGGAAGACCTTCCCTGCGGGCCTCTGCCTCGAAAGCAGCGCGCTCAGTATCAGGCACCCGCGGTATCCACTCAAGCGCCTGTGTGCGATTAAAATGTGACAGCAGTTCTTTCGTAAATACCCGGAACTCTGCCCGCGTGACCTTTTCGGTAGCGGCGTAAAAGGCCTTAAGGGCCTCGAGTTCCTGAAGGTAATTATCTGATATATTTTTAAAGGACGCAAAACGGTTTTGGGCTTCTTGCTCAAATCCGGCCTTTATCCGGTCATCTTCAATTTTTTCTGTAGTCATGAAAAGTAAAACAGACAGGGCGATACCAATGCAAACGACCAGCGCTGGTGCAATATGCCTGAATAGGCGGGAGTCACTGAGAAAAATTCCTTGCTTTGTTTCACTATAAGAAGGGCTTTTATTTTCCATTCCAGGTTGTTACTCCAGTAGGCTGTGAAGTATTTAGAATAGCACTTTTTTAATCTTACTATAATAAAAAGGGATTGTATAGTGCGTGGGATAGTATTATATTGACTGAATAGTTTATAATAACGCTACACCGTCTTTAACCGCGACGTAGCTGCTTCACGTTCTTCAATAATCTTGAATAATGCAGTAGTGAATTGTCTGATAAATGGCGGAAATCAAAAATTAGAGTTTTTCAGTTGTCATGCTGATAGCTTTTCTTATGAAAGAGGTTTTATGAAACGAGAAGATTTAAGAAACATCGCCATTATCGCCCATGTGGACCATGGCAAGACGACCCTTGTGGACTGCATGTTTAAACAGGCGGGAATCTACCGCGCCAATGAAAGGGTGCAGGAAAGGGTCATGGACAGCAATGATCTTGAAAGGGAAAAAGGCATCACTATAATGGCAAAGAATACCGCTGTCGAATACAACGGAGTAAAGATAAATATCCTGGATACCCCGGGCCATGCGGATTTCGGCGGGGAGGTGGAGAGGATAATGAAGATGGTTGACGGGGTGCTGCTCCTTGTTGATTCTTCGGAAGGGCCCCTGCCCCAGACAAGATTCGTGTTGAGAAAGGCCCTTGAGCTCAATCTGCCGCCTATCCTTGTGATAAACAAGATCGACAGACCTGATGCAAGGATCCAGGAGGTCCTGAACGAAGTGTATGATCTGTTCATTGACCTTGATGCAACTGAAGAGCAGCTTGAATTTCCGATTGTCTATACAAATGCCAAATTGGGAATTGCCAAACTTGATTTGAATGACGGATCTGAGGACTTAATGCCTTTGTTTGATGTAATTCTTAAAACAGTCCCTGCGCCGGACGGCGACGGTAACGGCGTTCTTCAATACCTTGTTACAAATATCGACTATAACGACTATGTCGGCAGGCTCGCCATCGGGAGGATTTTTTCGGGGACAGTAAGGATAGGCGATATCGTTGCCATGATAAACAGCAACGGGGAGGCCTTAAAGCGAAAGATCACAACTATTTATACATTTCAGGGGCTTGAGAGGATTGATGTAAAGGAAGTGTCTGCCGGTGATATTGTGGCCCTTGCAGGCATTGAAGGTATAACTATAGGCGATACGATTACTGACGTGGAAAACCCGAAACCCCTGCCGAGGATAAAGGTTGACGAGCCGACCATTTCAATAGTGTTTTCCATTAACAACTCACCTTTTGCCGGCAAAGAAGGCAAGTATGTGACGTCAAGAAATCTCAGGGAAAGACTGGAAAAGGAACTCCTTTACAATGTTTCCATAAAGGTTGATTTTGACAGCGCCTCGGACTCGTTTAATGTAATGGGGCGCGGTGAATTGCAGCTGGCGATCCTCGTTGAGATGATGAGGCGCGAGGGATACGAGCTTTCTGTTTCAATGCCGGAGACGATAACAAAGAAGATTAACGAGGTCTTGCATGAGCCGATGGAACTGCTCGTGATAGATGTGCCTGAGGATTTTGTCGGTGTGGTGACACAGCAGGTCGGGATGAGGAAGGGGAAGATGCAGAAGATGCAGAACAACGGAAGCGGCAGGGTAAGACTTGAATTTAAAATCCCTTCCAGGGGTTTGATAGGTTTTCGTTCCCAGTTCCTGACAGACACCAGGGGCACAGGACTCCTCAATCACCTGTTTGACGGATATGAGCCGTGGCACGGGCATATCTCAAAGCGGCAGACAGGAGTGCTGGTTTCTGACAGAGGCGGCAAATCAACAACTTATGCGCTCTTTCACCTGCAGCCGAGAGGCACATTGCTGATTAAAGAAAATATGCCTGTTTATGAGGGAATGATTATCGGCGAAAATTCGAGGGAAAGCGATCTGGATGTTAATGTTACAAAGGAAAAGAAGCAGACCAACATGCGCGCCTCTGGAACTGACGAAGCCCTGATGCTGATCCCGCCGAAGCTCCTGAATCTCGAACAGGCGATAGAATTCATCAAAGAAGACGAACTTGTCGAAATAACCCCCCAGTCCATCAGACTCAGAAAGAGGGTCCTCGAGGCCAATAAGAGACCGAGGGCAAAGGGATAGCCTTGCAACGTTCTCCTGCCACGAGTTGACTGAAACCTTCAAGACAGCAATCTGATATAATGGTCTATATTACAGCATAAACACAGGCTGACCGAAGAGTGATAGTCTAACACCACCACACTGATTACTATTTTATTTAATGAGTAGGGGCGTATTGCAATACGCCCCTACTTCTCAGAAGGAGACCTCAAACTTGAAGATAAGCAGCAGGAGC
Organism: Thermodesulfovibrionia bacterium; assembly: GCA_963699585.1. Taxonomy (GTDB): domain Bacteria; phylum Nitrospirota; class Thermodesulfovibrionia; order UBA6902; family UBA6902; genus SURF-23. Next base: position 256,263 of record CAVOUK010000010.1, on the reverse strand, counting down.
GTTCTTGAAAACCTGTCCCGTTTGAGGGAGAGCCTCAGCGGAAACAGCCGTACATGAAAGAGTACGCCGGACAACGAGCCGCCGCTGCGGGCGGAGTTATTCAGCGCCTATCAGATGGAGCAGCATGGCAAGGTCCTCGCAGGCTCACATAAATTGGGCCCGGACCATGCCCCGGAGCAGCTCCTGACACGGCTGGCTGAGAATGAAGAGCGTCCTGCTTGATGTCCGCCACCTGCTTACAGAGGCGGTCAAGGCAGACCGCAGGATTACTCCGGCAGGGGAATGGCTGCTCGACAACTTCTATCTGATCGAAGAGCAGATCCGCACGGCCAGAAGGCATTTGCCAAAGGGTTACAGCCGGGAACTGCCCCGGCTGCTGAATGGTCCCTCGGCCGGTCTTCCGCGCGTATATGACATTGCGCTGGAGACGATCTCGCACGGCGATGGGCGGGTGGATCCGGAGAGTCTCAGCAGTTTTGTAGCGGCCTACCAGACAGTCACTGCCCTGAAGTCTGGGCGAATTGTGGGCCATCCCCATCATGCTGCGCCTGGCGCTGATCGAGAATCTCCGGCGCGTTGCAGCCCGGATCGCCGCTGACAGGATCGACCGGAACCTCGCCGACTATTGGGCGGACCAGATGACGGAGACCGCTGAGAAAGACCCGAAGAGCCTGATTCTGGTGATCGCGGATATGGCGCGGTCAGGCCCGCCGATGGTGAGTTCGTTTGTTGCGGAACTTACGCGCCGGCTGAAGGGACAGGGCCCTGCCCTTGCATTCCGCTTACCTGGATCGAGCAGCGGCTCTCCGAATACGGCCAGACGGTTGAGCAGTTGGTGCAGTCGGAGAACCAGCAGCAGGCCGCCGACCAGGTCTCGATGAGCAACAGCATCGGCAGCCTCCGTTTCCTGGGAGCGATGGACTGGCGCGAGTTCGTTGAGACGATGAGCGTTGTCGAACAGATACTGCGTGAGGACCCCGGCGGGGTTTACGGCAGGATGGATTTTTCTACTCGTGACCGTTACCGCCACGTTGTAGAGAAGATCGCGAAGAACAGCCGGTTGTCCGAGAGCGAAGTGGCGGCCGAAGCGATCCGGTTTGCGCGTGAAAACGCAGCCTCTAAAGACAACAATCAATGCTTCGACGATCGCTCATCACATGTCGGCTTTTACCTGATAGACAAGGGACTGGCGCAGCTTGAACAGCTGGCAGAAGTGCGCTTATCCGTCTTTGAGGCCTTTCGAAAATTTATCTCACGTTTTCCTTTGTTCCTCTATCTTGGCATCGATCACGCTGATTACAGTGATTTTCACCGGCGGCTTATTGGCAAAGGCGTATGCCGACGGGCTGCATGACTGGCTGCTTGCGCTGATCGGCATCCTCTTTCTGCTGTGCTCAAGTCAGTTGGCGGTGGCGCTGGTGAACTGGCTTGCTACGTTGATAGTGACACCGCATCCGCTGCCGCGAATGGACTTCTCCAAAGGTATCCCGCCGGAATTGCGTACACTGGCCGTGGTCCCGACCCTGCTCACAAGCGCTCAGAACATCGAAGACCTGATCGAGGCGCTTGAAGTCAGGTTCCTGGCAAACCGGGACGAAAACCTGCACTTCGGCCTGTTAACTGATTTTCAGGACGCGGACAAAGAAACCCTGCCGGAAGACGGACCGCTGCTGCAGCTCGCCCGGAAGAGGATCGAAGAGCTGAATGAAAAGTACAGGAGTGCAAAAGGCGATACGTTCTTCCTTTTCCATCGTCCGCGCCGATGGAATCCCCGGGAGCGGGTTTGGATGGGTTACGAGCGCAAGCGGGGGAAGATTGCGGAATTAAATTCCTTTTTGCATGCCGGCGCACAGGGTGTTTCAAAAGAGCGCTTTTCGCTGATAGTCGGTGAAACTGCAATCTTATCTGATGTGAAGTATCTGATCACCCTTGACACCGATACGCAACTGCCGCGCGATTCAGCGTGGCAGTTTGTGGGAGCAATGGCGCACCCGCTGAATCGTGCGCAATACGACGAAGACAAAGGGCGGGTTGTTGCCGGATACGGCATCCTTCAGCCGCGCGTGGCAGTAAGTCTGCCCGGCACGAACCGGTCGCGGTATGCGAGAATGTGCGGAAGTGAGCCGGGCATTGATCCGTATACGCGCGTTGTCTCTGATATTTACCAGGACCTCTTCCATGAAGGCTCATTTATCGGCAAGGGGATCTATGACGTCGCCGCATTCGAGCAGGCGCTTAACGGACGTCTCCCTGAGAACCTTATGCTCAGCCACGATCTTATCGAAGGGTGCTATGCGCGGGCAGGGCTGTTGAGCGATGTGCAGTTATATGAGGAATATCCATCCCGCTACAGCGAAGACGTAAACCGCCGGCACCGCTGGATCCGCGGGGATTGGCAGATTATACGATGGCTGCTGCCGGGCGTTCCGGGCCTTGATGCCCGCTTTCAAAAGAACCCGCTCTCGCTGCTGTCCCGATGGAAGATCTTCGACAACCTTCGGCGCAGTCTCGCGCCTTCGGCATTAACACTCCTGTTGCTGCTGGGCTGGACAGTCTTTGCCATCTGCATGGTTCTGGACCTTGTCGGTGATCGGGATCATACTGATTCCTTCTTTGATTACCTCCATCATGGACCTGCTTCAGAAACCGGATGATGTGCTTTTGGGTCAGCACCTCACTGCCGCAGTGCGCTCTATCGCGCAGGCACTTCGCGCAGGCGGCATTTACTCTCGTATGTCTCCCCTATGAGGCGTTCTTCACGCTGGATGCGATTGTGCGTTCAACCGTGGAGAATGCTGATCACGCACAAACGACTTCTGGAGTGGAATCCGTACAGCGGCCAGGATCGCAATAATCAAGCACTGCAGGGGATCTCGCTGCAGTCCTGCCGAACGATGTGGATCGCCCCGCTTGTTGCCTTTGCAGCAGGTGATCTATCTGATGTTTTCGAATCCCGCCGCTTTAGCTGTGGCCGGGCCTATATTATGTCTCTGGTTTGCCTCCCCTGTTATAGCGTGGTGGATCAGCCGGCCGCTCGCCCGCAGCGCGGGCAAGACTGACGGACGAACAGACCATCTTTCTCCGGAAGCTTTCCCGAAAAACATGGGCCTTCTTCGAGACATTCGTCGGCCCGGAAGATAATTGGCTGCCGCCTGATAACTATCAGGAGTATCCCGTTGCTGTGGTCGCACATCGCACGTCGCCGACCAACATGGGACTTGCGCTGCTCGCGAATTTGTCCGCGTATGACTTCGGCTATATTTCAACCGGACAACTCATTGAGCGCACGGACGAATGCATTCCGCACGATGGAAGCCCTGGAACGGCACCGGGGACACTTCTACAACTGGTATGACACGCAATCTCTGAAACCGCTGTCGCCCCTCTACATTTCAACGGTAGACAGCGGGAACCTCGCCGCTCACCTTCTGACATTGCGGCCGGGTCTGCTCGCGCTTCCCGATCAAAAGATCCTGGGAGAGAGATTGTTTGACGGACTGAGCGACACGCTAAAGATTCTCGTGGACGTTACAGGAGAAGCTGTTCCTGCCACGGCTCGCTCAACTTCAGAAGGATATGGAGTCCGCATATAATTCCCCGCCGGCTACGCTTACGGCGGCTCGGCTGTGCCTTGATCATCTGGCACCATCCGCTGCAGAAGTGGTGGCCAGTATTAATGCCGATCATGAGAACCAGGCTGGGTGGTGGGCGCGTGCCTTTGCCAGGCAATGCCGGGATGCCCTCGATGAGCTGACGTTTCTTGCCCCTGGACTGCTGCCGGTTCTCCTGACAGTTCAACGGCTATTCCGAGATGAGATCCCGACGCTGCGGAAGCGAACTTGCAGCGAGACTTGTTCTCGGGCGGACGCAGTGCCCCGCATTACCAGGCAACCAACGCGCCATTGAGAGAATTGCGGCTATCGAACGGCTTGCACTGCAATCCGGCGAACTCGCCCGTATGGAATATGATTTCCTGTTTGACAAAGACGCGTCATCTACTGACCATCGGGTACAACGTTAGTGAACGCCGGCGGGACTCGAGTTACTACGATCTGCTTGCTTCGGAAGCGAGATTGTGCAGTTTCGTGGCGATTGCGCAGGGACAACTGCCGCAGGAAAGCTGGTTTGCCCTGGGACGCCTGCTCACCACCGCCGGCGGAGAGCCGGTTCTCCTTTCGTGGAGCGGTTCAATGTTCGAGTACCTGATGCCGCTTCTGGTGATGCCGACATACGAACACACGCTGCTCGACCAGACCTATAAGGCGGCGGTGAAGAGACAGATCGAATATGGAAAGCAGCGCGGCGTGCCGTGGGGCATGTCGGAATCCGGCTACAACACTGATCGATGTTCATCTCAACTACCAGTACCGTGCATTTGGTGTGCCCGGCCTGGGGCTCAAACGCGGACTCGCCGAGGACCTGGTCATTGCGCCCTATGCCTCGGCGCTCGCGCTGATGGTTGCGCCCGAGGAGGCGTGCCTGAATCTGCAGCGACTCGCCGCTGAAGGTTTTGAAGGGAAGTACGGCTTCTATGAAGCGATCGACTACACACCTTCACGTCTGCCGCGCGGGCAATCGAGCGCCGTGGTCCGGTCCTTCATGGCGCATCACCAGGGAATGAGCCTCCTCTCTCTGGCCTATCTGCTCCTGGACCGTCCGATGCAGAAGCGATTCGAGTCGGACCCGTTGTTCCAGGCGACCATGCTGCTGCTTCAGGAGCGGGTGCCGAAGGCCACGGCGTTTTATTCGCACACCTCCGAGCTCTCCGACATACAGGCGGCTTCCAGTGGTCCGGAGATGCCGGTGCGCGTTTTCAGCAGCCCGGATACGCCGGTGCCGGAAGTGCAGTTGTTGTCCAACGGCAGATACCACGTGATGATCACGAATGCGGGAGGCGGTTACAGCCGCTGGAAGGACATCGCAGTGACACGCTGGCGCGAAGACAGTACCCGCGACAACTGGGGCACGTTCTGTTACATCCGCGACGTGGCGAGCGGAGAGTTCTGGTCAACCGCATATCAGCCGACGCTCAAACACGATCAAGAATAATTATGAAGCGATTTTCTCGGAGGCGAAAGCGGAGTTTCGCTGCCGGGACCACGACTTTGACACACATACCGAGATCGCTGTTTCACCCGAGGATGACATTGAACTGCGCCGGATCCGCATCACCAACCGGGCCCGGACGCGCAGAGACGATTGATGTTACGAGTTACGCGGAAGTGGTCCTTGCACCGCCTGCCGCTGACGCACTGCATCCGGCATTCAGCAATCTCTTTGTTCAGACCGAGATCATCCGCCAGCAGCGGGCGATCCTCTGCACCCGCCGGCCCCGCTCCCTGGGCGAGCAGGCGCCATGGATGTTTCACCTGATGGCCGTGCATGGGGCGGAGATCGGAGAAGTCTCCTATGAGACGGACCGCATGCAGTTCATCGGCCGCGGAAACACGGTCGCCGATCCACAAGCGATGAGCGGGGCAGCTGGTTTTTTTACGGGGCGCTCTCGGGCAGCGAGGGCTCCGTGCTCGATCCGATTGTCGCCATCCGGTATCGGATAACGCTCGATCCGGAAGAATCGGTAACGATAAATATTGTCTCCGGCATCGGCGAAACCCGCGATGCAGCCTAGGCCTTGTGGAGAAATACCAGGACCGGCGTCTCGCGGACCGCGTCTTTGATCTGGCATGGACACACAGCCAGGTGCTTCTGCGGCAGATCAATGCCACAGAGGCCGACGCGCAACTCTACGGGCGCCTTGCCGGCTCGATAATCTATGCCAATTCCTCGCTGCGCGCCGAACCGGGCGTCCTCATCAAAAACCACCGGGGGCAATCCGGTCTCTGGGGCTACGCCATCTCCGGCGATTTGCCGATCGTGCTGCTGCAGATTGAAGATCCGGCCAATATCGACCTGGTGCGCCAACTCGTACAGGCCCACGCATACTGGCGTCTAAAAGGACTGGCGGTGGACCTGGTGATCTGGAACGAAGATCACGCCGGTTACCGGCAGCTTCTGCACGACCAGATCATGGGGCTCATTGCCGCAGGCATCGAAGCCAACGTGACCGATCGACCCGGCGGCATTTTCGTAAGACCTGCGGACCAGATATCGAACGAGGACCGCATCCTGATCCAAACGGTCGCTCGCGCCATCATCACCGACAGCCGGGGGGCGCTGGCGGACCAGATCAACCGTCGCAGTCTTGTGGAAGTAACAGTGCCGCTCCTTACACCGACCCGGACCCACCGCTCCGAACCCCTGGCGGTCGCCGCGTTGCCTCGCCACGATCTGACGTTCTTCAACGGGCTGGGCGGATTCACCCCGGATGGGCGCGAGTACGTCATTACGACCGCGCACGGGCAGGTGACGCCGGCGCCATGGGTGAATGTGCTGGCAAACCCGCACTTCGGGACCGTCATCTCAGAGAGCGGGCTTGCCTACACCTGGAGCGAGAATGCCCATGAGTTCCGCCTCACTCCCTGGTACAACGATCCGGTGAGCGATTCGAGCGGAGAAGCTTTTTACATCCGTGATGAAGAGCGCGGCCACTTCTGGTCCCCCACGCCGCTGCCCAGCCGCGGGGCGACGCCTTACGTCACCCGGCACGGATTCGGCTACAGCGTCTTCGAGCACACGGAGCGCGGCATCCGCTCAGAGGTGTGGGTTTACGTGGCCCTGGACGCACCGATCAAGTTCACGGTGCTCAAAGTGCGAAACGAGTCAGGCCGATCGCGCCGACTTTCCGCCACCGGATACGTGGAATGGGTGCTTGGCGACCTGCGGCCGAAAACGAGCAATGCATGTGATCACCGAACTTGATCCCGAACAGCGGCGCGCTCTTCGCGCGAAACCCCTACAACACGGAGTTCGCCGACCGGATTGCCTTCTTCGATGTGGACGATATGACTCGGACCTGTAAGCGGCGACCGGACCGAGTTCCTTGGGCGCAACGGCACGCTTCGGAATCCGGCCGCGATGACACGGTCGCGGCTTTCCGGCAAGGTAGGGGCTGCTCTGGATCCCTGCGCCGCTATTCAGGTCCCATTCGATCTGGCCGACGGACAAGAGCGTGAGATCATCTTCAGGCTCGGCGCAGGGCGAGATGCCGATGACGCCGGCAACCTGGTGCGTCGTTTCCGGGGATCTGCTGCCGCGCGCAGCGCGCTCGAAGCGGTGTGGCAGTACTGGAACCACACGCTCGGCGCAGTGCAAGTGGAAACACCCGACCAGTCCGTCAATGTCCTGACCAACGGCTGGCTCTTATACCAAACTCTTGCGTGCCGCATTTGGGCGCGCAGCGGATACTACCAGTCAGGGGGCGCCTTCGGTTTCCGCGATCAGTTGCAGGACGTGATGGCGCTCATCCACGCAGAGCCGCGCCTCGTGCGCGAGCATCTCCTCCTCTGCGCGGCCCGTCAGTTCAAGGAGGGAGATGTCCAGCATTGGTGGCATCCTCCGTCGGGCCGGGGCGTGCGCACGCACTGTTCGGACGATTTCCTCTGGTTGCCGCTGGCCACGTGTCCGTTACGTTCTGAGCACCGGAGACACCGGGGTATTGGATGAACCCGTCCACTTCATCGAGGGCCGCCCGGTAAACACGGATGAGGACTCGTATTACGATCTTCCCATCCGGTCTGAACAAGCGGCCAGTTTGTACGATCACTGTGTGCGGGCCATCCTGAAGGGGCTTAGCTTTGGAGAGCATGGCCTGCCGCTCATCGGCTCGGGTGACTGGAACGACGGCATGAACATGGTGGGCGAACACGGCAAAGGCGAAAGCGTTTGGCTGGGGTTCTTCCTTTATGAAGTGCTCATGCGGTTCACTGAGATTGCACGCCTGCATGAAGACCTGCCCTTTGCCGAACGCTGCCAGAAGGAGGCGGCCCAACTGCGCCGGAATATCGAGCAGAATGGCTGGGACGGCGAGTGGTACCTCCGCGCTTACTTCGATGACGGCTCGCCGCTCGGTTCGGCAGGTAATCCCGAATGCCGGATTGATTCCATTGCGCAAAGCTGGTCTGTTCTCTCCGGCGCCGGGGATGCCAAACGTTCAGCCATGGCAATGGAAGCGTTGGATAAACGCCTTGTTCGACGGGATCATAGACTGATCCAGCTCCTGGACCCGCCGTTCGATAAATCGGATTTGAATCCGGGCTATATAAAGGGGTACGTCCCCGGGGTCAGGGAGAATGGCGGGCAGTACACTCATGCCGCGATCTGGGCGGCGATGGCGTTCGCAAAGTTAGGCGACAGCAGTCGGGCGTGGGAACTGCTGTCAATGATCAACCCGGTAAACCATGGGAGATCTCCGGAGGAGATTGAAACCTACAAAGTAGAACCGTACGTTGTCGCAGCCGATGTATATGCGGTCTCACCGCACACCGGCCGCGGTGGATGGACGTGGTACACGGGATCAGCCGGCTGGATGTACCGGCTTATCATGGAATCACTCCTGGGGCTGAGGCTTGAAGTAGACAAACTGCGTTTTGCACCGTGCCTCCCTGCGGATTGGGAGTCGTTCAAAGTGCACTACCGGTACAGGGAAACTATCTACCATATCACCGTCCTGCAAACCCGCGACGGCAGCGGCGAGACGAGTGTGACAGTAGATGGCGTTGAGCAGCCCGATAATGCTATTCCGCTTGTTGACGACCGTCAGGAACACTCGGTTGAGGTGAGGATCCCCTCAGAAAAGACGGAGATCAGTAATACATTAAAACAGAAAATGACAGAAGATAAACTTTAAGTTATCGAAGGAGGAACTATGAAGAAATCGGAATTGACGTTACCGGAAATCGGCCTCATAGCCGGCACACGCGCAATGCTGGGAGCAGGCGCAGGTCTGTTATTGGCAGACAGGCTCAACGATGATCAGAGAAAGAAGATAGGGTGGACACTCCTGATTATTGGAGCGGTCAGTACAATCCCTCTGATGATTGATGTTCTGGGCAAAAGGAAGTAGTCATTGAACGATATGCTCTGCTGAGCTTGGGGGGTAAATGCCTTCGCTTGTAAAATGTGTAGACCTTACCCCCACAAGATTTGGACTCTTGAACTTCTGCACTAAAAGGGCAGACACAGGGGTCTGCCCCTTATGGCACTATTTTTATCCGTGTATCTTTTTCAGCAGCCACGCCATGTTTTCGCCGAGGACTTTCATGGTCCTTATACCCTCTTCGTCCTTTTCCACCTCGCCTTTTTCACGGCCAATACCGAGATTCCAATAGCTGGAACCCGGAACGATCATCTGGTTTATAAAGAAGAAATGGTTGATGGAATCAAACACATGCACGCCTCCACCCCTGCGCATAGCAACAATCGCAGCGCCGACCTTACGTTTATACAGGCCGCCATTGGCCATGGAAACCAGACCTGCCCTGTCGATCAATGCCTTAAGTTCTGTAGTGACATCAGCGAAATAGGTTGGAGACCCCAGGATAATACCGTCAGATTCTATCATCTTCCCGATGCATTCATTCACTACGTCATTTTTTACCGAGCATTGCTTGATCTTTATTTTCAAAACATTTGTAGCACGCCTTACAGCCTCTGATCGTTTTACCTGCAAGGTTAAACAACTCGGTTTCAATCCCTGCTTTTTCCAGTTCCCTGAAAGCATAATTGATGAGAATACCGGTATTGCCGTCTTTGGTGCACTGCCATTAAATGCTGTCACTTTCATTTTTTTGTTCTCCAATTCTGTTTTAAATATATATTTTTATATCACAGGGAAGACTGTTAATCAAGGATTTCAAAAAATGTGGATGTATCTGCAAGAATAAAACAATGGACGATGTGGAAGCAGATTCTTCTATTTCTCTGATAATGATGCAGAGATTCGATTTAATAGAGGCTGGAGGGCATTGGTCGCTCTGTTCCGAGCTTGAAAGGAGCTTCATGAAAAGCGAACCAGTCAAAAAAAATCTGTAGAAATGGTGTCAGACTTGCCTATTGACATTTGAGTTATTCAATAATTTTATCAATGCAAACTTTTCTCCCCCCTTATCAACTCAATCTCATGCCGTAACTCTTTCGCCAGTTCTTCTTCTGTCGCAGGTACAGTTTGTACCGGGAGGCGAACATCTGTTTGTTTTTCATTAAGCACGCTGTACTTTACTATCGTCTCATTCTTTTCAGAGCAGAGGATCATCCCTATTGTTGGATTGTCGCCTGCTGCCTTTATGTTACCCTCAAAATATCGTACATAGAAATCCATCTGTCCGATATCTTTATGGGTCAATTTTCCCTATCTTCAGAATCAGATGAGGCAGAAAAGACATCACTTCCAGTACGTAGATATGTCGAAAGACCATGAAGGTCGTATGTAGAAATGATCATTGCCGTTGCCGGAAATTCCTGTATTGACGCGCAACCAAAAGTTGAAAAGCCCTGAATGCCGCTAGTAAATCAAGAAAAGGAATTCCTGCGAGAATTTGCTCGAATGCCGAGCAATCCGGTTTCAAGCTCGTTTTTCAAGGAGCAAGCTCATCTCATTTTACTTTAAGGCATCCAGAAAAAATTTCCGGCACATAGGGGTCTTTGATCAAGTCTTCGGGTGTCTTTGGACATGTAAGGTCGTTCCAACTCGGCATCTTAGCCTCATCAGGCACAATTCAGGCTTTTCATCTTTGCTTGATGAGCAGTTCCGCTCTTGATAAAAAGGAATTATTGACTGACCTGTCTCTCCAACTGGCGAGTGCTCCAGCCAGCCTCTGCAGCCTCATTCAGATAAAAATTTCGTGCCTTCTCTTTCTCAACTGACAGAAGTAACCGATAATGCGTCCATGTTAATTCGGTACGCACTGCGTGCCAAATTGGAAAAGTTAAATAAAAAGCCCGCATATTACGAACATTACGCTCAGTAAATCCTTTTCCAAAATCATTCATCAATCTTCCGGAGAGTTCTTTTATCAGATAGATAACCATCACCTCTGCTCTCTGTCTTACCCCTCCTTTGTTCTTCCTCAATAACTACCCGGCCGATTTTCCCGTACGCCTGCACCATGGCAAATGCTCCGAGCCTGGGATGTCCCTCAACGTCTGCAGCGGTTTTTAATCCGAGCAGTGAATGTAATATCCCGCTGTCTGCGATATATACTTAGGTGTTTGACTTGACGCTTGGATATGTTTTCATGCCACGGCAGCAATTGCCGCACAACCAGCGCTGATGTAAGAAGATCGAGATGTTCCTGACAGTTGTATCGGCTACCCCGAAAGACCGTCCAAATTCCGATGAGTTCCAGGTCTGACCATGGTAATGTGCAAGCATGGTCCAGAACCGCCGTAATGTAGTCGAACGAATGGTAATGCCCAACTGCGGCAAGTCCCTTTCCAGGAACGTACGGGTGAATCCCCGGCGCCGTTCATCACTGCCTGCATTGGTGCGGGCAAGATATGACCTGGGGAAACCTCCCCTCAGCCACAGCCGTAAAGAATTTTCAGTTCCTACCTCATCAATAGAGAAGCCTCCCAGTTCGTGATAGTGAATTCGGCCGGCAAGTGTTTCGGAGCTCTGGCGCAGAAGTTCGGGCGAAGCGCTGCCAAGGACCAGAAAGCGGGCTGGCGTATTCGGCCTGTCCGCCAGTACGCGGAGCACAGGAAAGAGTTCCGGATGTCTCTGTATCTCATCAATTACCACAATTCCCCTCAGTCCCTTAAGGGACAGCATGGGATCACGGAGTTTTGCAGTGTCTTCCGGATTTTCCAGATCAAAGAAAGAGGACCGGCCACGGATCTTCTCAATGAATGAACGGGACAGGGTTGTCTTGCCTACCTGGCGGGCTCCGATAATTCCTACCACCGGATGACGCTGAAGCAGGCCACGAAGCATTTCGATTTCCTTCAAACGCTCTATCATGAAAATAGACTACCTTGAAATCTCGGCAATGTCAACAGAATTTTCAAGGTAAGGAACTATCATAATTCGTAGCCCTGCAGTAATGCAGTCCTATCACAACAGACTAATAGTAGTATTGCAATACTACTGACCCCTTCACTGTTTGCTGTTCGCAAAGAACGTCCCGGCCCGTTCCCTTGCTTCATCCATACTACTGCTTGACTGGACTTTGCAAGCCAGAGAGTGTCCGAATTTATAGTTCCTGGAGAAGTAGTGGGTAAATGCCTTCAGCCTGCCCAGGTGGTATATGGGGCGATAATCCGCGTTCAAGGCTTCGATAAAGGCCGTGTAAATATCGGGCAGCGAAACCATCGGCTTCGGGATATCGACGCCGTATACAGTCCCGGCAATTTCTGAGAAGAGCCAGGGTCTTATCACCGCCCCCCGCCCGAGCATCAATCCGTCGGCCCCGGATACTCTCAGACATTCTTTCGCATCCTCTACCGAGAAAACTCCTCCATTGGCGATAACGGGTATCTTAATGCATTCCTTTATTTCGGCTATATACTGCCCACCGCGGATTTCTTCCAAAGGGTTCATGCCTGAACCGGGCGTGCACCGTAAGCATGTCAACGCCCTCACCTTCGAGCATAGAGCAGAACGTATTTAATTTCCCGCTGTCAGCATCGCTGCCCAGACGGATCTTCGCACTCAGGGGCAAGGCAGTGCGTTTTCTGGTTTCGGCCACGATGCGGCGGGCCTCATCCGGTCGTCTCCATCAGCATTACGCCCGCGCCGAACCTGCCGACCGCTGAAGATGGGCAGCCCATGTTCAAATCAACAGCGTCAGCCTTGAATGCGTGAAGGGCATCAATGGCCCGGCCTATCTCTTTGTGAGTAGAAGTCAGGAGCTGATAGGAAAGTGGGCTTTCCCTTTCGGTCCTGATCAGATACGGGGAGATGCGGGGATTTTCCACGGGCACGCTTTTTACCGAGAGCATTTCAGTCGACAACAGGCCGACCCCGCCGAAGTCGATCATGATCCGCCGGAGGGCGCTGTGGGTAAGGCCCGCCATCGGCGCAAGGAGAAGCGGCGGATTTATCAGCAGATTGCGGATCTGTATCGCTTGCGGCTTTTTCGCATACTTCATTAAATCATTTCTTTCCTTTAAATCTCTATTTACACAAACTATGAAGTAAGTAATTTTGCGATTTGAAAACTATCTGATTTTTAAAGGAAAGAAAATGGCGGGGTGGACGGGGATCGAACCCGCGACCTCCGACGTGACAGGCCGGCGTTCTAACCAGCTGAACTACCACCCCAGCCAAAATTTCTGCAACAAATTTTCAACTCATTTCTCTGCTCTTGTCTTTGCCAAAAGCAAAAATGGTAGGCGGAACAGGGCTCGAACCTGTGACCCCAGCCTTGTAAGGGCTGTGCTCTCCCAACTGAGCTACCCGCCCGATATTGAAACCATCTCCAGGCTAATTACTATACCAGATAAACATGATAAATTTAAAGCCTGTCATGGTTTGGGGCCCGGTTTGATAAATTATGCATATTAAGATAAAATTACTTACTTTCTAAACATAAGGGGTATTTTTCATGAAACAAATTAAACAGATGCAGTCTGTGAAAATATTATTATTGCATCTTATAATCTTTATCTTCATTTCCGGATGCGCCTCAGATAAAACAGGAATAAAAGAAAACCAGCCGTTCAATCCTGAAGATTCTTTAAAAAAGGCAAATGATCTTATCGAAAAGAAAGATTATGAAGAGGCCCGGAAGATTCTTGAGGAAGTTAGAGCAAAGGACCCCTCCCAGCAATACGCTGTACTGGCAAAACTGCGTATTGCCGATACTTATTTCGAAAATGAATCGTATGAAGAAGCTGCCGGCGAATATGAGGCCTTTCTTGCAGCAGATTCATATAATAAATATGCTTCATATGCGCAGTACAAGCTGGCCCTGAGTTTATTTAAACAAATAAAGACCATTGACACAAGTTATTCCACGGTGCAAAGGGCTTTAAAGGAATTTGAAAAGCTCCGGAGAAATTATCCAAGAAATCCGTATATGGACATTACTGAAAGCAGGATAAAAGCATGCCGGCAGATGCTTGCTGAGTCATGAATTCTATGTGGGAGATTTTTATTATAAAAAAGGCGCTTATACCGCAGCGGCACAGCGTTTTAATGCCTTGCTTAAAGACTATCCAGGCTCAACGCTGGAACCGGAGGCATTATATTACCTCGGGCTTTCTTATATAAACATGGGGCAGCACGGCCTGGCTTTAAGTACTCTGAAAACTCTCATCGAGAAATTTCCTTCACTCGAAATTTCCAGTAAGGCCCAAAAGCAGCTATCTTCAATTGGTTATTTGACAATAAAAAGTGACAACGGTAAGTGAAATATTATCCGGTCTTTTTAAATCTTAAGAATAAAAAAACTGTTGTGATAGGCGGCGGCGCTGTTGCAGAGAGAAAAACCCGCACACTTGCAAAAGCAGGCGCTTCGGTCAAAATTGTAAGCCCTTCTCTTACTCACAATCTGGGAATACTCTCCCGGAGGGGAAAATTTACACATATAAAACGAAATTATCAGAAAAAAGACACTAAAGAAGCCTTCCTTGTAATAGCCGCCACTTCTTCTCCCCGAACCAATACAATGATCGCGAGAAATGCAGAATTTTTAGTTAATGTGGTTGATACTCCTTCGGAAGGAAATTTTATCGCGCCTTCCATTGTAAGACGCGGACGGTTAACAATCGCTATTTCAACAGAAGGCGCAAGCCCTGCGATATCAAAGGCAATCAGAAAAGAAATTGAACAACTTTATGGCAGGGATTTTGCGCTCTATCTCAGGTTTGCAGAATCAGTCCGCAGGAAGGCGATGAATAAAATAACAGACCTCAGAAAAAGAGAAAGGTTTCTTAAATCCCTTGCATCAGAAAAAATATTTAAAGCTCTCAGGAATAAAGGGTTCCGCGCAGTCTCTGAAACAGTGTCAGCCTCTCTTGATAAGTTTTAAATTCCTGCTGTTCTGGCTATTTCGTCGTGTAATCTTTCAGATTCACTGCGGTCTCCAAATGTCCCAACCCTTACACCTATTGAAGTGACCTTTTGCCCCACGTCTTTCAGAGAAATAAAAATCTTGACCCCGTCTTTCCTGACAGCCTCAATTTCCCCTTTTACTCCCTCGTTTAAAATGCCGGATATACTTATCTGAAGATTTGCAAGCGCTGTATTGGTTGCATCCCATGCCTTTGCATATTCGACAGGATATTGCCTTACCAGTTTACCTTCCATGTACTTATATGCTCCTGCGCCTATCCCCGCGCCAACTCCTATTAATGCCAATTCACAACCCCATAAAACCGTTAGTGACAGTATCAAGACAAGCAACCTTACAGCTCTTTTCATAAGTCCTCCTCAGTTTTTAAAATAGTAAATTAATACCAGAAATCGAGATAAATTACAAGTACGGGGCGGGTTTCAAACCCGCCCCGTACGATTATTATGCTAAAATTAACAATGTTGATTTTGTCTTTTACCCAAAAGAACTCAGACAGTATCTTTAAAAAATCATCAGAGATACTGAAAAACAGTGGTATTATAGCATATCCTACGGAAAGCTTTTATGCCCTTGGGGTCCTGGCGACAGACGAAGTTGCAATCAATAAATTATACACCATTAAGAAAAGGCAGGCTGAAAAACCTCTGCCGATAATTATCGGAGATATAAATTCTCTTGCATCCATCGTCAGGGGAATTCCGGCCCAGGCAGAAGATTTGATAAAAAGATACTGGCCCGGACCCTTAACACTTATATTTGATTCTCAGGACAATATCCCTGATTTACTAACCGGGGACAAAAAAAAGCTCGCAGTAAGAATACCCGGTGAAAGCGTGGCCCTTCATCTGGCGAGGGCGCTGCAATTGCCTGTTACATCTACCAGCGCTAATCCTTCGGGGCAACCTCCCGCAGAGGAGATCGACTCGATCATAAAATATTTTGGTGACAGGATAGATCTGATTATAGATGCGGGAAAGGCCCCGGGCGGAAAACCGTCTACAATTATTGATGTTACAATTACACCGCCGAAAGTATTGAGAGAGGGGAGTATAGTATTTAAACAGGGTCCATGGACGAAGGGCTTCTAAGGGGTTTATATTACCAGAATCAAAGCCTTATAAATCAGCCAGGCCAGGATTGCGCACATCGGTAAAGTAAGGATCCATGCCATTACGATATTTTTTGCAATTCCCCATCTGACCGCTGAAGCCCTTTTCGTTGATCCGACTCCCAGGATCGTTGAGGAGATTATATGAGTTGTCGAAAGAGGCAACCCTATTCTGGATGCAATCTCTATTACTGTACCGGCTGATGCTTCTGCTGCAAACCCGTGAATAGGCTGAAGGTTTACAAGACGCATCCCGAGCGTTTTTATAATTCTCCAGCCGCCGAGCGCGGTGCCAAGAGCCATAGCCGTTGCGCACAGTAACATGGTCCATAAGGGTACATGGAAGTCAGGAAGCTTATAATAACTTACGAGCGCCATTGTTATAATGCCCATTGTCTTTTGAGCGTCATTATTGCCATGACTAAATGCCATATAAGCTGCTGATACTATCTGTGCTTTGTTAAAGAATGAATTCACAAAGGAAATCGGAGACCTTCCGAACAGCCACATGAGTAACCGCATCAGGAGATACCCAAGCAATAAACCGACTATCGGAGAAACAATAAGTCCAAGTAATACCTTATATACCCCTTTCTGAATTATCACTTCTGCTCCGGCAGTTGCTACAGCCGCTCCGAGTATGCTTGCTAACAGAGCGTGGCTTGAAGAAGTAGGCAATCCAAAATACCATGTTATGAGGTCCCAAATAATAGCGGAAAGCAGGGCGGCAGCAACCGTAAGTTGAGTGACAGTCGCAGTCTCAACGAGTCCGACCCCGACTGTTTTAGCAACCGCAGTGCCCGTCAGGGCCCCAACCAGGTTAAGTATTGCGGCCATTGAAACAGCTGCTCTTGGAGACAAAACCCTTGTTGATACTGATGTGGCTATTGCGTTTGCTGTGTCGTGAAAACCATTAATGAAATCAAAAATTGTAGCAAGTACTATTACACATACAAGGAGAAAATAGGTGTCATGCATGTTTAAGGACTATGCCCTCGAGGATGTTGGCAACATCTTCGCATTTATCGCTGGCGTCTTCGAGGTGTTCATAAACTTCTTTCCATTTGATGACAATGATGGGGTCTTTTATATTATCAAATAGCTTAACCAGCGCTTCCCGAAAAATCCTGTCACATCTGTTCTCAAGCCTGTTTATTTCAATGCAATATTCCTGGATATATGAATATTTCTTGTCTTTCAGGCAATTAATTGCTTTTGTGATGATCTCGGTGGTTTCATGAAGGGTCTTCGCCAGTTCAGCAGCCTCCGGCAGGGGATTATTTAACTTAAATAAAACGGCCCGGTCCGCCGAGGCCCAGATCAAATCAAGGACATCATCCAGACGGCTGATAAGAGAGTGAATATCCTCCCTGTCAAGAGGTGTAATAAAGGTTTTGTTGAGCCTGCGCAGAACTTCGTGGGTAATCATATCTCCTTCCTGCTCCGCTTCATATATCTCTTTTGCCTTTACCTCGGCAACTCCGAAATTATCCATCATTTCTACAAGCGAAATTGCGCCTCTGTTGACATTCAGAGCGGCCTTTTCGAACATCTCGAAAAAGTTGATTTCTTTGGGAAAGATTTTCTTTATCATTATTGTTCCATCCTCAATCTGAGTGGTTAAAAGGATACTAAAATATCCGATTAAAGTCAATTATACAACGGGCTTTTTGTATAGTAAATCGACTTTAAATAGAGGGAAACTAATTACTTTACGTTAGATTAATCTTCCGGAATTGTGTGGATAAGCGTTGTCATTCCCGCTGTCCGTTGAGCGGAATCCAGACGTCGTCCCCGTGAGAACGGGGACCTAAATAAAAAATGGATTCCCGATAAAACCTCGGGAATGACGTTTTAAGTTGAGTTTATAAACACTGCAATCAGCAGTTTTTACCCAAGACCCTCATATTTTTTCATCCTCCAGTATTCTGCATTGAGGGTCTCAACAATATAATCGATCCTGCGGGTCCTTATCAGCTTCCCGAAAGCATCGAGGAAAACCTTTGGATGTCTGAAAAGTATAGTGAACAGTATTGAGTAAAAGCTTATGTTGCTCTTCCGGGTAAAATAATTTTTTACAAAGAAGGAGTTCTGCAGTTTTCTGCGGATATCCCTGAGTTCCTCTTTCTGGAAAGTTATTGCCATCAGCGGAAGCTCAGGCTGTCTGTGCGCCCATATCTCGGAAAACGGCAGATTCGGGTCCAGCCATCCGTTCTTGATCGCCATATCGTAAATGTCCGTTCCCGGATAAGGCGTTAGAAAATAGAAGGCTGTATAGTCTGCATTAATATCTTTTGCCACCTGAAAACTCTGCTCTATGTCCTCTTTTGTCTCCTCCGGATTTCCGATAATGAATGTTGCAAGTGTTCTGATGTCAAGGTCCTGACAAAGTTTGAATGAATATTTGATCTGCGCAGTCCTGTCTCCGGCGCCGCCCTTGCCCAAAACCCTGAGAATCTTTTCGGAGCCGCTTTCAACACCGAAATCGAGCTGGACCAGGCCTGATTCTTTCATCAATTTCATTAATGACATGTCTGTCTGGTCCACCCTTGACTGGCAGCCCCATTTGATGTTCAGGTTTCTGCGCTTCAGCTCATGGCAATATTCCGTTACCCATTTAGGACTCAACGTGAATGTATCATCACAGTAATATATTCCTTTTATATCGTAATTTTTATAGAGATGCTCTACTTCATCAACAACGTTTTTAACCGAGCGTCTCCTTGTCTTTCTGCCAAAAATGTTATGACTGCCGCAGTATATGCATTTGAACGGGCAGCCCCTGCTTGTAACAATTGTCGTCTGGTTTTTAGTTGCATAGCCCCTGATTATTCCCGGCGGCTTGAGATAGGGCTTCATGTCTATTAAATGGCGTGCGGGGAATGGGATTGTGTCAAGGTCCTGTATCATGTCACGTCTGCCGTTGTCTATAATAGCGCCGTTATCACGGTACATCACTCCTTTTACACCGGCAAGGCCTTCTTTGTTTCCCAATTTCTGACATGCTTCAACAATAGTGTCTTCTCCTTCTCCTACAACGATAAAGTCCACACCAAACTCTTCCAATGTCTCTTTGGGCTTGACAGTTGTATGAACACCGCCGGCGCAGAATATTTTATCGGGCAGTCCCTTTTTCAGGTCTTGCATAAGGTGTAAAGCCCTCTGGTATCCTACGGTCAGGAAACTGAGTCCTATCAGATCAGGATTAAAATCCTTTATATCTTTTAACATGCTTGCCTGATATTCGGGGTCTGAATCGTAAATCTGTACGGCATGCCCTGCCTTCTCCAAGACAGCGGCAATATACATAAGCCCTAAAGGCGGAACAACATTATTGCCATCTAATACCTGTGCATTTACTAAAGTGACTCTCATAATTCACTTCCCCTTTTTTTAATTATTTTTTAACCACAGACATGACACCCTGATGCAACTTTCAGGGGTTTTGTGCCTTTCATGGTTACTGAATAAAACTGTATATACTCTACTTTTTTATAGAGATAGTTTTTCGTTAATTGAACGTCGGGGAACCCCGCGTTTTCCGCCGCCTCTTTAAACCTCAAATCCGTAAGCGCTCCGGAAAGACATGCGTTCCATAGTTCCTTGTCTCTTTTCAGGTAGCCCGGCACAGGCTTGTCAGAAACAATATCGGAAATAATAAATCTGCCGCCCGGCTTCAATATCCTGTATATTTCATCAAGCACCTTTGTCTTGTCCTCCGTTAAATTAATAACACAATTGGATATGACAAGGTCCACCAAATTGCTTTCAACAGGGAGTTCCATAATATTGCCTTTTCTAAACTCTACGACATTGTATCCCAAAACTTTAGCCACCTTCTCTGCATTGGCGGTTGCTGTTTCCACCATTTCATCGGTCATGTCTATGCCGATCACCTTCCCTTTTCTGCCGAGTTTTTTTGCGGCAATAAAGCAGTCAACGCCTCCGCCCGCGCCCAAATCCACTATAGTCTCGCCTTCTTTTATGTCTGCAAGGGCCGCCGGATTTCCGCATCCATATGAAACTTCCAGTACTTCATTGGGAATATGCTTAAGTTCTTTCGGATCATAGCCGGTGGGACAATAGTAATCAGCAACAGGCATATACGCAGCTTTAGAGAATTTTTTCTTCACTGTCTTGGTCACGTGACCTTTTATCTCCGGCTTGCAAACTTCCTCGTCACCCTCAACATCAACTGACAACACACAGGAACAGTGGTAGCATCCGACCTCGAAATCCTTGTTAATTGATTTAATCCCGGCGCCAAGATGCGACGGGAGTTTTGAATCCATCGCATTATAGATAAGGGGGGTGGAATAGCCTTTTACATTTTGATGAGGAACTCCCTCAGAAGCCAATTCCCAGATAATGTCTTTAAACAATGACTTATAAGTGGAACAATAAGGGTCACAGGCTGTAACAGAACCCTGGCCCTTATCGACTTCACTTGCATAGTAACTGTGAGATGTGCATCCGCCGCCGCAGAAGTACTGAAGATAGCAGGAGCTGCATTCGGTCTTATCGTGAACGCTGTTTCCCCTGCCTCTGATCATAACTTTAGAATCAAGCCAGATTTCCTTCAAAGATTTTTTTCTTACAGACCCTGCATCAAATTTCGGATCGCCATTCAAAGATGCGCATGGATATACATGACCATCTGCATTCACACAAATTTTTTCATAACAATTGTTGCAAAGGTCATTTTTTCGCCCTCTCTTGGCGCGAACGCGGACCTTCAAGGATTCGATATTGTCCAGAATAACTTCCTGTTCTTTATATGACTTCTTAAGATTTTTCATTATATGGGCAATTCTTTCTGAAGGTACAAGCAGTTCGTTGACATTATTTGCACCCCGTCCCTTGGAATGCATCCAGAGAAGATTGTGCTCTTTTATGCCAAGTTTGGATAAGAAGCGGGAGGTCCTTGCGATCTCCTTTTCATTGTATTTACTGATTGCAGTGGAGATAACAGGGACTATTCCGATACCGATCAGTTTTTTGATCCCGTTCAAAGCCGCATCAAAACTTCCCTTTCCGCGCAATTTATCATGAATTTCGGCATTGGGCCCCTCCAGACTTACCTGAAGGAGAAGTTTGGGACTCATCACCTTTTTCAGCGCTTCTATCTTTTTATCGTCAAAGAGTGTGGCGTTTGTGAGTACAATGAGATCACGATTTTTCGTTTTTGTAATATAAGTTATAAGCTCAAAAATCCCATCTTTTATAAACGGTTCGCCGCCTGTGATGTAAAACCGTTTGACCCCGAGTTTTACCGCTTCGTCTACAATCTCTTTAATCTCTTCTGTAGTTAATTCCTTTTTCAGGCTTGTTCCTGCGCTAACAAGACAGTGCTTGCACCTCAGATTACAGGCAAGTGTAGAATATATCCACAGTTCATCTAACTTGTATGGTGCAATTGCTTTGCTTCTGCCCGGATATTCGGGGCTGCTGAGTTTTTTATCAGACACAAACTCAAGCAGTCCTGCCGCACTGAGAAATTCTGAAACCTCGTTTTTTACCTGTTCCCTATCGGAAGGATTGTATTTATTACAAATAGCTTCCTGGATCCCGGATACGGAATGTTTGCCGTCACAAAGCCTGATTATCTCCGCTCCTGTTTTATTAACACTGATCCAGTTCGGCAAGTCAGGGTCTATAAAGAGGGATATCCCGTTTTTCCGTTTTTCTATATACTCGGGTGAAAATAAAATGTCATTTTCTTTAAAGGTCCTAAGAGAAGGCTTTGCAACCTTCCAGTGATCCAGACTGTACTTCTTGATTCTTTCGTCTCTTTTTGTCCCGCAACAACCTTGTGCCATTTATAACTCCAATAAGTAAATTTACATTTGTTCTTTATTTTTAAATAAGTTCATACAATTAAAAGTCTTCTATGGTGTTTTTATAACTAATAAATTTAATTTAAGAATTGTAAGTAAATAAGTCAAGCCAACATCTTTAATATTGATAAATTAAACGTAGCCTCCTTTATAATATATAAGGAATTTTACTCTTCGTTATTTGACAGCAGCAGATTCCAAAAACGTGAGATATAAAAAAAGAGGAATTTATATACATAAGGGAAATACTCTCTTAACAATACTAATTATAACTGTTTTAATATCGAATTAACAAGCTGTGCCAAAATCTTGGAATTCCGTATATTTATTATTTTAAAACAGTTAGAATTTATGATATAACTTCAATAGTAACATTATTTTGGGGGAGCTTTAATAATGAGAATAGGTTTTATTGGTCTTGGTAAAATGGGAATGAATATGGTGGAGCGCTTGCTGAACAGCGGTCATGAGGTCGTTGCATATGCGAGGACTCAGGATACTGTAAAAAAAGCAGAGGGGAAAGGGGCTATCGGGGCAAAATCTTTGCAGGATGTATTGAGTAAACTGAAAAAACCGAAGATCATCTGGCTAATGGTCCCTGCCGGGGATGCGACAGAGGAAACGATCAACAACACAGCTTCTTTTTTGGAAGAAGGGGATATAGTTATTGACGGAGGAAATTCTTTTTATAAAGACTCCATTCGCCGGGCGGAGGCATTGGCAAAAAGGAAAATATCTTTCATTGACGTCGGTACGAGCGGAGGAATATGGGGACTTAAATCGGGCTATTGTTTAATGACAGGAGGGGATAAAGATGTTTTCAGGAGCCTGGAACCAATATTCAGGTCCCTGGCGCCTGAAAATGGTTACGCCCATGTAGGCCCCAATGGAGCCGGTCATTTTGTAAAGATGGTCCATAATGGGATCGAATATGCATTGCTTCAGGGATATGCCGAAGGATTTGAGATCCTGCATTCAAAAAAAGAGCTCAACCTAAATCTTCAAAATATTGCCCATCTATGGAATCAGGGCAGTGTCATACGCTCATGGTTACTGGAGCTTGCAGAAAATGCCTTTAAAAATGACCCTTCCCTGTCTTCAATCAAGGGATTTGTGGAGGACTCCGGGGAGGGCCGCTGGACTGTCGCAGAAGCGATCGATCAGGACGTTCCCGCACCTGTTATTACATTGTCCCTGCTGGAGAGGTTCCGTTCGCGTCAGGATGAATCATTCAGCGCCAAGGTAATTGCAGCGCTGCGCAATGAATTCGGAGGTCATGGAGTGAAAAAAAAATGATTCAGCACTGACGGACACAGACAGAAAAAAGTGATAAGTAAAAAAAACCTTATACTTCTTACTTAAACAAGTCTGTGTAAGTCTGTGGCAAAGGAATGAAATATGGCATCAGACGAACAAAAAACCATCGATGAGAATCAAACTCCCTACTGTGAGATTGCCCCTGAGAAATTTAACATTGAACCATTTACACTGGTCATATTCGGGGGAACAGGCGATCTTAGCAGACGCAAACTGTTACCCACCCTTTTTCATCTCTGTCACGACCAAAATCTCTCTGAAGATTTTTCGATCATCGGGATCGGCTCCACAGACCGTTCGGATGATGATTACCGCACCTTTGTGAAACAATCAGTTGAGGAAAACAGCGAAGAAATCATACATTGGCCGTGCTGGGAGCGCTTTAGCAGCAAGCTTTTTTATGTTTCAGGACGCTTTGATGATAATAACACCTATAAAAAACTTTTCAATCGACTTACGGAGCTTGCAAAGCCCAATAGCAGGGGTATAAAAGAGGTGATATACTATATGGCCGTCCCTCCTCAGTTCCTTTCTGATATCATCAGCGGCCTGTCACTCTGCAACCTCTGCAAAGGGACCTTCAGTACGAGGCTGGTCGTTGAAAAGCCTTTCGGGCAGGACAAAAAATCTGCTTCAGACCTTAACAACCTGATCGCAGCGGCCTTTGATGAGAGTCAGATATACCGGATTGATCACTACCTTGGAAAAGAGACCGTTCAGAATATTCTTTTTTTCAGATTTGCAAACAGCATATTTGAACCTTTATGGAACCGGCGATATATTGATCATGTGCAATTAACCGTTGCAGAATCTATCGGGATTGAGCACAGGGCGCAGTTCTATGAAAATGCAGGGGTAATAAGGGATATTGTACAGAACCATATGATGCAGCTCCTTTCACTGGTTGCTATGGAACCGCCGATCGGTTTTGAAGCAGACTATATCCGTGATGAAAAGGTCAAAGTTTACCGTACGATGAGGATCATGGACAAAGACTATATAGACAAATTCACCGTACGCGGTCAATATGGGGCCGGAGAGATTAATGAAGAAAAAGTCCCTGCTTACCGCAATGAGGAGAATGTCGCATCGAATTCAGGCACCTCGACATTTTTTGCAGGCAAGTTTTATATCGACAACTGGCGATGGGCAGGCGTCCCGTTCTATCTGCGCTCAGGGAAACGGTTGAAAAAACGGATTACCGAGATCAGTATCCATTTCAAACAGCCGCCGCTTAAACTGTTCAGCACTGTTTGTGAGATCAAAGAACCTAACTTCCTGGTGCTGGGGATACAGCCACGCGAAAAGATCTCTTTGCATTTAGGTGTTAAGCATCCGGGCATCGGCAAACAGCTTTATCCCGTTAATATGGGTTTTGACTATGAAAGGGATTTCGATATAAATGTCCATTTCCCCCTTCCTTATGAAAGGCTGCTGATAGACTGCATTAAGGGGGACCAAACGCTTTTTGCAAGGCAGGACGGTATCGAGGCCATGTGGGCTGTCGTGGACCCGATAACAAAAAGATGGGAAGAAAGCCCTGCCGATGATTTTCCCAATTATGCTTCAGGGAGCTGGGGACCTGAAAAAGCTGATGAATTACTCATGCGCGACGGACGTCAATGGCGGATATGGTAAGAAGGAAAACGCAATTAACCACAGAGGACACAGAGCGGATGAATAACAAGAAAATAATCATCTTCAAGACAATTGACGATATGGCGGATTTTGTTATTGATCAATGGAAGACAATTTCCGAAAAAGCAATAAAAAACAAAAAACTGTTTTGTGTTGCTTTATCAGGTGGAAAGACGCCGGTATTCCTGTACAAGAAACTTTCGCATAAAAAAACATTGCCATGGGGTAAAACTCACATTTTCATAGTGGATGAGCGGTTTGTGCCTTATGAGAACGAAAAAAACAACTTTCATATGATAAACAATGCGCTCTTGACCCATGTCAGTATACCTGAGGAAAACGTGCATGCTATTGCAACTGAAGAGTGATACACCACAGGCAGCAGCAGAAAAATATGAGATGGACTTGTTATCTTTTTTCAAAAATAATACAGAACCGCCTCAATTTGATCTGATATTGCTCGGCATAGGCGAGGACGGGCACACTGCATCTCTTTTCCCGGGAACTCAGGCCGTTAAAGAAAAGAAACGTCTGGCAGTAGCGGCAGCGCCTTTGGATAAAACAAAAAATGAAAGAATAACAATTACACTTCCTGTGATCAACAATGCAGAAAATGTTATGTTTTTAGTAACAGGAGGCAACAAGGCAAAAATAGCAAAAGAGGTAATTGACGGGAAAAACAATCTGCTTCCCGCTGCGATGGTGGAGCCGGAAAATGGGAGACTGTTTTTCCTTCTTGATGAGAGCGCCGGGTCACTGTTAGCAAACAGCTAATAGGTATAAATGTCATTCCCGCTAAGGCGGAATCCAGAAAAAATGTAGGGGCAATTCATGAATTGCCCCTACTGACAAAAACCTGAAGAACATTATCATATTTTTAATAAATAATTATGGAAAGGAGAATATACTATGTCAAAAGTAGAGAACACCCAGGAGAATTTTGATATCTGCATGGAATACTGCAAACCGTGCCTGACATTTTCTGATATAGAAGGTGAAGGCCTGTTCTGTGCGAGAGGTAAAAGCAGCGCACCGAGGGAAAAAAAAGGCTGCAATTGCGGGGCATGTTTCGTACAGCAAAAGTCCGGATGCAATGGCACTTACTACTGTATTAACGGGCCTTGTGAGTAGTTTATACCCCCTTAACAGGAGCTGGAGTGAAGGTCAGGATAAAAATTACCAGGGCGATCCAGCCGATTATTTTTCTTTTTCTGTCGAGTTCTATCCAGGGATAAACGACCGGGGGGTGCCTGTAGCCGAGAAAGATCATTATAACAGCCCATAGTAACCACCCGGGCCAGAAATAAATACCGAGGATGATCAGCACGGGGATCATGCCTTTTGAGATCCATTGATGTTTTTCACCAAAAAGGGCATATGTGATGTGTCCTCCATCAAGCTGTCCTATCGGCAACAAATTTAAAGATGTAACGAGAAGGCCGACCCATCCTGCAAAAGCTACAGGGTGAAGGACCACGTCATACTTTTCCGGTTCAACATTAAGGATAATATTAGACAGAAAGTCAAACAATATTGATGTGCCGAACGATATCCCGCCCTGCAATTCTCCTGTCGGTCTAACTTCTGACAGACTAAGTCCTATAACAGATGCAATAACTGCAATGATGAATCCTCCTATCGGGCCGGAAGCGCCTATATCAATAAGCGAGCGTCTGTCAGGGATAGGGGGTTTCATCTTTATTACAGCGCCAAAAGTTCCAATTATTCCTATTAGTGGAGGAGCGGGAATGAAGTATGGAAGCGAAGCCGATACATTATGTTTTCGGGACATAAAATAATGCGACAATTCGTGTGTAAGTAATATAAGAAGGAGCGTAAGAGAGAACGGCAGGCCGAGATATATCTTTTCCGGATGTTCCCATGGAATTACACCATTCAGCATGGCTCCGGCAAGGAGTGTTGTTATAAAAGTCGCAATAAAAAGAACGACATGCGTACGGGTAAGTTTATGCGGCATCCTGGGTCTTCCGGTATCTTATTACTAAAAACTGAAGAATAAAATAACTCGCTATTGCTGTAATAGTGCAAATAACAAAAGAGCCGACAAAAAAAGATGCTAACAGAGGCATTATCTCTTTTATCATATTGATAAATCTATCCATGTCCGTAAATTTGCTTATGATATTGGTAAGTGTAACATTTTCCCAGTCTACCTCAGGCAGGACCTGTTTTAATCCGATCAGTTTAGCCCCCAACCACACAGAGAAAGAAGATATGGGAACTATGGTCCACGGGTTGTTCACGCTTACTCCTATAAGGGTAATGAGCTTATTAAGGCGAAACAGCCATGCAAATAAAAATCCCCCGATATAGTGAAGGCCTATTAACGGCGATACGCCCATGAATACACCGAGAGCAAATGCAAGCGCAATCCGATGCGGTGTATCTTTTACCTGGAATACAGCTCTGAATTTATCTCTGAAGTAAGACATGTTAGAAAATAGGGGTAAGGGGCAAGGGGCAAGGGGCAAGTAAAAACTCTTCATGACCCATGACCCATGACCCATTGACCCTTTTTATTTAAAGTGTTCATATCCTTCGGACCTAAATATTTTTTTTCTTCCTTTTTCATCAATTATGAACCTGCCGCTCTTAACGATCTCACCGATCTTGAAAGCGGTTGTTTTCATATCTGGCGGCGCTGTGAAAAGCAATGCATACTCTTCTCCGCCTTTTAATGCAAAATTTACCGGGTCTGTTCTCAGAATTTTTGCAGTATCTGCAAGCTCTCCGGATATCGGAATTTTATTCTTAAATATTACAGCACCCACTCTGCTTTCATCACAGATATGGCTTAAATCTATCAGAAGCCCGTCGCTTATATCAATCATGGATGTAACTTTAGAAGTGTTTTTTAAAGGAATTGGTTCAGGCATCAGGTGTTTTTTTTGGAGATAAAGAACGTCTTTGGAGTTTAAAGTTTGGTAGGGGCGAGGTGACCTCGCCCTTACAGAATTTCGATTCTTATTTTTCAACTTCTGACTTCTGACTTCTGACTTCTGACTTTTCAGCAGCATAAGTCCCATCGCAGAATCCCCCAATGTACTTGTCACAAATATCCCGTCTCCCTCCTTTGCCCCTGAACGGGTAATTATCCTGTCAGCGCTTCCCATAAGTGTTCCGCTCAGTATTAGCCCCTTCTTTGATGCACAGGTATCGCCGCCTGCAATTGCCACCCCGAATTTCCCTGCAATTTTCAATATGCCTGAATAAAGTTCATCGATATCTTCCGATTTATAGTTCTTTGGAATGCCAATGCTTATAAAAAAATATTTCGGTTTTCCTCCCATCGCGAAAATATCGCTTATATTTACTGCAAGAAACTTGTATCCAAGCTGATAAAATGTTGTGAATGCAGGATCAAAATGTATTCCCTCAATCATCATGTCGGTTGTGATGAGGATCTTTTTGTTCCCCTGTTTTATGACTGCTGCATCATCGCCAATTCCTGTGAGAATTTCCGGCGGTGATATTTTTGCACTTTGTCCGGAGTTTTTTTATAAGACCGAACTCACCGATCTTTGAAAGTTGCATAATTTTATATAATTGAGAAAGCGTTAGGATTTCAGGGAACTGCAAATATAAAAGATTAAAAATTAAAAATCAAAATTAAGGAAGAATATTTTATTAAAACAAAAACTCCTTAATTTTGACTTTTGCATTTTAATTTTTGTTTTTTCCGTTAACGGCTTTTCCCTTTTTTCTGCTTGTAATAAGGGCGTTCTTTAAAACCTCATCCATCGTTTCAACAGCGATAAATTCCATATTTTTCTTCACATACTTGGGTATGTCTTCAAGGTCCTTTTCATTCCTTTTTGGTATGATAACTTTCTTAATGCCCATTCTCTTTGCTGCAAGGGATTTCTCTTTCAGGCCGCCGATAGGCAGCACTTTCCCGCGCAGAGTTACCTCTCCGGTCATGGCAATACTCTTGTGAACAGCTCTGCCTGTAAAGACTGAGGCAAGTGCTGTAGCCATGGTTATGCCGGCTGAAGGGCCGTCTTTCGGGATTCCACCGGCAGGGACATGAATATGGATATCATTCTGAGAAAAAAGGTTATTGCTGATACCAAGGATCTTGGCCTTTGAACGTATATAACTTAATGCTGCATGGGCTGATTCTTTCATAACATCTCCAAGCTGTCCCGTAAGCGTAAGACCGCCTTTGCCTTTCATCATTGTTGCCTCAATATAAATTATGTCTCCGCCGCTCTCGGTCCATGCAAGTCCGGTTGCAACTCCAATCTCATCTTTCTTGATCTCTTCCTCAGGGAGGAATTTTGGAACACCGAGATATTTTGACAGATTGGTCGAGGATATATTGTATTTCTTTACCTTGCCTTCCGCAATTCTTCTCGCAACCTTACGGCAGAGATTTGCGATCTCACGTTCAAGATTTCTTACACCGGCTTCACTGGTATAATGAGTTGTGATCTGCATCAAAGCGCTGTCGTTGATTTTTATATTCTTATCTGAAATGCCATGTTCTTTTAACTGTTTAGGAATAAGATAATTTTTTGCTATGCCGATTTTTTCCTCGGAAGTATATCCCGACAGGGGGATTATCTCCATCCTGTCTCTTAAAGGCGAGGGGATCGGGTGAATAAGGTTCGCAGTTGTAATAAACATTACATTACTTAAATCAAAAGGGACTCCAAGATAATGATCTGCAAAGGCATTGTTCTGCTCAGGATCAAGCACTTCCAGCAGCGCTGATGCAGGGTCGCCCCTGAAATCCATGCCGATCTTGTCGACCTCATCAAGCATAAAGACAGGATTATTCTTCCCCGATGTTTTAATACCCTGAATAATACGCCCCGGCATTGCGCCGACATACGTTCTCCGGTGGCCCCTTATTTCAGCTTCATCTCTCATGCCGCCGAGAGACATCCTGAAAAACTCACGTCCGAGCGAACGCGCAATTGATTTACCGAGAGAAGTCTTGCCAACACCCGGCGGACCCACAAAACACAGGATAGGCCCTTTCATCTTCTCTTTAAGTTTTCTTACCCCCAGATATTCAAGAATGCGGTCCTTGACCTTTTCAAGGTCATAATGGTCTTCATCAAGGACTTTCTTTGCCTTTTTCAGATCGAGGTTGTCTTTTGTACTTTTGGACCAGGGGAGTTCAATAAGCCAGTCAGCATAAGTTCTTATTGTACCGGCCTCAGCGCTGTCCTGGTGCATCTTTTCAAGGCGGTTAATCTGTTTGATGGCCTCTTTCTCGACCTTCTCCGGCATCTTTGCCTTTTCTATTTTCTTGCGAAGCTCCATGACCTCCTCGGTTTTTTCATCTATCTCACCGAGTTCCCTTTGAATAGCTTTCAACTGTTCTCTCAGGAAGTATTCACGCTGGGTTTTGTCTATCTCGCCTTTGACGTCAGACTGGATTTTTTGCTGTACCAGCAGGACTTCAACTTCCCTGTTAAGCAGTTCACTGATCTTCCTGAGTCGCTGTATGGGATCTATCTGTTCAAGCAGGGACTGTGCCTGATCAGCCTTTAATCCAAGATTTGACGCCACCAGATCCGCAAGTCTTCCGGGGTCCTCTATATTTTCTATAAGGACAATAATGTCCGGGAGAAAGGACTTGCCGAGCGCTAACGATTTATCAACAAGCTCTTTTACATTACGCATCAGGGCTTCCACTTCCAGTGTTATTTCGGGGCGGTCCTGTTCAATAATTTTTTCAATCGTACCAATATAAAAAGGTTCGGTTTGTATATAATTCGTAATTTTTGCCTTCGCAAGGCCCTGGACCAGGATCTTGAGCCGTCCGTCGGGGAGTTTTAACATTCTAAGGAGCGACCCTACAGTACCCACAGTATAAAGGTCTTCGACGCTTGGAGTTTCTATATTTAAATCTTTCTGCGAAACAAGCATGATCATCTTGTTTTCACCAACAGCATTTTCAATAGCCTTAATCGAAAGGTCTCTCCCGACAAACAGAGGAAGGATCATATATGGGAAAATCACAACGTCTCTGACCGGCAGTATCGGTAAAGATGCCGGAATCTCAACTTCCCGATCTTCTTTTGTATCTATCTCAGCCATTATAACTCCTTATTTAATTTTGGTATAACTACAGATAAAAGATATTCTCTAAATTCATCTTTGACAGTTTCATTCTTCAAAGCAAATTCTACAGTAGCCTTGAGATAACCGAATTTGTCGCCTGCATCATATCGTTTTCCATTAAAAAGATAACCATAAACAGGTTTATTATGCAAGAGGCCCTTTAATGCATCAGTCAATTGAATTTCACCGCCTTTTCCAGGAAGTGTTTTTTCAAGTACACTAAAGATATCGGGGGTAAGGATATATCTGCCTATGATAGCAATATCTGAAGGCGCTGAAGAAGGTTTTGGTTTTTCTACCATGTCAGTTATCTTGAACACATTTTTCTTAACTTCCTCTCCGGCTATTATCCCGTACCGGTGTACCTCGGACATGGGGACCTTTTCCAGGGCAAGGACCGTTGCCTGATATTTATCATAAATTTTCAGCATTTCCCCGAGCAGATCATCTTCAGGATCAATTATATCATCACTCAAGATTACAGCAAAGGGCTCGTTATTTACGAAAGGTTTTGAACAGAGAATTGCATGCCCCAGTCCCAAAGGAGCGCCTTGCCTTATATACGCGAATTGATGTTGTGCAAGCCTTCTTATCTCCTTTAACATGGCGTCCTTGCCTTTACTTCTCAGATTTTCCTCAAGTTCCCATGCATAATCAAAGTGGTCCTCAATGGCCCTTTTGGATTTGCCTGTAATCATAATAAATTCTTTTATATTGCACCGCTCAGCTTCCTCGACTGCATATTGTATCAACGGCTTGTCAACAATAGGCAGCATCTCTTTTGGTGAGGCCTTTGTTGCCGGTAAAAATCTTGTCCCTAATCCTGCTGCCGGTAATACAGCCTTTTTTACTGTTTTAGTCATCCGCTGCTCCTTTGAAATGCTGAAAATAGACTGCAAAGCAATAAAATTATCCATATTCTACCATGTTGTCTGAGTTATTGGAAGCGGTTTAGCGGATATCACTTGACAAGACAACTAAATAGTAATATATAGGTAATATGCACCAATACAGGAAGGAGAAATCATGGCTATTTATATTACATTAAGCACGCTTACTGACGAGGGAAGGAAAACCCTTAAGAATCGTCCGGAGAGGATCAAAGAAGTAAACAAAGAAATTGAAGCAATGGGAATTAAGGTTTTAGGCCAGTATGCAGTACTCGGACCTTATGATTTTATGACTCTGCTCGACGCTCCGAATAATGAGGCTGTACTAAAACTGTCTGTAGAACTCGGTTCGCGGGGCACAGTCCAGTTAATAACCCTTCCGGCCCTTTCAGTAGATAAATTTATTAAAACCCTCAAGTAAGAAAAGCTGTTAGCTTCTTTGCTAACAGCTTTTCTTGCTCCTTCATTTCCTGCCTTGTTCTTACAGTTTACTTTTCTCTTTACCTTCTGGCATCCTTATTATAAGCATGTTATGCGGATACAGGGGGCCGAGATAAGCAATAAAAAATTGGAGCGACTGGCAGTTGTCTGCCGGAACTGAAAGCACAAAGCGATGAAAAAATATTTTCAAAACTTTGCTGAAGCAACATCTGTAATTTTAAGTTTTATATTTTTAGTGGCCCTTTTTGTCTTAATGAATCTGATCATCCCCGCTTCTTCTGAGGAAAAATGGAAGGAGGTCAATATCCCCGAAGGCTCCACCTATTCAAAGGCCGTTACTATTCTGAAAAATGAAGGCATAATCGGAAATCGTTTTGCCCTTATTTTACTTGGAAGGGTAACAATGAAAGACAGACAGATCAGGCCGGGTTACTACAATCTCAGCGCCTCAATGACACCTCTGCAGGTATTTGATAACCTGATCAAGGGGAGATCAATTTATTATACAATAACAATCCCTGAAGGTTATGCACTCGAAGATATCAGGCCAAAACTGAAAGAAACGGGACTTATCAATGATAAGTCCTGGAACATCGTCCATGATAAGGGTTTTCTTAGATCTCTTGGCATAAATGCACCCAGTCTCGAGGGTTATTTATTCCCTGACACTTACAATTTCGCAAAAGGTACAGAGCCGGCGACGATCTTTAAAACAATGGTCCAAAGATTGAGGGAAAGTTTTGACCAAACACTCATAAAGAGAGCAGCAGAGATCGGAATGAGTGAAAATGAGGTTTTGACACTCGCATCAATTATAGAAAAAGAGGCCTTTTTTGATAACGAGAGACCCCTGATTTCTGCTGTTTGCCATAATAGATTAAAAAAGAATATAAAACTTCAGGTTGACCCCACTGTTGTTTATGGGATTCGAACTTATATGCGAAGCATAACTAAAGAGGACCTCAGGAGAAAAACTCCTTACAACACTTATATAATAAATGGACTCCCACCCGGTCCTATTTCATCGCCGGGCCTGAAATCCATTAAGGCCGCCCTTTATCCTGCAAAAGTGAATTATCTGTATTTTGTATCTAAAAATGACGGCTCACATTATTTTTCAGGCACTAATGAAGAGCATTCAAAGGCAGTAATGCTTTATCAGCGAAGCAACGAAACTGACAGTTCTCAAAATGGCAATGAAAAAATTAACTAAACAGATAAACATAGGCAATGTTAAGATCGGCGGGGGCGCGCCTGTTGTGGTTCAGTCCATGACAAAGACCGACACGCGCGATGTGCCTTCCACCATATCACAGATAAAAAAACTTGAATCTGCCGGTTGTGAGATTATCAGGGTTGCGGTTTTGAATGCTGATGCAGCGAAGGCAATAAAGGCAATAAAAAAGAAAATAAAGATCCCTCTTATTGCGGATGTGCATTTTGACCACAGGCTTGCACTTGAGGCCATTGCAAGCGGGGCAGACGGACTGAGGATAAATCCCGGCAATATCGGCAGTAAGTTGAAAGTCAAAGAAGTCGTCAGCGCTGCAAAAGACAAGGGCGTTCCGATACGGATCGGAGTAAACGCAGGCTCGCTTGAGAAAGACCTTTTAAAAAAATATGGTCATCCTACAGCAAAGGCCCTTGTAGAAAGCGCAGGCAGGCATATAAAGATCCTTGAGGACCTGAAATTTAAGGCCATTAAAGTATCCCTCAAGGCGTCTGATGTCATGAAGACCGTCGAGGCGTACAGGCTGTTTTCCAAAAAATATATTTATCCGCTTCACATCGGCATCTCAGAGGCAGGCCCCGCTTTTTCAGGCACTGTCAAGAGTGCGGTGGGGCTGGGCATACTTCTTTCAGAGGGAATTGGAGATACGATCAGGGTCTCGCTGACAGCAGACCCTGTTGAAGAGGTCAAGGTTGCATATGAAATTTTGAAATGCCTCCACTTAAGACAAATGGGGCCTGAGATAATTTCCTGCCCGACGTGCGGGCGCTGCCAGATAAATATAAGAGGCATCGTTGAAAAGGTCGAAGCCGGTTTATTAAAAATAAAGACACCTCTTAAAGTTGCAGTAATGGGATGTGTTGTAAACGGCCCCGGTGAAGCGCGGGAGGCGGACATCGGCATCGCCGGCGGTAAGGGAATGGGCATCCTCTTTAAACACGGCAAAGTGGTAAAGACCCTCAAAGAGCAGGAGTTGTTCAGTACGCTGATGCGTGAGATAAAGAAGATGTAAAGAGATATTTTCTTATTTCCCTTCCGGAGGTGACGGAAAAAGGGCGTAAGGGGTATCAGGCTCTTTGCCGGCTGGAACAAATGCCGGTGCAGGTCCACCACCAGGACCCAGGGAACGGATGAACTGGTAAAGGGCCCGCAAGTCTTTGTCCTTCATCTCATTTACATCGAACCACGGCATCGGCGGCCGGGCCTTCAATTTTTTTGCAACCGATACCCACTGATCTTCAGTAAGCGCCCCGAGGAAAATTCGCAGATTCACCGGGTACGTCGTTCCCCACGGGCCGCGCCACCCGAAACTGTCTCCTGTCAGCCACAATTTCTCCGGGACCTTTCCCTCACCAAGTAAATATCCCGGTGTATGACAGTCATTACATCCCGCTATCTTACTCAGATATTTTCCTTCCTGCACAATCTGTGAATGCTTCATTTTAGCGATCGCCCGGCGCTCACGCCGGCAAGGACAAATACCATCGCAAATACCTATTATTTTTTTATAGTTCATATATGTACT
Organism: Thermodesulfovibrionia bacterium; assembly: GCA_963699585.1. Lineage (GTDB taxonomy): Bacteria > Nitrospirota > Thermodesulfovibrionia > UBA6902 > UBA6902 > SURF-23. The sequence continues at coordinate 221,262 of CAVOUK010000010.1, read as the reverse complement.
CCTTTCCCGATTTACTGTTTGCCTATACTTAACAATTCTACCGCTACTTTAGAGACTGTCAAGTTTTTTAGTTGAAAACAAAAGCCCGACTGAATGTCAGCCGTGAAAATCCCCTCTTGACATGCCCTATATTGTTCTTCATACTAACAATTAAAAAGAGGTAAAAAGAATGGATGCAAAAGAATTATTCAGGGAAGGACAAATCTTCTTCGTCGAAGGAAAGTACGGAGAAAGCATCGCGTCCTTTTCAAAGGCCATTGAGGCCGGAGAAAAAACAGAAATAGCCTTTTTAAGCAGAGGGGTTGCATATTTCAGGATGGAGCAGTTCGATAAGGCGGTGCAGGATTTCAACGTTGTCATTGAGCTGAACAGCCAGAACTTCCGGGCCCACTTCTACCGTGGAGTAACGTATATGGCAAAAAAGGATTATGAAAAGGCTATAAAGGATTTCGACGATACCATAAAGATCAAATCCGATTATGGGGCGGCCTTTTTCGCCCGCGGCACAGCTTATGCCCAAATAGGTAATGAATATGAAGCGCAAAGGAGCATCCAGTCCGCAATATCCTGCTCTGAAGCATCGATGCAGTGGGTTGCAGACCACTACGGTATGTTCAGGACGCAGTTTGATCAGGCAATGGCGCTTATGCCGGGTGAAACCGATTTTTCTGAAAGCCGCAACGAGCGGATAGACAAACTGAAGAAGTTTTTTGAAGAAGATAAATAGGTTGGGCGACTGCAATCGTTCAATCCGGCTCTCACTGATACAGTAAATATTTCTCCCGCAGCTTGAGGAATTGTGCGAGCGGTCCCTGCCAGTTCACCTCGATGATTTTAGGATCAAGACCGTCCCTGATTTCCTTCAATACCTTGCGTGAGCCGATGAGACCCAGGGTATCTATCAAGCCGGAAGTCTTTGGGGTAAAGTTTATGCAGCGCGCTTATGATCTCAATCCCCAGTGCGGCGGAATCCAGTGTCTGCCTGTCGGTCAGGACAATCTTGACGCCGTGGCATATCTTATTTTTGATAATGGTCGCTGGCAGGTGTGAAATCTAAAGGGACAAATTTTACGCCCTGTATGTGCCTGCGGTTCAGATACCCCGACAATTTTTCCGCGTTGATCCACGGGGCGCCGAGGAGTTCAAAGGGCGTGTCGGTCCCCCGCCCTACGCTTACGTTTGCGCCTTCCGCCATTGCAACTCCGGGATAAAGGACTGCCTCTGTGAGCGAGCGCAGGTTCGGCGAAGGGTTTATCCAGCGAAGGCCGGTCTCATCATACCAGTCGGCGCGTTTATAGCCGTTCATCTTGATTACGTGCAAATTCGCGTGGATCTCCGTACTCGGCATTAAACATCTCCGCCAGTTCTCCGACCGTCATGCCATGCCTTACAGGAAGTGGAAAATAACCTGTGAAAGATTTCATGTCCTTATCCATAACAGGTCCCTGGACAATTGCCCCGGTAACAGGGTTCGGCCTGTCGAGGACATAAAAAGCTATCCCTTTCTTCGCTGCAGCCTCCATCGCATATCCCATTGTTGTTATGTAGGTATAAAAGCGGGCGCCTGCATCCTGTATATCGAATACAAGCGCATCGAGTCCTTTGAGCATCTGTTGGGTGGGCTGCAGATCGTCACCGTAAAGGCTGTATACAGGCAGTCCGGTTGCAGGACTCTGCTGCCGATGCGATTTTATTGTCCGCTGTCGCCCTAAAGACCATGCTCCGGGCTGAAGATGGCCGACAGGGTTATACTCTTTGCGTTATAGAGACGGTCAAGAGTGCGCCTGCCGGTTGAATCAACGCCTGAATGGTTGGTTATAAGGCCGATGCGCATACTTTCAGAGGGGCGCAAGTTTTTCTGCGCGCAGAACATCGATGCCTGTCTGCACCTTACCGTTTTTTGAATAGTAACCTGAAAGCAACGGTCTTTTTGCCAGGATATTGCCTTCTGAAAGGGGGCCAAGCGCTTCAGCGACGAGCTCGGTGATCTGTCTGCGCAACGGCCCGGCGTCGCCTTTGCCGTACGGATGGACCCTGTTTGTCAGCACAATAATATAGATCCCTGAAACAGGGTCGATCCACATCGCTGTCCCGGTAAAACCGGTATGATAGTAAGAACCTACCGGAGGCAGTTCTCCATCGATTGGAGGAAAAGGGTGAATCAATATTCCATCCGTATCCGCGCAACGGAATTTCCCCGGGCGGGGACTGCAGGCATTGTCATATTCTCCACCGTTTGCGTACTTGAGGATTCTGAACACCGTTAAAACCGCCGCCGTTTAAAAGCGTCCTGGCAAAGACAGCAAGGTCATCTGCAGTCGAAAAAAGTCCGGCATGCCCCGCCACTCCGCCTGTCCTAAAGGCCGTCGGGTCATGGACCTCTCCCCAGAGCAGGTTTCCTTTCCCTTTTATTAAGATACTCCGTCGGCGCTATGCGGTTGCGCAGGGATGCAGATGGTTTGAAAAAAGTGTCCTTCATTCCGAGTGGTCTGAATATATGTTCATTACAATATTGGTCCAGCGGCTGGCCGGAGATCCTGCGGACCAGTTCGCCGAGGATTTCAAAATTTATATCACTGTATATAAAATGCGTTGCCGGAGGATATAGCGGCTTTTCCGCAATGATCTTATTGAGCGCCGTGTCATAACCTGACCAGGCGGGACTAAGCGGTAAATCCGCAACGAGCCCGGAATAATGGGTGAGGAGATGGCTTATCGTAATATCCGCCTTTCCGTTGGCTCCGAACTCAGGCCAGTATCTGACAACCGGGTCAGCGACATTCAGTTTTCCCGCATCGACAAGCTGCATTACAGCCGTTGTCGTGGCAACGACCTTCGTCAGGGAGGCGATGTCGAATATGGTGTCAGCTTTCATGGGAAGTTTTTTCGGCCTTAACGCGCTGGCACCGAATGCCCTGCGGTAGATAACATCCTCACGATCACCGATTAATATTACGGCCCCGGGAATCTGTCTTTTCGAGATGGCCTTTTTGACAATATCAGGGATATTCTTTAAAGACCCTTTTTGAAGTTCCGGTACAGATGCTGATATATTTTTTTCCGACGGAAATGCGAAAAGGGGAAATGCAAAAAGAACTGATATCACTACAATACAAAAACTCTTTATCACAAATAATGCATCCTTATTAACAGGGACTTATTAATTAGTATAGGACAGCCCCGACCATGATTCAAGGGTGCCTGACGATTTTCTTGCTTCTTTGGGGGATAGAGATTCGCTAAGGTTTATGTAAGTCATCATGAATTTTCTGTCTTCTCTTTTCAAGCCGCTCTGTGAATAAATATTGCGGGGATTCCAGAGCATCCAGCCATTAGAGCCTGATTCATCAGATGCCTTTATCTGGTCGCTTATTTCGGCGGCTGTAAAATGTCTCCTGTCAAAGGCGTAATCCTTAAATGCCTGCAGCCACGGCCTGAAACGGGTCGGCGAAAGATTTGTACGTTCCATCGCCCTTTTCAGGGAGAGGTTAACGATTTCATAAGAATGGGCCACAGGGTTTCTGTATCCGGGGATGCCGTATTGAAAACCCGAAGGATAGAGCATAGGCGATATGTAGTCGACGATAGCGGAAACGGCCTCAATCTTCTGGCCTATATCCGTATCATTTGTATTCCAGCAGACATAACCGAAGATGTCCGCTGCCAGGTAAACATTGTAAGGAACAAGTCTCTTTTTTGCCTCTGAGAGAAATCCCGTTATAGCCTTTGTCCTGTTTTCTTCATTGTTCGGAACGGAAAACACAAGTCCCTTTGTATCAGGGAATCTTACATAATCAAACTGCACCTCATCGAACCCGAGTTTTGCAGCCTCTATCGCGATACTAATGTTATAATCCCAGACCTCTTTTTTGGACGGGTCTACCCATGACAGATTTTCCCTGTCCTTCCACACAATCCCGTTGCGCTTGACCGCCAGATCAGGCCTTGCCTGCGCAAGGAGATTGTCCTTGAAGGTAACAATACGCGCAATTGTGTATATGCCTTTTGCCTTCAGGTCTTTCATAAGACCGTCAATATCCCTGACCGTGATTATCTTTTGCGCTCCTAATTCTGACGCGAGGGGAATTGAGCTTTTATAAGGTATCATCCCCTTGTCGCCCTTTACATCGATGACGAGGGCGTTGAGTTCGGTCTCTTCTATGAGTTTTACAGCCGATTTTCTTATCTCCCTGTCTCCGATCCCGTAAACGGTAAGATAAAGCGCCTTTGGCGTAAAAGGAGTGAGCTTGATAATCTGCGGTATATTGAGGACATTTGTTCCAGTTGAAAGTTCAGACCTTAAATACCCATGCGCCCTGACAGATAATGTATTTTTGTCAGTTTTTGTGAAAAACGCGCCATTTTTATCTGTCAGTACGACCTCAGTGCCTGAGGTAACAATGGCACCTTTAATCGGCTGTCCCGTTAAAAGATCGATGACTTTTCCTGTCAGATAACCTGCTGCGCAGCCGGGTGAAGGCAAAAAAAATATTGCTAGTCAACAATATTATTGTTAAAGCTTTTTCGCAGGTTCTCACTAATTATTCTTATCGGCTTTTACAGGTAAAAGTTGAATGACATAAAAAGGACTAAAATTGTCTTTTGATTCAAAAAGATGCAACAACAAGAACGTAATTAAGGAAGTAATTATGAAAGCGGATTTTAATAGACAGTGTTAGATTGAACAGCTTTGCCCTTCAGCAAACTCTCAAAAACCTTTCCCCTGTCCGCATCTATCATCAGGTAACGCGGCAGGGTCATGACATTGTCGGCATTGCCTGCATTACGCCGTTCAATTGTAAATGCGGCTGCATAACCCGATTCCGCAGCTTTCCGGACAAGTTCGTCGTCGTATATTCCAAAGGGCCATGCCAGCATGTCAACTTTTACATTCAGTTCCTTCTCGAGCTTCTCCCTTGATTTTCTCAACTGCATCTGCACGGACTTTTCATATTCCGCCGGGGTCATTTTCTTTTTGTCTTTTTTGAAATTGGGGTGCCAGTATGAATGGGACTGAAAATCAAAGAGCCCGGACTTTTTAAGTTCCCTGAGCTGCTCCCATGTCATGGCGTATGACGCATTTGAAATGGCCGAAGGGTAAATAAAGAGCGTCACAGGGAACATGGTATTTCCTGATGAGGGGGAACATATCCGTGTATACCGATTTATGACCGTCATCTGCAACTATCACCACTGACCTGGGGGGCAAAGGAGCGCCTTTTTTGAGAAGGTAATCAACAAGCTGCTTGAGTGGTATCACCTTATAACCATTGTCCGTGAAATATTTAAGATGAGATTCAAAAACATGAGTAGTAACCGTCATGCTGTCTGCAACAACAGGGCCAAAACGGTGGTAGAGGAGAATAGGCACTGAAACAACAGTTTTAGTATCCGATCCCCCATATGCCGGCTGCAGCCATGAAAGTACAACAAAGAGGCAAAGGAAAGCTGAAACAACCGTTTTTAAAAAACGGATATTTATTTGACATTGGTTTGATATTTGAATTTTCAAATTTGGCATTAATTAAATCATAAATAACTTTTAAGATATTTGTAAATAATTACAGGCTATTGTACTCCTTCACATCCAGTCTCAATTTTTTGAGAGCCTTCTGATCATAACCTGAGAAAGAGAAAAGAAAAAACAGAATTATTCGTAAGAAGCGGGTCTATATCGTCAGTAATGGTCCCCTTTTGTTTTAGTTCTTCCCAGCATGGGGTCTCCGGAATAGGTGAAAATTCTGTAAGATGAATTCTGACATCAAGGCTTTTTAAAAAGTTAACGCCCTCTCTTACCTCATCGAATCCCTGACCGGGAAGTCCGTACATTAAATAAGCCCCTATATGTTCCTTTGTAAAGCCATGTTTTTTTAAAATCCTGACCGCAGATGCGAAACAATCATTGAAAATCTTTCCGCCTGTTTTTACCTGTCTCTCTTCGTTAATTGTCTCCAGCCCCAGTCTCAAGGTCGTGAATCCTGATTGTTTCATTAAATATGCAAGTTCATCATCAATAAACCGCGCATGAACGCCATTTGGACAATGAAACCGCGCCTTCAGTCCTGATCTGATCAGTTCTTTCAGGATGATCTTCATATGAGAATCAGCTTTGAAGAAAAGGGCATCGTCATAAAATGCGAAATCACGGACGCCTGATTCATACAGTGCAATTATTTCTTTGATCACATCGGACGGTCCTCTTTGCAGAAAGCCGTCATACAAAACGGACGATGCGCAATAGGAGCACTTGTAAGGACAGCCTGAAGAGGTAAGGACAGGAGCGAAAGGATATTGCTGATAAAGTCCAAGTTTGTAATATGGTTTTGGAGGATTTGTTGTTTTCAGTCTGCATCCAAGATTTTCAATTGCGGATATTAGTCCTCCATTTATATGTCCTTTATATATATAATCAGCTCCTGAATTCTTTAGCGCATGTGAATGAAAAAGTGTTGCGTATATTCCTCCCAATAGTACCGGGGTATCAGGAGAAAGTGTTTTAATGATCCTTATCGCTTCCTGAACACCTGGATACCAGTAAGACATTATTGAGGTTATCAGAATAAGATCACAGGGAAGATGGCTTTTTAATGTTTTTTTGAAGTCCTCAACGCTCATTCCGTATCGTGCGTAATATCGTGGGATATCTTTTAATGTCTCCGGCTTTTCTATTATCTCTTTTGGGTATTTACCTGTCCCGTATCTTTTTTCTTTGAACATATCAGTGCAATCGATCAATTTCATATCAAGGTCAAACCGGCTTAAATATTCAGCAAGCTTTAGCAGTCCCAGCGGTCTTGACCATAAATTTACGGCAGCAAAGTCATAGATCCACGGGTTTATGAGAATACATTTGGGTTTCATGGGGGATATTCCTGAAGTAAAAATAAAATAGAGTCATCTTCAGGCCTGCTTCTTTGGACTACTGAAACACTGGCACGTTCTTTTTATGCTCCATTGTTTAAGAGCGTGGCCAATTGCCTTCAGATGGCTCTATAAGTTTGAAGCGATGCCCTGTTCGTTTAAACCTTGGAGCTTTTTATATATTGGAGCTTTGGTAGATGCATTAGGCTTCCTCCTGTACTCATGGAGGCTTGCACACCGCTATCTAACTCCCACTCCTTAATCCAATTTGCTTGGACCTCCGGTCTATTACGCTCCAGGGTATCGCAAGCTGTGTTCTTAATTTTATTTTAGCTCAAATTATTACTTTGTCAAGCCCCCCATTAATATTTTTTATCATTTATATTTTAGTTGCCAATCGGTTTTTAAAAACCCATCTGTCACTGACACAGGAGCAAATAATTTACAATGCACAATGAATAATTATCAATTAAGGAAATTTATTACTCATTGATAATTCCTCTGTGGCTCCATGTCCATTATGCTGTTTTCCCCTGCTACTGTCTACTAACTGCTGTCTACTGACTACTTATTTCCTGGATAAGTCTTCTTGATAGATAGGAGCCTGTCAATGCATCGATGTCAGCAGTAAGCTCCTGCAGCCGAAGCTCTTTGTCTATCTTCTCTTTGATATCTTCATGAGGAGAGAGGAGCATTTCGATCTGCATCCGTCTCCTTTCAAAATAAAGCCGGGTGACCTCATTTAGAATGTCATCCCTGAGTTCGACCATCAGCTTTGATCTTGTATCAATTGAAGTCTGCGCATCGTTCCAGACCAGATCTCCCAGCTGCCACGTAAGAGAGACGGACCATGCGTCGTTCCTGTCACGCGTTACGTCATCGTCTTTATATTTTTCATCTTTAGTGCTGTAGAAATATGTGCTGCTCTGCCGCGTTTTATTATTGTTAAATTCAAACCTGAGGTCCGGGAGCAATGCCTTCTTTGCAGCCGCCTTTCTCCAACCTTCTATTTTTTCCGGCTGCACTTCAGCATAGCTCATGGCAGCTTCCCTGATTTCTTCAATGGTGGGTTCATTGCCAAATTCTGAAAAGACCTGTTGAGCTTCAACCTTACTGTGATCAGAAAAAACCTTTGCAACAGGGACCATTTTATACAGGCCGTTCCTTGTCGCAGCCCATAGCACTTTGGAGCCGGCATACTGATCAAAAGAAAATGCGATAGAACGTATATCAGAAGAAACAAGACCATTATACAGTTCATGCCAATTGTCGGAAGTCTTCGAGTATCTGAACACACCCTTTTCTGTGGCTGCAAATATACTGTCCGGATCCTCGGAGCTTACTGCAAGACGCCGGATATCGCGATTAATGAGGCCTGAATTACCTGCTTTTCTCCATGTCAAACCGCTGTCCTGAGTGATTAAAAGTCCTGATGTTGTTCCGGCAAATACAATTTCGCTGTCTGACGGATCAATAACAATGCTCTTTATTTCTATATCAGTATTTGCTTCCTCAAGATATATTGCTTCATCTTGCTTTGTGATAGTATCATTTATTTCCTGTAGATTTGTTACAAATATCCGTTGCCAGTCAATTCCATTGTTTGTACTTTTGTAAATCCCTTTACCTGTTGCTGTATAGATTATATCAGCCCTGGAATTGTCGATCGCGATCGACCTCACAGAGGATCCCGCAGGCAAATTATTGTCCCTGTTCCAGTCTTTTCCATTATTGTCTGTCCGGTAAAGACCTGATCCGGTGCCGATAAATATGATCTGTGTGTGTACAGGATGAACAGCAATAGAGACAACAGAGTCTTCAAGGTTTCCTATCCCCCTGAAAATCCTTACCCACTGAGTTCCTCCGTCATCGCTCCTGTATAGCCCTTCACTGGTTCCCGCTAAAATAATCTTTTCATTATTGGGCATTACAGTGATAGTATTTATTGTATTTCCTGTGCCCCTGAATGACAAAACCTCCTTCCAGGTTTTTCCTCCGTCAGCAGTGCGATATACAGAGTTCATGGAATTTGTGTAAGCCGTGTCCTGGATATCAGGACTGACAACCACATTCTGTAAGTCAGCGTCTATGATACCGCCGCTAAAATCCTTCCAAACCATCTCATGCACGCCTGCGTTTGCCGTTAAGGCAAGATGCAGAATAAAACAGACAACTGCTGCTGCTAAAGAAATGCTGTGTCCCCTCATCGCAAATCTCCTTTTCTTTTATCTGGGTTTAAGTTTAGGTTACCCGAACTTATTCCAATATCTTTTGAGAACCTGAAACGAGTGCGGAGTAACGGTTCAATTTCGGCAATTAAGCATTTTCCTGCAGACAGGAATATAATATTTACGATCTCTTTTTTTATAGCAGGAATATTAAAAAGCCATGTCCCAAAAGTGCGAATATTATATTAATATCTTAAAAATAGGTCAAGTAAAACTATTATTCTTTCTTGATTTGAACGGAATCTCTGAGATATGCTGAAACAATAATTATGAAAAACAATACTGAACTTTGTGAAATTTGCAGGGAACCTGTTGAGGAATGTATCTGCTGCCCTGAATGAAGCCATGTTTGCAGCCTGGATTACGGGGAATATTACTGTCCGGTATGTTTTCCCGAAAAGAAAGGGCCTTGCAGAGACAACCGTGAAAGTTGTCCTCCTTCATGAAGCGCAATTCATACTCTTAACATGGCAAGACAGGCGTGCTGTCTGTCAAAAGGAACATTCTTGTAATTATGGATGAATATTTCATGCGTCTTGCAATGAAAGAAGCGGAAGCTGCTTTTGCAGAAGGTGAAGTCCCTGTCGGCGCGGTACTTGTAATAAAAGACCGGGTTATTGCTTCGGCACATAATGTTAAAGAAGCCCTTAATGATCCGACCGCACACGCAGAGTTGACCGTAATAAGAGAAGGGGCAACAAATACAGGGAACTGGCGTTTAAACGACGCAACTCTCTATGTAACCAAGGAACCCTGTGTCATGTGTGCGGGCGCTATGGTCAATGCACGTCTGGGCAGACTTGTTTACGGCTGCAGTGATGAGCGGTATGGCGCGATAGCAAGCAGGCATCAGCTTGCCCATGATCCGGGGCTTAATCATCAGATAAAGGTCGTATCAGGAATCCTTGAAAATGAATGTGCAGACATTATAAAGAGGTTTTTTGTAAAATTAAGAACTATTAACGACAGGGGTTAGGGATTAGGATTATGGGGTAAGGATTAAGGAATGGATTAAAGAGGATTTTTTTTATTCCATAATCCATAATCCTTAATCCATAACGACTAATAGCTGTTTTTACTGGAGAGGTGCCAGAGTGGCTGAATGGGACGGTCTCGAAAACCGTTGTGGGGGTAACTTCACCGAGGGTTCAAATCCCTCCCTCTCCGCCATAATACTCATTTAACATATTCTGTTCATGTTCATATGAAAATTCTCATCCGCGGGGTAAATTGGATCGGCGATGCTGTTATAACAATGCCGTCGATAAGAGCTGTGCGTCGTGCATTTCCCGGGGCCCACATAAGTTTGCTCGTAAAGCCCTGGGTTGCAGATATCTTCAAAGAAAATCCTTATATCAATGACATTATTCTCTATGACGAAAGCTTCAAGGGGATAGCCGGAAAATTCAGGCTTGCTAAAAAATTGCGCCGGCAAAAATTTGATATTGCGATACTTCTCCAGAATGCATTTGACGCTGCACTTATTGCATGGCTTGCAGGTATCCCTGAAAGAGTCGGATACAGCCGGGATTTCCGCGGTTTCCTTTTAACAAAGGCAATTCATGTTGCAAAAGATACTCTGTCGCAACATCAGGTTTATTATTATTTAAATCTTCTAAAGTCAATGGGCATTGAGGCAGTTGAAACACCACCCTGCATTTATCTCACAGATAATGAGAGAGAATGGGCAAGAAATCTTGTAAGGGCGATTAGCAATTCGCCCCTAGCCAGGCTTTACCCACCCACCCCCAATTTTTAATCGGTATCAACCCCGGCGCAACTTATGGCTCTGCAAAAAGATGGTTGCCTGAAAGGTTTGCGGAATTAATATCACGGATAATCAATGAACTGAATGGGAATGTTGTAATATTCGGTAGTCAGTCGGAAATCGGGATTGTGGATGAGATACTTCAAAAACTCAGAACTCAGAACTCGCAACTCAAAACTCATATTCTCAATATGGCCGGTAAGACCAATCTCAGGGAACTTGCCGCACTGATCGCTGAGTGCGATGCCTTCATCACAAATGATTCAGGACCAATGCACATGGCCTCCGCACTCTTTGTGCCGGTTGTTGCGATGTTCGGTTCAACAGACAAATCAGTAACAGGCCCTTTTGGCGAAGGGCATCAAATTATTACAAAAAACCTTCCCTGTTCCCCCTGCCTGGAAAGGGAATGCCCTGAAGGACATTTAAAATGTATGACTGAGATTGCCGCAGAGGATGTATTTGCAGCGCTTAAAAAAGCCCTTCCCGGAGAGAGGGCGGTATTCCTTGACAGGGATGGAACAATAATAGAGGACATGCACTACCTTAACACCTTCGATAAGCTCGTCATTTTCCCTAATGTAAAAGAAGACCTTAAGAAACTGAAAGACGCCGGATTTAAACTCATAGGTGTTACGAATCAATCAGGGATTGCAAGAGGTATTGTAGATGAAAAATTCGTAGTTGAATTGAACGCTTACCTTCAAAAAGAATTCGGAATAGATGATTTTTATTATTGCCCTCATCATCCTGATGAACATTGTCCGTGCAGAAAACCTGAGCCGATGATGCCGTTATCAGCAAAACTCAGGCACGGGATAAATTTAAAAGCTTCTTATGTGATCGGCGATAAGGAACTGGATGTACAGCTTGCCAAAAAAACCGGAGCAACAGGAATATTATTGTCTTCAGAGACCTCCCCTGAAAACTCCTGCGCCTCTTATATTGCAAAAGATCTGGCCGGTGCAGTTGAATGGATTTTGCGGAGAGAAGCTAAATAATTAAAGTGAAAGGGTCCTGTTTTTTATCAGACGTACGAATTAACTAAAAGACCCTTCTCATGGAAGTTTTGAGTTGTTTTACCTTTACGATTATATATCGCGTTAGTTCCGAAAGCACCCTGGACGTCTGCCGTCTTGCGAGCATCAAGCATCTTAAATTCTGAGCCATTCTCCTTTTCAGCCAGTTGCAGGCTATAGGGAGTCACATCAATAACTTCCTCCTGCTCCGGGACATAATTCAGACTTCTATTGTCAAAATACTGGTTATATGAGCGGGCATCGTTATTTATATTAACACTGCGGTTATCAAGCTGCAGTTTGAAAAAATTCAATAAATTGAAATTAATTACCGTTGTCATACAGCCTTCAGTCTTTTTTTAATAACCCGGCTTTTTATGAAGCGATAAGTTTGCCTACGGATATATGGAGGATGAAGTTGATTAAAACCCCTTTTTCTTTTTGGCCGAATTCCGGGTTGTATTCTATTTAAGAGGTCATAGCGTGTCCCGTAATGTCCTCTTAAAATGGTTCCTGTTTAATATACTTTTAATTATACCAAGTTATGATAAAAATTAAAACAACCAGGCACCATTCAGTTATAATTTTGTCATTCCGATTGGCTTTCTTTCTACCAGTGGCGAACCTCTCCCACATCTAAATGAACAAACCCTGACCGGGGATAATACCCAACGCCTCCTGCTCTTAATTCCATAGCAGAGAGTTTTATGGCCTTTGTGGAATAGCTCGGTACCCGTATATCAACAGCCTTTCCCATACATATGAAGACTGTTCTTGGCTACCCCCCTTTTCCTCTTCCTGAGTGTTGCATTTGTCTGGGGTGTACGATAGCCGGAAACTATATGGAATGGCTCACTAATATTGAGTTTTTCTTTAAGGGCGAAAAGCAGGTCTAAAAGATTAGTATCAATTGCTTCGATTGTTTCAGTTAAATGATCACGAAAGATATGGTTGATTTCTGAAAGAGCGTCGGTTAAATATTGTCCGTTGCTCCAGTAATCTGCCTGCAGCTTTTCCCCGGTATAAATATTATATAGAAAAATAGAGCGCTCAGGTAATAGTAGATCTTTTACCGCTGAAAATGCCTTACGGGGGATAAAACTTGAAGCCATGGCTACAAGGCCGCCGGTAAGTATGCTCCTTCTGCTCACCATTAAATCCAATGCTGCTTTTAGTTTTTTCTCGATTAAATTCAATGTGTTATACCTCCTTCTTCTAAGAATAAGAAGCCCCATTATAACATGTCAAATAAAAAATCTCAATCACCTTAACTGCTCCAATTTAGAAGATAGCCGCAACCGTTACTTGCCTGTTCTCAGGTAAGTGTCCAGTATTATGTATATTTATTTTAAGACGGCAACACAAGACTGACAAAAATCGTCACTTGCGACAAATAGTTTAAATGTTTCAACTTAATCTATATGTTTATCAAAATTGAAACTCCTTGTAATAATTAGTTTTTTACTGATCAAATCGTCTGGAATAAAAAATGCATTGTAAAGAATGAAAACAACAAAACTATAAAGTAAATAAAAGGAGGTGATGGTTAGTAGTATAGCAGGGGGAAAAAACGGTATTTATTAATTACCCGTTAAATCATATCCGGTCGTTGACCGGGAATTAACCTTAAGGAGGACGTAAATGTACAAAGCAATAAACAACATAAGAGACCGTAAAGGTTTCACACTTATCGAGCTGCTGATAGTCGTTGCGATTATCGGTATTCTTGCAGCAATAGCTATTCCTGCATATATCGGTGCGCAGGAAAAGGCAAGAAAATCAAACCTTTCAAAGGCTGCAAAGTCTTCTGAGTCAGATCTTAGTCATTGGCTGAATTCAGCACTTAAAGGTGCTGTTGCGGCTAATCCAGGGGCAGCCCTGACAGAAGTAGACACTGACTGGTCTGGTACAGTAGTATCTAACTAGTGATTTGACTAACGCTAGTTTGTTTGCTGTAGGCGCAGATGCTGCTGATTCTACTATTACACAATATGTTACCGCAAGAACCGGTGGAGGAGGTATGAACGGTGCTGAAATGTCACCATGGAATGGAATGGGTGCTTGCACTGGCGCTGGTGCTTCGGAAATGTTCGTCAATTTAGGCGTAGGCAACGATCCGGGTCCGGGTGTTCCTGGTGCTGCATGTCAAGTCTCCCTTGTACCTATTACACCAAATACAATAGCCGTTATTGCAAGCAGTAATGGCCCGGGCGGAAGCGATTCTGCTAATACAGAATTGATGTCGAGAATTGTTGTTGCAGCAGAATAATTTAAATTAATAAGAGGGGGATGATCTCCCCCTCTTATTTAATCAAGAAAAGTGGACATACTTATAATGAATAAAAACAAAGGTTTTACCCTTATCGAGCTTCTTGTTGTCATGGCGATCATCGGGATCCTCGCAACGGTTGCTATAACAAGTTATACAGGCGCAACATTAAAAGCCCGGCGCTCTGAAGCTTATTCTAACCTTAATTCTCTCAGGCTCCTTGAAGAACAGCGCTTTGCCGAGAATGCGGCTTATACAAACGTCTTTGGTGATATGCCGGGTTGGAATCCCGCGGCAGGGTCATATACTTATGCGCTGGCAACAGGTGTTCAACTTCCGGCTCCGCCGGTTGCCGTGCCATATGATGGTGCAACAGCAGCCAACGCAAATTGTTTTATTGCAACTGCTACAGGCATTGCAGGGACAAGTGTTGCGAATGATGTCTTTACAATAGACTGCAACAACAATAAAAACTTCTGATCATCCTTCCATCGACATAAGCCGTTTCTCGCCTATTCTCATCGCCGTCCAGAGAACAATAACATTAAGAACCAAGACCGACAGGAATAATAAACCAATCATCGACCATCCCTTAACGGTCAAAGCGGACCTGCTTATCTCTTTCATGAACAGTCCTGATGCAGGTATGATCTCAAGCAGGATGGTCATAATAATTACCGCAAAAGACGAAAGCATAAATGCCGTACCCTGAAAACCCGATTGTCCCTTATTAGCATCCTCGATCGAGAATCCTGCATTATATGCGCCTATCCCAACCGCAAGCCCTGTTATTGACGCAACAAGTATCAGACAGGTACCGATGCTTAAGGCCATAAACCACGTATTAACTCCAAGGAATATATTTGAAACCACAATAAGTCCCCCGGCCAGAATAATTAGAGGTAAAAACGCGGTAAAAAATTTGTTCCATAGAAATTGTCTCATGCTTAACGGCGAAACCCGGATTATCCAGAAGGCCCGTCCTTCACTGCCTACAGACGGCAATACAAGGCGGGTAGCTACAGCTGAGATAACAAACCCGACCAGGCCGATATTAAAAAAGGAAATGATATACCTTAATTTGAGACTTACCATTGAACCCCATTCTACCGGAAGGGCCTTTATACTGAAAAGGTAGATTACTGTAATTGCAAAAAGCAGCAGCACCTGTGATGATTGGCCTACGTTCCGAATGAAAGTTAATATATCCTTTTCAGCAAGCGCGCCTCTGCTGCCCCTGAAGAAAAATAAAATTACTTTTAAAAACTTTGAAAATATAAACCTTAAAGAGAGATAGTCCCCAAGGCCTTTCTGAGGGGCCTCTGATGACATCAGAAACGGTTTATGGGTCTGTTGCGATTTGACAAGTCCTTTATAATAAAAGGAATTAAAAAGCATACTGCCGAAGATGATCGAAACGCATGAAGTAAAAAACAGGAGGAGCATGAAAAACAGGGGCATTCCTCCCTGTGCAATAAAAAAGGGCGTAAGTGTTTCAGCTACCCATGTGCTTGGAAGCAATACAGAGACCGGCATTCTCATCTCGGAAATAAATATGGTAAGGTTGGCAAACCACTCAGGATTTGCAAAGCGTTCAGGCCTTAGAAATCTGAAAAGTAAAAATATAATGACTAATATTAGTAATCCTAAAAAAATGAAAATGTTCTTTGCGCGTTTGGCCGGAACAATTCCCATAAGGAAGATACCGATACATACCCCTATCCCCGATGGTATTAATACGAACATCAGCAATACCGGGAACAGGAATAAATAATAGCCGGCAGACGCCTTATAGGATAATCCCAATGCAATAAATACCGGCAAGACAGCGAAAATAATCATCCAGGACGATTTGATGAAAGTCCCAAGCCACTTGGAAAGATAAATATTGTCCCACGAAACAGGGGAAGAAAGGATAACAGGCAGATCCGGAGAAAGATAAAAATCATTTATACTTACAAGCAGACTGCTGAATATCAGAAGAAAAAATATGATCATCAGCAGCAGGGAAATACCTTTCAGGGCGATAATATTGCCGACATTTCCATCCATTCCCTGGAGTCTTGTCAGCAGGGTTGGAAGAAAATGAAGTGCAATAAACCAGAAACCCGCGCCCATCAGCAGAACAAACAGTGATTTTACATATGCGGCCCGGCCGGAACGTAAGAGCCGGTTCTTCAGGGTCCACCATTGAGGAGAAAATATTGCAATAAACTCTTTCATGCAAAATGTATATTATGCCTGTAATTCCTTGATAATATTGGCTATGTCTTCTCCGCCTGTTAATCGCAAAAATACCTGCTCGAGGCCGCTGTCAGGAGTATGTGCCTGTCGCCTCAGTTCGTCGGAGGTACCGGTATTAATAATATTCCCTTTATGGATGATCGCCATCCTGTCGCACATCTGTTCAGCAATTTCAAGTATATGAGTTGACATAAATATGCACATCCCGTTATTTCTTGATGTATGTAATATCTCCTTGAACAGTCTTGCCCCGCGAGGGTCAAGACCGATAAGGGGTTCATCCAGAATCAGCACCTTGGGATTGCGCATAAAAACCGCTGACAAGTTGAGGCGCTGTTTCATTCCGTGCGAGAAATTTTCAACCAGCTCATTGGACCATTCAGTGAGGCCGAATATCCCTAAATATTTCACCCCCCTCTCACTAAGGTCCTTGTCATTTACCCCGTATATCCCTGCAACGAATTTCATATATTCCCATGCCGTAATCTTCTCATACAGGATAGGCCTGTCAGGGATATAGCCCAGCACTTTCTTTGCCGATATAGGGTCTTTCTGTATGTCATGTCCGTCAATTGTAATGGTCCCGGATGTAGGCTTCATAAGGCCCATGATCATCTTAATAGTGCTTGTCTTTCCTGCGCCGTTAGGCCCAAGAAAACCGAATATCTCGCCTGCTTCAACTTTCAGGCTGACATTATTAACAGCGATATGTTCACCGTAACGTTTTACGACACTGTCAAGTACTATCATAATCGCCTCTATTATATCGATTTTTATATTCTTGATAATGTTGCCGAATGAAGCTATCTTGTCTATATCTCCCTCTACAAAACGGATATGTGTAACATCCGCAGGGAATTGACCCAGAGTCGGATCAACCGGCACCCATTCGTTAAACCAGACCTCCGGCCATACATGATAGTAAAAAAAACCGTAACGGAATACAAGCCCCCCGACCATCCTGGTTGGAAGGCCGCTGGCCCGTGCAAAAGCAGTAAACAATACAGTGTGCTCGTTACAGTCGCCGGTGCGAGTTTTAAATATTTCCATTGCAGTCTGTAACCGGAAAAGAGGAGATTTTGAGATCGATAGATACAAATTGGATGTTAGATATCGCGCTAATCTGAAAGAATCTTTCTCGATGTCGATAAATTTTTTAGCATTATATTTTATTGTATGATGATCGCTCTGAACAAAAGGGGTCGGGCTGAGATACTGCTCGAGGCCCTTTTCCTGATATGGCAGTAAATACTTTTTCTCCTTCATAGTCTCTTCTGTTCCTTTGCTTATTTCAAGTATATCGCCTTTCAGTGACTGGCGCCCTTCATTCAGCAAAGGATAATCGGATACTTTAACGCCTGAAATCCGTATCTTCAGACTGGACAATTTTTCCGGTTCCTGCAGCCGCTCATCTGACTTGATCTCAGGGACAGAAAGGTAATCAAAAAGATAGATCTTATCCATTGATTTTGCATAATCCTTTGAATCAGCAAGGTTTATAAACCCTGCAGAGTTCTGCTCCTTCAGTGTCTTTTTAGCATCGTTTATCCACAAATAATTACCGCCAACTTTCAATAAATATACCGTATTTACAGAAATGCCGATCTTAACCGGTATCAGTTCCTGCACCTCGGCAACTATATTCTCAACCTTCAGGGTGAAGATATTTAGTACAGGCACGCTGAAACGCTTTCCTTTATCAAGGCCCTGCTCATAAAGCACATATTTGACGGTTATGGGGAAATAGGGGCTCCCTTCTATTTTTTCAGCCTGCGTCTTTTTCTGTTTGTCCGTTTCAAGATAGACCATCAGCATGCTGTTTTCGTCCATTTCACCATGTGATTTGATAAATGACTCCCCTGAATGAAACTCAAAATTAAAAGACTTGATCTTGTAATGAAGGTCGGTCAGACATGTAAAATTAGTAATGTTATGGACGGTCCCGTCTTTAAGCGGAACATCCGTTTCACTGTATTGAGTGAATCTGTATTCTTCTCCTATTTTTTCGGTAACCGTACTAAGATACCCTATCTTATGATTTTGGACATATATGCTGGACCATTCTTCGCTCGTCTTAAACTGACTTCCGGAGAGGGCCTGAAGAGGGGTCAGTTCAGAACCGGAGATATAATGCCGGGAGACAAGAACAAATATAAGGCAAAACCAGATGCCAATGATTCCCAATTTTACAAACACAGAAAATCTTTTTGACATTATTTGTTTTTTGTTTGCAGAAATTATTTAAAGTTCAACTGTATTGCTGTTTCGTCTTTGTGCCTTATCGCATTTAAATCTTCAGGTTGAAAAGCTCCATCTGCTCTATCTTTTCCTGATGGTTCAGGACTGGATATTTATCATCGAAACAGGCCTTGCAGTATTTTTCAGAGTTGGGAACAACATTCAATAACCCTTCAAGACTTAGATAGTTCAGTGTATCGGCGGTAATATATTTTCTGATTTCATCAATACTATGAGTTGATGCTATGAGTTCTTTCCTCGTAGGCGTATCAATACCATAGAAACATGGGCCTGTGGTGGGTGGAGAGCTTATCCTCAAATGCACTTCTTTTGCACCACCGCCCTCCCGTAACATTTTTACAATTTTCTTGCTCGTAGTCCCTCTGACAATTGAGTCATCAATTACTAATACTCTTTTACCTTCAAGGAGTTTCCGGACCGGGTTCAATTTAATTTTCACACCGAAATGACGGATCGACTGCCGTGGCTCTATAAATGTCCTTCCTACATAATGGTTTCTTATTAATCCAAAGTCGAAAGGGATCCCGCTTTCTTCAGCATATCCAAGCGCGGCAGACACTCCTGAATCAGGCACAGGGATAACCATATCAGCATCCACCCCGTGTTCCCTTGCCAGTTGCCTTCCCAGTTCTTTTCTTACGGCATCAACATTTATATTTCCAAAAATATTGCTGTCAGGTCTTGAAAAATATATGAATTCAAAAATACAGAAGGCATTTTTTGAAACAGGCAAAGGTTTCACGGAATTTATTCCGTTCTCATTTATGATTACCATCTCCCCGGGCTCAACATCCCGTACATACGTTGCTCCTATGAGATCAAATGCGCATGTCTCGGATGCAACAACATATGAGCCGTCGTATCTGCCGATGCTCAAGGGCCTGAATCCATGGGGATCTCTTATGGCGATCAGTTCATTTTCGGTCATGATAAGCAGACTGAAAGCGCCGGAAACAGCCTTCATCGCATCTGTTAACCGTTCATAAAGACTGCCTTTTGGAGCTTGCAATCAGGTGGATAATCACCTCGCTGTCTGATGTTGACTGAAATATGGCGCCTTTTGATTCCAGCTCGTTTTTTAATTCAAGTGCATTAACAAGGTTGCCGTTATGAGCGATTGCGAGCGAACCCAGAGAAAAATTTACCATAATAGGCTGGACATTTTTCAGGGAACTTGAGCCTGCTGTAGAGTAACGATTATGCCCGATAGCAATTGCGCCGGGAAGACGCTTCAACCGCTTTTCACTAAAAATATCCGTAACAAGCCCCATTGATTTTTCAATATAGAGCTGTCTCCCGTCTGAAGAACATATGCCGGCGCCCTCCTGCCCCCTGTGCTGAAGGGCATGAAGCCCCAGATAGGTGAGGTTCGCAGCTTCATTGTGGCCGTAAACGCCGAATACCCCGCATTCATCGTGAAACTTGTCAGAAGACAGTGCTGAGTGACACCTGCCTGTCCGGCAGACAGAGTGTAACGATTAACTGTTGTTCAGAAGGTTTATTATTTCTCTATTTGAAATTTACACATTATAATATAAATCAGATATCATAGTATTATAACATTTATTAATAACTATTCTCTGACCCTGCCCCTAAACCCTGTCAACTGTTTCATCGCACCATCTCCTTGCATTCTGAAACATTTTAAACCATGGAGATGCCTTTAGATTTTGCTTCCAGTCCTCAGGCATCCATCCCCACTGCCATTTTAGAAAGGTCCTTTCAGGATGAGGCATTATGGCCAGATGCCTTCCGTCCGGAGAGCAGATGCTCGCTATGCCATGAGCAGAACCGTTTGGATTAAAAGGATATTCCATCGTGACCTCGTTGTCATCATTTACATAGCGCACCGGAGCCAAATTGTTTTTTGCTATTTTTTCGAGAATTGCCTGGTCCGGGAAGTGCGCCCTGCCTTCACCATGAGCAACCCAGATGCCGAGTACCGAGCCTTCCATTCCCTTCAGCATAATTGAAGGGCTTTGCAAAATTTTAACCGTAGAAAATCGCGATTCAAAGCGCCCGGATATATTGTGAATAAATCTAGGCTGCTTTAGTATCGTCAATCCCCTCCCATGGGACCCGGCCAAGCAGCGCCATAAGCTGACAACCGTTGCATACGCCCAGGCTGAACGTATCTTTTCTATTGTAGAAAACCTGGAATTCCTCCCGGATCTTTTTGTTATTTTTTATAACGCCTGCCCAGCCTTTTGCCGAATCCAGCACATCTGCATAGCTGAAGCCGCCGACAAAAGCGATCCCCCTGAAATCAGAAAGAGCGATTCTGCTTTCAAGAAAATCTGTCATACTGACATCCCACGTTTCAAACCCGGCCTGATAAAATGCCGACGTCATTTCCCTGTCGCTGTTACTGCCTTCCTCACGAATGATGGCGACCTTAGGTTTCACTTCCCTTTCAATCAGGTCTTCATGGATATTCTCAGGGATAAAAGTTAGCGTAAAAGCGGGGGTCTTTCTGTCGAAGTTGATATTTTTTTCCTCTTCAGCAGTTTCGGGATTTGACTGGAGACGTTCCAGTTGATAACTCGTCTCCTCCCATATACCGCGCAGGACCCGCATATCTTCATCAAGAACAGTGACGGGTGACAATTGACGAGTGGCGAGATTAACTTTAATTCGTTTTTCAGATAAAGTTCTGCCGATAATTTGATATGGCACCGCGTAATTATTAATAGTCGAGATGATCTCATTCTCTTTTTCAGGCATATATTCCATAACAAGGCCAAGCTCTTCGGAGAATAAGAGCATGCGAATAGCCATTTCGAAGTCCATTCTTTGCTTCCCCGCTTCCCGCTTACTGCTGACCGCTCTAGATTCTATCTCGATTCCGCAGTTTCCTGCAAAGGCCATTTCAAGAAGTGTGGTAATCAACCCGCCGTCGCTTCTGTCATGACCGGACAGTATCATATCTTTTTCAATTAATTCCTGGACTGAATTAAATGCGCGTGTTAATGATTTAGGGTCTTCAACATCAGGCGGCTCATTACCGAGTTGATTGTAGACCTGCGCCAGAGCACTTCCGCCAAGACGGTTTTTCCCTCTTCCCAAATCGATATAAATAATTTTACTCAATCCCGGCTGTTTAATATCAGGGGTGATCACCTTTGTAATATCAGGACAAGTTGCATAAGCGGATATTACGAGAGTCCCGGGAGATTTGACAGTCTCGGTCTTACCTGAAGGGACCGTCACCTGTGCAGCCATTGAAAGGCTGTCTTTCCCGCCGTCAATAGCAATGCCAAGCTTAACGAGGATATCACTCAATGCATTTGCAGCATCATAAAGTTTTGCGCCTTCACCCGGCAGTTTTGCCGCCCACATCCAGTTACCTGAGCATTTGATGTCCTCAAGGGCGCTTATCTTTGCCCAGACAATGTTTGTTAAGGCCTCGCCCAGGCTCATGCGCGCCATAGAGGCAGGGTCAAGCAATGTTTTTACCGGCTGTTCTCCAATCGATATTGCTGCGCCGGTCAGATCCAAAATGGCTCTGGGCAATTACTGCAACATCAGAGACCGTAAGCTGCAGCGGCCCGGCGCACTGCTGTCTTGCTATCAGTCCGGTAACGCTGCGGTCCACCTTGTTTGTAAGGAATCTTTTTGAGCCTACCGACAGCAAACGAAGCACTCTATCAAGTGCATCATTTACAGTAAGGTCCTGAGGAAGCATGAGAGGTGTCGATTTTACAGGGATACGGTCCATTTGAAAAGTCTTCTGAGGCATATCGCCAAGTATTTTAGACAGATCAAGATTGACAGGAGTGCTTCCATCGGTCTCATCAAAAAGCAATATATAGCCGTCTCCTGTAATTTCGCCGATCACTGCAAACGGAACTTTTTCACGTTCACACATTTTCTGAAATAAATCCACCCCTTCCTGCTTTAAAAGCAGTGCATTCTGCTCCTGATATTCAGCGCCCCATATCTCAAGAACGGAGAGTGTGTTATCACCGAGCTGGATTTTTCCACGTTGATCTTTGCCCCTGCCGGATAGATTATTTCTTTTACAACGTTGCAGTTGCCTCCGGCGCCCTGATCATGAATGCTGACTATCGGGTTGGCGCCGCCCATTTCAATGCAAGAGCGCAAGACCCTGTTCATCTTCTGCTCCATCTCTGCATCGCCGCGCTGGACAGCATTAAAATCAAGCTCTGCAATATTCTCTCCCTGTATCATGCTTGACGCAGCGCCTCCGCCAATGCCTATTCTGTAAGCCGGCCCCCCGATCTTTACTACAAGCATCCCTTTTTCAGGTTTTCCTTTCTCAATATGCCGGGCATCCATTTGTCCGACACCGGCGGTAAACATGATCGGCTTGATCCATTCGTAACGTTCACCATTTTGCAGTCTCATGCCGAATGAACGGGTAAATCCCTGTATGACCGGCTCGCCGAACTTGTTTCCGTAGTCCGAGGCCCCGTTGCTGGCCTGGACCTCTATTTCAAGCGGGGATGCAAGGTTGTTTGGATAATTAAATGAGTTATCTTCCCATGGTAATTCATAACCGGGTATCTGAAGATTGCCGACGCAATATGCTGCCGTTCCTGCTATGACCATCCCTCCCCTGCCAGTTGCCTGAACATCCCTGATCCTGCCTCCCGTCCCTGTTTCAGCTCCTGGAAACGGCGCAACGCCGCTTGGGAAATTATGTGTCTCTGCAGTAAAGATTATATCGTAATGAAGACGGGTCTTTTTGAATCGTGAAGACGCTTGAGATTTTTCAGGAATTATTGTTTGTATTTCATAGCCTCTTATTGAACTCGAATTATCACGAAATGCGATCACACTGTTATTGCGGTTCAGATCGAGAGGATGCTTGACGACCTCAATCAGATTAAGAGGCATCTCTACGTCATCTATAACGAGTTTGCCTTTAAAGAACCAGTGCCTCGAATGTTCGCTGTTGGACTGGCTCAGGTCAAAACATTCAACATTTGTCGGATTCCTCCTGATATCTTTAACGAATAAGTTGTAGTAGTATTCGATATCCCAGTCATCGAAACCAAGCCCCATCTCCCTGTTGATTTTCCTCAGCGCATCAGGTCCTTCCTCGATTAACGGCAGAACAAAAACCGGTTCAGGTTTCATGCCTGTCTCAAAGGTTTCAATAGGCACTGGATAGGGGCACTCTGTCATACGGTCGAAAAAAAGTGATGAGTGATGAGTGATAAGTGATGAGTAAAAATCAGCAAACCATCTATCATTTAGTGATGACTGCTCATCAAAAATAAATTTATATCTCCTTGAGCGTTCAATCCTTGTAATCTTATTAAGTCCGCAGGCCCGGCAGACCGATACAGCGTTCGTTGACCATGCAGTTGTAAAATTCATTCGGGGGCCTACCTCGAAAATGAGTTTGAAGTCCGGAGTTTGGGCAGGGGCGATTCATGAATCGCCCTTACAGAAATTTCGGAGTTTAAAAAACTGCTATCTGAAAAATTCTCAGGTTCGAATGTTTCTGCAAGAAGCCATTTGAGGGTCTTCATCTCTTCAGGGATAATTGCGCTTGTGGTCTCAATATTGAAACAATATTCGGTCCTTAACCCTTTGATTTCAGGGGATATCTTTTGCCGGCATAGCAGCAAAAGTTCCTTTTCCTGTGCTTCTGGCAAAGCAGGTATTCTGTAAAAATGAATCAAATCCATTAGATTGTCTCCGGGAAAACAATTTCAGCAGTTGCTATTGTAGCATTTTACCCCAAACCACAGAAAGTAGCATGTGCTGAAGCTTATTTAAGCTTATTGCTATTAAAACTAATCCTTATGTAAAATAATTTCAGATTCACATTTTAACGGAGGTAAAAAAGTAAATGAACATGCTTAAAACAACAGTCCTTATGGTGGGTCTTACGCTCGTTCTTGTATGGGCAGGGGCCGCCCTTGGAGGCAGATCAGGCATGGCAATGGCGCTTATATTTGCCATGGCAATGAACCTTTTTACATATTGGTTCAGTGATAAAATTGTGCTTAAAATGTATAAGGCCAAGGAAGTCAGTGAAAATGCCGCTCCTGAACTTTACTCAACCGTAAGAAGGCTTGCTCAGAAGGCTGAGATCCCGATGCCAAAAGTTTACATCATAGAGCAGGACCAGCCAAATGCATTTGCTACAGGAAGGAATCCTGGCCATGCAGCAGTTGCGGTTACAACAGGTATAATGAGGATCCTCAGCAGAGAGGAACTTGAAGGCGTAATAGCGCACGAACTCTCTCATGTTAAACACAGGGATATCCTCATCGGCACTATTGCTGCTACGGTTGCAGGTGCAATAAGTTATCTTGCACATATGGCGCAGTGGGCCATGATCTTTGGCGGAAGAAGTGATGACGATGAAGGGGGAAGCCCCGTGGCAGCGATTGTCATGATGATTGTAGGGCCTATTGCAGCAATGCTCATACAGATGGCTATATCACGCTCAAGGGAATATGCCGCTGATGAAGGCGGGGCAAGGCTCGCGGGAAATCCGAGATATCTTGCAGGTGCACTGAAAAAGCTTGATATGACATCCAGGCAAATACCCATGGATGCGCAGCCGGCCACTGCTCACATGTTTATTGTAAATCCCCTGTCAGGAGGGGGGTTGCTGAAATTATTCAGCACACACCCGCCCGTTGAGGAGAGGATAGCAAGACTCGAGAGCATGGGAAGATAAAATACGGTTAAACATACAGTATGCAGAAAAATACCTCGAACTATGTCGCTCAAGAAAATCGAAAAGAAGCTTCTCGCCCGCAAACGGCTTGCCCCTGACGACGCGCTTGCGCTATTTCAGAGTGACGATATATTTACCATCGGCAGGCTTGCCAATATTGCCGCTGAAAGAAAAAACGGAAAGAATGCTTATTTCATTCAGAACCATCATATAAACCCGACAAATATCTGCGTCAACCGCTGTAAATTCTGCGCCTTCAGCCGCTCAAAGGGTGAAAAGGGCGCGTATGAGTTAAGCATCAGGGAAATACTAAAAAAACTCCAGGCACAGATGCCAGAAGTCAGTAGTCAGAAGTCAGTAGTCACAAAAAGCTCCAGCCCCGGTCCCCTTTCTCCGAGGTCCACATCGTCGGCGGACTGCATCCGGACTGGCCGCTTGAATATTATCTCGAAATGCTCGAAACGATAAAGAATAATTTCCCCAATATTCACATCAAGGCCTTCACTGCTGTTGAGATAGACTACTTCTCAAAAATAAGCGGGCTGCCGCTTGCTGAAACTCTGCTGCAACTGAAGAACGCAGGGCTTGATTCAATGCCGGGAGGAGGCGCGGAGATATTTAATGCCCGTGTAAGAAGCAGAATTTGTCCTGAAAAAATATCCGGCAAAAAATGGCTTGATGTAATGAAGAAGGCGCATAGTATTGGAATTAAGACTAATGCGACAATGCTTTACGGACATCTTGAAACATACGTACAAAGAACTGAGCATATGTTGAAGCTTCGGGACCTTCAGGACAGTACAGGGGGTTTCCAGGCCTTCATTCCGCTTGCATTTCATCCAATGAACACGGAGTTAAGTCAAAAGTCAGAAGTCAAAAGTCAGAAGTCAAAACCTTTAACCATCAACCCTTGCGGTTATACATCGGGCATTGATGACCTGAAAACCATTGCAATTGCGAGACTCTTTCTTGACAACTTTCCAGCACATAAAAGCGTACTGGATAATGCTCGGTGAAAAAATCGCCCAGCTTGCCCTTATGTTCGGGGCAGACGATCTCGACGGTACTATCATAGAAGAAAAGATCACCCACTCTGCAGGCGCGCTTTCAGGCAATGCAATGACACGGGCACAGCTGGTCCATTTAATTGAAAAAGCAGGGAAGGTCCCGGTGGAGAGGGATTCGTTCTACCGCAGTATTTGAATAAAACGTTTAATTGGTTTAATTGGTTTGATTAGTTGAATTGGTTAACAAATAATACTGGTTGATAAAAGGTTTCATTGTTTACATTAGTTATCGAATGGAACAACTAATAAAACTAATAGAACTAATACAACCAATAAAACGGCTTGTGTAATATGAAGACAATATCACTAAAAAACTGGTTAAGCTGTAAAGGTATTGAAATTCCGCAATTGTACCTTGTCGGGGGAACGGTCCGGGATTTGCTGCTTGATTCTTCGCCAAAGGACATTGATCTTGTTTGCAAAAATGCAGGGGCATTTGCCCGTAAGCTCGCTAAATATAAAAATGCCGCTTTCGTTGCAATGGAAAAAAAATCTGATGAACCATGCTACCGGGTGATTGAGAGGGACAACAGCGAAAACTATTTAGACATAGCGGAGATGCGTGGAGAAAATATATTCGAGGACCTCAAACAAAGGGACTTTACAATAGATGCAATTGCAATGGAAGTGAAAGAGGATGGGACTATCGGCAGCATTATTGATCCTTTGAAGGGCGCAGAGGATATCGAAAGAAAGGTCATTAAAACGGTCAGCGACAGATCCATTGTTTCAGATCCTTTAAGAATATTGCGTGCCGTCCGTCTTGCGTCATCGCTTGGCTTTATTATTGAGGAGCCAACAATCAGAAAGATGACAGAGCTGGCTCCCCTCCTGAAGGAGGTGTCTGCTGAACGCATTACAGCGGAGTTGCTTCTGATACTTAAAAACCCGCGCAGCTCTTTATATTTCAGACAGATGGATGAAATGGGCCTTCTGGATGTTATCTTTCCCGAGATAAGAAATATGAAAGGCTGTCCCCAGAACGGATATCACCATATGGATGTATGGGAGCATTCTATGCTTGTCATGGAACATACCGAGCACATAATAAATAAACTCTCCGATTATTTTGGAGAACGCGGCATTGATATAGCAAACGATCTTGACAGTGATGACCGTTTTTCTCTTTTGAAGTTGTCCGCCCTGCTCCACGATGCCGGTAAACCGGCAACCAGTGTGACAAATCCGGATACAGGGCGAATAACTTTTTATCATCATGATAAAGAAGGCGCAAGACTTATTGACCTGATCGCCGGAAGATTGAAGATGTCTAACCGGCACAGGGATTTCATGGTTCTCCTCGTAGGAGAGCATCTGCATGCGCTTAATCTTGTCTCCGGAGATGTCAAAGCAACTACGAAGATGAAATGGTTCCGCAAGATGGGTGATGATTCGGTCCCGGCGATTATCCTGAGCATGGCGGATACAATGAGCATTCTGGGGCCTGATGCAACAGAAGAATACAGAGAACGCCATATCAGCCGGTCAAAACAAAGTGTGAGGGATTACTACGAATATATAAAGACGCAAATAGAAAGCCCGAACTTTGTTACCGGTAACGACCTTATCGCTCTTGGCATGAAGTCGGGACCTGAAATCGGAAGGATACTTGCGGAGGTCAGAAGCGCCCAGGATGAAGGGGAAATTACCAGCCGTGAAGAGGCCCTTGGGCTTGCAAAAAAACTGGTGGTTAATAAGGTTTAATTGGTTTTATTAGTTGAATTGGTTGAATTAGTTAACAAATAGAACCAATAAGACCAATATAACCAATAAAACGGGGCCTCATTGTAAAATATATTCACATCTGTGTAATCTAATAACAATCTGTGAAATCAATACTTATAATTGACAGTGAATCCAAAACAGCGAATAATATTCCTGATCGCCCTTATAAGCAGTGTTATATTATTGGGGACCATCGGATTTATGGCGGTGGAGAGATGGGGCTTTTTCGATTCCCTGTACATGACGATCATTACCCTTACAACAGTCGGGTATATGGAAGTCCATCCCCTATCGAACATCGGAAGGGCCTTCACGATCATCCTGATACTTACCGGTGTCGGGACCATGCTGTATGCATTGAGCGTTGGAGCAAGGATACTCCTTGAGGGAGAGTTAAGAGAAATATTCGGGAGGAGAAAATTGAGCAAAAAAATAGAGAAACTGGAAGATCACTACATAATATGCGGTTATGGAAGAATGGGGAAAATAATTTGCAGGGAAATGATACAAAGCAGACGCACCCTTTGTAATAACTGAAAAAAATCCTGGAAGTGATTGCTTCCATTGATAAAGATATTCTTTCAGTTCAGGGTGATTCAACACAGGATGCTGTATTAAAAGAAGCAGGAATCGAAAAGGCGAAAGGACTGATATCTGTGCTGTCGACTGATGCAGACAATCTTTATGTTGTATTGTCTGCAAGAGGTTTAAATCCAAAACTCAGGATAGTGGCAAGGGCCAGTGATGAAGGGGTGGAACAAAAACTATTAAGGGCAGGCGCAGACAATGTTGTTTCCCCTTATTTCATAGGAGGGTTGAGAATAGCGCATACGATCTTAAAACCTGCAGTTGTTGATTTTATTGAGTTTGCAACAAAGAGCGGCAACATTGAATTACAGATGGAGGAAATTAAAGTAAAAGAATCTTCTCCCATAACAAACAAGGCCCTTGATGAATGCGGGATAAGAAAGGAGCTCGGGATAATAATCGTTGCGATAAAGAGGGAATCAGGAGAAATGGAATTCAATCCGACATCAACCAGCGTAATAAAAAAGGGCGATACACTTGTTGCAATGGGGGAGACGAAACAGTTAAAGGCGCTTGAGGAATTAGTGCGGGATTTAGAATCAGTGTTTGTTTTCCCACCAGTTTTTGTTCATGCTGATCCTGCGCGTAAGACTTTTCGGTATATGAGACGATTTTTCAGTCCTAAATGATATCCCAGATATTTAAGCGCATTTCTAAACACAAATGCAGGAATAAGATCGTATCTGTTGTGCTTCGCAAGATATAAGGCTTCTGACCTGATATATTTTATGCCTTCCCCTTTTGTTTGTCCGAATTCTTTCAGTATCCAGTCTTCAGTCCCGTGTAACACCCCTATATCAAAATATCTTTTGAACTCCTCAACTGCCGTGTAGTTGTGTGAATGATAGACAACAGCGTCAGCAGCGTAGGCAACCTTGTATCCTGCAAATAACAATTTAGCGATGGCGTGGGTATCTTCTCCGAATATCAGCCCTTTCTTGAACCAGCCGATTTCCTCCAGTGCGTTCCTTCTGTAAGCAGAAAACGAGTTTGAAAAAAAAACGGTCTTTATTCCGTAAACCCTCCGGTCTTCAATGGAGCGTATGTATGAGGAATCAGGATAGTTAAACATCCTTAAATGCGCGCTGAAGGGCGATGAGCCGGCATTCGGTAATTGACGGCCATAGATTGCGGCAATCTTTTCATCTTTCAGAACAGGTTTTATGAGATTTTCAAGGGCATGACTGCCGGCAAACATGATATCCTGTGTCAGAAAGACCAGGATTTCTCCCTTAGCCTCTTGCGCAACTGAGGTCCTTGTTCCTCCATGGTCAAAATCTTTCTTCCGGATAACTATTGTTTTAGCGCCGTGTGCTTTTGCAATATTTACAGTGTTGTCGGCTGAAGAAGAATCAATGACAATTATTTCACAGGATGGAGATTGCTGTCTTACCGATAGCAATAGTTTGTTAAGATATGGTTCTGCGTTATATGTGGGAATGCATACACTGTATTTCATGGTGATTACTGTTTTTCAGCGCAAAATATAAATTGCATACCTTTCCCGATATATCCATAAAGCATACTGTAATAGGCAATAGCATAAGCGTCTTTAAATCCCGCTTCTTTACAATAATTTAAAATATCCCAGCCGAAATCATAAAACACGAGAGAACCTTTTTGTGAGACGGGATTAGCGTGATATTGTTCGGGCAGGAG
This sequence comes from Thermodesulfovibrionia bacterium, assembly GCA_963699585.1. GTDB lineage: Bacteria > Nitrospirota > Thermodesulfovibrionia > UBA6902 > UBA6902 > SURF-23. The sequence goes on along the minus strand of CAVOUK010000010.1, from coordinate 190,911 downwards.
ATATACTGTTTTGCCTTTATTATCAATGAGGGCCCTTTGTTCAGTTGTTTTTTTATTCATAAAAAAAGGCACTGAGAATATCAGCATTCCGTTCTTTTTCAAACATCTGTATGCTTCACTCAATGCCTTCATAACATCCGGAACATGTTCATAGACATCATTTGAAATTATAATATCGAAGGCCCCGTTCTCAAAGCTCAGACCCAAAGCGTCCTCGCATCTAATGCCATTAATAATTTCTCCGGATCTCTTATCATCTCCGAGATATTCGCTTCCGGTCACATCCGCATTATCCATCTTTTTGGCAAGATGCCGGTAAAAGTCTGTTGTCTGCTCATAACAGAATAATCTGGGGATTTCATTTCTGCCTTTTAAGATATTTTTGGCATAATGGAGAATGAATCTTTGGCGGCTGTTCAGGCCGCAGTGATTGCAAAACAGTCTTTCCCTGTAATTTGGCGCAGTCCCGTCGGAATACTGCCAGTCAGCCAAAAAGAGAGCGTTCTTTTCACAGCACTGACAGTGACCCTCAAAAAGCCAGCCGGATTTGTTTCTATATTTATCGCTTAAGTGGTTTTCGACACTTAATCTTTTATCAGCTACAGCATTATAATGCTTCTGAAAATCTGTTATGTCCCTGAGCGTTATCAGTTCAGGAGAGTTTAATAATTTATCAAAATTCTCCCTGCCGGATGGGCCGATTGACTCCATATTGTTTAATAGTTTTGAGTAAAGGATCTTCGTCTTATAGTAAGCGCTCCTTAATGTTGCCCTCAAATGAAGATAATGCATATCAATAAGCACTCCAATTTTTTTTAAACTGTTTTGCAAACAATACCGCTTTATTCATCTGAAAAATCAAAAAACAGATAATGTTGTTACTAATAAATGAAAACAATTTTTCTAACACAACATCCATAAGGTCCAGCAAAGAGACAGGGAGAAATATTAACCTTCTTGAAACCTTATATACGGAGCTTTCCTTAAATGCGTCAGGATGAAGCTTTGCCAGCAGGACATAATTCTTTATTGAGTCACGCATTTTTTGATAAGCTGCTTCCTTTGTGACCAGTCCCAGATGGGATACGGTATTATCGATATGCAGAACTTTATATTTTTTGCTCAGACGAATTCCCCACTCCGCGTCTTCATAACCATAACCGGAAAAATTCTCATCAAAAGGCACTTCCAGAAAAACTGATTTTCTCACCAATACATTTGATGTCCATAAGTATCGCCACGGGGTCTTATTCCGGACTTCCGCGGTCTTTGCCACTATTTTAGTGTTCCAGTAGAAGTAAAAATCATATTCCCTGTCGGTCATTTTTCTATACAGGCAACTAAGTCCCCCGCATATCACATCCCATTCGTTCTTAGCGATATGATCAATGTATTTTCCTAAAAAGTCCGCCCGATCGGGCAGCACATCCGAATCAAGAAATAAAATAAATTCTCCTGACGCCTGGTCCGCCAGCATGTTTCTTGTCAACGCCCTTCCTATGTTCTTCTGCAGTTCGGAATATTTTATGTTGACTCCGGCACTGCGGCATTCAGGAACTTTCTTTCCGTTGACGGCTTTGGCCTTATCATCCATGGAGCGGTCATCAATAACAACAAGCTCAACCATATCATTTAACTTGCCGTCATGTATCTCCTCTGCCAATTTATCAAGGAGAAGGGAGATGTCCCAGTTATAAACAGGGACCAGTACAGACAATATTGGTTTATTACCGGTATCCACTTGATGTCAGCTCGATTGATCTTCCTGCGGCAGAGACCGCAAGGATATCTAATGTAAGGAATTCTTCTTATTACATTCGCTCGCTCCCTATGCAAGCAGGGAATACGCTCGCTATTCATTTAACTTTTTTCAGATACGATATGCGCTTATGATAAAACTCTACAATGCAGCCAAGGCCGGTCATCTCAAGAAATCTTCGGCAAGAGCCTTTGACTATCTGAAACGCATAAAAGGTCCTGTTTGAAATACCGGGGCAGTGCATATCTTTGGCCTTTGCGACTTCCATGCGCGCATATTTCCAGTTCCTGTCTGAGGCCCCGGCCAGGCGCACATGAGAGAGACAACTCTCGATATATGAGAATCTCAGTCCGTTCACCTTTGCGCGGAGAAGCCATTCATAATCCATTGCATAACGGAAATCTGTACGGAAAAGGCCGATCTTTTCATAAGCCCTTTTTCTTGCAAAAACAGACGGATGATTTATTGTCATATCTTTATTCAGTAAGGCATCGTTTCCGGAAAATAATTCTGTCTTTTGACCGTTCGTGTCCCAGTATTGGACCATGCCATGCACTATATCTGTGTCCTCCTGCATTAAACGGGACACCGCTGATTCAACAGCGTCAGGCTCGTACCAGTCATCCGCATTGATTATGCCGATAATTTCTCCTGTTGCTGCCGCTATCCCTTTGTTAAAGGCGTCGCTTATCCCGTTGTCGGACTCGCTTATCCAGTATGCGATCTTATCCTCATATCTTCCGAATTATGTCCAACGTCCCGTCAGTTGAACCGCCGTCAATAATGATGTATTCGATATTGTCGTATGTCTGGGCCAGAACGCTCTGAATGGTTTTCTCAATATTCTTTTCACCATTGAGGACAACAGTTATAATGCTGACCAGCGGATGGCTGGGAACTGATGCTGTATGAAAATCACCGAAAACGCGGGTCCCTCCCTGGATACGCCCCTGCTGAGCAGGACGTTCCCTATAATCCACGATCACCGGCGGAATAATGTTTATTGCCTTTGCCATGCTTACTCTACATTCTTAGGAGCAGACTTATATTCCTGATAAAACCCGACCTCAGAAATCCATGCCGGATGACGAGATACCGTTTCCTGATTGGCCCCTGTTCCGCAAGCCCCGCATAGGCATGCGTTTTTTCTCTGTCTGTGGCAGTCAGCAAAGATCCGAAGCGGGAGAGAAATGCTTCTGCCTGCTTTCCGGTCTCGATGAGACATTCAAGTAACGGTCTGCGGTCATGGACCTGTATCAGCTTTTGAAAAAGGTAGTTTAAGCTCCATGGACTTGCCCCTACTACATTCCTGCTGTGCACCCGGTACAGGACCGTCTGCTCAGTAATATAGTCGATCTTTCCAAAAGCGGCAGCAATAAGAGCAAGCCACCAATCATGCATTATAGCGCCCTGCGGTATAGGCAATGACATCTCTCTCAGTTTCCTGTTTATCATGACCGTGCATCCGTTTGCAACATTCCCTATAAAGATTCTCTGAAAATGTTCTCCTCTCCGTGGGTCCATCTTCTGATATTCCCAGAAGGATGCTGCGATCGGCCGGAGATCTTCGTCTGCCACGGTCATATCGGTATGGACGAGCAGAGGGATATCACAGCCGAACTTCTGCTCAAGTTTTTGCATTCTGGTGAACGTCCGCTCGATCTTGTCAGGAAGCCAGACATCATCCTGATCGCAGAACATGAGGTAATCTGCTTCAGCAGATTCTATCAATCTTCCAAAATTATCACGGGGCCCAAGATTTTTCCGTCCATCCTCGACTACTATTATTTTCCCCGGGTGGGCCTCCTGATATTTTTTAACAATAACGACCGTCTCGTCTGTCGATCCATCATCCCGTATGAGCAGTACCCAGTCGCTTGCGGTTTGCGCAAAAAGAGAATCCAGCTGCCGGGCAATGTATCTGCTGCCGTTGTAGGTGGCCATTGCTATCGCTACGGAAGGATTGAAATTCATCAGTACCCGTTTTCCCTGAGGCGTGCGGTAACAGTATCTGCAAAGGTCTTAAGTTCGGGAGTGCTCCTGTATGCATAAACGCGCCCTTTGATGACCGTTCCCGCCAGTCTTTCCACAGTTGTATTGTCGACCGGCAGACAGCAGAACGCTGCAAGTGATTTAAGGCTGTCATGCGGATTTTGGATGAAATCCTCATATTTTATTTCCATGGCCCTTTCTCCCAGTGCGCTGAGATGATCTCGTGCCTCACGGAGATATTCTTCCCAGAGAGAGAACCCGCCTTCGAGAGAGCTGCACCGGACACTGTGAGTGAATGGGCTGCGTTTTGGTATAAAAAAATAAAAAAGCCTGCGCTTTTGGTAAATGGATTTCTCATGGGCCAGTACCCTGTCCTGACGGACTTTCAGGCTGTTCGCCACATCTACCCCATGCCGGTAATATATGAATGACCCTGGCGCCGGGGAAGAGGTCCATCCAGATCGGAAGCGTGTATGTGTTCCGCGGGTCTTTCCACCCCCAGGGGATATCCAGATGAGATATATTTCTGTACTGTGTATACCTCTTCCATCCCAGATATCCGATGGACCTGGGCGTTTGGAGGGTATAACGGGTATAATTTTCAACCATGGCCCTTACATCTCTGTTGTCCATCAGATATTGTATTGATGCAGGATGGTCCCAGGTGGTGCCGCACTGGCGGAAGATCCAGTCATTCAGTTTCTGAAAGAACATAGCCTCATGGTTCCGGTCTTTACGAACACCTGAAAAGAGACCAAGATCTTCAAGCATCTTGGCTATCATGCTTGTTCCGGACCGGTGCATGCCGATGATTATGACGGGGGCCAGAGGTTTTTTTTGTGATATAGTCATCATTAGTTTATGCGGTTGATTTTTATCGTAAGCAGGATTGAATTATTTCGTGAAGCTTTTCGCCGCGAGAGGAAATCGTATAGTCTTTTAACGTACGGGCCTGGCCGGCCCTGGCGATGCGTTCTAATTCTTCAGGATGGTTAAGCAGCCATGTAACCTTTTCTGCACATTCCTCGGCTGTTTTGTACGTAACTGCTTCAGAATCAGTTTCGAAGAGTTGTCCGATATTTTCCTTCCAGTCTGTTATAAGACATGTCCCAACACCTGTAGTTTCGAACAACCGCTGATTGGATGCAAAGAGCGGGGAGGAATCAGCATGGATATTCAGGACGATCTTTGAGTCCCTGAGAGTCTGGAACATGTCAAGTCCGAAAACAGCCGCCCTCATGAATTTTTTTAGTTTGCGGCTATAGGAAGGAAGGGGCTTTGACTGCCATTGTGTTGCCTTGTTCAAAAGCGGGACCGTTGATATTGCTGCCTTGGATATCCCGGCCTTATTCATCACCTGCAAGCCTCTATATATCCCAACTTTAAAGAATGTCTTAATATCATCAGGCAAGCCGAATTCCGAGCTGGTCGAATAAATCGCTATATCTGTGAGGGAAGCTACCTTTTCTAATATGCGTTCACGATTCAAATGAAACCGGGCGTTACGAACCAGCTGGCCGACAAATGAAAAATCAATACGCTTTGGGCCTTCATCAAGTCGTGATAATATTCTCGGATCAAAGCCGTGCTGCAGTTGTACAGCGCTTATCCCCGATTCTTTGAGATGTTGTACAGCCTCAGGAGCACAGGACAGAACAAGATCCATCTGACGAAAGATGTCTGAACGAGGGACTGCGCTTCCCGAAAAACCGATTACGAGCCTGACTGAAGGCACCCCGGAGCGGATATTTCTGAGGAGTTCTTTATCCTGTCCTGCAAACAGTACGATATCCGGCTTAAAGCGTTTGATCTGCTCAAGTGCTATGCCTGCAAGGCCGGTTGCTTTGAAGTGAAGAGAATTTTCATTCGCCCAGGCCCGTTGCAGTGGCTCAACGTTCAGACGTATCTCCATGACGCTATATCCGAGAGGCGTGAGCATGCAAGAGGTGTAATCAGCCTGTCCAAATGAATCGAGATCCAGCGCCGCCTTTTGTTCTGCGTATGTCTTTTCCCGGAGGCCGGGATTTTTCCTGTAGAAATAATCCACATAAATTGGATAAAGATTCATTATCTTGACAATTTTCACTTATTTCCCCTGTAAAGGATCATGATTTTGAGGTCAGTCCGAACGTTACGATCTGTGCAGCTGTCCGTTTCCAAACCCTCAGCCAGCTTATCAGTTTGAATCTCCAGGGGCAGGCCAGGGCTATGAAAACGGTAAGGACAAATGGGTTTGCAACCGCCTTTATTGAAAAGAGCTTCTTGACCGAGACCCAGAAAGCGTCGTTTCCGAAATGTCTATATCCCGTCTTCTTCCTGTCATACCATAATTTCAGTGTCGGGTCTGTCATGAGTCTCATCCCCTTTCTCAGGGCGCGCATCGTGAACTCATAATCTGAGGCGTAATGAGGCAGAAGACGCGGGTAAAAACAGCCCGTCTCGAAGAGGTCACCGGCCCTGAGAAACAAGCCGCGTGTTGAGAGACAGTTGATCTGTTCAGGCGATCGTGCGATCTCGAACGTAAGTTTTCTCCAGTCAGCTGTAATCCCGGTTTCAATCGCCTTTTGAGATTCACGATCGTAATATTGTGCAAGGATGAGGGTCCTCGGATTCCGGTCGAGCAGTGATACCGCAGTCTTCAGGAAATCCGGACCGAATTCCGTGTCGTCATTGATTATTAAAACCATATCTGATGGAGAGACATTTCTTTCCTTAAGCCAGTTGCAGCCCTGCTGTAAAGATCCTGTCCACCACCACTCCCCTGTTCCCTTTAGTACAGTGAGCCTTGCAATATGCCGGCATACCATTTCAGCAGTTCCATCTGAAGAGCCATCGTCAATAAGCAGGAGATGATAATTCTCATAAGTCTGAGACTTAAGGCAGGAAATAAACCGATACGTCACATTTTTTCTATTGTGAACAGGGAGAAAGATATAAATGCAATTTAATTGGTTTTATTAGTTGAATTCATTAACAAATAGAACCATAAACTAATAGCATAGACACTTCAGTCAGATAACCAATTACTGCAATCCCATCCCAGTGTCCGCTCTATGTTTCGTATTTCATATTCATAAATGGACCGAAGATATTCTCTCTCTCTGATATTGCATGAAGAACCGTAAGAGAGTGAGTGTACGTCTTTGGGCCCGACAACATGAGATGGATCGACTTGTAAGAAAATTAAATACTTTCCGGAGTGTTTCCAGAGGTTGATTTCTCAATTCCTCATTTTTCAGAATTAAGACCTGTTCTTCCCGGAAATAGGTCCAGAGTCTTCGCAATTGTTCTAAATAGAAACCTCTATCAACATAGGAGTAAACTCTGTGTTGAAATGGCAGGGACTCGCGGCATCTTTCCCTTTCTATATGTATCGCCTCCCAAAATGATAATCTGTCTGCATTTCTGGTCTTTTCCATATTCCAGTGCGAATATGCCCGCTCAACAGGATTTCTTAAAATAACAATCAGCTTCATATTGGGGTTGTATTGCCAAATACGTTTGGGCGCATCAAACCAATACATATATATCGGCGTGGCCTCTCCTAATATTTTATGCGCCGGGCCAGGGCTGAACTTGGAATGATAGGAGGAATAATCAGGCGACATATTACGAAAAATAGTTTCGTCATCAAAAAAATGTACCTCCTTGGTATCCGCCATACATATTTCGGGGTGCTCTCTTAAATAAGCATCCAGCGCCGATGTGCCGCCTTTCTGAGCGCCGCAGATAATAAAATCCACTCTACGGTTCTGAGGCCTGAGCAAATGCTTTATACTTTGTCTTATTCTTTGCAACATGGTATACATAATCCGTCTTATTAGTTCTATTAGTTTTATTGGTTCTATCTGTTAACGAACTCAACCAATTCAACTAATAAAACCAATTAAACAATTTTTGGCCCCGCTACTTCTTAATAAGTACAAAAAGGCGGTTATCTCCAACGCCGAGTTGATCGAACATGCGAGTAATCAGGTGGTTGATCTTAAGATGATGGACGAGAGTCATCGCCTTTATCCATATTTTATCGAAATCTGCTTTGCTCTTCTGCAATGCCCAAAAAACAGACGGTTCTCCAGGTTTTGGGAAAAGCACAACATGAATCCACTGATAGAGTAGCCATTCAGACATGGTGATAGTACGGACTTGTGCAACCGCAAGGCCGGCCTTTTCCGCAGCAAATCCCATCGACTGCACTGAAAAATGGTGGAGATGATAAGGCGCATGCCAGTTTATCCATCGCCTGCCGAAAAGACGCACGCCCCACCCGTTTGAATTAGGTGTACTTATTATTACCTTTCCCCCTGTCTTAGGATCTGCTCCACCCCCAGAAGAGTTTCAACAGGATCAACAACATGTTCCAGTACCTGGTCCATAGTAACGTAATCAAAAAAATCAGGACTGTAAACTTCAGGGTCAAACGGCCCGACATGGACCTTAAATCCAAATTTCTCTGCGACCCTTTCTATATTTTCATCGACCTCAACTCCATATGCATCGCATCCGCGCGCGGCGTGATACGCAAGTGACTCTCCGAATCCGCAGCCTATATCGAGTACTCTGACTTTCGGAGGGACCCAACTGTATGCAGACCTGCGGCTTCCGTTGAGCCAGGCTTTAAATCCTCGCACCTCCTTTCTGGGTCTGAATTGCTCAAGAGAAAACAAGGAACGCGGATAATAGGACGTGTAAATATTCTTCAGCACCTCGGGGGTAAAGTTGTGATCAAGGTATTTATGGCCACAGACAGAGCATGCCATAAGGCCAAATTCACCCGGATAACCATAGCGATCGTCATAGAAGCGCTTGCCGGTTGTAAATGAATCATTGCGGCAGATTATACATGTGCTCATTTCGTCAATATAACAAAAACATGGTCCGCACCGAGAGATGGCAGACCTGAATAATCCCCTTTTATCATGCTCTTCATGAATTCAAAGAGCACCCTTGAAAAAGGCTTTATGTATCCTACTGAAGCGTAAGTTCGTATCCAGTTTTTTATGTTGAAACCGGAATAGTCCCGGAAGAATATAATTGATGGGAATAAAATATGCTCAGGGGGGCGTATGTACCACCATTTTGCCTGAGAGATGCGTGCACTCAGTGAAGAAATATCTCCAGTGGAAATAACCAATACACCATTTTCCTTCAGCCGGTCAGCACAATATTTCAAAAAAGAATGGACATCATAAAGGTGTTCTATTAGATCGAAAGCGGTGATCACATCGAAACGGCTGCCTCCGGTATCGGCAAAGCATGAATAATATTTGTGCCCCTTGCTTTCAATAATGTCCCGGCACGCAATAGATGGTTCCATGCCCGAGGTCTCACATCCCTTCGACTTTGCAAAATCCAAAAACTCGCCTGTATTACAACCTATATCAAGAACGTTCTTTTTCCCAGCAAAAAGTCCGGAGAGGGCTTCAATAACTTCCGCCGACTTTCTCTCTTCAAAGGGTCGTCTCGACCACCTCTCGGAACTTGATCCCTGCAAGTATAATTGCAGTGCTGTTTCCTCCGGCACAATGTTCTGTATAAACCATGACTTGCACTGTCGGCACTTCCATAACTCGGGAGGGATCTCAAGATCGATCAGGTGAGTGGAAAATTCCACAGGGCTTTTATACGTAATGTTCCCGGTTTTCAGGATATCCGGGGATATACAAAAGGGACATGCCTTGTGTCGGTGATTATTTTTCACAATACATGAGAACTCTTGGGGAAAGAAACGGTTCTGTTGCTGTTGTTACCAAATGTATCCGAGTTCCGGTATCGGTCCACCGTGATATTCATTGAACCTTTCAATGTCTCCGGGGCCGAACGTGTCCTGCCATGAACCCTTTTTACCCTTTCTTATAAATTCAATACTTTTTAATTCTTCAAGATTGAAGCCTTTATGCTGCTCAATCCTTTTCAATGAGTTGAAAGAAGCATGTCTGACAGCGTTCTCTATGGCTTCATCACAAACAAAAATTTCAGCAAACTCCAAAGTCCTTCTCAGGCAGGCCTCAGTATTATTTAGCATATCTTCATATCGAATTATTATTTTTTCCTTAATCGGGGCATGGAGCCACCCCAGAACATGTTTATTCCATGATCCGTAGCCATGTTTAGAGGACGCTTCTATAAACTTGCTGAAAGAGATATTGGTCCCGTCCCGCTGATTACAGTAGTGCCAATATGAAACAATTGCATCACGGCCATCACGGACTATATATATAACTCTTTTGGCATATCGCTTAGCTGCTTCAGTACTATAATTAAAATGTTGTTTAATAATTCTGTGTTTCAGTTGATTACAGGGGGAATTAGCATCAAGCATCTTTTCAACGTCATGTTGAATCCCGCAGCTGGGAATGAAGTCCGCCATTTGAACTAAGTCTATTTCAGACACATCAGGCCATATTGAGTAAGCAAGTAAGTATCGCATCCATGTATTTCCGGATTTTGGATAAGAAACCAGATAAATGTCGGATTCCATAGGATTTGGAACAAAATACTTTGGTTTTGAAGGTAATAAATTAACCTTTGCGAGAAATTTTCTAATCATTTGCGTGAGTAACCATCCACTTTAAAGGTGTAGATATATAGCCCGCCCGGCGGGCATTTGTAACGTGTGATAGATGAGAATTATTTTCAAGAATTTCAAATCTGATGATATCGCTTACTTCCAGAATACGTCTTACCCTCGGAATTCCTGCAAATACTTTAACGGAGTAAATCCCGGGCATTAAGAGAAAGGCCGGGAACAAAACAGTTTCCCGGAAAAGGCCAGGGGAACGGGGTGCGTCATGCAAATCAGTGGTATCCGTGTCCATTGTCGAGAGAACAACTGTGCCCATATGATCAGTGATATCGATGCCGCATCGCATAAAAGGCACAGAAATATTAAGCCGCCAGACTATTCGTATTGAAAAAGGTTGGTTGATTAACATAACAGGACCGGGAACCCCGGTCGAGTCCACAGCACAGACTTCGTATAAGTCAGCTTCCTTATTTAAATTTAAAGATTTATTTATGTAGTGGTGGCCTGTTGCAGATTGATTATTCCGTATGTAGTTGTTGATAGTTTCTTCAACTGAATCAAAACTTGTATTATTCCCTTTCTCAAGAAGCATGCCTTTGTTGCATAAGGCAGCAATAGCAGCCATATTATGACTTACAAAGAGAACCGTCCGTCCCTCTTTCCCAACCTCCTCCATCTTCCCCAGGCACTTTTTCTGAAACTGTGAATCGCCGACTGCGAGCACTTCATCAATAATAAGTATCTCCGGCTCCAGATGTGCAGCTACAGCAAAAGCAAGTCTTACATACATCCCGCTCGAATAATGTTTTACCGGTGTATCGAGAAATTTCTCCACCTCTGCAAATGCAACTATTTCATCAAATTTCTTTTTTATCTCTGCCTTGCCCATTCCGAGGATAGCGCCGTTGAGGAAGATATTCTCCCTGCCGGTAAGCTCGGGGTGAAAACCGGTGCCGACTTCAAGCAGGCTTGCCACCCTTCCCTTAATGGATATTCTCCCTTTTGTCGGTTCAGTTATCCTGCTGAGTATCTTTAACAGAGTGGATTTCCCGGCGCCGTTCCTTCCTATAATGCCGAGCCGGTCACCCTGCTGCACCTCAAACGATACATCTTTCAATGCCCAGAACTCTTCAGTGCCGGAAAAGGACTGAGTCAGATGAAGAGAGAAAGGGATGCAGCAGCCATTTGCCGGCCTTCCTGCTTTTTCGGGCTACAGTATCACGGAGGGTTTGATACGGCTCTTTGACCTGATGACCGATAATATATTTTTTTGATAAATTTTCAACCTTGATAACTGTGTCCACTCACACCTCAAATCACATCAGCAAATGTTCGTTCCGTTTTGCGGAAATAGGAGAGCCCCAATAAAAAAATCACCAGGGTCAGTCCTACCGAAAGCAAAAAACCCGGAAGATAAATCTGGGAATTTCCCCCGATTATTGACCAGCGGAATCCATCAATAACGCCAACCATAGGATTAATTGAATACAGCAGGCGCCACTTCTCAGGAACAACGGAGCTGCTGAAACCCACAGGTGAAATATAAAGGCCGAACTGCACTACAAAGGGGATAATGTAGCGGAAATCGCGGTACTTGACGTTCAGGGCAGATATCCAGAATCCCACGCCCATGGCAGTTGTCAGGGCAAGGAATAAAAATAAGGGCAGCAGAAGAATCCGCCATCCGGGCACGAAATTATACCAGATCATCAGGACCCCGAGGATAGCTAATGAAATCAGAAAATCCACCAGACAGACAATTACAGAGCTGGTCGGCACGATCAGACGGGGGAAATATATTTTTGTGATCATATTTCTGCTGGCAATCAGGGAATTACTGCTTTCTGACAGGGAATTAGAGAACAACTGCCAGGGCAGCATAGCAGCAAAAACCAGAATGGGATAGGGAACTCCTTCGGAGGGGAACTTCGCCAGCCTTCCAAAGATAACGCTGAAGACGGCCATTGTCAGCACAGGTCTGATAACGCTCCAGGCAACGCCGATGACAGTCTGTTTATATCGTACAAGGATGTCTCGCCATGCCAGAAAATAAAAAAGTTCCCGGTAACGCCAGAGATCGGCCCAGTACTGTTTTATCCCTTTGCCGGGTTCTATGATTAAATCAAAATCGTCGCTCATTTTTCAATGTTATGCAGATACTGCTCCGCCCTTTCAGTTACATTTCTGCAGCCGCAGGGTTTTAGAGTTGTGACTCCTGACTCTTTCTTTAGAGTGAATATATTTTATTCTCGTTAATGCCGAGTACCTTTATTCGCTCAATTTCTTTTTCACTGAAAGAAGCGATCAATATTGCATCAAAATCCAATTTGGGGACATCATCGTAGGAATAGATTTTATGACCGAAAAAATCCTTCTCTCCTTTTTTACTGTCAACTATGCCTGCAAGATCAAGCGGCAGTCCCCGCATTGAGATATATGAAAGCTCTGCAATTTCCCCGTCACCCCAGATCAGGACGGTCTTGACCCCGGCCTCCAGCATCTGTCCGTAAATATTGTCAATTCGCTTCCGGGAATCCTTAAAATAATTTATGGAAGATTGCATATACTGGTATGTCAGATCGACTCTATGTGAAAAACCTTTTGGGGTCAGGGCATATTTCACCCTGTTCATCGGGCCTTTATTAATTTTTATATAGCCCCTTTTTACCAGTCTTTTGATGTAAGCATTGACCAACCCGAGTGCAATGTTCAGCCTGCCTGATATAGTCCTCTGAGTTACTAGAGATTCCCGGCTTATCTCATCAAGAATTTTCAGCGTAATGTCATTATATCTGTCAGCATCAGACTTGTTCATGATATGAACACAATAATAATTTCAGTTTTTTTTGTCAAGCTTGCACGCTTGCTTTAAAACTTTAAACAATGTCATAATTGCCTTTATTTAAAATTTAAACCGCTGTCTTGAAGTTAATGTCTGCAGGCTATAGAATATAGCAAATTTTCTCTTGTTCAATTATATATGAAACAGATAAGCATTATTATACTTTCAATAACACTGCTTATGCAGATAATGTGTTTGCAGCAAAGTCACTCAGCCGTTCTGCTTGACAGGATTGCTGCAGTCGTTAACAACGAAGTCATAACCTGGAGCGAACTCAGATCCACTATCTCCCGTGAAGCAAAAAGTTTTCTGGATAAAGTGCCCGAAGGTAAAAAAAATGAAGCCATGAAGGAACTGGAAAAAAACTTTTTGAATACCCTGATAGATATGAAATTACAGCTTCAGGAAGCCCGCCTAAAAGGGTTGGATTTGAATAACACTGAGATAGATAATGCTATTTCGGATATCAAGAAGAAATACAATCTGACGGATGAAGCCCTGTCGCATTCATTAGAGGCAGAAGGTATGACATTTGAGGTTTACAGGGAGAGGCTTGGAGAGCAGATCATGGTTTCAAAGCTTGTTAACTTTGAGGTCAAGTCAAATATTGTAATTTCAGACAGGGAAATCAACGAATATTACGAGGCGAACAAAGACAAGCTTGGCAGCATAGAGAAACTCAGGATCAGACAGATATACTTTGCTATGCCAAAAGACCAGTCAAAAAAATCAATTATGGAAGCCAGGGCACAGGAAGTCATCGCAAGGCTTAATAAAGGGGAAGATTTTTCAAATCTTGCCGGCGAGCTTTCAGAGGATGAGAGCAGAAAATTCGGCGGTGATCTGGGATATATCAGCAGAGGCAGCGTACTGAAAGAGGTCGAGGACGCCGCTTTTGCTTTAAAAATCGGGGAGGTGAGCAAACCGTTCTGGAGCCCATTAGGTCTGCATATTATAAAGCTTGAGGAAAGAATTGAAGGAGAAGGTTTCGACAAAGTAAAAGACAAGATAAAAGAGACCCTCTTTGAAAAGGCCTTTGAATCAAAATACCTTGAATGGAAGGCAAAACTGAAAGAAAAAGCATATATTGAGATAAAACTTTAAATAATGATTAATGAGTAATGAGCAATTAAAGAATAATTCCTTAATTACTCATTGTGCATTGATAATTGTTCATTAAATAAAGGAGTAAACCATGTTAGAGGACAGCATTAAAATAGGGCTCACATTTGATGATGTGCTTCTTATCCCTGCAAAATCTGATATTCTGCCCGGAGAGGTTGATGTTAGCACATGGCTTACAAGGAACATAAAAATAAATGTCCCTATTGTAAGCGCCGCTATGGATACAGTAACAGAGGCGAAGCTTGCGATTGCAATTGCACAGGAAGGGGGAGTAGGGATAATTCATCGTGCCATGTCTGTTGATGCGCAGGCCACAGAAATTGACAAGGTAAAAAAGTCTGAAAGCGGCATGATCGTTGATCCTATCACCCTGGGGCCTGATGAGAAAATATCCAAGGCGCTTGCCATCATGGAAAAATACAGAATATCCGGGGTCCCCATTACAAAAAACAAACGACTTGTAGGCATTCTGACAAACAGGGACCTGAAATTTGAAACAAACCTGCAGAAAAAAGCCTCCGAGGTCATGACCAGAAAGAGGCTTGTCACCGCCCACGAAGGCATAACACTGGACGAGGCAAAAGAGATACTCCATAAACACAAGATCGAAAAACTTCCCATCGTAGATAAAAAACTTGCCCTTATAGGGCTTATCACAATTAAAGATATCGAGAAAAAGCTGAAGTATCCAAATGCCTGCAAAGATTCATTCGGCAGACTTAGAGTAGCCGGAGCGCTGGGAGTCGGGAAAGATGCCGTTACCCGTGCAACCGCTTTGGTCAGGGCCGGAGTTGATGTCCTTGCCGTGGATACTGCACATGGACATTCAAAGAGGGTGATATCGACTATTAAGGAATTAAGGGAAAAATTCCCGAACATAGAGATCATAGGCGGCAACGTGGCCTCAGCAAATGCAACAAAAGACCTGATCAGCGCAGGGGCCAGCGCAGTAAAAGTCGGCGTCGGTCCGGGGTCGATCTGCACAACAAGGATCGTTGCAGGCGCAGGAGTTCCGCAGTTGACCGCTATTAAAGAATGCTCGGAGGTGGCCGATGCTGCCGGCATTCCGATCATTGCTGACGGTGGCATCAAGTACTCAGGAGATATTACCAAGGCCATTGCAGCGGGAGCAAGTTGTGTGATGATAGGCGGTCTTTTTGCAGGCACTGATGAAAGCCCGGGCGAACTGGTGCTTTATCAGGGCAGAACATATAAAGTTTACAGAGGGATGGGTTCTCTTGGTGCAATGGAGGCAGGCAGTAAAGACAGATATGCACAGGAGGGAGTGGAAGCCAAAAAACTTGTGCCTGAGGGAGTTGAAGGGAGGGTCCCGCATAAAGGGCCCATTGCAGCCAGCGTATACCAGCTTGTCGGCGGGCTCCGTTCGGGAATGGGTTATTGCGGATGCAAGACAATAGACGAACTTCGCAAGAACGCACGGTTCGTAAGGATCACGCCTGCAGGGCTCAGGGAAAGCCACGTGCATGACGTTATTATCACGAGAGAGGCGCCGAATTACAGGTTTGATTGATTAAATAGCGGGCAGCAGTCAGCTATCAGCGATTAAAAGATTATGGCAAAAAATTAACCACCATGAATTTCACTGAAAAAATACTCGTACTCGATTTCGGTTCGCAGTACACCCAGCTTATTGCAAGAAGGGTGAGGGAGCAGAAGGTTTATTCGGAGATATTGCCGTATAATGTTTCCATTGACAGGATAAAGGAATTCGCTCCGAAAGGGCATAATTCTTTCAGGAGGTCCCTCAAGCGTATATGACAGGAACGCGCCGCTTCCCGATAAAGAGATCTTCGATCTCGGCATTCCGATTCTTGGAATATGCTACGGGATGCAGCTTATGTCGCACATGCTTGGCGGAAAGGTCGCAAAATCCGCAAAGAGGGAATACGGGCGGGCGGAACTGATCATCGATGATGATTCGGATTTGTTGAAGGGAATAAGAGCGTAGGGGCACGTTGCAACGTGCCCAACTCACTCACTGTCGTCTGGATGTCTCATGGCGACAGGATCGTGAAACAGCCAAAAGGATTCACTCCCATCGCCCACACAAACAACTCGCCTGTTGCTGCAATGGCGGACAAGAACAGGAAGTTCTACGCCCTGCAATTTCACCCTGAAGTTGCACACACGGAAAACGGCACAAAGATTTTAAAGAATTTTGTCTTCAACGTATGCAAATGCAAACCAAAATGGACCATGCAGTCTTTCATCGATACCACGACAAAAGAGATTAAGGAAAGGGTTGGCAAAGATAAAGTTGTTTGCGCGATAAGCGGAGGCGTTGATTCCGCGGTCACGGCCGTACTCATCAACAGGGCGATCGGGAAACAGCTTACCTGCATTTTTGTGGACAACGGCGTTCTGAGAGAAGGCGAAGCACTGAAGGTCGAGAACATGCTGAAAAAACACTTTCGCATGAATATGATCTGCGTGGATGCAGCTCAGAGATTTTTAAAGAAGCTCAAAGGGGTCACAGACCCTGAAAAGAAAAGAAAGATCATCGGAAATGAATTTATACATATATTTCAGGAAGAGGCAAAAAAAATCAGGGGGGCTGAGTATCTTGCGCAGGGCACATTATATCCCGATGTCATAGAGAGTACATCTTTCAAAGGACCGTCAGCTACCATAAAAAGCCATCATAATGTCGGAGGGCTTTTGAAAAACATGAAACTTAAGCTTGTGGAGCCGCTGAGGGAACTTTTCAAGGATGAAGTGAGGGTCCTGGGCAGGGAGTTGGGAATGCCGGATGAGATCATCAGCCGCCATCCGTTTCCGGGGCCCGGACTGGCAATCAGGATCATTGATGAAGTAACACAGCAGAGGGCTGATATTTTGCGCAAGGCAGATGCCATTGTCCTTGAGGAGATAAAGAATGCCGGACTTTATAATGAGATCTGGCAGGCCTTTGCTGTTCTGCTCCCCATCAAGACCGTTGGCGTTATGGGCGATGAGAGGACATATGAAAATGTTATCGCTGTCAGGGCTGTCAAGAGCGTCGACGGAATGACCGCTGACTGGGCCAGGCTCCCCTACGATGTTCTCGGCATAATCTCCAACAGGATAATCAACGAGGTAAAAGGTATCAACAGGGTCGTGTTCGACATAAGCTCAAAACCGCCAAGCACCATTGAGTGGGAATAATTCTCATTCGAAGAAATTTTTACAGCAAACTTTAACACGTAATTACTAAGTGTTGATTGTTATTTTCTGCTACCCCACCATTACCAGAAGCTGATTGCACTCAAACTCATCCCCGCCTATGCCTTGCAGGGCCTGTTCGTAAGCCTTGCGGATCCTTTTGGATTTTATGTCAAGCAGCAGCCCGATATTGACGCATGTTTTATAAAGGGAGTTTGATTCGATTTTGACCACCTTAAGTGAATCTTTTTTGCTGTTGTACTTCTCGTAGAAGTCGGTTAACTGCTGCATACCATTCTTGTGACTGATCTGTATACTATTGACAAGCGGCGTGATGGCAAGTGAATTTTCCGGCACCTTGAAATCTTCTTTATCAATAATCAGGTTTTTATCAAGCTCTTTAAGGAATATTGAAAAAAACCGTGATTCGGTTTTTTCAAGGGAAACCGTATTTAATATGATGTTCTTTGCCCCCTGCTTTTGGTCCAGATACTGTCTTATTCTGTCTGTTTGTGCATCGAATTTTGCTGAAACAATACTTTTTAAATTTTGCAGATAATCTTTACTGTCGGAAAGAGACTTGCTAACCGATCTTTTCCCGTAAATCCCCACAAATGAATAGAAAAGATCGAACTCGACCAGATTACGGAATATGGAATACCATGAATAGAAATTTCCCATTGCTTTTAATGTTTCAACATGCAGTTCAAATGAGGTCATGAGCTTTGGTTCAAATACGGCATGATGAGCGTCGTATTTACTCCAGTCAGTATGTAAAAGACGGCCCTGTTCCTTCAGTTCTTCAAATACCGGAGTCCCGGGCAACGGTGTGAGCATCATGAACTGTATCGAGTCTATATCAAGTCTTTTTGCATACTTCCCCGTATTTTTGATTGTCTGGATATCATCTGTGTCAGAGCCCAGAACAAACATGCCGTGAATGTTTATGGAATGTTTCTTTAATAATCTAATGGAGTTGTCGATATCATCGATTCCCTGCCCCTTATTATAAAGCGCCAAGGTCTTTGGATTAATTGACTCGAATCCAATATAAACCGCAAAACATCCTGCCTCTGCCATTAACTCAACCAGTTCAAGATCTTTTGCAATATCCGTGCGTACTTGTGCGCTCCACTGCACCTTTATTTTGTTGGCAATCATAGCACGCAGTAATTCCTTCGTCCTCTTTTTATTGGCAGCAAAATTATCATCTATAAAAAACATATGACGCTTTTGAGAGGCTGCGGCTTTAATTTCCTCAATTATCCGTTCAAGTGACTTGTGTCTGTATTTTCTTCCGAACATCTGAATGACAGAACAGAACCTGCAGGCAAACGGACATCCCCTTGATGTGGCAACCGGCACCACCCTGGAATTTTCCCATTTGTAAACAATACTGAAATCAGGGATAGGCGCTTCATTCAGGTTGTTAATGAGTTCTCTGGCAGGATTATGAACGGCCTTATTGTCCCTCTTAAAAGACAATCCTTTTATTGTATCCAGTGGCTTATCGGATTCAAGATGTTCAAGAAGTTCAACAATGGTTTCTTCTCCTTCTCCCCTGACTACATAATCGGCATATTGCAGGCTTTCATCCGGCAGGAAAGTTGAATGCGGCCCGCCGATGGCAACCGGAATTCCAAGTTTCCTGAACCTTTCCGCAATCTGAAATGCACGCGGCGCCGTAGAAGTAATTGATGAAACACCGATGAAATCGGCATCTTCAAGCTGTTTCCAGTCAATAACCGCAATGTCTTCAATGAATACTTTTGTGTTATACCCTTTGTTTTTCAATACAGTTCCCAGCAGGATTGAACCCAGCCGCGGCATTGGAAATTTGCTGAATATGTTTGCCCCCGGAGATTTTGCTTCTATAAAATAAATATTTTTCATTTTTTGTTTCTATACCGCCTTCTTTACTGATATGGTTTATTTTAATTACTCAAAACCTTATGTAAAGAATATCATAGAACACTGTGATTGACAATGCAACAGGCCTTCTGCGCCTGTTATTAAAGAAATATCCAATTGTTCCGTATAGATATACAGGAGATAAATGAAAAAATACTTTGTTCTTGATACAAACGTATTAATACACGATCCCGAAGCAATACTCAATTTTGCCGACAATGATGTCATACTTCCTATCACTGTCATCGAAGAGCTTGATAAATTAAAAAAAGGCAACGGCGAGATCCCTTACTCAGCAAGACAGTCTCTGAGGCTTATAGATTCTTTCAGGGAGAAAGGCAATCTGTCTGCAGGTGTCGTAATGCCAAGCGGCGGCTTGCTGCGGGTTGTAATTAATGAGGGAATGCATCTGTCCAAATCCACAAATGACAACAAGATCATATCCGCAGCTGTTTCCTGCGCAAGCAGGGAAGTCCCGCCTCATCCCGTAATATTGGTATCAAAGGATACATCCGTCAGGATCAAGGCAGACGCGATCGGGCTTGTTACACAGGATTATTTAAAAGACAAGACTACAGTATTCCAGAAATACGGATATATTATTGAAGGTGAGGCTGTCACTGACGAAATGAGATCGGTGAGGTATTTAAAATCCGGCGACAAAATATTCAGGGTTTATGGTGAAAAAAATATGGAACTCATAAGGAGACAGCGTTCGATCATGAACATTTCACCAAAGAATATAGAGCAGGAATGCGCAATCGACGCGCTCCTGTCACCGCAGATAAACGTGATAGCGCTTACCGGAAGGGCGGGCACAGGCAAGACCCTGCTTGCCATTGCCGCAGGTTTGCATTTCTGCACAAAAACGCCTCACAAAGGCCCACAGGAATATGCAAAAAGATACGAGCAGGTCATGGTCGCCAGGCCCATAGTCCCGCTCGGTAATGACCTGGGGTTTTTGCCGGGCGATGTGAAAGAAAAACTATATCCATGGATGCAGCCGATTTATGACAATCTTGATTTTATCGTAGGCACTCCGAACGATCACGGGGAAGACAAAGAGACCGATTACCGAAGCGCAGATTTTCTGATCGAATCGGAGATCGTGCATATAGAACCGCTTACTTATATCAGGGGCCGGAGCCTGCCCAAACGTTTTCTCATTATTGACGAGGCGCAAAATTTAAGGCCCCTTGACGTCAAGACCATCATAACCAGGTGCGGGGAGGGAACAAAGGTGGTTTTTACAGGCGACCTGGAACAGATCGACTCCCCTTTTCTTGATGCTGCATCAAACGGTCTGGCGCACCTGATAAACAAATTTATTCAGGAAGAAAACTTCTGCTATCTGAATCTCAGACAAAGCGCGAGGTCCGTCCTCGCAGAACGCGCCGCAGAACTTTTATAACCTTTAAAAAAGCATTTGGCCGCAGACTAACACAGACAAAATAAAATGAAAACGTAAGAATAGTAACCTAATAACTTAACTTACCACGTCTTACGTGCAAGTCTGTGGCTAAATCCGCTTTTATGTTCACAGTATCGGCAGATAGCGGTCTATCTCATACGGATGAATTTTTACCCGGTAGTTGTCCCATTCAATCTTTTTATTCTCGATAAAGTTATTAAATATGTGATCACCCAAAGCCTTGCGGACGACCTGGCTTTTCTCAGCGATTTCTATAGCCTCAATTAAGCTTCCAGGTAAAGCTTTTATCCCCAATTCCTGCCTGTCCTCTTCACTGAGATGATAAATGTCTTTCTCAACAGGTTCAGAAAGTTCATAATTATTTTCAATACCTTCCAGGCCGGCGGCAAGCATTACAGAGAAGGCAAGATAGGGATTACATGCAGGATCCGGTGAACGAAGTTCGATCCTGGTTGCTTTTTCTTTGCCCGGTTTGTACATAGGTACCCTTACAAGCGCCGAACGGTTTCTCCTGGCCCAGGCAATATAAACAGGCGCTTCATACCCCGGGACAAGTCTTTTGTATGAATTGACCCACTGGTTGGCTACCGCTGTAATTTCGGGGGCGTGTTTTAACAATCCGGCAATATACTTTTTGGCTATGTCAGAGAGATAAAATTTATCCTTCGCATCAAAAAAGGCATTCTTATCTCCTTTAAACAGCGACTGGTGCGTGTGCATGCCGCTTCCATTCTGCCCGAACATAGGTTTTGGCATGAAAGTAGCATAACAGCCGTATTTTGATGCAACCTCTTTAACTACAACTCTGTAGGTCATGACATTGTCTGCCATTGTTAAGGCGTCTGCATATTTCAGGTCGATCTCATGCTGTGAAGGCGCAACTTCATGGTGTGAATATTCGACTTTTATTCCCATCGTCTCGAGAGTAAGCACTGTCTCTCTTCTCAGGTCGCTTGCCGCATCTAACGTTGTCAGATCAAAGTATCCGCCATTATCCAGCACCTCTGTGCCTTTATCATCTTTAAAATAAAAAAATTCGAGTTCAGGCCCGAGATAAAGTGTATACCCTTTTTCTTTCAATCTTTCGAGATTTCTCTTTAACGCATACCGCGGGTCTCCCTCATAAGGAGTGCCGTCGGGGTTAAGGATGTCGCAATACATCCTCGCCACTGCCTGTTCCTTCGGCCTCCATGGTACGATCTGGAAAGTAGACGGGTCCGGCTTTGCGATCATATCGCTTTCATCTATCCGTGCAAAACCCTTTATTGATGAACCGTCAAACCCCATCCCCTCATCAAACGCCCCTTCAAGTTCTTCGCTTGTAATGGCAAAGCTTTTCAGTTGTCCGAGGATATCCGTAAACCACAGCCTGATAAATTTCACATTATTTTTCTCTACCAGTTCTAAAACATCTTTTTTGTCTCTGGGTTTTTCCATGTTTGTCTCCTTTTTGCCTGGCAATTTAATAATTACAATACTTTTTTACCTTTCAGCATCGTCAAAAAGAAAACCCCGATGCTTGTGAGGACGATAGTCGGACCGGATGATGTATTGAGATATACTGAGGCGGTCAGTCCTGTAATCCCGGATATAAGCCCGAAGAGACATGAAAGACCGAACAAGTGTTTCATGCTTGAAGCGAGATTCTTGGCTGCAGCAGCAGGGACAATGAGAAGTGACGTCACAAGAATTATCCCGACAATTTTCAGGCTCACTGTTACAATAATCGCGATAAGGATGAATAGAAGATATTCAAAAAACCGTACGTTAATGCCCTCAACCTTTGCAAGGTCCCTGTTGAATGTGATCTGGAGGAATGGTTTTAAAAAAAACAATAGCGTTGTAATTGACGTTATACTGACAGCAAAAAGCAATAATAAATCAATATTGGTTATGGCAAGAATATCTCCAAAGAGGAAACTGAAAATATCCGCTCTGTAACCTTTCATCATGCCGATTACAAGCATTCCTCCGGCAATGGCCCCTGAAAACGTAATCCCTATTACCGTATCGTGCGACAGTTTCGTCCTCTCCGAGAGAAACGCAATAAGAACGGCGATCAGAATTGAAAAAATAATTGACGATAGAGAAAAATCGATACCAAGAAACGCTCCGACCGCGATACCTGCAAATGCTGCATGTGAAATTGCGTCAGAAAAAAATGACATTTTCCGCAATATCACAAAATTTCCAACAAAGGGACAGAGTATGCCTATCATTAATGTAGCAATAACCGCCCTTTGGATAAAGGGATATGACAAAAATTCAGTGATAGTATTCATTTGAAAATCTTATCCACAGATTACACTGATTAACACAGATTTTTATAGAAAAATTTATTTAATCTGTGCGAATCTGCGTAATCTGTGGATCATCTCTGTATTTACTCCTTTATTCGTGCTCGTGGCAACTGTGTATATACGCTCCCATCATTTCCCCGTAAACGCTCCTTATGACCTCATCCGTCAGCATCTCTTCAGGCCTGCCGCTGCAAACCAGTTTCCTGTTCATACAGATGACATTGTCAGCAAAACGGTACACTATATTTAAATCATGAGATATCAGGATTACGGTCAATCCCTTTTCTCTTTTCAATCTCCTTACAAGGTCATAAAATCTTTCCTGCCCCTCTATGTCCACCCCCGAAGCCGGTTCGTCAAGGAACAGTATTTTGGGATCGTTGACAATCGCCTTTGCGATCATGACCCTTTGCAATTCTCCGCCCGACAGACTGCCGATATGCCTGTTTGAAAGTTTTTGAGCGCCGACAACCTCGAGCAATTCGCTAATATGTTTCTCTTCCCCTTTTCTTCTGAAAAATGGAAATGCATATATCGGAGGCACAGTAAACTTGAGAAGTTCGGCCACGGTGAGAGGGAAGGTCCGGTCAAATTCAAGTTTTTGCGGAACATAACCAAACTTATTGTGCGGGTCTGCATAGTTTAAAGATTGACCGAACAGCTCTACAGACCCGCATTCATAAGGGATAAGACCGAGAATGGCCTTGATCAAGGTGGTCTTTCCCGCACCGTTCGGCCCGATAATGGCAACTATGCTGCCCTCATCAACCGTAAATGTTATATTCTCAATAAGATGACGATTATCGGCTTTAACACAAAGATTTTCAACATTTAGTGCAATCATGGATTTAACGCTGTTTTAAAGGCCTCAAGATTTGCCCTCATTCTCTCTTCATAAAATTCAGGAGAAAGAACGCCTGTTTCGATCGTATCAAGTCTGTAAACCTGCAATCTTAAATCTCTTGCGAGCATTTCCACAATTTTATTCGAAACTCCGGGTTCTGAAAAAATAAATTTTATGTTATTTGCTCTTATAATATTTATAACATCTGAAATATGTCCCGGAGTCGGTTCTTTGTCCGGGAACTCCTGTATAACAGCGGCCTGCCTGAGCCCGTAATCCCTCGCAAAATACAAAAAAGCAGAATGCAGAGGGACAAATTCTTTTTTCTCGAGTTTCCCGACAATATCCGTTATTTCTCTGTCAAGATTCTCAAGGCGTTTCAGATAATCGGCAGCATTCTTTCTATAAATATTGCTGTTAACGGGATCTGCCTTTATCAGGGCCTCACTGATGTTTTTGACCTGTATGATAGCATTTCTTGGAGAAAGCCATATATGAGGGTCGCTATTTATAATATTTATACCCGATGCCGAATCAACAACAATCGGTTTCCCCCCGGAAGACGGAGACTGATCGGCAATTAACTTGTCCAGCCATGTCTCAAGCCCGATGCCGTTTTTTATGATAATCTGCGCCTGTGTAATCTTTATGAGGTCTCCGGGGTTCAAAGAATATTCATGCGGGTCTGTTCCTGAAGGAAGAAGGTTCTCAACGATTGCAGCGTCGCCTGTTATATTTTTTGTGAAGCTGTAAAGGGGAGCGATCGTTGTAAGGACCCTGAGCTTTTTATTGTATAACTGAGGTTCATTTTTCCCGGGCCTGTTGTCTGATTGCTGGCATGATAGCAGACAGGCAAATAAGAGGCAAATTATTGAACATTTTAATTTCCTGAATGTTCTCACGGAAGAAATTATAACATAATAAAAACAGCATAAATGGTATAAGCGATATAACGAATATTCACTCCCCCACTCGGTCACTCTGTCACTTTTTATTATGTTATTATTACTAATATGAAATATTTTAAGCCATTTTCAGCCTTAACATACAGAAACTTCAGGCTCTTTTGGTTTGGGCAGCTAATATCGCTCAGCGGCACCTGGATGCACTCAGCTGCACAGGGCTGGTTAGTGTTCAAACTTACAAATTCCCCTTTTTATCTTGGATTGACCGGTTCAGCCCTGTCCATGCCGATCCTTCTTTTTACAATGGCAGGCGGTGTTGCCGCTGACAGGTTCTTTAAAAGAAATATAATCCTGACTGCGCAGATCATACTCATGTTTCTTACTCTTTTACTTGCCATTATGGTATCAACAGGGATTGTTACTGTATGGCATGTACTTGTTATTTCTTTTCTGATCGGCACAGCGAATTCCTTCGAGATACCTGCAAGGCAATCTTTTTTTGTTGAGATGGTAGGCAAGGAAAATCTGATGAATGCCATTGCCCTGAACTCTGCCGCCTTTCACGGAGCGAGAATGATCGGCCCCACTATTGCAGGAATAATTATGGGTTTCTTCGGGTTGTCCGCCTGTTTTTACCTTAACTCATTAAGTTTTCTTGCAACCATTACAGGTCTTTTAAAAATGCGTTTTAAACCTGAAGAAATAAAGACCACACCGGGGTCCGGACTCAAAAAAGATTTTAACGAGGGGCTTAGATATATTTTCAATGATCCGAAGGTTTATACCCTCATATTATCTTCAGGGATAATAAGTTTCTTTGGATTTCCTTATGCTACATTTTTACCTGTTTATGCACGCGATATCCTGAAGACAGGCGCTACGGGGCTTGGGATACTTATGGGTTCTGCAGGGGCAGGGGCCTTTGTCGGAGCAATAACTCTCACAATAAGAGGAAATTATTCAAATAAAGGAATTCTCCTTGCGGTTTCCAGTATTGCCTTCTCAATTGCGCTTCTTGTATTCTCTATTTCGGCCACTGCCTGGCTTTCATATTTAATGCTTTTTCTCGTTGGGTTCTGTGCCATTAGCCAGGTAGCCACTGCAAACAGTATGCTTCAGCTCGCAGTGCCTGATAAATTAAGGGGTAGAGTAATGAGTTCCTTTACAACAGTATTTTTAGGAATGACAACAATAGGGAACTTCTCGCTCGGCAGTCTCGCGTACTATGCAGGCACCAAATACGCCCTTATGACAGGGGCCTGTCTCTGCCTGTTTGGTTCTTTGCTGCTTATCCTGACAAGACCTGAAATCTTAAAAATAAATATGCGCGCTGATGAATGATTTCGGGGTTATAACGTGGAACGGAGCAGGGACACCCCGTTCCACAATTCTTTAAGTTTACTTTACATTTACTGTTACTACATCGTAATAATATTCTTCGGGGTCCTTTACACCATTCATGTTTGTATCAACTCCGAAATAGAAGTTATGTTTACCAGTCGGCATGGATGAACTGCTGAAGACCTTAACAGGTCCCTGTTTTACAAGCGGCGACTGTTTGTAGAGTGAAGAACCGGTGCTCCATTTAAGAGTCTTTGCACTATAATATTTCCAGTACCCGCCATGTTCCTTTAATACCCACCAGTCGGCATTTTTGTTTACAGAATTTCCAGGATCAAGCTCAAATGTTACGATAACTTTTTTCCCTTTTCTTACAGTAACAGCCCCTGTTAATCCATTTGCTTTTATCACTGGTTCTGGATTAACCTCGGTTGCAATGCCGGTTAAAGGAATGCTCCAAATTGGTTTGGCCGGGTCATTTGACGGGATGGAGAGATTTGCGTTCTTTGTTCCTCCAGATGCCGGTAAAAAGACAACATCAAGGGTGCAGCTTTCCGATGGCAGCAAGGTCCTGCCGGAACAAGTATCATTGCCGCTATCTATAATAAAATCAGATGCGTTAACACCCTCTGTACTGATAGCGCTTATCATGAGACTGTTGTCGCCTGTGTTGGCGATGATAAATGTTTGTGCCGCAGAAGGTATTTGTGCCTTGCCTGAAAATGTAATTTGAGTTGGCTGACAGGTGCCCCAGATATTATCAAGCGCCCAGAAGCCGCCTGCGCTGTTATTTAAATATTTGAATTTGATCTTTGCGTTCTGAGTACCGGCAATACTGCTGATATCAATATTTTTCCAGTTAGGGGTTGGATATCCGTCATCTGTTGCCATTAAAAGACTGCTCAACCAGCTTGCTCCGCCATCATCGCTTATATCCACCTCGACATTGCCGTCCGTCTGATGATATTGATTGCTGAATGCGAGTTGCAGGTCACTGCAGTTAGTTGCATCAAGGGGTGGGGAGACAAGCTCATCAATCCCCGCAGTTGTGCATGAGGAATCAGCGATAGCAAATGGCGGCACAAAAGGAGTATTCATATTTTTGCCGCAAGGATTGTCTGTATTCCAGCTTCCGGTTTTTCCCCAGGTACCCGGTATTCCACCGGAGAAATCCTCACTTAACAGCACCCTGCTAACACTAATGGCAGGCTCGCATACCTCATCAACCTGGCCGTCACAGTTGTTGTCTGACCCGTCACATACTTCAGTGGTCGGTGTATAAGGAGAGCAGGTATCTACAATTTGACCGTTTGTACATTGCTGAACACCTGTAGAAGCACAACTTCCCACACCGCAGGTTGTAGTTGCTGGGACAAACCCTTCATCAATTTGGCCGTTGCAGTTATCGTCTATTCCATTACATGTCTCATCATTTGCAGCAGGTGTTCCCGGAGAACAGGTATTCACTATAGTGCCGCTCTGACAGGTGAGCTGGCCTGCAACAGAGCAACTCCCCACTCCGCAGGTTGTAGCTGTTGTCACATAACCTTCATCAACCTGGCCGTTGCAGTTATCATCTATTCCATTACATGTCTCATCATTTGCAGCAGGTGTTCCTGGAGAACAGGTATTCACTATAGTACCGCTCTGACAGGTGAGCTGGCCTGCAGCAGAGCAACTCCCTACCCCGCAGGTTGTAGCTGTTGCCACATAACCTTCATCAATCTGGCCATTGCAGTTATCATCTATTCCATTACATGTCTCATCGTTTGCAGCAGGTGTTCCCGGAGAACAGGTATTCACTATCGTACCGCTCTGACAGGTGAGCTGGCCTGCAACAGAGCAACTCCCCTCTCCGCAGTTTGTAGCTGTTGCCACGTAACCTTCATCAATCTGGCCGTTGCAGTTATCATCTGTTCCATTACATGTCTCATCGTTTGCAGCAGGTGTTCCTGGAGAACAGGTATTCACTATAGTGCCGCTCTGACAGGTAGAGCTGGCCTATAGCAGAGCAGGCCCCAACACCGCAGGTTGTAGCTGCTGTCAAATAACCTTCATCAACCTGGCCGTTGCAGTTATCATCTGTTCCATTACATGTGTTATCGTTTGCAGCAGGTGTTCCCGGAGAACAGGTATTGACCACCTTACCGCTCTGACAGGTAAGCTGGCCTGTAGCAGAGCAGGCCCCAACCCCGCAGGTTGTAGCTGTTGCCACATAACCTTCATCAACCTGGCCGTTGCAGTTATCATCTGTTCCATTACATGTGTTATCGTTTGCAGCAGGTGTTCCCGGAGAACAGGTATTGACCACCTTACCGCTCTGACAGGTGAGCTGGCCTGCAGCAGAGCAGGCCCCGACACCGCAGGTTGTAGCTGCTGCCACATAACCTTCATCAACCTGGCCGTTGCAGTTATCATCTGTTCCATTACATGTGTTATCGTTTGCAGCAGGTGTTTTAGGAGAACAGGTATTCACTATCTTACCGCTCTGACAGGTGAGCTGGCCTGTAGCAGAGCAGGCCCCAACACCGCAGGTTGTAGCTGTTGCCACATAACCTTCATCAACCTGGCCGTTGCAGTTATCATCTATGCCATTACAGCTGGTATCTGATGCGTTGGGTTTAATATTTACATTATTGTCGTTACAGTCGTTGCCTATTGTTGTCTTGCATCCAACCGGCTCACAACCGGTCCCTGCACAGGTACCGTCTATTGATGTACTTATGTAACCATCCTTGTCTTTATCACAGTAATAAGTGACCACGGCGATTGTTTTAATTACTTCATTGGAAAAACTGCTTTCATTGCTGCTCGCATCGTATGCAGTGGTAGCAAAATAATAAGCAGTACCGGTCGAAAGATTGGCCACTGTATAGCTTGTTACATTGCCAACATCAATATTTTGAGTATAATTTTTTGAGCTGACGCCAAAATAGATCTTATATCCAGTGAGGTCTGTCAAAGGGGTGCCGTCAGCTCTTGTGGTAGGCGGGACCCAGGAAAGTGTTACATTAGCTGCGTGTATATTATATGCATTAAAAAGACATAGAAAAAAAAGTAATAATCCAAAATATACACTTTTACATCTTAAATTGGTACTTAACATGGTCATTCTGCCTCCTTATGACACTAAAAAAACCTGTTTCCGTTATATGGGGAAACAGGCTTTTCCGGAGGTAAGTACCAGCAAAACGCTGTTTCTTCGGCAGCCCGGCTATCCCGATGCTTTGGGACCCGAAGCTTTGTGCCCCCTGGTTGCCCAGGGTTTACCTTTTCGGAAACCTATGTTATTTAATCTCTTAATTTAAGAATAAACGTTAAGTAGAGTTATATCGGTGACGTGAATCACTTAGGGGATATCCTTAGGGTGATTCTTATTAAAAGTTTTAGAAAAATTAATATAAAATCTTAGAATCTCAATTTGCATAATTTCTGTGATGCTCTGATGTGGTATAATTTCCAATAAATTTCATAGGATAATTATTATGAACTGCCATGAAAATATAATTGAACGTATCGGAAATACTCCGATAGTAAAGCTGAACAGAATTCCCGGCGCTGATGATGCTGATATTTGGGCCAAGCTGGAGGGCTTTAATCCCGGGGGCTCTGTGAAAGATAGAATAGCATTGAGCATGATTGAGACCGCTGAGAGGGAAGAAAAACTGAAACCCGGAGGAACTATCATAGAACCGACAAGCGGTAATACCGGCATCGGGCTTGCCTTTATTGCTGCAGTAAAAGGGTACAGACTTGTTCTTACAATGCCGGAGACAATGTCTCTCGAAAGAAGACAGATGTTTCAGGCCTTCGGCGCTGAACTGGTTTTAACACCGGGGGCCAAAGGAATGCTCGGTTCAGTTGAAGAGGCAGAGACAATATTAAAAAAGAATCCTGATTATTTCATGCCAATGCAGTTTGAGAATCCTGCCAATCCCGAAATTCACCGAAAAACCACTGCCCTTGAGATTATTGAATCACTTGGGACAGAAATTGATGGTTTTGTTGCAGGAGTCGGAACAGGCGGAACTATCACAGGAGTAGGTGAAGTCCTGAGATCAAAAAAACCTGATATCTGGATAGCTGCTGTTGAGCCTGCCGGCTCGCCCGTGCTGTCCGGTGGAAATCCCGGTCCGCACAAAATTGCCGGGATAGGTGCAGGTTTTTACCCCGGAGTATTGAATACCAAGATCTACGACGAAGTCATACCTGTAACCGATAATGATGCGATATCAATGGTTCGGCAATTATCCAGAAGAGAGGGGATACTCGCAGGAATTTCTTCAGGCGCAGCAGCATGGGCAGCGCTTAAAGTTGCACGTAAGTTGGGAAAAGGGAAAAAAATAGTTGTTGTCTTTCCGGATCGCGGTGACAGATACTTAAGCACAGGGATTTTTAATGCTTAAATTTAAAAGGAGGATTCATAATGAAACTGCCGGAATATGTAACTGTCGATGAAGTAAGAAGAGTCTGTAAAGAACTCAAGATAAGGGACTGGACCAGGCTGAAAGAAATCAAAGTTCTGCCCAACGAAGCAAAAGCCATCTTAAAAGAAGTTAATACAGAAAAAATGAAGATCAACATTGATGACTTTTGCGCAGGGCTTGAAGTAGAACTCGAACATGGTATCAGATTTAAAGATGCAAACGTAACAAATAATCATCCAATACTGACCGGAAAAATTGTATTGGCGCATCTAAAGGAATCTCTTGATTATTACAAACGCCTTGAAGTCGCTGAACTTGAGGGAGATTTGCTCAAAGCCCTTATAGCAAAGAAACCTGCAAAGATCGAATCAAAATTAATAAAGCTCGTTGAGGCCAGGCGCATACTTAGTCAGGCGGAATCCAAACAGTTAAAATAAATGCAGATCAAATCTTTTTTTTAAATAACCTGGCTTCTTCCTGGAGCAAGAGGGAATGTTGCTTTGTGACGTTTTCTGAACCTAATTGTAATAAATTAACTGCAGTAATAGGGTCATTAATTTTTTTTAGTAGACAAGTCTCCCCCCCGGTGATAATTAACCGTTAATAATAACAGTAAGAAGAAATAAATAAGGAGGGATTCATGAAAAAATTGTTATACATATTAATATGTTCTTTTTTAGTTATAGGCATGTGCCAAGGGTATAAAGAATGACCGCCATAGAAGGCATGCCAGCCGGACGCTCCGGTTGAAAAAATCCAGATTACGGGTGATAAGTGTGAATGAGCCTCGAATATCGATCAGGTGAAAATAGGTACTCATGTAATCCTTGGGTTGAGACCTGTATGACTGGAACTCTACTTCTCGCTTGAACGGATACGGACTTCGGTTCCCTTTAAAAAAGGGGAGAAAGTAATTGCAGAGTTCCTTTGCCTCAGAAAAAGGCGATTTCTGACTGCCGGATGTTTTAGAGAAATGTTTCACTATTCATGGGGAGGAATGGTAGGAAAATTCTTTGTAGAATACCCATGTGAAATGCATATAATATTTTAAAGCGTCTACTTTCGCTAGTACATATAAGCTACTGGACCAGCAAGCGTATCACAATGAGCACTGGCAATGTCAGGGATAAAGCAGAGAACAATACTGACAATTATTAAACCTGTCATCTTTATAAGACCAGTCTTCATTTTATCCTCCTTTTTGTACATCTTTTAAAATTATGTAAATTCACCTTATATCAGAAATTATACCGGCTTTCAACTTCGCAGCACTGGAATAATTCTAAACTTACTTTGTACTTTCTTTTATGATGTATATCATTGTTGCTTTTGCTCATCAAATGTTATAAATAATACGTATGAGCTTCTCTCATTTATTAAGCGACAAACGTTAATCAATATTTAAAATGCATATGCAAACAAAAAGGAGGCAATAATGGAAACACTGGATTTAAAGACTTTGATAAAGTTTTATCCAACTAAAATATCGAGAGAAATGCTTATCGACAAGCCGGAGATGAGAATCGCACTCATGTGCCTTGAGCCGGGGCAGAAACTTGACCCACATAAAGCGCCGATGCGTCTGCTGATGTACGTTGTTGAGGGGAAAGGCACTTTTACTGTAGGAGAGGAAAAGGTTGAGGCAAATGAAAAGACATGTATTCACTGTGACCCAATGGTCCAACATGGATTTAATGCAGACAAGGGCGAACGGCTCGTAGTTATGGCGGTAGTAACGCCTGTCGAAGAATAGGGGTTGTTCCCTGCAGTTTTTTACATTCGTGCAAAAAAAATGGGCGACTAAAGCCGCCCATTTTCAGGTCAATGACGAAGTTCAGAATACAATCAAATTAAATGCCCTGCGGTCTTTCCGCAGAGTCCTTCATTATTTCCTTACACCTTCTTTCAAAGTTAATGCAAACCTCTGATGCTGGAACAGGTGCATCATCTGGAGCTCCTTGCGGGCCCAAAACCACCCCAACTTTTTCCCCGGCTCAGGGAAAATCTGTTTTCCATCCTCATAAACTATTACACCTACGGCCGGGTTATTCGGTTCATTAGAAGATGATGTGATAGTATTTGCATCCATCCTGAAATCAGGGAGAAAAGGTCCAACCTTTACAATTATATTTGAATCAGGGATTTTCACTTCTCCGCCAATGGGTGCGGAAATTTCCTGTTGCTTGTTCTGTACTTTGTCTGCGACAATGAATTTTACCGTAGACCAGCGATCTTTCACTTCCTGAGGGACAACTACCTGAAATTCAACCTTTGGGATTGCAGCGCCAGGCATTCCTTGCCCCGGAGGCATCTGCCCCTGTGGTGCAGAAGGTTGTGTCATTGGCGCTTCTACTATGGGCCCCTGCGGGATCCCGCCCTGATGCTGCGTCGCAGGCTGCTGTTGCTCCTCTTTTTTCTTACATCCTGCAATCGAAAACAATATCATTACTACAACCGTCACTACTAATAATGATTTCCTCATTTTTCCTCCTTTAATTATTGTTAATGGTTACCAATTTTTGGTTGTATGCTAAACGAGATATGATATTTAAGGACCTGCATTCTTTCCTGACTCATACTCTCGACTCAATACTCTTAGCAATGGCGGAGAGGCAGGGATTCGAACCCTGGGTGGGGTGTTACCCCCACAACCGCTTAGCAGGCGGCTGCCTTCGACCGGCTCGGCCACCTCTCCATGCAAATGAGAGCTGTAACATATCAACTAATGACTATACCCAATTAATGATTATTTTGTAAACAGAGGTGACCACCATTGATTTTACCATCGCGCCTACAACACTTCAGGCAAAGGCAAAGAATCTTCAGGAACAATGAAACAGCCTTCCCTTGCTTTTCATGACAGGCTCACCGGCTCCTTCTTACCCGCAGGCAGTTCTATTAGAAAAGTAACCCCATGTCCTGGATTGTTAATAACTCTTATTATGCCTCCCTGCTGCTCTATCAAACGTTTGCTTATCGCCAGTCCAAGTCCTGTGCCTTTTACCTTGGTTGTGAAAAAAGGCCGGAAGATTTTATCCAATGTTTCCCTGTCCAGGCCGCCCCCGGTATCCGATATGCTTATGTGCACCAATTCGTTCATTGCATCATTTACGGTCTTTACATATAAGACGCCACCGCCCGGCATGGCCTCTGCAGCATTAATAAACAGATTAATGAATACCTGATGAAGCTGCATAGGATCGGCAGTTATTTCAGGGAGCCCGTGATCAAAATCCTTCATGATCCGTACCGGCGTCGATGAATTCTGCTTAAAAGACACGGATTGAAGTGAGAAGGTCAGAGACTGTTCAAGTACTTCATTAATATTTACGCTGCTGAATTGGGGCTTGGCTGGTTTTGCAAAATTCAGGATGCTCCTTATCAAAGTCTCTATCCGCTTTATTTCACTGACCGCCATCCGCAAAAGATCCCTTTCGTTTTCCGAGAGGGAAGCAGATGAAGAAAATAATTCCATTGAGGCCTTAATGCCTGCAAGGGGATTCTTGATCTCATGAGCCAGCCCTGTTGTTACCTCCCCGCACACCATAAGCTGCTCGGCCCGGCGCAGCCTCTCCTCCGTCTCTTTACGTTCAGCTATATCCCTGTCAAAGGCAAGTATATACCGGTGCCCTGCAAGTTCGAGCAGTCCCGCGCTCATTTCAACAGGAAAAACAGAGCCGTCCTTCTTGCGATGTGTAATCTCTTCTTTTATCTGCTCCCCGTTTAACATCCTTTTAATCCTGTCCGGCGCCTTACCGGCAGTCTCCGGAGTATTAAGTTCTTTTATGTTCAGGGTCAATATTTCATCAACCGTATAACCGTGCATATCCGCCGCCGCCTTGTTGGCAGCAGCTATCCTGCCTGCATTTCCCCCCTCTGCTTCAAGGATGAAAATGGCCTCTCCGGCACCCTCGAAGAGCATCCTGTAACGCTTCTCGCTTTCCTCTATTTTGTTTATATTTTTTTGCAATGACAACGCCATCTTATTGAAAGACAACGCCAGTTCTCCCAATTCGGTCTTGTCCAGGTAGGATATTTTGTAGCCGAGATTGCCCGATTCAATTTCCCTCACTGCCTTAACAAGTTCGTACACCGGCTTTGTAGTCTTTTTCGTAAATGTTATGGCGATTACAATGCCGATGAAAAAGGTGATCAAAAGGGTCGTGAAGAGTATTAATCTCGATTTATTGATGTCCTCTATAGAAGCCATTGTCTTGTTAGTGAGGTTCCTGTCTGCTATAAATGCCATCTCCTGTGTCTTTGAAAGCAGAGAATCCCCAATGCCTACAGCTACTACCTTCAGCCTCTCTACCCTTTCGGGGTTCGCTGTTGTTGTGATGAGATAACTTATTGCATCCTTGTATTGCTCAACCAGCTTATCCACGTCCAGGAGTCTTCCCGTCATATCCTCGCTATGGTGACAGCCTGTGCAGCCCTTAATGGAATTGTTCAGAGCAGTGACATTTTCAACTATCACATCCAGTTCTTTTCCAAAAACAGTGCCGGTAGTATAGAGATTGCCCTGGACACTCTGGAGGTTGATAACAAGGTCCTTTCGTATTATCTCTATCCTGTGGAGATTGATGACAGATTCAAGGTTTGTAGTCACCCTGTATGTATGAAAAACGGTCAAAGCCGCTCCTATCGAGAAGAACAGGAACAAGAGTGAAAGTGAAATTATGAGTCTTTTCTTCATTTGTAGATATAATTTTTTATATTTATACCCGCTTTATTCGCCAGATCGAAAAAATCAAGAAAATCCTTTTTATCTGCCTCGATGAATTTTGAGGCTTCGAATTTCCTAAGCACCTCTTTTCCCTCGGCATCCCGGTCCATGGTTAAAAGTATGGTCTTTATCCTGGTCTTTATTTCTGCCGGCAGGTCTTTCCT
The DNA here is from genome assembly GCA_963699585.1 of Thermodesulfovibrionia bacterium. Classification (GTDB taxonomy): domain Bacteria; phylum Nitrospirota; class Thermodesulfovibrionia; order UBA6902; family UBA6902; genus SURF-23. Next base: position 155,455 of record CAVOUK010000010.1, on the reverse strand, counting down.
GAGACAGAGAGTAGTGTCAGGGAAATCCCCGGATTCGGCAATAATATAAAGCTCGTCCTTAATGGATGGGTCTTTTTCTATCATCCTTTTATAAACCTTGCTCTCTGCTGCGCCTATATCAGCCCTGTTGTCCAGAACAGAGTAAATTGCTGAGTCGTGGCTGCCGGTAAAATAATATTCTTTAAAATAGCGGTCTATATTCATTACCCGATTCTCCCTGAAAAAAGCGACAGCGAAGAGATAGCTTACTGTCGCCCTGTCGACAAATGCCATTTTCTTGTCCTTCATGTCAGAAACTGTCTTTATGCCGCTGTCCTTTCTCACAAAAATATAACTCCTTATAGATGTCGTACCGTCAAGCTTTACAGGCCGTACTACCGGTTCAACACCTAATTTTTCCACGGCAAGCACCCCTGTCATGGCGCTGAAAAAAGCGCCGTCCATCTTCCTTGTTGTAAATCTGTCTATAATATCCCCGTACCTGCTGAGTATTGTTAGCCGGACATTCATCCCAAGCCTGGAAGATATATAGGCGGCAAGAGGCCTGTATCTGTCCATCTGATTAAAGATGTTCTCTTCCGGGATAAGCCCTATGAGCAGCTCTTTCTGGCTGAACGCCTTGTATGGAAAAAAAGAGAATATAAGTAGGAAGATAATAATTCCTGATACCGTTTTTTTCATTTAATCAGTTTCGTAGCCTCCGTAACAAGTTCCATGGGTATCCTGAGACCCATGGACTTTGCTTCCTTCAGATTAAAGACAAGTTCGGTTTCACTCGAAGTATCAACCTTGATCTTATCAGGAGGAATGCCCTCAAAAATGCTTATGACCTTTTCTGCAGCCTTTTCCCCCTGTTCTTTGGAGGCCGGAGAGAGTGTAATGGTAGCATATTGGTTTTTGCCGGAGAAAAAAGTTGCGGTAGGTATCCTGTTCTCCATCGTGAAGGACAGTATAGAAGAAAATGCCCTGCCTGACGTAGTGCTGTTCGTAATAAAAAGCGCATCCATCTTCTTTGCCGAGAGCATTTGTTTTAATTCCTTTGGTTTCTTAAGATTTATCCCTTCGATCTTAAAACCGAACTGGCTCGAAAACCTGTTCAACTCCAGTCCCTGCTGCAGTGAGTCTGCCTCGTCTGAATTGTATATGACCCCAAGTGTAGAGATGGTAGTTATAGCCTTCAGATACCGCAAAAGGCTGGAGATATTTGTCCTGGAACATGTCCCTGTGACATTCTTCAGGCCGTTATACTTGCATGGCTCGTATACACAGGTATAAACTGTTGGTATTTCTGTCTTCTCTCTCAGGACTGCATCAGTAGCAGGCGCTCCGTATGTGACAATAACATCTACATCGATGGCTATGAACTTCCTTGCTGCATTGCTTAAAGAAATAGGGTCCGGATAGGGTTTCTGGACAAATACTTCCACTTTCTCTGCATAACCCTTCCTGCCAAGCCTTGCCATAAATGCATCATGAACATCCGAATAGTAAGAAGTATCCCCGGTCATTATAACGCCGATGACCTTTTCTGCTGCAACGGCATTGCAGGTAAAGAGGAAAAGGAGAAGCAGGGTAAAGAATGCAGTTTTCAATTTCGGTTTTTGGCGCTTACACTTATACATCACTACCACCTCTTTGAGATGGTCAGAAGAAAAACATGTAATTTACCATCTGTTATATCATCGTGAGGATTATCTGTAACCTCATTAATATCCATATACCTGTATTTAAACCCTGTTGTATAACCCGTCCTGAATCTATATTCTCCGCCGGCAGAATAAACGGTCTCATTTGCTTTAAACTCAGAGAATGAGGCAACTGATACAGGCCCGGTGAGGTCCTGCTCTGAAGGATAGAATGTTCCCTTGATTATGGTGTGGCTGATGCCTGCATCAAAATTCATGTTGTCCACCGGCGCATAACTCAGGACAACCGAGTAGTCACTGGCGCTGTCCTGATAAGGAACTGACGGATCGGACAGGAAGATTTCAGGCGTTATGCCTGACCTGTAATGTATATCCTGATTTACTTTATTACGCATATAAAGATAACTTGTCGTAAGAGAAATATCATTCGATACATGGGTTGTAATGCTTCCCAGGAACCTGTCCTTCCTCACATCCCTGTCTTTTGCGCTGATATTGTCATTAAAATCGAGATCGTCCCGCATCTCCTTTGATATGGTGTAGCTCAATAAGGAATAAACCCTTGTTCCATACATCCATGTGACCGACAATCTTGCTTCATCCAGACGGTCGGCTTCAGTATTATAAGCAGGATTTTCTTTATCTTTATGCAGATAATCTGATTTAATATTCACACCCTTCAGGATTCTTATATCAGCGGCCAGTGAAACGGCGTTCGTTTTTGTTGATCCGGGCAGTCCCCATCTATCGGAATTTTCACGTTGGATCTCCTCGAAAGAGTATTCTGTTATGAGAATTATCCCTTTGACAGGCCGATATCTCACAATTCCGGATACCGTGTCTGTAATTGAAGACAGGGGAGGTTTTATTATGCAGGAGTAGTTGTTCCCGACATTATTCAGGGGGTTGCATACATCCGGTACGGCAACTGTGTCGATATTCTCTATATCCCTCTCGTTATGTTTGTACTTCAGGAAGAAGGTCAACTTCGGCATAGGCATCCATACAAGATTACCCGCTGCCGTGACATAGTCAGTCCTTGCATTGCTGTCACTGTTTTCCCGCTTTGTATTCGTAAAGGTCGCAGACGCAACCAGGCTGCCCGTGTAGGAAGAATGTATATTGACCGTGTTAGTCGATCCCTTTAATTCAGGGATTAGATTGTGCGGGAATATGCCCCCGTTTCTTACAGAATCGGCAGCTCCGTAAGAATCATAGAGCACATGGTCCCCGCCTATTTCCAGTCTATTTTCTTCGTGAGAAATATCCATTTCAATTGTGCCCAGATGGCTGTTTAGCCCGACAATGATATTTTTTGTCTGCCGGTCGACATCCCTGCTCTGCGAAGTCCTTACAATGTTGTTGAAGTACCCTGAACCTGAAAGGCTCCTCTGCTGTTGATCTCCATCTTTCTGGATAATGCTGCCTCCCAAATAAACATGAGAGGGAAAGTCAGGGGTCTTGAGTCTCAGGAAGAAACTCGTAATGCCTGACTGCAAGTCGTATCTTTTATCTGCATCTCTAATATCAACACCGGGTGATAAAGTGGCTGTATCAAGGTCTGAAAGCCTGATGTTGTCAAGGTTATGGACCAGCGTCCTGTTTATCCCCCTGAAATACAGGATATCCTTATATGCATACCTGAGTTCTCCGAAATAATCTTTTTTGTTTCTTAGATCTGCGTCAATGTGTAATCTGTGAGGATAGGTAAATACCCTTAATTCCCCGCCTAAGGAAATGGAATCATGCAGGTATTCGTACTCGCCGGCCATCTCAGAGCCGCTGTGGTCAACAAATCTGTATCCCCCTGCTAATTTTATGCCTGGGGCAATAAAAGGGAATTCATATTCGGTGTATTCTGCTTCATTAGCAAGAGCTACTCCGGTGGTGATAAACAAAAAAAGAAAAGCTATATACGATGTCGTTGTAAAAACCCTGTATATTCTTCTCATTTAATCACCCTGTGTTATTGAGTAAACCTGCCATTCCCGCTTGCAGAAGGGATATCTGTACCATGGATTTGAGAATGGCAATCAGTGCATCTTGTATAAAAAGCTCCTTTAAATTCTGCGGCGAGAGAACCCGATGCGCCATGTCCTGAATGACACTGGAGGCAGAGAAAAGGCTCCCTTAGCAAAAGGAGGTTGTTATTAACAGAACCATGGGGGCCATGGCAGGTACGGCAGTCCTCTGTGATGTCGGCATGCTCGAAGGTATAAGGCCCCTCTTTTTCTGCATGGCATTGAGTACATAATTCTTTTACGGTTGTCTTCCTTAATAATTTGTCATTAATAGTCCCGTGCGGGTCATGACAGTCTGTGCAGAAAACCCTCTTCTCCGGCACAGGATGGCGGCTCGGCAATGAGAACTCTGCCATTATCTCCTGATGGCACTTATAGCACATCTCGGATATATCTCTGGGCCTTACTGTAAGGTCGGGGCTGCCTTTTTTGAAGGTTAAACAGATATTGTGGCAGTCTATACAGGAGACGTCGTTGATAGCATGGGCGCCTGTGTTCCAGTTATGGAGATTGAATGTAGCATTCGCAGTATGGCATTTAAGGCATATAAGGGACTGTGCCTGAGGAGGGATATTCTTTATATCGATAAAGGTCCCGAAATTGCAGGCGGTCTGCTTTCCTTCTTTTGCATCCTGTTCTACCTTCTCAGGGGTAATTCCTTCTATGGCAAGACTCCCCGGGCCGTGGCATGATTCGCAGTCAACCAGGGGCATACAAGACTTACTTGTAAGCTGGACTCCCATAGTGCTGGCTGCAAAATTATTTTTTATATTGTCGTGATAATGACAGGCCGAAAGACAATTTTGAGTTCCAACATACTGAGCATCGAGCCGGCCTGCTATCAACTTCTCATATTCCCTGATCGGGATAATCGGCTTGGAGTTCTTGAGGGTTTCGCATCCTGCTAAAATCAATATGAGCAGAACAAGAAAAATAAAGATTTGTTTAAATAAGACCGCTCGTTTCACAGGCCGGTATTTTACTTATTATTGATTCTCCTTGTAAAGGACAATTTATCCGGGCTTTTTCAAAATTATTTTATCCTCTTTGATATCTCCCTGAACTCAGGCGTCCCGGCTTTTTCGAGCAGTTGAAACAATACGGTCTCTGTGCATGTTATCACAGCGCCTGCATCACGCATCATTTCCCTGCCGGTCTTATAATCAGCTTTCTTTCGTGAACAGACAGCGTCACCGGCCAAATGGACAAAATATCCTTTTTCCAGTAGTCCCAAACAGGTTTGGAGCACGCAAATATGCGTTTCCATACCTGTAAGAATAATATGTGTTTTTCTTAATGAAGCTATTTTCTCAGGGAACCCTTCTCCCCTGCAGCAGTCAAAAGTTACTTTTTCAAGGGGCTCATAAGAAGGGAGCGCATCCTTTATTTCATTGATCGTCGGCCCGAGACCCTTTGGATACTGCTCGGTGACCACGATAGGAATATTCAGAAGCTTCGCCGCTTCAATGAGGTGGAGGCAGTTGGCAGCCACCTTTTGCCTCTCGCCCATTACAACGGCGAGTTTATCCTGTATATCTACGATGAGGAGGACGGTGTTGTTCTTGTTGAGAATGAATTTGTCCATGAGAATCAATACATCCACAGATTACACAGATTAACACAGATTTTTTTAAATATATTTAATCTGCGTCATCTGCGAAATCTGCGGATTTTAATTTTTTAAGTTTACAATCTTTCCTTCACCAGATTATCCACTACCGACGGGTCCGCGAGGGTTGAAGTATCGCCGAGGTCCTCAACATCGCCTTTTGCAATTTTCCTGAGGATCCTTCTCATGATCTTGCCGCTCCTTGTCTTTGGAAGGCCTGGAGCGAACTGTAATTTATCAGGAGTTGCAATGGGGCCTATGACTGTTCTTACGTGACCCACCAGGATCTTCTTCAGTTCATCAGATGGCTTCTGTCCGTCTTTCAGAGTTATATATGCATATATCCCTTCGCCTTTTATTTCATGAGGAAATCCAACAACAGCAGCCTCTGCAACCGCTTCGTGGCTTACAAGCGCTGATTCCACCTCAGCGGTCCCAAGCCTGTGGCCGGAGATATTAATGACGTCGTCTATCCTGCCCATAAGCCAGTAATCACCGTCTTTATCAACACGGGCGCCGTCACCGGTAAGATATCTTCCGGGAAATCTTGCGAAATAAACTTCTTTAACCCGCTTCTGCTCGGGGTCTCCGTAGGTCCCGCGTATCATCCCGGGCCAGGGTTTATCAATGACAAGATAACCTCCTTCATCAGTTGCAGCCGGCGAACCGTCTTCTTTTAAGATCCTTGGCACTACCCCCGGGAAAGGCCTGTTTGCAGAGCCGGGTTTTAAGGTCATTGCACCGGGCAGGGGAGTGATCAGGATTCCCCCTGTCTCTGTCTGCCACCATGTGTCAACGATCGGAAGTTTTTCTTTTCCTACATTAATGTGATACCACATCCACGCTTCCGGGTTGATAGGCTCTCCTACAGAGCCGAGGACCCTGAGCGATGAAAGGTCATGCTTGTGTACCCAGCTTTCTCCTTCTTTCATCAAGGCCCTTATCGCAGTCGGCGCGGTATAGAATATGTTCACTTTATGTTTATCACAGATGCTCCAGAACCTTCCTGCATCAGGATATGTAGGTATGCCTTCAAACATGAGGCTGGTGGCCCCGCTTGCAAGCGGCCCGTATACAATGTAACTATGTCCTGTCACCCATCCTATATCTGCCGTGCAGAAATGGATGTCTTCATCATGATAATCGAATATCCATTTAAATGTAAGGTTGGCAAAAAGGAGATAGCCGCCGGTTGTGTGAAGAACGCCTTTGGGCTTGCCTGTTGAGCCGGATGTATAAAGAATGAAGAGAGGGTCTTCAGCGTCCATCTGTTCAGGCTCGCAGTAATTTGCAATATCAGGCGCGTTCATCTCATCCTGCCACCATATATCCCTCTTTGGTTCCAGATCTATATTCTGGTCGGTCCTCTTTACAACAATGACCTTCTCGACAGTCGGGCATTCATGCAGCGCCGTGTCACAATTGGCCTTAAGCGGAACAAACCTCCCCCCCTGACACTTCTGTCAGCGGTAACCACAAGTTTTGACTTGCAGTCCTGGATCCTGTCCCTCAGCGCCGTGGCGCTGAATCCTCCGAACACTATGCTGTGGATTGCGCCTATCCTTGCACAGGCAAGCATGGAGATCACAAGCTCCGGTATCATGGGAAGATAGAGAGTTACCCGGTCTCCTTTTTTCACGCCGTGCTTTTTCAGGACATTTGCGAATCTGTTGACCTCATAATATAGCTGCTGATATGTGTAGGTCCTGTACATCCCGCTGTCAGCCTCCCATATGATTGCCGCCTTGTTCCTCGTTGCTGTCGTCAGATGACGATCAAGGCAGTTGTATGATGCATTGAGCTTTCCGCCCTGAAACCATTTTATTTCGGGCTTCTCAAAATTATATTCAAGCACCTTGTCCCACTTTTTATACCATGTCAGATTCTGCTCCGCCATATCAGCCCAGAAACCTTCCGGGTCTTCTACGGAGCGTTTGTATATTTTCTCGTACTCTTCCATGCTCTTGATGTGGGCCTTGCTGCTGAAATCCTTTGACGGTGGGAATGTCCTTCCCTCTGACATCAGGACTTCAATTTTTTTGTCGTCTGCCATTTGACCCTCCCATTTATATTTTGGTCATTTAATCTGAACTTCCAGGTTTTAAAATTATAACGTATTATAATTGTCAGCGATATTAAAAAAAAGCTCGGGATATAAATAAATAAAACATATAATATCCATCGGTTATGTTCTGCACTAACTTGAGTGTTCTATTGATGCCTTATATATTTATCCGTAACTTGAGCGCTTCCGTTAAAAAGATAACCTGGTATTCCCAATCAGTTAGGTCTTGTTTAAAAAATCGCGACCTTTCAGGTGATATAATTTCATAGAACATATAATGCAGCAAATTATCGCTCAATTTAGATGTAAAGTATTTACATATGATACGGTTCCTGCTTAAAAAAGTTATCTCAAGACAAAAAGAACTGATTTTGCAGGAGGCGACCCGTATACAGGACTTTATGCGACTTCTGATGAAACGTCGAAATACAGGGAAGACGTGGACGAAGGAAGAAAAGAAACAGCTCAAATTACACTTAATACATTTATCAGCCTATGTCCCTATATTAATAATTTTCCTGCTGCCGGGCGGATCGCTGCTGGTACCCATTCTTGCAGATATACTTGAGAGGAGAAAAAAGAAGGAAAGGGTAATACAACAAGACTCTGATTTAGTATCAATGAAAAATGCACTCAAAAAATAAACCCAAAGAACCCGCTGGTCCCAATGGACAGAAAAGAGACGATCCGGCAAATGATAATATCATGTCTCAAGGATAAAACACTTTCTGCAAAAGAACTCTCAGGCGAGGTGAGGGTTTCCGAGAAAGAAGTATACGAACATCTCGGTCATATACAGATCTCGATTAATAAGGGTGGTCAAACATTGGATATAACACCGGCAGAGTGCAGGAAGTGCGGTTTTGTGTTTCATAAGAGAGAGAAGCTTAAAAAGCCGGGCAAATGCCCCATATGCCGCAGTGAATCTATAGAAGAACCGCTTTTTGGGATATGTTAACCGGGTTATTTAAATTTGTTCCATATCACGCTTCAGGTTATTAAAAATATCTATATTGTTCGGATTAATCCTTCTTCTTCACCTGAACAAATCTGTACTTACCCAAGAGTCAAAAGATAATCAGTCAGCGCTTCATATTCCCAGTCCTTGAATTTAAACTTCGGCATTCTCACATCAGACTGTATGAGCTGTGGGTCTTTGAGCCATTGTTCAACCCATTCCTTTGTCAACCTGCTTGCAACATCTGTATGATCGGGGCCGACCTGCCCCCCTCTTCCGTTCACGCTATGACATCCTGCACAGGCGAATATCTCGTGATATAGTTTTTCTCCGTCATCGATATCTTCCGGTTGCACTTCTTTTTTCAGCTCAAAAGGATAAGGATAAGGGATTTCGGAAAGAAAAGCCAAATATTCAATTACATTATTTATCTCTTTTTCAGACAGCTTAAAATCCGGCATCCTTGCTTTGAGGATGGGTTCAGGTCTGATTTTGTAGGGGGTTTTCAGAAAAGCAAACAACCAGTCCGGTCTGCTTTTCTTCCCCTCTTTAGTCAGATCGACGCTTACATCCCCGCCTTTTTTATTAAGTTTATGGCAGCCCAGGCAATTATATTTTTCAAAAACCTTTTTGCCCTTTATCTCCGGGCTGTCAGGCTCGATCAGGGTCTTCATATATTTCACAGGAACAGTATCTTTTCGCGCACCCAAAAGAAAAGTAACGAGGGCCTTTGCCTGCTGTTCATTAAATCGATAATTCGGCATCCGGGTTACTATTTTATCTTTAGCGAATTTTTCAGGATGCATAACTTTGATCATTAGCCAATCAGCAAGGGTTTTCTTAATATCCTTTATATCCCCCCAATACAGTTCATCGATCCTCTTGCTCCCTATCCCGTCAAGCGGAGGCGCGTCATATCCTTTAGGAAGTTTTTCTATCTCATGACAGCCTGTGCATCCTTTATCCTTTACCAGTTTTTTGCCTTTGTTAATATTGTCAGTTCTCCGGCTTGCCCCCCGTATCAAAGTACGTGGCAGGCTCCGAATCCAGTGCCTTTTTCTGGATTCCTGCTTTCGAGGGAATGACATCCCCTTTTCCCCCTCCTGCTTTTTTCAGAGTCACAAGATAAGCGGCAATGTTTTGGATCTCTTCTTCCGACATAACTATGTCAGGGATCATTGTCTTGGGATCATATGCCTTAGGATCCTTCAAGAACCTGTAAGTCCAGTCCGTGTTGACTTTATTCCCTATGCCTGATAGATCAGGCGCAAAGTTATTGCCCTTTCCATCAATTATGTGACAGCCCAAACAACCGAGCTCTTTAACAAGCTTTTTCCCTTCAACTGAGATCTCCATTCCCCGGCAAGTCAGGAGCCTTGCCGCTGCCCCTGATGGAATACGGTCTTCCGACCTGCTTCTCAGCACTACCTGTGAGGCTCAACAGATAATCTGCCATATACCCTATCTCGTTATCGCTCAGTTTTGGGCCCGGCATCTTTGTATTCTTTAGATACTCTTTGGGGTCCCTCAGCCATTTTATGAGCCAATCCCTGTTCACCTTGCTGCCTATTGAAGTCAGGGCCGGACCAATGCGCTCTGGCCTTTCATATCCTTTAAGTTTGTGGCATCCGATACAGTTGTATTCATTGAAAAGTTTCCATCCCTCTATAAAAACCGATGCACCCTGTAATTCAACAGTTAAAGGTAATCTTTGATCCATTAAATGACACTTCCCGCATGATGACTGTGCAAAAGAACCTTTTAAAACAGGCCTGGGCCAGTTCTCAACATTTCCATGTGCTGCATCAACTGTCAATGCAGCGCCCTGTCCTTCATGGCACACGACGCACCCGAATTTTTCCACCTTGTGATTTTTCAGGTAATCGCCTGAATGGGTCTTGAACGGTTGAGGTTTATTGCTGAAATCAGATTTGTCTATCCCCTGATGGCAGGTGATACACCGGTCTGTTTCGCCTAAATCCTGAAGCCAGAGCTGTTGAATTTTTTCCTTCTGGTATTTTTTCCATGGACGGTTATATTCAGAATAAATCGCCCAGATGATAACTGCTAAAAGTGTTAAACAAAATACAGCATTTAAAATTAATTGATTGCGTGTTAATTTCATGCAATATTAATGTAGGGGCGAACGGCCGTTCGCCCTCCTGCGTTCATATATTAAACCAGGGCGTTATCAGTACATATTTGATGTTAAATGCAAGTCTTAAGAAAATCTTGATGGGGACAAAATACATTAAGAGTATTGAAAGCATAACTATTACATATCTGACAAAGCCGTATTTTTTATAAAAATCTTTTTTTGCCAGTTTTGGGACCATCATGCCCAGCCCGAAATAAATTATTAAACTTATAAAGCCGATCTCAGGATTTAGACTCCACAGATTCTCTTCTAACTCTTTGACCTTTTCCCATGATTCCCACGGCAAGTACAATTGCCAGTTCGGTCCCCTGAGAAAATAACCTGTGAAAATCAATATCAGCCACATGAGAAACCCGAAAATAAAATTTATGATCGCAAACTTCCTGAGAGAAAAAGCATATTCTCCGCTTCCCCGCGGGTTCCTGTCTATATATGGAATGACGATCAGGCACAGAATGATTATTGCCGGTATCATGACGCCTGCGATCCACGGATCAAAATAGACTAACAGTTCCTGCAATCCTGCAAAATACCATGGGGCCTTTGATGGATTTTCAGAACGTGTCGGAGAAGCTATCTCCAGTAATGGCGCATTTGCGAGCAATCCCCATACAATTAAGATAATTGTCAAAGCAATTGCGGTAAGAAATTCCATGAATGCCAGATCAGGCCAGACAAGTGCCTTCTGTTTTTTCATAACGGTCTCGATATACCTCCGTCTTTTCTTATTCTCCAAAAGTGGACTGCCATAAAAATAATTGCCGCTGCAGGCAGCGCCATGATATGCAGCACGTAAAATCTTAAAAGGGCATTGGCCCCTATCTCTGTCCCTCCAAGGACCATAAAGCGGACATCACTGTATTTATTCAGCAATGCAAATGGTCCCTCATCTCCTATTACCGGCGCGGCTCTTATCATATTTGTACCTACCGTTATCGCCCAGTAAGCCAATTGGTCCCACGGCAGGAGATAGCCGGTGAAACTCAGTAAAAAAGTCGTAACCAGTAAGACTACGCCAATAACCCAGTTAAACTCCCTCGGTGGCTTATATGAGCCTGTCAGAAAGACCCTAAGCATATGCAGCATAATAGTAACTAACATTAAATGAGCGGCCCATCTGTGCAGATTTCTCAGAATGATACCGAAAGGCACATCAAATTCCAGATACTTCATGTCGAGATAGGCGTACTCCGGAACAGGACGGTAATAAAACATCAGAAGTATCCCTGTTATTACTTCAACTAAAAACATAAAAAACGTTATCCCGCCCATACACCAGGTAAATCTTATCTTCATTGCGTGAGAAGGTATTTTTACAGGATGAAGATGAAGAAATAGATTTGATTTTATCTGGAGGACCCTGTTCTCTTTAGTATCCTCATACCTGTGACGGAAGATGGACTTGTAGATTTGAGAGTTGGTTATTTTACTCCGAATGTTTTTTTGATTTGTCATTTTTATTTTTGATTTTTAACTTTTGATTTCCAGAAACGCCCCCGGCTTTTCAAATTCCTTAAACGTATATACCCTGCTCTTGTCCACAATAATCGCATTTTCTTTGTCAATTGAGATATTGAAACGGTCAAGCGGCCTTGGCGCAGGACCTGCAAAGTTATCTCCGTTACCACGGAACTGACTGCCGTGACATGGACATTTAAAGACACCCTCCTCTGCAAACCAGTTTGGAGTGCAGCCTAAATGAGTGCATTTGGCATGTATCGCATATATGCGGTTTCTTTCCTTCACTATCCAGACAGACTGCCCTTCCTTCCAGTTCTCATATACCTTATTATTTGATGGTCCATCTGTTTTGAATTCATCAGGGAAGCCGATCTTAAATGTTGAAGGTTTTTCAAAAAGCACACGCGGATACAGAAAGCGCAGACTGCTTCCAATTGCAATTCCGAATGTGACCAAGCAGAGAACCCCAGCCCGCAATCTGAAGAAAACTGCGACGGGAGATGCTGGGATTATTAATGTCTGTAGCCATTGCTTATCCGCTTAAATCCTGTTATTCCCGCTTGTCAGGAATCGTTCCTTTTTTATCTGAGCTATTGCACGATGATTCCGGACATTCAGCCTTCGTAGCACTACGGCGAAGTAAGCTGCTAAGGAGAACGAAAGCCGGAATGACAAAAGGGCAAAGGGCGAGTCACCGACTCGCCCCTACCATCATAAACTCTAAACCCTATTCCTAAACCTTCACAATTTTCACAATATTCACCGGCACCATTCTGTCCCACTCTGCCAGTTTCGGGTCTGCCTTTTCACTTGTCACCATATTGGGAGTAGATTCTGTCTTTGGATATAAAGACATGACATCTATAACTCCCGGAGCAGTTAATCCGCTTACTCTTGCTACAGCTTTAATGCTGCCGTTTCTGGAGGTCAGGGAAACCCAATCCCCGCTTTTAACGCTTACTGCCCTGGCGTCATTTGGATTAATGCTTACCGTCTGATCAGGCAGTCTTTCGTAAAGGGTCTGAGTCAGCGGCACATTCAGCCCGTTATTGTAAAAGTTGTATCCGGTGTTCCAGATCTCATTAGCGCGGTGCATTATCATCCAGAATGGATACTCATCTGTAATTTTGTCCCTAAGGGGATGGTTGTAAGGATCAAGATCAGCCAGTGCTTTTACGGGATCAAGGTGCGCCTTGCCGTCATCGTGTTTAAAGCGTCTTCCCATCACCTCTTCTGTTTCGGGCGAATAGAGCCGCGATATGCTCCTGCGGTTTCTGTAAGGGAATTGAATGCCGTTTGTGCCTGCCTTCATCAGGTCGTTCCAGGAGATCTCGGAAATGTCGCTGGTGAAATGGCCTTTTGTCTGGGCATTGCATTCCTCATAGATCTCCTGCTCGTTTTTCCAGTCAAACCCTTTAAGCCCCATGCGCTTTGCAAGTTTTGCAACGATCCACCAGTCCGGTTTAGCATCGCCTGGAGCATCCATAAAGGCCTGCTGTATATGTATCCTGCGGTCCTCACTCGCCTGAATGCAATTCCATTCACCCCATGTTGCGGCAGGGAAGACCACGTCTGCCGCTGCTGTCGTATCAGTGGGATAGATCTCATTCACGATGAGGAACATCTTATCGATCTGCGGTTTATATTTGCTCAGGTTCGGAAGCTGGATGTAGATATTGCTGATATATGACCAGAGGGCCTTTACCTCCCCCTTGTCGATCTTGTCGCATATACTTCTCATTGCGCTGTCCCCGTTTGGGGCCGGTGGATCAGCCCATGTTCCTCTCGGATGTCCTCCAGCCCTGGATGTGCATGCCCCGGGTTTTCCTGCGTTACCAAGTATGATTCCCATTGCGCTGTATGCAACCTCATTTTCATAACCTGTCACCTGATGCATGATCCCCTTTTCAAAGAGGACCATTGTCTGGCCTTTGTATTTTGCGAGCATCTCCGCCGCAGCCTTGATCTTTGCGGCCGGAATCCCGGTGACCTTCCCGGCATTTTCAGGAGCGAATCTGCTGTTCAGCACGGTTTCTTTAAGTGTGCTTAGACCGGTTGCATACTTCTGTACAAAATCTTTGTCGTACAGATCATTCTTCACGAGTACATGCATCAAAGATGCGCCGAGTATTGCGTCCGTCCCCGGATTGATCTGCAGGAACAACCCTCCGCTTCTTACGGCATCTTCAGCCATCTGGGTTTTCCTCGGGTCCACAAAGATCATTTTAATGTCCCCTTTGTTCATGCCGCCCTTGGACAGCGCATTGTAATACCATGAGGACCCGGTGTCCTTCAGGTTCTTGCCTGCACAGAAGATGAGTTTGGTTTTTTCAAAGTCTTCTACCGTGAAGGACCTGGTACCGCCGCCGACTACATCGGCAAGTCCCCAGCTTTCATCGCCCCAGAAGAGATATCCGTTGCCTGCGAGGGTGCTTGATTTAATCCCGGTAAAAAGCCATTTCAGGAATGCATGTGTGTTCTGGAGATACCCCCAGTCGCCGTAAACCGCGCCGACTGCATCCGGGCCGTGTTTATCAATGATCTTCTGAAGATTATATGCGGTGAATTCAATCGCCTCATCCCATGAAACCTCAACGAGAGGCCCGGTCTTGCCGCCTTTTCGGATCATAGGTTTTTTAAGACGTATCCTTGTCGGAAGCTTCTCGGAATACAGACTCTGCGCATTGAAGGCCCCGCGCACGGAGTAATTTGATCCGCTTGCAACGTCTTTGTTGTCCGGCACCACCATGATGTTTACGTCCTTGCCGTTCTTTTTTGCCTCAATAGTAAAAACAGGGTTCGGCCAGTCTCCTCTCATCTTTTCGACCGGGAAAAATTTTTCTTTTTCCGGCTTGCGGCCGGTCCCTTTCGGCCAGACATACACCTTATATCCACACATAACATGGCAGTAACGGCAGGCGGTATCATAAGTCTCAGCATTTGCAGGGGGAAGTTCCGCAAATTCCGCTGCTTTTGCCCCGGGGAATTTGTCTGCTGCAAAGGCGGGTATGCCTTTATCGAGCACACACGCCCCTGCGGCACCTGCAGCCGATATTTTAAGTAAATCCCTTCTTGAAAATTTCTTTTCCTTGCTCATTTACTTTACCTCCTCCCCATCCAGTAGATTGTTTCTGAGTCCATAAATAAGTCCGGCAACCCCAACTGCATAAATATCTCCGTTCTTGTCCACATCCAATGAAATCATCGGCAGATTAGAGGGAGATGGCCCTTCAATGAGCTTCCCGTTTTGCTTCGGGTCATAGATACTCTGATGGCATTCACAGACCAGCATCCCGCTTTCTTTATCAAGCTCAACACCACAGCCGAGATGAGTACAGAATGCGCTGTATGCAACAATGCTCCTGTTTGCGCCAACGCCTCCTTCAACCGCGCAGCCAAGATCAACCAGTATGTTCTTCCTTCCAACAAGCGGGTAATCGAATTTCACCGGTTTTCCTGTCTTGAGTTCCTTCAGATTTGCAATCTTGATCTGCGGATAAGTTCCTTTTGAAGCCTCGAGCCTTGCCTTGTAAACCGCTTATGAGCAGAACAGCTGCTCCTGCCACCGCTATACCGGCAGTTTTTAGAATACTTCCCGCCGCGCTCACTTCTTCTTCCTGCTTGAAGCTCTGTCTCTTCCATGTTTCCCTCCTTTTTGAAATTGTTTGATTATCGTAGGAGCGATTTCAGCCATTCGCCCCTACTGTTTGCATTCATTCTTCCTGACATTTGCACAATTTTCTCAAATACTGAACCAAGGGATTTTATCTGCTCCCTGTTAAATGTATTCCCCCATGGCGGCATGAGGGTAGACTTGCCGACTCTCTTCCCTCCTCCGCTTATTGCTTCAAATAGATCGTTGTCGGTCCTTTTCGTCATGAGAGCAGGATCCGTATGATTTGCAGGGCGCGGATCGAGATTTTTTGCATTGAAACCTCTTCCGTCTCCTTTGTCCCCATGGCATGGAGCACAGTACCATTTGTAGATGCTTTCTCCGTTTTTTATAACTGGTTTTTCTACCGCCATAATTTGTGAAAAATCAAAAAGCACCAATAATAATGCATTAATACAAATCAAAGTTAATAAATGTTTTTCCCTTTTCAAAATAGTCACAAAATTAAAGCCCGACCAATCATCCCAAAGCATCGGGACAATCAATCGGGCTTTAATAACCTGTTTGTGCCAGGGTTAAAGTAACCGTTATCTGTTAGCCGTTCAGTAATATGAATAATATTAGCTTTAATTATGCATGCAACATTTATGCCTCAACAGAAAATGAAGAATAACAATAGCTTCCCACTGATTAACCCTTCCAATAAGTTCAATAATTGCACAGAATGAGCAATTTTCGAACATTAATATTGTATTTTCCTGCCATGCCCGTATTTATTAATAGCAGTAAAACTTCCGGTAACAATGTGAAATATATATTTTTTAATCTTTGTCAGTCTATTTATATCAGTTGTCATAATGCTGTCACGCTTTTTGCTAATTAATGATTCTGAAGAATTATTAGCCTGCAACATGATTCAGAGAAATATTTAGAGACAATTACAAAACTATCAGGTTACTATTAAATATAAGGGCGTTAGCGATCTCTGCTGACTATTAATAACCTGGGCGCTTTTACCGATATAATATCTATGAAGCACAATCTGTTAAAATCATCGGATTTTGAGGTCCCGCATACTGCACACGCTCCAAAATTTAAGACCTTTCTGAGAAAAAACAAGGCAATAGTCACAAGGCTCAGGTATCTGCGCAGATACAGAGGTGAACCAAGGAAACCGAACATCATTCATATCGGGGTTACGGACAAATGCAATATGAAATGCCCGAACTGCCTGTACCGGAATGATAATAAGAATTATAAGATAATCAGCGCCGATAAAGCCGAATCTCTCATAAAAGAAATTGACAGCCCTATTGTATTGCTTAGCGGAGGCGAACCACTTATAGGAGGCGAAATCCTTGAAACAACGAGACGTATAGCCAAAATATCCAGACAACTCGGCAAAATCACAGGGATTTTGACAAATGGCTTGACACTGAAGAACGTGATTATGAATAATTTTCCGGAATTCCGTCCTGGAAGCGGCTTTTTCTTCCAGGTTTCCGTTGACGGTTTAAAAGACACGCATAACAGCCTGAGAGGCAACTTTGATCAGATCTTAGAAAATATAAAATTTGCCAGGAAGGCCGGTCACCTTATCTATACAAATACCGTTGTGAGCAAACACAATGTCCATGAGCTTGAGAAAATGATGCGCTTTATCTCCGGCTTCAGCGACAGGATGTATCTCAACCCTCTTATTAACGGTAATGGCGACAAACCGGATACATTCGTACTCAGCCGTCTCGGCGATTATATTGTCGAAAATCAGGAAATGATGTTCGGCAACAGTGTGGTCTTCGGTAAATTTTTAAAAGGCCAGCTCAAATTAAAATGCATGTTTCACAGCCTTGTAAGCATTACCCCATCAGGCAGGATCAAATTCCCGTGCTACTGTTATGATAACGGCGCTGAATACCTGGATTCATTCAGGGAATTCGTTGATAAGGCAAATAAACGCAAAGATTACTTTGAAAACAAATCAGCCCCTCAATGCAAGAACTGTTACACCCATTGTCTGCATGAAGCGCATACCTATGCCAAATTCTACTGGCAAGAGATATTTGAGCAGATCAAAAGGCCTGTAGGAGCTTACAGGAAATATATAAGTCCCCTGTATCATTTCATTTCCTAACTCCACCATTCAGTAAACAAAAAAAATCTTCGCGTATTTTTTCCACATTGATATCAGTAACAACCGTGATATCTCCGTTAGTCTTTGAATGATCATATTTTCCATTGCTTAAAAAAGCAGGGCGGGGGAATGTTTCCCTTGTGCACAACTCAGGTGATTTAAGCGCCGCTATTGCGGCCACATCATAAATTGGTTTCGGCAGCCCGAATCTTCTCATCATGAAAAGCTTCCAAAGATAATCCCCGATCTTTCCTTTGCCTTTTATCCTTTGTTTATCGCTTCTGTATATTTTAAGCCTGCTCGCGGGGCTGCATACCGGCACCAGCGTGAGATCAATGTCTGAATCGAAAATGATCTGAGCAGCCAAAATATCATTTTCATCATTGAAACAGAAGCCGCCCTCAGGCCATCTTTTCCCGGCAAGCCACAACACCTTTATCTTTTCTTTTATTTTTGGCTCAAGCAAATATGCCGAAGCCAGATTTGTTATCGCCCCGATCGAAACAATGTAAAGAGGCCCGCCCGAATTTTTCAATGCCTCTTCAATAATGAACCTTGCCGCTGGAGAATCTACAGGCGCGTCTTTAGTCGCAAGGGCGTGATCTGCTCCCCTTAAAACAGGATATTGACCTTCTTTGCCGAGCAGTTTCAGAACAAGAAGTATTTCCTTGTAACTTTTCTCCATGCTCCCGGATCTGGCGTAATGAGCGGCTGTAACACCGCATATGTCAAAGGCTTCTGAGAGCACGGCATATGTGATCGCGTACTGGTCATCAATCTCGTTCTTGGCATCAGTATCAATGATGATCTTTCCGGGCATGAAAATATTGTATCGTTTTCGGTTATATTAATAAATCTAAGAATGCTCAATGGTATGAGCATTTTCGTGTCGATGACGAATGAGGAGTTTTGAAAGACCCCCTGATAGAAAAATGATTAAACTGATTTTAATACTACTGATTTCCATAATCGCAAATCCGGCTGCTGCTGGAGGGAACGAAATCTTCTTCCGTGAGGATTTCAATACCCTCACAAACTGGAAGGCGCTGAATTTTGTATCGATCAATAGACACACAAAATATTCAATAATCATCAATGGAAGCGAAAGTTATCTGAAGTCCGAGAGTGACGCCTCTGCGTCAGGTTTGATCTTCACAAAAAAATACAATGTCTATGAATATCCCATGGCAAAGTGGCGCTGGAAGGTCAGCAATGTATATGAAAAAGGCGATGTGACCAACAGGGCCGGCGATGATTACCCGGCAAGGATAATGTTCATGTTCAAATACGACCCGGAGGGGTCTTCCATCGGCAAGAGGTTGAAATACGAAATAGTTAAAGGAATATACGGCTTTTACCCGCCGCAGACCACCCTGATCTATGTCTGGGCAAATAAGAAAAACGAAAGAGGAATTTTCACCAGCACATATGCGCCCGAGGAGAAAATAGTCATCATGGAACAGGGCCCTGAGAAAACAGGCAAGTGGATAGAGGAGGAGGTTAATGTCCTTGAGGATTACCGCAGGGCATTTGGCACTGATCCCCCTTCAGAGGCAGGCATTGCGGTTATGAATGATTCGGATGACACCGGGGAAAAAGCTGTTTCATTTTTTGACTATATTGAAATATATCGCTGAAACTGAGATGGGAAAATAAGGCCTACTTTTTCCCGTCAAGTTTAGCGCCGTTACAGTAAATAAATGCCTTGGACGCCGTGACAACCCTGTCGAAAAAGCCTGTTGAGATCCCAACGCTTGCAAATAATATGAGACTTGCCAGAACAATAATGAGGATTTTGCGGTTTTTCATCTTCAGATCCTATTATACACGGTCAATATCAACTAAATATATCCTGCTTATTCTGATGCCTTATTTCAATGCAATTCCGCTCTCCGGCGGCTTATAATCCTTCCTCTTCTTTATCTCGTCTCTCTGCATTGTATGCTTAATATTTTTTCGGTAATATCTGTTATAAAGTTTGTCGGGAGAATATCCCATAAAAAAGAGTGTTACATATGCCCAATTCCTGAGGGTGGTCCTTAAGACACCGTATCTCTCCCATGCGCGGGCGCATGTTTTTATCCTCGGTTTTAATATTTCTATTCTGCCTTCTTTTTTTAATCTCCTGCCGAATTCAATATCTTCCATAAGGGGAATGTTCTTAAACCCGTTTATTTTGTCAAAGATATCTCTTTTTACAAAAATACCCTGGTCCCCGTAAGGGATCCCTGAGATCAGGGATCTCAGTTCAACCACCCTTGATATGAATTTTAATGAGCATATATCGGAGTCAATTTCGAGTGTAAAGGCCCCGCCTGCAACACCGGGCTTTTCCAGGGTCTTTAAGATATGATGCTTAAAATTATCAGGCGGTGTTGTGTCCACATGCAGAAACCATAATATATCACCGGTTGCCAGTGCTGCGCCGGCGTTAAGCTGTCTTCCCCTGCCTCTTTCTCCCCTTATGATTTTATCCGTATACTTGCCTGCCACTCTGCATGTTCTGTCAATGCTTCCCCCATCAGAGACAATGATCTCGGTATCCTCTATGTCCCTCAGAGAGAGTAAAAGCCCCCCGATAAGCTCTTCTTCATTAAGAGTCATGATTATTATTGATATAACCGGGGCGTTATGCTTTTCCATAATCTATTCTTTTCACAAAGCAATTATTTATTTTCATATATGAAGAACATTATGCATGAACTCTCTTGACCGTGGATGCTGAGGATTCGTGATTATATCAGCAGGGACCCCGGTCTCTATGATCTCTCCCCTGTCCATAAAAGCGATCCTGTGAGCGACTCTATGGGCGAATCCCATTTCATGAGTAACGATCATCATGGTCATACCTTCATCTGCAAGTAAGGTGATAACATCAAGGACCTCGCTGGTAAGTTCAGGATCCAGGGCTGATGTCGGCTCATCAAAGAGCATTACCTTGGGCTCCAGCGCGAGACTCCTGGCTATAGCTACACGCTGCTGCTCGCCGCCTGACAATTGCACGGGATATGCGTCACGCTTATGGGCAAGTCCTACCTTTTCAAGCAAGAATATCGCCTTTTCTTCAGCCTGCTTTTTACTTAACCTTCTCACCTTGCAGGGAGCGAGCATAATGTTATCAATTGCGGTCCTGTGCGGATATAAATTAAGATGCTGAAATACCATGCCAATCTCAACTCTGAGCGCAGTGAGATCTATTCTGGGGTCATAAAGTCTTTTGCCGTCAACTATGATCTCTCCTGAGTCAATACGCTCTAACCTGTTAACAGTCCTGAGCAGAGTGCTTTTCCCAGCTCCGCTCGGTCCGCAGATGCCCAATACCTCACCTTTTGAAACTTTCAGGTTAATATTCTTTAACGGTATGCATGATGCGTTAAACGCCTTGTTTACGTTGATGAACTCAATCATGGTATGTGCGGAAGAAGGGCTCTCCCCTCTCAGCCCTTCTCTGTTGAGATTAATATTTGCCTGTGTTGTTTCGAGCATACTTACTAATATCGCGTGTCTGTTTTTTACATTAAATTTAAAAACAGCTATCCCACACAAGTTAAAGCAAAACATATGCCATTGATAACTCTTGTGAAATTTAATGGGTTAGGGATAAATATGCTCCGGGAAAAGCTCAATATCTGAGCAGGGTGTTCAGTTATATGTCAGATAATTCCGTATATGCTTTAACTGGTTTCGTCAGCCAGTGCATTTAATATTCTGGGCCAGTAAGCAGAAATTTTTGAAAAACCTTTTTTCTTTCGATTCATATTTTATAAAAATAATTTTGATACGCTACTTTATAATTTCAATCCTGTTTATATTGATCCATGCAATACTGCCGGAAGTTGTCCTGAAGGTCACTTCATGGTCTTTTTCATCTGTCATATAACCGTATTTCCTGAATATTTCGAGCAGTTCTCTTTTGAACTCTTTTTTTCTGTCATCCTTTACATCGTATCTGATACTCATGTCTTTCATTTTTGCAAAAGCATTTTCCTTTATTGACATAGAAGCTTATCCCTCTGATTTCTGCAAAGTGTATGTCACGAATTCCATTAAAAGAAAAACAATATATATAAAACAAAATGCAACAACAAAGAATATAACTGGAATACATTTGATCAATGATTTCATAATTTGACGATATTTCTTTAACTCACTCACTAATTGCTTATCTGCGCATATTGGCAATTATCCGGCCAAAAAAATTTACACCAGCGCCCCGCTGCAGCTCGCTCCTGCCCCTGCTGTACACATAAAACACAACGGAGCAGTGACAATGTCTCTGTTGCTTAGCGATGCATAATCAAAACTGTTTACTGTATTTGAGTTTCTGTTCTTCACGGGAAGTTTGAGCATCTGCCAGAAATCACAATCATACAATGTGCCGTCAGGTGAGACACTGATCAGGGAGCGGCACATGACATTTTTTAATGTTGCGGGATTGAATTTTTCCTCAAGCTGTTTTAAAAATACTTCCTTGTCAATTGCGGACATGGATTTACCGAGTCTTCCAATTGGCATATTGCTTAATGCTATAAGGTGATTGAACGTTATTCCGTGCATCTCTTTTAACTTCTCCCTATAGGCATTCTCCAGCATATGCTGGTCCGGAGCGATTTCAGCTTTTGCAGGATTGAACATGATATCTATTTCAAGCCATGTCCCCTCATGTCCGTATCCTAATTTATTTAGACGTTTTAATGCGGCTGATGGCTTTTTCATATGTACCTTTTCCCCTCTGACCATCCACCCCTTCAGCAGTATAACAGGGGAGTGAGGCTATGATCTTAACCTTGTTCTGTGCAAGGAATTCGGGAATATCTTCCATCCCGGGCTCAGTAAGTATTGCAAGATTTGAACGGACCATTACTTTCTTGCCCATATAAACTGCGGATACTATAAAATGTTTGTAGTTGGGGTTCAGTTCCGGTGAGCCACCGGTAATATCAACGGTAGTTATTGTGTCATGTTCCCCGTAAGATATCGAGCAATCTGTCAACTGTTGCTGAGGACATTTCTTCTTTCCTGTCAGGAGAAGCCTCGACATGACAGTGAGCGCATCTAAGATTGCACTTGTATCCCATGTTAATCTGGAGTGTTGTAATACTCTCTGCTTTTAAAGGATATGCATCGATAGTTGATATTTTTTTCTCAAAGGCATTCATTGATAAAATTCCTCGTTAAAAGTCCTTCCCATTTCTGAAATAAAGGCACGGGCATTACCCGTGCCTTTATTGTTTAGCTTTATAGGGCGTATTGCCATACGCCCCTACTCATACACTGAATCAATCAGGCCATGTGTAAAGCATATTGCCAAACGTATCTTGCGGCAACCGCGGCCTTGCATTTATCGGAAGAGGAGAAATCCCCTTTGGACCGAACCATTTCTGGTAGATCTTCTCATATGTACCATCCTTGAGCATGTCCTGAAGGACAAAGCTTACCTTGTCTCTCCAGTCGCTTTCGTTCTCCGGAACACCAATACCGTAAAGTCCCGGACTCCAGATCGCACCGCCTACTGCTTCGTACTCCTCACCAAGATTGCCGGCTACCGACGCCATTATCTGGGCATCCTGAGAGTATGCATCGATCTTTCCCTGTTTCAAAGCCAGAAAGCCTTCTGCGCTGTTCTGGAAAGAGAGCATCTCAGGTTTCTTGTCTGTGAACTTTGCAATCTCCTGCGGCGCAGCGGTAAAGGCGTTTGATCCCTGGTCAACACCTATCTTCTTTCCGCCGAGGTCTTTTATCGATTTGATCTTGCCTTTTTTGGCATAGAATATTTTACCTGTCCAGAAATATGGAGGCTCTGCATAATCCATCTGCTCCTCACGGCTTCTGGTCTGGCTTATGTTTGCAAGAGAGATGTCAATGGACCTGTTTGCCAGAAAGGCTATCCTCGTTTTATTATCAACTAATACCCTCTCAATTTTTACGTCCGAGTTTTTCGGCAATTGCAGTCCCGAGGTCCACGTCAAATCCTGTCCACTCTCCCTTCTCATTAATGTAATTCATCGGGGGAGTTGCATTGCCATGTCCTATGCGCACAGTCCCTCTTTTCGTTACTTCATCAAGCATGGACTCTGCTGATGCGTAAGAGATAAACGACGCAAGCAACAACACTGCCATCAATACTACCAAACTGCTTCTCTTCATACTGATTTCTCCTTTCCTGAAAGGTTTTTAGTTTGAGGCTTAAAATAAGCCTGTTGATATTTCTGAAACAGAAGAGGTATTTTTTCCTGTACAAATGTATTCATAAGAAGATAGTTCAAGAAAAGCAATATTGATGCCAAAACTATCTTGTTGATTTTTCATGATAAATAAAGTTCGGATGGAAAGAATTTGCTCAAAAACTGAACAAAGTGTTCATTTTTTATGCTGATAGACTGATAGATAATGTCATAAATTTCCAGCATGGTTTACTTCCGTGAGACAAGAAACCGCTTTACGGTTTTAGGCAGGGGTAACAAAACCAGGTCTTCCCTGCATATCTCAGGCTTGTAAGACTCGTAATCGAGTATGCCCAATTTCTTTTCAAGTATTCGAGCGGCCAAAGAAAGGGCATAGCACACCACCCAGAAACCTATTGCCATGCATATATATGCTGCAAATATCCTGTTGGGTTTTAGCTGGCTTATAATTATACCTGTTCGTGTAAGGTCCACAATTCCGATGATATAAACCGTAGATGTACTTTTAAACAGGGAGTTGAAAAAACTTACAAACGAAGGCAGCATCAACTTAAATGCCTGCGGCAGTATTACACTGATAAGCGCCTGAAGACGTGTCATCCCGGTTGATAATGATGCCTCCATTTGACCCATCGGTACAGCCAGCACACCGGCCCTTACGATCTCTGCCTGATATGCGGCGGCGTAGACCGAAAGTGAGATCACCGCGCACCAGAAAAGGGGCAGTCTGGCGCCGACCACGGGAAGAAAGAAATAAAACCAGAAAATTATCATAAGCAGGGGCGTTGATCTTACAACATCTACGCAAAGCCCGCATGAATGGCGGATGTATCGTCTGCACGATATCCTCCCCAAACCGAAAATTATACCGAAGAACAGGCCGATCACGATAGAAAGCACTGCAAGCACAATATTCAGGACCAGTCCCGTCAGAGCGCCTTTCGGATAAGCTCCTATAAGATAAAACTGCCAGTTGGCAAGCTGTTCCAGTAAAAATTCCATCTACTCCCTCATGCTCGTAATGCTGGTCATATCTATCTTCCATCTTCTTTCGAGCCTTATTATCATCATTGCCATTATCATCGAAAGCCCGATATAAAAGATCGTCGCCAGGAAGGTTACCTCAAGCCCCCTGAATGTAATTGACTCAACCTGCTGAGTGGCCCATGTCAGTTCAGGGGTCGCTATAGCCATGCAAAGAGAGCTGTTTTTAAAATTATGTATCATTCTCGTTCCGAGGGGAGGCAGTATGGTCCTGAAGGCCTCTGGTAAAATGACGTATCTTACTTGCTGGAGCCTGTTCAGCCCTGTTGAGACTGCTGCTTCTATATGGCCCCTTGGTATCCCTATGATCCCGGTCCTGACAATATCAGAGACATAGGCGGAATTATCAACGGTAAGGCCGAGAATGCCTGCAATTATGGAATAATGCGAATAATGATTTAATACGTCGGTCAATCCGAAAGGCAGTAATTGGGGAAATACAAAATAGAAGAACAGCAGCCAGAACAAACCGGGAATATTCCTGACTGTTTCAACATATATTTTTGCCGGTATATTCAGGAGCTTGAATCTTGAAACCCTCATTATGGCGAGGACTGTTCCCAAAATCAGAGATGTAACCGCTGTAACTGCGGCAATTAAGAGCGTCAGCTTTACGCCTGTGATCAGCCATCCAAGGAAAGGTTCTCTAAAAGGTATGCCCCAATCAAATTCATATCTCAGATTAAGGAACTTCATGATTTATAAATATTACCCCGTCAGCAGCTTTAAAAGCAATCCTGTAAATAACCCCTTTGTCAGCCTGTATTGAAAAATATTTCCTTTCTTTGTTATAGTTAATGTCGGAGGTTATCATGAAACAGGGAATTCATCCGGAAGTTAAAGAGATAAAAGCTGTTTGTGCCTGTGGCGAGTCATTTATGACAAGATCTACACAGAGTGCAATACATGTTGATATCTGCTCAAAATGCCATCCCTTCTTTACCGGCAAACAGAAGCTTATTGACGCCGAAGGCAGGGTTGAAAAGTTTAAAAAGAAATACGCAAAGAAGTAGCGAAACCAAAAGGGAAACCCGCTTTATGTTTATTTAAATGTATCGCGAGTTTCCTTTTTTTATTGTGGAAACAAACACATCCACAGATTGCGCAGATTACGCAGATAAGAGCATTTAGTTACACAGCATGAGGAATCTGAGGACTAACAAAGAAATAAGTCTTTTACTTCTTAGTTCCTACTTCTATGTTTTTTCTCTGTGCCTCTGTGGTTAAAAAAATAATCTGTGAAATCTGTGTAATCTGTGGATTAATAAAAGAGGTATGAATGAAAGACATTGGCGGACAGGCTGTAATTGAAGGTGTAATGATGAGGGCAGGCAATGTGTGGACCGTTGCAGTGCGTAATACCGAAAAGGATATAGTGATCAGGCGCGAAAACGTCCGCGCTCTGCCAAAGCCTCTTAAACTGCCGGTCTTGCGCGGGGTCGTAGCTTTGGTGCAGTCGCTTTCCATCGGCATCAGGGCGCTGCTTTACTCTGCTGAAGCATCCGGTCATGAGGAGGAAAAGCCTTCATCAACTTCGCTGTTTTTCACCGTCCTTATCGCATTCGTAATAGGCATCGGTTTGTTCCTGTTACTGCCCTTGTATGCAACAAAACTGCTTGGAATTGTATTCGGGTCGATCAACAACAGCTCTTTGATCTTCAATCTGGTCGACGGGGTCATACGCGTTGCGGTTTTTCTCGCCTATATCCTGGCGATCAATATGAGCAGGGATATCAGGCGTGTGTTCGAATATCACGGCGCGGAGCATAAGACGGTCCACGCGTACGAGGCCGGCGAGACGCTCATACCTGAGAACATTGAAAAATACAGCATACTTCATCCGCGCTGCGGCACAAGCTTTCTGCTCATTGTCATGATGATGAGCATCCTGATCTTCTCAATGATTCCAAAGGACTGGTATTTCATGGAGAAGTTCCTGTCGAGAATAATCCTTATGCCGCTCATTGCGGGTGTTTCATATGAATTTATAAAATTTTCATCAAAGAGGATGAAGAATCCTCTGGTCCGTTTTGCGGCAGCGCCCGGGCTGTGGCTTCAGAAATTGACCACCGGCAACCCTTCGCACGACCAGATTGAGGTCGCTGTCAGGGCGCTTAAGGAAGTTCTGGAAAAAGGGGAGAAGGAAATCAATGTTGTTGGATAAACTTGAACAAATCGAAAACAAATACAACGATCTGATAAGATTACTGTCCGATCCGGAGATTTTTTCAGATTACTCAATAAGCCAGAAGTATTCAAAGGAACGGTCGGAACTTGAAGGAATTGTTCAAAAGATACATGAGTACAAAAAGATTTTATCAGGCATAAGCGAGGCAGAAGAGATACTAAACGCCGGAGGAGACGACGGGTTAAAGGAACTTGCCGAGGCGGAGCTTGAAGAATTGAGAGAGAAAAAGCCCCGTATCGAGGATGAGATCCAACTCATGCTCGTTCCCAAAGACCCACGCGACGAAAAAAATATCATTCTTGAGATCAGGGCAGGCACAGGCGGCGATGAGGCTGCGCTGTTTGCTGCCGACCTTTTCAGGATGTACACCAAGTACGCTGAGAGTAAAAGATGGAAGGTCGAGATAATGGACATGAGTTCTATCGGCATCGGCGGCATCAAAGAAGTCATTGCTTCTATACAGGGAAAAGGCGCTTACAGCAGGATGAAATACGAAAGCGGGACCCACCGGGTCCAGAGAGTACCGGCTACTGAGACCTCCGGGAGGATCCATACCTCTGCTGCCACTGTAGCCGTGCTGCCTGAAGCCGAGGAAGTTGACATCAAGGTGGAAGAAAAAGACCTGAGGGTTGATACATTCTGCGCATCGGGTCCCGGAGGGCAGGGAGTAAATACGACTTATTCTGCTGTAAGAATCGTGCATGTTCCAACAGGAATGACAGTATCGTGCCAGGACAGCCGCTCCCAGATCAAGAACAGAGAGAAGGCGATGAAAGTAATGCGCTCAAGATTATATGATCTTGAAATAGAAAGACAGGAAAAAGAAATAGCCAGGGAGAGAAAGTCACAGGTTGGCTCCGGCGACAGAAGTGAAAGGATACGCACCTACAATTTCCCTCAGAACCGTGTGACCGACCACAGAATCGGACTTACCCTTCACAAGCTGTCACTTATCCTCGATGGACAATTAGACGACGTCATTGACAACCTTATCGCCTACTATCAGGCAGAGAAGTTGAAGGAGATCTAAAAACAGCAATCAGCGATTAGCGTTCAGCTATCAGCAAAAGATTCAAAAAGAGCTGAACGCTGACAGCTCTTCAAAATCATGAAAGCCAGATCTAAACTGCAAGCCATCTCAAAACTCCTCAACACTGCAGGCATCGAATCTCCGGACAAAGAAGCTGAAATAATTCTGCGAACTGCTCTTAATATAAACATAATCGACATTTACAGGGATGACCCTGAACTTACCGAAGAACAGATGTCATTGCTTGAAAGTGTCGTCAACAGAAGAACCAGCCGTGAACCGTTACAGTACATAATAGGGTATGTAGAATTTATCGGGTTGAGAATACAAGTCGGAAAAGGTGTGTTGATCCCCCGTCCGGAGACGGAGCTGATGGCTGAACTTGCAATAAAAAAGGTAGGGGCGATTCGCGGGCAGCCCGTCACCCATCACCAATCACCTGATCAAAATTCTTGATTTATGCACCGGCAGTGGCTGTCTGGCCCTTGCCCTTGCAAAAGAATTTCCTGATGCACAGGTTTACGGCAGTGATATTTCGGAAATTGCACTCGGATATGCAAGACGGAATGCTGATTTGAATGGAATAAATAATGTTACATTTTTACAAGGAAATCTTCTTGAACCTTTGTACGGGCGGGGTCACCTCGTCCCTGCTCTTAACTCTTCACTCTTAACTTTTGACCTTATCATCTCAAACCCCCCATACATTAAATCTGATGACATTAAAAATCTCCAAACTGAAATCAAAGACTGGGAACCGCTTAGCGCCCTCGACGGCGGCACAGACGGACTTGATTTTTACAGAGCGATCATACTGATTGCCCGGAAGTCCCTGAAGGAAAACGGGATACTCATGCTTGAAATCGGAATCGATTGTGCAGATGCGGTTAAAGATATTTTAAAAGGATCGGGATATTCGCATATTGAACTGACAAAAGATTATGCAGGAATTGACAGGATAGCAGTTGGAGAATGGAGCGGCAAGGCTCCCGCCGCCTGATAATAAAGTTTCTCCTTTTTGTATTAATTCTTCTCCATTTCCATATATATTTGTGATAACATAGGAAAAATTCAGTTGTTAAAGGGTCCCCCCTGATCATGAATGAAATAAGCTGCAGGGTTGTAAAAACCTTTCTTGTTTATGTAAAAAACACCAGACCGGAATTTTTATCTCCACTCCTTGCCGATATACCCTATGACGAGAATTATCTTACCGATTCGGATAACTGGATCCCCTGGGACATTGAACGGCTGCTGGAAGAAAGACTGGTACACCTGTTTAAAGACGATATGATCATGTTCAAGATCGGAAGAAGTATCGTAGCTAATAAATCCGTCGGTATAGTAAACATACTTTTCAACCTTTTTCTGACTCCGGAGCGTCTTATCCTGTATACACCAAGGGTGGCCAAGTATTTCACCAAAGACGTGATTACGATTAACGTGATAGAAACGACCCGGGAGAGCGCCACTATTGAATTGAAGATAAAGGGACGACAAACAAGAGGCGCATGCCTGTACAATCAGGGGATGTACAGCATATTCACGGAACTTTTCGGTTTGGAACCTGCAGAGGTCTCGGAAGTCCAGTGTGTCGTACCCCCGGGTGAAATCGGCAGACACAACGGCAGGGTTGCGGGTATTGCCGCAGAAAACGGCGCTTCCCGGATTAACGGGGTCACCTTCGGGGCCGAGAGCTGCATTTATAAATTGAAGTGGGAGAACAGGATAATCAGGCTTGCCAGAAAGACTGCCGGGAAGAAGCAGGCGTTGAATGAAGCCCTGCAGCACCTTGAGAATAACCACATAAAGCTTCAGACAGCGTATGAGTCTCTCTGGAAATCGGAGGCAAATTACCGTAATCTCATGGAGAATGCGAGCGATATCATTTGCTTTGTCGACTCCGCAGGCATTATCACGTCGCTCAACCGAAAGGGGCTTGAGCTCTCCGGATATACCACGGATGAGGTCGTCGGACAGCACTTCCTGTCTTTTGTTGACGAAGAATACAGGAAGGAAGCGTTCCATGAGGTTCAGAAGGGCGTTTCGACCTTCATCCGGACCTTTTGAGATGGTCATCAGGACCAGGAACTCCGGCTTGCTGATTCTCTCTGCAAATTCAAACCCGGTGCAGGAAGGAAAAGATACTGTAGGTCTGATGATCATAGCGAGAGACATAACAAAAGAGAGAGAAATCGGCGTGCGCCTGATAGAGGCTGAGAGATTTGCGGCAAAGGGCATGGTTGCCGCTGAGATAGCCCATGAGATAAACAATTCGCTCGCCAATATCGAGACCGCCCTGTTCATCGTGAACAATCTGAAAACCGACATTAAATACAAGCAGGACATCTTCAAGGACATGCACGAGGAGATCGAGAGGATGTCGGGCATTGTAAAAGGCATCCTCGAAGTGTATCGTTCCGACAACGCAGCCCTGCAGTCCGTAGACCTCAATACGGAAATC
Source organism: Thermodesulfovibrionia bacterium (assembly GCA_963699585.1). Lineage (GTDB taxonomy): Bacteria > Nitrospirota > Thermodesulfovibrionia > UBA6902 > UBA6902 > SURF-23. Next base: position 124,879 of record CAVOUK010000010.1, on the reverse strand, counting down.
CGGAAGGTGCTCAACATGACCAAACGGAGACTTGATGGAAAGGTCATCTCCGTTGTCTCAAACCTCTCTTCTGACATTCAGGCTGTCCCATGCAATCCCGGTCATGTAAAACAGATACTCCTGAACCTTATCAGGAATGCAGAGGAGGCAATGATATCGGCCTCCAGGAAACAGATCGTCATCAGCACTTCTCAGGACAACGGCATTGTCAGTCTGAGCATAAGGGATACAGGCTGCGGGATACCGGGGTCAATGCTTGAAAAGGTATTTTCCCCTCTTTACACCTCCAAGGCCGAAGGTTCCGGGTTTGGATTGTCGGTATGCAAACAGATCGCCAGAAAATACGACGGCAATATAACTATTGAAAGCGAGGTGGATAAGGGGACCGCCGTAACCGTATCGTTCCCTGTGAAAAATTATGCCGGACATACTGATAGCTGAAGACGAAGATGTGCTCAGGAGAAATCTGACATTCATCATGAACAGCTCCGGGTATGCCGCTGTTTCCGCAAGGACCAGCACCGATGCAATAGAGCTGCTCAAGAAAAGACATTTCGACGTGGTAATCACCGACCTTGTCATGCCTGTCATGGGCGGGGGAGAACTTATTAAATATGTATTTGAGAACTGTCCCGAGGTTGCGGTCATAATTATTACCGCCTATCCGAGCACCGACAGCGCTATCAACGCTGTAAAAAACGGCGTTTTTGATTATTTTACCAAGCCGTTCAAGACAGAAGAAATCCTGGATGCGGTCAGGAGGGCGATAGAACAGAAAAAGCAAGTGCCGTTTACCTGGGAAAAACTGAAACGCTTCGAGATCACAAAGAGGGAAATGGGCCTGCTCAGGCTTTTTGTCGAAGAAGGTATGTCGGAAAACAAAGAGATAGCGGAGAGGCTCGGTATTAAGGTTACCACTGTCAAACATCATCTTGAAAACCTCTACAATAAATTCAACGCTAAAAACCGCACGTCACTGATCTCAACCATCATTAAAATTCTGAGACAATAACCTCATGCCCTCCAAATGGAGGATATTTTTCGTATTTATTTCAGCGCGCTCCTGCTTGCGGAGGTTAAAAATCCATCCGTTGATTTGCTAATCTAAATTTCAAGAAAGGGAAATTTTATGAAAACAGCGGATATTAAAAAAATTATCAGAAACTGGCCGGCCTACAGTAAGTTCATTGAGAACAAGGGTATCAATCCGAAAACAGTTACGGACCTGAGCGAATTACCAGTTATAGACAAGCAATTTATATCCTCGGCAATCCATATGATCCCGTTATTCAGAGTGCGTAATATCATACCGAGTTCCGGTTCAACGGGTGATGATTTCTCTTTCGGCCTGTTCGGTGATACTGACATGAAAAAGGCGTCATGCACCATCGATATGATTCTTAAAAACCGCTTTCACACTGCATACAAAAAGACGCTGCTTCTTAACATGCTTCCCGGTTCAATATCGCTTCAGTCCTCCACCGCCAGCGTTGCCTCCATAGGTGTGAGAACAGATACTGCAATTTCGGTCATCAAATCGTTAGGCAGTTGTTTTGATCAGTTGATCCTGGTCGGAGAACCCCTTTTTATAAAAAACCTTATTGAACTCGGGATAAAAGAATCAATTCCGTGGGAACATATACCTTTGTATATCATAATCGGCGGGGAATGGACCCCCGTAGGCTACGGGAATTACCTTGAGGGAATAGCAGGGCCCCAGCGTGTATATTCATTTATGGGCATGGCTGAGCTGGGGCTTTGCTATTTCTGCGAAACCGATGAGACTATTATCCTCAGAAAGATATTGTCCGAAGACCGCCTGCTCGGTAAGGCCTTGTTCGGTGAGACGGATTTCTGCCCGATGCTGTTTGAATATGATGAAAATGAAATATACGTCGAATCATTAAGCGACCCTTACGGACCTTTTGATTCCGTTATACTGACAACAGCCGACCCGAACAGGGCGCTTCCGCTCATCCGCTACAGGGGCGGCGATAAAGGGAAGACTCCTTTCAAGGGATGAAATTAACCGTGCCCTTAAGTCACTGGGCTATACACCGGTCTTCGGCCCCTGCGGTCCACATATCCTGGCGCATTTCGGAAGAGGGAAAAACGTCTCACGCATATATCCCGAGAAAATAAAAGAGACTATTTTCAGTAATGAGGAACTCGCATCAACTACAACGGGTAATTTCAGACTTTGTATGGAAGAAAAAGTCTTGTATGCTGAAGGTCCAGATGAAAGAAGACATTTATCCGACCTTCAGCCTGGAAAAACTGTACGAACATGCATTTGACGAACTTCCTCTGACGACAAGACTTTATCCCTTTGAAAAATTTCCACATCGTCTGGATTTTGAAAGGAAGATACGGTATGTCTGTGAAGATAATACTGGCAAGGGAAGCAGAAGAGAAAAGCCTGGCATACCGCTTGCGGTTTAAAGTGATGTGCCGTGATCTCGGATGGCTTCCTTCACAGGACTATCCTTCAGAGGAAGAGCAGGATGAGTATGACGCTAAACAGAGCATTGCTTTTCTGGCCCTTGATTTCATCGGCAATTGTGCCGGCACATCACGTCTTATACTGCCTGGCAAGATAGCTCTTCCGATAGAAAATCACTTTGAAATTCTGAGGAAAGATTTATTGGAGGCAAGCTATGGGAAGATGGATTACTGCGTGGAAGTTTCGCGATTCGCAGTGCCGGACCATCCCTTTCTTAAAAATCACGAGATAACGCTGAAACTCTGCAGGGCCATGATCATGACAAGCATAAAAATGGGGGTCACACACATGCTCATGTCTATCGATTACAGGTTCTTCCGGCTACTGAAGATGTTAGGCTTCTGCCTTACCGAGATCGGTAAGCCGAAGTTTTACATGGGCTCCAGAACAATACCGGGGGTACTGCCCCTCACAAATCTGTTGCCCGTTCTCAGAAACAAAAAACCGTCTCTCTACAAATATCTGACCGTGGACGAGGAGGTAGGTGAAGAAGCGGTTGCGGTATAACAAATGAAAGGGGTGCTGGAAACATGCACCCCGGCTAATTCTGCAAAAGAATTCTTCTGGTGGATGACGACATGGATTTTCTTGATGCCGCCGCACTGGTGCTGACTGAACATCAATATCATGTAATCACCTGCAGCAGCGCAAACGAGGCGTTCGCCAATATAAAGGGGGATAACATCCAGGTGGTAGTGACTGATATTAAAATGCCGGTGATGTCCGGCATTGAACTCCTTGAAGAAATACACGGTCTCAATCCCCGGCTTCCGGTAATCCTTATGACCGGGAATTCTGACCTGGATCTGGCAATGGAGGCAATCAGAAAAGGCGCCTTCGATTTCATCATTAAGCCTTTCCATCCCGATTATCTGATTCATTCAGTAAAAAAAGCGATTCAGCATTATAACCTGATCAGATTCAAGGAAGATTACAGGCATCATCTTGAAGATACTGTCAGGCAAAGGACGCATGACCTGAAAATCGCAAGGGAAGAAGCTGAAAATTCCAGAAGGGACCTGGTCAAGCGTTTGACGGCCATTGCTGAATTCAGGGATTATGAAGAAGGACTGCATGTAATGAGAGTAGGGATCTTCTCTGAGCTGATTGCCAGGAAAATCGGAATGCATCCGGATTATGTCCAGATTCTGAAAGATTCAAGCCCCATGCATGATATCGGGAAAATAAACATAGCCGAGAGCATACTCTTAAAAAAGGGCGCTCTTACATCTGAGGAATTCGAGGTTGTTAAAACACACACATTACACGGGCAAAATATTCTTTCCGGCTCCACTCATCCGGTGCTGCAAATGGCTGAATCGATAGCCCTTAACCATCATGAGCGCTGGGACGGGACCGGATACCCGAACGGATTAAAAGGCAATGAGATCCCCCATGAAGGCAGGATCGTAATGCTGGTTGATCATTATGATGCCATGAGGAGCAGAAAATCCTATAAACCGGTAATGGCACATGATGAAGCCTTCAGGATAATTACCGAAGGTGACGGGAAGACAATGCCCGGGCATTTCGATCCGGACGTGCTTGACGCATTTATTTGCCTCGCCCCCAAGTTTAACGAAGTATTTAAGAATTCTTTCTTTTATCTGTAATACAATTTTCCATTTCAGCCCGATGTCAAAGACACAGAAAATTGATATGGATTGTTTTACCTGATATTGCAACAGGTGATTTGTCAATGGAAGAGTTGTATTATATAGTCCTATGCAGGGGCGTATCACGATACGCCTGATAAAATTTTACAGGATGAAAAACGCAAGATGGACAAGATAGAAATCACAGGCGGAGTCAGATTGCACGGTGAGGTGACGATCAGCGGCGCCAAGAATGCCGTCCTTCCGATCATGACCGCCGCTATCCTCAGCTCAGGTGAAAATGTCATAAAGAACGTGCCGAATCTTCGTGATGTAGCGACCATGGGTAAACTTCTTGCACATCTTGGCTTCGGGTTTCACCTTGAAGACAACCAGGTCCTGCTCCAGACAAAAAAGGTAACATCTATTGAGGCCCCGTATGATTTTGTCAAAACTATGCGCGCATCAGTGCTTGTGCTCGGCCCTTTGCTTGCAAGGTCAGGCAAGGCCAGAGTGTCCCTGCCGGGCGGCTGCGCTATCGGAGCAAGGCCTATCAACCTGCACATAAAGGGGCTTGAAAAAATGGGGGCGAAGATCACATTATCAGAGGGATACATTGAGGCAAGGGCAAAACAGCTTAAGGGCGCTACTATCTATTTTGATATCCCGACCGTAACAGGCACCGAGAACCTCATGATGGCCGCGGCCCTTGCTAACGGAACTACCATCATTGAAAATGCCGCCTGTGAACCGGAGGTTGTGGACCTTGCAAACGCATTAATATCCATGGGAGCTGATATTCAGGGTGCAGGAACAGGCATTATCAAAATTAAAGGAGTCAACAAACTTCAGCCTCTTGATTACACGGTAATACCGGACAGGATAGAAACAGCAACGTTTATTGCCGCTGCAGCTATTACACATGGAGATATAAAAATCAATAAATGCAGGCCGGAACATCTCGAAGCTGTTATTAATAAAATGAAGGAGGCCGGCGTAAAAATTACCCAAAAGAACGATAAACTAATTGTTAAGGGCCCGGAAAGACTGTCAGCCATTGACATAAAGACTATGCCTCATCCCGGGTTCCCAACCGACATGCAGGCGCAGTTCATGGCAATGATGGCAATTGCCGATGGGACAAGCCTTATTACCGAGAACATATTTGAAAACAGGTTCATGCATATAGCGGAACTGAAAAGAATGGGCGCTGATTTACAGGTGGAAGGGTCGACCGCGACAGTAAAAGGCGTAAAAGCGCTTACAGGCGCACCTGTTATGGCAACGGACCTGCGGGCCAGCGCTTCGCTTGTTGTTGCAGCACTCGCGGCGCAGGGGACGACCGTTATAGACAGGGTGTATCATCTTGACAGAGGCTATGAGAGAATAGAGAATAAATTGGGCCTGCTCGGGGCCAAGATCAGGAGAATTAAATAATAGTTATGATTGTTGCAAAGAAAGCACTATGAGAATTCTGAGAGAAAAACAGATCCAGCAATTCATCGATCTTTTGAAAAAAAGGTCTTCTTCCCCGATAGTTGAAGACGATATCCAAAGAACAGTCAGGAAAATCATCACTGACGTCAAAAGGCAGGGTGACAGGGCTGTCAAGAGATATACGGAAAAGTTTGACTCAATAAAACTGAAAGGACTTGCAGTCAGTCAAAAGGAGATCGACGCCTCTGCAAAGAAGGTTGAGAAGAAATTCTTTCTGTCTCTGCAACATGCAGCAAAGAGGATAAGGAGATTTCATGAATGCCAGAAAGAAAAATCATGGAGTCTTTGTGAAAGCGGCATTACGGTCGGACAGATAATAAGACCTATTGACAGGGTCGGCGTATATGTTCCGGGAGGCAAGGCATCGTATCCTTCCACTGTTTTGATGAATGTGATACCGGCGCAGGTTGCGGGAGTTAAAGAAATAGCCATGTGTGTTCCAACTCCCGGTGGAAAGATCAATCCCTATGTTGCCTCAGCAATAACATTGCTTGACGTGAAGGAGGTTTACAGGATCGGGGGGGCACAGGCCGTGGCAGCGCTTGCTTATGGAACTGATACAATAAAAAAAGTTGATAAGATCGTCGGCCCCGGTAATATCTTCGTTGCAGTCGCAAAAAAGATGGTATTCGGAGATGTCGGGATCGACATGGTCGCCGGACCCAGCGAGATACTCATAATTGCCGACAAAACAGCAGATCCATCCTTCATCGCTTCGGACCTGCTCAGCCAGGCAGAGCACGATGAAATGGCTTCATCAATATTAATTACTGATTCTGAAGGGCTTGCAAAGACAGTGCAAGCTGAACTTGCAAAGCAACTGAAAAATCTTAAGAGAAAAGAGATAGCAAAAAAATCTCTCCGAAAGTACGGCGCTGTAATCATTACCGGTAATCTTCAGAATGCGGCGGATATCGCGAACAGGATTGCACCCGAGCATCTTGAGATAATGACAAAGAATCCGGAGGCGCTTACTGCCAAAGATAAGAAATGCAGGCGCTATTTTCCTCGGTCCATGGACGCCTGAACCTCTCGGCGATTACGCTGCCGGGCCGAACCACACGCTTCCAACAGGCGGCACAGCCCGCTTTTCATCGCCCCTTGGAGTTTATGATTTCATAAAACGCACCAGCCTGATAAATGCTACGAAAGACGGATTCGACAGACTTGCCGGTACAGTTGAAACCATCGCTGATGTTGAAGGTCTTGAGGCGCATGGGAATACGGTCAGGGTAAGGATGCGGTAAAACCATATTTGTAGGGAGGGCACGTGCAACGTGCCCCTACCATCATTACCAATTCACAGGATTATTTTCATCTTTCTCCCATTGCAACGGGTTATTGACAATGTATTCGCGTATGCGATTTAATTCATCTTCATTCCTGATAACATGTTCGTAATAATTGCGCTGCCAGACAGGCATTTCAGGTGTGTTACGGAGTTGATTGATTTGTTTTGTTGTTGTTGATTTGAATAAACGGATAATTGTTGGTATCGAATTGGATGTCGGTTTGCCGAATTGTTCAAACGTAGGGGCACGTTGCACGTGCCCTTGTGCGTTGCCCCTGCCATCGCCGTTGTTTATTATCAATATCCCATGAAAATGATTAGGCATTATAATATACCTGTCTAATTCGACAGTTAAACGAATAATTTCTGTCTGCGACCATTCTTTGTTTATAATCGTTCCGTACTCATTTAAATGCACAATCCTATCAACAATATTCCCAAATAAACATTCCCGGCGCCACGTACATATCGTCACATAATACGCGCCTATTTCTGAATAATCATATCCTTTCAAACGAATAGAACGCCGTTGATGTAATTCCGGATTGTAATTGTCTGCCATGTCCCTTTGATTATGTTACACCAAGAAAATTACAAATAAAAGAGCGAGTTAATATCTATTTTCTCCTTGACCATTCTTGCCATCTTAAATATCATAGACGGTACAGTTATTCGACCGTGGGCATTCTTAATTGTTCTTTTGGGATTTATACTCTTTGCAATAGTAAACTTTCAATTATTCTTAAGAGAAAGAAGATCAGTTTTGGTTCAAAATTGATGAGCGAAAACATGGCAAATATTTATCGGCTTGGTTATTGGTTTATGATTCTGACTTCTTGCCACTTTCGCTCCATTATAAGAAAACATAACAAGTCATTGGAGTGAACGAGTGCCAGAGGACACTTTTTGAGGTAGCATTATTATGAGGAGTGCAAATCGATTTGGAGGCATGTTGTTATCATCACGTGGCACTCGTCACTCAATTCTACGTTCGACGACAGAAAATAATGAAACATAAAGGAGATTGACGATGGGTTTCGGAATTATCATTTTAATAATTGGCCTACTAATGATTGGCAATGGCTTTACTGATCACAGTTCCAAAATTGCTCAAGAAATTAATCCAATCATACTAGGCGGAGTTGTCTCCATCTTTGGCATAGGTCTAATTGTTTCGAACTCGGCTAAATTGGGAACGCAACAATTAAAATTAGGCATTAACACCTTATTGGCAGGAATCTTCATTGTCTTGTTGGGATGGTATTTAACGCAGACTTTATTGGAAGCGCAAAGTTCGTGCAGCTATTGTCGTTGGTGTTATTCCAGTTCCATATATAGCATTCTCAATTGTCTTAATTGTTCTTGGTATTACGGTTTCCTTTTTCGGCCTTGGACTATTCTATAAAGAATTGATCAGGAGCATTAAGAATAAATCAAGAAATTAGGGGTGAGGAACAAGAAATAATGTCGAACCAGTGCATGAACCTGACGGTACGACCTGTCACGGTCCGTGCATGCGCACGGCCCGCGCCAGATCGCCCCGCAGGTTATGCATACGTTATATGTAAGTCTTGTTCTGCATAACAAAATATGAATAAGATATCTAAAATCATAAAAGCGCGGTGGCCAGAAGACGCTCTGATGCCTGCTTTGCGTCCAGTGGACGAGTTTAGTTCCAATTTGGAAGTATTAATCGACGGCATCAGAAAATACAAAATGGCATCGTGGGCTTTTGTGATCCTCTTGGGCATGCTTTATCGCTATGGCTACGGGTTAACAAAAGACCTATTTTGGGCAAAGAGAGATTTGAACTTCATCGCGGGAAATTTCGATCTAAATTCAAAGATACAAGAATTCTTTGTTACTGTCGGCGTCAATTTCATAGTAGACCTTTCCTCAATTATATTGCCAGCGCTAATCTGCGGAGCAGTCCTTGTTTATTTATTTCATGCGAAAGCACGCCTTCTTAGTCTGGCTGCAATTGTCCCATTCCTAGTGTTTAGTCGTCGCGCATGGCATTTTTGGGAAGCGCCCCACTTAGGGCTTCAAATCAGTATATTAGTTGCTCCAATACTTGGCGTCGTCGTTTTGTTAGCTGTCGTATTCATAAGGACAAGAAAGGTGCGGGGATAATCAAACAGGGCTCATTTCACATCTTCTCAAGCGGTAACTCCCCAAAGAAAACTAAAGACAAGAAACTAAACAGATATTCTTTAAGAGTATCGTACAACATAGAGCATGAACGAACGAGGACATAGGTAACACTTTATTCCAGGTACATAGGTAACACTTTTTGCCTATACTTTAGGCAAGGAGGTGACTATGCCCTGGGAATGGACCACCGCCTTGGCGCGGAATTGCAATAACAATCACCAGAACATCCACCTGCCCGAATATATCACATAAATACCGAGAATAAAATTCGTCACGCTGTGAGAGATGATGCACAGAAAAATGCTTTTTCTGTAGTAAAGAAGCAGATTATAAAGAATTCCTGCAACTGATGCCTGCCAGCCATAAACTGTGTTCCGAGCCGAAAAGCAGAACAGTAGTGATAAAGGAAGTAATGCTGAAAGTACCTATGGGAACCGATGTAAAATTATGGTTATCGATCCATCTTATCACAAAGGACCTCCAGAAAAGTTCTTCCATTACAGGGACCACAATTGCCGATCCGAAAATACGGAAGAATATGGCGATATAAAAAGCTTGCTTGCTGAGCAATTTATAAGGATTGTTGTTTCTTGCCTCACCCAAAATTGCAAAGTCCCACGTAATGTTTATCCATAAAATAAAGACAATGATCCCGAAAACAACCGCAATACAGATGTCCTTAAAAGATGCTGACAAGTTTATTTCTGAATATTTGCTCCTGAAAAGCAGTAATATAAGGCCAACAACAATGCTTTTTACGATATAGATCAGATAGACGTCAGAGGTGAACATTGATTCCACCATGACAAATGCCATAAAAACCGCAAAAGGAAAGACTCGCGGGAACCATGTCTCGATTATAAATATCGTTCCATTTTTTGATCATATTAAAAAATAGCAAAAAAATGTTTTTATTACAAACATGTAAAATAATAAATTGCACATGCGGAAGAGATCTGTAGGATATCTATATCTGAAATTCTCTGTTGTTGTCATTCCGACTTGTCGGAATCCTCGTATCGCAAGTTACTGACCGACGGAATGACATTAAAAGGTTCAAGATTGTTTAGAGGTGAATAAAAAGATTGAGCATATTCGAGATCGCCATGCTGCTATGTTTTGGCTTTGCCTGGCCTTTTTCCATTTACAAGTCTTACAGGGCCAGGACCAACAGCGGCAAGAGCGTCGTCTTTTTATATATAGTCCTTGCCGGATATGCTCCGGCATCATGCACAAGATCATTTACAATTTCGACCTTGTAATAATTTTATATGCCGTCAATGGTCTTATGGTTTTTATTGACATTCTGCTCTATTACCGGAATACGCGGTTGTCAGACATAACTTTCTTACAGGCGTAATAACAAGGCTCCAGGGTATTAAGAACTGTCAGCCTTATCTTCCCGAAGCCTGTTCTCCTCGCCGCCTCAGCCACCGCATGGGCGACAGCTGAAACTACCCTCCTGTCAAAACCGCCTGGAATGATATAATCTTCATGCAGCTCGTCATCCTTCAGGATATGGGCAATGGCGGTGGCAGCCGCGAACTTTACCTCTTCATTGACCCCTTTGGCCCTGGCATCCAGCAGTCCCGCGGAATATTCCCGGAAAACTGAGCATGTTATTTATCTGGTTGGGATAATCGGACCTGCCGGTTGCAAGAACTCTCACAACGGGAAGGGCTTCTTCAGGCGCTATCTCAGGGTCGGGATTTGCAAGTGCAAAAACAACCGGTCCCTTTGACATCCTTCTGATATCATCCGGTGTTATTATATTGGGGACTGAAAGACCTATGAAGACATCCGCCCCCTTCATCGCATCAGATATGCTCCCCCTGATTTTCCGGGGGTTGGTTATTTTTGCGAGCGTCCTTTTGTATGGATTCATGTCCTGCCTTCTGCCCTTATAAACAGCTCCGTTCCTGTCGCAGACAATTATGTCTTTTATTCCAAAAGACAAAAGCATCCTGGCAGTTCCTGAACCCGCAGCGCCCGCGCCCGCTACTACCACCCTGAACTTTTTGATGTCTCTCTTCAGGAGTCTCGCTGCATTAATAAGGGCTGCCAGCACTACCACTGCGGTCCCGTGCTGGTCATCATGAATAACCGGAATATCGAGTTCTCTTCTCAGTCTCGGCTCTATTTCAAAGCAGCGGGGTGCGGATATGTCCTCAAGGTTTATACCGCCAAAGGCAGGAGAAATATTTTTTACGGTATTTATAATCTCTTCCGTATCTTTAGTCCTGAGGGCAATGGGAAAGGCATCAATCCCTGCAAACTCTTTAAAGATCATCGCCTTGCCTTCCATGACAGGCATTGCAGCCTCCGGTCCTGTATCACCGAGGCCGAGCACCGCGGTCCCGTCAGTGACGATTGCTACAGAATTGCCTTTTATTGTGTAGCGGTATGCATGTTCCTTATTCTCCCTGATATCATTGCAGACCCTCGCCACCCCGGGAGTATAAACTTTGGACAGGTCATCCCTGTCCTTTATGGGGATTTTGTTGTGTATCTCTATTTTCCCCCCTTCATGTGCAGAAAAGGTCTTATCCGTTACACGGAGCACTTTAACGCCGTCTATGCCTCTAATGGAGGCTACGATCTGCTTTTCATGTCCTTCATCACGCGCATTGACCGTGATGTCCCTGACTACTTTCCCCTTCTCTGCACGGACAATATCGATTGCTCCCAGATCACCTCCGGTAAGACTGATGGCATTTGCTATCTGGGAAAATTTGCCGATCCGGTTCTCGATTTCTGCCCGGATCGTTATACTGTAACTTGGACTCGGAATTTGTGCCATTGTTATTTCCTTAATCAGGTATAACTATCCTATCAAAGATAAAGGTGATCAGCAATCAGGTTTGAATATTTTTTCTGCCCCTTGTATTATAGAAAACACTAAATAGTCTTAAGGGGTTTAATATTATGAAAAATATTTTACGGCTTGGTCTTCCAAAAGGGAGCCTGCAGGAATCAACGCTGAAACTGTTCAAGAAGGCAGGATACAATATATCTGTTGACTCGCGCTCGTATTATCCTGTTTTTGATGATATGGAAATAGAGGCGCTGCTAATACGCGCACAGGAGATGGCGCGTTATGTAGATGATGGGGTCCTTGATGCAGGCCTTACAGGAAAGGACTGGATACTTGAACAGGGCGCAGATGTGCATGAAGTTGCTGAACTGAATTATGCAAAGGGCGGCCTCAGGCCGGTCAAATGGGTCATTGCTGTTCCAAACGACTCGAAAATAAAAAGCATCAGGGATTTGAACGGCAAACGCATCGCAACAGAGCTTGTCGGTTTCACAAAAAAATATCTCAAGTCAAAAAAGATCAAAGCTGAAGTGGATTTTTCATGGGGAGCGACAGAGGTGAAGCCCCCTCACCTTGCGGATGCAATTGTGGAATTGACAGAAACAGGATCATCATTGCGGGCCAATAACCTGCGAATAATCGAAACCATACTTGTATCAAGCACAAGGTTTGTTGCCAACAAAAAGGCCTGGAAGGACAAATGGAAAAAGCAGAAGATGGAAAATATTGTTCTCCTTCTAAAAGGCGCTCTTGCTGCCGAAGAAAAAGTGGGTTTAAAAATGAACGTGCCTGAGAAATCCATGAAGAGGGTGATGACACTTCTGTCAGCCATGCATTCTCCGACCATATCGCAACTATCAGACAAGGGCTGGTACGCTCTTGAGGTTGTTATCGACGAGAGGGTTGTGCGCGATATCATTCCAAAGCTTAAATCAGTGGGGGCCTCCGGAATTATAGAGTATCCGTTGAATAAGGTGATACCGTAGGTTTAAAATAATAACTGAAGGTTTTATTGGTTTGATTAGTTTTATTGGTTGGGTTGGTTTGAACCAATAAAACCAATAAAACCAATAGAACTAATAAAACTTTTTTAATTGCTTCTATGAAAATTGTTCTCTCAATTGCAGCGGCGCTTATTCTACTATTTCTCCTTGTCAGATTCCTTGAATATAAGAGCCTGTACTTTCCCTTAAGCACAATCGAGGCTACTCCTAAAGATATCGAAATTGATTATGAGGACGTTACTGTAACAACAACAGACGGCATCCGGATTTCCGGATGGTTCATCCCTGCAAAAAAACCGCGGGCCACACTATTGTTCTGCCACGGCAACGGCGGTAATATCAGCCACCGTCTTGAGAAGATCGGCATGTTCAACTTCCTTGGCCTCAATGTATTCATCTTTGATTATCGCGGTTACGGCAAAAGCAATGGCAGTCCCTCAGAAAAGGGACTCTATCTCGACGCAGAAGCAGTGTATCAATATTTACTGCATGAAAAGGGTTTTTCACCTGAGGGTATCATTGCATACGGCGAATCTCTCGGAGGCGCTGTTGCCGTGGACCTGGCAAGCAGGCATGAACTCGGAGGGATAATCATCGAGGAGGGGTTTACATCGGCAAAAGATATGGGGAAAACCGTATTGCCTTTTATCCCCTCATCTATTTATAAGAGTGAATTTGATTCTTTGAAGAAAATAAAAAACATTAAGTCACCGAAATTGATATTTCACAGTCCTGATGATGAGATTGTGCCTTTGAAGTTTGGGAAAAAACTGTTCGATGAGGCTGCGGAGCCAAAAGAATTTGTTCAACTGCAGGGCGGACATAACAATGCTTTTCTCATTTCAGAGGAGCTGTTTATGGGGAAGATAGATCAGTTCATAGGCAGACAGTTGTAAATCCCGCATTGTATGTGATTAAATATTTGCTTATGTATAAGTTTAATAATGTTTAATTTAAAAAACTTATTATTCATTAATTACTCATTGTTCATTTAATTTTAAGGAGAAAACATTGTATAAAGTCACACTCATTCCCGGAGACGGTACAGGCCCGGAAATAACAGAAGCTGTAAGAAGAGTTCTTGAGGCAACAGGTGTTCCATTTGAATGGGAAATCCAGAATGCAGGCGAAGATGTGTATCATCAGGAAGGAAATCCGCTTCCTGACAGAGTCCTTGAATCCATCAAGAGAAACAAAGTTGCCCTTAAAGGACCCGATAACCACGCCTGTCGGCACCGGTTTCAGGAGTGTAAATGTTACCCTGAGACAGGCCCTTGATCTTTACAGCTGTTTAAGGCCCTGCAAGTCATATGCCGGTGCGAGGACCAAATATTCAAACATCGACATTGTTATTGTAAGAGAAAACACTGAAGATCTTTATGCGGGGATTGAATATCAAAAAGATTCTGAAGGCGCAAAGGCTGTTATTGATCTCGTAAAAAATATTTCCGGCAATACAATTCGTTCTGATTCAGGCATAAGCATAAAGCCGATTTCCGTTTACGGTTCAGAGCGTATTGTAAGGTTTGCTTTTGAATATGCGAGAAAAAACAAACGACGCAAAGTGACTTCGGTACACAAAGCTAATATCATGAAATACTCTGACGGGCTGTTCCTTGAGGTATCGAGAGATGTTGCCAAAAACTACCCTGATATTGAATTTGAAGACAAAATCATCGATAATATGTGTATGCAGCTCGTTCAGAAGCCGGAACTTTACGATGTCCTCGTTCTTCCCAACCTTTACGGCGACATTGTCTCAGACCTCGCCGCAGGATTAATCGGCGGGCTCGGTCTCGCGCCGGGCGCAAATCTCGGCAGTGAATATGCTGTTTTTGAGGCGACTCACGGCAGCGCCCCGAAATACAAGGGGCTCAACAAGGTAAACCCTTTTGCCATGATGCTCAGCGGCGTAATGATGTTAAGGTATCTTGGCGAAACCGCGGCAGCAGAGAAATTAGATGGTGCGATTGCTTCTATAATTAAAGAGGGGAAATACGTCACATATGACATGAAGCCGTCTCCTGACGACCCGACTGCCGCAACCACATCAGGCGTCGCTGACGCAATTATTTCAAAAATCACAAAATAACAAATGGACTCTCACTCGTCAAGTTTTATAATCATAATAATTTGCATCATTTTCCTTGCAATACTTTCCGGTTCAGAAGTGGCCTTTATTTCTCTCAACAGGATCCGGTTACGGCACCTTATCGAAAAAGGGAGTACCAGCGCTAAAATCGCCCAGAAGATCCGGGACGAGCACGATCGGCTTTTCGGCTCAGTAGTCCTGTCAAGCACGTTATTTACAATTCTCGCATCCTCTATCGGTACGGCAATGGCAATAGACCTTTGGGGAGAAGATAAAGGCATAATAATAGCAACTGTTGTCATGACTATCGTGACTGTAATATTCGCTGATCTTACACCAAAAACCTTTGCAGTTACTTATGCAGAGGGGATCGCCCTGGCTCTGGCAAGGCCCATGGAAATATTCATAAAGATAGTTTCCCCGTTTGTATGGATATTCAGCAGAATCTCAAATGGCCTCATCCGTCTGTTTGGAGGAGCAATAAAACCGGCGCCGCAGTTTCTGACAGAAGAAGAGATGAAGGCAATGATAAGCATAGGAGAAGAAGAAGGCGCCCTTGAGAAAGAGGAAAAAGAGATGCTCCATAATGTCTTTGCATTCGGAGACAAGAAGGTCACTGAAGCCATGGTGCCGAGGACCGAGATAGTGGCAATAACGGAGGACGCTTTGCTGGCAGAAGTACTCTCGCTGGTGACAGATGAGGGCTATTCACGTTATCCCGTTATCATGGAAAATGTTGACAACATTATTGGAGTATTATATGTCAAGGATATTTTGAGAAAAATGGCAAAGGAAGAAATTACTCCTAATACTCCGATCAGAAATTTTATCAGAGACGCTTATTATATTCCTGAAAGCAAAATGGTGACGGCGCTCCTTGATGAAATGCAGAAAAATAAATTCCAGATCGCCATTGTTCTGGATGAACACGGCGGCACCGCAGGACTTATTACTCTTGAAGACATCATGGAAGAAATCGTCGGCGGGCTCCAGGATGAATTTGAGGCTATTGAGGCGGAAAAAGAGGTTGAAGTTGTTGATGAGAGGACCTTTGTTGTGTCAGGGTACACGGGAATGGATGAGATTAATGAACTTGTCGGCACCGACCTTGACAGCAAGGATTTTCATACTATCGGCGGGTTCCTGTTTGGATTGTTCGGCCGTCTCCCAAAGGTTGGAGAACAGCTTAGGTACCACAGTCTGAGATTTCTTATCCTGGAAATGGACGGCAAGAAAATAGAAAAGTTAAAAATAACAAAGCTTTAAGAGCTTTACTACTGCTTTTCCCGGGTTGCAATCAAGCCTGCCGGCCATCCTATCTGTTTCATATCTTATTCAATCTCACCTGCCTTGCACAATTAAAAATTTGAATACCTTTATTTTTTTCGTGACAAAAAACATTAATATCTGTAGAATTAATCTTTTAAAAATTCAATATCCGATTTATTAAAAGGAAAAGAATGGATCCAAGGGTTTCAGAAGATAAAGTGCCGGCATATGATATAGTTGAAAATAAAATCAGGCAGTTTGATAACACGGTAATAATATTCCGGATTTTTTATATGCTCGATACCTTTATTTACAAGTTTCAACTGTTAAGAAAGGACAAATTGTGTATCCTGGAGGTCCCCAAAAAAATGCTTCTTGATTTAAGAAATGGAGACCTTATAGCAGACAAGGAGATGACAAGAATTCTGGAATCATGTCTTGATAGCTCTGATTGCTGGAAAAACGTTGCAACTTAACTCAAGCATTAGTTAGCCTATAAATCAGTTTTATTAGTCTTATTAGTTGTATTGTTTTATTAGTTAACCAACTCAACCAATCTAAAACGAATTAAACCAATATAACAGTCCTATTACAACTAATCATCTGTTCATATCTGCTGCAATTGACCTTCTTGTTTGTAAACTACTATAATGACTATAAGGCATTGATACTTCACTATTAACTGCCTTTAAAAAATATAACTTTTAGGATTCATGTCAAAAAAGGAAGAAATTAAAACATTCCCTGTCCTTTTAGCAGGTGGAAGCGGCTCAAGATTGTGGCCCATATCGAGGGAGCTATATCCCAAACAGCTCGTCAGTTTTGTCGGAACAGATTCTTTAATTCAAAATACGATTAAACGGTTATCCCCGGTAATGGACCCTTCAAGAATCCGGGTGGTTTGCGGAGAGGAACATTTTTTCGAAATTGCCCGCCATCTTGAAGAAATTGGAGTGCCGTCAAAAGGCAAGATCTTCAAGGAACCCTGTGGAAGGAATACCGCTCCCGCCATCCTGCTTGCCATTCTGAATATACTGAAAACAGAAAAAGATGCTGTTATACTGATATTTCCGTCTGATCATGTTATCAAGAACATAGAAGGTTTTCAGGAAAAATTAAAGACAGCCGTATCGCTTGCCAATTTGAATTACATTGTGACTTTCGGCATAAAACCGGATTATCCTGAAACAGGTTACGGATATATAGAAGGCGCTTCACGTGTAAAAAACGGCGCTTTTGCAATCAAAAAGTTTGTGGAAAAGCCTGACGAAAAAACCGCACACCGCTATCTTAAGGCAGGCAATTTTTTCTGGAACAGCGGCATGTTCGCCTTTAAAGCCTCTGTTCTCCTGAAAGAATTCATGACCTTCGAACCTTCCCTGCTGAAAAGTATGCAGAAGATGCTTTCAGGACAAAACTGCTATTACTTTAGAAAAGTACAAGGCCCTGCCTGATATTTCGATCGATTATGCGATCATGGAAAAGACCAAAAAGGGTGTTGTGCTTCCCTCGGATTTCGGATGGAGCGACATCGGTTCCTGGAAATCACTCTATGATTTTTTACCGAAAGACAATAATAACAATGTGGTGGAAGGCGATGTCATTCCCAGAAATACGAAGAACTGTTTTATACGGGGCAGCAACAGGCTGATCGTAACAAATGATATTGAAAATATCGTTGTTATTGAAACGCCGGACACGGTCTTTGTATCGGACCTTGAAAAAAGTAAAAATGTAAAATCTATAGTGCAGGACCTTAAAAAACTGGGACGAAAGGAATATAAAGCTCATACTACTGCATACCGTCCGTGGGGAACATATACTATTTTAGAGGAAAGCAAAAACACAAAGATAAAACGCATTGTAGTTTATCCCGGGGCCAAATTATCTTTGCAAATGCATCACCACAGAAGCGAACACTGGATCGTGGTCCAGGGCACGGCAAAGATAGTAAACGGGGACCAGACAATTTTTCTTGAAGAAAACCAGTCTACCTACGTAGCCAAAACCTGCGCCGCACCGTCTCGAAAATCCCGGCAAGATACCCCTTCATCTCATCGAAGTGCAGATCGGCAATTACCTTGAAGAAGACGATATCGTACGTTTTGATGATGATTTCGGCAGGAAGTAATTTCATCTCACTTCATCATCTTTTCCCGGTATTGATTGCATAAACCTGTTTGAAGTTTGGACCATTTTGCTATATACTTTGAAATAAAAAGATAGGGTCAGATAAATGCTTTTAAACAAAATAGTGGCAAGATTCAAGAATGGTAATTTGCTTAAGGGAAAATTACTTGACTTCTCCCCTGTTAAAAGATATTTTCACCTGGAACTGGAAAGCGGTGAAGTGGTAACGATCGATATGCAAAAACTTAAGATAGTGGAGATCGACATGGAAGAATTGAAGGCCGCATTTTTTGTCAAAGATCTTAAGGGCAATAAAAATCACAAGGATATTTACAATGATGTTTTAACCGGAAGCGGCAAAAAGGTCAAAGTGGAGTTTTCTGACGGCGAAGTAATAACCGGCTTTGCTCTAAGCTACTCTCCGGAACGTCATGGTTTCTTTATTGTACCGGCTGATCTGAAAAGCAATAACGAACGTATTTTTGTTATAAAATCAGCAACAACTAAAATTACATTCCTCTAACCTCATGCGGCACATCTGATTTTAATTCTTTTCATTTTCAAATAGAATAAAAATTCAATTAGTTAAGTGAATTTTATTAGAAAAAATGGTGGCGGTGGCTGGATTCGAACCAGCGACACTACGGATATGAGCCGTATGCTCTAACCGACTGAGCTACACCGCCTTAGAGGGGAATTATCTGCGTACAATTGCAGTTAATAAGCAGAGCATCAAAATTAACAGAATTCCGTCTTTCAAAGTCAATATGCATCACTGAAAACGGCATTTAGCCACTGACTTGCACTGACTTATTTAAGTAAATAAGTTTTTCTTTACTTCTCATTTCTTACTTTTAACTTCTTATTTTTTCTTGTCTGTGTTAGTCTGTGGCCAATTGCTACTTTTTGTTCACCCTGCCTTTGCGGGTATCTGTTTCTTTGTCTCCTGAATGCGCAATCTTATCCAGGATGCCGTTTATAAACGGGGCTGACTCTTCTGTCGAGTATTTCTTGGCGATCTCGAGGGCCTCATTCATTACTACAGACGGGGGGATTTCCTTTCTGTAAAGAAGTTCATAAGCTGCAGCACGGAGAATGTTCCTGTCAATAACCGCCATCCTTGCGATGGACCAGTGTTCAGCAGCTTTTTTTATTGCTTCGTCTATCTCAGCGATATGCTCCTGTGTACTTGCGACAATATCGCGTGTGAACTCTTTGACCTCTTCATCTTCATCATTACCTTCCCAGAATTCATTCCACACGCCCTCATTAAAATCACTGCATGTCAAATCGAGCTGAAACAGGATCTGTAATGCATATTCTCTGGATCGTCGCCGTTTCATATTTAAAAACAGTGTAAGGGCGGGTTTGAAACCCGCCCCTACGAATCGTCATATTGCTTTTCATAGCTTTTTTAAAAGTTGTGCCATTTCAATTGCTACCATAGCAGCATCCCAGCCTTTGTTGCCGCTTTTTGTGCCGGCCCTTTCAATAGCCTGTTCAATAGTGTCAGTTGTTAATACACCGAATGCTATCGGAACGCCTGTATCCATTGAAGCCGTGGCAATGCCCTTGGAGGCTTCAGCAGCAACATAATCAAAATGAGGAGTTGCGCCGCGAATTATTGTTCCAAGGCAGATAACCGCATCATATGATTTTTTTTGGGCGGCTTTTTTTGCAACAAGCGGTAACTCAAAGGAACCGGGGACTTTTATAATATCAATATTTTTTTCGACAGCTCCATGTCTTATCAGCGCATCAATAGCGCCTTCAAGGAGCTTTCCGGTTATAAATTCATTGAAACGGCTTACGATTATTGCAAACTTTAGTCCTTCCGCCTGCAGCTCTCCTTCGATTCTTTTCATGATGTCCTCCCTTATTCATTAACAATTAGTAAGGAGTAATTAACAATTAAGGAGTTTTTCATAAATTACTAATTATTCATTACTCATTACACATTTTTTAGAATGTGTCCAAGTTTTTTCTTTTTTATTGAAAGGTATTTGATATTCTTCTCGTGCGGTTTTATTTCTATTGGAACTCGTTCAACTATGCGTAAGCCATATCCTTCAAGTCCGATCAGTTTCTTGGGATTATTTGTCATCAGCCGCATTGTGCGAACACCGAGGTTGACAAGTATCTGAGCTCCGATGCCGTAATCCCTCAGATCAGGTTTGAAACCGAGTTTTTCATTTGCTTCAACCGTATCCAGTCCTTTGTCCTGCAGGGCATAAGCTTTCAGTTTATTCACAATCCCGATCCCCCTGCCTTCCTGCTTCATGTATAAGAGCACGCCCTTTTCTTCCTTCTTTATAATCGCAAGGGCTTTGTGCAATTGCTCCCCGCAGTCGCATCTCTTTGAGGCAAAGACATCGCCGGTAAGACATTCGGAATGTACCCTGACAAGAATGTCCTCATCAGGCGAGATACTGCCTTTAACAAACGCAATATGCAGTGAATCGTCTACCAGATTGCCGAATGCAATGGCTGTAAATTCACCGCCATACGCGGTTGGTATTGTCGTCGTGGCAAGCCTTGTCACGAGGCATTCATTGCGCATCCTGTATTGAATAAGGTCTTTAACTGTGACCATTTTCAAACCATGTTTACGTGCAAACTTTGAGAGCTGGGGAATCCTTGACATTGTGCCGTCGTCGTTCATTATCTCACAAATGACACCGGAAGGATTAAGCCCTGCCAGTCTTGCCAGATCAACGGAGCCTTCGGTCTGTCCCGCGCGCTGCAGTACGCCGCCGGGTTGCGCCCTTAATGGAAAAATATGCCCGGGACTGACTATGTCTGCAGGTTTGGCTTTCGGACTTATCGCCGTTTTTATCGTCTTTGCCCTGTCATGCGCTGAAATACCGGTAGTAACACCCTTTCTCGCCTCTATGGAAACGGTAAAAGCGGTGCCGAATTTGGACATATTCATGTCCGCCATCATCGGGAGGTTGAGAGATTGTACCTTTTCAGGGGTCAATGAGAGACAGATTAACCCTCTGCCGTATTTAGCCATAAAATTTATTGCTTCGGGAGTTATCTTTTCTGCAGCAATAGTAAGGTCGCCTTCATTTTCCCGGTCCTCATCGTCTACAAGGATAATTATCTTGCCTTTTTTTATGTCTTCGATGGCTTCGCCTATCGTATTGAATTTAAACTTGCTCATATTTATTCTCCGAATTTCAAAAGCTGTCAGCCCATAGCTATCAGCTAACAGCTGTTATTTAACAAACCCTTCCTCTTTCAGTAATTCCATAAGACCTTTATCGGTATTTTTACCGTTTAATAATTTTTCAACATACTTACCGATAATATCAACCTCTATGTTCACTTTATCGCCGACACCTTTTTCCCCTAGATTTGTAGCCTTTAAAGTGTGCGGAATAATTGCTACACTAAAATATTTTTTGTCTGTTTCTACCACTGTAAGGCTTATCCCGTCAACTGCTGCCGAACCTTTGTTCACTACATATTTCAATATTTCAGGAGAAGACTCAAAAGTATAAAAAGTATATTCTCCGGCAAGCCTTTTATCTCTTATCACTCCGACGCCGTCTACATGTCCTGTCACAATGTGTCCGCCGAGACGGTCGGACAATTTCAGGGCACGTTCAAGGTTTACCTGATCGCCGGTTTTCAGCTCTCCAAGGTTTGTGCTTCGCACAGTCTCAGGAGATATGTCAAAAGCGAGTTCCGGGTTTGAGGTTACGTGTTTCGATACACCCTTACTCGTGCTTTGTAACAGTAAGGCAAACTCCGTTTATGGAAATACTGTCACCAGGACCCGCTTCAAAATCGGTTAACGGTTTTAATGACAGTCTGATCCCGTTCCCTGTTTTTTCAACAGAGGCAACTGCTCCTATAGTTTCAATAAGTCCTGTAAACATAGCCTCTCAATTTCTCCACAGATTTCACAGATTACTCAGATTTTATCAAATAAATTTTAAATTCCATCATGGCCTATTAGCAAGTTGGGAATTTTTATTTGTATCTGTGTCATCTGCGTAATCTGTGGATTTTTTATCTTAATGTATAAGTCTTCCTATCCTGCTCCATCTTACTTTATCAAGGAAACTGCCGTCATTATTCCATGACCAGTACATTATAAATGCCTTGCCTTTTATCTCCTCCATACTTACGACCCCCCAGAAGCGGCTGTCATAACTCTGGTCCCTGTTGTCTCCCATTGCAAACACACTATTGTGAGGAACTTTAAAAGGGCCAAAATTGTCTCTTGTCGCTTTTTCAATATTAGGATCAGAATGTTCTATAAACGGCTCGTTTTGAAGTGTATCATTTACGTATACTTTTTTGTCTTTTATCTCGATCTTATCCCCTCCGATACCAACAACCCTTTTTATAAAATCCTTGCAGTCATCCTGGAACAGGTACACTGGATTGCCATTCTCCCATGCGTTTTGAAGCCTTGACGAGATATTAGCGGTAACGCTTGTACATTCCGGCTTTTCCCTGTTTTTCGGGAAAGAAAAGACAATTATGTCTCCTTTTTGGGGTTGTTTGAAGATCAATGTCCTTGTGTCAGTAAGGGGTATATTGATACCATAAATAAATTTACTTACAAGTATATGGTCCCCTACAAGTAAAGTCGGGATCATGGACCCCGATGGTATTTTAAAGGCCTGAACAACAAAGGCCCTGATAAGAAGCGCAAGAAAAATAGCAATTGTTATGGCTTCAAAATATTCACGGATTTTTGATTTCTTTTTCTTAGCCAACGTCTTTTCTCCTGTCGTAGTGACGGGTTTGAAACCCGCCCCTACTGTTAAATTCATTTCACTTTCAATACTGCCAGGAAAGCCTCCTGCGGGACCTCTACTCTCCCAACCTGTTTCATCCTCTTTTTGCCCTCTTTCTGCTTTTCAAGCAGCTTTCTCTTTCTTGATATATCCCCGCCGTAACATTTTGCAAGAACGTTCTTCCGCATTGCCTTGATGGTTTCTCTTGCAATAATTTTGCTCCCTATGGCTGCCTGAATAACGACTTCAAACATTTGTCTCGGTATGAGTTCCCTCAGTTTTTCTGCAATCTGTCTTCCCTTGCTATTGGAGTTTCCCCTGTGAACGATTATTGAAAGGGCGTCAACAGGCTCTCCATTTAACAGCAGATCCAGCTTGATAAGCTGAGACGCCCTGTATCCTATAAATTCATAATCCATAGAAGCATAACCGCTTGACAGGGATTTTAGTTTATCATAAAAGTCCCACAATATCTCATTCAGCGGCATTTCATAAGTTACGATTATCCGGTCTTTCCCAATGTAATTAAAGTCCTTCTGCACCCCTCGCCGCTCCTGACAGAGTTCGAGCATCGATCCAATATATTTTTGCGGTACAAAGATTACTACCTTAACAAATGGCTCCTCCATGCTTTCATACTGCTGCGGCAGTTTTGCAGGACTGTCAATATACACGATTTCATCATGGGATTTTATAACCTTGTAAATGACAGTGGGAGCGGTGTTCACAAGTTCAAGCTGAAACTCCCTTTCAAGCCGCTCTTTTATTATCTCCATATGCAGCAGCCCGAGAAATCCGCAACGAAAACCAAAACCGAGGGCAGAGGAAGTCTCCGGCTCAAAACTGAAAGATGCATCATTAAGTCTCAATTTCTCCAGCGCATCTTTTAACTCAGCATACTGATTGGTTTCAGTCGGATAGAGACCGCTGAAGACCATCGGCTTAATATCTTTGTATCCCGGACATGGCTCGGAAGTCTGATTCTCCATGTCAGTAATAGTATCGCCCACCTTTGTATCCGATACGCTTCTAATGCTTGCGATTATATAGCCCACGTCGCCTGCTTCGAGCGAATCAACTGTTTTTTTATGAGGAGTAAATACTCCGACTTCCAGGACTTCGTAAGTCTTCTGTGCAGCCATAAGCAGGATCTTTGAGCCCTTCTTCACTTCACCGTCAAACAATCTTACGAGCACAATAACTCCCTGGTAGTTATCAAACCATGAATCAAAAATAAGGGCCTTGAGGGGACGGTCTTTGCTGCCTGCCGGAGGCGGCACTTTCCTGACAATGGCTTCAAGTACGTCATGAACGCCTGTGCCTTCTTTTGCGGAGGTGAATATTACATCCGAGCAGTCAATACCGACAGCTTCCTCGATCTGTGCTTTTACTCTTTCGGGTTCCGCGCTTGGGAGATCGATCTTGTTAATTATCGGGATTATCTCAAGATTGTGGTCCAAAGCCAAATATGTATTTGCGAGTGTCTGTGCCTCAACCCCCTGCGAGGCGTCAACTATAAGCAAGGCGCCTTCACATGAGGCAAGGCTGCGCGAGACCTCATATGAAAAATCGACGTGACCCGGGGTGTCAATAAGATTGAGGATATAGTCCTTTCCGTCTGAAGCTGTATAATTAAGTCTCACGGCGTGCGCCTTAATGGTTATACCCCTTTCCTGTTCCAGGTCCATCGAATCCAGTACCTGCTTGGACATTTCCCGCTGCGACAGAGCGCCTGTTATCTCCAATATGCGGTCGGCAAGCGTGGATTTGCCGTGGTCAATATGGGCGATAATTGAAAAGTTTCTTATGTTATTGCCGGACATATAATTAATGAAGAATGAGTAATGAGTAATGAACAGTTAAAAAATCAAATACATCTTTAAAAATGACTCCTTAATTGTTCATTATTATTAATTTATAATTGTTTGTGGTTAACTGCATAATTTAGAATACATCACAGGTCAGTTTGCGACTCCTCGAGTGACAGATAGTTTCTTGAAAAGCAAACCTGCAGCGCCAATACATCCGGCGTCTTTTGCCATAGTGCTTTTGAGAATTTCAATATTTGATGCATACGGTTTAAAGCTGCGCTTAAAGGCCTCTTTTGTCAATTCTTCAATAAACAGGTCCCATGCGCCTATAAGCCCCCCGCCGATCATTACGGCTTCGAGGCTGAAAATATTGATCATATTTGCTATCCCTATACCAAGGTAATGCCCTACTTCCCTGAAAATCTCTCTGCTCAGGTTGTCGCCGTCAAGGGCCTTGTGAAAAACGATCTCCGGAGTTATTTTGTAATAATTACCGTCGCAGCATTCAGCCAATGAACTTTTTACTCCACTCTCAAGTGAGCTTATCGCTCTGTCAACAATGGCCCTGCCCGAGGCATATGACTCAAGACAACCGTGGCTGCCGCAGGGACAAAAACGCCCATTTGGTTCAATGATTACATGCCCTATTTCAAAAGGGCCTTCATATAGTGCTCCATCATATATATGCCCTCCTCCAAGTCCTGTTCCAAGTGTTAGAACAATGAAATTATTTTTATTCTTTCCGGTGCCTACCCATTTTTCCCCATATGCATAAGCGTTTGCATCATTTTCGATCATTACCGGCAAAGAAAATTCCTTTTCAAATATCTCTCTGATCGGCAGCCCGTCTACTGAAGCAATATTGGGAGATTTTATGATTTTCCCGTTTTTCCTGTCTATGAGGCCGGCAACTCCTATGCCGATACCAACAATATCTGCACCGGATATGGCCACTTTGGTTTTTTCATCATTTAAGAAATCCCTTACGTTTTTAATTAACAGCTCTTCAACCCTCGTCAGAACCTGATTTGGCAGCTGAAAGAGTTCGGACCTGGAGGTCTTGAAGCACTCTGCCTTCTTCAGTGGCCAGAATGATCTTTGTATTTGTTGCGCCTATATCTATGCCAATTGCAATATTCATTTTCTTTCACCATGAAACTCAATCAAGGAAACAGCAATAATCGGGCAATATAAATATTATCACATTATTGAATTTTGTGTAAATATTCAGGACCAACAATAAAGATCGCCTGGTATGAGAGTATTTAAAAATCAGATTCAAACTGATGAATGCAATAGAATATTGTAAATTTCTTCAAATCTGTGCGCACTCTTGATAAACACTTTCAAAATAGCAGGATCAAAATGGCCGGGATTAGTCCTTCCGTCTCCCTCAGTAATAATCCTGAAGGCCTCCTTGTGCGAGTGTCCGGGTTTGTAGACCCTTTGATTCCTTATTGCATCATACTGGTCAGCTATACTGACAATCCTTCCCTCAAAAGGAATATTGTCCCCGGCTAATCCTCCGGGATATCCTGTTCCATCCCATTTTTCATGATGATTTAATGCGATGGATTCTGCCATTTGCAGAACAGGATGCGATGATCCCGACAAAATTCTTTCGCCGGTTGTTGTGTGAGTTTTTACTTGTTCAAACTCTTCATAAGTTAGCCCTCCGGGTTTTAAAAGAATGTTGTCGGCAATCCCTATCTTGCCAATGTCATGCAGGGGGCTCGAAAGTTTTATAGTCTGAATAAAATCCTCAGGCATTCCCAATTCTCTGGAAAGGAGCTCCGCGTAAAAACCTATTCTGGATACATGTTCCATTGAATCTATATCTCTGAACTCTGCTACCGTTGTTAAACGTTTTACAATATCGTTGCTCAGATTTTCTGCACGCTTTTTTGCAATTTCCAGTTCCTCGGTCCTTTGCAGTACCATATTTTCAAGGTAACGATTATAATCTTCCTTAAGTTTTAAATAATTATTATGTTGAATTGCCTTTTTTATTGAATGGTTCAGGTAGTCGGGGTGAAAAGGTTTTAAGATGAAATCAAAAGCCCCTTTTTTTATCGCAGCTATTGCAATATCCAGATCAGCAAATCCGGTCATTAGAATCACAGGTATTTGACTGTTAAACTGCCTTATTTTTTCGAGCAGTTCAATCCCTGAAATTTCAGGCATAACAATGTCGGTAAGAACAACGTCAATGTTGTCCTCCTGAATTTTCTTCATTGCCTCAGATGCACAGTCATAGGCAAATACTGAATAATCGCTTATTTCATTCAAATACAGGAAAATAGAGTCACGCACATCTGCATCATCATCTACCACAAGGATTACTTTCTTGTCCGTTTTATTCATTTTTCACCCGATGCTATTATAACCCAAAACCGGCGATAAAGAATGAATGCTCTTCCGTAATTATGGCTTCCGTTCTCAGTTGTCGCATATTTCGCTGAATAACTGAGCAGTTAACTTAAGCCTGCATTGTCTGCTCTGCCCCTGTTTTACTCCTGAAAACCGGTCTGTCAACTTCCATATCAACCTCTATAACATCACCGCTCTTAAAACTTCCATCAAGAAGTTTTGTAGCGAGCGGGGTCAGGATCTCTTTCTGTATAGCCCTTTTCAGCGGTCGTGCACCGTAAAGCTGATCATAGCCGATTTCCGCAAGAAAAGCCTTTGCCTTATCAGTCAGGATAATACTCACATTTTTATCTTTCAGATAACGTTTCATCCTCTCGATCTGAATATCAACGATTTTCATGAGCAGCTCTTTAGTAAGTGCACGGAATATTATAATTTCATCCACCCTGTTGAGGAATTCCGGCCTGAAGAACTTTTTCAGGTCCTCCATCACATATTTACGTATCTGAAACTCATCTGTCCATTCAGTAAGCATTTCCTGAATATGCTGGCTTCCGATGTTTGATGTCATTATTACCACCGTATTCCTGAAATCAACTGTTCTTCCGTGTCCATCCGTAAGCCTGCCGTCATCAAGCAGCTGCAGGAGCACATTAAAGACCTCTGCATGGGCCTTTTCCACCTCATCAAAAAGGATCACAGCATATGGCCTTCTTCTGATCGCTTCGGTCAATTGCCCGCCTTCCTCGTAACCAACGTATCCCGGAGGCGCTCCAATAAGCCTTGATACTGTATGGCGCTCCTGATATTCCGACATATCAATTCTTATCATCGCATCTTCATCATCGAAGAGAAATTCTGCAAGTGCACGGGCAAGTTCTGTCTTCCCGACCCCTGTTGGGCCAAGGAAGATAAATGAACCTATAGGCTTGTTCGGATCCTGTATGCCTGCCCGCGCCCTTCTTACAGCATCTGAAACCGCCTTTATTGCCTCATCCTGTCCAACCACACGGAGCTTTAATCTTTCTTCCATTTTCAAAAGTTTTGCAACTTCACCTTCAAGCATCTTGCTTACAGGTATGCCTGTCCACTTTGATACTATTTCGGCAATGTCCTCTTCATCAACTTCCTCTTTCAGCATCCTCTTTGCGCCTTCCTCCTGTAGCAGTTTGGCATTTTCCTTCTCAAGTTTTTTCTGAAGCAAGGGAAGCTTTCCGTATTTCAATTCAGCCGCTTTATTAAGGTCTCCTTCCCTTTCCGCTTTTTCCGCCTCTATCTTTGTGCGCTCGATCTCTTCCTTTGTTGAACTTATTTCCCCTATTGACTCTTTTTCCCGCAGCCACTGGGCCTTTAAAACATTGCGCTTCTCAGTGAACTCGGCGATCTCTTCATTAATATGATCAAGTCGTTGCTTTGATGCCTCATCTTTTTCTTTCATTACGGCTTGTCTTTCGATCTCATGCTGCCTCAATTTCCTTTCAAGCTCATCAAGCTCTGCAGGCATGCTGTCAATTTCCATCTTGAGTTTTGAGGCCGCTTCATCAATAAGGTCAATGGCCTTGTCAGGCAGAAACCTGTCGGATATATATCTGTTGCTTAGAACCGCAGCGGACACAAGCGCAGAGTCTTTTATTTTTACTCCATGATGGACCTCATATCGTTCTTTTAATCCTCTAAGGATTGATATGGTATCTTCAACATTTGGTTCCTTTATATATACCGGCTGAAATCTCCGTTCAAGAGCGGGATCTTTTTCAATATGTTTTCGATATTCAGAAAGAGTAGTGGCCCCTACACATCTCAACTCCCCCCTTGCAAGCGCGGGCTTAAGCATATTTGATGCATCAATGGCCCCTTCTGCGGCACCGGCGCCTACTACAGTATGGAGTTCGTCAATAAAAAGTATTATCTTGCCCTGGGCCTCTTCAATTTCTTTTAGGACCGCTTTAAGCCTGTCTTCAAATTCTCCCCTGTATTTTGCACCTGCGACGAGAGCTCCCATATCAAGGGCAACTACCTTTTTGTCCTTCAGGCTTTGAGGTACATCGCCTGATGTAATTCTCTGTGCAAGCCCTTCGGCAATCGCAGTTTTGCCCACGCCAGGCTCTCCGATCACAACCGGGTTATTTTTTGTCCTGCGTGAAAGCACCTGGATCACCCTCCTGATCTCCTCATCCCTGCCGATGACCGGATCGAGTTTCCCCCTTCTTGCAAGTTCCGTGAGATCCTTTGCGTATCTTTTAAGCGCCTGATATTTGTCTTCCGGGGTGGGGTCAGTTACACTCTGCGCTCCCCGTATCTCACGCATCGCCGCAAGGACCCTGTCATCAGTCACGCCAAATTTCTTAAGGACCTTTTCCGATCTGTTCCTGGTCTTTATGATGCCAAGAAGCAGATGTTCCACACTTATATATTCATCCTTTAAATGCTCTGCCTCTTTAGAAGCGCTTTCAAAAACATTCTTCAATTCCTGCGTAATATACAGTTGCCCAACCGGCGAAGAGCCGAGGACTTTTGGAAATTTATCAATTTCATCTTCTACTTCTTTTCTGACAGTAGCGATGTTTATCCGAAATGTCTTGATTATCTCCAGTACTATCCCTTCCTCAAGAAGGATATAAAGCAGATGTTCAACATCAACCTGCTGATTTCCCTTTTGCTGTGCCAGTTCCTGGGCCTTTTGAATTGCCTCCTGGCTTTTTACTGTAAATTTATCGGATCTCATTTACTCCTCCAATACAGATAATTCAGTTAATGAGTAATTATCAATTAGTCATTAAGGGAATCCAATTAATTCGCATACTGCTATTTCATTGCTCATATTAATTCAGTAGTTATGGGACTCCTTAATTATTCAATGTTCATTGCTCATTGCTAATTGCACTCTATTATTCTTCCTCAAATACCTGTCTTATTCTTTTCTGAAATTCCTTTCTTATGTCTTTTTCGATATAGTCCATCATATCTTCCATCTCTCTGTTAAGGGCCTCCATCCTCCGTTTCATTCTGAGGATTATATCAACTCCTGCCCTGTTGACACCGAGTTCCTTGGTTAGATTCAGTATGGTACTTATCCTCTCCAAATCTTCCTGTGAATACAGCCTTGCGCCCCCGACCCTCTTGGGGCACAAAAAACCTTCTCTTTCATATAATCTAAGCGTCTGTGGATGAATATTGAACATATCACAGACCACCCCGATCATAAGCAATGGACGGTTTTTGTTTTTCATAACTACCTCATAAGATCAATTAATACTGTGCAATGAATAATTATTAATTAAGGAATTTATCATTGTTAATTGTTCATTGTTCATTACTCATTCTTTATACGCCTTTTCTATCTCGTGCAGCGCTTCCTTTGTCTTTGCATTTATTGTCTTTGGAACAATAATTTTTATCACTGCAAATTCGTCTCCTCTTATTCCGGTCTTCT
Organism: Thermodesulfovibrionia bacterium; assembly: GCA_963699585.1. GTDB lineage: Bacteria > Nitrospirota > Thermodesulfovibrionia > UBA6902 > UBA6902 > SURF-23. The sequence goes on along the minus strand of CAVOUK010000010.1, from coordinate 94,158 downwards.
TGTTGGGAATGCCTTTGCCTTTCAGTTTAAATTTTTTACCACTGTCTGTACCGGACGGAAGGGTCATTGTAACCATATTATCAAGTGTCGGCACCTGGATCTTCCCGCCGAGGACCGCATCAACAAAAGAAACGGGAACATCTGCATAAATATCATCTCCGTCCCTCTTGAATAAATGATGAGGCTTTACCGTTAACTCAATATGCAGATCACCCGGCGCTCCGCCATGTTCGCCTGCGCCCCCCATTCCCCTGAGTTTTATCCTGCTGCCTGTTTCCGCTCCAGGAGGGATCTTGACCTTTATAGTTTCGGCTGCAACACCGGAGCCTTTCCCCCTGCATGACTTACAAACTCTTGTTACTATCTTTCCGCTCCCACCACAAGAAGGACACGGCTGGCTCATTTTAAATGCACCTCTGCTTTGCTTAAGTGAGCCGGCCCCTTTACATTGAGAACATACCTGTACATTTTCAGCTCCTGTGCCTGAACACGTCCTGCATAAAACCTCCTTTGTCAGGCTGATTGATTTTGTGGCTCCTTTGTAAGCTTCCTCAAGTGTGATCTCAAGCGACGTAACAAGGTCAGGGCCTTTAAGCGGGACATCCTCGTGCCTGTAATTTCTGAAAAGGTTCGAAAAAATATCCTCAAAACCTCCGAAACCAGATTCAGGACCACGCGGTCTAAAACCTTCAAATCCTGGCCCGGCTCCAAATTCGGTCTTGCCGAATTGATCATATTCCGTCCTCTTTTTTGAATCACTCAGGACTTCATATGCCTCATTTATTTCCTTGAACTTTCTCTCGGAGTTCTTGTCTCCCGGGTTCAGGTCCGGATGGTATTTTCTCGCCAGACGCCTGTAAGCTTTTTTTATATCGTCTGTTGATGAGTCCCTCTTAACGCCGAGAAGTGCATAATAATCCTGTGTTGTGGCAGTCATTCTAAATTCCTTTCTTAATAAATCGTTTTAATACTTTCTATAGGATATAGAATATCACTTGATACGCTTCATGTCAAGTGTCACCGCATAAATCTTTGTGCCTCAAGGGCCTTTTTAAATCATTTATCATTTTTGTCAATACATTGCAAGGGGGAAAATATATCTGCCGGATAGTAAGCGTACTTTAAAGAATAATTAATAATGAGTAATTATTAATTAACAATTGTGGACTCGTTCATTCTTCATTATCCACTGCTCATTGTTAATTAAATTCAACGAATTAATAGGCCGGAAGGAAGGGTTTTCTGTTCAGATACCGGAGATGTTTTTCAAGAAACTTCAACTCTGCAATTGTGTCCACATCGTACCAGAACGGGAGCAGAAACAGTTTAATATCCAACGGTTCTATATTGTCAAGGGTCTTATTTAATACTTTAGAGGAATCCCATGGGATATCATGAAATATTTCAGTCACTATCTTATTTCTTGCACCTATCAGATACAACCCGCCGTCGCAGCATGGTCCAAGCACAATATCATGTTTATCCAGAGCGGTAAAGGCCTTTTTTATATAACTCCCCGGGATTGTAGGGCTGTCGCTGCCGATCAAAACTATTTTTGAATATCCTTTTTTGAAATAATCACGAAAGGCATTAATGATCTTGTCTCCAAGATCTGCGCCTCGCTGGTCAAAGCTTTTCATCCTGAATTTCTTCGAAACCTCTTTGAGGAAGACATGATCTTTTGACGGGGCACAACCTAACAACCTGTCCACTCCTTTGATCCGGGCGCACTGTGAGGTTATCTCAGTTATGAAAGCCTTGTAGATCTCAGCAACATCAGCAGGGTCAACGTCGGTCTGCAGCCTCGTTTTAACCTTGCCAGGAACAGGGGCCTTAACAAAAATAATAAGCGCTTTCTTCATTTTGATTTAGTTTAATGAATATTCTATAACTATTGCAACGGATTTTAGCTGCTTAAAATATCCAGGCCCTGCTGACCTTTCTTGTATCAACCCCCTGATAATTACCCGTCTTAAGCAGATCAAGAAAATTATCGTATGTTACTTCATCATGAAATTCAGTAAAACATGCGCCAACCTCTTTAGCTTCATGCGCATCTGACCCGCCCGTATATGGGATTTGCAATCTTTTTGCTGCCTCTACTGCTTTTGTATTTTGGGAATGATGACTATATCCATTATATCCTTCAATTGCAGAAAATCCTCTTATCAGTTCAATCTTATCGCCCAGGCTGTTCCCTCCGCGAAAAGGATGAGACGGGATAACAATGCCACCTGATCCATTGACAGCCTTAATGACTTCTTCGACAGGCGCGTTCTTAATAGACAGCTTGTCAGTATTTACTCCAAAGACCAGACAATGCCCTTCTGCTGCTGAAAATTCAACGCCTCTGAATATCATGATCCTGTCCCTATATTTCTCTCTCAATCTTTCTGCATGTTCCGACGCCTCGTATGAATAATGCTCTGTGAAGGCGATCCCCTGAAGGTTTATTTCAATAGCCTGAAGAACGGTTTCCTCCGGTTCCGTATAATTGTCCCCGCTGAACTTTGTATGGATATGAATATCGATTTTGAAGATCATATTTTTATGGTACTCTCAAGAATCAATACGAATATTGCTCCAATTTTTGGAGTACGTTAATATGGAGCATCTCTGAGGGTATCATTCTGAATTCTATCAGGTTAAGTTCCTTTACAGGAGCGCCTGCAGATATGGCAGTGCCCGTAAAGTATTTCCCGTACTGTTTTTCCAGGACCGGCTCTGCTGCATAGAGTGAGTTCAATAAATACGCAGTCATTTTCTGGACCTCCGATCTTAATTCTTTATTTAGATTGGAATCTGCGGTAAGCGGCAGATTTATGTTGATTAGTATAAGACTGATATGCCCGCTGATATCCGGGTTACTCAGGGCAGACAGGAAAACACGGCTTAGTTTATTAAGTATTAAAGGGTTTGCTCCTTCTTTGTTGTGAGGAATGGCAAACAACAGTGACTGGTCAACAAAAATTGAACCTCTCCTGAATGTTATGCCATTGCCGGTTGCTCCAAATTCTTTTATGAGCAGGTTGTTGATTTCCTGATTAAATTTAATGCGGGGCTCGGTAATAGCTAAAACCGGTTCCAGAAATCTCTGGATTTTGACTGCCCTGTAATAGAGTAAAGCGCTCAATACCAGAATACCGATAAGTGTCAGACTTAGTATCGGCCCCGTCGATATCACAATTTTTTTGATAACATTATCTTTCATATTAAAGTTGTTCATCCAGCAAACTTATATTATTTACGACATAATTAAAATCTTTTTCAGATACAGACCCCGGGTGATGTATGGCCCTGTTCCTTAATTGCACGAAGTTATGAAACAGACCTTTCTTGTGTTTGCTGATGAGGCTGCTGCTTTCCAATGCCTTCAAACATTCTGAAAGCAAAGGGAAAGATTGTCCGAGAGTGCTGCGGGTAAATAACTTAAGCCGGGTTTCAAGACAATGACCCAGCAGGAGAGATGCGACTATCATGTCTCCCCTCCTGTAGTGCTCCCGTGCCTGCTCGGGAGTTACTGTCGATTTAAAGATATGGATATTTTCACGGGATTCATGCTCTCCCGGGGCTATATCCTGTATTTTCTGATATATTTCCATGCACTTCTCTATCATGTCCTTCTCAAGATAGGATTCGGCAAGAAGGAATAGTTCCCTGACCTTATCGAATCCCTCCTGCTGCTTGAGGACATAAGAATAGGCCCGCCGGAGCGCTTCGGTTTTATCATCTTTTTTGTCAAGGACATCGAAATGCCTGGTCCAGCGCTTTTCCTTTAGCACATTATCTTTTGTAAAACGGAATAATTGTTCCAATACCTCGCTCTTATTGAGTTTGCCGCTAATAACAATTATATTAAGTGTCGGATGGTTTTCGAATATCTCAGGCAATGCACTGAGGCCTTCATTCAGCTTGTCAAATTCTATATCCAAAGTCATGAGGTCAAAGACCTGGGTCGTTAAATTTTGCATTGCCTGTCTTATACTTGCGGCCTCGCTAAATCTGATATCAGGATGCTCGTGACCGAGCGAGCGCTGAATCTCAAGCTTTAAGAGTTCCCGGTCCTCAAAGTCATCATCAGCAATAAGTACATTGAACATTAGAGCGCTTCCTCAACATAAGGCAGATTAATAATTATCTCGGTACCTTTTCCCAAAGCAGTATACTCTTTTCCGACCCTGATTTTACCGGCATGGAGCCCGACCACATATTTGGCGAAATATAATCCTTCTCCCCATCCTCCGTCAGATGACTTACTTTTGTAGAAACAGTGATCGGCTGCCTGCTCGTCCATACCGAGGCCTTCATCCCGGAAAAAAATAGTGAAATATCGTCTGTTGCGGTCACTATCCTGCGAGAAAGAAATCAGAATACGGGCAAGTTTCTGGTCCTGTTTTTTATATTTTATGGAATTATCAATCAGATTTTCAAAAACTGTCTTCAGGAGGGTCTGAGAAGCAAAAATGACCGGGGGTGACGCTTCATACTGAATACTGAAATCAGCCAGGTCGCTGTATTGCCCGGTTAAATTGACAATCAGTTCTTTGAGTTCCACCTTTTCAAAGTTTATGAGATTTGACTCCCGCTCATCAGAGATCTTTTTAAATATGTCGATATCAGCAAAAAGCTTTTCCATGTTGTCGTCGATGCGGGCCATCACATCCTGTGGAAGGTCATGCAGCAGGTCGAGCCTGCGCTTTATCCTTCCAAGATTATTCTTGAACTCATGGCCGATAGTTGCCGAAATATATCGAATAAATTCATTCCGTCGCGCAATCTCCTGATTCTTGAGTGACAGTAATTCATTTTCACGCGTCCGCCTCTGTTTTTGCTGATAAACAAGAGTAAAATATATGCAGAGTAATGCGAAGGCGGCTATCATTGTAAAGAGTGCATAATGCGCTACTATTCTTGAGCCCTCAAGCTGACTTTGCATAATTGCGAGACTTTCATCCATTGTGGATGCACCGGGAACTGTTACTCTCCACGGCATCAGCCATGGCAAGAGTCTGTCAAAGGGCTTAGTAAAACTGTCAACGTAAACCATGCCCAGCACTAACCATATAAACACGGTTAGTACTAAAATTAATAAATACCTTAAAAAATTAAAAGTCTTCTTCACTGAAAAGGCCATTTATAATTCTAACTGATTTCAGTCCTCAATTTCTCAGGGATAGTGCTTATAAATGCAATAAGAGATATTACCGCTTCTAATAATATGCAATGGTTACCCTGCTTTCAGGAAGAATTTCTTAAATAAAGTTTTGAAAACCAGAGGTACAGACTTGTGAGATAATATTTTTGGGCCGACGGAATTTACTATAACAAGGCAGACACACCGGTCTGCCCTGATATCATGATATTACTTCTCAACCCTTACTGCACATGACTTGTATTCAGGAGTTCCTGTGATCGGGTCCCTGTGTTCAGAGGTCAGGATATTTGTTAAGTGCATTCTTGAAATGGAACGTTAGAAATACATTGCCCGCCTGTGAACGCTCTGTGATCCTGGCCTTTACCTTTATCTCGCCTCTGCTTGATGACAACCTTCACAAGATCGCCGGTCTTGATGTTCAGTTTCGCAGCGTCTTTTTTGTTTATCTCAAGCAGTTCTTCAGGCACAAGTTCCATGATCCCCGCGACCCTTCTGGTCATTGAACCGTTGTTATAGTGCTCACGAATTCTTCCTGTTATGAGCACGAAGGGATATTCCTTGTCCGGCACTTCGCCTGAGCCCTTATGGTCAAGCGCCATGAATTTCGCAAGCCCTCCGGGTCTGGAGAACAGATCTGAATATAAAGTTGTTGTACCGGGATGGTCCTTCGTCGGACAGGGCCATTGAATGCCCTTTTCTTCAATACGGTCATAGCTTATTCCGCCGTAGATCGGCACAAGGCCCGCGATCTCATCCATGATCTCGGACGGATGATTGTAATGCATCGGATAACCCATCAGAGTTGAAAGCTTGCAGATGACCTGCCATTCGGCCATGCCGGCGAGAGGCTCGATCGCCTTTCTCACCCGCTGGACCCTGCGTTCGCCGTTTGTAAAGGTGCCGTCCTTTTCAGCAAAGCTTGCACCCGGCAGTATTACATGAGCGAACCGTGTTGTCTCGGTATGGAAGATATCCTGCACTACAAGAAACTCTACCGACTCAAGCGCTTTCCGAACGTGATGAAGATCGGGGTCTGTCTGCGCCGGGTCCTCTCCGAGTATGAACAATCCCTTGAAATTTCCTCTCTTGCATTCATCGAGCATCTCAACGGATTTGAGTCCCGGCTTGGGGCTTATTTTAACGTTCCATGCCTTTTCAAATTTCTCGCGCGGCTTCAGGATCTTGTTACAGACTGATAACCCGGAAGCGTTGCCGGTAATGGCCCGAGGTCTGAAGCGCCCTGAACATTGTTCTGCCCTCTGAGCGCCATAATGCCTGTTGAAGGCCTGCCGAGGTGACCGCAGACAAGCGCAAGATTGGCGATCGCCATCGCATTTTCCGTGCCTGTCTGGTGTTCGGTAACGCCGAGACCGTAAACGATCATCGCCTTGTCGGCATGAGAATATAAACGGGCCGCCTCGACTATATTTTCCTTTGAAACTCCGGTAAGCTTCTCAACCCGGTCAAGGTCGTATTCCTTGACCTTTTCCTTGAGTTCCTCAAAACCTTCGGTCCTTTTTGCGATGAACTCCTTATTCTCCCAACCGTTTTGCAGTATTACATTGACAAGTCCATTCAGCATGGCGATGTTGCTGCCGGGTTTCAGGTTAAGCCAGACGTCAGCACGTTTTGCCATCCAGGTCTTTCTCGGATCTCCGACAATGAGTTTGGCGCCCTTGCGCAGGGCCTTTTTAAGCCACAGGGAAACAATCGGATGGCCTTCCGTCGGATTCGATCCGAACAGAAAGAGCGTATCAATATCCGGCATCTGTGATAATGAATTCGTAGCAGCGCCTGCTCCGAGGCTGGTGGCCAGACCGGCCACAGTAGGGGCGTGTCAGACACGCGCGCAATTGTCCACATTGTTGGACCCAATTGCGCATCTGACCCATTTTGCAAGGAGATAGTTTTCTTCGTTGGTGCATCTGGATGATGAAAACCCGCCGACTTTCTCTGGCCCGTGCTTTCTTAATAAGTTCATTGAACTTATTTGCAATAAGCTCAAGCGCCTCGTCCCAGGTGGCCTCATGAAATTTATCGCCCTTTTTGATAAGGGGCGTCTTTATTCTTTCATCGCTGTGAATGAAATCATAACCGTATCGTCCTTTGATGCAGAGATTCCCCTCGTTCACAGGCGCATCAGTAGTCAGAAGTGACCTTTACTACTTTGTTGTCTCTTACATTCAGATAGAAATTACATCCCGTCCCGCAGTATGAGCAGGTGGTCTTAACTTTCTTCAAATCATATGAGCGTCCCTTGCCCCTGCCCTTTCTGTCAGTCAAGCGCTCCTGTCGGACAAGTGGATACGCACTGGCCGCAGAATTCGCAGTTTTCCAGGGTGCGCGGCTTTCTGAAAGCCGTGTCCGGCATTGAATTAAAACCCCTTCCGACAAGCTCGATCGTCCCTGCCATCACCACTTCATTGCATATCCTCGTGCACCGTCCGCACAGAATGCACTTGTTCGGTTCATAAGTTATGAAAGGATTGTCCTCCCGTATCGGCAGGTCCCATTTTTCGCCCTCAAAACGGCTGCCGTCAACTCCGTATTCATAGGACAAATTCTGGAGCTTGCAGTCTCCGGTCCTTTCGCATCTCATGCAGTCATTTGGGTGGTTGGAGAGAAGAAGCTCGATCAGAGTTTTTCTTATTTTTTTGATTGTCATCGGTGTCTGTAGTGACCTCCATGTTATTTGCCACAGGTGTGGTACATGCAGACAGCGGCCTGGGAATCCCTTTCACTTTCACAATACATAAACGGCAGCCGCCGTAAGGCTCAAGCCTCTTATCATGGCAAAGATGCGGTATCCTGACCCCGATCTTTTTGGCAACCTTCAGGATAGTATCGTCCCTGTCGCACATGGTTTCGATGCCGTTTATTGTTATGCTTAATTTCCTGTCAGACAAGGTAACCTCCGAAACAAATATTTTCTGAACACTTACTTCCATAAATAATCAACCATATTCATGAATTTATCATTCATACTGCGCAGTATATCGCAGATGGAAATTGTGATATCCCGGACAATCTTGTATGCAATAGTTGGATTCTGCTTCAGAAATTTATCCATATCTTCTTTTTTAATAATGAACACCTTTGTATTTTCCAGTGTTTCTATCGAAGCTGAATGGGAGCGTCCGTCAAGGAGTGAAAGTTCGCCAAAAAAAGTATTGGCCTTCAGTACAGCCAATACCTGCCTTCCGCCGTCTTTTGTTTTTCTGGTGACCTTGACCCTCCCTTTATCAATAATATGAAGGCCCTGCTCAGGACTGCCTTCTTCATAGATCATAGTACCCTTGGGAAAAGATGCTGTCTTGATAATTGCTGAAACTTTCTTCAGTTCAGCATCTGAAAGGTCTTTAAACAATATTACTTTTCTTTAATCGTTCTTGTAGCTACCATAATTCCTCCCGATAAAAGTACAATCAAAAAATTGAGTTAAACGGACATGCTTCATAGCACGCGCCGCACTTTATACATTTTGCTTTATCGATCTCTGCCGGCTTTTTCTTTTCCCACGCAATAGCGCCTGAAGGGCACGCCTTGAAGCACTTGCCGCACATCTTGCAGATATCGGCATTCACGGTGTACCTGCGCAGCGCCTTGCATACCCGGCAGGGCATACGCCCTCTTTTATATGCGCCTCATATTCGTCCCTGAAAAAACTGATGGTCGACAGCACGGGATTGGGCGCCGACATGCCGAGGCCGCACAATGATGATAATTTTATATCATTGCCGAGTTCTATCAGCAGATCAATGTCGCTTTCCTTACCCTTGCCCTCGGTTATTCTTGTCAATATTTCGAGCATTCTCTTTGTCCCGATCCTGCAGGGAGTGCATTTGCCGCAGGATTCGTTCTTGGTGAATGAAAGGAAGAATTTCGACATGTCGACCATGCATGTTGTTTCATCCATTACAACCATCCCGCCTGAGCCCATCATCGAGCCGATGGCCGTAAGCGATTCATAGTCCACAGGCATGTCGATATGGGACGCCGGGATGCAGCCGCCGGACGGGCCTCCTGTCTGCACTGCTTTGAGCTTGCGGTTTTTCTCGCATCCGCCGCCGATGTCATAAATTATCTCTTTAAGCGATATCCCCATCGGCACTTCGATGAGCCCGGTATTTTTTATCCTGCCGGTCAATGCAAACACCTTTGTCCCCTTGCTCTTTTCGGTGCCTATTGATGAAAACCATTTGGCGCCCTTCATGATGATCGAGGGGAGGTTTGCAAGTGTCTCGACATTATTGATCACGGTGGGCTTGCCCCACAAACCTTTATATGCAGGGAACGGCGGTTTTGCGCGCGGCATTCCGCGCTTGCCCTCTATTGAAGCTATAAGCGCTGTCTCCTCACCGCAGATAAATGCTCCTGCGCCTTCCTTGATGCGTATATCAAAATCAAAATTGCTCTTAAAGATATTCTTTCCGAGAAAGCCTTTTTTCCTTGCGGCAGTTATTGCTATTTTCAGCCGTTGTATTGCAAGAGGATATTCCGCCCGTATATACACATAGCCGTAATTTGCCCCTATCGCATAACCCCCGATGATCATTCCTTCAATAACAGAGTGGGGATTACCTTCTATAACCGAGCGGTCCATAAAGGCCCCGGGATCACCCTCATCGGCATTACAGATTATATATTTTGGGCTTCCGTCTGCCTTGCTGCACAATTCCCACTTGAGTCCGGTCAAGAAACCTGCTCCACCCCTCCCGCGAAGTCCTGAGGCCCTTACCTCTTCGATTACTTCAAAAGGCTCAAGTGACAGGGCCTTTCCGGCGCCTTCGTAACCCCCGATGGCAACATATGCATCAATATCTTCAGGGTCGATGTGCCCGCATTGTTTGAGGAGTATTTTAGTCTGCTTGTCATGGAAGGCATGATACTCAGGACCAACAAGCCATTCCTTTACGGGGTTGCCGTGCAATATATGTTCTTCAACGATCCTGCCCACCATGTCAGGTGTGAGAAGCTGATATGTTTCGGAGCTTCCGTTAAGGAGAACATCTACAAGCACATCCTTTGCACAAAAACCACGGCATCCTGTTTTGTTAACACATTTTTTTACTATCTCAGCCTTTATTCCGTGAGATTTGAGCTGTTTGCCGAATTCATCAATAACTTTCTGGCTTCCTGCAGCAAGTCCGCCTGTCCCTACACAAACTCTTACGACCAGGTCTTTTATATTTATTGTTCCGGCTGTTTTATTTGTAGGCATGTTATACCCCTTTACCTTTATCTATTTCCTTCATCATTTCAGCCGCTTTTTCAGAGGTCATTTTCCCGAAAACCTTTTTGTTTGCTATAAACACAGGAGCAATACTGCAGGCGCCCACACAGGCAACGCTCTCTACTGTGAACTTCCCGTCACTGCTGGTTGTCTCTCCTGCCGGCAGTTTCAGATCTTCCCGTATCTTGCTGATGATCGGGCCGGACCCTTTGACGTGACAGGCTGTCCCGCAGCATGCAGTGATAATATTTTTGCCTCTCGGCTTAAGGTAAAACTGGGCATAAAAAGTAGTTACGCCGAAGAAGTTGCTTGCAGGAATGTTAAGCCTTTCCGAAAACCAGTTGATCGCGTCTTCACGGATATAGCCGAAGCTTTCCTGCATATCCTGAAGGATGGAGATTACACTGCCTTTTTCATCGTGATACTTTTCGAGTATCTGTTCACATTTTTTCTCTATCATAAAAACCGCCTTGATACGGGATTTCTGTGAATTTTTATAGATTATAAAAATAAAAATGCTTAACTTGTAAAAGGACAAATATTTTATCGGAAATAAACAATTAAAATCAAATCAAACATGTAGAATTCAATTCCCATGGTTTGCAGACATGGATCAAAAACTGTTTCATTGGTTAATAAAAGGTCTGATTGGTTTAATTGGTTGTATTGGTTAGATTGATTAACAAATAAAACCAATAAAACAAATATAACTAATAAAACAGATCCCAAACATGGATTTCCTATTGCCGTACCATTGTAATATAATCAGTGATGTCAAAAATATCCGTCCTCCCTGACAACCTTATCAACAAGATCGCTGCCGGTGAAGTGATCGAGCGGCCTGCCTCTATAGTAAGGGAACTTATCGACAATTCAATAGACGCCGGGGCAACTCAGATAGATATTGAGATTTTGCACGGCGGAAAGAAACTCATAAAGGTGTCTGACAATGGAACAGGCATGGACAGGGATGACGCCCTGCTGTGCTTTGAAAGACATGCAACAAGCAAGATAAAGTCAGAAGAAGACCTGTTTGATATATCAACACTTGGATTCAGGGGCGAGGCACTGTCTGCTATCGCCTCTGTATCAAAGATTACACTTATCACATCTGCTGAAAAATCTGATTCAGGCGTAAAAATTGAAATTGGCGTAAACAATAAGAAGGAGATCGCTGAAGCGCCCCCTCTGCCCGGAACAGTTGTTGAGATACGGGACATCTTTTACAATACCCCGGCAAGAAGGAAGTTTTTAAAGAGTAATCCTACAGAGCTTTCTCATATCATTGAAACTGTAATGCAAAAGGCATTTGCGTATCCGTCAATATCATTTTCTATCACACACAACAATAGTGAATTGTTAAATACCCCTGCCGCGTCAGGGTTAAAAGAAAGGTTTGCCCAGCTTTATGGCGATGAAGTGTCCGTCGAATTCCTCGAAGTGAAAAAAGAAGGAAGAGGATTAACGGTTTACGGGTTTGTCTCAGGGGCCAATTTCACAAGGGCGGGGAAAAGCCATCAATATATATTTGTGAACAAACGCCCCGTGAAAAATCCTACGGTCAACCATGCCGTATATAAAGCCTGCAGGGACCTATTCCCAAAGACAGGCATCCGGCATATTTTATATTTCTCGATATTGATCATAATAAAGTAGATGTTAATGTCCATCCTGCAAAGAGGGAAGTCAGATTTGAGACCCCTGATGAGATCCACAGAACTGTAGAAGCAGCAGTGTATGAAGCATTGAATCCGGGTGTTTGCATGGATATTTCTGCTCCGGCGCGGACTGAGGCAGGTTTCAGAAGCGCTTCACATTATCAATACAGGCCTTTGGAAAATCCGACAGTAAGCGAGCAGTCTTCAGAGATATTTTCTGCTTCACAGGCAGATTTTTTCACTTCCGGCATTACTCAGGACATCCGGTCTTTCTTCCATATAGGTGAATCTTTTTTTGCAACAGGCACAAATGACGGACTGCTTATTATTGACCAGCATGCTGCGCACGAGAGGATCCTTTATGAAAAATTTCTCAAGAAAACTTCTGTTGAATCAGAAGCCCTCTTTCTTCCCTTAAGGATCGAACTGCCTGTCGGTGAACATCACATAATAATCAGGAATAGAGAGCTGCTTGAGGGATTCGGCCTTGATATTGATGATTTTGCCGGCAACAATGTGATCGTGAGGTCGCTGCCCAGAGAACTTGATAAAGCAGACATAAAAGGGCTGCTCATAGACATTGCAGCAGGTATTATTGAAGAAGAGACAAGCGGGATAAAAGGTGATATGACCGGAGAATCGCTTTTGAAAAATATTGCGGCAAGGCTTGCCTGTCATAAATCCGTACGGGGAAGCGAGAAGCTTACAAATGACGAGTTAATAAAGATGATGTCCGACCTTGATAAAACAGGCGAGCCTGACAAATGTCCGCACGGCACGGCCGACAAGGATATTGCTGTCGCTTGATGATCTGAAGAAGATGTTTAAGAGGAAATGAAATAAGCCCGTCATCATCCTTCTCGGCCCCACCGCTGTCGGCAAGACAGGCGTTTCCATTCTCCTTGCAAAGGCGCTGAAGACAGAGATCATCAGCGCTGATTCGATGCAGATCTACCGGCACATGGACATAGGCACTGCAAAACCTTCCCCTGCTGAACTCAAAGAAGTCCCCACCATTTAATCAACATCCTGTCGCCGGACCAGTCTTTCAGCGCCGGGTTGTTTAAGGAAAAAGCCACAGAAATTATCAATGACCTGCACGGAAGAATAAGGTCCCTGTTATTGTCGGCGGCACGGGTCTTTATATAAGGTCGCTCACGCAAGGTCTCTTTGAGGGTCCTTCAGCAGACTGGTCAATAAGGCAGAAGTTAAAGGAAGAGGAACAGATTTACGGCAAGGAGTCATCTTTACAAACATCTTCAGGGTATTGATGCTGAGGCAGCCGTAAAAATCAATCCCAATGATTCAAGGAGAATAATACGGGCAATCGAAGTGGCTATGCAGGGAGATAAAACTATTTCCGAATTTCATATTACATCAACAATACCCGGCCCGTATGATTTTATTAAGATCGGACTTTCGAGAGACAGGAAAGAACTTTACCGGCTGATCGAAGAGAGAGTCGATAAAATGATTGAAGCAGGCCTCCTGCATGAGACAAAAAATCTTTTAGAAATGAAACCGGACAGAACTGCCCTGCAGGCGCTTGGATATAAGGATCTGGGGAGATATTTGCAGGGAGATATCAAATTGGAAGAAGCCGTGCGACTTATAAAGAAGCACACAAAGATGTATGCAAAAAGACAGATCACATGGTTTAAAAAAGAACCGGATATAACCTGGATAGATGTAACAGGCATTTCGGATGCAGATAAAATATTTACAAGAATGATAAGTGAAGTTGATCTGCTCAGGAAAATCATAGAAAATAATGCTATGATGCCTGATATCTAATTTGCTTGACAATGATTTCCAACAGGCTTACAATTCCTTATGCAATTGATTTACTCTTATGAAAGTCGATTGGGCTAAAAGGGTAATTATATAAAACCTTTATAAAGGAGATACCCTATGAGCAATGCAGAGCACAAGCTTCAAGACCTGTTCTTAAATTACTTAAGAAAAGAGAAAATACCGGTCACAATATTCCTCGTAAACGGGGCACGCCTGAAGGGCCTTATAAAAGGTTTTGACAAGTTTGTGGTTTTACTGAAAAATGATGTGCAGCAGCTTGTCTACAAACATGCCATATCCACTATTTCTCCTGAGAAAGATATTCATCTTGATTTTGAATGCTGACAGTCACAGTTAAATTTTACAATGGAAACCACACCAAGAAATCCCCTTCTTACTGTTGATGCAATCATTGAAGTAGAAGGAGGGATAATACTGATCAAAAGAAAGAACCCCCCTCCCGGCTGGGCGATCCCCGGCGGTTTTGTTGATTATGGAGAATCCCTTGAGGACGCTGCATGCCGTGAAGCAAAAGAAGAGACAGGGCTTGATATTAAATTGATCAGACAGTTTCACACATACTCAAACCCGGGAAGAGATCCAAGACACCACACAGTATCAACGATTTTTATTGCTTCTGCATCAGGCAAACCGGTGGCAGGCGATGATGCAAAGGAAGTTGGGATCTTTCACAAAAGACTCGCTCCCAAAAGACCTTGCCTTCGATCACCGGCAGATCCTTGAGGATTATTTCAGCGGTAAGTATTAGCCTGTGAGCAAATAGAGCAAATAAATTCCGGAAGAAAAATAAACGACCCCGCCGCAAGCGGTGGTGAATAGAACCCCAAGAGATTATTAAATAAAAAATGGGCTGTCCCGATTTAACGGAACAGCCCATTAATTTTATTTTATGGGGCGAGGTATTCCCTCGCCCCGATCTCTCCTCACACTGAAGAAAGACAATTATATTGTAGGGGCTGGTTTCAAACCCGCCCCTAATATTTTTATATAAGCGGAACGATCAGCAGTGCAACGATATTGATAACCTTGATCATCGGGTTGATCGCCGGGCCTGCTGTATCCTTGTAAGGATCGCCGACTGTATCACCTGTGACAGAGGCTTTGTGTCCATCGCTGCCCTTCTTGTGAACTTTTCCTGTGGAATCAGTAACGCCATCTTCAAATGATTTTTTAGCGTTGTCCCATGCTCCGCCGCCGCTTGTCATGGCGATAGCCTGGAAGAGTCCGGTCAGGATACTTCCCATAAGTACGCCTCCGAGTGCCTCTCTGCCAAGCAGTAAACCTACAACAACAGGAACAACAACCGGGATAAGAGCAGGAACCATCATCTGCTGGATGGCGCCCTTGGTCACGATGTCAACGCACTTGCCGTACTCCGGCTTTCCCGTGCCTTCCATGATGCCAGGGATCTCACGGAACTGCCTGCGCACTTCAACAACGATACCGCCGGCAGCCTTAGCAACAGCCTCCATAAGGAGTGAGCCGTAATAATAAGGTAGCAGACCACCGATAAAGAGACCTGCCAGAACCATCGGGTTCGAAAGGTCGAATTTGATATCAACAGCCATGCTTCGGTACCGGATCCACGAAAGAGCGTGAATACTCTGCAAAGAGAACCAGCGCTGCAAGAGCTGCTGAACCGATTGCATAACCCTTTGTAACAGCCTTTGTGGTATTGCCAACTGCATCCAAGGGGTCTGTAATGTTACGGATCTCTTCAGGCATTCCTGCCATTTCAGCTATACCGCCTGCGTTATCTGTAATCGGGCCGTAGGTGTCAATGGCCACCACGATGCCTGTCATAGAAAGCATCGAAACCGCTGATAATGCGATAGCAAAAAGACCGCCTGACGCATCACCAGCAAATCCGCCGCCAAGTGCATAAGCGCCGAGGATTGAGGCAACGATAACGATAACAGGCGCTGCAGTTGACTTCATGCTGACCGCAAGACCTGCTATAACGTTTGTTCCATGACCAGTCAAACTGGCTTGTGCAATGTGTTTCACCGGGGGACGCTGCGCAGAAGTGAAGTACTCAGTTATAACCACGATCAGTCCGGTCAATGCAAGGCCGATAAGCGCCATAAGGAAAACGTTCATCTGTGTAAATGAAGGGTGAGAGACCATTGAAGCCGGATCTACACCTTTCAGAAATTCACCTGTCACGATATAAAATGTTATTGCTGCAAGAACTCCGGCTACAGCGAGTCCCTTATAGAGGGCGCCCATGATATATCCGCTTTTGCCCATCCTTACTGCGAATGTTCCGATAATGGAAGCAATGATCGATATTCCGCCGAGCATGAGGGGGAACTCGACCCATGGGCTCCCAGCGCCAAAAACAGTCTTTGCAAGAAGCATTGCTGCTACAAGTGTGACTGTGTATGTCTCATAAAGGTCAGCTGCCATACCAGCGCAGTCACCTACGTTGTCACCAACATTATCAGCGATAACTGCAGGGTTTCTGGGATCATCTTCAGGAATGCCTGCTTCAACTTTTCCAACAAGGTCAGCTCCTACGTCAGCAGCTTTTGTATAAATACCGCCTGCGATACGTGCAAACACGCTCATTAGTGAGCATCCGAAGCCGAGTCCTACGAGTGCATGGAATGCCTGCTCAGGGGCTGCCTGCTGTGCTATATAATAAAAACCTGCCAAGCCTATAATTCCGAGACCAACAACCATAACGCCTGTAACTGATCCGCCCTTAAAAGCAAGGCCGAGTGCAGCCTGGAGGCCCTTGTGGGCTGCCTGGGCTGTGCGCACGTTGGCCCGCACCGATACCATCATGCCGATATATCCGGCGACCGCGGAACCGACCGTGCCGATAACGAACCCTACTGCTGTCCAGGTCCCGAGGAAAGACAGAAGCACCGTCAAAAGTACCGCAACCATAGCGACCGTTTTGTACTCGCGTGCGAGAAACGCCATTGCGCCCTCTTTGACCGCATTCGAGATCGCCTGCATCTTCGCATTCCCTGCGTCCTGCTTTGATACCCAACTTGCTGTTACAATAGCGTATAAAACACCCAGCGCCCCGCATAAGAGCGCAAATAAAATTGTACTACTCATCTTTCTTCCCTCCTTTTAGATTTGATCTGACGTTTAAATTTATTTAAATGTTTCTGTGGCTCATTCCTGTCCTTCAGGCTTGTCGGGAATGACGCATCTTTTGCAAACAGCCTTTATTTCTTCTCCCTTCCGGAATATTTCACAAAGCACATTGCCGCTGATCTGTAGAACATATGCGCAAGTTTTGAATAAGGTAAATACAGGAATAGAGAAAGTACAAAAACAAGGTGTATAAAATAAACCGTATAAGCAACATTGGCAATACCGGCAAGCCTTGTCAGCCATGACAGGATACCTGATGCCATGATCACTCCGATTATGGTTATCAGCAGCCAGTCAAAATAACTGCCGATACCGGACCTTCTCAGCATTTTTGAATCTGTTGCTGATCATAAAAATAACGCCAAGCAAAAGCCCTACTGCACCGATCAGCCCGAAGATCTTTACAGGTGTACCGTAGCCGAATCTGAAAGGCGATTCCATATGCAGAACATCAATATAGAGAACTCCAAAAGCCGTTGCAATACCAAGAAGTACAAAACTGTAAAACACCAGGAAATGTGAGGTGAATCTGTCTTTGCTTACGCCGCAGCTCTTGAACTTATTATGACCCAGGATCTCTTTTACAGTCGCTGAGATACTTCCGCCAAGGTCCCCGAAGGAAACCCCTGCTGACTTCTTCATATCAGTCCAGAACTTCATGAGGCCCATAATGCCTACAATAAAACCAAATGTCAGAGCAGGAACAAACACTGCCTGTATTGTAAGCGTAGGAGCAAAGAAAGAAAATTTTATCTCTTCTTCATTCGGGAAAAAAGCGCCGTCCGCTGAAAATATAACGCCAAGCAGAACAGCAGGAAGCAGGAAGATAAGCCACGCAAGCGCCTTGCTGCCTACAAGATTGACCAGAAATGCCGGCGATGAATACTGCTTGATTGTTTGTTTCCTGATAGCGCCTAAAACTTCACCCGGCTTGGCGCCTCTGGGACAATGTGCCGTGCAGTCATTGCACTGATGGCAAAGCCATACATCGGGATTGCCTTTGAATTTTTCCTTAAGACCCCATTGCGCCCAGACCATCTCTTTTCTTGGAAATGGATGGTCATCAGGAGTTACATTACAGACAACCGTGCAGGTAGCGCACTGGTAGCACTTCTTCAGGGAATCCCCGCCTCCCTCGATAACCCCTTTCACAAAATCCAGATCAGGTTTTATTACTGTTGCTTCTGCCATCTATTCCTCCATATCATTTCAAATTTGAAATTTGAAATTTACATTCCTTTAAACGGGTTCGGTCCTATTTCTTCTATCCTCTCAACAAAGTCATTAATTATTTTAGGGAGGCCGTCATACTCCGATATTGAGACCTGCACGAGCTGGCATCTGTCAGATTCGAGCTGAAGTTTGTCCAGCGTCTCCTTGACCTTGCTGAAGCGGTAGCTTGCAAGCTCACTGCCTTTTACAAAGTGACACTGATAATTTTCTCCATACTTGCAGCCGATGAGCATCAGGCCGTCAATACCTTTTGAAAATGCGTCTGACACCCAGACGAGGTTCGTTGAACCGAGACACCTGACAGGGATAATCCTCGCCTTCGGACTAATTTTGTTGCGTTTTATAGCTGCGCTGTCGAGCGCCGGATACGCATCATTTTCACATGCCAGCACTATTATTCTGAATTCATCTTCTTCCGATTCAATGGACTTTATCATCGAGCCTACAATATCAACGCTGAAATCCTTGAAAGACACAATCCTTTCAGGGCATGCACCCATACATGTGCCGCAGCGGCGGCAACGGTTAAGCCTGTAAAAAGGCGTGCCCTTTTCATCTTCATCTATCGCTCCAAAGGGACACTCCTCTGTGCATCTCTTGCATGACGTGCATTTTATCATCATCGGGTCCGGGAATGTCACATCCCATGCCCTCGGATGGACCGCCATACCTTTTGCAACATGTTCAACGCACTGGATCGCCTTCAGCGCCGCTCCTGCTGCGTCCTCTGCAGCATCGGACATGGCCATGGGCTGCCTGACACAGCCTGCGGCATAAATGCCTGTCCTTCTTGTCTCGTACTGAAAGCATATGAAGTTTGAATCCGCAAAACCGTACCCGCCCTCAAGTGACGGAAGTTCGGGCCCCTGTCTGTAAGTGAGATTTAAAATAAATTCCGGCTTCGGGGTTGATTCAAGGTATGCTTTCTTTGCATCATCGCCCTTCTTTTGCGCCTCTGTAAGTCCGTCAAGATATTCCTGGGAAGCGCGTGTTGCAGGCACAATGCCTGTTGCAAGGACCACAAGGTCTGCCTCTACTTTTATTTTTTCTCCGAGGAGGGTATTTTCAGCCTCAACGTAAAGATTGCCGTTTATTGCATCGCTGACGCCTGTTACCTCAGCCTTTGTCAATAATACCCCGGCGTCGTTCTGCATGTTCTTGTAGAAAAGTTCTGTCTGTCCCGGGGTCCTGATATCTTTATAGAATATCATCGCTATCGCATCATCATTTTTCTCTCTTACATATTTTGCCTGCTTCAGGGAAGTACCGCAGCAGAAAGATGAACAGTATGGAAGGTGGTTCGGGTCCCTTGAACCTGCGCATTGTATAAACGCAACCTTTTTTGCTTCTTTTCCGTCAGAAGGACGGGTTATCTTACCCTTCTTTGCCATCTCTTCCATCTGAACGCTGGTAATGACATTGGATTTGCCGAATCCCAGATGTCCGAGCTTTGAGGCGTCGTAAGGTTTCCATCCTGCGGCCATAATGATCGCTCCGACCCTCATAGTTTCACTATTGCCGTTGTTCCTGATGGTCACATCAAGAAGACCGGGCTGTCCATCTGTCTTCTCTAACATTGAAGATTTAAAAACCTTTATATTCGAATTAGATTCAACTTCTTTAATTATGCCGGAGATCCTCGGTTCTTCTAATTTGTCATATGGGTACTGTCTCGGGGTTTCTTTGTAAAGCTTTGCCGCCATGCCGCCAAGCTCTGCCTCTTTTTCAACAAGCACCACCTGATAGCCTGCTTTAGCGGCTTCAAGAGCTGCGGACATTCCTGCCATACCGCCGCCGACAACAAGTATTGTACTGCTCAGGTCCTGAAGTATGTTCGGCTCCGGCAGACTGCCTTTCTGGGTCTTGATTGCCCCCATTTTCATATAATCTTCCGCGAGGCTCTGTGTATCATCGGTCATCGGCTCCTGGGTCCATGAAACGAACTCCCTCAGGTTCACTCTCTCCGTGATCGTGCCGGGGAAATCAAACTCTTCAAATTTCACACGCGGGGAGCATGCGCCGATGATTATTGTATTTACGCCTTCCTTTATATCATTCTTTATAACTTCCAGCCCTTCAGGACTGCACAAGATCTGGTGTACCCTGATATTATCTGCCTCGACTTTTGCGGCGCGTGCAGATTTCTTTTTCAGTTTCTCTATATCAACGGTCTCTCCGATGCCGCATCCCGTGCAGATATATACCCCGAATTTCTTTTCCATCTATCTCTACCTCCTCATAAATATGATTACGCAGATTTTTATCAGTGTAATCGTCTTTTTATATCTGCGTAATCAGACATCCTTATTTTTGTCTCGCACTCTGAATACTTTTTATTGCTACTCCTGTTGCATCCTGGACGGACCGTGAAACATCAACAGGACTCTTTAGGGTCCCGACAGCAAACATGCCCTTCTTTAATGAAGCCGGCATTACAAAACCTTCATTTGTGTATGAAATATCAGTGGGGATTTTTGAAGCCCTTGTTGAAGGGACCATACCGGCTGCAAGCACCACCATATCGAATCTTGCCGTAATTTTTTTATTTAAAAGCACATCCTCTGCCGTCAGAAGGACATCGCCTGTGGCAGGGTCTTCTTCAACCTTTGCAACCTTGCCTTTTGTAAGCGTTACATTCGGGTCCTCTTTCACCTTCCAGTAAAACTGCTCATACCTCCCGGGGGTCCTGATGTCTATATAAAAAATCTGTACCTTTGAATCAGGATACTGCTCTCTTAAATATGTGGCCTGTTTTAAAGATGCCATACAGCAGATGTATGAACAATAAGGCAGGTGGTTCTCGTCCCTGCTCCCGGCGCACTGGACAAAGGCAATGTTATTTACTTCTTTGCCGTCTGAGGGCCTTAGAATTTTACCTGATGTAGGCCCGTTGGGGGACGCAAGCCTTTCCATCTGCATGTTTGTAATTACATTTTTAATCTTCCCGCCGCCGAGGAGGTCTAATTTTGTTACGTCATACAAATCCCAACCTGTTGCAAGCACAATTGCACCAACATTGAGATTGACAGCTTCCGGCTTCATGTCAAGATTAATCGCATCGTACTTGCACGCCTCGGCGCATTTTGCACATGCCTTGCCTTTACAGTTTTTGCCGTCAATGACATATTTAAACGGGAAGGCCTGATTGTGGGTGATGTATGCGGCCTTTGTCTTATCGAGGCCGAAATTGAATTCATTCGGCATCTCAACAGGGCATGCCTCGTTACAGGCATTGCATCCAACGCATTTGTCATTTATGAACCTCGGGTTCTGTTTTATCGTGACATCGTAGTTGCCTTCCTGCCCTGATATCTTCTCAACCTCTGCAAGGGTATAAAAGGTAATGTCGCCGCTATTTTTTATCCGTTTGAAATTTATCTCGAGCCCGCAGTTCGGCGGACACAATTTCGGAAAATATTTATTGAGCTGTGTTACCCTGCCGCCTAAAAACGGCGTCTTTTCCACGATCACAACGTTAAAGCCTGCCTCGGCGGTTTCAACTGCAGCAGTAAGCCCGCTGAATCCTCCTCCGACTATTAAAACCGTTTTCTTGTCTGCCATCTTTTCCTCCTTGGGGCAGTATACTTTTACTTTTTTCCCACTTGCCCCCCTTTGTTAAACAGAGGGGATGGGAGACTTTTTTAAGCTACTAAATATATTAAATTCGAACAGTAATTGCAATAAATAAATTGCACATTGCAAATTAAGGCATTTGTAATCTGCAATTTAGATCTTGCAAGTTAAAAATTTGGGGGAGGGTGTTGCCCTCCCCCAAAACATCAACTACTTAACCATCTGAACGTACGGCACTTTCTTCAACTCCCAGGAATTGTTTTCTGCATTATACTTGGAGTTTGTAAAGCACTTCCAGTTCGTATCATCAATCTTGTTGTAATCGCCCCTGTAGTAGTAACCGGGGTATCTGGATTCCTCCCTGAAGAGGATATGTCTTGCATGTGCCTCAACAGACAGAATCCTGTGGTAGTTTTCAAAGCACCTTAAGAGCTCATGGAGGTCTTTTGCCGCCATCTTGGCCGCATCCTCTTTGAGCATATCAAGCTTCTTGAGGCCTTCTTCAAGCATGGTCTTCGAGGTCATATACCAGGTGGAAACACCGCCGAAGTATTCATCAGCGATCTTCTGGAGCCTCGACTGAAGCGCCTTTGGACCGATGTAATTGGGATTGATATCGGGCCTTGTTGTATATGTTTTGTGCTTTTCATAGATCTCAAACGGCAGGTAAAGCTCAGCCGCGATCTCATCAAGAGACATTTTCGGCGACGGCTTATAGTCCTGGATTGTCGAGGATGTATGATATTGCAGCCTTGGCCGCGATCCTGCCCTCTGCGTGAGAACCGGATGAGAATTTGTGGCCTGATGCGCCAACAACGTCGCCAGCCATGAAGAGGCCGGGTACGGTGGACATCCTGTTGTAACCCCAGCTGTAATGGTCCGGTGAGCCGGCAATATCGCCGGGGCCGCTTACCCAGAAACCTGCGCAGCCTGCATGCGAACCGAGGAGATACGGCTCAGTCGGCATTATCTCGGAAGTGCTCTTGTCAGGCTCAACATTACTTGCAGCCCATAGGGATGCCTGTCCGATAGCCATGTCGAGGAAGTCTTCCCATGCCTCTGCCTCAAGGTGTTTCATCTTCTTGGCGCCTTCTTTGTCGCCAAGCTTGTCTTTAAAGGCCTGGCCTAATGCTGCCATAGCGTTAGGGGTCTGCATGAGGATCGGACCTTTGCCGTCCCTCATCGCCCTCATCATGAGATGGTTCCTGATGGCAGTGCCAAGACCTTTTGCATAATCGCCGTATCTTGCTACTGCGTCATCAAAATATTCCTTATTGGCACAATAGTCTTCTCCGTAGCTGTCGGTTGCCTTTGCTTTAAAGAAGAGGAACCATGCGCCTACAGGACCATATCCGTCTTTAAATCTTGCGGGCACGAACCTGTTCTCCATTAAGGTCAGCTCTGCGCCGGCCTGCATTCCAAAGGCATAACCTGAACCTGCGCTGAACACAGGGTACCAGGTCCTTCCCATACCTTCTCCGACCGACCTCGGCCTGAAGCAGTTGACCGCTCCGGCAGTTGCACAGATCATGGCCTTTGCTTTAAAGGAGTAGATCTTGTTTTCTCTTGTGCTGAATCCGATGGCTGTTGCTACGTTTTTCCCGTTTGTATCTTTTACAGCCTTCACTATGAATACTCTTTCAAAGTGGTTCTGTTCCATGCCGGTTTTTTCCCGGTTGGTCGCGAGGGCTTTCTTGGCAGCCTCTGCAACAATAACTTTATAAGACTCACCGTTGATCATTATCTGCCATTTCCCTGATCTTACCGGTGTGCCGCCGTCTCTTAAAGACTTCTTTCCTTCTTCCTGTGCCTGAAACCCGTCAAGTGAGAATCCGTCATCGCCTCTTTTCCAGATAGGAAGTCCCCACTCCTCAAAGGTCTGTACGGAATCATCAACGTGTCTGCCAAGGTCAAATACGAGGTCTTCCCTGATGATGCCCATCAGGTCGTTTCTCACGTACCTGACATAGTCTTCAACTTTGTTCTCTCCTACATAAGTATTGATAGCAGACAGACCCATTGCGACCGCGCCGCTTCTGTCTGTTGCTGCCTTGTCAACCATAACCACCTTCAGTCCCTTTTCATTGGCCCAACGGATTGCCTCGTAAGCTGCTCCGCAGCCTGCCATACCGCCGCCCATGATCAGGAGATCGCATTCAACTTCAGTTACTGCAGGTTTCTGACAATATGAAAATGTACAAGTTTCTTTTTCCATTTTTTTTCCACCTCCTTGAATTATTCTTTTCTGGCTTCATAATTAAAAAAGCCAGATCCTTTTAATTTTGAAAAATCCGGCGCCGGCTGTCCTTTATAAGGATCAACCGAACCCTCTACGGTAGTTCTGATGGGGAATTTGAATCTCTTCAATACACCATTTCTGAACTTGATCGTCCACATAATGGAGTCAGTGCCTCTCAAAGGAATAGTGCTCGATCCGAGGGGAACGAAGTCTGAATAACCTCTCACCTCTATAGCCTGTTGAGGGCATATTTTCACACAGTTAAAGCACTCCCAGCACTGCTCCGGCTCCTGATTGTATGCTTTCATC
The DNA here is from genome assembly GCA_963699585.1 of Thermodesulfovibrionia bacterium. Taxonomy (GTDB): domain Bacteria; phylum Nitrospirota; class Thermodesulfovibrionia; order UBA6902; family UBA6902; genus SURF-23. Next base: position 69,829 of record CAVOUK010000010.1, on the reverse strand, counting down.
AGATCCCTGTCAAGGGCCATCAAATCATGAGGACAGATATACTGACATGCAGTCTTGTCCTGCGCCTTGCAACCGTCACATTTTTCTGTGATTACGAAACTTGGCATTTTAAATACCTCCTTTTTAGTGTTTTGAAGCTTTACTCTTAAGCTCCGTTAATAACCATCATAAAATTTTAAAGTTGCCTGCCAAACACCCCCTCTCATTACCAAAATATCTTTAAATTTTTTAGACATAAATTTATTTTTCAAGACTCCGATAATAACCAATGAGAATTTCAGCCACTTCTGGACGTGAGAATTCTTTAGGTGGCGCAATACCTTCAGATAACATTGCACGAACTTTTGTCCCTGACAGCAGAACAAAGTCCTCTTTTGTATGATCAGGCGCTTCACACATCATTACAACCTTGTCCAGTTTCTTCGAGTATGCAGTGTGGTCAGCTTTGAAGATTTCAATTTTCAGCGCGCCAGCAGGGACCTCCTTATCAAAGATAGTTTGAGCATCGAATGGACCGTAGTGATCACCAACGCCTGCATGGTCACGGCCAACAATGAAGTGGGTTGCGCCCATGTTCTGACGGAATATAGCGTGCAAGACACCTTCGCGTGGACCGGCATACAGCATATCGAAACCGTAACCGGTAACCATTGCACTGTTTTTCGGGAAGTACAGCTCGACCATTTTACGGATCGCAGCATCACGGACAGGCGCCGGGATATCTCCTTTTTTCAATTTACCAAGTAACATATGAATAACCAGACCATCACAACCTAAACGCTTCATTGCCATGTGGCAAAGTTCTTCGTGGGCCAAATGCATCGGGTTACGGGTCTGGAAAGCAACAACTTTATTCCAGCCGCGCTCAGCGATTTCGTTACGAATTTCAACTGCGGTACGGAAAGTGTCCGGGAATTCATCCTGGAAGTAAGAGAAGTTTAATACTTTAATTGGACCGGAAAGACAAACTTTACCCTGAGCGTTGAATGCTTCAACCCCGGGATGCGCTTCTTTAGGGCTGGGACGGTAAATTTTTTCAGACATCATCGCCATCTCTGCGTCGCTGAATTCTTCAACCGCTTTAACATCCATAACTGCAAGGACCGGATTGCCTTCAACGTTTGGGTCTTTAAGTGCAATGCGGTCGCCCGCTTTGATTTTGCCTGCATCTTTAACCAGGTTTAAAATTGGAACAGGCCAGAACAAACCGGATGTTGTTTTCATATCTTTAGCAACAGACAGGGCATCAGCTTTATTCATGTAGCCTGTTAACGGGTTGAAGTAACCACCACCCAGCATAACTGCATTAGCTGCGGTAGCTGAGCTCACAACAATAGAAGGCAGACCTTCAGCTTCTTTCTGCAGGGCTTCATTTTCAGCCGTGTCATATACAAATAGTGGGTTCAGTTTGTCTGAACCATGCGGTTTAATTAATGCCATTTTTCCTCCTTAAGTTATGTTTATTTATTTAAGATCCGAGAATCTTGCAAACTTTGTTGAATATATCGTCAACGCTTCCCATTCCTTCGACTGACTTCAGTATGTTTTTATTTCTATAGTAGTCAATGAGGGGAGCAGTGGATTTTCCATATACGTCAAGCCTGTTTTTAATTGTTTCTTCTTTGTCATCAGCCCTCTGAAAGAGTTCTCCTCCGCATTTATCACAGGCGCCCTCTTTCCTGGGCGGGCCGAAATGAATGTTGTACATCTGCTGACAGTTTTTGCAGGTCCTTCTTCCCGTAAGTCTTTTCATTAGTATATCCATGTCTACATCTACTACAAGGGCAGTATCAAGAGGGGCCTTCATCTCTGCCAGAACTTTATCAAGGGCCTCTGCCTGGGGGGTCGTCCTCGGAAAACCATCAAGAATATAACCCGTCTTGCAATCACCCTGGGCAATCCTCTCTTTTACCAGGCCTATAACAACAGAATCAGGGACAAGTCCGCCTGAGTCCATATATGATTTTGCTTCTTTTCCAAGTGGGGTGCCGTCTGCAACGGCCTTTCTGAGTATGTCTCCAGTAGAAATCTGCGGGATGCGGTATTTTTCAATAAGCTTTTTTGCCTGCGTGCCTTTTCCTGCTCCAGGTGCTCCTAATAATACGAGTCTCATACACATCTCCTTCTATTTAATATTTAAGGATAAATTTTTTGTTTTTCTTCGGAGAAATTTACGAGAAATTTACGAAGAATATTTAAAAGAGAAATAACGAGTTGTTATATTATGTTAGTAATCATACAAGAGTCAATATAAAAATTTAAATTGATTTATAATTTTTGCTTATTAAAAGCAGCACAACCAGGAATTCTTTAAAATTCAATTAGTTATATTAATCAAAATAGAAATACGGGATACCGGGCCTGTTTAAAAATTCAACGTATCTGTCTGTCATTCCGGCAATCTTTAAAGCCGGGATCTATTTTTTTTGACGTCATCCGGATGCCCGATTACAGACTTCGGTCATGACAAAAAAATATAGCAGTTATTAGGCAGGCCCTACCGGTCTTAAAAGAATAATTCAATACACTTTAATAAAAATTGATTCGTTGATTAGAGAAAGCTTTGTTATGGCAGGAATAACTATATTATGCCTGTGAATAGATTGACATTATCATTTCAGATTGACTATCCCCGTGATCCATTCTACATAGTTCTTATAATTGCTCTTATTATTTTCTGCTTCTCTTAAAATAAAATCTGCCCGCCAAAAGCGCGCCTCCTGTAATAAAAAGGACGTGAACTTACCGGCTCGGGTGCAACCGTTGTGCTTGACACCATAATTGAATCAGCAGACTCTGTCCCGAAGTAAGAAGAACCTTTTCCACTTCTTTTCTTTGAATAAGAGAACGATACATCGATTCTTCCAAGGTCTCCGGTAGATTTGCCGGATAATATATTCTCATCATTCCAGTACACCTGCAAGTTATCACCATCTCTCAAAAGATTGACCGATTCCTTCCCGTTGGAGCCGTGTGCCTTTGCATTAAAAATATTGCCCCCTATACTTGCAACTCTATAGCCGGTTTTGATCATAGAAGTATCCTTATATCCAACAGATGAAATCAGATTATTGTCCGTGTCATAGAGATTGACATATAATTGTTGAACAGCTTTCTTTGTATCTTTTTTCCCATTAGTCAGGTCCCATGAGAAATCAACATCGACATCGAAATCGGTAAGCGGATTGAACGTTTGGCTGAGAGTGACAGTAGACCATTTATTATTGGCACTTTTGTCATTAATATCAGATACAACTAAATTATTTCTGTCCAAAGAATGTATCCAGCCACTTTCCTTCATGTTAGTGAAAGATAAATCCCATGCTGCATTTAAACTGCTGTCATTAAAGTCATCTACTGCGATAACATCCGCCTTTACCGGTAAAACCCAAAAACTTATAACGAGAATCACGACATAAGAAAGATAGCTGAAAAAATTCAGGCCTTTTATTTTACCTCTTAAAGAAATTCCCATTTTTTGATTATTTGTTAATTCCACTGGAAAGCTCCTCCCTTTTTATAATTTTCAAAATTACTATTGGTATCCCGGTTGATACATAGCAAAATACATTCCAACATGTAACATGCTGATTTATAATGATAATCCAACTCATTGCTTTGTTTTTGCACTGTGACATGCGGGCACACTTGTGTTTACTGGCACAGTTTCAATGCGTTTTAATTCCGGGATATGACGTTGATTAAGATTCAGCAGATGTAGGTTTGGCAAACCGGAGAAATATCGCAGCTATTAATTTTTTTAAAACGTGGTATTAAGAGAGGTCAAAAATAAAAAGACAAGGCACGTTATTCCACTATATCAAGCTTAATGCTCAGCTCTTTCAGCTGTTTTGGATCAACTGCGGAAGGGGCATTGCTGAGGGGGCAGATGGCCTTCTGGGTCTTTGGAAATGCAATAACGTCTCTTATTGATTGAGCGCCTGAAATTATCATGACAAGCCTGTCAAGTCCAAGGGCAATGCCTCCGTGGGGAGGGGCCCCGAATTCCAATGCCTCAAGCAGAAAGCCGAATTTGGTATTTGCATCTTCTTGTGTGATATTTAACAGCTGGAACATGCGGTCCTGCACTTCTTTTTTATAAATACGGATGCTGCCGCCGCCGATCTCGCTGCCGTTTAAGACTATGTCGTAAGCCTGAGCCCTGAGTCTTGAAGAGGCGAAGTTCGTGAATCGCCCTAACGTGAGTTCCGCTGCAAGAAACTTGTCCATATCCTCTTCCATCGGGCTTGTGAAGGGGTGGTGCATTGCCTCAAATCTTTTCTCATCTTCGTTCCATTCAAAGAGGGGGAAATCCGTTACCCATACAAAAGCATAAGCCCCTTCTTTTATAAGACCGAGTCTCCTGCCAAGCTCATTACGCAAACGGGACAGGCAATCATTGGCAACCTTCTCTCTGTCTGCAACAAAAAGCAGGAGGTCTCCTTCCTCTGCCTGAAGTCTTTCAGCAATTGATTTTAATGATTGTTCAGGGAAGAACTTTGCTATAGGAGATTCAAAGCCGTTCTTGACCTTTATCCATGCAAGCCCCTTTGCGCCATAACCCTGGACCTCCTTTGTCAGGTCATCAAGTTCCTTTCTCGAATATCCGGCAAGGCCTTTTGCGTTAATTCCTTTAACAATACCGCCCTTTGAAAGGGTGTCAAGAAATACTTTAAAGGAGGTGTCTTTTACAATATCACTGACGTTCTTAAGCTCAAGGGAAAACCTCAGATCCGGTTTGTCGCAGCCGAATCTCTCCATTGCTTCATGATAAGTTAACCTTTGAAAAGGCGTCTGTAATTCCACCCCGACTGTCTCTATAAAGACCTTTCTTATCATACCCTCAATTATTGTGATAATATCTTCCCTGTTAATGAAAGACATCTCCATATCAACCTGTGTAAATTCGGGCTGCCTGTCCGCCCTCAGGTCCTCATCACGAAAACACCTGACAACCTGATAATACTTTTCAAGCCCGGACACCATAAGTATCTGCTTGAAAATCTGAGGCGACTGGGGAAGAGCAAAGAAATGGCCGGGATTAGTCCTGCTCGGCACAAGATAGTCACGCGCGCCTTCTGGTGTGCTCTTTGTCAGCACAGGCGTCTCTATTTCGAGAAATCCCTGTGAATCCAGAAATTCCCGTATGCTCTTTGTGGCTTTATGTCTTATTATGAGATTCCGCTGTATGACCGGCCTTCTGAGGTCGAGATATCTGTGTTTATAGCGAAGGGATTCAGATGCATCCGTGTCATCTTCGACCATAAAGGGAAGCGGTTTGCAGTCGTTGAGTATTGTGAGTTCCTTTGCAATGATCTCAACCTGTCCTGAGGGAATTGAAAGGTTTTCGGTGCCGGCAGGTCTTTTTCTGACCTCGCCTTTTATTTGAAGAACGTACTCACTCCTTATCTTGTGCGCAATTTTATGTATCTCCTGATTGTTTTCAGGATTAAATATCACCTGCACAATGCCGCTCCTGTCCCGGAGGTCAATGAAGACAACACCGCCGTGGTCCCGCCACTTGTTGGCCCACCCGGCAATATTCAGACTTAATCCAACATCCTTTTCGCTTATCTCAGCGCAATATTTGTCACGCAGCATTGTAGTTACCTTTTTATCCGCCTGTAATCGAATTCCGTAGGGGCAATTCATGAATTGCCCCTACATATTTTTCTGGATTCCCGCCTTCGCGGGAATGACTCTGCTTTTACCTTACCCCTTACCGCTTACTCCTTGCTACTTACTTCTTTTTTCAGTCTTTTAATCTCCTCAGGCGTCATATACCGAAAAGCCCCTGACTCCAGCCTGCCGAGCGAGATGCCGTTAATTCTGGTCCTTTTGAGCTTGATGACTGAATGCCCCACCCTTTCCATCATCCTCCTGACCTGTCTTTTTCTGCCTTCATGAATTGTTATTTCAAGCCATGAATTTGCCTTTGTATATTTTAACTGCTTTACCTTTGCAGGCAATGTCATACCGTCTTCAAGTTTAATGCCTTTTTCGAGTCTCTCAACATTCTTGGCTTCAAGAAAGCCGTCGGCCTTCACAAGATATGTCTTGGGTATCTTTTTGCCTGGATGAAGTATCGCATTGGCCATATCACCGTCATTCGTTAAAATGAGAAGCCCCTCTGAATTATAATCAAGCCTGCCGACGGGAAATACCTTTGCCTTCACCCCTTTAATAAGATTTTTGACCGTCATCCTTCCTTCGGAATCAGACATTGTTGTAAGACATTTCTCAGGTTTATTCAAAATCAGATAAACCTTTGATTCGACAGTGTGGATAAGCTTGCCCCTTACTTTTATATGGTCTCTGTCAAGGTCAGCCTTCATACCAAGGACCGCAGGCGCTCCGTTAACTGTCACCAATCCTTCAAATATCATATCCTCAGCCTGCCTCCGCGAGGCGATACCGCATTTTGCCAATATTTTCTGAAGCCGTTCTTCCATATAGAGAAATGAACAATGATGAATGAGTAATGAGCAATTAAGGAAAATATTTACCTTAATTACTCATTATTCATTGTTAATTATTAATTGAAATCTCCGTATCATCTGTGTTTATCAATATTATTCTGGTTGAACAGAAGCTATTAATATTATCATAACCCCTGAAAAACAAAAAGGGCTGCAAAACATTGGAATGGTATTCCACATGAATAATGTGGGGTGAACTGCACTTTCAAACCTGACCTCTGAACACAGAGACCATATCATGAGACCTCTGTGTTGAGAAGATTGGTTATCTTACAGATCATCAGACAGGAAGTCATATAATCCTCAGAAATGAACATCCTCCTCACCGTCGTCTGACTATTCCAAATCATAAAGAAATTGCAAGAGGCACATTACGTTCTATCATCCGTCAGGCTGGATTAACGGTTGAAGAGTTTACGAAATTAATGTAACTCTGATGCCATTTGGTGCGCCTTTCTTCCGCTTGCATATCCGATATCGTCTCTGATACATTTATCGCATCCAATCAAATACGTTATGTGAGGTATTGCCATGTCTGATTTTAATAATGTGACGATCGTGAAGAAGGTGAATGTTTACTTCGACGGTAAGGTGACGAGCAGAACAGTTATTTTCAGTGATGGCTCGAAGAAAACTCTTGGAGTGATGCTGCCCGGAGAATATGAGTTTAATACCTCTGACAAAGAGATAATGGAAATCCTTTCAGGGGATTTAGACGTACTTTTGCCCGGAGAGAGCGGCTGGAAGACGATCAAGGGTGGAGAATCTTTTGAGGTGCCTGCCAATGCAAAGTTCTCGCTCAAAGTCAGAGCGCTCACCGATTACTGCTGCTCCTTTATTCGCTGAACGTGTTTGGGGTTTAAACTGCTTTCTTTATGTTAGAATAACGGTCTATGGGGGGCAGCATCAGGCATAATGAATCTTCGATATTCGACACGCTGAAGACCGTTTTCGGTTTTCAGACATTCCGTCCAAACCAGGAATCAATTGTCAGGAACATACTCGACGGCAAAGATGTATTTGCCGTAATGCCTACCGGCGGCGGCAAATCATTGTGCTACCAGTTGCCTGCAAAACTGATGAGCGGCACTGTAGTCGTCATCAGTCCGCTTATCTCGCTGATGAAAGACCAGGTGGATTCAGCGGTTGAAAACGGGATATCCGCCGCTTTCATGAACAGCTCGATGAATGCCGGCGAGATCTCCGGTGTCTATCGCAAATTACAATCCGGCAAGCTGGATCTGCTTTATATCGCCCCGGAGAGATTTGCCATGCAGCACTTCCTTGAAAGGCTGAAGACCTCGGCAGTTTCACTCTTTGCCATAGACGAGGCCCATTGCATATCCGAATGGGGACATGATTTCCGTCCGGACTATCTCGGCCTTTCACTCATCCCGGAGATGTTTCCCGGTGTGCCGGTTACGGCCTTTACAGCAACGGCAACCGAAAAGGTCCAGGAAGATATTATCAGGAAGATCGGCCTCAGAAGCCCGTATATCGTTCGCGCATCCTTTAACCGCCCGAACCTCTTCTATGAGGTAAAAGCGAAATCCGGAGTAGATAAACAGATACTCGAGTTTCTTGTTGAGCATCCGGGTGAATCCGGGATCATCTACCGCACGACCCGCGATTCTGTAATGGAGACTGCGGATTTTCTGAAATCAAAGGGTATCTCCGCCCTGCCGTACCATGCGGGGCTGTCCGCGGAAGAACGGAGTAATAATCAGGAGGCCTTCAACAGGGATGAGGTCCAGGTGATAACGGCGACCATTGCCTTTGGCATGGGCATTGATAAATCGAATGTGCGCTTTGTCCTCCATGCCGACCTCCCTAAAAATATCGAAAGCTATTATCAGGAGACAGGCCGGGCAGGCCGTGACGGAAGCGCAGCGCGCTGCCTCCTGTTTTTCGGAAGGGGGGACATCCCCAAGATCCGTTATTTCATCGATAGAATAACGGATGACAATGAGCGTTCTATCGCCATGGAGAAGCTGAATCAGATGGCAGGATATGCATCGCATAATGTTTGCAGAAGAAAACAGCTCCTCGGATTTTTCGGAGAGGACTACCCTTCCGGCAATTGCGCGGCCTGCGATATCTGTTCCGGAAACGTTGAACAGATCGACATCACTATCGAGGCGCAGAAGATAATGTCTGCAGTTTCAAGGACAGGGCAGAGGTTCGGGGCTGGGCATATTGTAGACATCGTGACCGGCGCGGACACGAAGCGCATCCGCGAACTTAAACATAACGAGATCAAGACATACGGCGCAGGCAAAGACAGGGACAAAAGATACTGGCGCACTGTCGTTGATGAACTCATTGCGCAGGAAGCGCTAATGCAGGAAGGCGCCCCTTATCCTGTACTGAATATTACAAATAAGGGTTCCGATATACTGTTCGGCAGGGAGAAGATCATGGCACTGAGGAAGGAAGAGGCAAAGACGAAGTCTCCGGTGGAAAAAGGCGGGGAATATGACCGGACACTTTTTGAAAGACTTCGCAGTGTCAGAAAAAGACTGGCGGATGTGCAGCAGGTCCCGCCCTATATCATATTTTCGGACAAGACCCTGCAGGATATGTGCAGGCGTTTCCCTTCGACGCTGCCGGAGATGAAAAAGATCGGCGGCGTAGGCGATACAAAGCTCGAACGGTATGGGGAGGATTTTATCGCTGAGATAAAGCGGTATCTGGATGAAAACCCCGGCATATCGATACCCGCAGAAGATGCCGTCAATGCATGCGACGTATCATTTTCGCAAAAGAAGAAAAAGAGCCAAACAGTCGAAGAGACCTATGAGTTTTTCAGGAAAGGGATATCCCCTGAGGAAATTGCCAAACTGCGTAACCTCGCGCCCTCTACCATAGCAGCACACATGGAACGTCTGATTATGGAAGGACGCGATGTTGATATGGACCGTCTTGTTGAACCGGCAAAGCGCAGATGATAGAGAAATACTTTTTATCCTGCAAAGAATGGGGACTTAATCCCGTTGTGGAACATTTCACCGGAGCGGTAAGCTATGAAGAAGCCCGGCTCGTAAGGGCCCGCCTCCTGCGTGAGCGGCAGGGATAAAACCAGATTTTTTGCTCTTCCGCGCTTCCTCACTTACTCACTTCCAGTCTTTCATGCCTCTATCCCGCTGAGCTTTTCTTCATACTCTTTTGTCCTGCTTTCGAGCTCTGTTTGCAGACGTTCCAGTTCCGAGAAGAGAGATTCGGTCTTTGACTGTGAATTGTGAACAGCCTGGGACAGTATCCTGATCGCTGCACCATCACCTTTAACGGAAGCCTCCATAAGCGCATTGTTGTCCAGTCCGGTCTTTGCTTCCAGGCTCACGATCTCTTTTTCTATTTCAGTGATCCTGTTTTGTATGGCCTTCAGGATCTTTGATTTTTCATTGACCAATGCAGCCCGTACCCGCCGGAGTTGTTTTTTATTTACAGAGTTGTTTCCAGTTGCTTTGGCAGCAGGCTGTGCAGGCGGACTTTCATTTTTCCATCCTACTCTGTCAAGGAAGTCCTGATACGTGCCTTCAAAAAGGGTCGCCTTCCCGCCGTCAAAGACAATTAGCCGTGTTGCGATGGCATGGAGTATCATTTCACTATGGGTAACGATCACAACGGCGCCGCTGAAGTCTTCTATAGCTTCGACCAGGGAATCGGTGGACTCCATATCGAGGTGGTTAGTCGGTTCATCAAGTATCAGCATGTTGGCAGGGCTGACGAGCAGTTTACCTAAAAGCACACGGCTCTTCTCACCGCCGGAGAGGACGCTGATCTTTTTCAGCGCATCGTCCTTCGGAAACATCATGATGCCGCATATGGCGCGCGACGCGCCTCTGCTATGGTCGGGGTGTGCGTCCATGATCTCTTCTTCCACGGTCTTCTGAGGGTCCAGGCGGTTTATGTTTGTCTGGCCGAAATACGCAAACTTCAGGTCATTGTGAGGACGGATCTCGCCGCTCAAAGGAGTTAATTCACCGGCCAGGAGGTTCAGGAGCGTTGTCTTGCCCTTGCCGTTTTTTCCTATTATCGCTATGCGGTCTTTTTTCCCGACATAAAAACTCAATCTGTCAATTAACGGTTCGCCGAATTTAAATCCGAAATACAGGTCTTGCACTTCCATAAGCTGTTTGCTGTTAAAGGTGGCAGAGTTAAAGCTGAAGTCAAGGTCCCTTGTGTCGGACAATTTTTCGAGCCGCTCCTTTTTCTGCAATGCCTTGACCCTCGACTGGACCGCCTTTGCCTTGGTGGCCTTGGCCCGGAAGCGGTTAATGAACTGTTCGATCTCCGCCCGCTTTTTCTCGTCGTTTACCCGTGTCTTTTCATATATCTCTTCTTCCAGCATCAATTGCTGATACACATTTTCCGTAGGCCCGGCTATCTTTCTTACCCCGCAGCGATGGATCGCCATTGTATGTGTGGTAACGCTGTCCATGATTGAGCGGTCATGGGTAATTATCATCAGCTCTTTTCTCCATGATCTTAAAAATTGCACAAGCCAGCGCAGCGATACGATATCGAGATAGTTTGTGGGTTCGTCAAGCAGCAGGAGATTCGGGTCCGAGACGAGCACCTTCGCAAGGTTCAACCTCACCTGAAACCCGCCGGACAACCGCAGGGGATCGATACTGAAATCGTCAGTGGAAAACCCGAGGCCCAAAAGTATGGCTTCTGCCTTGTAGCTCTCATCCTTGTGGTCTTCGCGGGGCGGAAGACTGAGGCATGCCTCTTTCAGCACCGTATCTTCGGAGAAACTGATATGCTGCGAGAGATGCCCTATCCTGTAGTCGGCAGGGATGCTGATGACCCCGGAGTCCTGATGCTCCTGTCCCAATATCAGCCTGAACAGGGTGGTCTTGCCGTGACCGTTTCTGCCGACAAGTCCCACGCGTTCACCGGGGTTGATCAAAAAACCGACCTTGTCGAAGAGCACCTGGCCTCCGTATGATTTATCTAAATTGCTTACCTGTATCATTTGTTACCTTTCATAATTTAGTTGTCACTCCCGTTTACCATAGATTCTTCTTTTTGCCATTCCAATAAAAATGGAATCCGGAAAGTGCATATCTGCATTGCTTGCCTGGTCAGCCTCTACTGTTGTTCTGCGGCACTATGGCTCTGTGGCACTTCAGTACTGCGGCATTCCTATCTCAGCAGAAAAACACCTGCAGACACTATTCTAACGTTTATGAGGCAGTTAATTCAATTGTAAGGATTTTTTTTATTACATTCGCACGCTAACCCCGTGGCAAAACCACTGGGAATACGCTCGCTATTCATTTAAAAGAGGTAATATAAATTCTACGGAATTGGGAATGTCGGGTCAGGATCACGAGGAAGGAAAAAACCTTTTATACAATTAACGTTTCTTACACACAGTTGAATGTGTGTCTTAGTATTAAATCCAGCATTTTCGTATAATTCCGTGCCTTCAATGAAAACGCCTCTAACTGTATCAAAAGGCTCTTTACCCCCTGCTTCTCTACTTGTGTGTATGGTACGTATTACAGCACAGTCTAAATTTCTCTTAAGAGTATTGCCACCATCGTCACGAATAGTGTTTTGGGGAAGGCTAAATCCTGCTTTTTCAGCTGTTTTTGTTAATAACGTATACCCTTCTCGAAGTAACTCAATATAGCGGGAATCAACAAGATTAAAACAATTACCTAAATCAATAATTGCTCCTATAACAGCAGGGGTCTTAATATTTACAGAATATCTTCGGGGATTGTTTTTAACCTCTTTAGCAAAATCTAAGGCACGAGTAGGGTTGTTTTCCCAAAAGTATATACCATCTCCAAGCCAATCATAATCATTTTCACTTGAGGTAAGCGTTGCTTTGCCTAAAAGAACTTTTTGCTGGATTTCTTTATCGCACCCGTGAAAACCTATAACAAAGGTAGGCAGGGAAGAATACATGAATTACTTATAATGCTTTGTGAGATTGCCCTTTTTTGTATAAACGCCAGTGGAGATAAGAAATTTTTTTGCATTCTCTTTAGAAGAGGTCGCTTTCTTAGTGTGATTTTTCAGTGCTGTAACTTGTTCTTTTATTGCTTGGGCAGTCATTAAATCTCCGTTCTTGTTAAGAATATCATATTAATTGAGCAAAGCTCAAGCTAATAGTGTTATCAGCTAACTTATTATCGACCAATTTAGTACTGTACTTTACTATGAGATTTTTTTTAAAAAGTGTTTCATTTATAACTGTCATCTCCATCTTTAGGTTTCGAAAAAGAAAAGGAAAAGCCGGTTTTCCGCCTGATCCGGAACATGAATAATTTTATTTTCTTCCCTGTCATATACAGCAACCGGCGTAAATGGTCCGGAGCCTTCCGTACCGATCACAAGCCAGGATCCTTCTTTGATATTGCCGTCTGATAGTCGTAGCTTCCCTTCAAAATAACATTGCTTAGTGCCTTCTCGTTTATACCGGTCGACGGCCATCTGATAATTACCCATGAAAGCTTGAAGCATTGTCCTTATACCGCCCTGGCTTCCGATGTATCCGCCGCCCCAGCCTACGAAGCCGAGGGTCATCATAAGAATAAACTCCTGACGGGATCCTGTACCGATCCTGTACCTCTGAGAAGCAAGCACAAATATCTTTTCCGTTACCGGTTTGAGAAGCGCAACGCCTGAAATGTTCAGACAATCAAGGAGACAGTGAGACAATGCGCCCATCCCAAGGTATAGCATTGGTTTAAAGAAAAAGGATCCTAATATCGTAAGCGGCAGCCACAAAATGACGGAGTGAATAAAGCCTCGATGTCCGAAATATTTATTAAGCGGAATGGAAAAGAAAAAGAACACCCGGCCAATAGCGCTTTGAGGGTGATCTATGTCGGGCAGCAATGCGCCGCCGGCCGCAAGTCCGAGAACGGTTGATCCTTCAGCTCCGAATAATAGCGCCGTCGATAAACTGAAGGCTATGTGTGTCGGGGCCGTCATTTACTACGCTCTGCTTTTGATATGAAATATCTTATAAATAAACCAGCGGCCATACCCATCCCGCCGAGCAGATATAAGTCTTGCTCACCCATTCCCTTGCCGACAAAACGCAATAACATAATGCCGGCTACGACTACCAGGAACACCGGGGCTATGTTAATTTCTTCTCCTGATACCCTCTCACCTTCGTTCCGGACAATCTCACCCTTTGCTATTGCCCATGCCCGGGCCGGAACTCCGCGCGACTTTGACGCGATTTCGTGACCGGCAATCATTGACCCGGTCTTTGAAATGCAGTATTCGGCAAGGCGCAGCCGGTCCTTGGTGTCTATCGGCTCTACTTTTATTTTTGGCTTGCCCCAGGTCAACCTTTTCAGTTCTTCCCGGAACGGTTCATTCCCGCTCATGTATATTGTCCAGGTCTCGTTCAAAGCTGTCAGGAAATGTATAAGTTTCGGTGTTGCACGTTCTATGTCGTCCATAAAGAGTGCGATCTTTTTTGATTTGATAACCTCACGCTCTAAATCCGTGTTCTTCATCTTCTTGTATTCCTCGATCCCCTGAGCATCAGCGATAAAGAGTAATTAGTGTCTGACCTACAGTTGAGAGGCATCCTTTCTAAAGGTAAATATGCAGCCTATATGAAAGACAAAGGGGTCAGCCCCGGACATAGGACAGTTAAATATTTTTTGTCTTTTAATTTGTCCCGCGTCCGGGGCTGACCCCAATTATTTCCCCTAACGTTTATGAGGCAGTTAATTCAATTGATTCATCTAATAAAAGAAATTAGCGGAGGAAGAAAAGGAAAAGCCGGTTTACGTCTTAACCGCCTGAACCATTCATATTTAGATTCGTGTAGATGCGCTTTACTATGAACCATCCACAACAGTTAATGTTACTGTTTTAGTATCTGAGCCCACTACGCCGGCGGCAGAAGTAGCAGACAGAGAGTAAGTGATGGTTTTTCCACTTTCATTAAATTTGGTAATCCCTGTCACTAAATCTGCTGCAGAACTTGACAGACTCGTTGCGCCGGCGCTTGTTCCTCCCGAAGGGGCCGTCAGATTGACTGTAAGCGTAACACCGGCTGGCATATCGGTATCAATGGCACCGGTTATCTTTTGGCCTGCTTCGTTAGTAGTAATTGCATATGTAGTGGTCGCATCCGAAACCGAATTTGGAGCAGAACCTGCCGGTGCAATACTTACGGTCAATGCCGCAGGGTTTCCACTAACCGATATCTCATTAATTGCGCTGACCGCATAGGTCACTGTTTGTGTAGCACTGTTGCCAGCCATTGCAATACCGCTCATTAAAAAGAGCGACCCTGCAACCAATACAATGATTGATATTTTTCTCACTTTTTCTTTTCTCCTTTCTTGAAGCAAATAAAGACAAAAATTATTTCTTGAATAGGATTATTTTGTATCTTGACAAGCACCTTCTATATGGGTGCGTATCAATATGATGAAATAGTTAAAATTTTATTGATTAACGATATAAAATGAGCATAAAAAAGGGTCTGGGTTATCTCAGACCCTTTAGCAATTTTCGTTTAACAAAAACTTACTTATTTCTTTTCAAATATCTTCTTTTTTAGAAGAGTTGTATTTTACTATTACACTTTATTGAAAGCGTGTGTATTTTTATTTTACACTATCCTGGCAACTAAGTATACCCCTCAATTTTAATTCTTGTTTCGAAAACAATTGGTTCCGACTGACTACTGTCTACTGTTAACTGTCTACTGACTACTTAAAAATCTTTTTCAAAAACCCCTTCAGCTCCTTCCATGATTTTTTATCAGCGTCAGCATTGTATGCAAGCGGCAGGTTGAATTTCTTTGCGAAGGTATCCGCCTCAGGATTTGTAAAGCTGTGCATGGCGCCGGGATATGAGATGAATTGAAAATCGGCCCCTGATGTCTTCATCTCCTGCCTGAAGGCATCGATCTGTTCAGGGGTAGTGAACTTGTCGTCAGCGCCGTGGAGCACCAGGACCTTTGCCTTAACAGAACCCGGCTGCGCTGGTTTTACAGCAGTCAGCCCTCCGTGAAAGCTCGCAACCCCCTTAAGGTCCACACCCTGCCTCGCCATGTTAAGCACAATCCCTCCGCCAAAGCAGTATCCGATAGCCGCGATCCTCTCGGGATCAACTGTTGGCTGCTGTTTCAGAAAGTCCATGGCGGCAATGAATCGTGGATTTGGCAACGTCGAAGTTCTTCATCAGCTCCGATGAAAACTTTCCGGCATCATCAGGATGCATGGCCTGTTTGCCGTCACCGTACATATCCACAGCGAGGGCTGCATAACCAAGTTTGGCAAGCATCCGTGCACGACTGCGTGCGTATTCGTTATGGCCCCACCATTCGTGAACAACGAGGACCCCCGGCCTTTTCCCTTTTATATTTTCATCATAAGCAAGGTATCCTTTCATCACAACGCCGTTTGCGCTGTAATCAACCGCCTTCCCCTGAACATTTGTGTCTGCTGAAATTTGAACTGCTGACATTAATATCAATGCAATGGCAATTAATCCTAAAGATATCCGGTACATAATATCCTCCCTGGTGTGATTTCAAATTATTGTTTCCTGATAAAAATCTTATCAGATTTTTCTGCTCTCAGCAATTTAATTAATGGGATATCCTTTTCCTTAAGTACTTTCCCTAATATGCCGATAATGTATCTAAGTCTTATAGTCAGGAGGATTGAATGACCTGGAAAAATCTTAAAGTCAAAAAAAAGATCATTATCTGTTTTACAATCCCGATTATTTTAATAGTGTTATTTGCTGTCTGGACATTTTCAGTGACCAATGCGGTCTATAGCAATATTGAAACAGTAAAAGATAAAAATGTTAAGCTTGCGCTGCTCGCTGAAAGAATGGGAGTGGATGTTGTGCAGATACAGCAGTGGCTTACCGATATATCAGCTACCCGTGGGCTTAATGGTCTTGACGATGGGTTTAACGAAGCAGAGAAGAGTTATCAGTCCTTTCTTTCCGGATTGGCAAGTTTCGAAAAAGAGTATGAGGCCGATAAAAATGCGGAGGGGATTCAGAAAGTAAAGGAACTGAGAAAAAGAACGGCTGCTTATTATGAAACGGGCAAGATAATGGCTAAAACATATATTGAGGGAGGGCCTGAAGCCGGCAATAAATTAATGGGGGATTTTGACGAAACTGCCAAAGCCCTTACACAGGTCCTCGAACCGTTTGTAAAAGAACAGACAGAAATTATGACAGGGAATCTTAATAATGCTGTCGGCCATGT
Source organism: Thermodesulfovibrionia bacterium (assembly GCA_963699585.1). Taxonomy (GTDB): domain Bacteria; phylum Nitrospirota; class Thermodesulfovibrionia; order UBA6902; family UBA6902; genus SURF-23. Next base: position 53,119 of record CAVOUK010000010.1, on the reverse strand, counting down.
TACCGGCTTCAGGAATGGTATGGGAGTCCTGAGTTTATGCCTGATTCTTATCAGTATTGTAAGCGGTGTTCTCCTGATAAAAAGCATAACGGTCCCTCTAAATGAGAGTGTAGAATTTACATGGGAAACTGTCTAACGGCGAACTCGTTGTAAACATTGACAGGGACCGCATCGATGAATTCGGACAACTGCAGCATGCCATGAGCAAAATGGCTGAAAGTCTCAGAAATATTGTAGGACAAATAAAGGTCCTTTCAGAAACTGTTGCAAGCAGTTCAGAAGAGGTGTCGGCAACTTCAACACAGTTGACCTCTGGAATAGATGAACAGACCAAACAGCTTGAGCAGTCGTCGGCAGCCACTACCGAAGTATCTCAAACTATTATGGAAGTAGCCAAGAGCGCCGCTGATGCGTCAAGTACAGCCAATGAGTCTGTTGCAGCTGCCAGTGAAGGCAAAAGCATTGTTGAACAGACCGTTACAAACATGTTAAATATAGCCCGGAATGTTGAGATATCATCAAAAACTATGGAGGGTCTCGGCTCAAGCAGCAAAAAAATAGGAGATATCATAAATGTAATTAATGAGATTGCCAGCCAGACCAACCTTCTTGCCCTGAATGCCGCTATCGAAGCTGCAAGGGCAGGAGAGCAGGGCCGCGGGTTCGCAGTGGTGGCTGATGAAGTCAGAAAACTCGCTGAAAAGACCGGCAAGGCGACCGAGGAAATCACCAGCATGATTAAACAGATCCAGCTTGATACCCAGGAATCGGTACAAGGCCTGGAGAAAAATCAAGTCGAGGCAGAACAGGGAGTAAATCAGGCGAAACAAGCCAGCGCATCTCTTGAAAAAATCGTGAGCGCATCCAACAACTGCCTTGATCAGGTAAGGTCGATTGCCGCTGCAACAGAACAGCAGTCTGCGGCGATTGAGGAAGTTTCAGCCGGTGCAGAAAATATGGTGCGGACTTTTGAAATGTCCCGCGATGCTATCTCTCAGATGAACTCAACCACCGCAGATCTGGCACAGGTTGCAACAGAGTTATTAACGCTTCTGTCATGGTTCAAGATCGATTCCAAGGACCATACGGTTCTTAAAGATACCTCGAAACGCATCGCAGTCACAAAAACAACTTTATCATAATGAAGTCTGCCCGTTAATCTCCGCAACTATAAGTCTGCATTACATAACTATTGCACTTTTGCGCAATTGCCCTATAATATTTCCATATTAATTATTCAGGAGTAAATGAGCAATGAACTAATCAAAACGAAGAATTGCAGAATTATCTTAAAGACTACTGGGAGCACAGACTACAACATAATCCCACATTTGCGACTTACATCGGAGATCACCGATATGACGATGCGCTTGAAGACCTGTCAGAAGGATCGATTGCTGCGCAGGTCGGGTATTACAGAAACCTCTTTTCTAAAATTGAAGAGATCGATGAAAACATCCTGAACCCTGAAAACAAAATAAATTACAGCATCTTTAAAAACACACTTCATAACCATATACGGATGTACGAATATAAAACACATTACATCCCCATGGACCAGATGTCAGGCCCCCATATCGACTTCCCCCAGATCATCGAATTCCATCCCTTTGGCACACGTAAAGACTTTGAAAATTATATTTCCCGGTTAAATGCATTCCCGCTTTTGATAGAGCAGGTCATTGAAAATCTGCAAAAAGGTATACAGCAGAAAATTACGGCCTTTAAAAAGAACATGGAACTTGCCGCAGTTCAGGTTGAAACTTTTTCAACATTTACCACTGAGGATAATCCTTTGTTCAGTCCTGTCCAAAAGATGAACGAAGGATTTTCCAGCGCAGGATAAAGAAGAATTAACTGCTTCAATAAAGGAAGCAATTTCATCGAGTGTTACACCTGCATACACGAAACTGTTTCAATATCTGAGCAATGAATACATAAAGCACTGCCGGGAAAAAGAAGGCCTCTGGGCCTTGCCTGACGGCATTGACATGTATAGGTTCTTTGCACGGTATCACACAACCACTGAACTTTCACCTGAAGAGATACATGAGATCGGCATGAACGAGGTGGAAAGGATCGGTAAGCGAGATAAAAAAGCTCATGCAGAAGATCGGATTCAGCGGAAGCATAAGGGAGTTTGCCGATTATGTGAAAGAAAAAAAGGAGCTTTATCCTAAAAACAGCCAGGAGATCCTTGACGGTTACAGGGCTATTCTGACCCAAATGGATAAAAGGCTCCCTGAATTTTTCGGGAGACTGCCAAAGGCTGAATACGACCTCAAAGAGATCGAAAAATACAGGGAGCAGTCGGCGCCTGCCGCTTATTATTACCCGCCGCCCAGGGATTTTTCGAGGCCCGGTTATTTTTATGCCAACACATACAGGCCTGAACAGAGACCAAATTTTATTATGGAGGCGCTGGCATATCACGAGGCAGTTCCAGGCCATCATCTGCAGATAGCGATCATGCAGGAACTGGAAGACCTTCCTGATCTCAGAAAATATGAAGGCTCTACGGCTTTTATCGAAGGATGGGCGTTATATGCGGAAAAGCTTGCAGGGGAAATGGGGTTTTATCAGGATGATTTCGCCGAGTACGGCAGGCTGAATTTTGAGATATGGAGGGCTGTCAGGCTTGTGGTCGATACAGGCCTGCATTCTTACAAATGGGGCCGTGATGAAGCAATAAATTATTGCATGGAAAACTCCGGCGAAGACCCTCATGAGATAGAGGTCGAAGTAGACCGCTACATTGCCATGCCGGGACAGGCGCTGGCGTATAAAATAGGCGAACTGAAAATTCTTGAGATTGAGAGAAAAGGCAAAGACGTTCTTGGTCCAAAGTTCGATATCAAAGAATTTCATGACAGGCTCCTTGAACACGGCGCCTTCCCATTAAATATATTGGAAGATGTCATGGATCAGCGGATGAAACTGTAGGGGCGTCCGGCGGATCGTCCTTTGCATGTATAATATTAATTAAAACAGTAACACACCATCATGAAAGAAGAACTCATCACAGAGGATATTAAAACTTCATTAAGAGAGACATTTAAACAGTTAAAGGATACCGTTTTAATCGAAGTGTATACGCAGATGGGCGTGAATGAACCGTTCAATGAAGCAGCGGTAAGCTTCCTGAAGGTCATGCCTGAGCTTACGGACAAAATCAAGGTAAGCTTTTATAAACTCAAGGATGAGCATGCTAAAAAAAGAGGGATTGACAGGTCTCCAACAGTCCTTATAGCGCCTGATAAATACAATATCCGCTATACCGGGGCCCCCGCAGGTGAAGAAGCAGGTTCATTTGTCCTCTCTTTAATAATGGCGTCAACAGGCAGGACCTTTATTTCCGATGACTCGAGGAAGAGACTCGAAAGGCTTAAGGAAAAAAGACATGTCCGCGTATTTGTAAGTCCCACCTGCCCGTACTGCCCGCAGCAGGTGCTGTATATGGTATCGGCAGCAATAGAGAAGAAAGACCTCATCTCGGCAGAGGTGATCGAGATTTATGAAAACATTGACCTTGCGGAAAAATACGCTGCCATGTCCGTGCCGAAAACCTTTATCGGTGAAACGCTCATAGCGTCAGGGGTCCAGCCGGAGAATTATTTTATAGAATCAGTCGTTGAAGGGAAACCTGTAGAGTACGTAATGCCTGTCGGAAGGCAGGAACTGAAGGACTACGATGTCGTTGTAATCGGCGGAGGTCCTGCCGGGCTCACATCCGCCATGTATGCGGAAAGGAGCGGGTTAAAGAGCATTGTTCTTGAAAAGGCAAATGTAGGAGGACAAATTGCAATAACCCCTGTTGTTGAAAATTATCCCGGTTTTGCAAAGATTGCAGGGAAGATGCTCGTGGACATGATGGCAAAACAGACAATGGAGTATGCAGCCCTGCTTCAGGGAGTCGGCGTAAATGAAATAAAGAAAAAAAACGGGGGCTTCGAAGTAAGCACCGGCATGGGGATTTATAATGCCAGGGCGCTTATCATAGCAACCGGCGCAGGCAGCAGGAAGCTCAATGTGCAGGGAGAGGGCAGACTCGCGGGCAGGGGTGTCAGCTATTGCGCAACCTGCGACGGATACCTTTTTAAGGATGGGAAAAACGTAGTTGTTGCAGGCGGAGGCAACAGCGCCCTGACCGATGCGCTTTACCTCGACAGCCTTGGCGCCCATGTGACAATAGTGCACCGAAGAGATGCATTCAGGGCTGAGGAGAGACTGCAGCAAAGTGTTTACCAGAGGAAGATACCTGTTTTATGGAATTGCACGATAGAGGAAATCCATGGCAAAAGCGTCGTTGAAAAAGTTACCCTGGAGGACACGAAAACAGGAAAGAAAAGTGAAGTGAAGACGCAAGGGATTTTCATAGCAATTGGATATGAACCTTACAATGAGATTGCAAAGAAACTCGGACTGGAACTTGACGAAGACGGTTATGTAAAAGTAGACGAACATATGAGGACATCTATGCCTTTTGTGTATGCAGCCGGTGACATAACCGGCGGGGTGAAGCAGATTGTTACCGCTGTCTCACAAGGAGCCATAGCCGCCCTTACAGTGTTTGAAGACATATCGAATCCGTATTGGAAAAAGAACATCTGACCCACATTATTCACATAATCGGAGCTGGTGTGGCGAAAAGACATATTATGCGATATGTTGAAAAAGTGAGGATTCGTTTTATTAGTTGTATTAGTTTTATTGGTTCTATTTGTTAACCAATTCAACTAATATAACCAAGCGAACCAATGAAACAGTTTTTTTTGATCCATGGCTTGCTCCAAGTAGATTTCGAATAATCCTCGCTATGCTCTTTGGCACTTCAGTTCTGTTTTCTGCTAAAATAACCCATGCTGCTGAATCATGTCGGAGTCGTCAACAAGAGCCGGGAAGACGCCCTGAGGTTTTACAGGGATTTTTTAGGCTTTGATCTTACGAGGGAAGTTGCTGTCTCAAAGGAACTGTCAGAGCAGTTATTCGCTGTTTCGCAGGATATCCAGATGATGGTTTTCGAAAGGGACGGGATAAAGATCGAGGTATTCATTCATCCCGAATGTAAGCAACCTTATCCGAATATCAGACACATCGGCCTTTCACTGGAGAATTTTTCAGAAATTATAGAAAAGGCCCCCGGCCGGTATTAAACTTGTTGTCGGCAAAACAAAAGACAAGACCGTTTATTTCATCAAGGATTTCTCAGGGAATCTTATTGAGATAAAGCAGTGTAGAACGGACCTGCAGTGCTGACATTCACAATTTGCCCGACACTTGTTTCTGCGGCCGCTTCTGCTAACTTGCCGCAGCTTTCGAACTGTGGAACTACTGGCATTTGAGCTCTGCGCTAAACTATTCTGCTACCTATGTATGAATATCAAAGAGACAAACAGTTTTTTGCCCAGATCGCAGAAGGGATAAAGGAATTAGGGGCCCGGGAACTGGCTGAACTTGGAGCGTTGAACATCACACCGGAATACGGGGGGACTTTATTTCAATGCCGGTAAAGAAACGCTTTATCGTATTAATTATTCTGCAAGACTTGTTTCAAGAATACTTGCACCTCTCGTGTCGTTTGACTGCCGCACTCCGGAGCAATTGTACAAAAAGGCCCGGGAAATAAAATGGACGGATTTTATTTCTGACGGAAATACATTTGCTGTCTTCGGTAATGTATCAAACAGCGGGATAACTAATTCACACTACGCATCATTACGCCTTAAAGACGCAATAGCAGATTCATTCAGGGAACAATCCGGCAAAAGGCCCGATGTGGATACAAGGGCCCCGGATCTATGGCTGAACATTTATATCCGTAATAATAACGCCGTTATCAGTGTGGATACATCCGGGGGCTCCCTTCACCGCCGGGGATACAGGAAAGATGCTGTATCTGCTCCGATGCAGGAGACCGTTGCAGCGGCGATCATAAAATACACACAGTGGGACGGATCTGTCCCGCTTTATGACCCTATGTGCGGTTCCGGCACTTTACTCAGTGAAGCGCTTATGCATTACTGCAGAATACCTTCCGGTGTCCTGCGTAAACGCTTTGGATTTGAATTTCTGCCGGACCATGATAAGTCCCTATGGGTAAAGGTGAAAAAAGAACTGGACGGGCAGATAATTAATCTGCCTGAGGGCCTTATTTCAGGAAGTGATATATCTTCGGAGGCTATTACGATTTCAAAAACAAATATCCTGAACCTGCCGCATGGCAACAGAATAAAACTTGAACAGCTTGACTTCAGAACAGGCAAAGGGCTGATGAATGGTGTTATCATAACAAACCCTCCGTACGGTATCCGTACTGGGAAATGCACAGGAACTTGACTCCCCTTTATGAATCCCTCGGGGATTTCTTAAAGCAGAAGTGTAAAGGCTCAGCCGCCTATATTTATTTCGGTGAACGGGAATTTATCAAAAAGATAGGCCTGAAACCGGCCTGGAAAAAGCCTTTAAGCGCAGGCGGACTGGACGGAAGACTGGTGAAGTATGAGATGTTTTAATGACAAACCAGCTTTCAGCAATCAGCGGTCAGCTTTTTTATCAGCTGAATGCTGACAGCTGATCGCTCACAACTATTTATGGAATACAAAAGCAAAACAAAAAAGAAAAAAGAAGCCGAGGCGCTGCAGGAGCTTGGAGAAGAGCTTGTTAAATTAACTGCTGCTCAAAGCAGGGACCTTGCCCTCCCGGCAGAGATCAGCGCCGCAGTTACATTTGCAAAAACACTGAAACGCGGAGCGCTGCGAAGACAGCTTCAGTATATCGGCACCTTGATGCGGCAATATGACACTGCGCCCATTCAGGAAGCCCTTCAGAACATTCAGGAGGGGGACTATAAAAAAGCAGCGGCTTTTAAAGAGATAGAGAAATGGCGTGATGAACTTATAGCGGGCAACGATACACTTATGGAAGAAATATTGAGAAAACATCCCGCTTCAGACAGACAGCAATTAACTCAGCTCGTTAGAAACGTTATAAAAGAAAGAGAGAACAATAAGCCTCCCAAGGCATTCAGGGACTTATTCCGTTATCTGAAGAAGATACGATCAGCGGGGCAATCCGACGTGTGATCTGAAAGTCGACAGTACGAAGACTGGTATCGCGACGCATGCAATTCATACAGCATCAGTAATAAACCTTCACTGTTGTCCCCCTGCCCTCTTCGCTCTCTATCCTCATCTCCCAGCCATGGGCCTTCACGAGGTGTTTGACGATTGCGAGGCCAAGGCCGGTGCCGCCAAGATCACGTGAGCGCGAAGGATCAACGCGGAAGAACCTCTCGCCGATCCTTGAGAGATATTTGCGGGGGATGCCGGAGCCGGTGTCTTTTACAAAGATAAAGCCCCTGCCGCTTTCCCGTCCGGTACCGATCTCTATCTCCCCTTTTTCTGTAAATTTTATGGCATTGTCAGCAAGGTTAAGAAGAATTTGTTCCAGCCTGTCCCTGTCTGCACTGACGGTTTCGCCTTCTGTCACAAGCGATTTCTTGAGGGAAATATCTTTCTCAGCAGCCTGGACCACAACCGTCTCAATAACACGGTCAATGGCGTCGGAAAGGTCCACGCCGGTCCTGTTCATCTGGATCGCGCCTGATTCTATCTTTGATATCGTCAGCAGATCATCAACCAGTCTGTCAAGCCTTTCGCTGTGGTTTTTTATGGTCTGAATGAATTTTTCAGCGTGTTCCTTATCATATAACGCGCCGTCCAGAAGGGTCTCCGCGAATCCCCTTATTGCCGTTATCGGGGTCTTTATCTCGTGTGAGACATTCGCTACAAAATCCTTTCTCATCTGCTCAAGCCTTTTCAGACGGGTCTGGTCATGAAAGATGGCTGCAACACCTGCTATCTCGCCGACCTTATAGAAAATGGGCGATACAAGGACGAAGAGGTGTCTTTCTTCGGGAAAATCGATTACCATATCTGCAAAACCCGTAGTACGGTCCTGTTTTACATGGTCTAATAAAGACAGAAATTCAGGGTTCCTTACAAACTCTATGAACGGCTTGCCCTCCAGCTGCGAAGCGCCGAAGAGTTCTCTCGCCGCATTATTCGATATCTCAATAACGCCTCGAGTATTGATAAGCAAAAGCGCTTCAGGGATATTCCTGATGATCACATCAAGACGGTTTGCCTTTTCGTCCCGCTGTGTCTGGCTTGATTCCAGCTTTGAGGCCATGTCGTTCAGGCTATGGGCCAGCCTCGTGAATTCCCCGGCCCCTTCCAGGTGGAGTCTTTTCTTGAAAAATCCGTGAGCTATTGCGCCTGCATATTCAGCTATCTGGTTTACGAACTTTCTGATCCTTTCCATTTGCCAGATTATGATGGTCCCTGTTAGCAGAAATATTGAAATCACAACAAGATTTATTTTCAGTCTCAGCGTATTAATGGATTCATTTACATCTTTCAGCGGTATTGCAAGCCTGATAAACCCTACGGGCTGTCCTTCCCGTATAATTTTCTTTGCGGTGTAAAGGAAGTCATACCTGAGCGTATCACTGTACCTGACAGACCATCCTGCCCCTGAAACAAGCGCCTGCTGAATTTCCAGCCTGCCCGCATGGTTATCCATCCCTGATGATTCATTATCTGAATCACCAAGAACTTTTCCGCTCATATCTATTACCGTAATTCTTGAACCGGTCTTTTCCTTCATCTGCCTGCAAAATTCATCAAGAGGGCCTGACGGGTCAAAAGAAATATTTTCCGATATAAGCCTTGCCTGGATTAAGAGGTTGTCCTTCAGATTGTTTACATGGTCTGAACGGACAACATTCGTGATATATAACTCAATAACGATTACGGAAAGCAGAAGGACGATAAAATACAGCAGGAATATTCTTCTGAAGATATGCCCTCTCATAAGTCTCCATCTACATAATAGCCTATGCCTCTTCTTGTCCTGATATACACAGGGTGTGAAGGGTCATCCTCTATCTGTTCCCTGAGACGCCTGATGTGGACGTCAACGGTTCGCGGCTCTACATAGGACTCATTCTTCCACACTGCGTCAAGGAGCATGTCCCTGTTGAACACTTTACCTTTTCTCTGGACCAGATAGAGTAAGAGTTTAAACTCTGTTGCGCTTAGTTTGATCAGCGTCCCTCTTTTAGATACCTGATATGTATCGGCATTGATTTCGAGGTCGCCGATTTTTACTGTTTTCTCGGTCAGCGGTTTCTCATGTGCGCGCCGTAGAACTGCCCTGACCCTGGCGATTAATTCCCGCGGGCTAAACGGTTTGGTTATATAATCGTCGGCCCCCATTTCAAGGCCGAGCACCTTGTCTATCTCCTCTCCTTTTGCAGTGAGCATTATTATCGGGATCGAAGATGTTTGCGGATCGTTCTTTAAAATCCTGCAAAGATCAATGCCTGATATGCCGGGGAGCATGAGATCGAGGATTATAAGGTTATATTCTCCCGACTGGATTTTCTTCAGGGCCTCTTCCCCGTTGTCAATCGAATCAGCAGGAAGACCTTCTTTTTTCAGGTTGTAGGAAACTAACTCAACAATATCACGTTCGTCATCTACAACAAGTATTTTCTTCTTAATCATTTGATACATTTTATATTTGATACTGAAATGATGCAATAGGTGGCCGGGAAAGATATTTTTAAAGCGAAAATAAATTTGATTAATCAGAATATCTTGTTTAAATTAAATGGTAAAATTATTTATAAAACGGAGGGAACATGAAATCATACCGTAAAGAACTCTGGTTCAATATTCCTGCACGGCGTGCGTTTATAAACATAACGCCGCAGGTTGAGGAGTGTTTAAGGGAAAGCGGGATCAGGAATGGCCTCCTGTTATGTAACGCAATGCATATAACAGCCTCTGTTTTCATCAATGATGACGAATCAGGACTTCATCTGGACTATGATAATTGGCTCGAAAAACTTGCACCGCATGAACCTGTTTCTCAGTATCTCCACAACAGAACAGGTGAAGACAACGGCGATGCTCATCTGAAAAGGCAGGTCATGGGAAGAGAGGTAGTCGTTGCTATTACAGAAGGGAAGCTCGACTTCGGAACATGGGAACAGATCTTCTATGGTGAATTTGATGGACACAGAAGAAAGCGGGTCCTGGTGAAGATCATAGGGGAGTAATAAAGAGGATGCTGACCTGTTAGGGGACATGGATGAAGTTAAAAGGTCGGGCTTTTAGCGTAGGTGGGATATAACCTTTTAAAATCATGTCAACATCCTCTTCACTAATTTTTACCGTATAAGCCTGATGTTGTCTATTTAATAATATTTATTTAGTTATTAGCCCGAATTATTGGTTTCATTCGTAAAAAAGTTGAAGCTATTAAACGGTAGATAATGCTGTCATTCCCGAAATAACTTAACCTCAGCGCAGATATTTGAAAACTTAAAAATTCTGAATATGTTTCAGATATGCCGTACAATTTCTCTTAACTTCTTCCATGCTGTCACCGCCGAACTTGGAAAGGAGGCTGTCAGCGATTGTAATTGCTGTAACTGCTTCTCCAATCACCGATGCTGCCGGTACAGCACATACGTCAGATCTTTCGTAAGCTGCTTTCAATGGTTTTTTTGTAATCATATCAACTGATGACAGCGGTGTTTTCAATGTAGGTATCGGTTTCATGGCGGCCCTGATGATTATCGGCATTCCATTGCTCATTCCGCCTTCAATACCACCGGCATTGTTGGTCTTTCTGTAAAAATTTGCACCTTTGTAAAAAATTTCATCCATGACTTCCGAACCAAATCTTCTGCTCATCTCAAAGCCAAGCCCTATTTCAACCCCTTTGATCGCCTGGACGCTCATGAGTGCAAAAGCGAGTTTTGCATCCAGCTTTCTGTCCCACTGGCTGTAACTGCCCAGCCCGACAGGCACCCCGAGGACCATCACCTCAAATACGCCGCCGAGGGTATCGCCTTTTTTCATCGCAGCATTGATCTTGTTAATTATCTTCTCTTCAGCGTTCTTATCAGGACATCGTACAGGAGAAGCTTCAGCGTGTTTGAATAGCGATAGAATATTTTTTTGATTCTGCTGACCGCTGACCGCTGACCGCTGACCGCTGATTCCCCCTATCTCAATTACATAACTTATTACCTGAATGTTGAATTCAGCTAAAAATTTCTTCGCGATTGCCCCCGCTGATACCCTTGCTGCCGTCTCCCTTGCGCTTGAACGTTCAAGGATATTACGTATATCGCGGGTGTCGTATTTGATCGCACCGGCAAGGTCTGCATGACCGGGACGCGGACGTGTAACAGTAACCCCCCCTTGCCCCCCCTTATTTAAGGGGGGGATGGGGGGGTTATCCGGACTCATGATTTCTTTCCAGTTAGCCCAGTCCTTGTTTTAATGAGACAGCGTTATCGGCGAGCCGATTGTCTTTCCATGACGCACACCTGAAAGGATCTGCGCATGGTCGGTTTCTATCTTCATCCTGCCGCCCCTGCCGTATCCCTTTTGCCTCCTTGCAAGGTCTTTATCCAAGTCTTTAGAAGACAAAGAAAGGTTTGACGGGACTCCGTCAATAATGCAAGTCAGCGCCTGCCCGTGTGATTCTCCGGATGTGAGATATCTCAGTTTTTCAAGCATGCTACTATGTTATTAAAAACAGGCATGGAAGTAAAGGAGCGGGACGATTAAACAGATGTGAGAAGGAATTAGAAATAAAAATCCCTTAATACGGATGACCATATTAAGGGATTATAATGAATCTTTATGTTCCGGTATCGACGGCTACTTCAAATGTCACTGTCTCAAAGAGAGGGCCGGATGAGACCAGAAAGTCGCCTTTATATTCTGCGCCGCCACCGCCGCAATATTTAAAATACAGAGTAATAGCGCCGTTTTTATCTGTTGTTAAAGTCATTGGCGAATTTTCTTTAGAGCCGCCGTCAGTAGGGTTTCCATCATATAGCTGAATTGCAGTATTGTTTGGTTCTGCTAATGGATTAGAGATAGTTACATTAACATCCCTAAGCGGAATATCGGTAGCTTTATCCTTGACCACTATATTAAAAAAATCAACGTTTTCGCATGAAAGCGGAGCGGCCTCAAGAAATGTCCACGTTATTGATGTAACACTGGTGGTAATCTCAGCCTCGACCGGGGCGTCATTCCCGCTGCCCCCGCCTCCCCCTCCGCAGGCAATTAAAACAAGAAGAAAGGCTGTTGTTATTAAATTAATTAAACGTTTGTTCATTTGTCCTCCCTGTTCACTGATTCATATAAAAACTATTAACAGTATCTTCCTTCACTTCCATCATTCTTATTGTTATAACTTATTCAGAATTCAACAAATGTTCTTATTTAACTATCCTCGGTGTTATGAAAACCATTAACTCCGTTGAGTCATCCACATCTTTTTCGGTTTTAAACAGCCATCCGAGACCGAATATTTTACTGAGCCCGGGCACGCCTGATGTGTCTTTTGAAGAGGTGGTTTTATAAATACCGGCAAGAGCTAATGTATCGCCATCTACTATTAAAACCTGCGTTGTAACTTCATTGATATTTATAGTCGGCACGCCATTGAAAGACCTCTGCGAAAAATCAGCTTCATTTTTCTTTGTTTCTATATTCATCAGGATGGTCCCCTCAGGAGTTATATGCGGTGTTACTGTAAGTTCGATAGCTGCATCAACGAATGCGGTCTGCGTTCCCTGATCTGAGAACGTCTCATAAGGTATCTTTTTACCCTGCAGGATCTTTGCCTTTTGGTGGTCCATTGTCATTACCCTTGGATTGGAGATTATCTTGCCTTTACCGGCTGCTTCCAATGCAGAAAGCTGTATGTCAAGCGCCCTGAGGACGCCTGCGCCTATATAGCCTATTCCAATTGAACCGCCCGATCCCTGGCTGACCGCAGCAGGGAGGTTCACCAGCAGGGGATTACCCGAAAAGAATCCGTTTTTGCCTGGAAGGGTTGTACCTCCAATTAGTGTCTGAGGGGTGGGTTTCACAAGCGCTCCCCATTGTATGCCGAGTTGTTTTGAGTAATTTGAATTCACCTCTACAATTCTTGCATCAATGCTCACCTGCGGAGTTGGGATATCAAGCGACTTTATGAGATGTTCGTATTCCGCATGCATTTTCTCTACATCTTTTATGATGACCGAGCTGGTCCTCGTATCAGCGCTGATAAAGCCCCTTTTAGTAAGTATCTTGGCGGTCTCGATGGACTTTTTGATTTCATCGACATTGGCATAATTAACCGAGTATATTCTTGTAATGAGATTACCGGATTTTTCCTGCGATTCTTTTGCCTGTGCTATTTCTTCCTCTTCTTTTGCAATTACGGAAGTGGGGGCTATGCGGATTATATTCCCTTCCATTGTTTTTGAAAGACCATAATTCCTTAGTATGACATCGAGGGCCTGGTCCCATGGTACGTCAAGCAGTTTCATGGAAAACTTACCTTTAACGTCAGGACTTACTACAAAGTTATAACCGCTTATGTCAGCAATGAGCCTGAATACGTGAGAAAGTTCAGCATCCTGAAAATCAATATTTATTTTTTCTCCAACATATTCCTTGCTGCCAAAAATTTTATTTTCTCCCGGCTGTGACACCCGCGGTGTTTCATCCGTCCCTGCTGCTGCATTGCCTGTTTCACTCTCCGGGTTCATAAAAGCGAGGATAAGCGTTCTATCCTTATATGATGGTTCAACATCCACCGGCGCGGTAAAAGCAATCTTAAGCTTTGAGCTGTTTGCGGAACTCTCATCAATAATAGGTGTAATTTCCGAAACGCCTGCCCTGTCGAATGTTATCTTGTCCCTGAACTCGCCAAGCCCGGTGTTCTGCAATTCAACTACAACCTGATAAGGATCAGATACTTTGAAAAGGTTATAGGTAAAGGGAGCGTCTGAGCTTATTTTAATCTCGGTTCTTCCGTTATTGTCCCGCACCTCGACCGCTGAGATCTCGGAACTCTTTGCCTGTGGACCTTCCGAGCGGACATCATATGCCATGGAACTGCAAAATAACAAGAAAATAAAGGACAAAAATACTTTTCTAATTCGCATTATATTACCTCTCTTTTGAAAGCTCTAAAGTTATTTGTTTGGGGTGGATATCCCCCTTATAATCTTTAGAATACTCTACGATCACAACTTTATTTTTTGATATCTCTTCAACCCTGCCTTTGTTAAAACCAATAGCCGTCCCTATATGAACCGTAAAAGACCGGTTGTCAGGCGTAGCAAGAAGCGCAAATGATTTTTCACCTTTTTGAGCAACAGCCAATAATGCAAATTCGCTGATATCGTAACTCTCAAGTGTGCTGACCCTGCCGGCTGCTCTTTTTTGCGATTTTTTTGTGGTCACTATAAGCGGTACAAAAGGGTCCCTCCTGTCACGCGGCTGATATACATAACCTTCTGCCTGCGCTGTTTCCACTGTCTGCGCTTGTGTTACAGCAGGGCTTGTCTGCCCTTGCGGTTTTACTGTTTTAGCGGGTGGAGTGGGCGGCTGGCCCTTACAACCTGAAAAAGCAGAGATAACGATAAGTGCCAAGATAGAAAAAATAGTTAGAAATCTCATATCTCCCGCTTTCCCTTTCATTTCTTTTCCTTCTTATCTTTCTTGTCATCTTTCTTGTCTTTTCCCTTTTCATCCTGAACTATCTCATCAGCGCTTACCGATGCAAATGTACGAGCAGTAAAGACACCGGTCAGGAGTCCTTCTTTTTCCCTGCCCTTCTGGGATTTAATTCTGAGGTCTATATCCGAGATATTCACAAGACGCGGCAGACGGCTGATATGACTGAAAAATACTCCAAGATTGTGATATGCTGTTGAAACTTCAACTTTTACAGGTATCTCTATATAAAGGTTTTCCGGACTGGTCTTTTTTGCCTCGGGTTTCCATAACAGTATCTCAAGCCCTGACTGAAGCCCTAATTCGGATATTTGCTTTAACAGTTCGGATACCTCCTTTTCTTCAGGAAGCTGTTCTTTTAAACTTTCGAGTTTTGCCTTCAATGATCTGTTTTCTTCTATAAGCGTATCAAGGATTTTGACCTTTTCCTGGCTGCTTGCGATTTCCTGATTTAATTTAGCAATTTGTGCATTGAGGGTTTTAATTTCCTTATTCTTCGGCAAATAAATCATAAAAACAAACAATACAATTAAAACAATGGCGGGTAATGCAAATATGAGCGCCTGCATCTTGGCAGAAAGATTTTTAATTTTATTAAAGTTTATGTTAATTGCCATACGCTATACCTTGATCCTGAAAGTCAGTTTAAATTTATAAAGCTCGAACGTGTCAATTGTTTCCTGCCGTGATTCGATCAATGTAACATCTGTAAGATATTTCGACTCTTTTAAACTTTGAACGTATCCTACAAGGTCGTAGTTGGTAAATGCATATCCTTCAATATTAATAAACCTGCTCTTATCAGTTAAAACAGTAAGCCATACACCTTTAGGGAGCTTTTCACTGACTTCATCAAGGAGCCTTAAAGGAACGATCTGGTCTTTTTTCAATATCTCGATAATCTGGGTCTTATCAAGCAGTTCCTTATTATATTTTTCATAATTTTGAACTTCTATTATTGCCTGTTTCAGTTCTTTCAGCCTGTTCTCTTTTGCAGATAAATCAGACTGCAGGCCAGAAACTTTATTGTTCAGGAAAAGAGCGCCAGCAAAAAGCGCTATAATTAATATGCTTATACCGGCAACCCCGTAGACAAGCACAAACGGTATTTTAACCGGCTTTTTTGTCAGTAACAGGTTTATCCTTATCATTTATCCCCTGTTCTCCTTAATGCCAGGCCTACAGCAACAGATATGATGGGTTCGACTTTCTTCAGGTAGTCCTTATCAAAAGAATCCGGAATAGTAATATTTTTCAGTGACTCAGCCATCGTAGTGTTTATTCCGAACCTCTCCGTTAATAAAGTCATAAAACCTGTGGTAAGAGCGCCCCCGCCACACAGAATGATCTCATTGATGTTCTCGTAGTTTGTAGTATCCCTGAAGTAATCAAATGATCTGGAAATTTCTGCAATTATATCTTCAGAAGTAGAAACCAGTACGGCTTTCATATCTTCCTCTGAAATACCCTCCATTTTCCCCTCCTGCTTCAGTTTCTCGGCATTGGCATATGATATTGTAAACTCTTTTTGAAGGGCCTCGGTATGAAGGTTGCCGCCAACTGCGCTGTCTCTTGTAAAAACAGAAATTCCGCCTTTCAGGATATTTATATTAATCATGCTCGCCCCGACATTGACAAGGGCCACATTTTCATCTGTCTTCACCTCATAATTAAGTTCATACATGTTTTCAAGGGCAAAGGCATCAACGTCAACGATCAAAGGATTAAGTCCCGCTCCTTTTGCTACGGTCACATACTCATTTATCTTATCTTTTTTGGCGGCAACGATCAGAACATCCATCATGTTTTCCTTATCTCCAGTACCAAGGATCTGAAAGTCAAGATTGACATCTTCTATATCAAAGGGGATGTACTGCTCTGCTTCAAACTTTATTGATTCGCTTAATTCGTCTTCAGACATCTGCTGGAAAGATACTCTTTTAATAATGACGGATGAATGGCCGGAAAGAGATAATGCGGCGTCTTTGATTTTAATATTGGTATTTGTGATCAGTCCCTTAATAGCTTCTATAACACGTGATGAATCGAGAATGGAGCCGTCTACTATTAATTCCGGCTCCAGTGTTGCGATACCCAGCCGTTCAAGCTGATATTTGCCTTTAACATCCTTGAGCTGAACGACCTTTATATGTTTTGATCCTATATCAAGTCCTACTATATCTTTTTTTCTGAATATCATAATGCTAAACTTTTCTCCTTGCCGATCTGAAATGAAAAAAATAAAACTGCTTTGACAGTGGGATAATACTTCAAAACAGTCTTTTCTGTAAATGGCTTTTTAATATTCACCTTATTCTAATCTCGCCTCAGGTTAATGATTTATTAACTGCTTAGCCGTTATATATTTTTTATTATGTAATTTATCGGCAACTCTTTTAGAATACTTTAATTCTTTCTCCTGACAGCTTTTCTTTCTCTTATAAATAAGTTGCGTAAATGATATCAGAAACTAACCTCCTATACAAGTATTTACCAACAAATAAAAACAGATTTGTATCAATCTTGTCAAGACCATATTGGAAATATATTTATTAATTACTTATATTATCATACAATTTTTTTTGATTGGCTGTAATCCATGTCACAGACCGGTTTATTCGCGGAGGACTCTAAGTGGCGATTTTCTTTACGGAAGAAATTCTATTTCAGATACCTATTTGCTCTTCAGCATCTTCTCAATAAAGATAAAGAACCGCCCAAGCCTTTTATAGGTGAGATACAGATAGAGTTCAATGAAAAATTTGTAGTTCCGGTTTTTCCATCTCCACAGTGACAGTTTGTGAAGGGGGCCGAACACTAAATTGCTCCAAAAACTTTTTAGAAACCTGTCATAGCGGAATGCAAGAAAAGAGTTAATGTATATAGCATGCAGTAGCTTCGGGTTTTTTATCCACGGATTTCTTACTTCGTCATTTGTAAAATTCTTCCACCCTTCAAGGTGTGTCGGCGGGTTTAAACCCGGCCTTTAATGCCTCTTGATATAATAATGTGCCGGGTAGAGGAACATACGGTTGGATCGGCACTTCTGCGCCGGGATGACGGCTCCGGATATCATCTGCGAAATTCAGCGTCCTGTTCATCTGTTCCTCTGTCTCGCCGGGCAGGCCGATCATTAAAGAATAAAGAGTTGGGATGTCTCCCTGTGAAGCGACCTTGATGCCTTCATCGATCATCCGCCTGTTCTGTCCCTTCCTGATGTATTTCAGCACCTCGTCATCGGGGGATTCAACTCCGAAGAACAGATATACGCAGCCGCTCTCCTTAAACTTCCTGATGAGTTCAGGAGTAAAAGTGTTTATCCTTACATTAGCTATCCATTTAAAATCAAGCTCTCTAAGGAGATCGAGGATATTCAGCATCATATCCTTTTTGCCTGCGAGAAATGTGTCATCATAGAATGTTAATTTATTGACTCCGAGCGCCTTCAATTTGAGAAGTTCGTTTCTGACCTTCTCAACGCTTTTCACCCTGCAGACATTCTTGTGAAAATATACGTTATAGCAAAAGCCGCACTTATGCGGGCAGCCTCTGGATGACTCATAACCTATATTTTCAAGAGTATCCGCAGACCTTCTGATATATTCAAGAAGGATTTCCTTGCCTTTCCCATCGTACGGGAAAGGCAAGGGTCTCTATGTCGAGAAAATCCCTGTCACTGTTCAGTATGTTTGTGCCGTTATCCTTCCAGCCGAGACCGTTGACAGCGCTGAATTCTTTTCTGCCTTCCTGCAATGCGCGGACAAGTTCAAACAGCGTCTGCTCCCCTTCCCCTTTTACGACAAAATCAACGAGGTGAGATTCGAGAGTTTGCTCCGCCATCATTGAGGGATGAGTGCCCCCCCAGACAAGCGGGATGCCGGGATCGATCTTGCGGGCAAGTTTTGCAAGTCTCAGGGTATTTTTTATCTGAAAGCAGGTCATGGTCGAAAGACCTAACAGGAGAGGCCGTTTTTTCACTAACTCTGTGAACCGTTTGGTCTTGTGAATCCTTTCGTCAAAGTACTCAACCTCGATTCCATGCTGTTCCAGGTAAGAGCCAAGCGAAAGGATCGCCAGCGGCGTCCATGCGTGATAAGGGAACGGACTGGCATTTGCATAGGCTAATACAACCAGGTTTTTATTCATGCTGCCGGCATCTCCTTCTTCTTAAGCGGATAAATCGCTACAGCATACATTGCCGCTATCATAATCTCTATTCCTAAAAAGTAGTTTAACAATAACGCCCTGCACGCAAAAAAAAGGCCCTTTTCCTTTCCGCATAAAATTCCACCATTTCAGATTGGAAATCATATAAACAATTATAAAAAACGCAAACATATGCTTTGCAAACCTGAAAATGGGACCAAAACCAGAAACAAGATGCTGAAAAAGGCACACATTGCCGCTATTCCATTACTTGGAGATGTGGGGCCTGCGTTGTCGAGCTTCTTTACTCTAAGCAGCAGATGCACCCACATGACTGTACGTTTAAAATATATTTTCACTGCCTGTTTGAAAATCAGCAAATTGATGTCTTACCAGTATCTTCGGGATTCAGATAATGTGTCACGATTCTACTGATCCTTCGCGCAAGCTCAAAGTCTTCCACATCAGCTCCTTTATAGGACTCTTTATAACCGCCGATCTTCAAAAAGAAATCCTTTTTTACCGCACCGCATCGCGGTGCAAATACGCTTACCTTATTCCCCGGCGTGTCTATCAGATGTATATACTCAAACATCGCCATATACGCCGGCACAAAGCCTTTGTTGAGCGGCTCTGTGTCACACACACCGATAACGCATTTTGCAGAAGGATTACGGTCAAAATAATCTTTTACTTCCTTTAATAGCTCCATCCAGTACGATTACATCTGAATCGAGGAAGAATATTATTTCGCCTTTTGCAGACCTCCACCCCGATATTTCTTGCCTTTGCAGGACCTCCGTTTTTTTGCAGCTCAATTATCCTCACAGGATAATTCTTTGCGATTTTTACTGTATCGTCTTTTGAGCAATCGTCAACTATTATCACTTCCATATCTTTAATTTTGTTCCTGAAAATGGAGTCAAGAAGGGGGGTCATAAACCGTTCTGCATTATATGTGGGGATAACAATCGAAATCATATTTTTTTAAAGTATAAAGTTATAAGTCTATAAAATCAAATTATCATTCAGGGAAGATAAAAAAAGCTTGCCTCTGATAAAGGTGATGGGATATAATAGCTCACTCTCCTGCCAGGGAAGGTTATCAACAAATTATAAACAAGTGTTAATAACTATAATTAGTCATTTCGTAAATTTTTTGACCAATAGAGAGCAATCATGAATATAGAAGAAGCATGGACAAAAACCATTGAAGCCATAGGCGCCAAGGTTGGCAACCAGACCTTTGATTTATGGTTCAGGCCTATAAAATTTATAGAGCTTCAGGACCAGCAGATCATCCTTGAGGTCCCGAATAAGTTTTTCAAGGAATGGATCGAAGACCATTTTCCGGGACTGATTCCGGAAACCGTTGAAAAGTTTTTAAAAAAAGAGGTGTCCGTTAAATTCAAGGTCTTTGAAAAGAATGAAGACCCTGTTCTCAGGAAGATCGAGACAAAGCAGGAAAACAGAAGGGCCAAACTTGCTAACCGCGGTATATTCCTCAACCCCAAATTTACCTTTGACAGCTTTGTGGTAGGGGCGAGCAACCAGTTTGCCCACGCCGCCGCGAGGGCAATCGCCGATGCTCCCGGCAAGGCGTATAATCCGCTATTTATATTCGGAGGAGTAGGACTTGGGAAAACCCACCTCATGAATGCTATCGGCAACAGGATAGTTGATAAACAGTCCAATATTAAACTGATGTATGCGCCGGCTGAGCAGTTTACAAATGAGTTTGTCTATTCCATGAGAAATGACAAGATGGACGAGTTCAAAGCGAAATACAGGAGACTTGACGTCCTTATCATAGATGACATCCAGTTCATTGCAGGCAAAAGCGGCACCCAGGAAGAATTGTTCCATACCTTTAACGCCCTTTACGATGCGCATAAACAAATCGTTTTTTCAAGCGACAGGCCGCCAAAAGATATTTCGCCGATTACTGAAAGTCTCAGGTCCAGGTTCGGCATGGGATTAATTGCCGACATACAGGTCCCGGATGTTGAGACGAAGATGGCGATCCTTGGTAAAAAATCCGACATGGAGGGAATACAATTGCCGGAAGACGTAAGTTACTTTCTGGCAAGCAAGATAAAGTCGAATATCAGAGACCTTGAGGCCTGCATGATCAGGCTTGGAGCGCATTCTTCTCTTACAGGGAAAACGATAACCGTTGATATGACAAAAGAGGTGCTTAAGGACCTTATTCTTGATGAGGAAAAGGCCCTGACTGTAGATTATATCCAGAAACAGGTATGCGAATATTACGGACTGAAGCTGCAGGACATAAAGGCAAAAAAGAGGACCAGAGACATTGCCTTCCCGCGTCAGATCGCAATGTATCTGAGCAAATCTCTTACCGACTCTTCTTTAAGTGAAATCGGAAAAAATTTCGGGGGTAAGGACCACTCTACAGTCATACACTCCTGCAAGCTGATTGAAGAACGCAGGAAAAAAGATGAAGAATTTGATAAAAAAATTGACTACCTGATAAAGAAAATCAAAGGCAGCTGATGAGGTAATTATTACCAGCACCGACAACCTCAAGCAATAATTTTAGGAGGATACGATGAAGCTGAAGATACAAAAGGAAGAAATACAGAATGCGTTACAGAGCATACAGGGAATAGTTGACAAGAAAACTACAATGCCGATTCTCAGTCATTTTCTGTTAAAGGTAAATAAAACCGCTTCTTTAATGGCAACCGACCTTGATATCGCACTTAAAGGGCCTCTTAAAGCTGATATCCTTGAAGGGGGCAGCCTCTGTATACCTGCAAGGAAACTGTTTGAGATAGCCCGTGAAGTTGAAGGCGATATTTTACTTGAGTCGCAGGAAAATAATTGGATAAGGGTCACTTCCGGAAAAAGCACATTCAAGCTCATGGGCCTTCCTGAAACAGACTTTCCGGCATTGCCGGAATTCAAGAAGTCCGAAGAGCTCAGTCTAAGCGCGGCCAAGCTCAGGAATATGATTGAAAAAACCGTATATGCAACCGGAGAAAGCGATACAAGGTATACCCTGAACGGCCTTCTTATGCACTTTGTCCCGAAGAAAAAAAATGTTGAATTCAAGATGGTTGGGACAGACGGACACAGACTCTCATTAATTGCAATAAACCTTGAAGGTACATTATCCGAGGAAAAAAAGATAATCCTCCCCAAAAAAGCCGCGCTGGAGCTGAAAAAACTCATTGAAGGAAGTATTGAAGATGTAACTATATACCTGGATAAAAACCACATATTCTTCAGCATTAACGGTGTTGTATTGACATCAAGGCTCATTGAAGGGACGTATCCTAACTATGATCAGGTCATTCCCAAGGGCAATGAAAAGAAGGTCGGCATTGACAAGCTGGAGTTCCTGAAAGCGCTCAGAAGGACATCTATCATGAGCAGGGAAAAAACAAATGCGGTCCGGTTTGATTTAGAACCGGGAAAGATCACACTGATCTCAATGAATCCCGATATAGGAGAGGCAAGAGAAGAAATATCCGCCCAGTATAAAGGGGAACAAATAACGATAGGCTTTAATGCCCGTTATTTGATGGATATACTTCAGGCTATGGAAGGAGAATCCGTCATAGTTGAACTTCAGGAGCCGTTGAGTCCGACCCTTGTGCTTGAAGAAGCCCACAGGGATTATTTATGTGTTGTTATGCCGATGAGGACGTAGAATGGATTAAGGGATTATAGGGATATGGGACATAGTAGGGGCGAGGCGATGCCTCGCCCTATGTATTGAATAAAAAAGTAAGGGCGGGGTCACCCCGCCCCTACAATTAATTTAAAAGAAAGGAAGTAAATGACAGAGAAAGCAAATGAACAGGCTTATGGCGCAGAAGAGATAAAAGTCCTGAAAGGTCTTGAAGGCGTCAGGATGAGGCCTGCCATGTATATTGGCAATACAAGCTTTGAAGGACTTCATCATCTTGTATACGAAGTGGTTGACAACAGCGTTGATGAGGCGCTAGCAGGTTATTGTGACAGCATAGAAGTTACCATCCATACTGAAGGAAGCATAACAGTTATTGACAATGGCAGAGGCATCCCGACAGGCAAGCACCCGGGCGATCCCGAGGGCAGGAGCGCTGCCGAAATAGCGCTTACGGAATTGCATGCCGGCGGAAAGTTCGAGAGCAAGGCGTATAAGATTTCAGGCGGTTTGCACGGTGTCGGCGTTTCTGTAGTCAATGCGCTTTCAGAATGGCTGGATCTTGAGGTCAAGCAGAACGGACAGGTCTGGGAACAGCACTACAAAAGAGGCTTCCCGACAAAGCCGCTCACACAGGTTGGAAAGACAAGAAACAAAGGGACGAAGATAACCTTCAAGCCGGACACCGAGGTATTTGACACATCTGATTTCCATTATGACACCCTTGTGAACAGATTCAGGGAACTCGCATTTCTGAACAAGGGGCTCACGATTACAGTCAGTGATGAACGCACAAACAAGAAAGAGACGTTTTTCTACGAGGGCGGGGTTGTTTCATTTGTAGAGCATCTGAATAAAAGTAAAACCGTGCTGCATCCAAAGCCCATTTATATTACAAAGGAAAAAGACGGCATCACTGTAGAGGTAGCTTTACAATACAATGACAGTTATACCGAGACGCTTTATTCTTTTGCAAACAACATCAATACCCGGGAAGGCGGCAGCCACCTTGCCGGTTTCAAATCAGCGCTCACAAGGACATCCAACACCTATGCAGTATCATCCGGTTTGTTAAAAGGGGAAAAGGAATCAATCACAGGTGATGACATAAGGGAGGGGCTTACAGCAGTTATCAGTGTGAAGCTGCCAAACCCGCAATTTGAGGGACAGACAAAGACCAAGCTTGGAAACAGCGAGGTGAAGGGCATTGTTGAATCTGTTGTTAATGATGTGTTAGGCAGCTATTTTGAGCTTAACCCCTCTATAGTTAAAAAAATCATTGAAAAGGCGATTCAGGCTGCAAGAGCGAGGGAAGCTGCAAGAAAGGCGAGGGAGCTTACCAGAAGAAAGGGAGCTTTTGAAGACATGGGATTGCCGGGCAAGCTCGCTGATTGCGCTGAAAAAGACCCTCAGTTGAGCGAAATTTTCATTGTAGAGGGCGACTCTGCAGGGGGGTCTGCAAAACAGGGGAGGGCCAGGCATAATCAGGCTATCCTGCCCCTTAAAGGCAAGATACTGAATGTGGAAAAGGCACGATTTGACAAGATGCTCGGTTCAGATGAGATAAGGATTCTGATAACCGCTCTCGGCACAGGCATAGGAGCAGAAGATTTTGATATTAATAAAACGAGGTATCACAAAATTATCATCATGACCGATGCTGATGTTGACGGAGCGCATATAAGGACTTTGCTGCTCACTTTCTTTTTCAGACAGATGCCGCAGGTCATTGAGAAAGGGTATCTCTATATAGCCCAGCCTCCGCTCTTCAAAGTAAAAAAAGGCAAATCAGAACGTTATATACAAAATGAAGGTCTGCTTGAGAACATGTTGTTTGAGCTTGCCGTGGATGAGATCGAGATCCGTAACGGTAAACAACTTGCAGGAAAAGCGATTATGCCGTACATCAAAAATCTCTCCAAATTCGAGAGGCTCCTTGAATGGTTTGCCAAGAGGAAAAACGACACGGCAGTAATCAAGGCTCTTCTCCATTATGAATTGAACAAGGACTTGCTAAAAAACAAGAACGATGTAAAAGACCTTATAAAGAAACTAAAGAAGGAATTCCCTGATCTGTCAGAAGAAATAACAGTTGACGAGGAACATCAATCCCACAGGATCGGGCTGAAACGGGCCGGGCTCACATTGACAATCGATGAAGACTATTTTGCGTCTCCGGACTTCAAGGAATTGACAAAACTCTTCTCGGAACTTAAAGGACTTGGACACCCGCCTTATAAGGTCATACACAACGGGGACACACACGAGTTTGGCAGTTCAAGAGAACTGTTTAATTACATACTCTCCATAGCAAAAAAGGGCATCTCCATTCAACGGTACAAGGGACTCGGAGAAATGAACCCCCATCAGCTCTGGGAGACAACGATGGATCCTGAAAAAAGGACCTTGCTGCAAGTGAGCGTAGAGGATTCCATACAAGCAGAAGAAATATTCAGCACCCTTATGGGCGACCAGGTGGAGCCGAGAAAAGCGTTTATAGAAAAGCATGCACTTGAGGTAAGGAATCTGGACATATAGTGTATGCAACATAAAATGAAAAAATATTATATTTTCCTGCTATTCAGCATCTTTCTGCTTCCCGGTCTCTCGTTCGCAGAGGGAATACTTAAACTTCCACGCTTGCCAAATCCTGAAGAGTATGGCGACGTACTGATAAATAGGGTATCAAATGGGAAGAATGTCACCCCGGTAGTGTTTTCGCACTGGGTCCACAGGGTAAAATACACCTGCAGGGTATGTCATTACGAGCTTGAGTACTCAATGAAGTCCAATGACACTCCTATTATTTGCGATAATGGAAAGATGACAGGGAAGTACTGCACCACTTGCCATAATGGAAAAAATTCTTTTGCGCCAAAGGACGAGAACGGGGAAAATTGCAGTAAATGCCATAATGCCGACTCAAGCCCCAACAGGCGAAAGTTCCACGAACTGCTTGATAAACTGCCGAAAAGCAAGTTTGGCAATGAGGTTAACTGGACAAAGGCCCTGGAAGATGGATTGATAAAGCCGATCGATAGTCTCTCGGGCGAAACCAGGGAACTCGTAAATATCAAAACCCTTGAGCTTAAGGCAGAAATGGCAGGGATCCCGTCCGCTGTCTTTCCTCATAAAATCCATGAGCAGTGGTTGGACTGTTCCAGCTGCCATCCGGAACTGTTCAATATAAAGAAGAAAACAACGGGAAGTTTAAGGATGAGCAACATGCTTCAGGGCGAGTCCTGCGCTGTCTGTCACCTCCGCGTGGCATTTCCATTGGATGATTGCAAGAAATGCCATCCTGACATGAGGCGGTAAGAAACGCTCCATGGCATCTTGCAGGGAGCGTGACTATTTCTTCTCTTTTGATTCGAGCGCAAAAACAAAGAGGTCTTTGCAGAGCTGTAGTCTTCTGAGATAGACCTTCTTCGGTGATTCATCGAGCTTCTCGATGAGAGGTTTCAGTTTCTTGCATCTCGCAATAAGATCTTTCAATTCGTCAACGCTAAAAGTCATAGCGTCCTGTGTTTTCGAGCAAACAGTTTCGAATTCGCCCTTCCAGTCTTCCTGAGCAAAAACAATCCCGGCACCCGTGAGCGGTTTTTTCCCGTCCATTGAGTCCCAAGGGAAACAACTGTCATCACAGCGAGTAACAAGAGAAAAAATCTAAGTTTTTCCATTTAAGTCTCTCCTGAAAATAATATTACTGGACCGGTTTTGTATGGCATCTCCCGACAATCGGTCAATGGAAATGCGACCGAGGTATGACAGACGCCGCAATATTTACCATTAAAAATCTCGATCATGGAGTACTTGGTTGTGCCCTTTTGTACTCCGATGAATATCTCAGGATGGCAAACCTCACACCCGTTCCACACAGTATGCTTTTTATGGGAAAATATGATGTCAGGCATTCCCTCCAGCTTGGCTCCGAGCGCAAAATCTTTTTGTACAGCAAGAGCCGGCCTCTTTATCGAGACCCCCTCAAGAAAGTCGGCCGGTTTGACAAGGCCTTCTTCTTCGGCTTTTTCCCAGTCGATGCCGTTTCCAAACCGCCCTTTCGGCAGCCGCCCGGCAAAATCGACAAAGTCATGTTCAGGCTTAACATTCTTCCCAAGTGAATGACATCTCAGGCATCTGGTCTTCTCTTCCGCAGACCCTGTTTTTGAGCATGCCTCAAATACTTTCTTACCGTTAGCGACGGTCCTGTTATTATGACATGCTCCGCAGTAGTAACCGCTGATATTGTCAGCAGCCTTGATGTCTGTCGCTCCCGACTTCATTGCAAACCCGATGTCAACATGACAGACCCTGCAGGTAAACTTGGCCCGATGGAGCCAGTGATCAAATACAACAGGAGCGAGGCCGGCCTTCTCGGAATAATTATTGATCACTACCTTGCCGTACTCAAAGGGCAAAGGCCTCTTCTTTTTAACCCCGGTTTGAGCGAATGCAACCGCAGCAAGAATAACCACAAAGATAATTACTGTAAGCGTCCTCTTCATAATTTTTCCCTCCTCTATCCTCGATATTCTTTCATATTATTGTAAAACCTGGATTCACCGGCGCCGTAATTTGATCATAGTGAAAAGTGGGCCGGAACCCGTATAATGCGATAATTCTATCAAGTGAAGGGAAAAAGTGCAATTGATATAAAATTCATGATGTCGAAGGTCAGTTGACAGGAGGAGCACCCTGCATATAAAATTTTAACTTCAAAATATCTCAGCGACATGAAAACACCGTTTCAGATCATTGCTATTATCATATGTATGATTTCCCTCTGCACCTCCCTCTTACAGGCTGATGGTCCGCCAGTTGCTCCACCGGACCTCCACATACAGGAAGGAGACAGGTACTTCCTTAATAACCAGTATTTCAGCGCTGTTAACGAATATGAGCAGGCTGTCCAGAACGGCGTGATCGATCCGGAGTTATTCAGGAGATTATCCTTTCTTTATTATCATCTCGGATTTCCGGAAAAAGCTGTAAGTGAACTGGAAAAAGCAGTTAAACTGTCTCCCGATTCAGAATTATTCCGCATGGAATTAGGGGTCGCTTATCTTGCAAAAAACAACCTCGATAATGCGAAAGAGCAATTTATGGCGGTTATAGCAAGAAACCCCGGTCTTGCCAACCCTTATTACTATCTCGGTGAAATTTCCTACCGCAATAAAGACTACGGCATGGCCTGGATGTTCGCAAAAAGATCCCGGTGCCTCGGCCATAGAGGAAGGGAACTCATCATGAAATTAACCGCCGTGTCCGTAGCCCCGGAGAAGGACCCGTGCGTTTCCACAGGAGAGGATCTGTATATAAGGCAAATACTTGTAGATACAAAGATCCGGGCTGAAGAAGCGGTAAAAAGAATTGCGGCAGGAGAACTGTTTGAGGACGTTGCGATGGAAGAGGACATGAACAAAAAATTTAATATCGGAGGATATCTGGGTAAATTTGCCCCCTCAGAGCTCCATCCGGATATTGTGCAGGCATTGACTGCAAATAAGGCCTTCTCAGCCCCTTTTACCTTTAAGACTGAATCCGGCTATCACATAATGCAGCGCATCGCCCCTTTTGATATCGCTTACTGGGAATCACAGCTTTCTGATTCAGCACGGCGGAATGAAAAACATCCGGAGAAAATTGAAAATACACAAACGCAAACTCCGGTATCATTAAATGATTCAAAAGGGAGTGAACATGGTCTTGCATCGCCACCCATTGACAAAGTAAAAACAGGAGGATTTGCCGGCGCCCTGGTAGTAGGAGACAATAACCATGCTTCTTCAAATAACAAAGAATCTTATATCGTATATGCCGGATCATTCAGGAAACAGGAATACGCCATAGAAGCTGCCAATAAATTGCATGATCTCGGCTATGCAAGCTACCGGTATGAAGAAATGACTGAATCAAAAGAGATATTACATATAGTTGTTGCAGGAAAATATGAAAGTTTTGAGAAGGCAAAAGCGGCAGGCGAAGATATCGTCAAATATGGATTTGATTATTTCATCCGCAAGGCAAATTGATTCAATTAAAACGCAGATGCGTTTCCTCCTCGTTGGGCCCCGATTGACTCTATCTGAAACTTAATATGTCTTTCATAATCCTGTAACATTATTTTGATAAGCTTAAATAAAAACCTGGAAAGGAGGAAAACATGAACACACTTACGATAAATATAAATGAAGTCACTGAAGCATCGTGTCCATACGGTGACATCATTGCTGATGTCTGCCGTGCATCAATATCGTCAATGAAGCTGGGACTTATAGCAAGCCTCAAATACTGCGCCAGTGAAGATTATGACGGATGTCCCATATTCTTAGCCAAAATCATAAGGAAGAGGTGATTGTAATGTGCATAAAATTAAAAGGGCTTTTTCAGACTTCAAGAGAATATCAAAGGAGGTTTCATGATGGTAATTGATGCAAGAGATATTTCATTTGATGAGATGTTCAAAGAATTGAAAGATGTTGTTTCCCTTGGTTTTGCAAGCCGCGACGAGGTGTCGGTTTTCGTTGATGCTCATGATCGTGAAAAATTAAAGCTCATTACGGGTTTTGTTGAAATACTACTGGACTGTAAAACCAGAGTCGTGGAAGCAAATGGATACTATATCCTCAAAGTCATTCAGGAACCTGTTGCCCCGGCATGCTAAGGAGAATATAGATTTATTAGAATCTTCTTTCTTCAAAATTTAATACTTCCTTAATACTGCTGTAACATTGTCCTGTTATCCTAAATCATGTTGATCATTTTATTAAGCCTCATCATCAGTGTGATCGCCATAATAGTTTTATTTAAAGCAAGTCCCAATCTTTTTATATTCCAGTTTATAGAAAAAATCATTCGGTTAAAAATATTTTTTCAGGAGGGAGTAGTTTGTTTGTCGTGAATACTGAGCAGAAGGACCGTAAAGGAGGTGATATAATTACTTTAACGAAACTTTAATCCATTTGTAACATTATTGTAACAATCAAAGTATATGCTAAAAGCATAAAAAAGGAGACAATATGAAAACAATTCTGAAACTAACATTAATCGCAGCATTGCTTTTGTCATTCACGCACGTGAATGCTGCGGAAACGCTTAACGGCGCAGGGGCCACATTCCCCTATCCTGTATATTCAGCATGGGCATATGATTACAACAAAATCACAGGTGTTCAGCTTAACTATCAGTCCATCGGCTCGGGCGGCGGGGTAAAACAAATCGCTGCACGGACCGTTGATTTCGGAGCATCAGATGCCCCGATGACACCGGAAGAACTTCAGAAGGACAATTTACTGCAGTTCCCTGCTGTCATTGGAGGGGTTGTCCCTGTTGCAAATATCGAGAATATTAAGCCGGGGCAGCTCAAGCTTGATTCTGATACCCTTTGCAGGATTTATCTTGGCGACATTAAGTATTGGGATGATGCGCAGATAATGAAGATGAACAAGGGGCTTAAGCTTTCCCACAGCGAAATAACCGTTGTGTACAGGTCTGACGGTTCAGGTACAACTGCTATATTCACCGATTATCTCAATGGAATTTGTCCTGCCTGGAAGGAAAAGGTCGGGGCCGGGAAGGCTGTGAAATTCCCTGTTGGGATCGGGGGGAAGGGAAACGAAGGGGTATCGAACTACGTGCAGAGGACAGCTAATTCGATAGGGTATGTAGAGTTTGCTTATGCAAAGCAGAACAACCTGAATCATACTCAGCTCAAAAATGCAGCAGGAAATTTTATAGAGCCAAGTTTCGAGAGTTTTGAGGACGCTGCTGAGACCGGAGATTTTGACGCCAATAAAGGTTTCTATCTCTGGCTTACGAATGCACCCGGCAAAGGATCATGGCCGATTGCAGGAGCAACCTTCATTCTCCTTGCAAAGGAAAAGGCAGATGTAAATAAGAATATCGTCAAATTCTTTGACTGGGCCTTTAAAAACGGTGACGCAAAGGCTAAGGAGCTCGTGTATGTTCCCCTGCCGAAATCCCTTAAGGATAAGATCAGGACTTACTGGAAGGATAAGGGGATTTATTAAAATAAGCTGTCAACCATCGGCGGTCAGCTTTCAGCAAAGACCAATTTGGGCGGGTTTAAAACCCGCCCCTACAAACAATCAATATGCCGTTACAATATAAAAAAAATCCTGCCGATATCGTCTTCTCAACAATCACCGCCATTGCTGCCTCTTCAGTCATCATTCTGATCATCGGGATCCTTTATGTACTTGTCTCGGAATCTGCGCCTGCGATCGGGAGATTCGGCATTATAAAATTCCTTACCTCGACAGACTGGGACCCTGTCAGGGAGTCCTTCGGCGCGCTGACGAATATTTACGGGACTGTCATCACGACATTTCTCTCCCTGTTGATTGCAATCCCTGTTGCCATCGGCATCGCCATATTTGTCACTGAGATATCGCCCAATTTCCTTAAAGGTCCTATCGGAGCAGCCATTGAACTTTTGGCAGCCATACCGAGCATTATCTACGGCATGTGGGGGCTTTTCACCCTTTCGCCGATAATGAGCAAATATGTAGAACCTTTTTTAAAAAGCATTACCGCCGATATACCTTTTATCAGTATTCTTTTTCAGGGCACACCTATGGGGATCGATATTCTGACTGCAAGCGTGATCCTGAGCATCATGATAATTCCATTTACCGCCAGCATATCGAGGGACTCTTTCAATCTGACTCCTTCGATAGTGAAAGAATCCGCTTACGCGATAGGAGCGACAAAGTGGGAGGTCGTCAAGAATATCATTATCCCTTTTTCAAAGCTCGGCGTATTCGGTGGAATAGTCCTCTCCCTTGGAAGGGCGATCGGTGAGACCATGGCCGTTGCCTTTGTACTCGGGAACAACCACAGGATTGCGACATCGCTCCTTGATGCGGCGGCAACCATTACTGTTACACTTGCCAATGAGTTTGCCGAGGCAGACAATGATATTTATCTGTCATCTCTTTTTTACCTCGCGCTCGTGCTTTTTGTGATGAGTTTCATTACACTTGCCATAGCAAAATTCTTTCTCCTGAAGGCAGAGAGGAAGTATTCACGATGACAAGGGAGCGGAAAAGAAGGATAGAGGGCTTTATCGCCATGACACTGAGCACCCTTGCCGCCATTTTGGGTCTGTTCTGGCTGATCTTCATTCTCGGTGACGTACTTGTGCATGGGCTGAAGGCATTAAATCTGAGCTTATTCACAAATGATCCTGTTCCCGCAGGTGTTGAAGGAGGGGGACTGAGGAATGCCTTTATAGGACAGATCATGATAACTGTATGCGCAACCTTGATAGGTGTTCCAATAGGCGTGTTAGGGGGAACGTTCCTTGCCGAGTATGCACGGGGCAGAAAGATATCAAGGATAATAAGTATACTTTCCGACATAATGGTCAGTGTTCCATCAATCGTTATCGGAACATTTATCTATGCCGTGCTTGTGAAACCGCTCGGCCATTTCAGCGGATGGGCAGGCGCGATTGCCCTCTCAATCATCATGATACCCGTGGTCCTGAGAACGACTGAGGACATGCTTACCCTTGTTCCATGGACCTTGAGAGAGGCGGCCTTTGCACTCGGAGCGCCGTATTATAAAGTTATTATTCAGGTCGTTTACAGAGGGGCCTCAGCAGGTATCTTCACAGGAATACTTCTCTCCATAGCACGTGTAGCAGGCGAGACCGCGCCGCTTTTGTTTACGTCATTCAATAATTCATTTTTTTCTGCTGATATGAACAGACCCGTTGCCTCGCTTACGGTAACGATCTTCCAGTACGCAATGGGGCCGTATGATAACTGGCATCAGCAGGCATGGGCTGCATCTCTGGTAATAACGATGTCTATCCTGATGCTTACAGTCATCGGCAGACTTATAATTAAAGGGAGGCACGGAAAGAGATGAGTGCCCTGACGGAATTTGATGTAAAAGACCTCAATTTCTACTACTCGGGAAACGTTCACGCGCTGAAAAATATAACACTGCCGATCTATAAGAATAATGTTACCGCCCTGATAGGGCCGTCGGGTTGCGGGAAGACCACCCTCCTCAGGTGTTTTAACCGGATGCATGATCTGTACCCCGGAAACAGATATGAGGGAGAACTTCTCTTTAAAGGAAAGAATATTTTTTCTGCGGATATAGACGTAATTGATCTCAGGAGCCGTATCGGGATGGTGTTCCAGAAACCTACGCCCTTCCCCATGAGCATTTTCGACAACATCGCTTACGGACTGAGACTTAAAGGCATCAGGAAAATAGCAGACCTGTCGGAAAGAGTGGAAAGAGCGCTTAATCATGCAGCGCTATGGGACGAAGTAAAGGACAAACTTCATGCAAGCGCATATGAACTGTCCGGCGGACAGCAGCAGAGGCTTGTTATTGCAAGGGCGCTCGCTGTTGAGCCGGAGGTCCTCCTGTTTGACGAGCCAACGTCTGCTCTCGACCCGATCTCAACAGCAAAGATAGAAGACCTTATTGTAAATCTGGAAAAATATGTCACGATCATTATAGTTACGCACAACATGCAGCAAGCCGCAAGGATTTCCGATTGGACCGGATTTATGATGCTCGGCGATTTGATAGAATTCGATCGAACTGATAATATTTTTACACATCCTTCACAAAAGCTGACTGAAGATTACATAACAGGGAGGTTCGGATAATGACAGTAAGAAACGAGGAACTGGTTCGTCTTAAGGAAATGCTATTAAAAATGGCGACCCTTGTTGAATCCGCAATACAAAACTCCGTACAATCACTTGTAGAGAGAAATTCCGATCTGGCGCGGCTTGTTATTGAAGGGGACCAGGCAATAAATACATTTGACGTGAAGATAGATGAGGAATGCATAAGACTGCTCGCGCTGAAACAGCCGATGGGAAAGGATTTAAGATTTATCACGACCGCTATGAAGATCACATCCGACCTCGAAAGGATCGGAGACAACGCGGTAAATATTGCAGAAAGGGCTGCTAGAATTAAATGAGGAGCCTCTTCTTAAGCCATATATAGATATTCCCCGGATGAGCAGGATAGCGCGGGGGATGGTGAGAAATACCATTAATGCCTTTATAAATGAAGACAAGAATCTCGCAAAAGACGTTATCATACGTGATGATGAAGTTGATGATCTGAATGAAATGGTCTGGAAGGAGTTGATGTTCATTATGACCCATGATCCGTCCACAGTCTCCCGCGCCGTCAAAATAACTTATGTTTCAAAATATATTGAACGTATAGCGGACCACGCAACGAATATCGCCGAGATGGTCCTCTATCTGGTTGATGGTAAGATCATCAGGCATATGGCTCTGCCTCCTGAGGAAAAATAAACTTCATTAATCGCACAATCCTCTTTGCCGCATCTTCGGGTGGTTCTTTTACGATATCGATTATCAGCTCCGGCTTTTCCGGCTCTTCATAGGGGACATTTAATCCTGGAACCGGAGCTCCTGCTTTGCTCTTTTCATAAATATCTTTAGGAGCGCCGTGCGTATCGATCCTTCTTTTTTCACGTTCAATACACAACTCGAGTGGACATTCCAGATAAACCTCAAAAAAATCAGGGATTAAATCACGCGCAAGGGCTCTCCAGGACTTTTTATTGCCTGTTGCATCGATTATCACAGTATGGCCGAGACCATAAAGCGTCTTTGCCGTATAAACAAGCGCCCTGTAAACATATTCTCTTTCGCTTTCTGAATAGGTGGGTTCAGGCGTGACAATTTTACGCAGCTCATCCATTCTGAGAATCACTGCAGCAGGGATAATCTTATTTATTGCATCGGCAACCGTGCTCTTCCCGCTCCCCGGAAGACCAGTTATCCATATAACGATCGGCATATAATTATTATACAGGATAAATCAAATCCACAGATTAATCAGATTTGCACAGAATTGCTTCATGGCAATTATGCTTTTTTTCTTTCACTGTCTACTGACTACTGTCTACTGACTACTTTTTAGAAGTCTTCTCTGTGGTCCCGCATGATAAAAATTTCTTTTCAATTTATTTCACTTTTGCTAAAATGTCGTATGTTAAATAATAATTTGGATAAAAGACTCCCTGTTATTCAGGACGCAAATCTGGACGGCAAGATAGTGCTTGTCAGGTTTGATCACAATGTTGTAAAAAAAGGCGCTATAAAAGATCCCTTCCGGATAGACAAGACACTGGGCACACTTTACTACATAGTCGATCGCGGGGGACGTCCCATCCTTATGACCCATGTCGGCAGGCCCAAAGACAAGAAGACAGGGAAAATTACATGCAGTCCCGAAGACTCCGTAGAGCCTATTGTCGAATATTTACAGCGCAAGCTTCACATAAAAATCTATACTCCTGAATGTGAGAAGGACCCTGAGCTCGGTATTGCAGGATTGTGTGATGATGTGTTCAGCGCTATGAAGGATTTGAAAAACAGGGAAATAGGCGGTATCTATCTGCCAAACACAAGATGGTTCCGGGGCGAAGAAGGAGAAGGTTTTTTCAGGGACAACTTCGCCGTACAGCTCTCTGATATTGCCGATGTTTATGTGAATGACGCCTTCGGATCATGGCAGCCTCATGTCAGTACATACGATATTACAAAATACATCCCTTCGTATGCGGGCTTCCTGATGCAGCAGGAGATATCAAACCTGAGCAATGTGATAAATCCTGAAAGGCCATTTCTTGCGGTTATTGCAGGCTCAAAATATGATACGAAAATTGGCCCCCTTTATGCGATCTATGAAAAAGCCGACCACATAATACTCGGCGGCGTCCTATACAACGGTTATCTCTGCGCAAAATATAATATCTCCATTCAGGGCATTGCAGATGAAGACGTTGAGGCTGCAAAAAAACTGGTCAGCATTGATGAGAAAAAACAGAAGATACTCGAACTCCCTTACATTGTAGAATCAGATACAATGGAAGGAAAATTTGATGGCAAATACAGAACGATATGCATTGACGATTTCCGGAGCGGGAACAATTATGGATATATGCTGGATGTTGACCCAAGATCGTTCGAAAATAAAGACGTTGAAGATGCGATATTAAATTCAAAAACCATTTTTGTCAACGCCGTAATGGGTTTTACCCCTCACTTCTGTGAAGGTTCAAAAGCGCTTGATGAAACAATAGACAGAAACAAGACCGCTCTGAAAATGTACGGCGGAGGGGATACTCTCCAGGAATTCAAGAACCTCTGCCCGGGCCTCTATCTTTCCATCCTTGACAGCACAAAATATTATTTCTTCACAGGAGGAGGCACGGTCCTGACAGCAATAGAGAAGGGCAGCCCCTATGGATTAAAAGCCATACAGGCTTTAATGGAAAATAAGGAAAAACAGGGGAAGGGCGTATAGTGAAAACTTTTCACAGGTCTCTTGCGTGTATTATTTTATTTCTTATTTTATGCCGTTATCGACTGCATCATCCTTTGAAGGCCCTCTTCAGGTCAACAATCTTTATCCGA
Organism: Thermodesulfovibrionia bacterium; assembly: GCA_963699585.1. GTDB lineage: Bacteria > Nitrospirota > Thermodesulfovibrionia > UBA6902 > UBA6902 > SURF-23. The sequence goes on along the minus strand of CAVOUK010000010.1, from coordinate 17,246 downwards.
TATTTCTTCATGCAGATCAGCAGTATCTGGACAAGGCGGCTGCCGAGAACTCCATGTCCTACAGCCTCTCACATTCAAGCACATACACCGTGCAGAGTTCCGGTGAATGGGACATTGATCTTGATATGGAAGTGACCGAACTGAACTTCAGATATAAAAGAATTATAAAAGATGTTATTGAGTTTGATATGGACCTCCCTGTACTTATTATCGGCGGTGGATTCATGGATGGTTTTCTCGAAAGCTATCACAGCACTTTTGGTCTGCCGGATTACGGCAGAAGCGAGCGGCCCGACAATGAATATCTCTACGAGGTCAGAAGAGACGGTGCATTAATTATCGACGGCAAAAGCGGAATAAGTCTGGGCGATATCAGGCTCGCCCTTAAAAAACCTTTGATCACCTCTGACGGGTTCGTTTTATCCATAAAAGGAGATATCGAACTGCCGGTTGGAAACGCCGGAAAGGGTTACGGCAACGGCAGCCTGGATGCAGGACTATCTTTACTTCTCGATAAAAAAATTACAGACCGTATTATCACTTACGTAAATTTCGGTGCCGTATTCCCGGGTGATGTAAGAGGACATGAAAAATTAGATCTGAAGAACTTTTATTGCGGCGGATTAGGGATTGAGGCTGACGCAGGGGATGGCTTAAGCTTTCTCGTTCAACTGCAGGGGCAGTCTTCAATATATCCACAGACAGATCTGTTAGCTGTTGACAGGGACGCGTTCCTCCTGATCATCGGAGGCAGATATAAAACAGGAAAAAGCAATTATGACCTCTCTCTTACAGAAGATATCAATACATCGGGCGCCCCCGATTTTATTTTAAATCTGACATACAAGGTTAATTTGTAACTATTATGAAAAATGAAAAACTGATCCATGACTGGATGGTATCCTACCTGAAAGACAGGCTTTCAAGGGATTATAATGATGTCAAAATAAATATTGAAGATAAAAAAAACGACTTCAAGGGACATTATCCTGACCTGATCCTTGGTAATCACGGGATGGTCCTTGCACTCATGGAGGTCGAAACCGACGGGAGCATCACCCCTGAACAGGCAGATGCATGGAAGATACTCTCCGGTCTCGGCGCCAAATTGATTTTAATGGTCCCCAAAACATCGAAAGCAAAAGTCGTGGACCTGCTCTGGAAAAAAGGCATGGCGGGTAAAGTATCTGTCGGGAGTTACGAACTGACCGTCAACATGCCGTAAGGCTTAAGAATAATTAGTAATGAGTAATTATTAATTAGTAATTAAGGAATCCTTAAATGCCATTGCTCATTATTAATTACATAACATCCTCAGACAAGAAAACATATGAGTGAAAAAGAACGAGCATTTCCTCTAAAAGCTGAGATCTCGGATGAAGATATCATGGAAGCGATGAAGGATATTTCCGGATATCTGGATATCACGCCCGGGGATTTTAAAGAGGTATATCAAACGGCATATCGTCATGCCATGTCCCGAATATCCAGTTCGGTCAAGGCAAAAAATATCATGACCACAAAAGTGTTCTCTGTTAAGAAGGCCACGCCTGTTGCAGAAATAGCGGAATTGATGGCTGATAATATTATATCGGGAGTACCTGTTATTGAAGAAAACGGGAAAGTGACCGGGATCATTTCAGAGAAAGATTTTCTCTCAGGCATGGGGGTAAAAGGTGCGAAGACAATGATGGGGATAATAGCTGACTGCCTGAAAAATAAAGGGTGCATGGCTATATCCATTGGCGCTCTAAAGGCAGAAGACATCATGACTTCCCCTGCCATCACAGTATTCGGCAACACCACTATTTCAGAGATTGCCGGCATCTTTAGCGAAAAGAATATAAACCGTGTGCCCGTCACTGATTCAGCAGGCAATTTAATCGGCATTGTTTCCCGGGCTGATTTACTTCGCTATCTGCCGTTTAGAGAAAAATAATAATCATACAGAGGCATTTCTTAATGCTTAAAGCATATTTTAATAAAATGAAGGGCACCACCAAAAGTCCTCCACGGGTCAGTGCTGAGGAGATACTATGGTCCTGGATCGGCGCATTTTCTGGAATAGGCGTAGTTGCCTATCTCAATTACAGCAGGTTTGAACATACTGACCTTGTCATGATCGTAGGCTCCTTTGGGGCCTCTGCTGTTCTTATATACGGAGCCATTAAAAGCCCCCTCGCTCAGCCGAGGAACCTTCTGGGAGGACACATCATTTCCGCTGTTATCGGGGTCACCAGTTTTCTGCTATTTCACGATCTTATGTGGTTTGCTTCAGCTATGGCAGTAGCCACTTCCATAGCATTAATGCACGCAACAAAAACCCTCCATCCACCCGGCGGAGCTACTGCCCTGATCGCGGTAATCGGCGGTGAAAAGATACACGCCCTTGGATACCTTTATGCAATTATCCCTGTTGGAGTTGGCGCGACAATTATGCTGGCAATTGCCCTGCTGATAAATAACATCCCCCAAAAGCGCAGATACCCGGAGTTCTGGATATAACGAAACAAGCAATAAATTCACTATGAATATACAGGTTAAAAAAGCATCAGGAATTGTTGAGGACTTCAATCCGCAGAAACTGCTGGAATCCCTGCTCAGATCGGGCGCTGAACAGGAGCAGGCCGAAGAAGTCATTGAAAAAATAATCTCCGGAATAACCCCATACACAAGCACAAAGAAGATCTACAGGCTTGCACACAGGTATCTCAGACAGTTCAACAGTGTTTCAGGCCTTAGATACTCCATAAAAAGGGGACTTTTAAGACTTGGGCCTTCCGGTTATCCCTTCGAGAAGTATTTTGGCGAACTGCTGAATCAATATGGTTATCAGGTAAAGATCGGTTTAATACTGGAAGGGAAATGTGTCAAACACGAGGTCGATGTCTTTGCCTCAAATGATAAAGAAGTAATCCTTGTGGAATGCAAATACCGTAACAGGGCGGAGAACGCTCCTGATGTCAAGATAGCGCTTTATGTCCATGCACGTTTTCAGGACCTCAGGCCTGTCATTAAATCGCGCTATCCGGGCAAGAGTTTTTCCGGCTGGCTCGTGACAAACACACGTTTTACTTCCGATGCCATTCAGTTTGCACAATGCGCCGGCGTCACGATAAAAAGCTGGAGGTACCCGGCAAACAACAGCATTGAGAAAATGATCGAAGGCAAAAAACTTTACCCTGTCACAGTCATGTCATCTTTGAATTCAGCACAGATAAGAAGATTAATTGAACACCATGTTATTCTTATGAAAGATTTAGCCAGGATGAAAGAACAGGACATTCAAAGACTCCTGTCCATATCAAATAAAAAAGCCCTTGCACTCAAAAAACAGGCAGATGAACTCTGCTTCTGTGATTAACCCGAATACAAATATTGTCTGATTTGATTTTTATCAGGATCTCTGCAAAAATATCCTGCATGAAAGAAAATATTCAGACAGAAGAGATCGTTGTCATTGTTACTGCACCCAGTGAAGATCTGGCAGTTTCCATTGCACATGCCCTGGTCGAAACAAGGCTTGCGGCGTGTGCAAATATCATTAAAGGTATACGCTCTATTTATACATGGCAGGGCAAGACTGAGGATGATACGGAAGTTCTTATGATCGTAAAAACCCGCCGGGAACTTTTTGACCTATTAAAATCAAAAGTAAAAGAGCTGCACAGCTATGAAGTGCCGGAGATCATAGCGCTCCCGATAATAGCAGGTTCAGATGATTATCTGAAGTGGCTGAGGGAGTCAACGGGATAACCTTTTTGGTTGAGTAATTAAAAAATAATTCCTTAATTGGTCATTATTCATTATTAATTGAACATTGGAGGTTTAAGCACACATGGAAGAAAAAAATACAGAGAATCTGGAAGAGTCCCTCGGGGGCTACAAAGAAAAGATACTGGAAGTGAATAAAGGCACACTGGAGTGGGACAAAGACCTCATTTTCAAGGTCCGGACCCAGATGGGATATGAAATTGAGTATGACGCAAATTTACAGTGGGGCTGTTCCCCTACAGAAACGCTTCTTACAAGCGTTGCGGGCTGCATGGCAATTGATGTGTTCTATTTTCTCAGGAAAATGAAAGCGGACATTAAAGAATTTAAAATCAACTTTACGGGGGTAAGAAAGCCTGACCCGCCTCAATATTACAAGTCGATTGAACTGGTCCTTAATATTTCCGGAAGCGGACTCACAACAAAGAAACTCGACAGGGCCATATCCCTTTCGCAAAACAAGTATTGTTCTGTTTATAACGCATTGCGCAAAGACATAGAAGTTAAGGTCAGTTACAATATAAAAGAAATTTAACTCAATTAAGTCCGAATTCTTTTTTCAGCCACTTCTCGAGTCTTTCGCCAAGCGGATACATGCCTGAAACACATTCTGTTGCTGTGCAATTCATGGTTTCTTTCAATAAATCCTCAGGAACATCAGCTATATAACCGACTGTATTACTCACCATGTTTTTGAGTTGCATGATAACCAGGACAGGTTTACCATTAACAATATCAACGTACAGCATATATCCATGGGTGATGTCTACCTTCTCCCCGGAAGGGGACCTGGGTTCCAGAAAAATCTTTGGGGTAACATCCCATCTAATGTTTGCAAGGAAATACTTGTTGTTTTTAAGTTTATCAATGCTTACAAGTACCATGGGCTATATTATATAAAAATATTTTTATTTTGTTTATAATGGGACAACTACAGAGTACACGGAGAAGAAGAATAATTTATCCACAGATTTCGCAGATTCCACAAATTAAGTAAAAAATCTACGTTAATCTGTGTAATCTGCGGATTCATATTACATTTTATCTCTACTCTCTGTGGTGAAAAATTAAAGGAAATACAGCATGAACTGCCTGTTCTGCAAGATAGTCGAAAAGAAAATTCCTTCAAAAATAGTTTATGAAGACGAACGGGTCCTTGCATTTGAGGACATAAACCCTCAGGCGCCAATACACATTCTTGTAATACCAAAGAAACACATATCAACGAGTCTGGAGATAAAAAGCGATGATAATGAGCTTGTCGGGTATATGTTCCAGACTGCAAATAAAATTGCAAAAGAAAGAAATATCGCTGAAAGAGGTTTCAGGCTGGTTATGAACTGCAATCGTGAGTCAGGGCAGACAGTTTTCCACATCCACCTGCATCTGTTGGGTGGAAGGATAATGCACTGGCCGCCGGGATAAAGAACAGAGTATAGAGTTAAGGGGTAAGAGTTATGTAGGGGCGAGGCGGTGCCTCGCCCTTGTGGCAGCCGCAGGTGACAAGCCGCGATGACGGAATGGGCATATGGGAAAGAAAAGACAAACAGATTACAATAAAATCCTGACCGATATCTACAACACCCTCTACAAAGCCTTCGGCCCGCAGCACTGGTGGCCGGGAGAAACGCCATTTGAGGTGGCGGTAGGCGCAATACTCACTCAGAATACAAACTGGGTAAATGTTGAGAAGGCTATAAATAATTTAAAAAACAGCGATGTCCTTTATTCAAAAGCACTGCATGATATGTCGCATAAAGAACTTGCCTCATTAATAAAGCCGGCAGGGTATTTCAATATCAAAGCTAAAAGGCTTAAGCATTTCCTTGATTTCCTTGCAAATCATTACAAAGGCCGTGTAGAGCAGATGCAGAATGAAGATACAAATGCGTTGAGACATCAACTCCTTGAGATAAACGGCATCGGGCCTGAAACTGCGGATTCCATTCTCCTGTACGCACTCGATAAGCCGATATTTGTAATTGATGCCTATACAAAACGCGTTCTCGTACGGCATAAACTTGCACCGGAAAAAGCCACTTATCATGAGCTTCAGGGGCTTTTTCACAAAAACCTTCCCATGGATGTTAAGTTATTCAATGAATACCATGCCCTGTTTGTAATGGCGGGCAAGCATTACTGTAAACCGAAGCCGAGGTGCAAGGAATGTCCGCTTGAGGGGATGTACAAAATATAAATTGACGTTGTAGAACCAGAAGGAAGAAGAAAGACAGTTAGTTAGATGACCAAAAAAAATAAAAACATCCCAGCCAAGCACGGCGAGATTATTATCTACACAACTGATGATAAAGAAGCCATGCTTGATGTAAAACTGGAGCAAGAAACCGTCTGGCTTACTCAAAAACAAATTGCAGAACTTTTTAAGACAGAAAGAAGTGTTATCACCAAACACTTAAACAATATTTTTAAAAACAACGAGTTGGTAAAAGAATTCAGGAATGTGCAAAAAATGCACATTCCTTTTTCTGGATAAACCGGTCAAGTTTTTACAACCTTGACGTTATTATTTCCATTGGTTACAGAGTCAATTCAAAACGCGCCACCCAGTTCCGTATATGGGCAACAAATGTTTTGAGGGAGCATATTGTTAAGGGCTTCACCTTAAATGAAAAAAGACTGACAGAGCAACAGCAGGCCAGGTTAAAGGAACTTGAAAAAGCAGTAGCTCTTTTACAAAAGACTGCTCATGCAGCCCTTACCAAAGCTGAAGCGATTGGGCTTTTGTCAATTATTACCGGCTATGCAAAGTCATGGATACTTTTACAGCGATATGACAACAAAGATATTAATGTCCTTTCCAAAGGCATATCAAAACCTGCGGGACAGATTAAATACACAGAGGCTAAAAAAGCTATTGAATCGTTAAAAGAAGCTTTGATGAAGCAGAATGAGGCTTCAGAATTATTCGGGATTGACAGGGAAAAAGGCACTTGAGAGAATTCTGCATGCAATAAATCAGACCTTTGGAGGAAAAGAATTATATCCCGGCATTGAAGAAAAGGCGGCCCATCTGCTTTACTTCACAATAAAGGACCATCCGTTTGTTGACGGCAATAAACGCATAGGCTCGTTTCTGTTTATATTGTTTCTGTACAAAAACAATTACCTTTTAAAATCTACCGGTGAGGCAAAAATTAATGATAACACTCTGGTAGCTATAGCCCTTTTGATTGCAGAAAGCAAACCGAAAGAAAAAGAAATAATGATAGCGTTAATTACAAATTTACTTAATGAATATTAGGGCCATAACCAAAACCATCCTCAACGGTTATAGTCTTTTTCCTGAAAGATAGGGATTACATGCAACAAGGGACCCTTTTCATAGCGCCGCTTGGCGCAAGAAATAAAAGAGAAGCAATTTTCAAAGAGATTGTTTCACTCTATCCTGAAAACAATTTCTCGTCCGTTCTATATCTTGCTCCGAACAATTCTGTCCTCACAGAGGCAAAAAGACAGTTTTTGTCTTATTTAAAAACTGCCGGCAGGAAGTCAGTATACATCCCGTTTCAGGCATTGACCATAAAACAGCTTGCAATAAATCTTCATGAAATAACTCCCCCTTCACCCCCTCTTAAATTAAGAGGGGGACGGGGGGAGTTACCCCCTTTGCAAAAGGGGGATACAGGGGGATTTTCAGTAATCTCCGAACGCATGAGGGCCCTTATACTCTGCAAAATCATTAAAAACAATAACATCGGCTACGCCCGTCTTTTATCAGACCTTTTCAGAAAGATCAGGCACTATATTCCAGATAAAGATTTTTCACAATTAAAAGAAGACCTCAAGCAGCTCATCTTAGAAGAAAAGACTCTCGGGAGAGCGACAACGGCCCTGGAAATTCTTCAATTATATGAGAATGAATTAAAACAAAATAACCTTATGGACCCAGAAGATTTGCTGAGAAATTGTATCGTTATCATAAAACAGTTAACTGACAGCGGACAACGAACAACGGACACGTTGATAATTGACGGTTTTTTTGATCCCACGCCTCTTGAATTTGAGAATATTAAAGCACTGGCGGATAATGCTGAAAAAATAATCATTCTTGCGGAAGAGAACACAGAACTGCTGCGCTACTTCCTTTCACGCAAAGAGGGGATGACGGTCAAAAAGCTTGAATGCTCTGTTCACAGGGAATCGACGGGTTACTACTCATATAATTCAGTAGAAGAGGAGGTAGAGGGGATCGCAAGGAATATCAGGAAACTCATCCTTGACAACATACTGCCATGGGAGATAACCGTATGCTTTCCATCGCTTTTGCAGTACCTGCCGATGCTCAGGAGGATATTAAGCAAGCACGGCATCCCGGCAAGCATTGGCGAGTACAATTTGTCTGCGACAAAGCCATTTGCAGTATTGGAAGAGATAATTTCCTGTATTGAGAACGACTATCCAAGAAACGACTTTCTCTCCATTCTCACGTCTCCCTGTTTTCCGGAAATTCATGATGCGGTAAAGAAACAGGCTGTGACGCTTTCTTATCGCGCCGGAATCATTAAAGGCAAAGAGTCCTGGCTTTCAATTGAAGGCGTCCTCAGGAGTTCCGGCAATGATATATCTGAAAACTCTAAAGAAAGGACAACAGAGTTTCAAAAAGGAATAAGGCCGGTTATTGATGCGCTTGAAAATATAAGAAAAGCGCGCGACATGAGCGCTTTTGCCGACGCCTTTGAATCTGCACTTAACAAGTTCGGTTTTTTTGATTATTTAAGGGATGAACAATCTTTCTACGGAGACAGGATAGCAGAAAGCATCAAAAGCCAATTCTCTGAATTGAGACAGTTCGCCGGATTGTATGGAACAGTTTTGCAGGCAGATGATGCCGGATTTTATTTAAGGCATCTCCTCAGTGACCTGACGGCCCCTTATGAAAACGTTGACGGCGTAAAGGTCCTCCCGTTTGAACTGGCCGCGGCAATCGAGTCAAAGGCGCTGTTCTTCGGCGGCATGACAGAAGGCCGTTTTCCGTCGCGTCCCGCCATGGACCCTGTTTTACCGGAGAAGGTCAAAAAGACTTTGGGCCTTCCTCACCTTGAATATTATCTCGAGAGACAAAGAGTATATTTCAAGAGATTGCTCAATGCCTCAATACTGGAGCCTTATCTCTCCTGCCCGTCTGCTGACGGCGATAAAATATTTCTGCCCTCGCCGTTTCTGGACTGGGGAAATATGATAGGCCCTGCCTCACTGAACATATTCACACAGGAAGATGTCCTTGTAAACGAAGGCTCTGCGTTAACACTTAAAAACAATGCCGGCACAGAAGCATATTTTGATGCAAAGGCGATCTCCATCCTGCGCGGGAAGATCAGCGCAATGTCAAAAAAATATTTCAGAGTGACGGACCTTGATTATTACAGAAAATGCCCTTTTAAATTTTATCTCGAAAAAATATTAGGGCTTGAAATAGCCAGGCCTCCGAGATTTGAGGTGGAATACATGCAGTGGGGAAACCTGGCGCACAAGACTATGGAGTATTTATTTAAAGACAAACACTGGGAATTGGATGCCTTTGAGAAAAGGCTTTTTCAAGCGCTCGAAAAAAGTTTAAAGGAGATCCCTATTGGCGAATTCTGGTCTGATGTAACCAGAGAAATATTCCGCAATCTTCTGCCCCTGATGAAAAAACAGGAGACGGAGATCAGAATGCAGGGCTTTAGTCCATACAAGATTGAGGAGAAAATAGAGGCAGAGATCAACGGAATAAAATTGAGAGGCAAGATCGACAGAGTTGACAGAAAGCAGTCAGAGGTCAGAAGTCAGCAGTCAGTGATCGCCCGGAAAACGGACAACGGAGGATACCAGTCTCGGTCATCCTCCTCGATTACAAGACCGGCTCGATTGACAAAAAAAGCCTTCAGTTGCCGCTTTATTCGCGGATGTGGCAGGAAAATCATCCTGAGCCTGTGGATGAGACAGGCTATTATTCTCTGAAAGAAGGCAAAACAGACTGGTATCCACGCAAGAAGAAAAGTATGGAGGAATTTATCCAGGAAGCCCTGCGGGAAACAACGGCATTGATTGAGCAAATGAAGAAAGGCATGTTCCCTGCTGAACCGGCCGATAATGAATGCAGGAATTGTAATCATAGTGCGTTGTGCAAAAGGGATGACAGAAAATGCAGGGGCAATTCATGAATTGCCGTTACAGGAACCATATCTCTGAAAATTTATGAGCTATCTCGACACAAACAAGAGCATAATGATCTCATCTCCGGCAGGCTCCGGCAAGACCGAGAAGCTTGCGCGGCGTTATATTGCATTGCTGCAGCACGGCGTGGATGTGGAGAGGGTCCTCGCCGTCACATTCACTGATAAGGCAGCTGCGGAGATGAAACAGAGGATACTCAGGATCCTCAAGAACGAAGACGAAAAGCTGTTCCGCTCTCTGCTTGAAAAGATACCGCTCATGCGCGTATCCACAATTCATTCATTCTGCGGGACCCTGATCAGACGTTTTTCTTTTGACGCTGATATTGACCCGAATTACAGCATCTCAGATGAAATGGATGCGGGCCTGGAATGGGACGAGATTCTTTACGATGTGCTCATGGAAAAACAGCCGTCAGCGATCAGCCGTCAGCCGTCAGCCGTAGGGGCGATTCATGAATCGCCCTTACAGGAAGAGAATAATTTTATCCTGCAAACCCTCGGGGAGAAGGGCTTCAGAGGGTTGGATTATTTAAAAAATACAATGGATTATCTTTTCCATAAAAGACCTTTTTCACTTGAGGCAAAGCCGTTTATTCATACACCGTCAGTGACCGAAGGACTGACAGAGGAGCTGCGTTCATGGGAGACGGCAGATGATGCGATACACAATTACAAAAAGATCTTTTTACAAGGTTTCGGCAGGGAGATAGCTTCTATTGAGGATTTATTTTTAACATCGGCTGGATTGCCCCGCCAAAAAACGCCTTCGGCATTGAAAGGCATTGCAAACTATCAGGAGTGGGCATTGAAAATGTCCCTATGCTGGAAGAACATCAGAGTTGAAGAATTTTCAGAGCGGGGCAAGAGGATATATACCATTTTCAATGCCTGTCTCCGTAAATATCTGGCGAGGAAAAAGGCAAAAGGAGTTCTCGACTTCAGCGACCTTGAATATCTTGCCTACAAGATGCTCACTGAAAATCCTGAATGGGCGAACATCCTTTATGCCTTCGACGAAAAGACCGACCACATCCTCGTTGACGAATTTCAGGACACAAATAATTTTCAGTGGGGGGTCATTAACAAGCTCACCGAGGAATGGCGCTCCGGTATGGGTGCGAAAAGGGAAAGCGGGACCAGGCCGACGATATTTTTTGTAGGAGATGAAAAGCAGTCGATATACTTTTTCAGGGGAGCAAATGTGGAGATCTTTCACAGGGCCAAAGAGCAGATGGAGACCTGGCTTGGGGACGAATTCTTATATGTAGAGGCCAAAGAGAATTACCGCAGCCGTCCGGCAATTGTAGAATTCACAAACCGGGTTTTTCAAAAATAATGCAACGCCCTGAAAAATATCCCTGGATAACCCGGTACAGCCCTTTCACAGCGCATAGGACCGGGACTCCCTAATTCCGGACGCATAGAACTGGTCCTCCTTCAAGAGGATGAAGACGCAGGGATGGATGAGAAAAAACAGAAAGAAGCTGATGTTATTGCTCAGAGAATAAAATCCCTTGCCGGAAACTTTGAGATCGCTGACCGCGCCACAGAACAAAAAAGATTTTGCAGGTATTCAGACATTGCAATACTTTTGAAAAAAAGGACGCATCTTGCGCCTTATGAAGAGGCGTTGAGAAATTACAGCATCCCTTTTGTCGCAGTAAAGGGGATCGGGTTTCATCAGGAAAATGAAATTTCTACACTCCGTGCGCTGGTGTTTTTCCTGTCAAACCCGCATGACGATTACAGCCTGTACATGCTCCTGAAAAGTCCTCTGTTAAATATGGATGAAAGCTTTATCCTCCAGTTGACAGGCCTTGAAGGGGAAAGCCTGTTTGAGAAGATGGGGAATGATGTTGCCGAATCAGTAAGGGCGGGGTCACCCCGCCCCTACGATATCCTACAATATTGGCTTTCACTGCTTCCAAAAATGCCGGTTGCAGAACTGATTGAGCATATACTTGTCAGCACAAAGGCCTGGAGATTTTTCCATGAAGAGCAAAAAAGGGCCAATATCAAAAAATTCATCCGTATTGTTGAGGACCTTGAGGCAAAAGGCAAATCACTCATCAAGATAAGGGACTTTCTTGAAAGAGCGGTCAGCGAGAATGAGGCAAAGGCGAATGTTAATACTGAAGGCATGGACGCAGTGAAAATAATGACCATCCACGCTGCAAAAGGGCTTGAATTTCCTGTCGTGATTGTGCCGGGCATTGAGGAGCAGTTCTCTTCCAGGGCCGGCGACAATCTGATATACGAACGGGAAGGAAGCTTCTTTTTTAAATCCGTCCCCGAACCATGCATCCGCAAACAGGACGACGATTTCCAAATGCATGAAGCAAGGGAGGAAGAGGAGCAGAAAAGACTTTTCTATGTCGCAGTGACAAGGGCCGAGGAAGCGCTCATACTCACCGGACACCGGGACAGCAGGGAAAACAGCTTTCTGGGATTTCTCTCGGAAGGGCTGGGGCTTCAAAAACATAATGATGGCCTTATTGTCACAGGCGCAGATATCAAAGGTTTGGCATTGCTTACAGAAGAAGACGTCAGAATGCTCTATGAGCATGCGCGAAAAGAGGAACCAATACATGTGGACCACCGCCAGGTTGAGGTCCTTCCATTACCTTTGCCGAAACGCGTTCCATGGAAATCCGTTACAGAAACCACTGACATCCGCAGCAGGCACGGTGAGGACTGGCTGATAATCGGAGACGTGCTGCACAGGGTTTTTGAAGGCGTATCAAAGGGGATTTTGAAGGAAAACGATTTACTGACAAAAGCAGCAAGCCTGCTTGCATCCAAAGGGATCACCGGTGAGGATTTGCAAAGAAAGAATAAAGTCATTGAAAATGAGATCGCAACGCTTAGAGAAAAAAGCGTCTGGCAGGATATAATCATGCCCAGGGAAGATTCTTTTGCAGAGCTTCCGTTCATACTCGAATCCGGAGACTCTGTTTATTCAGGAAGAATTGACAGGATAATTAAATCCGGTGATGTATATAAAATATACGATTACAAGACATTCCCGGTTAAAGAAAAAGAAATAAAATATTTACTAAGCGAATATTCTTTCCAGATGAATATGTATAAGAATGCAGTGAAGAAACTATTCAGTTCAAAGAACGTACAGTCCTTTATCATTTTTACTAATACGGGAGGAATATACGAGGCCATATGAAACGACCCTTTGGACAGCATTTCCTTTTTGACCCCAACATACTGAAAAAGATGATCAGTTGCAGCGGTATATCAAAGGACGATACGGTCGTTGAGATCGGCCCGGGGCTTGGTACGCTGACAAAATTTCTTTCACTTTATGCTAAACAGGTCATAGCCATTGAGATCGACAAAAAACTGATCGGGAGGCTTCAGGAGATACTCTCAACGCATGACAACGTTGAGATCATACAGGCCGATGCCACTGAAATTCCCCTTCAATGACATTCAGGGCAATTTCAAAGTTGTTGCAAATATACCATATAACATTACGACCCCGCTTTTGTTCAGGCTGCTTGAGTTCAGGGAGAAAATGCCGAGCATGACCCTGCTGATGCAGAAAGAAGTGGCAAAGAGAATAACGGCTTCACACACCGACAAAGAGTACGGTGTGCTCTCGATCTCCACACAGCTATATACCAAGCCTTCATTAAAATTTACAGTATCAAGGAAGGCCTTCCTGCCGCCGCCTGACGTTGATTCCGCAGTTGTACATTTTGAGGTCAATCCATCGCCTTTTTTTAAGGTTAAAGATGAAGAGTTCTTTTTAAAGGTAGTAAAAACCGCCTTTTCGCAAAGACGGAAAACCCTTACGAACAGTCTAAAAACATTTGAAGGCATAAAAGACGCCCTGCTTAAAGCTGGCATTGATCCCGGGCTTAGGGCGGAGAATCTGAGCATAGAAGATTACGTCCGTCTATTAAATGCCCTCAAGCAATCTCCTGATTAATCCTGCAACGCTAAAGTAAACACATCTTTCTACCGAAATAACAGATAAAGAGGTAGGTAGAAAGATACATGATGCGTTTGCCGTTTCAAATCAGAATAGTTGCGATTATATCCCTGCTTGTCATATTCTTCTGCAGCAATGGATTTGCAGAATATGTACCGGGAGAGGTCATTGTAAAATTTAAAAGCGATACAACCGCTTACAAGATCAATACGCTTCATAAAAGGATCGGTTCTTTAAAAAAGAAGGAGTTTAAAGGTGTCAGAATCCACCAGATGAGACTGCCCGACGGAGTCAGCGTTGAAGAAGCTGTTGAGTACTATAAGAGCGATCCGGATGTAGAATACGCAGAACCAAACTATATTGTCCGCATTGATTCAGTTCCTGATGATACTTATTTCAATAATCTCTGGGGGCTTCACAATACAGGTCAAACAGGAGGGGGCGCTGACGCTGATATAGACGCACCTGAAGCCTGGGACTTAACAACCGGCTCAACTGATGTTGTAATTGCCGTCGTTGACACAGGTGTTGCATATGATCACCCTGATCTGGCAGGCAATATCTGGAACAATACCGGGGAAACAAGCTGTTCGGATGGGATAGACAATGATGGTAACGGGTATATAGATGACTGCAAAGGATGGGATTTTGTCGGTAATGATAATGACCCTGCGGATTATAACGGCCACGGAACGCATGTAGCAGGAACGATTGCGGCACATGGAAACAACAGCAATGGTATCACAGGAGTAATGTGGCAGGCGAAGATAATGCCGTTAAGGTTCCTGGGGATAAGCGGCAGCGGCACAACAGCCGATGCCGTATCAGCTATCCTTTATGCCAACGCAAAAGGAGCTCATGTCATCAATAACAGCTGGGGAGGAAGCGGTTACAGTCAGGCGCTTAAAGACGCCATAGATGCATCAAATGCGGTTGTGGTCTGCGCCGCAGGAAACAGCAGCAGCAACATTGATAAATTTTCCTTTTATCCGGCTGGTTATAAAAGCGCCAATATCATATCTGTAGCAGCCACTGATTCGCGGGACAATCTTGCGTCATTTTCCAATTACGGTAAAACATCAGTTGATCTGGCAGCCCCCGGCTTAAACATATACAGCACAATTCCAGTAATCGGCTACGGTTCTCCGGTCACTCTTTATGAAGAGACTTTTGATGGTGCATCCGGCGCCCTTCCCCTTTTGGGCTGGGCCGGTGGAGGGACTAATTCCACATGGTCCGATACGAGCGGAACAGGTTTCAGCGGAACGAACAGTCTTGAAGACGGCTCCAGCGGAAACTATGCCAATAACACCTCATCCTGGGCAGGGTATATGACGCCTGTCACGACTGTAAAAGACAATATATATACTTTGACTTTCAAATGGAACGGTCAGGTTGAACAGAATTACGATTACCTTGATATTAATTACTCGATCAATGGCAGCACCTGGGACTGGATAGATTACAGGACAGGCACCACGAACGGCAATTATATCTCAGATTCAACTGACAGCCTTACAGAAATAGCAGAAATGTATGACCAGTTTTATTTCGGGTTTGGATTGACAACCGACTCTACGATCAACACTGAAGGGGTCCATATTGACAACATTACATTATCAAGGTCACCTATTGTTATAAGCAGCTATAGTTACGCTTACTATAGCGGAACTTCCATGGCCGCGCCTCATGTTTCCGGAGCAGCAGGACTGATAAAGGCGCTGAAACCTCTATTAACCAACCTTGAAATAAAAGGTGCGCTTCTGAACAGCGTTGATGCCAGGGCCTCATTAAGCGGAAAAGTTGCGTCCGGCGGCAGATTAAACGCATATAACGCCCTTACAGAAGAAAACTATTCCCTGGAAAATGGAAATGGCAACAACGGCGGCGGGAATGGCGGAAATTCAGGCAATGTAGGAACAACTTCAGGAGGAGGCGGTGGTGGCGGCGGCGGCGGATGTTTTATCGCTACCGCTGCATATGGAAGCATGATGCATCCATATGTTAAAGCGCTGAGAGCATTCAGGGACAGGCATCTCTTAAGCAATTCTCCAGGACGGGCCTTCGTAGATTTCTATTATAAATACTCTCCCTCAATAGCGGATGTTATCAGAGACAGTGAGTATTTAAAATTTGTTACAAGAATTGCGCTGACACCGGTAGTTATGTTTGTGATTTTCCCTTTTCCAACATTTGTCCTGGCCCTTTTGTGCATTATTTCTTCAGTAATTATCATCAGAAAAAAGAAAGTTTAACGCACTTTTCTCACAAAAACCCTCTTTTATCCCTCTCCAGGCTTCTGTTTTATGTTCACACCGGCAATAAAGAACGGAACAGAGATCAGAAGGAGCAGAGACATTATCCAGAATGAATAAAGATAATCAAATCTTGCAATAAGAAACCCGGCGAGGATCGGTCCGGCTGCATGGCCGATATCAAAGATAGTACCGAAGGTCCCCATTGCTGTTCCAAAGTGTTTTTCCTTACAGATATCGGCAACAAGGGCTGCTGAAGACGAGGTAACAAATGCCTCGCCAAAACCGAAGAAGATTGCAGCAAGCATCAAAAGATAAAAATCCTTCAAAAGAGGGATCAATCCGAAAGATACTGCACACAATATCATCCCTGCCACGATTAACGGTTTTCTGCCGTATATGTCCGATGTCTTACCCATAATGGGCTTGGACAGTATAGTTGAAAGCACCTGTATTCCCCAGAGGAGACCTGCCTGAAATTCATTCAGCCCGGCCACAGTCACAGCGTAAATCGGGAGAAAGGCCTCCAGTGCGCCTACAGTCATATTCTGTAAGCCCTCCATATTTGACGTGATCACTATCCTTTTATCGCTTATCACTTCTTTTATCCCTGATGCAAATTTCTTTAAAGACTCCTTTAACCCCCTGCTTTTTTCTACCGCCTCTTTTTCTTTTAATAATCTCAGTGCAATAATGAGCGACATCATTCCCGCAAAACCGCTTAACAGATAGGCCCTGTGAAAATCGGCAATTGAAGGCCCAGGGGCCCCTGCTGCGCTATGGAGTATGAAGCCTCCGACAGGTGCGCCCAGGAGATTCCCGATGATCGTCACCGAGGAAAACCATGAAAGCATCTCGCCTTTTTTTGCCCCTGCCACGTCAGCAACGACCGCCATAGAGACGGGGCCGTAGATCGCTGTTGCAAGTCCATGAATAAATCTGATGAGGACGAGCAGATTGTAATCATGGATGAAAAGGTATGTAAAAGGCATGACGGCGAAGAAGAGAAGCCCGATCAGCATAGTCCTCTTCCTGCCGATAACATCGGACAAGGCGCCCGCCGGAAGCTTGAAGAATATTCCGGTCACT
>CAVOUK010000009.1:0-271502 GCA_963699585.1 Thermodesulfovibrionia bacterium | reverse complement strand
ATGTGTCAGAGCCCTCTTTCAATACAACCTTTGCCATTGGCAGTTGACCATACCGCAAATGGTCCTCGCCGTAAACACAGGATTCCTTCACGCCGGTGAACTGATTTATTACAGATTCAACCTCATATGGAAAAACCTTCATCCCGACGAAATTAATAACATCTTTTTCGCGCCCCACTATCGTCAGAAATCCGTCTTTGTCAATCCTGCCTAAATCACCTGTTTTGAACCAGCCCTCCTGCAGGATATCCTCCCTGTTTTGCCAGGGAGAAAAATAGGCGTCCAGCATCCCTTTGCCTCTGATATTAATTTCCCCGACTCCGTCTTCATTTTTTTTAAGCACAGCAACCTCATAATCCGGCAATGCTTTACCCACAGAGTCAGGTTTATTTTTCTCTGCTGAGAGATTAATAAAAGGTAATCCTACCTCTATGATTCCATATGCTTCAGTCAATGCAATGCCGAACTTTCTGAAAAATTCATCTGCGACGTTTTCAGGCAATTTCATCGCAGTCGAAACAGCTATGCGTATTTTTTCAAAAGAGCCGGGCGCAAGCAGATTCGAACCGGCCAGTAAATTGTAATGAAAAGGAGAGGCATAAATAAAGGTCCCGTTATGTTTGGTGATGCCTTCAATCAGGGATTCAGGAAAATGATGGCCGCAGAGCACAATGGTCGAAGCACCGGCGAAGAAACAGAAGAATGGTCACCACAAAGTGAAAGCTCATGGAAAGTATCCATAGTACCGTATCATCCGGTTTCATTTTCAATCCTTTATCCGCTGCCTCGGTCCTTTCAATAATGGACTCATGCGACAAGACAACACCCTTGCTTGCGCCGGTGGTCCCGGAACTGAAGCGGATAAATGCAGGATTGATTTTATAATATTCATCGCAAGGTTTTTCTTTAACGCTCCTTTTTTGAATGAAAAGCTCTTTTCTCAGTAATCCTTCATGGTTAAACACATGAGCGTCTTCGTCATTGTATGGGCCTTTTTCAAAAAGCAGATAATCTATCGCTATCCTGCCAAGGACCTCCCGGATCTCATCTTCAGTATGGTCCGTAGAGATCGGTACAACTACAGCAAAGAGAGATAAGACAGACAGGCTCGTGATTATATAATCTATGCTGTCGCTGCAAAGAAGGCCCACCCGGTCAAACCGCTCAACCCCTTCTTCTTTCATGGAAGACGCGACACTTTCGGCAGAGGAGACCAGATTTCCATAAGTAATGCTGCGGTCATCCTCAATGACCGCTGTTTTGCCGCTGAATCCGGCGGTCTCCTTTTTTATTGTCTGAAAAATATTCATGCAGTCCCTGCAGTTATCCAAGTCCATTATTTTGCCGGTAATCCTTATACATGTTCCGGAGTGCAAAAATATATCTGGTGCCGCGGTAAATGACCTTAAGGACCTCTTTTCCCGGGACCTTGACCTTGTTGACCCTCAGCGGATTAGCCCTGAGCGCAACGCTCGAGAGCCGTCCAAAATGCGCATAGAATTTTTTCAATCCAAGCCTCGTCGGAAGTATCGTATGCATGCAGTCGTAAAATAAAAACGGATCGCAGATATAATCGTCTTTATGTTTCCGGAACAACTCCGTTCCGGGCGCGCGGTGAGAACACCGTGAAAGTCACTTCCGCGGGACAGAGGTCCAAAACATCTTTTTCGAGCGCGACAAAATCCTCAACAGTAAAATCGGGGTCGACGATAAAGCTTGCATGAAGCGTTATGCCGATCTCACGAAGTATAGACACTGCCTTGAGGTTAGTCTCAACGTTTGTCCTTTTATTATAATTGTCGAGTTGCGCCCCTCTCATTGCCTCAAGGCCGACGTAGACCAGTCCCAACCCGGCTTCTTTCCAGAGCCGGAACAATTCAGGATGTTTCACGATGGTATCGCTCCGGGCCCAACTGATATACTTCTTTTTTATTCCCTTCTCGAGCAGGAGATTAGCAATGTCGGTCATACGCTTTTTATTCAGAAAGGTCTCATCATCAACAAAATAAATATTATCTTCTTTTATCTGTGCTATTTCATCAACGACGTCCTCAGGCTTCCGCTGCAGATATTTACCGCGCATGATGTAATGGACTACACAGAAAGAGCAGTTGAATGCACAGCCTGTGGAGGTGCGCATGCTGGCTGTCTGCGGGAAGATGGTATCCAGTCTGTTTTCAGGGGCCGAGGTCCAGACACAGAAATATTTTGAGCGCTGGACCAGGTCCCTTCGCGGACGGGGTATATCATGTACCGGGGGGAATTCAGGCGGAGGCAATTCAGCCTTCGTCTGAAAATCAGGGTCTTGGGGAGACAACGATACATCTCCAAAGTGAAGCGCCTGACCTCGTTTGAAACGGCCCACAATCTCGCGGAAGGTTGTTCCGCCTTCGCCGCGTACAATAATATCAATACCGTCTACTGCATAATCAGAAGGGATGATTGTCGCATGAACGCCGCCTGCCACATTAATAATCGAAGGATTGTACTCTTTTGCGATCTTTGCCAGTTTCTTTACCATGGCCGACTGTGAACTGTATCCGGTAAATCCAACAATATGGGGGTTTAGCATTTTTAATTGCTCCTGGAATTTCCGTAGAGGTTTACTTCTCGATCCCCAGGTCGCAAATCGATACCTCATCTTCCGCCGGCACTCCCCCTGCGACTATTTCCAGTTCCAGAGGTTCAAGATGCAGGAAACCTTCCTGCAGGCGTTTTGCTATAAGCAACTGCGGATGCGGCTTAACAAGTAAAATGCGCAATGGCGGTCTCCTTCATAGTTTCGTAATGTTGTGGCATATGATACTCATTTCAGGTTGAATTTGTCCTCAAAAGGATACTTCCCTTTTTTGAGGTAATATGCCGCTGCTTTTCCCGCCTCTTCTCCCAGTGAAATACATGTGCCCATCACGCGTGTGGAACCGAGCGCCCCGCGTGTTACGGAGATGCAGCGCCCTGCCAGTAAAAGATTGTGAATTCCTCTTGCCTTAAGACAACGAAAAGGGATTTCATAATAGTCGCCTGATTTGACGTATTTATAAATAGTCCCCTTCTTTTTGTCCCATATTTCCATGGGCCATGAATTTTTCACAACGCCGTCGTCAAATTTTCCGGCATTGAGGACATCGTCTTCGGTCAATGTATACTCACCGCAAACCCTCCTGCCTTCCCTCTCCATAACTCTCAAAGAAGTTTCCGCGATATAAGCGTCTTTAAATGAAGGCAGCTTTTTTGCTAAATATTTGATCATCTCCAGGGCGTCTTTTCTTACAGTCTGTTCACGTCTGGCGCTGTCAGGGCCGCCGATATTTATTTTACAAAATCCGACGCCGGCCGTTTCCCCCACGCTAAAAACAGTAAATCTCAAATATGCAGGAAGGAGTTTTTTGTTCGCCGCCTGTGACAGATAATAAGGCACCTTTATTGAAAGAATTTCACTACTGTCTTTCAGTCCTTTCAAACGGACAGTAAAGCCCGCAAGCTGTCTTTTCCCTGAGGGAGACAATTCAAAACCTGCGCCCGCCATCGCAGAAACATCACCACTGCCAGTGCAGTCGATTAATATACCCGGGTTTATTCTATGCATGATTCCTGACTGATAAAATACAACTTCGGTTATTGTTCTGCCTTTCTTCTTGACTTCAGCAGCGGATGCATTGAAAAATACCTTTATATTCTTTTCATTCCCGCACAAGGAGCTGAAAGCAGATGCGAGGTCCTCTCCTGAATATGGCAGCACATATACCTGCCCTATTTTCTTTATTGCTCTTTGAGGTGATAATTTATTTAAAAGACCAACGATCTCACGGACGATCCCTTTATTCAGGGTCTCCCCGGGTATGGCATCACCATTCACATATAAACCGCATATGTACTGGTGCAGCCCGGAATATCCGGCGCCTCCGAGAAAAGAATCCCTTTCAAGCAGCACAGTCTGCATACCGCATCTGGCTGCGGCAACGGCAGCTGCGGTCCCTGAAACACCGCCTCCAACAACAAGCACCTGGCAGGAATTGTTTATCCTTTTTGACATGCGGTAAGTCCCTCTTTTATACCTGTCTCAAGTAAATGCACTTCTTCACTGGTAAGCATACCGTCAAGAAATGATATTACCAGATTCAGCCTGCCGTTAAAGTAATTAGAGAAGAAACCGAGCCCCGGAGGTACAGGAACACGCGGCATGTGAAAAACATTCTCTATCCCTGTTCCCATAATTTCGGGAGACAAAATATTTTTACTCACATGCGAAAAAATAAAAGTGGCGATCTTCCCCTTTAACGGCACATCGATTATTTTTTTCAGGAATGGCAGGGGCGCAATGCGGGTCAGGTGGCTTGCCTCCATTATATCGCGCGGGATACCCGCCTTCACCTGTTCATACATCTGCATTTTGATGATGTTTGTAAGTTCCTTCTGATTTTTTATAATATCACATTGGGCCTGAAAAAAAAGATAAGACACATGATTGAAAAACAGCTCCTGCTTAACGTCCTCGCTTGTCCTCATGTCGATGGAAACAGCGGCCAGATAACTGTCTGCCTGCGCATTTCTCTTCGTAAAAAGTCCACTCACAGCCTGCATTATAACAGTCAGCAGATACGGCATCTCCATCAAATAACCCGCTGCTTTGTATGCATTTTCGTAAATTGTTTGTGTCTCCTGCTGATTGAAAGTAATTAATCTGAACTTAAACTCTTTGCTTTTATCGCCTGGAACGGGCAAAGCTCCGGGAGGATTTTTAGACAGGGAAACTATCTTGCGGTTAACATTCCTGCCGGCAAGAAATTTCCTGGTCCACTCCGAAAGATACGCCGGCGCAGTGGATGGAATGCCTGTGGATATTGCAGGGTCATGATTGTTTTCAAGATACTGCTGAAAAAGTTTAAGAAAGCTCTCTGCTCCGCGGGCATCAAACAGGCGGTGGTCAAAGGTCATTGCAAGGCAGCTTTTCCGGTTTTCTATATTGATAAGATGGAATGCCAGATGTTCGCTGTCGTCTTTGAAAGGTTTATTGGCACATTTACCGAGCAAGGTCCACAGGTCTCCATCACCGGGGCAATTGTAAGAAGTCAATTTTAAATTAGCTTCTGCTTTTTCGGGTATCCGCCAGTAAGGACAAATATTAATATCACGCGTTATGCTGCCATGCACTACGGGGAATTCATTGGTAAACCGTATCAGGTGGTCCTGAAGTTCAGAATGCTTGATTACGGAATCCAGTGCAAGCACAACCTGCGACATGTTGCCGGCGCAGGTTGTCTGTTTCATTATGTAATCAAGCAGGTTGATTACCCAGTCGGAACCGGAGAGATAACGCTTGTTCTTTGATGACGGAATTACAAAACCCACAGTTATAACTTCTTGTGAATAAAAGCTGCTAATGAGCGGATTGTCTCAAAATCTTTTTTGTCCAGCCCTGATTCTATCAACTGGAGATTAAAAGTCTTTTCTATGAAGACGAGAATTTCTACAAAGCCGAGAGAGTCAATTCCCAGTTTATGAAAAGGCACATCCGGCGCAATAGAAGATCCGTCTTTCGCTGTTATCGCAGCGATTCCCTGTATCAATTTATCCTGAATGTTTTGCAATGTCATCTGTGGGTTGAAAATTCAATGGTTTTTTCTAAGATAGACAGCAGCTTTTTCGCTATGACAACTATACCTTATAGAGCGAATTAATTCAATATCAGCGGGTCCGGCATTATTTACAAGATGAATCCCCCGGGGGTTATCCAAAACAGGATTTGTGTAGTATTTTTGGTTCTTCATCATCAACGCCCCGGCCGCGCAATTAAATGCGCTGCCTATCATCATGCTGCCGAATAACGGTGAATAAGCTGCTGTTGGAATGTGAGGAGAAACCGTTGACCCGTAAACAGATTCGTCAGACAGCATGCCGTCTGTGTCAATGATATTTAAATCTGCCTGCACATTGCTTATATTCCCGCCGTACATCACCTCTTCAATATTGCAAAATACATTTTCCGAATCTTCTTTGCTCACCAGAAAGAAGACAGCGCCCTCGCCCGGCACATGATAAGCCGGACTAAAATTGAAAGGTCTTATTCTGCCGTCAGACGCCGGCGTCAATTTCGAGTCATATATATACCCGAGCACATCACCGTATTGCTCAGCTGCGCCGACAAGAATATAATCGCAGCGTTTTTCATTAAGCCATACCTGCGCAAGCTGAAGTGCAGAATGAAAAGAGAAGAAAAACTGCGTAACAGTCAATGTCGGTCCCTGAATATCCAGCGCCGAAGATATATACGAAGCTGCAGCATTATGAACAGAATTGGAAAAAACGGTCGGAGAGACATTTGCCTCGCCGTAATCAAGAATGTCATTCAGGAAGTCAAATGTAGTTGCATGAGCGCCAAAAGCCGTGGCGGTGATAATGCCGGTTTTTTTGTTTGTTAATTCTATCCCGCTGTTGTTCAGTGCATCAGCAGCAGCCAGCACCGCCATTCTGCTCAACTTGTCAGCACGCCGCATTTTCTTCAGCAATGTCTTATCAGATATTGTCTGCGAGTCAACCTGATATGCAAAAGATTTTTTGCCCTTTATTTCAACCTCAGATGGCGCCCGCCATCCCTCCTGAAGGGCTTTTTCAAAACAATCTATGCCCCTTCCACGGCTGAAAACAATGCCTATTCCAAGAATGTTCATTTAAAAAATCTCCACCTGCTTTCTCACATCCTTCCAATTACTATCGCTGCATTATTCCCCCCGAATGCAAGCGATGTGGAAACAGCGTACCGGCCGGCAATATTTGTTTTTTCTCTCACGGGAATTAAAGGGATAGCTTCATCTTTATTTACAAAACCGGCGCTCGCGGGTATCCAGCCTTCCCTGAGACCGGCAGTTGCAAACACGGCCTCCAGCCCCCCTGCTGCGCCCAAAGTATGTCCTGTAAATCCTTTTGTAGAGAGCATCTTCAAACCGGTCCCGAATATGTTTGCCAAAACATTGCCTTCAACCAGGTCATTGTCATGCGTTGCCGTACCATGCGCATTAATAAAACTTACATCTTCAGGCTGAATGCCGGCGTCTGCCAGGGCCTTTTTTATTGACGCTTTCAAACCAGTGCCTTCGGGATGAGGAGCAGTGAGATGATATGCATCACCCGAGGACCCGTATCCTGCAAGAAATAAACCGGATGTTATTCCCCTCTTTACGGCAGATTCTTTTGTCTCCAAAACCACAATGCCGGCCCCCTCGCCAAGATTCAGTCCCTTTCTGTCTCTGTCAAAAGGGGCGCAAAGATCCATGCTGACAATCCCGAGGGAACCGAAACCGCACAGGGGGACCCGATTTATTTCATCCGCCCCTCCGGCGACAGCAATGTCGCATAAACCGTTATTCAGCCACGACAGCGCAACCCCGATTGCATCAGTCCCCGATGAACATGCATTAACTACTGTCAGCGAGGGACCTTTTGCCCTGATCCTTCGGGATACAAATTCAGCAAGATTACCCTTCAAATATTTGTCTACAGATGTCATCGGAGCAGAACCGGTTGTACGATATGATTTGTAAAATTCAAGGTCGTTCAACTGGCTTGCCACAGTTGTGCCCAGGCAGACGCCTACCCTGAATGATGACAGATCATCGAGCGCTGCATCTTTTAATGCTTCATCAATTGCGCAGAGTGCAAGGCCCAAAGTCCTCTGCCCTTCCAAATAATATTTATCGGGAATACCTTTGACCTCAAAGACAGGATATTTCAAGGGCGTATCAAATAATGTTACAGGCCCGGCAGTTCTCTTATTGAGGCTGAAGGAATCGAGCGTTTCAGCGATATTGCGGCCTGCTGCCGAGATTGCACCAAGACCTGTTATCAATACATAGTTTCTTCCCATAAGATGCTTGTATTACTATTTACAACTATAAAAATAGTACCCTTTATTATATTTAAAAACAACTTTAATCACAGAGTATTCGTGAATGGACCAATAGAACCTTATTTTCACAGATTTCAACAAAACGATATATTATTTTAAGTTAGAAAGCATGTGGATTATATACTAATTATTATGTATAATTCTTCAACAAACGCAGGGAATATTATATAAGGGAGGGATATATGCTTGCAAAATCAAGAATTATTATTTTTACGATGGCAGCAATATGTATGATAATTGCAGTTGCAAATGCCGGAACACTTCAAGGCATACAAAGGGACATGACTCCAGATGAGAGCCTTTCATTGATTAATAATGCAAATGCCGGAACACTTCATGACATACCACTTGTATGGAAACCAACTGATAATATCTCCGAGATGGAATACATTGATATTTCTTATTTAAAAAAGCACCAGATAAAGGTAAATAATTTTAGTGACCACAGAGAAAATATGAATGAGATCGGCAGAAACACGGAAAAAGAAAGCAAAATAAAACTGGTCACTACAAAAGATAATATTGCCGCATGGTGTACAGATAGATTTAAATATGTAACTGGAGAATTTGGAGTAAATATTTCAGATGCCTCGCCAACAATAATTATTGACGGGGAGATAGAAAGATTTTACGTGCACGAACAAAATCTTTATAAATCAGAGGTTGTAATAAAACTTACAGCTAAAACGAATACGGAAAAAACAATATGGGAAGGCATTATAAAAGGTAATTCGAGCCGCTGGGGCAAGTCGTACTCCTCTGATAATTATTATGAAGCGATAAGCAATGCGTTCATAGAGGCAATATACGAGTGGCTTAAGGACGGTTCTTTTATAAAGGCCGTTAAAAGCAACTAATTATTCTTTCTCGCTCTGTCTTTGTTTGTTTAATTTAAATTAATCTATGTATTGAAATTATGGTATGCCCATCAAATCCAGCCCTTTATCAATTGTCACAATCTTCATTTCAGGATAATTTGTATGGATATATTCGATCATCTCATTAATATCTTCTTTCTCATTGTAGATTACCCTGTCTAACTTGCCTGTTGCCCCGCTCGTCCGGCCTGTGACTGTATCATTTGCCTGTGCAATTCCCGAAATAGGAATAAAATATATTGCGGTATCCGAAAAAACAATTCCACTGGCGGTATATTTTCCTTTTGCGCCTGAAGGCTGGAAAAATAAATCTTCTCCTAAAATAAAATTGCCGTTTTTATCTGATATCTTTATTTTTTCATCAATATTATGGTGATAAAAGATCAGCCATTTTTTTTCAGAATACGCATTGTCAATATAGCTTTTCATTTTACTGATATCGTGTTTAATGGAGTAAGATTTCAACTCATACCTGTCTAAAATATACGGGTTTAACATACTGCCCCCGCCTCTTCCCGACCTGTAATATTTCGCTGCGATTTTTTTGACGGTTTCATTAGTTTTGTTATACGGATAAACGAGATTTTTGACAGTGAATCCCAGGTTTTCAAGAATTGATTTTGATTTAGATAATTCAGTTTCAACCTGACTCCCGGACAGGGTTTTCAGGTCCGGATGAGATTCTGTATGGCTTAATATTTCCCAACCGTCTTTCTGGAGTTCCGCAAGCTGGGAGACGCTCAAATAATTTTTAGTGTTAAGCCAGTTTGTTACGACAGCGGTGCAGGCAACCTCGCCCTGCGAACTGAAAATATCCTCTGGCAACTGTATAATCCGTCTCGCTGCCGTCATCAAAGACGAAAGAAACGAAGGGTATTAATTTATCGGCGGAAGCGGTGTTTTTAATATTCCCGCCGCTGCATGATAAGGTAAAGACTATAATAAAGAGCAAAGCAAATAAACCGGTTCATATGCACATAAATTCTCCTTTTTAATCCGTCTAAAACCTCGGACAAATCCTGCAGTTCCCCGGTGGCTTGTCACCGAGCATCCGGCGCCGGTATCCCGACATCTTCCTGCCGTTCCAAATTTTTGAGAAAGGCTCTGTTAATAAATTGCCGGCAACATTCTCCGGCTGGCAGTCGCACACTGTTACATTACCGTGAACGTCAACCGGCACTGTCTGCCACGGTGAAAAACAATATGTATGTTTTTGTGACCGGCTATAGAGTTTGTCCGGCGGCAAAAGAAGAAAATCCCTGTATCGCCGGGCAAGGCCAAACTCTTCGATGCCGTGCACGGATAACAACGGCAATTTTTTTGAGAAGGCATACACCGCAGCACTTCTCACGGTTTTTGAAATATTATCATCTGCGTTTTTCCATAATGTATATTTCGTATTCTGCCTGAAATTCAAATCAGTCAGCATCATGACCTTCACTCCCAATTGCGACACCAGGTCAATTAACTGCTGAAGATGCTGCACTGTTCCTGCAGATACCGCTGTAAACACTGCGGTGGAGAAATTTCTTTTTGGTCCGGCAAGTCCGGTAAACTCTTTTATGTTGTCAATGGCCTTTTGAAAATCCGTGCCCTGCCTCACCTGCGATGCTGTCTCCTGGTCCGGGGCATCGAGGCTGAATGCTATGGAATGAAGTCCTGCCTTTATTAATTCACGGGACAATGCTTTATCGAGCAGCATCGCATTGGTTACCAGCGCGACCCTTCGTTTCCGGGATGAAGCATCCGCGACAATATCTACAACGTGAGGATGCAGAAGCGGCTCGCCCAGTCCTACCAATGTGATGCGGTAGGCATGTGGCAGCATATCGAGTACGCGGCTGAACATCTCCCTCGGCATTTCAAGGGCCTGCCTGTTTATCATCGAGCGGGCGCAGTATCTGCATCTGAGATTGCAGCGGGTTGTAATTTCAATATTTGCAAAGACAGGCTCGTTGCCGGAAAAAGGCAGCAGCGAGGGCCTTTTATCAAAAGCAGTTTGTCCGCTTGCGCATTGTGACAGATGTCGTTTTGATGCCGGGGAAACCGCTAAAAATTTCTTTATCTCCGGCTCAACCGTCGTCAGAGTGTTAATTATTTTTCTGTCCTGTTTTTCAAAAGGGACTGCGATATCGGAGACTGCCCTCAAAATCAGGTCTATTGCCGGAGCGCTGTATGCGCCGCAGAATATATCATGTCCTGCAGAGGGTATTATCACCAGCCGCGCGGACTTGTTGAAACTGTTTTTTCTCCATTCATCAGCCTCTTGCAGGGTCACAAGCTCATCCTGGTCTCCGTGCAAAATTATGACGGGGATATTTTTTATTAAATCTCTGCGCACCGACATAATTTATCATCGAGACCATTTTTGCAATCGAGGAAAAAGGTATCTCCCCCCTGCCGGTCCTGTGTTTTTTCCATCTTTCCATGTAGCTGATATCGATTCTTTTCGGCGCGGATGCAAGAATAAGCAAATGGGGAGCAAATGAATATTTCAAAATAAATGACAGTGCCAGCACTCCGCCGGTGGAATGACCAATCAGGACAATTTTGCGTCTTTCCTTTTTATAGAAATCTACCGCAGCCTTGATACAATCCAGGAATTCCGGTTCATCGAAGAGCGGTGTATCGCTTGTGGAGTGCCCGGGCAGACAAATGTTTTTCACCGATTCATCTCCAAAATTAACAGCTAATTGCAGGGCCAATGGCTTCAGATTGACCAGACGTTCCTGTATATCCGTGTATTAAAACAATACCAACCGGCATTTTTTAAACCGCCTCAAACATAGCTGATAACTTTTGAAGCCCTTCGCACCGTTCGATGGCTTTTTCGATATCAGACAGCCGTTTTTTTGTCTGCGGATTATTGACCAATCCGTCAATCGCCGATTTAATCTCATTTTCAGTCATACTGGTTAAAGCATCGGTATACACTTCCGGATTACCCTGAAAAATCTGGGCCGGCACCAGACGCCTGCCGCATCCGATGCGTTCGAGGCAAACTCCGCTGTGAGACTGTTCGGGTTGAAAAGGCATTACAAATACAGGGACATTATTTCTAAGCGCTTCAAAAACGGTCATTTGGCCGCCGTGGCATATAAGCAGCGATGAAAGAGGCAAGAGCCTGTTCATCGGGGCAAATTTACAGACCGTGACCTTCGGCTCATGTAACATAATATTAAAAAACTCTTTCTGCCCTCCTGCCGCGAAAACAACTCTATAACCGAGATCAAGCAGGATTTTTATAATCCGTTTTGCAGTGCTTACGTTCGACTTACACGTCCCGAAAGCAACAAGAGCCAGAGGCATTTTGCCGTCGGCTGCAGCGTCAATATCTATCTTGTCAAAATCCCAATGGTTCCATGTAATTGGACCTATATGGATAATGTCGGGTTTTTGAGGCAGCGGAAGAAATTCCGGGAAATCCCATAGAAACGTGCGTTCGCCTTTGAGCATATACCGCACATCGGTGATTTCTTCCAATCCAAACGATGCGAGCGCAATGCTTGTCTTAATTGCTGCATAACGGTAGAAACCATTCAGTATGATCTGCTGTGCTCCACGGCCCGGCTCGCCGTCTGCAAATCCGAGCACCTCCTGCGAATCAGGGATCATGCACCCGCAGATGAGTGAATCATAAGGGATGCCGGCTAATTGTGCAGAGGCTTTGACTGTAAAACGGAATAGCCCCAGTACGCGGTCGGGACTGTATTTCCTGAATAAATCAACTTCGGAGTTTATACAATCTACGATGTATTGAGTGTCCCTGAACCACTCAACAGTGGGCAGCCCTGCCTCGTCATTTTCCTGTATATCGGGAAGTACGCAGTGGTCCATCTGCAGTTTTTGCAGAAACATAGAGCTACTCCGGCTTACAGCAATAAGTACCTCATGCCCTCTGCCGACAAGGACTTCCTTTATTGCCAGACTCTTCGCGACATGCGACAGGGAATTGTTTCCCGGTATCAGAAGGTATCTCATATTAATATACACATGAGAACTTAAGAGGCTTTTTTCCTGTTCTCATGCACATATCTCGCGAGAGTATCAATGGAATAAAAAATATCCCTCCTGTTTTCCAGGTCCTTGACCTCCAGGCCGAAATTGCGCTGCAAAAGCACTACGATCTCAACTGCATCAAGTGAGTCCAGCCCCAGTCCTTCCACAAACAGGACTTCATCGTCCTTAATATCTTCAGGGTTGATGTCTTCGAGGGACAATTCCTTTACAAGCAGCTCTTTTAAGGTTTTTCTTGTCTGTGCCAATTCCTGTGCATCGTCTTTTTGCATTTGTATGCTCCTTTATTTATATTTCAGTATTTTTCTTCCAGAGATCACGAAACACAAACCACTGAAACGGATATTTTTCAGCAAAGCCTTCCAGAATCCCGGCAAACTCCTGGACCCACGCTCTAAGCTCCTCATGTTTTTTGTTTCTGGAACTATAACGCGGGAATATGACATGGGAGACATCCACAACATATTTTCTTGTTGAAACCTTTGCTGAAAGCAAAACAACTACAGGGCATCCTGCTGCGGCAGCAATGCTGAATGCGCCATAAGGGAAATCAGCTTTTCCTCCGAGAAAATATGCTTCTGCAGAAGGATACCCGTCGCTGCGGTCCCCCATTATGGAAACAAGGCTGCCCTCATTTATTACCTTCATAATTTCGATAACGCCGCCAAGAAAATTTCCGGAAGAGATAATCCTGATCTTTTCATTATCACTATCAACACTTAAAGTGTTCTTAACTGCGATGTTTTCCTCCGGTGACATCAGCAGGTAGACTGTCTTCTCCAACCGCTTTAATACAGTCATAGTGACTTGCCAGTTCCCCACATGTGCAGTGAGCAGGATAACACCTTTTTGAGAGCTGGATAAAAGATTTTGTATTTTATCATATCCCTGAATTTCTATGTCAAACTCTCCAAGCCCGGAAAGGATATAATACCGGTCTATCAGATTTTTCCCCTGATTGATAAATAAGTTGTAGACACAGAGTGTTTTCTGAAAGGCGTTATATGTTTTAAACCGTCTTGTTATGTAAGCCATACTCGAAGATACTGCAGGCCGGTCAAACAGCAGATAGTAGAGGCATACAAAATAAAGCAATCCGTAGGCGCCCGTCAGTCCGAATAATTTTAAAGCAGCCCTGAAAAACCAGAAGCCTAACTTATTGCCTCTTTTTTTATTAATTTCTTCCTGTTTGTTCATTTGTGTAAAAACCTGGGCAACTATTTAACAGCTCATATCGCTGCAATTCGTTTCTTCAGCTTTGCCGCAACAGTAAAAATAATACCGCCCATAAGGACCGCCCCGACAGGCGCTATAACTAAAGAACCTAAAAACCAGTCGAACAACCGGTCGGAAAATTGTGAGAAAATAGTCTCAAAAGAAAGGTCCGTAAGCCAATATCCGTGTCTCAGATAGTAACCGACTTCAATGCAGATAGCCGGCACAAACGGAGGCATGAAAAAGTGCTGGACATTAACTGAAACCACCTTATTAAGGTTCAGGCGCGTAGAAACATAAATTATTATGACCGTATGCATAAAAAGCAGAGGGAGAATGGCAAAGAACGCGCCTACGGCCGCAGCCATTGCCAGTCCTCCCGGCGTTGCATTTTCAGTCAACAGCATTTTCAATAATTTGCCGGGGTGACGCAGTATCGCAAGATCAAATTTTTTCTGCTCAACCAGCCGCCTGTGTCCCCATGGCAGCAGGCGTCTTCCTACCAGCTTGGCATGGGTATGTGAGATGCGTAAGTTATCCAGAAACGGCCTGAAACTGGAGACGCGATGTTCCGGTTCAGGATAACTAACGTCAACGTCAACCGTTTTCAATTGCAATCCGGCCCAGACTGCTTTTGCAAGGACTTCCGCCTCAAAGTCATAATATGACCCGCTGCAGTTCAGCTGATTAAGATATTTGACAGGATAAGCCCTGAATCCGCTCTGGCAATCGTCAATATATATACCGGTTTCCACGCGCAGCCAGAAATTGGCAAACTTTCTGCCAAACCTGCTTTTGGAAGGAACGTTTTCTGTGTCGAAATTCCTGCAGCCTATGATGATACTTGAAGCATCTCCATTGAGCAGCGGAATGAATTTTTCGAGATCCTTTGGATTATGCTGCCCGTCCGCGTCAATGGTTATCATATAAAGCCCGCCGTGAGTTTCTA
Organism: Thermodesulfovibrionia bacterium; assembly: GCA_963699585.1. Classification (GTDB taxonomy): domain Bacteria; phylum Nitrospirota; class Thermodesulfovibrionia; order UBA6902; family UBA6902; genus SURF-23. The sequence goes on along the minus strand of CAVOUK010000009.1, from coordinate 256,540 downwards.
TATATTTTGAAGCAGTGAGGATCGCCCGCCCTTTGCCCATGTTCTTTTCATGTCTCAGCACAGTGACATCCAGGCCGGACAAAAGTGCGGTAATATCTGTGTCTGTGCTGCCGTCGTCGACTACAACCACATTCATCATTATCGAACGGCAGCCTGATACAATATCTTTTACAGTGTCCTTGTTATTAAAGACAGGGACTGCGCACCATATTTCATTATTGTTTTGCAGCATTGTGTTTCCTTGCCGGATGCTTTTTATCATGAAGAAGCAAATCCCACAATGTGCCGGAATATCCCATCTTGTGAAGCAACCGCAGGCTGTTGTCAAAGGTGTCCGGCGGGAAGACGCAGTGTCTGATTGCCGCAAACGCCTCGGTCAGGGTTTTCTCCATCCAGTCCCTGTCAACTGCAGGTGAAATATAATAGACAGGTTTGAGCATGCCGTTGTCCGCGGAGAGGACTTTTTCTTTTAACGCTATGTGTGCGAGCCGGGTATCAGGCAGGATTCTTATACCCATAAAAATAAATGCAACGCATTTTTTTAACTTCTTGATATTCTCGATTCCCTCGAGCACGGTCTCCTGCGTCTCCCCCGGACAGCCGAACATGAAAAAATGCGATGCGGCTATTCCATGCGCGACAAACAGATCGTTGCATTCCATGATGTCCTGAAAAGAAAACCCTTTGCCCAGTTTTCGCAGGGTGGTATCACATGCGGCGTCAGAGCCGATCTCAACTGCTATAAGCCCTGTCTGTTTCATCATCTCGACAATTTCATCATTCAGTCCCAGGGGCTTGAAGAACCCTGTCCACGGCACAGTGACCTTGCGCCGGAGCATTTCATTGATTACCCCGAGGAAAGCCCCTCTTTCATCATTGAATACGGAATCCACAAAAAAGATATATTTCACTTTGTGTTTGTCGGTAAGCAGCTCTATATCATCAACAACAGAACGGGGGTCTCTCTGCCGGATATCGGAACCCTCCAGCACCGGATATGAACAGTAAATGCACTTGTGGGTGCATCCGCGTTTTGTCTGCACTGAGGCGATATTGCCGTTCTGAAGATAGAAATTCATTAAATCCTCTTCATACTCAGCCGAAAATATTTCCGGTCCGTGCAGCCTTGTCCCCGGGCCGATTATTTGTGTCTCAGGATATATTCCATTAGCTGCATCACCGGCAAACTTTACTACAGACGATTCGCCTTCCCCGATGATCCCGTAATCAGCGCCTGTTTCATTCAGAATTAATTCAGGCAGCAGTGAGAATCCCGCCCCGCCGAGCAGGATCTTGTTTTTTGAAACTTCCCTGATTTTCTTTACAATGGTCTTTACTGTTTCTATGTAATACTGTTCGTTCATTAAATTGACGTTGTCAATATTGCGTATGGAGATGCCGGTCCATCCCGGTTTAAACCGCTCTATTTCCTGCCCCAGGGCTGTCAGAAAATCTTCATGCTGCTGGATATCGAATTGACGCACATCGTGTCCGGCATTTGTCAGGGCCGCTGCAATTATGCTGAGGCCGAGCGGATAAATCGGATACGGCGACGTGGTTGTATTGGAAGAAATCAATAATATCTTCATTGCGGTTTTCCTGTCATTTTATTCCAGCCTGCCCTTCTGGGACGGTTCCCCTTATACGTGCCGTCTGCTTTTTCCTTTTCAATTACATTCAGAAACATCTTTGCCATTTGAAAGTTCTGACTGCTGCCGCCGTAAAACGTGTCCCACGCATAAAAAAACATCCTCTGCAATGCATCCACGCTCATCTTTGCAGGCTGGAACACAACGTCCGCTCCCGTGTACCGTATCCAGTCATTATGGAGGATCCTCTTTTCTTTCTCGAATTCAGCCCTTATGGGGGTATGCGGAAACGGTGTGAGTATAGTAAATTCCGCCAGGTCCAGTTCAATCTCAAGGAGGAAATCAACAAGGCGTTTTATATAATCTTCATCGTGGTCGTCCATACCCAGAATAATAGTCCCCTCAACCCCGATCCCGCGCTCCTTCAGCCGCCGGACCCTTTTTCTTATGTGATCAGAGGTATCAAACACCGCCTGATACACGTACCAGCAGCCTGCTTCGGCAGCCAGATCAAGTATCTCGTCATCGTCTTTAATAGGATGTGAAATCCATTTTTTCTTCAGAGGGATAAGCGCCCTGAATAATTCCTTTTCCCAATTATCATCCTGGGCCATGGAATTATCCACGAAGAAGAGCCTGTTGTTATCAATAAGAGAAATCTCCTCAATTACTGATTCTATGGATCTGGGTCTGAACTTGCGTCCCCCCAGAAATCCCGTACAGCACGGGAAGCAGTCAAATCTGCAGCCCCGGGACGCATGTACCAGATCTACCATCTGGACACCCCTGTAGTTATACAGTTCGCGGTTCAGGATGCCCCTCCTTGCAGGCCCTATCAGGTCCATCGCAGGAAAATCGTTCATATAGTTATAGATTCTTTTTAACCCCGTTGTATTTAAATCATTGATAACTTCTGAAAAACGCCCTTCAGCTTCACCAAGGAATACGGAATCAGCGTGCCCCAGGACTTCTTCATGATGTAACATTGTTGCTATGCCGCCGAAGATAACGGGTATGCCCCGCTCCCTGTAAATGTCGGCAATTTCCAGGGCCCTCGGCATCTGGCAGGTAAGCATGACCGACATGGCAACGAGATCAGCATTTTTATCAAAATCAATGGGCTGCACGTTTTCATCGTAAAAAGAAACTTCTATATCATCAGGAATGGCCGCAGCAAAACAGACAGGGCCGTGAGGAGGGAGATGGAATTCTGTCTGCCGGTTTAATTTGGGCCATGATGGGTAAATAATTATTATTTTCATTAATTGTTTCCTTTTCTTAAATTTAGCAACTCTTTTATCATTTTCTTAAGCGTCATGGCCTTGTTTAAAATTGCCATGATCTTTTTTTCATCACATAAAATACTTTTATTGGAAACGCTGTTTCTCATGAGCATAAAATAGACAGCCGCACAATCCTCAGTCATTCCTGCAAGAACTGCAGGGGTCTCACCCGAAAGGACCATTTCAGATGCGATTGTCAGTGCTGTCATGAGAGGGTTCTCCGCTGACGCAGCGTATAACAACGGGCCCTGCAAACCAAAATGTATTGCCGCTTCTCCCAGCGGGCTTGAAGGCAGGGTATAAATAAAGAGATTCCCCCGTGACAAGGTCCGTCCGCAATCTAAATAGTCTTTGAAATAATCAATATCCGACTGCATGGAACCTGAATCGCCGGCGCCGACAATCCCGATGTCCTGCTTTTTCTGAGGTATGCAGGAAAAACCGGCATCCTTCATGGCAAGCGCAATGGCATAACTGGTCAGCTTTGATATTCTATCAAGTCTCCCGAAATTTTTAAACGGACAGGTGAAAATCCTGTTTTTTAATAAGCTGTCGAATTCAACAGCGTTTTCATAAGGGAACTTCTCCCCTCTGGCGATACAGCCGTATTCTTCCTGAGTTATCCATCCTATTCCGTGAATGTTTATCATGGATTATATTCCTAGCCTTCGTAGGGGCAATCCCCTGTGGTTGCCCTCGAACGCACACAGAGGCCTGCCCCTACAAATTTTCATCCCACTACAAGCGCTGTATTTATCCCGCTGAAACCGGCATTTGTAATCAGCGCCGTTTTGTTATGAGACAATGTTCTATGTTTATCAGAAACCCATCCCTGTGCATCATCGTCAGCGGTTTTTAAATTGACTGTCAGCGGAACGGTCTTTTCCTTTAAAGCCCTGAGCGCTATTATTGTTTCGACAAGACCTGCAGACCCCATAGTATGGCCGATTGCTCCTTTTACAGAATAAACAGGGGTCCTTTTTTTGAATACTGAATGAAACGCCCGCATCTCCATCTCGTCATTGAAAAGAGTACCTGTGCCGTGTGCTGAGATAAAACAGATATCGCTTTCGGAAACAGCTGCAGATTTCAGCGCCTTGTTTATAGCCATCATCAAACCATCGCTTGTCCGCGAAGGGCCTGTCATATGATTTGCGTCATCGCTCAATCCCCAGCCCTTTATTTCACCCATGATCTCCCTTTTTTCTTTTTTTGCCCGCGCTTCACTCATGAGTAATGCATATGAAGCAGCCTCGCCAAGGCTTAAACCCTTTCTGTCTTTATCAAAAGGCCTCGCAGCAATTTTATCAAGCGCCATAAGCGAGGAAAAGCCTGAAAAAACAAATTCAGTAACGCTGTCGCATGCGGTTATCAGCAGACAGTCGCTGTATCCGTTGCGTATCATTGATGCTCCCCTTGCCAAAGCAGCTGATGAGGAAGAGCAGGCAGCCGAAATAATTATTCCGCTGTCCTGAATGCCGGTGAGGGCAGAGACTTTTTTCAGAAGACAGCTCAGTCTGCTGTTTGATGCGTTTCCCTTCCCAGTGAGAAATTTCTTTTCCAGCAGGTCGATCTCGCCTTTTGTTGTTGCCAGAATGAGTTTTGCGTCTTTCGGTATTGAATGCGGATTATTTTTAAACATCAGTCTGAACATTTGCATCACCAGAGAATCTCTCTGAAGGTATTTCAAGCCTGCAACTGTTGCAGCATTGCGGGACTGAAAAGCCTGTGTGTTAAACCTGCTTAATTCCGTAATCGCGGTTTCGCCGCGCCTGATGCCGTTCCAGCACGCATCCGCACCGGCGCCGAATGCAGTTACCATATCGCAGGCAACAACAACGGCCTTTATTTTGTCTGATGATGAAATTCTCCTGCTTTCCATCTGGTCCTGCACCTTTCCAGTAACGGAGGTGATATAATGCAGACTTCTCCTGATTCGGCGCCGGTCAGCAATTGCACCGTATAACCGCTTGTCGCAAGACTTCCGTCAGTTTTAAAAAAATAATACTCTGTATTCAGGCGTGAACTTTCGTCCCATAACAGTGCGGCGCGTATTGTAAACTCCTCGGCAAGACGGAGCGGTTTAAAATAATCAATGTGAAGCTGAACAATCGGGGCGCGTAATCCGGACTCATAGAAATTCCTGTAAGACAAGCCGCAGAATCTGCCTAATTCTTCGGACCCTTCTTCAAAATAAACAGGGTATCTGCCGTGCCAGACCATCCCAAGGATATCAACTTCATTGAAATGAACGCGCCTTCTGACTTCAACCACAACAGGACCAGGCGCTCCATCAATCCTCTTGAAATAATTCTTCCCTCTTCGCCTATTCATCATTTTTACTTTGCTTAAATCTTACCTTCAACTTCAACTCCGAAATCTTCCTGTCGCCGTTGCTGATATACGCCTTCAATATAAAATCCGCGTCTGTTTCCTCGATGCCTTTGCACACACAGGCGAACTCTTCCGAGGGGACCACCGTTGAAAAAAACTTTGCATGCACTATTTCCTTAAGTATGACATCCCTGTTCTTCCATTTCTCAAGCATGGTCAGGGCGCATTGTATCTGACAGACGCCCGGAAGTATCTTGTTCCCGGGAAAATGACCCTGAAAACCTATAAAATCTTCGGGGAATGTGAAACGTGCAGTCAACGCCGGCAATTCCTGGACTAACACTGCTTCTAAACCGGTCATGCATTGTTCAATCTCTCTCTTTATGATACTCAAACCCGGATCTCCTTTAATTTTACGGTAAGGCTGTATCCGTACTTATAATTTTCCAGAATAATACCTGAAGGATAATTTTTCCCGTCTTTTTGCAGGTATTCGTAGTAGGAAACACGCCAGTTTAATATACCATCTTCATAATAATTTTTTTCAACAAGAAGACCGGCCGGGCCTGCAAATATATATTCTAAAATTCCCGGCCCCGCAGGTTCGCTAAAAACAATTTTTGTTTTTTTCTTATTAACCACGGCCCCGGCAGACGGGGTCAGGTCGAAATAGATCCGCCTGATGTCCTCTCCAACCGTACCGGCAAAATTCCCCTTCCCGGAAAACTGCTCCATTACAAAATGGGGATCAATTTTGTCTTTATCGCCCGTCAATTCAAACAGCTTCACGCCCATCGGGTTGATGCATACCGCCTTGAAGGTCTTCTCCCCGGCATTAACGTCTATATAACCTATTGCAGAAAATTTATTCCAGTTGTATTTAAAAACAATTGTATTTATGACCCTGAAATTATCAGGTGAAGTCTTCCGGAATTCCTCCACAAGCGCCCACGGATCAACGGATTGCATAGGAACGTATATAGTTTTCTGAAATGGGATGCTGGTGCAGCCGACGACGCATATAAGCGCTATAAAAATTAAGGGTAACCGTTTCATAATTTTCCGCCTGTTTTCTTCACAAAAAGATCGCAAAGCTTCGGCACTACCATCACTGATGAGAAAAATCCCGCTCCCAGGCCGATGACCATTGTTATGCCCACTGAAGACAGGGCCGGGTGTTTTGCAAAGATCAGCACGCCTACGCCAATAAGCGTGGTTACCGTACAAAGCGTAATTGCCGTGATTGTCCCGGTGTTCATCTCTTTTCTGCTGCGGAATGTCATGAATATTCCATAATCCGAATTTAGCCCTATCACTAAAACTCCCGCAATCATGTTGGCCGCATTTATTGAAATACCGAGAAGCGCCATAAGACCAAAAAGCCAGACAATGCTGGTCAGCGGCGGCATAAGGGCTATAAGGGTCTCTCTGATATTAAAGAAACACAGGTAAGTCATCACGATTACACTTATCGCCGCTATCCACGTCATCAGTTTTAAATCCTCGGAAACCACTTCAGAGAGGGTGTCGGAAAGGACGGTGGAGGAGACCAGATAGGTATCAGGATATTGCCTGCTTATTTCATTGATTGAATCTACATATTCTTTTGTGTCGGGGAAAAATGATATCAGGCGGTAACCGTTATCTGTTTTTTGAACAAACCGTTCAAATAAACTGTTGTCGGATCCGGCTGAAAATCCCCCGGCGTCCCCCTTTTTATTTTCATTTGCCGCTTCCAGGCTTGCAAAAAACGGGGCAAATGCGTTTTCCGAAAAATTATATTTCCTGCCTTCCTGTAAAAGCAGGTCCCTGAGTCTTTGTTTCCGTTGCTCTGTCCAAAAATTTTTCCACTGCCCGAGGTTCTCTCTTTTCGTCTTTGCAGACGGCCATAACGGGGATATGCTGGTGAACTTGTCCTTTCCGATCGCCTGCACGGCATCTCTGTATATCTTTTCATTCTTTTCAAGCGCGTCTTCGTAATCTGTTGAATTGACCACAAGCACGGCAGGTGGTTTCTCACCTCCCCATGTATTTTGAAACCGTTTCTCGGCGTCTATTATCACTTTTTCCGTGCCGTCAATGTTTTTGATGTCCCGCTCAAACTCCACGTAAAAAGAAAAATACGTCAACGCAATCGTTAAAAAAAACCAGAACAATACGGTCAACCCGCTTGAAAGATTCATGTTCTCAAGTTTTTTTGTAATACGGTCTGCAAAAGATGGTCCGCCGTCTTTTTTTAACATGAGATGCGGCAGCACAAATATGGAAATAAGCGTTGACAGGATTATGCTGATGATCGTGACAACGGCAAGCTGGTTGTACCCTTTTATCCGTGAGAAAAAAAAGGCAATGAAAATAGCTATGGATGTTAATGCGCCGAAGCAGACAGGTTTTATCACGTGTTTTACAAAGGTGGAAGGGTCGCTCTTCCCTTGTGCGGCAAAATAAACGTGCGTCCCGTAATCAGTGGCTATACCTGCGACTGTGGAACCCAGACCGATTACCCAGTAGGAGAGTTTCCCGAAAAATAAATACGACAGAACAACGGAAAATAAAATCGCCACAACAGGGATCATGAATATCGTCACAGCGCTGACATCCCTTATTACAAAGCCATACAGCAGGAGCATTGCAACCGCTGCAATAATGCTGATAAAGACAATATCTCTCTTGATCAGCTTCTCATTGCTGACTGTATGGGAGTGTCCGCAAAGAACATCCGCCCGAATGTACTCAGGCAGCCCTTCAAGGTTTTTTTTCAGGGAATCAAGCATTTTTATTGAGCCTTCGGAATCTGTAACGGCAACTGCGGACTTTGCGATCAACATGGCATGCCTGCCGTCCCTGCTGACAAAATGCCCGTCTTTGATTTCCATCTCATATCCTGTTGATGACGACAGGGATTTGAGTTTTTCAAACACCATCATCCTCATCCCCAGCGGGTCTGAACGAAACGTCGAATTCAGAAGGATCCCCTGCGGTTTTAACAATTGCAGATAAGCATCATGAAGCTTTGAGGAAATGTGCTCCTTATTTATCAATGCATCAATTTGAGACAGCTCTCTTTCAGAGGCCAGCTCAGGTAAATTTTTAAACATGACATCCATGTCTTTGGCAAATGCGGATTCAGATATGCCGACAGCAACTTCAGGAAAAAGATTTTTATCCAGTGAGGCGGCCAACAGGTCAATCTCTCTCAAGAGGTCGTTCATGTCCTTTTCAGGAGAAGTCAATTCCATGGATACAACCACCTTGCCTGCAATATTTGAATTGCGGAAGAACTCCATGCTCCTGCTGAGGACCTCATTTTGAGGCAGGATGTTGTCCATGCTGCTTTCGTATTCCACAAAATAAAGGGCGGCAAGGCTGACAATAATTATAAAGATAAGAATAAGCTGGACGAGGCGTTTCTTTCTTGCCAGGTAGTCGTATAAAAGGCCTGCGTACTTATCAAACACGCCTCTTTACCTCAAAGTCCGTATCGTTAATCGGGGCGTTAAAGATAGTGTCTTTAAAGGTGATGGTGGTGCTGTCTCCGCTAAGCTCAAGGATCTTGATCTGCCTCAAATACTTCTCATCCTCTCTGAGGCTGATAGTTATGCTTTTGATGATCTTTCCTGCAACATTATTCACTTTTGGCGTAAACTCAAAAACAAGGGGCGATTTCTTCAGGATGCGCGCATCATAATCTTTCAGGAGGGAAATATAATCTCCCGAGAACCATACCGTCAACTGATTCAGCACATTCTGAAAAACAGGATTACCGGATAAAGCAATCTCCTGGACCCGGTTTGTGTCCTCATCCCACTGGCGTATGGATTTGTCTGTAATTACTACCGAATATTTAACAGGCTCATCAACATGCCAGGCCATCCTGTTCGGCTTTTGGAGATAAATCCTGCCCTTCATGATAATCCTGTTTTGAAATATTGCCAGGTCCTTCTCCTGAACAAAGTTTGTTTTTAAGCTCTTGAAGGCGGAAACATTTTCCCCGAGCCTGCGCAGCATTTCGATGATGTCAGCGGTTTCATCTCCCGCTGCCGGTGTTGAGGAGATAAACAGGGGTGAAAAACAGGAAAGGAGAATGTATATAATAAATATTTTGTATATTTTCATCAGCAGTTTTTAAATATATTCAGACTACGTTTTTAAACTTATTTGGTTTGTCTCTCATGCGAGGGAATGACGACAACTTATGACAAGGTACTATTTATCTTCATTGTGCCAGACCGTTATCTCGCCTTTGGCAATCAAGTCCTGCCCTTTGAAAATTTCTCCCCTGATAATCCCGAACTCGCTGTATCTGGCCACCTTGTAAACAAATACTTTCAGACTGTCGCCGGCGCCGGCGCTGCCTGATATCTCAAATTTCTTTATCCCGATTAAAAGGCCCTGGGACCCGGAGCCTCCGTTTCCTGCGTGTTTGAGTCCGTTTTGAGCGGCTATGGCCTGCGAGATTATTTCAGGATAAGACGCATCATCAAGTTTCCCGTTTTCATCTGTAAAAATCATGTCTTCCGTAATTTCCGCTTCCGCAACAGACGACTTTTCCAGTACCTCAATAAGTTTGTTCACAATAAGTATGGGCTTTTTGTGCGGAACAAGTCCGGTGGTTTCAACGGGAAGGTGAATAATATCCTCCTGCCTGTTTATATTTTCCCAGCAAAGCGGGTCTGAGGCCAGATAATCCCCTGTTATTTGATAAGCCGCGCCGCGGCAGCCATAGCATTCGGCGTTTTTTGCGCATTTACTGCAAGGCCCTTTTATCAGCTTTTTATAATTCCTGATGTTCTCTATGACCTCACTGTCCTTAATAATGTCGGCAAGTTTTTTCTCCCTTATATTGCCTACCGGGATAGTGACCCCGACACATGGATTGACGTCTCCATAAACATTAACGGCGCATGAAAACTGATGTCTAAGGCATTGTCCGCCTACAAGCGGCGGCTGAGGCAGCCAGTTGTATCCGTATTTTTCACGATCAATCTCAGAAAGCTTGAAGAAAAGGTCCCTGATCTGATCTGACCCAACCGAAAGGCCGTCATTCTCTCTGGCTTTTCCCTGAGGTGTTATCATCTCGAAATACGGGGAAATTCTCTGTTCCCTCAGCCATTCCCACATCTGAACAAGCTCGTTAAAATTCTGGCGGCATATGACCGTGCTTATTCCCATGGGAGTGGTGTCAGGATACCCTGCCTTTTTCAGATTATCAAGGGCCGTATGGATCTGCCTGTAGGCCCCCTTTCTTCCGGCAAGTATATCCTGGATTTTTTCATCGGATGTATTCAATTTCAGAACAACTGTTACTCTTTTTTCGGATAATTTCTTTGCAAGGGTTTCAGTTATATTGGTCCCGTTTGTGAAGAGTTCAATCTCCAAGTCAAGCCCTTTTATGAACTCTATCATCTCCATAATGCGGGGATACAGCATAGGCTCTCCCCCGAGGATGATGATCTTTTTTACCCCTATTTTTTTGGCCTGATTGATTACATCCCTGATTTCTTCTGCAGTCAACTCCTGTTTACCGCTTACGCCGTTTCGCGCGTAACAGTAAATACAGTTGAAATTGCAATCACGGTTAAATTCTATTTCCATGGACAGAAGGCTGCCCCTGCTTGAGGCGTCTTCTATCTCTTCCCGGGAAAATTCCGCACCGAAGATTCGTGGCTGACATCTCGTCATTGGTTTATTCTCCTGTCTATAAAGCGGACTGCCTTCCGTGATTTTCCGGAAAAAAGCTGTCTCTGGATCTCATCTTTACCTGATATCACAACTTCCGGTCTCACCCTTAAGTGCGCCTGCAGTTTGTCCATGATCCTTTCAGCGGAACAGGAACTGTTTTCTACAGAAACATATACCTTCAAAGCATCGGACAGTTCGAAATCGCTCGAAACAGTAACATAGTATTCAGTGACCTCGGGTATATCGTCAAGCACTGAATAAACAGCCTGAGGATACAGGGTGGTGCCCCGGTATTTTATCATCTGTTTTTTTCTTCCCAGTATCGGTCCGAGTCTTGGCGAAAACCTGCCGCACCTGCACGGTCCGTTTATCAGAAAACTCACATCTCCCGTCCTGAATCTCAATAAGGGCATACCCTCGACAAAAAATGTTGTTACGACCACTTCTCCGATATCTCCGTAAGGCAGGACTTTTCCATCGTCATTAACAATTTCAACTATTGCCAGTTCAGGATGAAGGTGTCCGCCTTTCTGGGCAGAGCATTCGCAGAATGATGTGATCGTCTCGGAAGATGCATATGTTGAGAATACCTTTGCACCCCACATTTCTTCAAGATACCCGCCTATCTTCGTTAGAGAAAGGTCCCGGTCCCTCAAAGGCTCACCGATGCATACAAGTTTGGTCACATTGTTGTCCCGGGGCTCAAGGCCTTTTGACCGCAGGAACAGTCCCAGTTTGTGCATGAACGACGGCACCCCGACTATCACGGTAGGTTTCATGCGCTGTATAATCTCCATGTGGCTTTCAAAGCTGTTAAGACCGTTTCTGACAGCGGCGGCGCCAAGCGCCCTTATACCCAGGAAATATGCAAGCCCGGCAACAAAACACCTGTCTATAGTGCATGTAAGCAAAACCACATCATCAGAGTTAATACCGCATCCGGCAAAAGAAATTTCTTCATTGTATGCAAGTCTCTGCAGATCATTTTCTGTATACATTATCCGGGTGGGTTTGCCTGTTGTCCCTGAAGACAGGACAATATCGACTATTTTAGAAACAGGAACTGAAAGCAGTTCGTCATTGTGATTTTCAAATACCGATTTGTCCGTAAACGGCAGTCTGGAAATTTCATCGAGGGATATTCCCTTCAGATCAATACCATTTAAAATCCTGCGGTAGTAGTGAGAATGGTCTGCAATGTAACAGAGATGGTTTTTCAAAAGCCTCTCCTGCACATTCTTTATTTCGTCAGGTTTGGAGAATTCGAGATCTCTGTATTGATAAAAATCCATCATGCCGCTTTCTCCATCAATGACAGTTCCCTGCTTATAATTTCCCGTACCATGTTCTTTAATGAAAACACATTCATGTCTCTGTAATCCTGCCATTCAATTGCAGGCAGCCTGCGCACAATGATAGTGCCGGGCCTCAGAAGCCTTGAACCCTTCGGCAGCATGTTCTCATTCCCTGTGATGCATAGCGGAACGATAGAGGCTTTTGACGACAGCGCAAGACGGAATGCGGACCCGTGAAAATTGCCTACCTGTTTGCTTCCTGAACGTGTCCCTTCCGGAAAAAATATGATCGAGACTTTCTCCTCAAGCAATTTCAGGGCCTTCTCAAGAAACAGTTCATGGCTCATCGTCCTGATACTTAAATAGCCGGCAAGCCGGGCAAAAAAGCCGAGGACCGGGATACGGAACGGCCAGATATTTACAACCTGCACAGCTTCATGCGGCAATACGCACATCAAAAACGCATCCGACGCGGACCTGTGGTTGGAGACAAAGATATGCGGTTCTTCCGAGTTGTTTTTTGAGTGGTCCTCATAACGAAGCCGTATAAACGGGAAAAAAACCTTTGTCACCCCTTTGCCGTACCAGCTTATAGAGCGGCGGAAACGTTTCATCACAAAACGTTTGGGGGCAAACAGCGATATAAAAGCGACAAATATTATCAGGACAGGAATACTTATCATGGAAAATATTAAATAAACGATATAAAAATATAAATTCAGAAAAAATAGTATAAAACAATTCATGGAGATTTGTGAATGTCCGGATTTAACTTTGCCTTTCTTTTTCGTTTTTTATTTCTGCGATAAAATCATAAATATCCTGCAGAGTGCGGATGTTCCTCACCTTTTCCTCATTCCGTATATTGACCCCGAAACTCTTCTGAAGCGCAACTACCAGATCAACAACATCAAGACTGTCAATCCCGAGGTCCTGGAATATATGCGCCTGCGGATGCAATCTCTCTTTTTCAATCTCGAACGAGTCCTCAAACACCTTGTTTGTTATCTCGATAATTTCTTTTTCGGTCATTTAGTCTTCTCCTTCCGTCAGTGGACTTAATCTTTCCAACTTTTGTTTTTTCTGCAAACCAGCGAGGCATTGATCCCGCCAAAGGCGAAACAGTTTTTCAAAATCGTGTTTATCTCTTTCTGCACCGGTCTTGTAATATGATCGATTCCGCTGCAATCAGGACCGATTTCTTCCAGATTCAGGGTCGGGTAGATAATACCCTTTTCCATCATAATTAATGAAGCGATCAGTTCAATAGCGCCTGAAGCGCCGAGAGTATGTCCGATGTAACCTTTCAGGCTGCTGACAGGCACAGAGGCGCCGAATATATCCTTTATCGCTTCGGCTTCCTCTTTATCTCCCTGCGGCGTTCCCGTGGCATGTGCATTTACATAATCTATCTGTTCCGGCCTGATATCCGCAGTATGAAGGGCCTCGCTCATGCAATGGACCATGGATTTTTTGTCTGACTGACTCATGTGAGAGCCGCTTCCGAACGTGCTGTAACCGGTAATTTCTGCATAAATTTTTGCATTTCTGCGTACCGCGTGTTCATATTCTTCCAATACTATAATACCGCTGCCCTCTCCACAGACCAGTCCGTCACGGTCTTTGTCAAAAGGACGCGGCGTTTTTTGAGGCGCCTGATTATATTTGACCGAGGTCGCAAAAAGGACATCAAAAGAGCCTGTAACCGTCGGGTGAAGCTCCTCGGCCCCTCCGCACAAGAAAAGGTCCTGTCTTCCCAGCCTGATCAGATCATACGCTATGCCGATCGCCTGCAAAGATGAGGCGCATGCGGCTGCCGAGGTCATTAAATATCCGGTCAATCCCAGATACTGTGCAACATTCACTGTAGCGGTATGAGACATGCACTGAAAAAACATAGAGGATGAGAGCTGTGACAAATCTCTTTCGGGGAGCATTATTTCAAATGCGTCATTAATGCTCTTTGCGCTGCCCATTGTGGACCCGATGATGCAGCCGGTCCTTCCCGAAGACAGGTCATCCGGAGTCAGACCTGAATCCGCAACAGCCTGCTCGGAAGCCTGCGCAGCAAAAATGCTCATACGCCCCATCGTCCGTCTGTTCTGGCGCGGAATTTTCTTTTCATCTTTCAGTTCAGCCGGGGCCGCCACAAAACTTCTCATGCCGTTATACCGGGTCCATTCTTCCATGAAACGGACCGAGCTTTTCCCTGTCTCAAGCCCGTCAATAAAAGAAGCAACACTGTTTCCCAGCGGGGAGACCACCCCGATGCCTGTAATTACCACTCTTTTTAATTGCATAAGTTCCGGTTTAAAAAATTATTATACTTTTCTTTTTCCAAAATAGTCCGTCCAACAATGAACGAGGACATCATCGCACCGATTATCCCCGGTAAAACAGAGCTTTGCCCTGCAGCATGCAAGTTGCGCAGCGGCAGTCTTCCGAGAAGATTAAACTGGTTTATCTTCTGTTTTACTCCGTATGCGGAGCCGTCGGGATTATTCAGATAATCCCTGAATGTAAGCACAGACGCAGAATCAACGACATTTATACGGTCTTTATATTTCGGAAATGTATTAACAATCCGGCTTATTATCCTGTCGACTTTCTCTTTTTTGTAATCCGCGTAAGATTGCGGCCTATGGCCTGTTTTTGTGTCCTTCCATGTTTCAACATGCTCGAAAAAAGACGGCTCAAACGTATTGATGGTCCTATAGGTTTTTCCTCTCTCTTCCTCAATTGATTTCATAATTACCAACGCCGACGCCCCTGTGTTTGCCGGGTCCAACATCCGGTTTACATCAGTATGCGGAAGGATTGAGACGATCGTTGATTCAAAGTCAGGGTCCTTACATTCTTTATCCAGCACCGCAAAAACAGAGAAAAATCCCGTTGAAGATTCAAACGATGATACACGGGACATAAAGGCCTTGCTCAGGTGCTGCTCCGGCAGAATTTTTAAAACTTCTTTTGGATGTATCGTGAATACGCAGTTTAGGGCCGAAATTTCTTCACCCGTATTCAATATAAATCTGCCGACCCTTTTGTTCTTAATGTCCTCAAGATTTGCAATATATTTATTACATTGTATTTCAATATCGAAGTTTTTGAATTTTGCCTCAAACGCCCTTATTAAGGCATCGCCGCCGTCTTTAATGCGTGCGACCGATTCGTAAAGATTAAGGCTCATCCTGCTGTGATTGGCAAAAGAGATCTCCTTCGGCATTACACCATAGCACATCGCAAAACCGGACAGCAGCGCTTTTAACACGGCATTGCCGGTCAATCCGTTTAACACCTCGTCCAGGCTCAAAAAGTCTTCTTCCAGATGGTGTTGAAGAGAATCACCGAGTACGCGCAGGTCCATTGACGGCGTGTGGGCGCAGACATGCAGGACTTTGTCAAAATATCTGTCAATGTTTGGGCCTTCCCCCGGGAAATAACCTTTAAATTTCTTTTTAATATTTTCAATTCCATAAGGGATTTCATAGAGCCTGTTTTCCGATTCAAAGAAAAAGCAATGGGCCTTGTCTTCAGAAAGAAATATCGGCTGGATTTAATCCCGTATCCCGAGAACTGATAATATGTCGTGCAGAATGCCGCTCCGGTCAAGCCCCCCTGTAAAATGGAAGCCGGTATCAAAAGGGACGCCCCTTTTATAAAACCTTGATACAGATCCGCCTATCCGGGGGCTTTTTTCGAGCAGTAATACCTTTCGGCCGTTCATTCCCAGAATGAGGGCCATCGTCAATCCGCTGATACCGCTTCCAACAACTATGTCATCATACTTTTTCATAAAACCCCGGAAAGCAATGAATAATGAACAATACCTTAATTATTCATTATTCATTGCTAATTGCTAATTATTTCTCTGTGGAACTACATCACAAGTCCGCCGTTGACTCCGATAACCTGCCCGTGGATGTACATATGTTCTTCAGTGCACAGAAAGTTGACTACTGACGCTACATCATCGGGACTGCCAAGACGGTTAGCCGGAATTAATGGCAGGATGTCCTTCTTCGGGAACTTCTCGGTCATTTCAGTTTCTATAAAACCCGGCGCAACAACATTGACAAGAATATTTTTCCTCCCCACTTCCCGGGCCAATGCCTTTGCAGCTCCGATCAGGCCTGCCTTGGAAGCAGAGTAATTTACCTGGCCCGCCTGTCCTATCTGGCCCGAGGCTGAGGAGACAATTATAATGCGCCCCTTTTTGGCCCTTAACATCGAAAACAATACCGTGCGTGTCACATTGTAAAACCCGTCAAGGTTTGTGGAGAGGACCGAATCCCACTCATCTTTAGTCATCCATACCATCAGATTGTCACGGGTTATTCCTGAATTATAGACCAGCACATCAGGGGCCGTGTCCTCCAGCCTCGGTGACAGTGCGGCTTCAGTTTCTTTAAAATCCGAGACATCAAAAGGGATGAGATCGCACGAAGTTCCAAGAGATTCTATCTCTGATTTTACTTTTTTTGCAGCCTCATGGTTGCTTTTATATGTTAGCCAGATATTGAATTTTGCCTGAGCTAACCGTAAAGCTATTGAACGCCCTATTCCCCGGCTTCCACCGATAATTAATGCGATTTTTTTCATTGTGTTTTTGTGTTAACTATATTCCTGCAAGGTTTATTATTTTACTTAATTTAAAAAAAGTTTGTATATACCGTGATCTTGTAGTCGCTCTATATCATGTTTATAGGGAATTGATATCGTTGATTGCATTTGACATGCAAAGGCTGAGGGCAGTGGTAATCATCTTGTTACGTCAGGTTAGATTCTTGTTGTTTTTAGCTTATCACTTGTCTGTCCGCATCTCATCGAGATTGCCAACCCACTTAAGTTTACCTCGATATTTTTTGACCTTTGCTTGACGCTTGAACTTCACCAAAAGTTTTAACCCGGCTTCTATTGCATCTTTCTTTGTTTTCAGCCCGGATGATTTAAGAGCGGACTCCATCAAGGAATCATTAATAACGACATTTGTTCTCATTTCTGCCTCCTGTGTGTATAGATAGCCTTTATTATACACCAAAGCAAGACTATGGTGTGTGTATGGAGTCTTAAAATTGAATTTAATATCTCAATATTTAAGAAACCGTTCGTACATACCTTGACAAGATTAATATTTAAGTATTACTATTTAATTAAGTAATACTTTATAGAAAGGTAAGGTGATAAGGATGACAACCGCAGCAGTCAAGATCACGAGCAAAGGACAAGTCACAATTCCGAAGGAAATTCGGGAGAAGCTCAAGGCCAAAGCTGTCTATTTCGAAATAGTGGATGATACAATCGTGGTGAAGGCAGTCAAGGACGCTGCCGGATCTCTCAGCGAATATGCCGTAAATGTGAAACCGGGCATGTCAATGAAGCAGCTTAAAGAAAAAGCATGGGAGGAGGCAGTTCGTGAAAAAACAGTTAAGAAGTCTTCCTGATACAAATATCATAGTCCGATACCTTGTGAAGGATGATACCGACTTATATACGAAAGCCAAATACTTCTTTGATAAAGTAAAGAACGGCACTACCAAGGCAGTAATTCTCGAAGTGTCATTGCCGAATGCATCTATGTCCTGACAAAGATTTACAAGGTACCAAAGGACCGGGCAGCCGGGAGTCTGATCGATATTTTGCACTATAAAGGGATTGCAAATGGCGATCGGAAAGAGATCATCCGTGCTTTGTCCCTTTTTTCAAAAAAGGGACTTGATATCGTTGATTGTATTTTATGTGCAAAGGCTGAGGGCAGTGGTAATCATCTTGTTACGTTCGATGCAGAATTAAACAAGCTCGCAAGAAGCCGTAACGCCTTGTAAATTAAAGCACCCCCCTGCTGGCTTGAGAACGTAGTATGTGTATGGGGTCATGAATTTAATATCTCAATATTTACCTGACCCCGTTCGTAGTTCCGTTCGTACCGTTCGTACTCGAAGCAGTTACAAACTTCTTCTTATAAACTATTTTGCTGCTATTTTGTTTTTTGTTCTATGATTTTCTGGTCTCTATCTCTATTAAAATTTTCGTGATACTTCCCATATGGAATAGAACTTAATGCTATATAGTTTGCTTGACGTGCATATGGAACATAGTCCGCCATAGCAGAATTAATTGCTGCAACACTTGCCTTTGCAATTATCCGACTACTACCACCGCTAGATTCACTCCTGACAAGTCAACAACAACTGTTCCATTGTATTCCCATAAATTTTGATCACTATGAGTAGATTTTAGCTGGCAATCGTCTGAAATTGTTAATGTCGATGACAAAACTATATAGCTTAAATCCCATTTCTTGATAGTAGTAAATAGAACAGCATCTGCACCAAAATACTCTCGAAATTTTGTTAAAGGAACATCTGTTAATAATTCAGTATCGTAGATCCCTTCCATTTTAAGGATTTCTGCTGTCACTTCATATGGAAAAACATAATATCCTGTCAAAGATAGAGGTTCTTGTATTGTTGTAGAATAATACTCTTTTGCATTAGCAGCTGTTGTTTGATTAATTGGCGGCAGAATAAGAATTGCAATCGGCGCTTCTTCATATAATAATGGGAATTTATCACCTTTTGTAACCATATTTGGTCCGCATGATGATAATAACAAGGAAAAGGTAACCAATGAGGAGACAAACAAATATTTAATCTTTTTATTGAATAAAAAAACTCTCATAATTATTCTCACTTTCCTTTATTGTAGTATTCTTTGATTGCACTTCACCTGTTAATTTATCTGCCTCTGTAGCCTTTTGAATAAGCCTTTTCATAAGAATTCCTGACTCAGGATATAATTGTTTTTCTAAATTGAAATATTCTATAGCTTCCTTTGTTTTATTGTTTTTCAAGTAATAATAACCAAGTTCACCATAAACGCCCGGAGGAATTCTCATATTATTCTGATTGGAAGCCTCGATTATTTTTTCAAGTTCCTGCATATGTTTTAATAATGATTCCTCGTTAGAGTTTTTCTTGTAAGAATAAAGGGTTTCTGAATAGTTTTCCCAATTGTACATTCCTTTCGGTGCACAACTTATTAGAGACACTGCAACCAACAAAATCAAAATCGCAATATTTTTTTTCATGGTACTTGGATCTCCTTTGTCATCCCGTTACCTATTAAAACTTCCCTTTGCAGAACAGTTTCACTCCCTCTTCTTATTACAATCATATGTTTCCCGGGAGATGTTTGGTAATGCGTAACGCTCCTGTTCTCAATGTCAGTATGTACCAAGATCGGTGAATTATTATCAATAGTGATCTGAATGTCCTGAGTATTTCCTGTAAACACCAAATAACTTTTATCGTCTGGCTGAATAACACCTTCCTTATATCCGCAGGATGATAATGTGATAAGCAAACAACTTGTTAGAACAATAAGAAATATCCTTCGCATTTATTCCCTCCTATTCCCCTTCGCTTACATACAAACCTGAGAAGTTATTGTTTTTTATATAATCAGACAGATCGCCTTCAGTAATTTCACAAAATGAAACCTCATCCTTGGGTGCCTTGCCAGCAGATGAGAGAACCTTGACCTTTGCTATCTTTTTCCCGGGAAGAGTTATTGATGTATTTGTTTGTGGATTTCTGATCTCCTTGCCTTTCTGAATAACAGAAAACACTTCTCCTGACTGGATATTCTGAGATAATCCCCCAGCAATTATAAGATTGCCATTATCATATCCAAGAATATAACTGCGCCACTCCTTGTCAAGAAGGTTCTCAATAATATTGGAGGAAAGATTTGTGATAGCTGCTTCAAGTGCTTTGTCATTTAACGTCGAGTCATATCCCGACTGACCACCGACACCGAAAACAGTTCCAGCTTCTGCATAAGCTTCTCCCATCCCTTCTTCGGAATACATAACTTCTCCACTATATACATCAACCAGCCTAACATGAACTTTTGCAAAAGCTGTTTGTTTCCTTGTTCTACTAAAAATACCGACTTCACCTGTCTCCTTCCGGCCAAATTCAGTAACGGAGCCAATAACAAGAAAGTCAGCCATGTTTTTTAACGGAGAATAATTTTCCAGTGCAAGTTCTTTGTTTATCTTTTCAAGATCAGCACGTTCTAAAAGAATAAATTTGTTTGTCTCAAGCAGTTTTGAAGACAAGATATCCACCGCCTGCTTTCCGATCCTATCATTATCTTTATCAATAAAAAAACTCTGTCCATACCTTGTTTCATTACTGAACCTTGCAATTGCTACTTTTCTCTTAAGACCGGTTTTGTTAACTTCAGACTTCTGCTTAATTGTTTTACTTACCTGCGGTGTCTTTTCTTCAACGGTCTTAACTTCCGGTTTCTCAATTGTCGCACAAGCTATGAAGACAAAAACAAGGCAATAAAAAATCAGTTTTACTGCATTATGCATAAAAACCCCCTCCTCTGGTTGTCTAGTTTGTATAAAATGAGAAAGCCTTACTTAATGGTTTTGCACCTAACAGGGACCGTTTTACTTAAAGAGTTCGGGTGTTGCAAAAAATATTCAAATTGAGCCAATGGGTAAGTATAATTTAAGGGAATGTAAAATGTAAATAAATTTTTGCTGTTTGATGATGTGAAAAATTACCCGAGTTATGGTTGTGATTTGTCAATTGACATCTTACAATTAAGAAATCATTTTCAAAAAACATTTAACTGGGAAAATTGGTCGGGGCGAGAGGATTCGAACCTCCGACCTCACGGTCCCGAACCGTGCGCGCTACCGGACTGCGCTACGCCCCGAGTATAAATAATAGCATAATTAAACAGACAATTAACAATGAACAATGCTTAATTAACAATTAAGGAAGTTACTCCCTACCCTTTTCCCATTACCCATTACTAATAAATTTCACTCCTTAATTATTCATTACTCATTATTAATTACTCATTATGTTTCAAACGCATCCCGTATAAGCTCGCACTCCGGTCTGCCGTTCTCGTAATAAATGCTCACAACATCAAATCTGCACTGCGGAAGGTCATCGAATCTTTTGAGATATAACAGAGCAACATTAGATATCTTGCGCCTCTTTCTTCTGTTAACTGCCTCAAACGGGAGACCGAACCCGATACTTTCCCTTGTCTTGACCTCTATGAAGACAAGCACCTCGGCGTCAAATGCAATAATGTCTATCTCGCCGATGTTTGTTTTGTAATTCTGCTCAACGATCCTGTAGCCTTTTTTCTTCAGGAATTTCACGGCGAGCCCCTCGCCCATTTCCCCTAATTTCATACTGTCCCCCAATATATTGTCCACAGATTACACAGATTACACAGATTTTTCAGTTAAAAAACTAATACGACATATTGAGATAAAAGATCTTTCACTTTTCACATAACAATTAGAAGAGATTTTTTTATCTGTGTAATCTGCGTAATCTGTGGATTATTTGATCTTTCTGTAAAAACACGTCCTGTTGCCTGTGTGGCAGGCGCCGGAGCCTACCTGTTCAACCTTTATTAACAGGGTATCTTCGTCACAATCATAAAGGATCTCTTTAACATGCTGAACATTCCCGGAGGTCTCGCCCTTTGTCCAGAACTTCTGCCTTGACCTGCTCCAGAAACAGGTCTTGCCTGTTTCTATAGTTCTTTCCAGAGAAGCTTTATTCATATATGCCATCATAAGGACTTCGCTGCTTCTGAAATCCTGAATAATTGCCGGTATCAATCCTTTATCGTCATACTTGAGTTCAGGGACCATCTTTCCTCCATAAAACAGTTGATTAAAACACGAATATTCTACCATACAAAGGCCGCAAATCTTTTATTGCGTGAATATTTTTTTTGATGTATATTGATTAAAGAATAATTAACAATGAGCAATGAGTAATGATTAATTAAGGAAAAATTTAAATTATATTCCACAATTGTTCATTACTATTGTTAATTATTAATTGATAAAAAGGGGGGTTTACATGGAAACTAAAATCTTACTTTCTGAAAAGGAAATCCCGACTCACTGGTACAATATTACACCTGACCTGCCTGAACAGTTGCCTCCTCCTCTTCATCCCGGAACAGGCAAACCCATCGGCCCGGAAGATCTGGCGCCTATATTCCCGATGGAGCTTATTAAGCAGGAAGTAAGCACTGAAAGATGGATAGAGATACCGGATGACATAATAGATGCATACAAAATCTACAGGCCTACCCCGTTACATCGCGCTTACAGACTTGAGAAAGCGCTCAAAACAAATGCAAGGATCTATTACAAGAACGAATCTGTCAGCCCTGCCGGAAGTCATAAGCCCAACACGGCCATTGCACAGGCTTACTACAATATGAAAGAAGGCGTAACAAGGATCAGCACTGAGACAGGCGCAGGGCAATGGGGGAGTGCTATCGCGCTTGCCTGTAAAATATTCGGCATGAAATGCACTGTTTATATGGTCAAAGTCAGCTATGAGCAAAAGCCGTACAGAAAGATCCTCATGCAGACATGGGGAGCGGAGGTGCATCCTTCACCCTCAAACCTGACCAACGCGGGCAGAAAGATACTCGGCGAAAATCCGGATTCTCCCGGCTCCCTCGGTATTGCCATTTCGGAAGCTGTCGAAGACGCTGCAACTCATGAAGATACAAAATACTCCCTCGGCAGCGTCTTAAATCATGTGTTACTGCATCAAACCGTCATCGGACTCGAAACAAAAAAGCAGCTCGAACTTGCCGGTGAAAAACCTGATGTGCTCATCGGATGTGTCGGAGGCGGGAGCAATTTTGCGGGCCTTGCCTTTCCTTTTGTCCCCGACAAACTAAAAGGAAAAGATATCAGGCTCATTGCCGTTGAACCAACAGCCTGTCCTACTCTGACAAAAGGCGTTTATACTTATGATTTCGGTGATGCCGTAGGACTAACGCCTCTTGTTAAAATGTATACGCTGGGACATGACTTTGTTCCGCCGGGGATACATGCAGGCGGACTCCGCTATCATGGGGACGCCCCGCAGTTGTGTCTGCTGGTCAAGAATAAAGTTATCGAAGCTGTTGCATATCCTCAGAAACCGGTTTTTGAGGCCGCTTTATTATTCGCACGGACTGAAGGCATCGTACCGGCGCCGGAAACATCACATGCCATTTTATGCGCTATTGACGAAGCAAGAAAGAACAACAGCAACTGCATTGTTTTCAATTTGAGCGGACACGGCCACTTCGATATGGCAGCATATGATAATTATCTCTCCGGCAAGCTTGAAGATTACGAATATTCAGAAGACATGATAAAAGAAGCTATATCAAAGATACCGAAATTCTAATCCCCTAAACCCGGTCCGGGGGCATTGCGAAAATATTTACGCAAGATATTTATGTCTTCCTTCGATATAATTGCATCTCCGTCTAAATCCAGATAATCTTTATCTTCCGGCAGATCTTTACCGTAATATTTTTTTAATTTCTTTTTATCTTTTTTTGATACAATCCCGTTATTGTCAAAGTCCGGATCACAAGCATTTCCATAATGCTGGATATCCAGAATTGATGTATTATCATCTTCTTCCGAATTGCTGTCTAACTGATCAGGATTTACAACCTCTCTGCAGTTATCACATGCGTCACCGACACCATCACCGTCTGAATCTGCCTGGTCAGGATTGTAAGTATTGGGACAGTTGTCATCACAATTGACCGTATTGCCTCCGGTACACGGATTGTCCCCGATAAAACCACTGTTATCTCCATCATCGGGGACCCCGTCTGAATCTGCCAAAACAGATTTTCTGACCTCATTGGAGTATCCGCTTTCATTTCCTGATGCATTGTATGCGGTCAGAGTGAAGTAAATAAATCCAGGCGGCAAATTGCCGATCCGGACTGTTGTTACATTGCCGACATCTATGTAGCCGGTATACACTTGAGAGGCAGTTCCATAATAGATCTTATATCCTGAAAGGTCCTTAAGACGTGATCCATCAGCATTTGATGTAGGCGCATACCATTTAAGTGTAACTTCACCTGCAAAAAGAGCGGCCGGAAAAAAAGAAAGAATAATAACGAGCGTTATCTTAATTAACAAATATCCGCATTTTAAATTACTGAACCGCATTCTCCCGGCTACCTCCTTTGTAATATTTTCAACTTTAAGCAAAGCATCTTTTGTTCCCTCTGCCTGCCTGCTAAATATAACGACTTATTACTGAAGAAACTTTAATAGCAAATAACCTGCCATTAAGACAGGACATGATGATAACTTCTTTTAATTAAATGAAAATTACGAGATCGCAATTCTGATCTCTTTTCCGGAAGCGTCAGATTTTGTATGGATTACCCTGCGGTGAGCGTCAATTAAATATGTCAGTATTCCTCAGTAACGGAAGGGCACACCCTTTTACAGTGACGAGTGACAGGTAACAGGAACGGGAGAAAAATAAATCTTACTCGCTACCCGTTACTGATTTTTAATTACTCCAGGTTTATGAATACCGAGTATTAAGAAAAATTTTAGATATGTTGCAGGAGTGAAGTTCTGTATGAATTTCCATACAGAAGGTTGTCATTTTTTGTATGACTCCGGTTTCAGAGCATACTTTTTAATGAGATTATAGAAATCAGCCCTGTATTTCCCGGCAAGTTCAGATGCCTTACTGACATTTCCGCCGGTAATTTCCAGAAGGTGAGCAATATAGTTCTTTTCAAAGACAGCCCTTGCTTCTTTAAGAGGCTGGAATTTCTCGTGTGTCTGGCCGGTTGTCTGGAGAATGAGGTCTTCAGTAATGACATCGTGCTGTACCATTGCGATCGCAAACTCGATGGTATTCTTTAACTCTCTTATATTCCCCGGCCAGTTGTAGAGCATAAGTTTTTGCAGGGCCGAGGGAGTAAGCCCTTTGACCTTCTTCTTCATCTTCTCATTGAATTCATTCAGGAACTCATCAACTAAAGAAGGGATGTCTTCTTTTCTTTCTCTCAAAGGAGGGAGCTTGATCGGGATGACATGGATCCTGTAATAGAGATCTTCACGAAAACGGCCTTCTTTGACCTCATTCTTAAGGTCCAGATTCGTCGCAACAATAATTCTCACATCAACTTCAACCGGCTTACTGCTTCCGAGCGGGTAGAACTGCCGTTCCTGGAGCACGCGCAGGCTTTTTTTCTGAAGAGAGAGCGGCATGTTCCCGATCTCATCCAGGAAAAGCGTCCCTTTGTGGGCCTGAGTAAATAATCCTTTAGCGCCCTGTACAGCGCCGGTAAATGCGCCTTTTTCATAGCCGAAGAGCTCGCTTTCGAGCAGAGTATCAGGTATGGCAGCGCAATTTATCGCTACAAAAGGCTGGTCCTTCCTGTGACTGCCGAGATGAATGGCCCTTGCAATAAGCTCCTTGCCCGTGCCGCTTTCTCCCTGTATGTAAACAGTGGAATCGGTTTTTACAATTATGGATACCTGCCTCAGTATGCTCTGCATCTTTTCGCTCTTTGCAACGATGTTTGCAAAATCATGTTTTTCATTAAGAAGCCCTTTAAGTCTTTTTATCTCTGAAAACATCCGGCGGCTCTCCAGCGCCTTTTCTATCTGTAAAAGCAGCTCCCCCGGATCGAAAGGTTTGGTAAGATAACTGAAGGCCCCTCTCTTGATGGCCTCAACAGCGCTCTCAATACTTCCATATGCAGTTAGAATGATAACCGGTATATCAGGATTTATTTGATGTACCTCCCGCATAAGCGATATCCCGTCAGTGCTGCCAAGCTGCAGGTCAATAATGGAAAGGTCAAAAGACTGCTGCTTTACCGCATCTATTGCGTCCTCTCCCTTTAAAGCTGTTACGACCTCATAATTCGCCGATTCCAGCCTCATTCTCAAAACCTCAAGGAGATTGCTGTCATCATCTACCACCAATATCTTTACTGCTGATGCTGTCATTGTTACCTTGTCATCTCTTTTCTCTTTTTCTCTATATCGATATCAACCTGTTTTGCCTTCTCTATGACATTAAGTATGCCGATTATTATCCTTGCCTGTTCAGCTAAGTAACTTTGCGGATGCTCCCTGATGAGTTGTTCGAAATATGCGATGGACCTTTTATAGTTTTTGTCCGGATTTCCATAATGAGCAAAGATCAGTCCGGCATAAAAAAGGGCCTGGTCCGTATATGGACTGCGGGATGACTCAGACAGGATATTCTGTATCTCTTTAAGAGATTCCCTGTAGTTGCCCTGTGCGAGCAGCTGCCTGCTGCGAAGAATGCGTTCATTAGTAACGACAAACTCATCTGTTCTTAATTTTTCCATGTCCCTGAGCACCCCGGCCCATATCTTTGCCTGTTCGAGAAGAGGGCTCTGCGGATATTCATCAACAACCTTCCTGAAATAATCAAGTGACCGGTTATAGTCCTTCTCAGGATTCCCGTAATCAGCATAGATCAGTCCCATATTGAAAAGGGCCTCATCCGCGGGCCTGTCCTTACCAAACTCAGAAAGTACCGCCTGATTTTCCACAAGGGCCCCTTTGTAATCTCCATTCGCAAGCAGTTGCCGGCTGTGAAGTAAACGCCCATCAACTTCCTTCCTGTTCATGCTTTCCTTCAATATAAGGGCCCCTTTATAATCTTCTTTCCCGTTCATGTTTTCTTTCAATGTTGTGCAGCCAACTATCAGAAAGAAAATCAGACAGGCAGAGCAAATGTGAAAGTACTGCCTTTTCCTGTTGTGCTTTCTACCCAAATCTTGCCTCCGTGATCGGTAATGATCTGTTTGACAATATACAGCCCCAGACCGCTACCCATTATTTTACCAGATCCTCCAAAATTACCTGTCCTGAATTTATCAAATATTGTTTCCATCTTATCTTGCGGTATGCCGGTGCCTGTATCCCGGACAGAGACTTCAACGAACTCTGGTCCCAGTCCGCTAAACTTTTTTTGGACGCTTATACTCACTGTGCCGCTGTTAGGAGTGAATTTTACCGCATTGCCTATCAAATTTCTCAACACCTGAAGTATTTTTTCGATATCGGCCTTTACAAGCGGCACCCCTTCACAACTCCCTGTTTCAATAGTGATACTTTTGGTCTCTGTTAACGGTTCCATCTCGCGGGTGATCCTGTTGATCAATAACATAATATCTGTATGGGTAAAATTGTAAACCATCATCCCGTCTTCCATCTTTGAAAGGTCCAGCAAAGAATTGACGAGATTGATCAGGCGGTTGCATTCTTCGTTTATTATTGTGATCAGCCTTTTCTGCTTTTCTGTTATCTCTTTTCCTTTTAAGCTCTCCAAAAAGAGGTTTGTCCCTTCCTTGATCGTAGTCAGCGGCGTCCTTAACTCATGTGACATAAGGGAGAAAAACTCGGTTTTCGTCCTGTCTATCTCTTTCAGTTTTGCACACATCAGATTAAAAGCCTGTGCCAGTTCTTTTATTTCCGGTGGAGAGGAAAGCGTCAGATCGTTCTCGAAATTCCCTTTGGCAATCTCTTTCGTCTTCTTCTTTATCACTGAAAGCGGTTTTGTTATGTTTAAAGTAATAAAAACAGATATTACTATTCCAATAGTAAGAGCGATGATCCCCATCACCACCGCAACCCTGCCGGCAGCGGCCTCTATCTCATCCAGTTTTTTTACCTTGTTATAAATACCCTGCTGATTATAAACCCTGAAATCCTTCAAAATCCCTGTTATCCCGTCTATAGCCTGGTCCTTCTCTTCTTTATACCTGTCAGCGGGGTATTGCTCTCCGGACCTTATATATTGCACCTCAGTCTGAAATAAGGACTGATAGTGATCATAATAACGCTTCAACTCCGCAAGCATTTCCCTGGCCGCGTCGTCGTCCGACAAGGAGACGGCCTCTTTAAAATATTTATCGAAATCCTCCCGGGTCTGAAGAAACTGGTTATATAATCCAGCATCCTTGATAATAATAAATTTTTTCTCATATCGCATCAGTGATAAAAGAATATCTGAAAGCTTTTGCTCATAATCCACTAACCGGTTATCCACCGCTAATATGGAACGCGTGACATGTTCGAGCTGATAAAGCTGATGAATGGTATATATGCTTACAGCCATAGCAAGAATAAATATTGCAAGATAGCCGATAACCAGTCGTGAAAAGATAGATAGCTTCATTGAACTTTTGTTTATTCGTAAGTAATTAATGATATTCTACAACTTATACCCTATTTTTCTCAGAAAATCCCTTCTATGAGCTTTATCAGGATCTGTCTCTGTGCCTTTTGGAGAAGATCCGTCAATAACTCCCAATATCCCCCTGCCCTGCACTGTTTCAGCCACAACAACCTCTACAGGGTTGGCAGTTGCGCAGTAAATATTACAGACCTCCGGGCAGTTCTTTACTGCATTAAGGACATTGACAGGGAACGCATTCTTAAGTATGATGCAAAAAACATGGCCCGCTCCAATTGCATCAAGGTTATTAACACAGGTATCAACCAATTCAGGTTCGTTTCCCTCCTTTCTGATCAGGCAAGGCCCTGAAGCCTCTGTAAATGCAATGCCGAATTTTGCCTGCGGCACGGTAGTCGCAACAATCTCGTACAGGTCTTCAGCAGTCTTTATGAAATGTGTCTGACCGAGAATAATGTTGCACCCCTCAGGGATATCGATTCTTATACTTTTCAATTCCATAATTCCTCCTCTTTACAGCTGACAGCTTTCAGCTAATACTATGTTATAATCAAAATAAATTTTCTAAATCCTGTCAAGACCGATATGAAGAATATGCTGTTGATCCTTTTATTTCCCCTGTTATCGGCATTCACATCTCCTGCCGCTTTTGGTGCGGTACCATTTATTACAGGACCTGATGTGAGGATAGCTAATAATAACATTATTGTGAAAACATCTATTGCAGACATCGCCGGCTTCGAGCAAAGAGTAAAAGCGAGCATAGGTAAAGAAATAATCCTGACTGTGGAACTGATGCGTGTCTGGGATTTTTGGCCCGATGAATTTATTGTCTCAAAGAAGATCAGAAAGATCGTAAAGTACGATAACCTGAGAGACAGGTACCGGGCCTCATGGCGGGACGGAATTACCCGCACTGACAGAATTTTTACAGACTTTAACCTGATGAAAAACTGGATCCTCTCGGAAGATAACATGAGCATTGCAAATATCAAAGAACTTGATCCCGGCGATTATTATATCAGGGTTGTGGTGGAATCCAGGAGCAGGGAGAAAATACCCCTGATAGGCTTATTAATGTACCTCCTTCCTGAAGTCGAAATGAGCCTGGCAAAAGAGTCACAACCATTCAAGGCAGGTATTGACAAATGAAAAACCTTAAACTGCTTTTGGGCCTGTTTGTCCTTAGTGTCATAGCGATTTTCTTCACCGGAGTGGTGCTCAGCTATCTCGGAATAGAGTACGGTTCCCTGATAATTAAAATAGGTTTTATATTTATCATCGTAAACCTGGTACTCTACCTCCTGCTGCTCATCTTCTTTGTAAGCAAAAACCTTGTAAATATTTATACGGAGAAAAGGGAAAAAGCCCTTGGTTCCAAATTCAGGACCAAGCTTGTTATTTCCTTTCTGGGGCTCGTGCTGATACCGTCAGCGCTGCTTTTTATCCTTTCCAACCAGTTGATCAACAATTCCATTGACACATGGTTCTCATTGGAAGTGCAGAAACCGATATATGATTCAATGGATATTGCAAAAACACTATATTACAATGAGAGACAGTATACGCTTAATTATGCCGGCCTTCTCGCGTCAAACAAAGACATCCTGAAGCATAACTTACAGATTAAACCTGACACAGGATATTTCAGAAGTTATATGTTGAGTGAGCCTGACAATTCAAAACTGGTACAGAAAGCCTTTAAAGGCATTGCCGGCACCGACATAAGAACAGATGAAAAAGGCGATATAATAAAAGCAGCTTCTCCTGTTACTGAAGGCGGCAAGGTCCTCGGCGTTGTCGTTGTTGAAAAGATCATCCCCAGGGACCTCGTGGAAAAAATGGAATCCATTCAGCAGGCCTTTAATGAATACATCCAGGTCAATGCCCAGCAAACCCCGATACGTTTCGCATATTTTATTCTGCTGACAACCGCGACACTGCTCATTATCTTTCTTGCTCTCTGGGTCTCACTCCGTATAGCAAAAGGCATAACAGTGCCCATTAAATCCCTTGCAGAGGCCACAAAGACAGTTGCCCAGGGCAATCTTGATTTCAGGATCCACCTGAAAAGA
The DNA here is from genome assembly GCA_963699585.1 of Thermodesulfovibrionia bacterium. Classification (GTDB taxonomy): domain Bacteria; phylum Nitrospirota; class Thermodesulfovibrionia; order UBA6902; family UBA6902; genus SURF-23. The sequence goes on along the minus strand of CAVOUK010000009.1, from coordinate 226,203 downwards.
GATGATGAGATAGGCTTACTGATAGATTCCTTTAATAAAATGCTTGATGATTTACACGACGGAAAGCGGTCTCTTGAAGAGGCATACCGTGAATCCGACCGGAGAAGACTCAGCATGGAGACCATACTTGAAAGTATAAATACAGGAGTTATATTTTTTGACCGTCCGGGAAAAATCATCACCCTGAACAATTCGGCCTGCTATATGCTGAATATTAACCGCACGGACCTTGAAGGCAAAAGCTACAGGGAACTTTTAGGAAAGCTTAAATCCGATGAAGTATTCTCGATGGTAAAGCATTTAAGTGACAAAGGCTTCGGTTCCGTTGAAAAGGACATTCACATTTACATAAACGGAAGGCCGCTGGACCTGAGGGTCTATATGACAACCATACACGATTCTGAAAATAATTTTGTAGGCACTCTGGTTGTATTCGATAATCTGACCGAGATCATTATGGCGCAGCGGGCGCTGGCCTGGCAGGAAGTCGCAAAAAGGATCGCCCATGAGATCAAAAATCCGCTTACGCCTATCAGGCTTTCCGCCGAAAGGGTCCTGAAAAAATGGAATGAGAAGGCCGACGATTTTGAAGAAGTGCTGAACAGGTCCACAAAGACCATTGTTTCGGAAGTCAACAGCCTCAAATCTCTTGTTGACGAATTTTCCAGGTTCGGCAAGATGCCGAAGATCAGCCTCGAGCCATCCCATATAAAATCTGTAATTGATGAAGTGGTTGAACTGTACAGCAACATGAAGGACATCGAGATCATTACATCGCTTAACGGCGATATCCCGGAAATAGAGATCGATAAACAGCAGATCAAGATGGCCCTTATAAATCTCATGGACAACGCCATTCAGTCCGGCACTGCAAAAATATGGCTGAAGGCTTCTTACAATCCTTCTCTTGAACTCATTCGCCTGGAAATCATAGACGAAGGGGCTGGAATAAATGAAACAGACAAGGATAAACTATTCTTTCCGTATTTCTCGACAAAGAAAGAAGGCACCGGACTGGGGCTTGCAATCGTCAACAGTATAATTTCAAAGCACAGAGGATACATCCGGGTACAGGACAACCAGCCTAAAGGCACTCAGTTCATCATCGAACTGCCGGTGGAAAAGTGAAGGACTGATTATGTACAAAGAATATTTCAGCCTTGAGGAAATGCCGTTTTCCATCGCCCCCGACCCTCGCTATTTATACATGAGCGGGCAGCACCGTGAGGCCCTGGCCCATCTGTTGTACGGCTTTAACAGCGACGGCGGTTTTGTGCTTCTTACAGGTGATGTCGGCACCGGCAAGACAACAATATGCCGCTGTTTACTGGAGCAGATCCCTGAAAAAACTGCGATAGCATTTATTGTAAATCCGAAACTGACGGTAGAGGAACTCCTGGCTGTCATCTGTGACGAATTCGGCATCAGGTATCCGGCCGACAACAAAAGCATTAAAATTTTCATTGATAATATAAATAGTTACCTACTAGAAGCTCATGCAAAAGATCATAGAGCTGTTCTGATAATCGACGAGGCCCAAAACCTTGGCGCTGATGTCCTGGAGCAATTGCGCCTTCTGACAAATCTCGAAACAAACCAGGTCAAACTCCTTCAGATCATCCTGATGGGACAGCCTGAACTCAGGGACAAGCTTTCACGGCCTGAATTGCTGCAGCTTTCACAGCGCATTATTGCACGCTATCATTTAGGCGCATTAGCCAAAAAAGAAGTTGCCGCCTATGTTGCACATCGTCTGACAGTTGCCGGAGTAAAAGAGCGCTTATTCTCCGGTCCGGCAATTGACAGGCTCTACAAATTAAGCGGAGGGGTGCCGCGGCTTATTAATGTGATTTGTGACCGTGCCTTGCTTGGCGTCTTTGCACATGGGAAAAAGCAGGTGACAAAGTCCATAATCAATAAAGCAGCCTCTGAAGTGTTCGGAGCAGAAAGATTTATAACTCAGTACAAAAAGACAGCGGTATGGGCTATAACTATCATGGTAACGATCGTGGGAGTTGTGCTGGCCGCAAGTTACTATAGCAGGAATGAACAGCCCAAACCTCAACCGGTTGCAGCAAATATCACAAAACCTCTCATTATTGATAAGCTGGAATGGCCGGAGGACCAGCCTATCGGGCAAAGCAGCAAAATGGCATTTGAATCGCTTCTCAGCCAATGGGGCATTGCCCGACAACCTCAGGACAGTTCCACGCCATGCGAACTGGCAAAAACACACGGGCTGCATTGTCTTGATGACATAGGCAGCCTGAATGTCCTGCGCCACTTGAATATACCGGCGGTCCTGAAGCTTTCCAATGACAGGAATGAAATTTTTTACGCAACATTAACAGCACTCAAAAAAGAAACAGCCATTGTTCAGACAGGAACAAAGTTGAAAGAGGTCTCGGTAAAAGACATTGAATCACATTGGCTGGGCGATTTTACTGTATTATGGCAAAGGCCTCCTGCCTATAAAGGTGAGGTCCTTCCCGGCGATACAGGCGCAATGGTCCAATGGTTAAACAAGCAGTTATCAGCTATGCGCGGGCATCCCATTCAACCATCGGAAAATTTACTTTACAATTTGGAACTCGTCAGAGAAGTCAGGAAATTCCAGCTTACTGAGGGCCTTAAACCGGATGGGATCATCGGTCCCAAGACCATTATCTTACTTAACAATGTAATTGAAAAAAATACACCCTTATTAAACAAACAATGAACAATTATCAATGAGCAATATCAATTAATGAAAACGACTAATTAAAAAAATATAATTCCCTTAATTGATAATTATTCATTGTTCATTAATAATTATTCTTTACTATGTCATTTATACTTGATGCATTAAAAAAACTCGAACAAAAACGTCAGCGCGGTTCCGTGCCGGACTTGATGACGGTCCACATTCCTGTACCGCAGGAAATGAAAAAGCGCCCGATCTGGCCTTACCTTATCCTTGGGGCCCTGGTCCTGAATGCCGCCTTATTACTGGTCTGGCTTCGTCCATGGATACCGTCGTCTACTGTAATAATACCTGTGGTCAAACCGGCTGCAGAAGTAAAGCAAAAAACTCTGTCTGCACCTAAGGCCGCCAAACAAAGATCAACACCTGAACAGCCCTATCCCAAAACACCGGCAGTTACTGCAAAAAAAACTGCAGCAGAGACCCTGGATATACATCTGCCCAAAACCACAACGGATAAATCTTTAAACACACAACACTCCAAAGAGAGTTTATTGATTAACCAACCTAAGGAAGCCGATGTCAATAAAAACATAACTGCAAACGGTATCCCGGAATTGAATCAACTTCCTCAGAGCATTCTAAGCGAAATACCACAGTTGAAAATTCTCGGGCATGTATATTCGAACAGTCCGGGGACCAGATTAATTAATATCAATGGTGATATTTATAAGGAAGGAGATACTGCAGGTAAAAACCTGAAGGTTGAGGAAATCACCGAAACAGGGGTCATCCTCAATTATAACGGGACCCGTTTCCTTATAAGGGCGTTTTAAAATTATTCATACAGGAATGATTTTCATTGGTTTAATTAGTTGAATTGGTTGAATTAGTTATACTAATAAAACTAATATAACCAATTTTTCAATATAACAATTACCTTATCAACAGTTCCCTTATAATTTCATCGTGAAAAACAAATTGCTTGCAGCAATTGACATCGGAACAAACACTTTCAGGCTCCTGATCGCCGGCGTACGCTATAATCGCCGGAAAAATATTTATTCACTTAATAATATTTTTTCAGAGAGGATTATCACAAGGCTCGGGGCCGGGATCTCCCGTAACGGCCTGCTCAGTAAAGAGGCTATGGACAGAAGCATTGAAGCGCTCGTCAAATTCAGCAATATCCTGTCACAATATGAGGTCCATAAAACCTCGGCAGTAGCTACAAGCGCTCTCAGGAAAGCTAAAAACAGTGATGAGTTCCTGAAAAAGGCAAAAGCTGAAACAGGCCTCAATATAAAAATAATCAGCGGAAAAGAAGAGGCAAGAAAAAGCGCATCCGGTATGTTAATAGATATTTCAGCGCCTGACGTCGCTTTGATGGCAGATATCGGAGGCGGCAGCACCGAGTTGATATTCTCAAGGCACGGTAAGCCTTCATACGTTCACAGCCTGGATCTCGGAGTTGTATATCTGGCAGGCAAATTTATGAGGCACGATCCTCCGCTGAAAGAAGACCTGATCAGGATGGAACGATACATTTCTCATGAGATCAGAAAGATCGAAAAACACTATTCAAAACTCATAACTCCGTACGGGCGAACGGCCGTTCGCCCCTACTCAAAACTCAAAACTGTCTTTATCGGCACAGCCGGCACTGTAACAACACTCGCCGCTATGTCAAATAAGCTGAAAATATTTGAACATAATAAAATCCACAATACCAGATTATCACGGACGAAAGGTAAAGAACATCTTCTCTGCCATTGCCCCCATCAGCTCCAGTGAAAGGGCAAAATTCATCCCTTTTGAGCCCTCAAGGCTTGACATTATAGTGCCGGGAACACTTATACTCTTAAAGCTGATGGAATCCTTCAACTTTAAGGAAATTACAGTCAGCAATTATGGACTCAGAGAAGGAGTACTGATTGAACTCTACAAGAAAAGTGAAAAGAAAAGTTTCAGCTGAACGCCTGATCAAAAAAGCCCTGATTACCGATACAAAGGCCATACACACGCTCGTAAACCAATTTGCCAATAAGGACGAGATGCTGCCTCGTTCCCTCAACGAGATCTATGAGAACATCCGCGATTTTTATATATGTCTTGAGAATGATAAGATCATCGGTGTCGCCGCCCTCCACATCCTGTGGGAAGATCTTGCCGAGGTCAGGTCCGTAGCTGTTTCTAATAATTTTCAGGGCCAGGGTATAGGCAAAAAACTTGTAAAAAAATGCCTGGAAGAGGCAGAAAAACTCGGGGTAAAAAAAGTATTCGCGCTTACATATCATCCGGGATTCTTCAAACAACTGGGGTTTGCCGATATTGATAAAAATTCCCTGCCGCAAAAGATCTGGGGTGAATGCCTCAAATGCCACAAATTTCCGGAATGCAATGAACTTGCGGTGATAAAGGAATTGTAAGCCGCCCGGCGGTCACTCCGGCAAGCAGGAGTGACATAATATATGGGATTTCTCATGCAGGAACCAATAATCACCGCAATCCAACCGGCTCTTTCTGTATGCGAATATAAGCCTTCTTTCTCAGTTCTTCGACATGCTCAGCAATTTTTATTTTCAACTCTCCATCGGTGAGATGATCTTCGATCTCGTCCTTGGCTTCTGAGAATGATTTACCGCCAAACTGCTTCCTGTTATTCAGATAATAAGATTCGATCTCCTCTATCGGTATATGGACAAAAGATCTTATTCTTCTGTCCATATATTCGTTTATGATCTTGTTGTCATCGACAGGCCCGTTCGCATCTTCCATCTGGCCCAATCTCATTTTTTTGGCCTGTTCAAGCATCAGGACCCGGTTTATCATTTCATCAAGCACCGCATCCTCTGTCACTTTTTCATCAGACATTTTTGCGGCCTTTAAAGCATCCTTAAATTCACTCAACAAAATAACATTATTATTTACAATCGCCACGATCCGCTCGAGAACTTCAGAATTGCACAAAGCAGGCAGTAAACAGTGCGCAGTAAACAGCAAAAAAATGATAAATAATCGATAGAAAATATTATGCACCTTTACCTCCTGAGTCCTGACTACTATATACTTATTTCTGTCTACTGTATACTGTCTACTGTCTACTTTTTTTAAAACGCATGTCCAAAACTGAAATGAACTTCCCCTGAACTTTCGCCTGCATCCTTATTAAGCTTATGGCCGTAATCCAGACTGACAGGTCCCACAGGTGTCTTATATCTTAATCCAATGCCGGTCGTATATTTCAATTCGCCATTTATATCTTCAGCTAATTGCCAGACATTGCCTGCGTCCAGAAAAACAGCAACTCCAAATCCTTTTTTAATAGCGATCCTGAACTCGGAATTTGCGAGCGCATATATATTGCCTCCGGTCGGATTGCCGTCAGCCCCCTTGGGGCCAAGCATATCATTAGTGTATCCTCTTACGGTTGATCTTCCTCCAAGGAAAAATCTTTCAACAAGAGGCAGTTCCTTAATGTTATCCAGGCTGTAAGCTGCCCCACCCTTTAAAGAAAAAGCAAAGACTACTTTCTTTGCTAACGGAAAATACCAGGAACTCTGGGCCATGACCTTAATAAATTCGCTTTCAGAGAGAACGGGCTTTGAGGCAAACTTCACTACAAGACCTTGAAAAGTTCCTGATGAAGGGTCAAAAGGGTCGTCCCTGTTATCATAGAAAAGAGATGCTGACAAACTGCCTATAGCCAGGGTGCCGGTATCTTCTTTGCTCAGGACAATATCCGGCTTCACATCCTTGGTATCAAATAAGGAATACTCATATCCCAATGTGGTCTTCCATTTTTTTCTGATCTCTGTTTCTATGTTAAAAAGCAGGCTCGTTTTGTCGATCTTATACATCACCTCATTCGTGTCAAGGTTCACCGACCTCGTATCCTCCTTGGTCAACAGAACATTAAACGGCAGATCGGGAATATCAAAAAGCCTCGGCTCTTTAAAACGTAGTGAATATCTCTTTTCAACTGAACTCATTTCCGACCGGAAACCCGCCTCCCTGTTATATCCTCCGATGTTGCGGTAATTAATATCAAGCGCCCCCCTGAATTTTTCATAATCGCCATAACCAAGGCTTATCTCGACTGAACCGGCATTGCCTTCCCTTAAAGTGACGAGCACATCTCTCACCGTCTTGTCTTCGCCGGACTTTCTCGGTCCCAGCGTATCTATCGACACCTCTCTGAAAATACCGAGCTTATAAAGCCTTTGTTTTGTTTTTAACAGATTTTCATAATTTAAAGGAGCGCCTTCAGTCAGAGTAATTTCGCGTTGTATGATCCTGGGTTTCGTCTTGAGGTTCCCGCGGTAAACGATCTTTCCGACAAAAGAAGGGCTGTTTTCGATTATCCTGAAGGTCAAGAATGCCTTATCCTGATCAATTTCACTCTCCACCTCTACCTGAGCATCTAAATATCCATTCCTGCCGTATAATGAGAGGACCCTGTATCTTGCGTCCCCGATATCAATAACGTTATACGGCATTTCTTCTTTAAGGTGCAATTCTTTCATTATCTCGGAAATGCCTATTTCTTTATTGCCTGCTATCTCTATCTTCTTGATTCTTGTCTGAGGCCCTTCATTTATACTGAATATAAGTTCCAGTTCGGTCCCGTCATTCTGAAATTTCTTCTCAACCCCTGTTATATCAGTCTTCAGATAACCAAGCGCATTGTAAAATCTGAGTATCGCATCCCTGCATGCATCCAGGACATTATCATTATATGGTTTTCCCTCTTCAAGCGGAATGATCTTCTTTATAACATCAGGCGCTATGCTGATGCCCGGAAAGTCTATCTTTTTCAGGAACACCCTTTTCCCCTCAAACACAATAAATGTAATCTTTATTGTATCTTCCTCACTCTGTATCCCTGCTGCTATCTGGACATGGTAAAATCCTTCGCTTTTATAAAGCTCCCTGATGCGGTCTATCGCTTCCATTATCGATTCATCCTCTGCTGAGCGGTCCTCAAAGAAAGGGGTCTCACTGCTGAGTTTTTTGGCGCTTAGGGATACATTCCCCTTGAAATGCAATTCCAATTTTTGTCCTTTCTCGACGGGAATGATAAGTTTTCCATCCATAAATTCATAGGGCCCGACAACAGGATGAAAATAGTTCTGACTTTTTAAATGGTCCTCCAGTCTCTTCAATTCCCGGTTCACGGCGTCCCTGTCAAATATTGCCCCCTCTGAAATCCTGAGCAACACCTTCATATCATCAGGCATTTCGATCTTATTGATAATTAACGGCGCCCCCTCATTCACAATTACGCGAATATTTACCGCTGATATTTTTTTTGCATTTTCTATGATAATTTCGACTACTGCAGCAGGGAAACCTTTTCTTTTATACAATTCAAGAAGGGCCGTTCTTGTCCTGGCAAGATACTCTTCCTTAAAATCCTCTCCCTCTTTATACAGGAGCAGTTTTTTAATATCCTTGCCGGATATATTCTTATTGCCCTCTACAATTACCTTGTCTATCAAAGGTATTTCTTTGACAAGATACCTTAATTTGATCCCGTCTTCGTAAGGAACTGTTTCGGCCTGTATATCATTGAAAATGCCTTTTGTGAAGGCCCTCCTGATGCCGATTTTCAGGACTTCACCATCAATAACATCTCCGACCCGGAAGCATATTAAATTTATCAGTTCTTCTCCGCTTATCCGGCTCAATCCCTCGACCTCGATCGCCTTGATTACTTCCGCTTCTGATGCATAAACCGGAATAAAAGTAGACAGTAGACAGTAGACAGTAGACAGAAAGACAAGAAACCGCAGAGCACTGAGACACAGACTATGAGTCCTATTTTCATCTGTTTCTATTCATCTTTTTCTCTTTCATTCTGCTTCCTGACTTCTGTCTTCTGCTCTTTTGCACTATTGCACTTCGCTCTATTTAAACTCAAACCTGAACTTTACGTCTCCCCCGATACTGCCTATCTCGTCTTTGGACCCGACAAGAGATATATTTTTGTCGATTATGTATTCAAGCTTTATGACACTTTCTTCAGTAGTGCCGACCGAGGTTGAGTATGTCACAAACAGTTTATCTTCAAGGAGACGTTTCCCGATAGTCACCTTTGGACTTACAGCGCCTGTAGCGGTTGTATGCGGTTCAATCATAAAACGCTCAAAACCGGTAATGTTTTTAATGTTTTCCTGTATCATGTCCTGAAGCCCGCCTGTCAGCGCCGAGGCAGCCTCATTCGTAGCGATACCGCTTTCAAGTCCTCTTGACTCCTTGCCGGTCTGCCCGACCGTAAGCAGTGTAAGTATTTCCATTTCGCTTAAAGGAGGGTCCGAGAACAGTGATAAAGTAAACTTATCGATTGTTCCATCAAGGTTCAGTTTTACGTAGTAATTGCCTATGTATGTTTCAGCAAAAATGTGATAAAAAGGAATTATTCTGTTAGAGGTCATAAAATCCACACTGCTTCCCTCGAGAATCCTGAATTCGTTGCTTCTGAAATATACCTTTCCTTCATCAGCCTCGATCCTGCCGATAAGACCGAACCTGGAGATATTTCCTGTAAGAGTCAGGGCTATCCTGACCGGGGTTTTTGCAATGTTATTATCAATGACAATATTGTCAGACCCGGAAAAATACACATTAAATTCGGTGTCCTTAAAAAATGACGGATATTGCTGTATATCCTTATTAATTTGTCTCAGGCTGATAAGCCACTTGTTCCACTCAACATTCTTCTCGTATTTCGCCTTCTTAATATCAACATTTCCGTATATCTTCGAACCCTTCTCTGAGGTCTCATAAAATAATTTTCCGTCTACGGTAGCGTTCATTTTTTCCATGGGCTTTATATTAATTCCGGTAATTGACGAAGAAATAAAAACCCTTTGTATCGCAAGCCCCTTCAGATATCCCACCCCTGACAGGACCACAGTTCCTCCTCCAAAACCTGTCCTCACGGAATCAAAAGTAAACCTGTCTTTTTTCAGATAAACAGTCCCCTTCATCGGGCCCACTTTATATGGGTATTCATTCAATAATATCAGCGCATCAACCAAATTCATTTGTCCGGTAATGTCAGGCGTATCCCATGGACCTGTAATGATAATATTGAAATCACCATTTCCTTTTAGAGATGCGATCTTGTCTGAGAAGATATTTAATGGAGAGAGGTTTAAATTTCCTTTGATCTTTAAATCAAATTGCTCGTTCAGTTTCAAAACCCCTTCTGCCGACAATCCAACATTGTCCCCTGTTAATGAAAATGCCTTTATCATAAATTGGTTGTTAACAAGCTCTAAAACAATATCACCGCTGTTTCTGAAATTATATCCGTAAAGATTACAGGTCAGATATCCAAATCTCGACTGCAATGAAACATTCTCCCCTTCTCCTTTTACCCTGATCTTCCCTTCCAGGGAAAGTTCCAGATCTTTGGGTAAATTCTTAATAAGACCTGACATAAGATAATCATAGCTCCCCTTGCGCAGATCAATAGTCAATATTCCATAGTATACTTTTGGAGAACACCGCCTTTGCATCAGCGGTGATAATGCCGTTCATGAAACTTCCCTTCGCAGAAAGGTCCCTGTCTTTCAATATGCCTTCGATCCTGCCTTTTCCTGTTCTCACTCCTTTAAAAGCGCTTTCCGTAATATCAAGCAAAAAATTTATATCAGGCCCTTCTAATGTGCCTGAACCCCTCATACTCAGAATAGCGTTACCTGTAATTGAAAATCGCTGAAGGACATTGATATCAGACAAATTTACATTTGAAGGAGCGACGGTAAAATTAAATTTCTTGTCAAAGAACGCCCCCTTTGCGTCAATAGTTGAATGGCCCTTTTGAGCAGTGATAGTATGAAACTTGATATCTTCAGGACCGATCGTGGTTTTTAAAATAATCTTTTCAAATTGCTGTCCATATACTGTACTGTCTTTCACAATCAAATCACCATTGAGGTTGAAGTTCTTTTTATCGCCCTCAAATGACAGCAGACCGCTGACAACCCCTGATACCGGCAAATCCCTGTACAAAACTTCAAGAAATGATTTCAGGTCCCCATTATTGACCTTTGCCGTGGCCCTGTAATAAGGATCTTCAAAATAAAAAAGTCCTTTATTATTTCTGAACTCAATAGTGCCTGAAGCATCATAAGATGATGACCCCTGTGCAATATTCAATTTGCTTACAGACAGAGAACTGATTTTGTATATCAGATCGGCTGAGGCGCCCGTAAACATCAATCCATGTATACTGCCTGTCCCGGCCTCAAGTTTTCCTGATATCTCAGGGTCGTCAATGGGCCCTTTTGCTTTCCCCTTAAATATCCCGGGTGCGATAAGTTTTGAGTAGTAAGGCGCTGTAAGGTCTGATATATCCCCGCTGTTGAGCTGTACATCGAGGTCCATTATATTTTTTTTGAAATCCATACTGCCATCAAGTACGAGACTGGAAACTGCTGTAGAAAGGACGGAATTAATAAATGTAAGCCGGTCTTCCTTTAAATGGATAACCCCTTTTATATTTTTCAGTCTGTTGAGCACATCTCCATCGTTACCTGACGTATTAATATAATCAACACTTGCCTGCACCTCGATATCCTGCATATGATTTTGCTGCAACCTGACATGACCGCTAACTTCACCGGGTGGAAATGGAGGTTCCCATTCTATGAATTTAAGGAATTCGGTACTGCTGATGTTCGACACATCGGAATCAACAGTATACTCGCCATAAGGAAGAGAAAGAGAGGCATCGCCCCTCATTTCTCCCTTATATGTGTGCGCTTTAAATTTTTCCAGGACAAATTTTTTGTCATTATACTTTACATCCCCTGCCGCATCATCGATTCGGAATGTGCCCAGGACCGCATTTTCAAGTCTTGCCGTTCCGTTCCCGGAAAGCTCAGGGAAAGTGCCGGTTATCTTGCCTGTTACCGCAAGTTTTCCCGTGATATTCTCCTTTACTTTCAGAATCTCCATTAACGTTTCAAGATGAAACCGGCTGTCCGTTGTCAGATCAACACTGAATTGCGGCTGTTTCAGATCATTTATCATAAGCATGTTAACTGATCCGTCAAAAGACAGTACGTCTTCATTTTCTGTTCTTGTCCCGTACAGGTTATGGATTATGTCTTCATATATTTTCGCGTTACCTGTAAAACTCCCGTCTTTCAAATTACCATCGGCAGTAAAATGCACTTCGCCTTTTGCATGCAGCCTGGATCTGGAAGAGTTAATATTTATCTCTGTGACCTCGATCCCGCTGTCTGTTATTTTCATCCTCATATCCAGACCGCTTTTTATGACCATTTGATCCGGTGTCCTCATGGTCCCCTTATTAAGTTTTAATTGAGCAGTTATATTGTTTTTTGAAGTCATATCGAAAAATAGTCCTTCCCCAATAAAAGCCACACCATTAATATTTTTCAGGTTGAATTTACCGTCGGTCACCTCAATATTCCTGAAACTGATTTGGTACCTCATGTTTCTTTCTCCGGAAATGGTCCCTTTCATATTCTCTATTATCCGCTTCAGATCCACTTCACCAGCGGTCAAATCCGGTTCCTTGATCGCCAATTTTCTGATTACAAGTTCCCTGGAGAAGATACTGGTTAAATCAATGTAAGCGCGGGCTTTTGTAATCCAGAGGAGCCTGTTACCGTCCTTATCAAACATTTTCAGACCTTTTGCCTGAATATAAAAAGGGAACGGATTAATAACGGCATTATCAATAATTATTTTCTCATTTGTTGCAGCTTCAAGTGCAGGGATAATGACCCTCTTTATTGAATTTGACAAATACGGACCCCTAAGCAGAAAAAACAGTATCGCGGTCAGAAATATTGCGCCAATGATTAAAACAAGACGATTCTTGAATATGCTCCGCAAACTGAAAACCTCTGTATATATGTAATAAAAATATATTAAACCTGGCAGTTAATTTTCTGCAAGAACTTGCTAAAAAAGACTTCTTAAGCCGGCAAATTCATTTTCCGGTTTAATTTAATAGAAATTTTATTGTATATTACCTTAGAACATGAGATGCGTCAATGAAAGGGATTAGGGATTAAGTGTTAGGGATTAGGATCAGACTTTCTGTGCTTCTAATAATCCTTACCCCTTAATCCATAACTCATTTTCTTCTACGGGGGTGTAGCTCAGTTGGGAGAGTGTCTCGTTCGCAACGAGAAGGTCGGCGGTTCGATCCCGCTCACCTCCACCATTTTTTAAAAAGAAAAAAGGTGCTGACCTGAGGGGACACGCTTAAATTTTGGTAGGCTCTTGGCAAGGCAGGAAAACTTTAAGCAAAGGTCAGCACCCTTATCAAATTACATGATAATTAATTTAAACTTACTTTGCAGAGGTAGCGTATTTCTGCCCCGTCCTTAACAAACTGAATTTGTCAGCGCCTTCTTCCTGTTTCACAGATTTGAAAAAGTCGCAGGACATACAGGATACTGACTTTTGTGCAAAATCACCCTGTACTTTACCACCGCAGAAAGTGCCGGCAATAGCCCAGCAAATACGTCCGGCGTTTTTACCGCCGTTCATTCCTGTGCTGCCAGTATCTTGAGATGCCGGGCATATTCCCATTTCTTTGTTCTTTGCTCCGCCTGGCTCTCTTCCGCACTTTTTAAATTCCCAACAATTTGTTTTTGCCATTTCTATCCCTCCTTTTTAAGGTATTATCGGATCTCCTTATAAGATTTCCGATATCTAATTTCATCTTTCTTATCGGCAATCGTGAGAAAAACTTTAGTTAATACTTTGTTTATGATTTTTAGTCTGGCGGAGCGATACAGTTCAGAATAAAAATGCCGACACTTATGAGGGGGAATGGCTGAAGTTGGAAGGCAGGGCTTTCAAAAAAAATTGGATGCTGACCTTATGAGGGGACATGGCTGAAGAAAAGGTTGGGCTCTTAGCGTAGGCAGGGAAAAACCTTTTACATCAGAGGTCAGCATCCGTTGCTTTAATTACTTTTTATAATAAATAAAGTTATTTTTTTAGCTTAACTATCCCTTACTGAATTCTTTATCTTGAAATTCTTAATATATAACCCTAATCAATTTAATAATACACAAATAATATTGTTTTGTAAATAGGCATGAAAAATCTAATGATATCAGGCTAATGCAGGAGAAATTAAATGTTCAAACTTGGTTATAAAATCCATTAGGCAATTTCCTTACCTTACCGGGGATTTCCCTAAACTATAACAAGATCTGTTAACCATTCATTGCGATTAAATAAATATCAGCCCCTCACGCAGCGCATATTTAGTCAGGTCAGCAATATTACGGATATTCAACTTACCCATTACCTGCCTCCGGTGTGACTCTATTGTCTTTGTGCTTATATTGAGATGTGAAGCGATTTGTTTTGTAGATTTTCCCTCGGCTATTAACTGAAGCACCTCTCTCTCTCTTTCAGTAAGCAGGGAAAAAGCGTGCTTATTATGTGGTCCGGGAGAATCACTTACAAGACTCTCGACTACAAGGCTGGCAATCTGGGGGTTTATATATGTTTTACTGTCATTAACGATACGTATTGCATGCGCCAGTTCTTCAAAAGCGCAATCCTTAAGCAAATACCCTGACGCTCCTGCCCTGAATATCTCAGAAACAAAATGCCTGTCGCAATGCATAGATAATGCCATAACTTTTGTTTGCGGACAATCAGCAAGAATTTTACGTGTAGAATCTATACCATTAATATCCGGCATGCTGATATCCATTACAACCACATCGGGAGAAAGTTCTTTTACAAGTTGTAACGCCGTTCTTCCATCAGCAGCTTCTCCAACTACTTCCAGATCAGAATGCTCTTTCAATAATGAACGGATGCCGTCGCGTAAAATTTTATGATCATCTACCAATAAAATTCGTATTTTTTTCATTGCGGCCCCTTTTTATTCTGGTTTATTTCAGTAAGTTTTAACGATGTCATAAGGGTAGCGCGAGTACCCCTGTGAGCTATTGGTATTATTTTAAAATGCCCGTTGATGTAATTCATCCTCTCACGAATATTGAAGAGTCCGTATCCGGAATATGTTTTTGAGCTTTCAGGAAAACCGATTCCGTTATCTTCAACAACAATTTTAAGATTTCCTTCAACAACCGACATGTTTATTTTTACCTTTGTCGCCCGGGCATGTTTTATTATATTAATCAGCAGCTCTCTTAATGCCTGAAAAAGGATAAAGCGGACGCTATTATCCAAATCAATGTCCCCGGCATATTTGCCCAATATTATTTCAATATCCTGCTTTTCATTAAATTGATCAACAAGCCATTGAACAGCATGGCAAAATCCAAGTTCATATAATATGGGAGGACTGAGCTCAAATGTCAGGGTCCTTGCCCCCTTTATTGTCTGATCAACCAACTGAAGTATTTCCTCGATAGTGCTTTTACTTTCTGCAGATTCAGATAATTTTACAAGCGACTTAAGTTTGATTTTTGTTAAAGCGAGGGTCTGACCGATACAGTCGTGCAGTTCTGAAGCGATTCTCCTCTTTTCGCGTTCTTCAAACAATGATATCTGGGATGAAAGCAATTGAAGCTGTTTCTGATAGGCAAGAAGCTGTTTCTCTACCTGTTTGCGTACCTTGATCTCCACCTGAAGATTTTCATTGGTTTCGATTAATTCGAACGTGCGTTCCTTTACCAATTCTTCAAGTTTTACGTGATTATCCTCTAATTCGTTATTATTGGATTTCTTATGCCCGGCTTGTTTAACCATCTGTGTCATAAAGAGGGTTGGACTTTCTTCCGTTAATAAGATAGGATTCGTCTATAAGACAATACAGCCTTTCGCCTTCTTCTAATATGTCTCTGTTATTTTTAAATACTATTTGACGGATGATCATCTTTGTTAAAAAACTCTCCTGCCGGCAAACCTGCATAATTATCCATCAATTATCAGAAAAAAGCAATGAAAAGAAAACGGCATGGTACCGTACAGGATTTTGTTCCTCGGCAAAATAATTTATTCAGTGTAATGGTCCCAGGATTATTCTTTTAAATGAAATGGAACGCTGGTTGAGACCACTCCTTTTTTAAACAGCAAAACTCCTTTCAGAAACACCGCCGTCT
The DNA here is from genome assembly GCA_963699585.1 of Thermodesulfovibrionia bacterium. Taxonomy (GTDB): domain Bacteria; phylum Nitrospirota; class Thermodesulfovibrionia; order UBA6902; family UBA6902; genus SURF-23. The sequence continues at coordinate 210,432 of CAVOUK010000009.1, read as the reverse complement.
GATTATGAAGGAGATGATGCCACCACTTTTGAGGCACGAACTCCGGCAGTATGACCGTAATAATGCCATCCTCATAACGTTCGCGGACTCCGTCTATATAATCCATCAGGGGCTCAACCACGGAACGGTAAGGCGAATGCAAGACAACAAGCGGGACCCCCATGCAATGTTTGTCCCACTTTGAACGCACCGTTTCCGTCTCAACAGGATCGATGTACACATACACTGCCGCCACATCATCCGAAATGGCTTTTGCGTATTTTACTGCGCTGACAACCGCCTGCTGAATACCGGAAATCGGGATAATAACCGAATGGTGTTGATACTGTTTTTCCCCTGTTATGCATCGATTCATTGAAAGCTGTTCGGAAACAGAAAGATAATGCTGGTGTATCTTATGTGTCAAAAATACGAGACCGGGTATGGCGATTATCACGATCCATGCCCCGTGCATGAATTTTGTTGAAGCAATGATAATAAGGACGACTGCTGTTGTAACCGTGCCCATGCCGTTTATTATGACGCTTTTTATCCATCCTTTACCCTTGAATTTGATCCAGTGCTTGACCATCCCGGCCTGTGAAAGGGTAAATGCCGTAAAAACTCCGACAGCATAAAGCGGTATAAGGGCATGTGTATCGCCCCTGAAAATCACAATGAGCATGATAGAGAAGAACCCGAGTATGAGTATCCCGTTTGAGAAGACCAGTTTGTCGCCCCTGCTGCTCAACTGCCTCGGCAGGTAACGGTCTGCGGCCATAATCGAAGATAACCTCGGAAAGTCCGCGAATGATGTATTGGCTGCAAGAATAAGTATCAGTGAAGTGGAGAACTGTATCACATAATAAAATATGCCCTTCGAGAAGATAGTCCTCGCCACCTGTGACAGCACGGTCTCGCTCTCATTCGGCATTATTCCATAATGGTCTGCAAGAAAAGTTATTCCCATGAAAAGCGAGCCGAGTATCAATGCCATCCAGATAAGCGTGACCCCGGCATTCCTTGACTCCGGCGGCTTGAATGCCTGAACGCCGTTTGCCACAGCCTCTATGCCGGTAAGCGCGGCGCAGCCTGAAGCAAACGCCCTCAGGATGAGAAAGACCGGCAATATATCCGCCGACGCCTCTCTGAATTCAGGCGCAGGCGGATGTGGCATACTGAAATAATTTGATATGCCCACCACTATAAGAATAAACAGCGAACCTATAAAGATATATGCGGGCAGGGAAAATATCTGCCCTGATTCTCTGACCCCGCGCAGGTTCCCGATCATTACGAGCGCGATGGCAAAAATGCATAACGCGATCCTATGGTCATGAAATGCCGGAAAGGCTGATGTGATCGCCGCAATACCTGCTGAAACGCTGACCGTGACGGTCAGCACATAATCGATAAGCAATGCGGAGCCTGCAATAAGGCCGGGATATGTGCCGAGGTTGTCTTTGGCAACGATATACGCGCCTCCGCCGTTTGGGTAAGCATGGATCGTCTGGAAATAAGACATGGCGACGATTGCGATAAGCGCCGAGATTCCGAAGGCGACCGGCATCGAGTAATGAAGCATCGCGGTCCCGGCAATGACGAGGGCAAAGAGAATTTCTTCCGTCGCATAGGCAACGGATGACATGGCGTCTGATGAAAATACCGCCAGCCCCATTATCTTTGTCAGGCGTTCATGCTTCTCCCTTATGGTTTCGATAGGACTGCCGATAAGGAAACTTTTTATAGACATGCCTTCCTCCTTCTTTGAAAGGCAAAGTGGAGGAAATAAAAGAACCGCCGGGCAGCGGTTTTTATTTCTATCCATTGCCCTTCCAAACGCCTGCGAGGTTAGCTGACGGGCTCGGGCCTGGAAGTGCCCTATCCATTTCTGGAATACGCCCCCAAATTTGGGTCCCCCGCGTCCATTCTTTGAATGGACCTCGGCTGCTATTGATCCTACTCTAATATCATTAGTTCAATTTGTCAACGGACAGAAAAGACCCTTTGCACAAAAGTAGTATTTACTGTTCAATTGCCTGGTGATTTTAGATCACGCAGTTATTTTAAGCCTGTATCCTACACCGGGCTCATTGATCAGAAATTTCGGGCGGGCGGGATTTGATTCAAGTTTACGGCGGAGTTGTGTCATATAGACACGCAAATATTGCGTCTGACCCCCATACACGGGCCCCCAGACTTCCTTTAGCAGATGGGTATGAGTAACGACTTTGCCGGCATTCTTGATCAAAACCGTCAGGAGACGATATTCGATAGGGGTCAGGTGAATTTCCTTCTCATTCAAAAACACCTGCCGGGCTGCAAGGTCAACCCGCAGACCGTCCAAAACGAATACGGGTTCGTTCTGAGCGGAATGCAGCAGGGTCTTGTGTCTGAGCGCCACCCGTATACGCGCAAGCAGTTCACCGGCGCCGAATGGTTTAGTAAGATAATCATCCGCGCCTGCATCGAGCGCCTTGATCTTATCTTCTTCCTGTCCCCTTGCCGAAATGACGATGATCGGGACCTCACTCCATTCACGCAATTGCTTAGTGACCTCAAGCCCGTCCATATCAGGCAGTCCAAGATCAAGCAGTACAACATCAGGATTGCGTGTCGTGGCCTGCATCAATCCTTCCTGTCCTGTAGAAGCTTCAATAAGACGGTAGCCATGGCTTTGCAATGTGACCCGGAGAAAGCGACGCATCTGCGGTTCATCCTCGATCAACAAAATCAGTTCTTTGTCCTGTGCCATAGTTTGTTTTCCTAGTAACCCAGCCTTCCAGCGTCATAGTAACGCCCCCGCTTCGGACCCCCTCTTGTGGGGGAGAGTTGACTCTTTCATTCCTCCGGTTCAGGCATAGGCGGTTGTTCACCGATAGGTAATGTAAAGCGGAATATTGCGCCCCCGCCCGGCCTGTTCTCTGCACTGATTTTTCCGCCGTGCGCGTTTATAACAGCCCTGCAAATCGTCAGACCCAAACCTATTCCTCCACCGTAGGCAGTTCCCCGCACAAATTTGTCGAATATTCTTTCCTCTTCACCCGGTGGAATCCCCGGCCCCCTGTCTTCTATTTCCACGACAAGATCGCCGTCTTTGACAAATGCCGAAAGTTCAATCGGCGTTCCCTGGGGCGTATATTTTAAGGCATTCTCCATGAGATTTATAAGGACCTGTCCGATAAGTAAAGGGTCAAAAGAGACCAGCGGCAAATCAGAAGGCAATCTCGTTTGAACGGGCCGGTCTTTCAGTCTTTCACCAAGACGGTTCAGCACAGCCCCGACTATCTCTTCAAGGGGTTGCCATTCCTTTTTCACTTTTATCGTCCCGGCCTCAAGGCGCGTCATATCCAGCACATTTCGGATGATATGGTTCAGGTGTTCCGCCTCCTCATAAATAGTCTGCGTCAATTCCTGCCGTTCAGAGATATCGAACGTCACGTCCTGCTGCAGGAGTGTGCTTGCCGCCCCTGTGATTGCAGCCAGCGGTGTGCGAAGGTCATGGGAGACGGAGCTTAAAAGTGTGTTGCGCAAGTGTCTCCGTCTCTGCTTTCAAGAGGGCCTGCTGGGCCTCCTCAGCAAGCATGGCGCGTTCGATTGCCATAGCGGTCTGGTCTGCGAAACTCTCTATGATATGGATTTGCTCCTGGTCAAAGAAACCGTCAGGAGTCTCCGGCATGACACCGATCACCCCTACGGTCTTTGATGCCGCGACAAGCGGCAGGTACAACGACTTTGCGCCGGAAAGGGTATCGGTCCCGAGTCCCGCCTTTTGCCGGTGATCGAAAGTCCACTGCGCCACACTCATTTCCTTCTGATCGAGTGCGAACGTATCGGCCCCTGTAACCGGTATCGTCAATTTCCCCCATTCATCGGGCACGAGTACAACGACATGGCTCGCGGAGACCTCGCTGATATGTTTTGTCGCTATGGCGCTAAGCTGCCCTATTCCACGCTCATGAACAAGTTTCCGGCTAAGACTGTACAGTGCGGCTGTTCTCCGCTCCCGTTTTCTGGCGGCGTTCGCCTGGTCCCTGACCTTTAGGGTAAGCCTGCTTATGACAAAAGAGATAACGAACATAACAACGAAGGTGATAAAATAGCTCGTATCGCTCACGGCAAACGTGTAGCGCGGCGGCACGAAAAAGAAATCAAAAGCGGCCACACTCAGGAAGGTGGCAAGAAGAGAAGGGCCTTTCCCCGTGCGGTTCGCAGTGAATACAATCCCGAGGAGATATATCATGGCAAGATCGACAAGATCAAAATAAGGAAACATTAGATACGCTATGCCTGTACAAACGCCGACAATGACGATGCTCAAATACCAGTCCCGTGAAGGCTGTTTTCTCTTCTGCACTTTAAGGAGCGGCCGGGGCAGCGGTTCAGCCGTGTCACCGCTTATAAAATACACATCTATATCTCCGCTTCCGCGCACTATTTCATCGAGCATGGAACCGAAAAGCTTGTCCTTCCAGCGGGGATGTGTCGGCTTGCCGATAAGGATTTTTGTGACATTGCGGTCACGTGCATAACTCAATATCTCTTCGCTGGCCTTGTGTCCGGAAAGAGTTGCCGTCTCGGCCCCAAGGCTCTCTGCCAGGCGCAGATGTTCGGCAAGCTGCCTGAGATCGCTTTCCGTGGGCTTCACCTTTGAAGGCGCTTCAACATGGGCTGCGATCCACTCGGCCCTGAGACCGGCAGCCATACGCTTTGCGGCACGGATCAACTGGATCGATCGGGGGTTCGGTCCCACGCAGACCAGAATTCGTTCAGCGGCAGGCCATACCTCTTTGACCCTTTTCACCTCGCGGTAACTCTGCATCTGCGCGTCCACGCTTTCAGCGGTGCGCCTCAGCGCAAGTTCCCTGAGCGCAAGGAGGTTGCCCTTTCTGAAGAAGTTCTCTCTTGCCTGTGCCGCCAATTCCGGGACATAGACCTTGCCCTCTTTCAGCCGCTGCAAAAGATCATCTGGTGGAAGGTCGACAAGTTCTATTTCGTCAGCCCGGTCGATCACCGAGTCAGGCACTGTCTCATGCATGGCGATCCCGGTGATCTGGGTGACAACGTCGTTAAGGCTCTCAAGATGCTGGACGTTCAGTGTGGTATAGACATTGATCCCGGCCTCCAGCAGTTCAAAGACATCCTGCCAGCGCTTCTTATGGCGTGAGTCCGGGGCATTCGTATGCGCCAGCTCGTCAACAAGAATGATCGAAGGTTTACGCCTGAGCGCCGCGTCTATGTCGAATTCAAACAATGTCGTGCCGCGATACTCAACCGGGCGGCGTGGAATCACTTCAAATCCGTGAAGAAGCTCCTCCGTCTCTTTCCTTTTATGAGTTTCTACAAGACCCGCAACGACATCAACGCCTTCCGCCAGCTTCTGCCTTGCGGCCTCAAGCATCGCATAGGTCTTCCCGACACCGGGGGCGGAGCCGAAAAATATTTTTAACTTTCCCTGACGCTCCCGCTCTTCTTCTTTCTGCACCTGCTTTAGAAGCAGGTCGGGACTGGGTCTACGTTCTTCCATTCTTTGACTCCATGCTTACCCGTATTTTCGCATTTTTCAGAAACATGAGCAAATGAATCATTACTTTCCCTTCTAATTATAGACAATAAGAATCCTTTAATGTTGGGATTAATTTTTGAGAGTAATTTGAGAAAGGGGAATGCTTTTAAATGTTTACTTCTATTTTAAAGAGAGTATTTTTACTTCTGATTATAACCCTCTCTTCTGCTAACAATAGATGCAGTGTAAAAAATGTTAATAAATTCTTTTATCACTTCCTTCCTGTAACAAACAGATCTCGACTTTTATCCAGAAAGTCGTACTTATAATTGGCATAGAAAGACACATAGAAAGACTCGTATAAACAATTATGTTGCTGTAGTATAAAATATAATATTAGGTGCGGTATACTTACTAATCCCAGGCAGTTGACGTCTTTACTTTATCTGCATTGGTGGATTTAAACCCTGTTTTCCGTTAGCGCATCTCAACGTTAAACAACAAACATGGATCAGCATCGGAGCGGACGCAATATCAAGACGTTGTGGGCGCTCATCCTGCTCGGGAGCGCCTATGGCAGTTTACTCTATTTCCGGCATACGCTAACGGGTTCGAATAAGGCGGATGGTTTCATAGGTGTGCTGTTAGGTCTGTACATCTGCTCGCATCCAGCTGCTAATGCGTTGGATATGTTTTTCTTCCGGCGAGGTACTCAACGTCAATTTCCATCGAGATGGTCCGCTGTTTTGTGGCTGGCGCTAAATATGCTGATCCTCCTGATCGGGTGGTTCGTCATTTTCGTCGGGACAACACGATTAGTCGGCAGAGCAGATTAGAGCGATTTCCTTGTATATTCCTAAGACGATGGAGGGTCAATCTTTACATGTCTTGCCAATAAGTACAGAGCATTGAGAATGTGAAAGGACGTTTCTTGATACACTTCCCATCATCCCTGTAATTCCTCTTAAGCCTCTGCATCCTACAGCTATTAAGTTTGTTTTTAATGTCTCTGCTGTTTTCAGTATTTCTGTTGAAGGATCACCGACTTCTGACAGAACATCTATGCTCATGAATCTTTTGCCCAAATATTCTCTGGCCTGATTAGTAATTCTTTTCGATTCAATAAGTCTCATCGATCTGAATTTTTCTGCAAGTTCGATAAACCGTTCCACTATTTCTGGAGCAAACGTTTCAGGTATGTCCAGAAATTCCGAAGGCATTACGTTCAATATTGTAATTTCTGTGTTATCATGAAACGGTATTTTAGATAAAAACTCTCCGGTGGCTAAGGAGTGCTCAGAGCCGTCGGTCGCAAAAAGTATTTTAATCTTCTCTGGTCTTTCACATGCTGGAAATTTTGTTACAAGAACAGGCTTCGGTGACTTAATAGCCACGGACCTTGTTACGCTGCCGATAAAGAGAGACTTAATCCCCTTTATTCCCCTCGCTCCCATGACAATCATATCCATATCCGAATCCATAGCTGCATCAATAATGCATTCTTCAGGAGGACCTTCTATGATCGCGGTGCAGATCTTCGCTTTAACAGGCTTTAAAATCTCAAAGGCGGAATCAATGATCCTAGGGGCGATCTCCTGTTTTATTTCTTTGAGAGTACCGTAATAAGATTCCTTATCATAAAGAAACGGGATCCAATATAAAGCATGAAAAATAGTGATTTCGTCCTCGGAGGATAAATTAAGGCATCTTAAGAACTTAGCTGCCCCCTCTGAATTTTCGGAGCCATCGGTTGTCAGTAATATTTTCATCTGATTTCACCCCTGCTCATCTATAAGACGAATATATCATAGGTTATATGAAAAGACAAAGTGATGCTGAAAGACTTGTTCGGGACTATTGCATCACGTCCCACTCTATCGATTAAATATGCGGGTTCATAAGTAAGATGCAGTTAAAATCCTTGTCCATCCTTACATAGCTTAACAATAATCTCGGGGAAAACATTCTGGATTATATTTGGCAACCATATCTACAGAAGGTTTGTAGTTACACCACGGACGATGAATCGGTTTAAGGTAATGCGCCCGATAAAAAAGAAACCAAAGTTGTTTGCTGTACTCATTCCACCAACGTCGGGTACAGCCTCACGGCAACCATTAACAGCACGACGAACACTGCGAACAACACTGCGAAATCTACGCCGTAGCCGTGTACGCTTTCGCCTCCCACGATCATAAGCCCGCGTAGCGCGTCGACCAGGTAAGTGAGGGGATTGATCTGCGCGACGATGCGCAGCCAGCCGGGCATGATGTCCAGCGGATAGATCGCATTGCTGGCAAAGAACATCGGCATCGTGAGGAGCTGGCCTATGCCCATGAAGCGCTCGCGCGTCTTCACGATGCACGCGATGATGAGCGAAAAGGTGGAAAAGAGCGCCAGATCCCAGCAGCACGCCGGCCAGCACGCCGAAGATGGCCTGCGGATCATGCCGGATCGTGATGTGCATGACGAACGCGATGAGATAAATGACGGACGCCTGCACGAGGCCGCGGAATCCGGCGGAGACCGCCTTGCCGAAAACCAGCGAGCTTCGCCGGGCGGGGCTCACCAGAAGCTTGTGCACGACGCCGAGATCGCGCTCCCAAATCACTGCGATGCCGTAGAAGATCGCGCTGAACAGCACGCTCTGGGCGAGGATTCCAGGCGTGATGAACGCGAGGTAGCCAACCTCTCCGGTGTAAATGCCGTGGACGTGGGCGAGGACCTGACCGAACACCACCAGCCACAGCACCGGCTGTACTGCGCGCGAGAATACTTCGGTCGGATCGCGGACGAGCTTGATCAGTTCTACTTCTGCGACCGCGGCACTCTCTCGGAGGAATCGTTCCATGGGGTGCTCTCAACCCAGGCGCTGAGCGGTCCTGCGGGTCTGGACGACGTCGCCGAAATTTCCGCGTTCGCGGATCCCGCCGCCCGCGTAATGTGCGAACACGTCGTCCATGGTCGCGCCGACGCCGAGCTCGGTCCGCAGCTCGGCTGGTTTTCCGACGACGGCGACCCGCCCTGAGTGCAGAATCGCCAGCTCGTCGCAGAGCGCTTCGGCTTCCTCCATGTCGTGTGTCGTAATCAGAACCGTCATGCCGTAGTCGCGCCTGAGGTCCCGCAGGCGATCCCACACCGAATGGCGCGCCACGGGATCGAGCCCGATCGTCGGCTCGTCCAGAAACAGGATCGCCGGACGGTGCAGCATGGCCTGGGCGAGTTCCAGCCTGCGAATCATGCCGCCTGAATAGGTTTTCACGAGCTTGTGCGCCGAATCCGTGAGTCCCATGAAGTTCAGCGCGTCGCCGATGCGCGCGCGCCTTTCCGCGCGGGGCAAGCCATAGAGCTTGGCCGACAGGAGCAGATTCTCGTAGCCTGTCAGGGCACCGTCGGCCGACAGGAGCTGAGGCACATAGCCGATGCGCCCCCTGACCTTTGCCGGAGACTTGATGATGTCGAAACCTCCGACCTCCGCATTCCCGGATGTTGGCGCCAGCAGGGTCGTGAGCATCTTGATCATCGTGGTCTTGCCTGCGCCGTTGGCGCCCAGCAACCCGAAGATCTCGCCGTACGGAATCTCGAGGTCGATATCATCCACCGCGGTCAAGTTGCCGAACCTGCGCGTCAGTTCGGTTGCCTTGACTGCAAACCCATTGGATCCCGTGGTCGTGTTCATGTTCATGTACGCAGGGAGTTCCCCAGAACGATTTGAAGTTTCATATACTAACCAATTATTATATAGTTCCTGGATATCTACAGGTATTATACCTGTTTTTCATATGGATTCACGAATTATTTTGATCTATTAATTTTTCTAACTGGCTATCATGCGTTTTGTAATGATAGCCAGAAATAGGGGAATTCTTTTTCTTTATCGTTGTCCGGCGGGGTACGCACATCTCCGCCGAGATTACGAGGCATGAGACATTTTCCTTTTTCGCAATGTCGTCAGGTTTAATCTCACCGGCAAAGACCTCGCCCTTAATATATGTTTCTCCGACAAAAGATATTACCCTGATTATTCCGATTGGAGTTACTTCACATGACGGGCTTGTCCTGTAGACGGCAAGGGTATCATTGACATGAATGGTCTTTTTTGACGTCATCCGTTCCGCTGTGAAACAAATATACAGTGTCTCCTTTCACAAATTTGTCGTGCCTTACCTCCTGATGATAAAGCTGGACCGGATAAGATACGGCAAATACGGTCAGGGGAGCGCTGACAGCAAACAAAAGCAGTAATGCAGTGATGATTACGACAATTCTTCTTTTCATATTTGGTCCTTTCCTTATAGCACTGCCTCACCTCCCCTCAGTTTAGGGAGCATGTTATTTAAGCTCATCGAGAGCCAAGATTCAATTTAAGAACATTTACAACAGGCTCGCCAAAAATCCCGAACTGTCTCGGCTCAGTATAAGCCGCGACAAGGGCATGGACCTTTGCTTCGTCAAGCCCGCGCACTCTTGCCACGCGCTTCGTCTGATACTCAGCGGCGGCAGGACTGATATGAGGGTCGAGGCCGCTTCCAGAGGCAGTGACAAGGTCTACCGGAATTTTTGTCTCGTTACCGGCGTCTGCCGTCTTAAGCTGTGCAATCCTTTCCTGCACGGATTTCAAAAGGTCCGGATGGTTTGTCCCGCGGTTCGATCCTGACGACGCGCCGCCATTGTAAGGATAAGGCCCTGTTGCCGAAAGCCTTCCCCAGAAGTATTTCGGGTCATCGAACTGCTGGCCGAGCAGGGCAGAGCCTATTGGTTTGCCGTCCTTCATGATGATGCTCCCGTTTGCCTGATGGGGAAATATCGCCTGGGCGATCCCGGTCACCGCCAAGTGGATAAATAAGCCCCGTGAGTATTGTAAATAACAACAGAGACATGAATGCATTTCGAATCATTGTAGTCATAGTTTCCTCCTGTTTTATAGTCGTACGGGCAACCTCTCTGTGGATTGCCCTTCTTCGGGAGGCACGGAGGGACGCCCTTATAGTTAAACAATATGCATAGCCGTTATGATCATATCGATCAGTTTGATCCCTATAAACGGAACGATCAGCCCGCCGACCCCGTAAATGAGGGCGTTGTTGCGTAAAACCACTTCGGCGCCGAGTGGCCGGTATTTCACGCCGCGCAGCGCCAGCGGCACAAGAAAAATGATGACGAGCGCGTTGAAGATCACCGCCGAAAGAACAGCGCTCTGCGGCGTGGCCAAGTGCATGATGTTGAGCGCACCCAGCGCCGGATAGATCGAAATAAACGCAGCCGGCAGAATGGCAAAATACTTTGCCACGTCATTGGCGATGCTGAAGGTAGTGAGCGTACCGCGCGTCATGAGAAGCTGTTTGCCGATCTCGACGATCTCGATAAGCTTGGTCGGATTGGAGTCGAGGTCCACAAGGTTGCCCGCTTCCTTTGCTGCCTGGGTGCCGGTATTCATGGCAACGGCGACATCAGCCTGCGCAAGGGCCGGCGCGTCGTTCGTGCCGTCTCCGGTCATGGCCACGAGCCTGTCCGCCTGCCTGGTGCTCGCGGATGAGCTTCAGCTTTGCCTCAGGTGTTGCCTCTGCCAGAAAATCATCCACCCCGGCTTCTGCCGCAATAGCCGCTGCGGTGAGCGGGTTGTCGCCGGTGATCATGATTGTCTTGATCCCCATCTTTCGCATTTCGGCAAATCGTTCTTTGATGCCGCCCTTGACGATGTCTTTCAACTGAATGACACCGAGCACCTTCGGTCCGTCCGCAACGACAAGAGGAGTGGCCCCCTGCTTTGCGATATCGTCGACAATTGTGCGGACATCGGACGGAAAGGTCCCTCCCTGTTTCTCCACATATTCCTCGACCGCATCCGCCGCGCCCTTGCGGATCTCGCGATCGTTGAGATTTACCCCGCTCATCCTGGTCTGAGCGCTGAAAGGAACGAAGACAGCGCCAAGGACTGTGATGTCCCGTTCGCGGAATCCATATTCCTCTTTTGCCAGAACAACAATGCTTCTGCCTTCCGGTGTTTCATCAGCAAGAGAGGCAAGCTGGGCTGCATCAGCAAGGGTCCTTAGCATCAACCCCCTGAGAAGGGATAAACGCAGTGGCCTGCCGGTCGCCGAGTGTAATCGTTCCTGTCTTGTCGAGGAGCAGCACGTCAACGTCTCCCGCCGCTTCTACGGCCCGGCCGGACATGGCGATCACATTGGCCTGGATCATCCGGTCCATCCCTGCGATGCCGATGGCGGAAAGAAGCCCGCCGATGGTCGTCGGGATCAGGCAGACCAGAAGTGAAACGAGCACGGTGATGGTGACCGGGCTTCCCTGACCTGCGGCCTGTACGCTGAAGATCGAGAAAGGAAGAAGCGTCACGGTGACGAGCAGAAAGATGATGGTCAGACCTGCAAGAAGGATGTCGAGGGCGATCTCATTCGGGGTCTTCTGCCGCTTTGCGCCTTCGACCATGGCGATCATCCTGTCGAGGAATGTCTCTCCGGGATTTGCGGTGATTCTCACCACAATCCAGTCCGACAGAACCTGCGTGCCGCCGGTCACAGCGCTGCTGTCTCCGCCGCTTTCACGGATCACCGGCGCGCTCTCACCGGTAATGGCGCTTTCATTTACCGAAGCAACGCCAACGACCACCTCGCCGTCTCCGGGAATCATATCGCCGGCCTCCACAAGCACGATATCGCCTTTTTTAAGCTGAGATGAAGACACTTGTGTCACTTCCGCATTCCGGTTCGGGTTTGGCAAGGCGTTTTGCCATAATGTCCCGGCGCGTCTTGCGCAGGGCATCGGCCTGTGCCTTTCCCCGGCCTTCCGCCAGGGACTCTGCAAAGTTCGCAAAGAGCACCGTTACCCAGAGCCAGACAGATATCTGCAGGATGAAGCCCGGAGATTCCTCACCCTTGCCGAAAAGGGCATGGAAGAAAAGGAGGGTCGTTAGAATACTGCCCACCTCCACCACGAACATAACCGGGTTCTTTATCTGGTATAGCGGATTCAGTTTCCTGAACGAATCCCACAAGGCCCGGCGTACGATTGTCGGTTCAAAAAGAGATTTTTTCTTAGTTTTTCTGGTCATAATTTCCTCCTTAGTAACTCCCGCTTCCCCATCTTAACCCGAGGGGTAATCCTCTCCTTGATTTAAGGGGATGCTAGGACGGATTATGATTGTTTATTTCCCTGTCATCAATGATCGGCTATCGGTCCGAGCGCCAGACCCGGCATAAACGACAACGCGCCGACGATCAATACAACCCCGATCAAAAACCCAACGAACAAAGGCGTATGGGTCGGCAGGGTCCCTAATCCGGCCGGCACTTTCTTCTTCTTCGCCAGAGATCCGGCGATCGCCAGTACCGGGATTATCGCCCAGTAACGGCCGATGAACATCGCGATCCCGAGGGCGGTGTTATAAAAGACCGTGTTCGCGCTGAGACCGGCAAAGGCGCTGCCGTTATTGTTCGCGGCAGACGAAAAGGCGTAGAGTATCTCGGAAAAACCGTGCGGCCCGGGATTGGCGATGCTCGCAACACCCGTCTTTGTCGAGACCGCAACCGCCGTTCCGACCTTGACCAGGGCATTAATAATCAGCATCACGAGAATGGACATCTTCATCTCGAACATCTCGATCTTCTTGCCGAGATATTCCGGCGTGCGGCCGACCATCAGACCGGAGACGAAAACGGTGATGATAGCGAATATCAGCATGCCGTAAAGCCCGGAGCCGACGCCTCCGAATATGACCTCACCCAACTGCATCAGCCACATCGGAATAGAGACCGCCAAGCGGGGTGAAGGAATCGTGCATGGCATTGACCGAGCCGTTCGATGCCGCCGTGGTGGCCGTGGCCCAGATCGCGGAATTGGCGATGCCGAAGCGGGCCTCCTTGCCCTCCATGTTGCCTCCTGGCTGCAGTGCGCTCGCCGTCTGATCAATGCCAAGTGCAGCGAAGAGCGGATTGCCCTGTTGTTCGCTCCATACGCACAAAGTCATCAGTACGACGAGAACGATCACCATCGCAGCGAGTAACGCCCGCCCCTGTCGCATATCGCCGACCATCTTACCGAAGGTAGCACAGAGGGCAGCCGGAATCAGCAGGAGCGCCAGCATCTCAAGGAAATTCGAAAACGGTGTCGGGTTCTCGAAGGGATGAGCGGAATTCACATTAAAAAATCCGCCGCCGTTTGTGCCGAGCTGCTTGATCGCGATCTGTGAAGCAGCAGGTCCGAGCGGTATGACCTGCTCTTTTATTTCGGTCTTTTCGGTGACCGCATTGCCGCTTGCATCCTTAACGGGATTGCCCTTGTCATCGAGCTTCGGGGTATCGTAGCTGATCGTCTGGGTAAGTGATACGTTCTTATATTCGCTGAAGGTCTGCACCACTCCCTGCGACACGAGCAGAAGCGACCAGATCAGCGAGAGCGGGATCAAGATGTAGAGCGTAGAGCGGGTGAGATCGACCCAGAAATTGCCGATGGTCTTTGAGGAATGTCTGCTGAACCCCGGATCAGGGCCACGAGCACAGCCATGCCCGTTGCGGCAGACACAAAATTCTGCACGCCGAGCCCGGCCATCTGTGTCAGATAACTCATGGTTGTCTCACCGCCGTACCCCTGCCAGTTGGTGTTCGTAGCGAAACTCACCGCCGTATTGAACGATGAATCAGGCGAAACGCCCGGGGAACTCCTGCGGGTTCAGCGGCAGAATCCCCTGCATGCGCTGCAGGAGATAAACCACAAGCAGCCCGGCCATATTGAACAGCAGCACCGCAAGCGTATACTTTTTCCAGTCCATTTCCTCGTCAGGGCGTATGCCGCAGATCCGGTAGAAAATACGCTCCACAGGCCCGAGCACGCGGTCGAGGACAAAGGGCTGGTTTTCGTAAACCCGCGCCATGTAAAGCCCCAGCGGTTTCGCAAGGAGCAGCAGGACGCCGAAATACAGAACAATTTGTAGAATGTCATTTGCTGTCATGAGAATACCTCCGGTTTCAAAAGCGCCACCATCAGATAGACAAGCAGACCCGACGGCCACAATGCCGCCTATCCAGTAAAATATTTCCATAGCTTTCCTCCTATAACTTCTCAACCAGTCTCACGAAGAGCAGGCTGAGAACAAATAATACGACTGATGTACCAACATAGATAATGTCCATAACATACCTCCTTTGCGCAGGGCGGGTTTGAAACCCGCCCCTACTTATCCAGCGCCTTCAACCTATCCAAATTGTATCCTGTTTTACCGCAGGTGACAACCGTGTGTATAAGTTAAAGATTTATGCGGCAAACCTCCATAGTTAAAAATCTATATCCAACTGTACGGTTGCGGTCGGTTTGTATGTGCTTTCATTGTATATGTCATAACCGAATATCACGCCGACATTCGGCGCAAATTTCCAGGCAACGCCAAAACTCAATGCGCCGTAGCCGTTGTCGCCGCCCTGATAATCAACGGCGGCCCAGAGCTTGTCCGATATCTCCGAAATCGTCCTGTCCCATGAAAGGAGCACCCCGCTGTTGTCCTTATTACCGTCGATATCGAGTAAAAGGTCTTTATTCCCCGTGTAATACCCGGCTGAAAATCTGCCGAAATTTCCGACTGTCTTTGCCACAAGGCCATAGTACAGGTTGTAATCAGTTACATCACTCTTTGTTCCGAAGTCAAATCCTCCTACTGCTATAGCCGGGGAACCTTCGAATAGCGCATTTTCGGGGGTCCCGATCTTTGCATTGAACAACATGGGGTATGTGTGATCGCCGCCGGTGTCCCTGTAATCGATCCCGACTTCGAGCTGTATCTTTTCAAACGGCAATACACCAACGGTCAATCCTAAATTCGTAACAGTAGGTTCCGTTGTGCCGTTCTGACTTTGGGTTTTAATATAACTGTCAAGACCGAAATGCATCTTCTTATACGGCTGGATATCGGTAGACGGTATCCATATCTGAGTTGACGGAGTGGCATGTGCAATTCCGGCCAACAAGACAAGTAAGATTGTTTTTACTGCAAAGACTCTAAAGATTTTCATTTTATCCTCCTGATTATTCTTACGCAGGCTATCGCTAAAGCCCGCTTGCTTTCTGACAGGCAAAGCGCCGCCTTGCCCCTGTACTTCTGTGCGGGCGTATTGCCATACGCCCCTACTCCTGATCCTTTACATCCTTCCTCCTTACCCGGTATTTTTTTATCTTGTACCTGATGATTCTCTCTATCATCAAATACCAGGTTTTCCGTAATGGATATTTGTTGTGCGATGTCCATGTTCAAATCGTATCACGAAGAAATGTTAAATAGGTGCAAATATGAGGCTTGATGGTATAAAGATTTTGTTAAAATGATGGATTAAGGCTACGTTTACTTGAGACCCATTTCCTCAATTCCTCTGCAAGCAATAATCCAATACTGAACGGGATAAGGAGCAGCCATACATTTATGCTCAGAGGCGCTGTCCCGAATATTTTATTCCCCCACGGGTGGTAAATAATAAATGCCGAGAGAGCTATTTCTGCAATTATGCCGATTATAACCAATTTGTTCGAGAAGAAGCCGAGCTTGAATATGGAGTCCTTGAATGAGCGGCACGCAAATACATTTCCGACCTGCAGAATGACTATTCCTAAAAACGTTGCAGTTGTTGCCTGACGGGCCAACGGATGGTCTATCGGCAAATCCATACCCCATTGCCATCCTCCACTGAACAGGACATAGAAATAACCAAAAAGGACGCCGATCGTGCTTATTAATCCAATAAAGATATAACCGCGGAAAAGCAGGGAGCGGTCTATAAGTCCCTTATCAAGAGGGCGGGGAGGGTTTCTCATGATATTTGCCTCTGGAGATTCAACCCCAAGTGCGAGGGCGGGGACCGTCTCGGTGCCGAGGTCAATTGCGAGTATCTGCATCACTGTAAGGGGAAGAGGTATTTTCAGAAATGCAAACATCACATACGGAATCGCCTCGGGAGTTCCGTGAGCGAAAATATAGGTGATGAATTTTTTTATATTCTCAAATATTGCCCTGCCCTCTTCCACTGCGTTCACAATCGTTGCAAAATTATCGTCCAGCAGGACTACATCCGCAGCCTCTTTTGCGACGTCTGTCCCGGACAGTCCCATCGCAATGCCTATATTCGCCTTTTTCAGCGCAGGGGCGTCATTGACGCCGTCACCCGTCACCGCAACCCTCTCCCCTTCATCTTCAAGGACCGTAACTATCCTCATCTTATAAGCAGGCGTCATCCTTGCAAAGATAATCTCTTCTGCTGAAAGTTTTTCTCTTAATGTCATTGTCCGGCATTGTATTAATTTCATGTCCTTCTATCACAACCGGATCGTTTTTAACGAGACCGATCTGCTTTGCTATCGCGATTGCTGTTCTGCTTGCATCGCCTGTGATCATGATGACCTTGATGCCGGCATCGTGGCATTTTTTCATTGCATCAGGGACTTCAGGTCTTGGAGGATCTTCAAGCCCCATGAGACCAGCGAAAATTAAATTTGATTCCAAATTTCTGCGTTTTGAGGGGCGAATCGGCCGTTCGCCCTCTTCCAATATCGATTATCGTTAATTTCCCTATACGCAAACGCGATCACCCTCAATCCTTCATCCATCATTGAATGGTAAGCCTGCATAACGGAGTTTTTATCATCTTCGTTAAGGGACTTAGCGCCATGCCCCTGCTGTCTCGAAAGAATGCCACTACAGAGAGGAAGAACGGTTTCCAGAGCGCCTTTTGTGAAGACAAAGGTTTTTCCTTCCAATTTATTTACAGTGCTCATCCTTTTCCTCTCGGAGTCAAATGGTATCTCAAAAACCCTTTCCGCTTTTATGTCACCCGATGTCTCTCGCGCCGCCTTAAAAATTGCGGTCTCTGTAGGGTCTCCTTTGTATTTCCCATCTTCATAAGTTGCATTGTTGCAGAGGTATGCAATTGTCATTAGATTGTAGGGGCCGCGCTGCGTGACCGCCGACCCTTACCACTTCATCGTCCACATCTTCTCAACCTCCATTTTATTCTGCGTAAGCGTACCTGTCTTGTCAGTGCAAATGACCGTAACAGATCCTAATGTCTCAACTGATGTGAGGGTTTTTATCAAGGCCTTCTTCTTTGCCATCCTCTGGCTCCCCATTGCCAGAGAAAGTGTGACGGTCGGCAAAAGCCCTTCAGGGACATTGGCGATAGTAATTCCGATGGCAAAAAGGAGATTATGCCAGAAGCTTCTGCCGATAACCAGTGCCGATCGCAAAGAAAAATATACCAGTAGTTAAGGCGATGACCGCTATTATCTTCGTTACCTTTAATATTTCTTTCTGAAGCGGGCTCAATCGTTCCTGAACTCCGCCGGTAAGATGGGCTATCTTTCCGAACTCTGTGGACATGCCGGTGGCAAATGCCACTGCCTTGCCGGAACCGCTTACAACATGAGTGCCTGCAAAGACTATGTTTGGGCTATCAAGATAATCACCATTATATGCTTCACGGCTTCGGGGCTTTGTATCAGATTCACCTGTGAGAGGGGCGTTGTTTACCATTAAATAATTTGATTCGATGAGCCGCGCGTCAGCAGGCACTTTGTCTCCTTCACTCAGGAATACTAAATCCCCGGGTACAACATTTTCAGCACAGATCTCTTTTGTTGAACCCTCTCTTAAAACTTTTACATTGAAGGGCAGGAGTTTCTTCAGCGCTTCAACTGCTTTTTCCGCGCGGTATTCCTGTACAAAAGTAAAAACTGCATTGATCAAAATGACCCCGAATATTGCTATGCCGAGGGAAAACAGACCCTCTCCGGGATGCAGGTATTCAGATAAAAAACAGAGTCCTGCCGCTATCCAGAGAAGGATGGCAAGGAAATGCGTGAATTGCGCAAGGAACCTCAGATAGAGGGGCTTCCCCCTGACCTCCTTTATCTCATTCAGCCCATATTCATGAAGCCTTTTTGAGGCCTCATCCTTCTGATAGTCCTTTATCAGAAGTTACAGAGACTCTTTAGTGCCTCTTCACTTGAGAGATGTGATGTATGTTCATAGTTAGCTTATAGCTGATAGCTGTCAGCTGTCAGCTGTCAGCTTTTTTTGCCCTGAAGATTATCATATTGCACGGACGTCTCCCGCAAAACATTTTCTACAGGATTTCCTTTTACAATGGAACTCAGGAGGCTTCTGTCGCTGGCTCCCATTACAATAAGGTCATTCCTCCTGTGTGCGGCCTCTATTGTTATTGCCCTTGCTACGCTGCCAAGTCCGGTCTTCCTTTCATACGGTATTTTGTATTTCTTTAAATGCGTCCGGAATTCCTCAATATCTTTTGGAATTTGTTTTTCTCTCTGAAAAGGCGTTAAGTGTATCTCTCCCCGGAAAAAACTTGTGATAGGTTTGTGTAAATGGAAAAGCGTCACACTGGAGTCAGAGGCCTCCGCAAGTTTTGCAACAAAGTATGCCCGTTCTTCAAGGTCTGATATCCTGTCGCGAACAGGCACGAGGATGTTTTTAAGGTGTATACCCCCCATTTTCACTACCCTTACCATCGCAACCGAGCAGGGCAGCTTCATCATAAGCTGTCTTGCGATGGTCCTTACAAAAAAGCGTTTTTTTACGTCCTCTCTCCTTGTCGCTGTAAAAATAATGTCTATGCCGTGTTCCTCTACTAATTCATTTATCTTATTGACGGGGTCCCCGCATTCCGTAATACTTTCCACATCAACGTCGTTATTCCTGGCATCAATAAAAAGTCTCTCAAGTGCGGACTCCGCATGTCTCAATCTGTCCCTGTCAATTTTTTCTTCAGCAACAAATACGAGAAATAATTTTGCGTGAGCAGACTTCGCAAGTGTAAGCGCATATCGTGCGGCAATTTCGGAATTTGAAAATTCATTTACTGCAGCAAGAATTTTTTTGTACATGAAAATGTCCTGTTACGATTTATATATTACGATTATTTCCGCCTGTCAAATCAACTATTTAATATTCTAATAACATTTTAAGCGCCTCTTGACAGATGAATGTATATAGGTTAAAAGAATATCAACATATATAAACGGCAACTAATTTTCAAAGCAGCCTGAGAAACGGAGGAGACAATGACTGAAAGTGTTAAATCGGATCAAGGATCACAGGTCTCTGAGTCAATTGATAAAATGTTGATCTGTTTATTAAGCAAGACTGAAAAGAACTGTAAAAACTGCTGCGATAATGATGCCTGCAGTTTTTTGACACAGGCAGTATTCACCATCGGTTACAGACAAAACAGCGGCATAAAAATATACAACACTTAAGCAATATCAGCAGAATTAGCCTTCATACTTAATATTTTTCATAACCATTTTATGTCCTTCCAAAGAAAGCTATTAAGTGTTATAATTTTAGTCAATTTAATATTAATGGTTATGTCAAATTATTTACGTTTTTTTATATATAAGACTAATCAATCCTCAATAAATCAAGCGGTTATCCTGGGCACACAATTTGCTTATGTAAAATAAGCAATAAAAACCTTTAGATCATGGAGGGACCATGTCAATTGAAAGAAGGAAATTCATAAGATTTGAAATCCCGCTTGATGTCATTTTTAAGCCGTCAGATAACAACGCTTCTTATTCTTCCGGGACAACAAAAAATTTCTCCCGCAGCGGATGCTGCATTGAATCAGGCGGCACTGATCTGTCATTATCGTGACAATATGGAATTACAGGTCAAACATCCGTATAAAGATTTTTTTGTGCCTGCCTCCGGCAACATCGTATGGAAACAGCAGCTTGGCGATGACAAATGGCTCCTGGGATTGGATATCCTCGACTATGGATAAAGAAGCGAAAAGTGAAATTCTGGATTTTGCCTATGATATCTGGCTGGAAAACAACATTAACATCAATGCCGTTCAATAATGTAAGAGATAATTTAAATTATTTATGCAAAGAAGAGCTTTCGAAAGAGTCCCTGCAGATTTAAATGTAAGATTTTACAGTTGTGATACGGACTACTCCGGGACCATAAAGAATCTTTCAGAGAACGGAATGTTCATCACTATAGATAAAATGCTTTTCCCTTTTGATTCTACGATTCAAATAATTATTCCCTTTGAAGAAAAGCTGTTGAAGGTGCCCGTAAAAGTCATCAGGATGACGAAATCAAATGATGTATTCGACAGTATAGGGGTTGAGCTCACAGGTAGTCATCCCGATTATTTGGATATCGTCAACAGACTGAAGCCAATCGTATGACTTTTATGTATAATCTCCCGGCCTGTCTACAATAATTTAAACTTACCAATAGTTGTGTTTAAATCAGACGCCAGGTTAGCTATATTCTGGCTTGTACGCGCTATCTGCTGAGCGCCTGTTGCAGCCCCGCCTGTTATGTTTGTTATGACCTCTATATCGGAGCTGATCTGATCTGCTGCCGTAGTCTGCTGCTCTGACGCAGTGGCTATGTGCTGTATCAATGACGATACTTCTTCCACCTGGGATACGATCTCATTTAAGGCAGCTCCTGCATTCCTTACAAAACCAACTCCCTCTTCAACCACTTTAACCTCATTTTTCATGCTCATTACAGCGCTATCCGTATACTCCTGGATCGTTTTTATGGTATTCCCGATCTCCTTTGTCGCTTTCGTTGTTTTTTCAGCAAGCTTTCTCACCTCATCCGCTACAACAGCAAAACCCCTCCCCTGGTCCCCTGCCCTTGCCGCCTCAATAGCTGCGTTTAAAGCAAGGAGGTTTGTCTGACTTGCGATATCGTCAATTACCTGAATGATCTTTCCAACCTCACTGGAAAGGTGCCCGAGATTAGTCATCATTTGAGCAGTATCTCTGGTTATTTCAGCGATGCTGTTAATGCTGTCCACACTCTTGCCGACTATTTCCTTGCCCAGCATTGCGGTCCCGTTTGCCTCTTTTGCAGAATTCGCCGCTTCTGCGGCATTTCTTGCAACATCAACAATAGTAGCGCTTAATTCATGAGAAGCCGCCGCTACCTGAGTTGATTTTGAATTCTGTTCCTGAGATCCGTCTACAATCTGCGCCGAAGAAGCGGCCATTTCTTCAGACGAAGCAGAAAGTTGTGAGACTCCGTCCCTCACATCACCAATCAAAGCTCTTAAGCTCTTGGTCATCCTGTTAAAATCTTCAGCAAGCGCTCCGACTTCATTATCTATTTTTATATCCTTTATTTCAGTTGAGAGATCGCCATTAGCTATCTCGTGGGCGGCTTTTACGAGCGAATCAAGAGGTTTGGAGATTGAAAGGGTAAGCACCCGTAAATAGTAAAGAATCCCCGACCCGATAAATACTCCTGAAATAAAAACCGCAATTAATATTTTTTCCGAACTTTCAATGTCTGCCAATAATTCCCCGGGGGTTATATTCTGCTTGAGACCCGCTTCAAGACTGTTTAAATTAAGCTTCATATACAAGGTAAATCCTGCAAACAATATGGTCATGATACAAAACAGCAGTAACAACTTGTGTCCTATCGTCAACTTCATTCTGAACCTCCGGTTAAATTTTTCCTGTCTGCATTCTCATCGGATTTTTCCTGAAAACCTTAAGTCTGGATTTTCAGACCCTTATCATTGAATAAATTATCATAAAATTATATCCTTATCGTATGGCATATGTAATTGCGTTTGCAGGTAAAGGCGGCACAGGGAAGACAACCATTGCCGCGCTGACAATCCGTTATCTTATCGAAAAAAAGCACAAAGCTATTCTTGCCGTTGACGCTGACAGCAATTCATGTCTTAATGAGGCGCTTGGCGTTAACGTACACGCAACTATAGGAAGCCTGCGGGAAGAATCACTTGCAAAGGTCAGAAGCGGGGCAGCAAGGCCGGGCGGGATGAGCATGGAACAGCTCTTTGACTATCAGGTCCAGCAGTCAGTCATTGAAGCAAAGGGCTTCGACCTCATGGTAATGGGAAGACCCGAAGGTCCCGGATGTTACTGCGCTGCAAATAATATTATCCGCAAGTATACTGACATACTCTCTGAAAAATATCCTTATGTTGTCATTGATAACGAGGCCGGGATGGAGCATTTAAGCAGAAGGACAACGCATAAGGTCGATCTCCTGCTTATCATCAGCGACCCTACACAGAAAGGGCTGCAGACCGCAAAGAGGATAAACGGTCTTGTTGATGAACTTGCACTCGATATCGGCAGACGGGAACTGATTGTAAACAGGATATCGGATGAAAACTTCGATAAATTGAAAAATGCATCCGGTGGATTACCTTTTGATAACGTCTTCAACGTACCGGAAGACGACAACATCTTTCACCTCGACCTCGAAGGCAAACCTGTCTTTGAACTTCCTTCCGATTCAATCGCCGTGAAGACGGTTTACGGAATACTGGATTCCTGCAGGATTCCGTAGTGATTTTTTTAATCGCGCCGGAAAATATATGAATGACTATTTTTCACTCTAATTAAATATAGTCTTGACTATTTTTCAGTGGTGTGTAAAAACTGAGCTGGGAAACAGGAATATCTCAATAGAGGCTTTTCTCAGCAATCCTTTATATATCAGCATGGGGCAGGCGAAGAAACATAAAGGAATATGGGATATGCTTTCAAATCTCGCGGATTTCCTGATTGCCAGTTGCCTGTCGGGACGAACGGCCTAGCATCATACCATGACGGTGGTCAAACACCTATTCGCATCAGTTGAATCCGGGAGGACATCAATGTGGACCTTGTTGATGTAAAAGCCATGTGTGACGGATGTAGATAACGCTTTATTTTCTGCTTCCCTCCAAGACAGGCAGCCCGCTTTCTGTTCAGTCACTCGCAAATGATCTCAAGGTATCTTACAACACTGTCAGGATACTGGCTTGAAGTGTTTGAGAGATTTTTTCTTGTCTTCAGCATCCCGACATGGACAGATAAGATATCACGCGCCATTCAGAAGGAGAGGAAGGTTTACCTGTGGGATGCTCCAAGGATAAAGGACCCTTCCGCACGATTTGAAAACATGGTTGCACTGGAACTCTACAGGGCGGTCACATTACGGAATGACATCGGGATAGAAAATCGGCGCTTTCTCTCTGCACTTCGTCAGGAACAAGGAGAAACTGGAAGTTGATTTTCTGCTTGCAATAATACAACAGAGATCCTTCTGGCATCGACAGCCAAAATATTTTCACACTTTAAAAGAATATTTTGATTTTTTCCCTCTTATTGAACTGACAACAGATAATTATATTAAAGCAGCGGAATTAAAGAACCATCTAATTAAGAAAGGTAAACAGGCAAGTACGGTTGATGTTCTTATTGCTTCAGCTGCAATATCGCATAATTGCTGCCTTTTTACAACCGATAAAGATTTTAAACATATAGCAGAACATTCCAAATTAAAACTTTTCAAAAGCCATTGATGTAGGGTTCCATTGTAGGGGCGGTTCGCGAACTGCCCCTACATCTTTTTGGCGAGAATCTCACCCCTGTAATAATTATTCTTATTTAATTTTTTTATTACCAAATAAACATACTACTTTTCTTTTTTCTTATGTTATAATTTACGACTTTGCTTCTAATCTGTTTCTGCTGTCAAAGCAAGACACAACCCCTTAAAGGAGATTAAAGTATGATCATCATTGGTGAAAAAATAAGCGTTATTGCCAAAAAAGTAAGAGAGGCGATGAACAGCCGTGACCCCAAACCCATTCAGGAACTTGCTGAGATCCAGTGGAAGGCAGGCGCAAATTTCATAGACGTTAACACAGGTCCTGCCGAAGAGAAAGGCGAGGAACTGATGAAGTGGATGGTCGAAAGCATCCAGGAAAAAGTCCACGCTCCCCTTTGTCTTGACACTACAAACGCATCCGCCCTTGAAGCCGGACTCAAGGCCCACAACAACCAGTGGGGAAGACCTCTCATCAATTCCACATCAAACGATCCTGAACGCTTTATCATGCTTGAACTTGCAGCAAAGTATAATTCCAATATAATTGCCCTTACTGTCGGCAAAGGCGGCTTGCCCGCAGACGCCGAGGAGAGATGCGGACTTGCCGCAGAGATCATGGCAAGGGCCGCGGAGTTCGGGGTGCCTCTTGAAAATATTTTCCTGGACCCTCTCATTCTTCAGGTATGTACTACACAGGACCAGGCCATGCATTCCATAAAAGCGATCAAGATGTTTCAGGAATTGAATGACCCGCCAATGAAAACCGTAGTGGGTCTCAGCAATATCTCAAACGGAGTTCCCAAAAATATGAGGGGGCTCATAGACAGGGTCTATTTAACATTGCTGATGTATGAGGGTCTGACAGCAGCGATAATGAACCCTCTTGATAAAGAACTGATGGATACACTGAAAACAACAGATGTATTTCTTGGTAAAACACTTTACGCACATTCGTATCTGGAAATGTAAAGAAAATCGTAACAGATTGAACATGTAGGGGCAGGTTTCAAACCTGCCCTTACAAAAACGAATTGTTGGAGGTTGATATGTCATACGTTGTCCCAAAGGAATCATATAACGGTAAAGTCTTGAGCGTTGATTTTGGAAAAGGTGATAAAGCCCTTGTCATCGGCGGTGAAAACTGCCTTCCATTCCTGTCTTTTGAAGGTGAACTGCCAAATCGTCCTGTAATAGCCTGTGAAATTCAGGACATAGCTCCTGAAGATTGGCCGGATACTGTAAAAAATGTATATAAAGACGTAAGCGGCGATCCTGTGACATGGGCAAAATACTGCCAGAATGAGTTGAAGGCAAAGGCCATTGCGCTCAGATTGGTCAGCACACATCCTGACAGGGAAAACCGCTCTGCAGAAGATGCTGCAAAAACAATAAAAGACGTCTTGTCGGCAATTGATGTTCCGCTTATCATTCTCGGCTCAAACCATATAGAAAAAGACGCTTCCGTGCTCGTTGCAACTGCTGAGGCTGCAAGCGGATACAATTGCATAATCGGCAAGGCGCAGGAAGGGAACTATAAGACTATAGTAGCGGCAGCCCTTGCACACAATCATAAATTGATCGCCATGTCTGAACTTGATATAAACCTCGCCAAGCAATTGAATATCCTTATAACACAGATGGGTTTTGACAAGGAAAAACTCATCACGGACCCGATGTGTTCCGCGCTTGGCTACGGTCTTGAATATACTTACTCGGTCATGGAAAGAATACGGCTTGCCGGTCTTTTCCAGAATGACGCAACCATGCAGCCTCCTATACTCGGTGATGTGGGAATGTATGTATGGAAGGTAAAAGAGACCGTTGCTTCCGGGGCTGACGTCCCTGAATGGGGCCAGCTTGAAGAAAGAGGGATTTCATGGGAAGCAATGACTGCTACAGCAATGATCATCTCGGGCACTAATCTGGTAATCATGAGGCACCCGAAGGCAATAGAGATTGTTGAAAAGACGATTGCGGAACTTTCTTAATTTGAAATTTAAGATTTGAGATTTGAAATTATTTACTGGAGGTAAACAATGGCATTAACCGGCGTTCAGATATTCAAACTTCTTCCAAAGACAAACTGTAAAAAATGCGGATTTCCAACCTGCCTTGCATTCGCAATGTCGCTTGCACAGAACAAGGTTGAGCTCTCTAAATGTCCTGACGTTTCAGAGGATGCTAAAAAAACACTGGGCGAGGCCTCCGCTCCGCCAATAAGGACCTTCAACCTCGGTGTTGGAGATAAAGCGGTCAAGATGGGCGGGGAGACCGTACTTTTCAGACATGACAAAAAATTCTTTAACCCGTGCGCATTGGCAGTAAATATAAAAGACACTTCAGGTGATGATGAACTCGCTAAAACAGCGGTTGAAGTCGCAGCCTCTGAAATGAACCGTGTCGGGCAGCAACTCAGGGTCGACGCCATTTCAGTTGAGTATGCATCAAATGACAGCGCACGATATGCAAAAGCAGTCAAACTTATTGCGGACAGGGCCCCTGATACGGCAATAATACTCAACTGCAAGGACGCTGCTGCTGCGGAAGCTGCAGTAAATACAATCGCAGCACGGAAACCCCTGCTCTATGGCGCTACAAATGAGACCGCAGAAGCGATGGCGAATATTGCAAAGAAACACGGAATACCGGTCTGCGCGAGCGCTCAGGGACTTGATGCCTTAAGCGCGCTTACAGAAAAATTACAGGGACTGGGCGTCAATGACATCGTTCTCGATTCAGGGGCAAAAAGCGCAAAAGAGATCATTGAACATAACACTCAGATCAGACGCTCGGCATTAAAAAAGAATTTCAAACCGCTTGGATTTCCGGTCCTTAACAGTGTTATACGGGATGATTCCGCGCTTGAAGCTTCAATCGCATCCGTGGCAATCGCAAAATATGCATCAATTGTTATTGTAAGCAGTGTTGAGAAGTGGAAGAACCTTGCGATATTCACATTGAGACAGAATTTATATACGGACCCGCAGGTCCCGATGCAGGTTGATCAGAAGATATACAATATCGGTGAACCCACCGCTGATTCGCCGTTAATGATCACAACAAATTTTTCGCTGACATACTTCATTGTTTCAGGTGAAGTTGAGAACAGCAAGGTCCCGAGCAGATTGGCAGTAATGGATTCCGAAGGACTGTCGGTCCTCACTGCATGGGCTGCCGGTAAATTCACTGCTGCCAAGATCGCACAATTCATAAAAGAGAGCGGCATTGAGAGTCAGGTGAGCCATAAAGAATTAATTATACCGGGACAGGTAGCTATCCTTAGTGGAGCGCTCGAAGACAAGCTCGAAGGCTGGAAAATCACAGTAGGCCCAAGAGAGGCAAACGCCATTCCAACGTTCCTTAAAAGCAGGGCCTCATAATTAGAATAATAATTTGACAATAATCATTCTAATTTGTTAGATTTTATGCATGGAAAACTACAGACAACTAAAGATTAAATTAACGCCGCAGCGGCTTGCAATATTAGATTATTTGAACGGGAACAAATCGCATCCATCAGCAGAAAGTATATACAAAGCAGTGTCAAAACAATTCCCGACAATGTCTTTTGCAACTGTTTACAATACGCTTGAGACTTTATTGAATAAGGGCAGCATACGCGAACTTAAAATAGAGGCCGGTAAAAAAAGATATGATTATGACATTAAACCGCATCATCATATAATTTGCATTGAATGCAATAAGATTGTCGACCTGTACAAGGACTACAAAATACCGCTTCCTGAAGAAATAACACAGGAATTTGAATTAATAAAGAAAAACATAGAATTTTACGGCACCTGTCTGAATTGTAAAAGGCGCAATTAATTTCAGAACACAGATTTATTCACTATTTAGGAGGTCACGATGTCAAAATTAATAGCCTCTGCTGCCATCAAGGCTGCAAACATGCTCGTAAAAAGAGCAGAGGAAATGCTTGATAAGGCTATCGCGGAAAAAGGCAAAGATTTTGTTTTTGAATTCCCGGACACAGCATTTTATCTCCCGATGATATATGCGATGACGGCCTTCCCGGTCAAAACGCTTGCCGACATGAAGGTCGCACTCAGCATGACAAGGGAAATGCTCCATGAGGAACCGGATGAAAAACTCTGGAAACCGTATCTCGGAGAGGCCCTTGATTCCGGTATGGCGACCCTTTTTGCCGAAGAGATCATTCTCGCACTAAGATACATAAATGGACTTGAGCCGGTTAAAGATGCTGAAACCGGTTATGTTTACAATGGATTCATTACAGATACAATTCAGAGAAATCTCGGTATCGCCCTTGTTGACGGCAGGATGCCGGGTTTCGCTGCCATTATCGGGGCAGCGCCTGATGAAGATATCGCGGTAAAAATTGTCAGAGAGTTACAGGAAAAGAACATTCTCATCTTCCTCTCAGGTCAGGCGAAGGACAAAAACGGCAAGGTCACAAACGTCACCAGACAATTACTGAATAAGGGAGTCACGCTCGGCTGGGAAACCTATATTGTTCCTCTGGGCCCTGATACCGAGCATACATTATACGCGCTTGACTGGGCGATAAGGGCGTCGCTTATTTTCGGCGCCAAGAAACCGGGTGATTACAAAGAACATCTGAAATATCAGAAGGACCGTGTGTTCGCTTTTGCGATCGCACTTGGAGAAATGGATGAGATCAAGTGGTCCACAGGAGCAGGCGCCATAAACATGGGCTTTCCTGCCATATGCGATACTGACGTCCCTGTTATTCATCCTACCGGGGTATGTACATATGAGCATGTTGACAAAGAATTTGATCACGATAAGATCGTCCAGAAGGCAATTGAGGTCAGAGGCCTTAAAGTCACAATAGAAAAACCGCCTATCCCTGTCGCATTCGGACCCGCATTTGAGGGTGAAAGGATCAGGAAAGAGGACATGTTCATTGAGTTCGGCGGACAGCGCTCACCGTCCTTTGAATGGGTAAGGACCAAAGAACTCCACGAGATCGAGGACAATAAAGTAACTATTGTCGGCACAGATGTTGAGGAGAGATATAAAAAAGGCGGCCTGATGCCATTAGCCATAGTCATTGACGTTGCCGGGAGAAAGATGCAGAAAGATTTCGAGGCAATTATCGAGAGAAAACTCCACCACAATATTAATGAAGCCCAGGGTCTCTGGCATATGGGTCAGCGCGACATAGTATGGATGAGAATAAGCAACCAGGCATATAAAGACGGTATTACCCTTGAACATATCGGGGTAATTCACAACACAATGACGCATCACCGCTTCAAGTCGATCGTTGACAAGGTACAGGTAACACTTTATGTTGATGAAAAAGACGTGCTCGCATTACAGGATGAAGCGCGTAAAGTTTATAAAGAAAGAGACCACAGACTTGCAGGATTGACGGACGAATCCGTTGATACTTTCTATTCCTGCCTGCTCTGTCAGTCCTTTGCCCCGTCACACGTTTGTGTAATAAGCCCCGAACGTCTCGGCCTCTGCGGGGCCTACAACTGGCTTGATACAAGGGCTGCCTTTGAAATTGATCCTACAGGAGGCAACCAGCCTATATTAAAAGGTGAGGCAATAGATGCCGCCAAAGGCAGATGGGCCGGAGTTGACAACTACCTGAAGAGTAATTCAGCAGGCGCAGTAGAATCATTAAACCTCTACACCATTATGGATAATCCGATGACGTCCTGCGGCTGTTTTGAATGTATTGTCGCGATAATACCTGAGGCCAACGGAATAATGCTCGTTCAAAGAGGCCATACAGGCATGACGCCTGCCGGCATGAAATTCTCCACACTGGCAGGAACTGTAGGCGGCGGCGCGCAGAATCCGGGTTTTATGGGAATAGGCGTGAATTTCATTACGAGCAATAAATTCCTTTATGCCGACGGCGGGATCAAGAGAATAGTCTGGATGACAAAGAACCTGAAAGAGAGGCTCGGCGAAGATTTCAAAAAGAGGGCGGAGGAAGAAGGCGTGCCCGATCTGCTGGACAAGATCGCGGACGAAACCGTTGCAGAAGATTCGGAAAAACTCATGGAATTCCTTGCAGGCGTCGGACATCCGGCGCTTGAAATGGAACCGATGTTTTAAATGACAGGGATTAAGGATCAGAGGTCAGGGATAAGCAAGAACTAATCCTTAACCCTACTCCCTAACCCCTTTTAAATTGGAGGTTATATGGACAAAGTAATAAAGAGCTCAGATGCATTATCGGAAAAAATAATTGAATGGGGTAAAGAACATAAAATAGAGACCTGTTTTGACCGTGCGGAAAAACTGAAGCCCTGCCCTATCGGTGAAGTAGGCGCATGCTGCAAGGTGTGCCACATGGGACCATGCAGGCTCGTAGGCAAAAATGCGGAAGAGGATGCAAGGGGCGTATGCGGCGCAACGCTTGCAACAGTTGCGGCAAGGAACTTTGTCAGGATGATCGCCGCAGGCACTTCAGCCCATTCGGACCATGCAAGAGATATGGCAATGACACTCCTGGCAGCAGCCACCGGCGAGGCCAAAGATTTTAAGATAACTGACGTCAAAAAACTATACAGGGTCGCCGGCATTATCGGTATTGAATTTGAAGGAAGGCCCGTTAACGATGTTGCGAAAGACGTTGCCCTTAAATTCATAGAGGATTTCGGCCGTCAGACCGGCGAGATCAATTACGCTAACGAGGGCCCCCAAGAAGACACAGGAGAGATGGAGAAAATGGGGCATCGTGCCCCGCGGCATTGACAGGGAAGTTGTCGAGGCAATGCACCGGACCAATATCGGTGTCGATCACGACGCCGACCACCTTCTGACACATGGTTTGAAGGTCGCCTTGGCCGACGGATGGGGCGGATGCATGATCTCAACAGACATTACCGATATCCTCTTCGGGACCCCAAGCCCTGTCAAGGCAGAGGCAAGCTTCGGCATCTTCAAGGAAGACGAGGTCAATATTGTCGTTCACGGTCATGAGCCCTCGCTCGCCGAAATAATCGTTGACGTTACATACGATCCGAAAATGATCGAATATGCAAAGTCCAAAGGCGCAAAAGGCATTAACCTCGGCGGCATGTGCTGTACCGCCAATGAAGTCCTGATGAGGCACGGCATTCCGACTGCCGGAGGTTTTACAAACCAGGAACTGGGTATCATGACAGGGCTCGTTGATGCAATGACGGTAGACGTTCAGTGCATCATGCCCGCGATCACCGAGCTGTCAAAGAAATTCCATACTAAAATAATCACGACAAGCAAAAAGGCGATGATACCCGGAGCGGTGCATGTTGAATATGAGGAACACCATGCGCGTGAAATAGCGGAGAAGATCGTGAAAATGGCCATCGACAATTATCCGAACAGGACCACAAAGGGGAGCCACATCACCGATAAATTCCCCGTCATCGCGGGTTTCTCGCATGAATACATCGAATATATGCAGGGTGGAAGATGGCGCGGTTCATTCAGGCCGTTAAATGACGCGATAATGGCAGGAAGAATCCGCGGAGTTGTAGGCCTTGCGGGATGCGATAATCCAAGAGTGCCGTCCCAGGGTCTCCACAGATATCTTGCGATTGAATTAATAAAGAATGACATATTGATCGTCTCAACAGGCTGCGGTTCTGCCGCATGCGGCACTGCGGGTTTCCTTACACCCGAAATGGCGCTGGAAAATGCAGGCCCCGGACTCAGGGAGGTTTGCGAGGCGATTGGAATACCGCCGATCCTGCATCTCGGCTCGTGCGTTGACAATTCAAGGATACTTACAATAGCAACAGCAATGGCGGCTGAAGGCGGACTTTCAGATGAAATCGGCGGTATGCCCGCAGTGGGTATCGCGCCTGAATGGATGTCTGAAAAGGCGATCGCTATAGGATGTTATTTTGCAGCATCAGGAGTTCCTGTTATCTTCGGCGGCGAATCTCCTGTCGGTGCAAGCAAGGAAGTTACAAAGATTATGACTGAAGTATGGTTCGAGAGATTTATGGGATCGCTGCATTTTGAGCCTGATCCGGAAAAGATGCTCGCGATGACCCTTGATTACATCGACAAGGCGAGAGAGAGGCTGAAACTTAGAAAGTACGAGCCGGGCAAATTCGGGGCCGAGAGGGTGCTCATGGATATGGCGGCAAGGAGAGAAATTAAAGGTTCAGCCCACGCAGGAGTCGGAGGGATAAATGAGTCTGAAAACTGATGAGATAATCGGACACGTCGGCGTCGTATTAACAGAAGACCGGAAGAAAAGAGGGATATTGATCCACGCCTTCCAGAAAATTCAGGAAGAACATAATTTTCTTCCTGAGGAAGAGTTGAGGCGGCTGTCTAAAAACCTTGATATTCCCCTGTCCGATGTTTACAGCACCGCCACATTCTACAAGCAGTTTTATTTCTCGCCCCGGGGCAAAAAGATAGTGCGGGTATGCACCGGCACCGCGTGTCACGTCAGAGGGGCGGACAAGGTGCTTAGAAAAATAAAAGAGGAATTTGACATTGAAGAAGGCGAAACCACTTCCGACCTCGCGATGACGCTTGAGACAGTGGGCTGTATCGGCTGCTGCGGACTTGCGCCGGTAGCGACAATAAACGAAGATATTGTCGGCGAGATAGACATGAAAAAAGTTGAAGGGGTTATTGATTCAATAAAAAAATAAAAATGTAGGGGCAATTCATGAATTGCCCCTACGGATGAGACATTAAATTTCATTTAGGTGGAACGTATGGCAAAACTTAACAACGCAAACGAATTAAGGGAATTGAGGCAGAAGCTTGCGCAGGAAACCTTCAAGCCTGACGTCCTCAGGGCGAGGGTATGCTGCGGCACCGCATGCACAGCAACAGGCGCTTAC
Source organism: Thermodesulfovibrionia bacterium (assembly GCA_963699585.1). GTDB lineage: Bacteria > Nitrospirota > Thermodesulfovibrionia > UBA6902 > UBA6902 > SURF-23. Next base: position 177,734 of record CAVOUK010000009.1, on the reverse strand, counting down.
AAGGTCATCGATGAATTCAAAAAAGAATCTGCCAATTCAGGCATAGACATCGAGATAGTCAAAACAGGATGCCAGGGGATATGCCAGAAAGGCCCGGTCTTAAAATTAGAGCCTATGGACATATTCTACCAGAGGACCAAGCCTGAAAGCGTTCAGTGGATTATGAGCTACTCGGTCCTCGGCAACATGCCTTACAGGCAAGGGCTTTACAGGGACAATTTCCTCAGCGAGCCGGTGCCGGTAATGACGGATGTCCCTTTTTACAAGAAACAGAAAAGAATAGCGCTGAGAAATAACGGGAAGATAGACCCGTGCAACATAGACCATTATCTTGCAGTCGGCGGTTATGCCGGACTTGAAAAGGCATTGTCCTCGATGAGTCCTGATGAGGTCCTGGCTGAAGTGGACAAAGCGAACCTCAGGGGAAGAGGCGGCGCAGGTTTCCCTGCAGGCAGAAAATGGAAACATACCAAATCAGCGCCGGGCAGCATTAAATTAGTTATCGCAAACGGCGACGAAGGCGATCCGGGCGCTTTCATGGACAGGTCGATTATGGAAGGCGACCCTCACAGCCTCCTTGAAGGAATGGCCCTCTGCGCCTATGCGATTGGAGCTCAGTACGGCATTATTTATGTGAGGCATGAATATCCGCTTGCCGTCAAAAATCTCTGGATCGCGATAAAACAGGCAGAGGAGATGGGTCTTCTCGGTAAGAATATCCTCGGCACCGACTTCAGTTTTACCATGGATATAAGAGAAGGCGCAGGCGCGTTTGTGTGCGGCGAATCCACAGCCCTCGTTGCTTCAATAGAGGGGGAGAGGGGGTTCCCGAGACCGAGACCTCCAAGACTTTCCGAACCGGGCGGCGGCGCCTGGGGTTATCCGAGCAATCTTAATAATATTGAAACTTATGCCTGTGTCCCTGTAATCATTGAACAGGGCTCAGACTATTTCCTTTCGATTGGAACAGAGACGTCCCCCGGCACAAAGGTATTTGCGCTTACAGGGAAGGTGAAAAACACGGGCCTTGTCGAAGTCCCGATGGGTATTACATTAAAAGAAATTATCTTTGACATCGGCGGCGGTATACTCGGAGACAAGCAGTTCAAGGCGGTCCAGACAGGCGGCCCGTCCGGAGGCTGCATCCCTGCTTCGTTTCTCGACCTGCCGGTTGATTTTGACTCACTGTCCTCTGTCGGCTCCATGATGGGTTCAGGCGGAATGGTTGTTTTAGATGAAGATACCTGCATGGTTGACGTGGCAAAATTCTTCCTTTCATTCACCCAGTCCGAGTCCTGCGGAAAATGTCCGCCGTGCAGAATAGGAACGTCCCAGATGCTTCAGATACTTCAGAGAATAACGTCGGGGAAAGGCGAGCCGGGCGACATACAGAGACTGCTCGATCTGGGCAAGAATATTCAGAAGACCTCTCTCTGCGGTCTCGGACAGAGCGCTCCCAATCCCGTTCTCAGCACCATCAAATATTTCAGGGAAGAGTATGAAGAGCACATATACGACAAGTACTGCCGCGCTAATGTCTGCAGCGGACTTGGCGCTTTTGTCATAGATCAGAATGAATGTTTCAGATGCGGCCTGTGCAAAGCGGCCTGTGCATTTAATGCCGTTACTGAAATGAGAGACAGGTTCATTATTGACCGCACCGCCTGCACCCAGTGCAAGGCATGTTATACGGCTTGCCCGATCAAGGCGGTCAAAATAAGGAAGCAGAGACATGTACTCCTTGAAGAGGTTTTCAAGATACCTACTGAAAAAATAGAAGTAATAGACAGGAGGGCCAAAATGAATTTAGGCGATATTATGAAGACAAAGACATCGTATGAGCTTTTTGCCATGACCCCGGGGCATAAAGTCACTGATGCAATAAAACTTATGAACGACAGAAATATCAGCGCGGTGATGGTGGTCGATGAGAGCCAGAAATTAAAGGGAATGATCACCGAGAGGGACATAGTCCGCGGCCTGTCGAAGGGCGCGGTCTTTTTAAACGATAAGATCGAAAATATTATGACCCGCGAAGTGATCACGTTTACGCCCTTCACTGAAGTGAGCGCGGCCATCTCGGTTGTCGCAAACAAGAAAGTAAGGCATCTGCCGGTTGTTGATGGAGACAGGATCGTCGGAATGATCACCTACAGGGACCTGGTTTCATATGTCCTGCCCGAAATAATCTATATGGCTGAAGATATGTATTAGAGGTAACACATGAGCGAACAGAAAGAACTGAAAGTAGAAGACATAAAAAAAACAGCGGAAGAAAAAAGCTGCGCGGTGGAAAAAGCGCTTTACTATGTGACCGGATTTTTGTCCGGCCCCATGTGCGGCAAATGTTTCCCCTGCTCCCTCGGCGCCTATGAGGCAAAGGTCCGGCTGCAGAATATCGCTGACGGCAGGGGCACGGATGATGATTTGGCCGCGATCAAAAGGATCGCCGGGAATATGCTTGAAGCGTCCATGTGTAAAAAAGGCAAGGACACCGCAAAATTTATCCTGGAATGGATCGATGCCGGTGTGTTTAAAAAACATATTGAAGGCGTGTGCCCGGACAAAACATGCGTAGCTTTTATTGAATACAGGATCATTCCTGATAAATGCAATCTCTGCGGCATTTGCAAAGATGTCTGCATATATGGCGCGATACACGGTGAAAAGAAAAAGCCTTATAAGAGCGGATACCTTCCGTTTGAAATAAGACAGCAAAAATGCCAGAAATGCGACGATTGCATAAAGGTCTGCCCGACGGGCGCTATTGTTATTGTTGACGCAAAGGTCAAAGAGCCGGTCGGAGTTTAATAGATATTAGCAAGGGTTACAGCGATTAGGGGCGTAGGGATTAGTTACTGAAATAAGTCCTGATCTCAAATCGCTGATAAATATTACTTTAACGGAGGTCATACATGTCAAAAACAATTTCACTAAAAATAGACGGCAAGGACGTCAAGGTCCCGGAAGGCGTCAATCTCATTGACGCTGCCGAATCAGCAGGAATTCATATCCCGAACCTCTGCTATCTGAAAGGCATGAGGGGAATCGGCGCATGCAGGATGTGTCTTGTCGAGGTCGAAGGCATGAAGTCGTCTGTTGTAGGCTGCATTACAAGGGTCAAGGAAGGCATGAGTGTAAAGACAACCACACCCCAGATAGAGGAAATGAGAAAGTTCGTACTCGATCTTATCCTCTCCATGCATCCCCTCGACTGCATGACCTGCACAAAGGCCGGCGTATGCACGCTTCAGCAGTATGCGTATGACCATGAGTTAAAGGAATCAAACTTCACAAGAAAAAAATTCGGCTATCCTGTTGACGCAGCAAATCCTTTTATCAAGAGAGACCCCGATTACTGCATCCTCTGCGGCAGATGTGTAAGAGTCTGCAAGGAGCAGGGAACAAATGTCCTCGACTTCATGGGAAGAGGCGTTGGCGCAAAGGTCGTCACTGCCATGGACAAACCCCTTCAGGAGTCATCATGCACATTCTGCGGAAGCTGCGTAGACGCATGTCCGGTAAATGCGATCCTTGAGGCGGACAGGTGGAGAAAAGGCAGGGAATGGGACTACACAAAGACAAACTCCGTGTGTCTCTCCTGCGGAAACGGCTGCGACATAACTGTCAGTACAAAAGACGGCAATCTTGTAAAAATAAATTCCGGAGGCCCGGAAGGCTCTGTTGAGAAATACATCTGCGCCATCGGCAGATACGGTTTTGATTCCGTATCATCAGACGCAAGAGTTACTTTCCCCATGATCAGAGTCAACGGAGAACTGAAAGAAGCAACGTGGAAAGACGCCCTGAACGCAGCGGCGGAGAAATTAAAGGCATCAGGCGGAAAAACCGGCATTATCAGCACGGCCGGGATACTCAATCAGGACGCCTTTGTCCTTTCAAAATTTGCATCGGACACTGTTAAAACAAAGAATGTCGACACTACCGCAAGTCTGTATTCAGACGCAGATTCAATGAAATTTTCCGATTCGGCAGATATGGATTCCGCTGATGTGATTGTACTTGCGGGACTGAATCCTTCACAATGGGAAAGGGTCCTGCCCGCGCTTGATGCAGGAATAAGAAGAAGAGTATCAAGGGGCGCAAAACTCGATAGTTATAAATCCCGGTGAAACAAGGGCCTCCTCAATTGCGACAGTAAATATCAGCGCCGATGAAGCATCATCGCTTGCACAGGTTGCAAAGGCGCTTATCGCAAAAGGCAAAAAAGCCGACGATGCGCTCGCATCCGCTGTTTCCGGATTGACCTTATCAGAAGATGCAGAGAAGGCGGCAGCCTTATTGGCTGAAGCAAAGTCGCCGATTATATTCTGCCACCCTTCCCTCTTCAATGCAGCAAGAAATATTTCATTATTAATGGATATAAAGGTCATTGCCGTGCCTTATGAGGCAAACGCACGGGGAGTGGTTTCTTTAGGGCTTACCACCGAAGGGAAGACATACAAAGAAATGGTTTCCGGCGGCGTGGAAGTCCTTTACGCGGTCGGCGAAGTGCCGGTTGAAAAAAGACCTGATGTAAAATTCCTTATAGTGCAGACCTCGTACATGACTGAGCTTGCGAAACAGGCAGATGTGATCTTGCCTGCCACAACCTATCTTGAATCAGAAGGTACGATAATCAACTACCTCGGCAAGGTCAAAGAGTCCGTAAAAGCGGTTGAACCTGCCGGCGATGCAAAACAGCACAAGAATATTCTTATTGAGCTTTCAAAGGCTATGGGCACTCCGATAAAAGAATCAGCCGCAAAAATGAAGAGCGCCTTTCAGGTCAAAGATAAACCGAAGTTCAATCCTTTTGAAAAAAAGAAGGGTCTTGAGGTAAATCCATCTGAACTGAATGAGTCCATCAACAAGTCCGTAATTTACTCATCAAGACTTGTGTGGCTGAAAGAAGTAGCGGAAAAAGCAGCGGTTTAATGTAACTGTCATTCCGGCGGCTCCGTCCGACCTACTGTTGGCTTGTCCGGAATCCATATTTGATTATGATTGTAGGGGCGACCCGGCGGGTCGCCCTTTTTTTACGTTGTGTCTGCTTCCGTGTCATTCCGGCTCGGTCCGGAATCTTCCCCCCCGTTTTGTTATCATGTTCATCAGGACAGACACACAGGTCTGCCCCCTATGACATTGCAAACCGACGCTTGTCTTGTCGATAGAGAAAGACAAGAATTTGCTTGCCCAATTTGCATAAAATGGGATATACTTTTCTTTAACGAGGCTTTTTGTGCGTAGAAATTCCTGAAATTCCGATAAAGTTAATTTTTTTATGTTCCATGTCCCCGAGTACAAAAAGTCGTAAAAAACGACATTCGCAATATCATGATATTACAGAGCAAAAGCGAAAGTCAATTTTTAAAGTTTCACTGTTTTATAAATAGTTATGACGTTAGGAGTTTGTTCCCGAATATTAAAAAGCCGGGAAAAACGACTTTCGTCTACTTCTACGTTATACAGAATTTATGAAAGCGATGTCGAGGCTTAAGGCGACGTGATTAACGTTAATTTAAAGGTGCAAGAAACTCCGAGAGATACAGACAAAGTGAAATTTATTCAGGTGATTTCTGAGGAATATCTTGACGATGTTCGTCAGCTATTTACAGAGTATGCAGGTTCGTTGAACTTCGATTTATGTTTTCAAAACTTTGAAAAAGAATTATCTGAACTCCCAGGAGAATATGCGCCGCCTAATGGATGCATTATTTTGGCTATAGCCGGAATAAAGAGAATTGGATGTGTGGCATTGAGAAAAATTGACGATGGCATTAGTGAGATGAAGAGACTTTATGTACAATCAGCTTTCCGAGGAAAGGGAATTGGTAGAGATTTGGCAGTAGCTATTATTAATGAGGCTCGCAAGAAGGGATACAGGTATATAAGATTGGATACCGTTCCGCTGATGGAAGAAGCCATAGAACTTTATCGTTCATTAGGCTTCAAAGAAATTCATCCTTATCGTTACAATCCTATAACTGGTGCAAAATATATGGAACTTATTTTATAAACTCTGTATAACCCTTATAAGGCCTCCGGTTGTCAATAGCAAAAGTTCACCCGTCACGGATTTTGTAAAAAATCCGTCAAGTGAAGCGATACAAAACATACTCTGACTTAATTTCAAATTAACTGGCAACAGATCATGTCTGCGCCAAACACCTATAGAGGTTCGATAGCCAGTCTGATATAGTACATCTGACGACAGCAGAGGCGGCGTTACCCATTCCTTTGCGACCTAGAAAATAATCCGTGCCCTTGTGCCGTCCTATTCAAAACAGAGAGGTTATGATCCCGAAGTTTCGGGACATCCCCAGTTAGTTTCAGGATCGGGTAAGGGGCAGAACATGTTGTACCGCTTTATGTAATTTGGTAGACCGGGCGTCCAATCAAAGCAAAAGGATGCAGGGCGTATGATCCATGATGCTCTTAAGAGCGGTCTGTGCCGCAGACGAATAGTACGTAAGAGCATTCATCAGTTTGGCTCTGCCCGTAAGCGCTCCAGTTAGACCTCAGGCTCGCCCGGTCTGTATCAACTGTTTATTGAGAAACTTGTCGATATTAAACACCTCTTTTCTTTTGAGCATGTAATAAACCGCTCTTCCGACCTTATGGGCAAGAATGGTTAATGCCTTAGCCTTGCCGTGCTTCTTTACAAGCCTGGCCTTGTATTTTTTGATTTCAGGACTCTGTTTAAGACTGAGCACAGCCGCCTCTGAAAAAGCCCATTTTAAATGTGCGTTGCCGATCTTTGCTCCTGAAGAGCCATATCTTTTACCCGCTGATTCCTTTGCTGATTTAACCAGCCTGCTGTAGGAGACAAAGTCCTGCACCCTCGGAAACCTGTTGATGTCATGTATCTCATACAGAATGATCAAGGCCAGGGTATGCCCTATGCCGGGGAATGAGCGGAGACGAAAAAGTGCCTCCGGGTCGTGGGCCTTTGCTTTCTTGTCAATGTAATACTCAAGCTTCCTTAAAAGCTGATCATACTGGTCAATAAGAGTGAGATTTACCTCTATGCTCTTTCTGACACATTCATCACTGAAGCGTTCTGCGATTCCTTCCCTGTTACCCTTGTAGGCGATGGCTTTGTGAAATGGGGATAGATTATATTGATGATTGGTATTCTGGATATGGGCAAGGAGTTCGGCCCTCTTTCTCATTAAATGATTCCTCCTCCTGAGCAAATCCCTGGTTGCCCTCATTTCCGATGGATAGACATATGCCACCGGTATCATTCCTCCTCTTAAAAGAGCAGCTATTTTATGTGAGTCAATCCTGTCGTTCTTTGCCTTTCCTCCATGAATGGCTTTCATATACAGGGCGTGTCCAAGGACAAATGGAATATTCTCCTTTGCACACAGATCTGATAGCCAGTACCAGGCAAACATGCATTCAACTGCTACTACGATGTCCTCACGGTATGGCTCGATGATCTGTAAAAACTCATCAGGACCGGAGTCAATGTTTTTTTGCTTGACTATCGCGCCCTCCTTGTCAATAATACAGACATACATGGTTCTGGCGTGGAGATCGACTCCACAGTAATACTTGTGCTGCTTAACATAGAATTTCATACGGCCTCCTTTTGAAGATTTTGGGATACAACATGATACTGCTTTGCGGTATCATGTTGGGAGGCCTTAATTAGTATCCACACGCTGCACGTGAACGAGTGCCACAGGACGCTTTTGGAGCAGGTGTTTGGTTTGACGACTGCAAACCAGTTTTATGGCAAGTTGACGTGCTTCATGGCACTTGTCAGTGAGCTTGCCGTTATCCGAAAATAAACCATTTAATAGGAGGTCGTTATGAGGAGGGATAGAATGAAAACAAAATGTAACGGTTTCATCTTTGTTCTTTTATTTGTGCTTTCCGGGTGCGCGATAAAACAGATAGAACATGACTACACATGGAGCGAGTATCAAATATATTCTGATCAGGTGCGTTTGCAAAATAGTATCACCAAAGGCAGAGAAGTCAGGATTATCCAGGGGAAGTCTGATAACTCAAAGATATTTCTCGGTAGTATTTACGTCGGACATCAACAACATCGATATTATGGCAGTCTACAATCACTTACAGATGGGATTGCAGACCAGCTTGCCAAGGAACTGCAAAACAGGAACCTTATAATCAATAACACCTCTGAGAAGTCGCTTGAAATTACAGTTATTCGTTCTAACTTCGATGATGGAATGTTGACAATGGGCGCCACATTAGATTTTACAGTAAAATTTGGAAATGGAATTATTAAGTCATATACTGTAAGAAAAAGCAGCTTTGGTACTGTTCCTCAAACTTATAATGGAGCAGTTTCGTTGGCTATTATCGAAATTATGAATGATCGGGCGGTACAGACATATATCAATGAATAATGCCTTATTGTTTGGGATGGTGGTACTTTTCAAACATGCAAAAATCATCTTATTCTAAAGACTCGTTATACTTTAATAGTCTTAATGCTCACGCCATAAAGGAGGTTCAAAAATGAAAAGAAGATATAGAATTGTTGGAGAAATATTAATACTTATTTTATTCTCTATTGGTCTGGTCGCTTGTGGTCGCGAGGGTATAGTCAGACCTGCAAATCTCTACCAAGACATGGAAGGGAAACGTATCAAATCAGCATATATAGTCGTAGATGATAAATTTATTAACAGAGGAATTGAATTGCACATAAAGAAAGCACTAACAGAGAACGGAATATTGTCTTCTATCGGGCCGCTTACGAATAAGCCAGATACTGTGGATATTTACGTAACATTTATAGATCGATGGAAGTGGGATATGGCAATGTTTTTATTCTCTTTAGATATTAGTTTCTATAAAAACAGTTCAGGTTCTCTATTGGCCGCAGGCAAATATGAAACCCCCGCCGGTATGCATGGGTTTCCTAAGGCTGAAAAAATAACCAGAGATGTTGTTCAGTCTATATTGATTAAAATGAACCATAAAGACCTTGCCTCTTCACCCCAGCAATAGTCTGCGAGGTTGGAGACGGATAAAGAATAAGGCTTGATTAAAATAAAGGGAAGGCTAAAAGAGTCGCACCTTGACATTGGATGCTTTCATAAAAAGAACCAAAAAAATTGCTAAATTGATACCGGATGCTGTCTAAAGTCAAGGTGCGACCCCTTTTCGTATTAATAGAAGATGACAAAGAAATATTTAGGAGACAAAAATGAAACTGAGTAAGGAAGAACAGTCTATTCTTGATTCAGTAGATAAAGGTGAGTGGAAGTCTGTTCAGGGGGCCAGGTCAAGAATAAAGAAGTATCGGGAGTATGCCAAAGCGACATTTCGCAAGGACAAGAGAGTAAATATCAGAATGTCCCAGAAGGACCTGACTGATATTCAGAAGAAGGCAATTGAAGAAGGACTTCCCTATCAAACACTGATATCAAGTGTGCTTCACAAGTTTCTTGCAGGACGTCTGATTGAAAGAAAATCATAGAGGAGGCCTCCTGATGTAGCACACACAAACCTCCCTCAGCCGGGTTGGATAAATTTATGAATCAACCGGGTTAGTGATATAATGTTTCATGGCAAACATCCTCATCGACGGTTACAACCTGATCGGCATCGCACACAAGGACCTTGAAAAAGCCCGTCAAGAGCTGATCCAAAAACTTCACGGATATGCAAAGACAAAGGGACACGATATTACCCTTGTATTTGACGGATGGAAAAACGGTCAGCTCAAAGAGACTATAACAAGACTTGGCTGCGTTAACAATTATCTATTCAAAGCTCGGTGAAAATGCAGACTCTGTAATAAAGAAAATATTATCATCTGCAACAAAGCAATGGATAGTTGTCAGTTCGGACAGGGAAATTTCTGACTTTGCAGAGAGAAAAGATTTTGCGGCCCTCACCTCTGATGAATTTGAAGGCAAGCTTTATTCTACAGGTGAACATAATAAAACAGAGGACGCATCGGCTTATGATAAAGATGAAGATATTGATTTAATGCCTGCCCGTCAAAAAGGCAATCCAAATAAACTGTCAAAAAGAGATAAAAGAAAAAGCGAGGCTCTAAAGAAGCTGTAATTTCAATTCCACATTGTTTCGATTAAAAAGATTTGAACAGTTTTTCTCAATGCTCCATTCCACAGCATTTTTTAAACTATTTAATGCGCACTTACTCTTCAAGAAATCTTTGCATGGAATTGACCTTGATCGATATTCTTCCGTTTGAAGATTTGACCATACCCTTTTTCTGTAATTTGCTTATCGTCCTTATGCATGTTTCCACTGTTGTCCCGACCATCTCGGCAATTTCCTGTCGCGTAAGGGGAAAGTCTATTTTTCTGTAACCACTGTCATCGACTCCTACCTTTTCGGACAGTTTAAGCAGCAGTGCGGCAATCCTTTTCTCAACCCTTTCTGTTGCTATGTTTTTCAGCATTTCATGTGCGTCTCTCAGTTTATCGCTGAAATATCTGACTATCTCAAGTTTTAAAATAGGATACTCTTCCATGATCTTGATAAGATTCAGGCGGCTTATGCGTATCGCGGTTGTTGACTCCATCGCCTGCGCAGAAGCAGGATACGGTTTTTTGTCAAGAACGGCAACGCCGCCAAATACATCCCCGGGAGACATGATCTCAAGTATGATATCTTTGCCCATCATGGTATGCTTCAGGACCTTCACATTCCCCTCTGCTAAAATATAGAATTTCTCGGAAGGGTCTCCTTCTAAAAAGATAGTCTCATTATTCTTGAATTCGATCTGTTCAAAGAGGGAGCTTATCTTTTTTATTTCAGATTCATTCAGAGGGGAAAATATCTCGCTTTTTTTAAGTGTCTCGATGATCAGTTTACCGGTCTCTACAGTTGTTTTCATATTTTTCAATACACACACTGGCAATAATTATTTTTAATTAAGAGATTATATCATATTTTTTTCAGGTTATGGACAAACAGATTTGCCGAAACTAACGCATACAAAAAAAGGGGAGCATGTTCTCATGCTCCCCTTGAGGACTTCGAGTTACATTATTCTTCTTTTAATGATCTCTATCATCATCATCTCTATCATTACAATTTTTCTTGTCATTTCTGTCATCTCTGTCACGCTCTTCCTTGTCCTCTCTCTTCCTGTCGTCATTGTCCTGATCCTTTGGAACAAGGATTTTCACCTTCGCTGTGCTGACATTACCTGAACAATCTGTTGCTGTTATAGTAACGGTATATTTTCTGCCATTGCCACGACCTGAACGCTCAGCACGCAATTGCAGGTTGATCATTCCGGTGCTCTGGTCTATCACCGGGACAGTCCAGTCAGGACTCTTGTCCCCGCTGTTTAAACCAGATATAGGTTCATTACTTGAAACGACTGCGTTCAGAGTTACAGAACATTCACTGTTGTCACTTGCGTTTGCCACGATAGCAATATTTATCATTTTATGGTCTGGCGGCCAAAGGATATATTTATTTGCAACAGGTTGAAGTTTAGGAGCCGTGGTATCAACTATCTGAACTGTAACGCTTTTTGGTATCCGGCAAATTAAATCCCGTCAGAGACCTTGAAGACTGATTGCATGCATACCAAGGCCCAGGTTTGATACTACACAATCAGGAAGCAGTACAGATGTTCCGCCTGCAATGACTGAATATCACCGGAGCATAATACATTTACTCCATCCGTCCATACATAATGCAGCATGTCGCCGTCAAAATCGGATACGTCTCCAGGTAATATTACCGGAGTATTAATTTGATAAACGCCTGACCCGCCCGGAGCTGCATGAGGTGCAGAGTTATTTACTGTCAGTATCATGCTGTTTGTTGATGTTGCCTGTCCGTCGTTAGCTTCAAAGGTCAGGGTATGTGCCCCTAAGCCAAACGAAAGAGTGTTTAAACTAAGAAAACATTCACCACCGAGCCCGGCAGGGGTCCAATCCTGTAAAATGGTCGTACCTTCTGTCCAGCGGCATGTGACATCATCACCATCAAAATCTGTAGCAGTACCTTGAATTGAAGTTGCGGCAATTTGGTCGCTTGTAACAGTAATGTTTTCTCCGCCATTGGCAATCGGCGGGGTGTTATTAATAGTTAATACCATATCATCTGATGATGTAGCCTGACCATCAGTCGCTGTAAGTGTCAGGGTATGTGGTCCTCTGCCAAGTGTGAGGCCGCTTAGAGGGCATTCACCATTTGTCCCGGCAAGGGTCCAATCCTGCAAGAACAGTTGCCCCCTCTGTCCACTTGCAATATAGCATATCACTGTTGTCGAAATCCGTTGTCTCGCCCTCAATGATGGTGGCGGCAACTTCTTCGCTTGTAATTGTAACATCATTTCCGGCATTGGCATTAGGTACAGAGTTGTTTATTGTCAATGTCATATTATCTGAAGATGTTACTTCCCCGTCGTTTGCTTCAAGGGTCAGAGTATGTGTTCCTAGACCAAGTGAAAGAGTCCTTAAATTCAGAGGACATACACCATCTATCCCGACAGGAGTCCAATCCTTTAAAACACTTAATTTCCGTTCTCATTTGTCCAGCGGCATGTGAGCGTATAAGCAGCATCCGCATCTGTTACAATACCCTGAACAGTAGTTGATGCAACCTGATTGCTTGAAATAGTAACGTCATGCTCCTGCATCGGCAACCGGAGGCGTATTCAATGACTGAAGACCATCTATCAACCCATATGAAATTGCGCCCGAGCTGTTTGTCGTAAAATTAGATCCGGAAGACAGGACGAATAATTGCATCTTCATACCACTTACACTTGAAGCAGAAAGATAAGCTCAGACAATTCCTGTATATACCTTGAAGGATGAGCAGCATCTCCATTTGGGCGTACCACATTGAACAGATTAAGAGTAGCAAGGTCATTGGCATTTAAATTTTGATTCAACCATACAAACAATGTGCCTTGTCGTAACAAATACACTGTCAGCCAAATATTGATCAAAATAAACAAAACCATCAGTTGAAACGATTGAAAAAGTGACATCATCAGGATCGGCAGTATTACCATTGAAACTGTAATTTCCCGTTCTTGTGGCTCCTGAAAGCACTACGTGAGCGCCAAAAACAGTTTCAATACCCGCAACATTTGCTTTCCATACATCTCCGTTCTCCATAATCCATTTCCAATACAGATGCATTCAAGGTCAATGCACCCGTGCCAATTCCGGAAGTCACCTGGTATGTACCGTCAAATCGTACCCATGGAATCAGGCTGGACTGTGAATAACCATACTCCACAAAAGTAATGAGAGATAAAACAACTACTGTTGCCACTAAGAGATTTTTCTGCATGCTTTTCATTTACATCTCCCCCTATATTTAATTTTTAAAACATACAATTCAACAAAAGGAATAAACTCTCACTACTATCTGTTATTAAAGGCTCTATTGTTTGACTTAATTAAAGAAAGGGTATATTACTAAATTCTTCTTTTACGATAACTTCTAAAACCCAATGCTAGCACCACCGGTAACAAATAGTATTGCACTAACAGGTTCAGGAGCTGCCACTATACCGCCAACAGATCCGGAAGAAGTCAGATGTAAAATGTTTCCGTGAATTACCTCACGTAGTTCCGGTGTAAAACGAAATATAAATATTTCCTCGTCCTCCGCCATTTGCAAGTAATTCATCTACATACCTGGAAGAACCGCCATCAGAGACGCTGAATATTAGTAAGAGTGCCCCAACTCAATTGAGAATCATTGAAACAATAAAATTGTTAAGCGTTGCAGTGAAAAATCCGTCAACTGCGAAAGTAGAAGGACCAAAAACCAGCGGATTAGAAGTACTGTTCGTCAGAGGACCAAATGATAATGTGGCACCTATAATAGCGTCATCACTGAAATCATATTCAGAGTTATCAAATTCAAGAAAGTCCGCGTAATTGTCAGTGAAAGAAAGCATTTTTGTATCAACGTCATAATTGAATAATTTCCATCAAAATATAAATAAGGCGCAACTTGTGCTGAAGCGTTGGTTGACAACAAAATAACGCTCGTCAACAAGACAAGAAACATTGATATCTTTGCATGAGATCTTTTCATGGTAAGCCTCCATAAATAAGTTGTTTAATATCAATTTAAACAAAATAATTTAATGTATAAGATTTGCTGATACATTTATTAAACCCCATACCATATTTTATGTCAAGCTTTATTTACAGTTACTTATAGGGGCTATAAGTTTTTAATATATGCATAGTTGCGCAGATAGTTGAACAGTTTTTATAATGAATTTAAATTTCAGGCTCAGAACAGACTGTCAAATTAATTTACAATAGTTCAATGCACTCCGAACTACTGACGGATTAGGTAATTCTTTTTGAGAATATATTGACAACATCTTTTGCTTTATATTATTATGGTTACAGATTTTAACCTTTAAACTGGTCCTGAGAGGCCGGAAAGGACATAATAATTGAACCGATCACGCCTTAAAACACCTCACAACAATATCCTTATTATGTACTTTCACATCACGTCAGAAGAAGGTTTATTTTATGCCTAAACTGCTACTCGATCATAACGATATTAAAAGGATCATCCAGAGGAATGGCCCATGAGATCATCGAAAAAAACAAGGGCACGGACAATCTCTGTCTTGTAGGCATACAAAAAGGCGGTGTTATTTTAGCCAGAAGACTCGCCTCACAAATAGAATTAATTGAGAACTGCCATATCGAGATCGGAATACTTGATATCACTTTTTACAGAGATGACCTCAACACCAAAGAAGAGCAGCCTGTAGTTAAGAGAACGGACATTCCCTGCTCAATAAATAATAAGACCGTAATTCTTGTCGATGACGTGCTCTTTACAGGCAGAAGCATAAGGGCCGCAATGGACGCCCTGATAGATTTCGGCAGGCCCGCCTACATACAGCTTGCAGTATTGATAGACAGGGGCCACAGGGAACTGCCTATCAGGGCAGACTATGCAGGTAAAAATATCCCCACTTCTTTTAATGATACGGTAGAGGTATTTCTTGAAGAAGACGGGAAAAAAGATAAAGTAATTCTGGTAAACAAAAATTGATTGTCAACAGCACCGGTGACCGGCGTCAGTCAACACTGGCACTAAACACTGACACTGAAAATGTTTAAAGCAAAAGACCTTCTCGGCATCAAAGAACTTACAACGGAAGAAATTTACTATATTCTTGAAACAGCATCAGGCTTTAAAGATGTTCTGCAAAGGGACATTAAAAAAGTTCCGCCGCTGAGAGGAAAGACCGTTGTCAATCTTTTCTTTGAACCGTCAACAAGAACCAGGATCTCCTTCGAACTTGCGGCAAAGAGGTTAAGCGCAGATGTCATCAATTTATCAACTGTAACAAGCAGTGTTGTGAAAGGCGAGACACTGAAAGATACTGCGCTTACTATCAAGGCATTGGGAGCTGATTTTGTAGTTATCCGTCATTCATCTGCAGGCGTCCCGCATTTTCTGAGCAGGCTCCTTAACATTTCAGTGATCAATGCAGGGGACGGAGCCAATGAACATCCGACGCAGGCCCTGCTGGATCTGTTTACAATTCTGTCGCACAAGAAAAATATCAAAGGTCTTGTCGTTGCTATAATAGGGGACATAACTCACAGCAGGGTGGCGCGTTCAAATATTTATGCCCTGAAAAAACTCGGGGCGCAGGTACGGGTGATCTGTCCTCCCACCCTGATGCCGGCTGAGATCAAAAATCTTGGGATAGAGGTTTTCAGCAATATGGAAGAAGGCCTGAAAAAAACCGATGTTATTATGACGCTGAGACTTCAACTGGAACGTCAGAGCAAAAGTTTCCTCCCTTCTCTTGAGGAATATTTTTATCTTTACGGCCTCACAACCGAACGGTTAAAACTCGCAAAGGACAATGCAATTGTCATGCACCCGGGGCCCATGAACAGGGGTGTTGAAATTGAATCAGCGGTCGCAGACGGACCGCAATCAGTAATTCTTGAACAGGTAACCAACGGTCTTGCCGTTAGAATGGCAGTGTTGTACCTGCTCGCAGGAGTAAAAAAATGAAAATTTTAATAAAGAACGGGCGTATCATTGACCCTTCGCAGGATATTGACGGCATCGGCGAGGTATTTATTGAAAACGGAAAAATAAGAGAGATCACTATAGTACAGAAGCGCAGAAGCACGGAAGCACGGAAGAAAAAGGCCCAGGACCTCCGCGCTGCCGAACTTTCGAACTTTCGAACTATCGACGCCTCCGGCTGCATCGTCATACCGGGGCTTGTAGACATGCACACTCATCTGCGCGAACCCGGTTTTGAGTATAAGGAAACAATAAAGACCGGCACTAAAGCCGCTGCAAGAGGCGGCTTTACAGCAGTATGCTGCATGCCCAATACAAATCCAGTAAACGATACGATCGCTGTAACAGAGTTCATTATTAAGAAGGCGCTGCAGGAAGGCTCTTGCACTGTCTATCCGATCGGCGCAATAACAAAGAGCCAGAAAAGTGAAGAGCTTGCAGAACTTGAGGCTTTGAAACGCTCAGGCTGTATTGCATTCTCTGATGACGGCAGGCCCGTAACCAACAGTCTTATCATGAGGCATGCGCTTGAGTATTCAAAGATATTTGACGTCCCGATAATTTCCCACTGCGAAGATCTATATTTATCTGAAGGCGGCGTAATGAATGAGGGTTTCGTATCAACCATTCTGGGTTTAAGGGGAATACCAAAGGCTGCTGAGGAAATAATGGTTGCCAGAGATCTCGCCCTTTGTCAGCTTACCGGCGGGAAGCTTCATATTGCACATGTTTCAACCAAAGGCTCGGTTGACTTGATTAGACAGGCAAAGGAACGCGGGATAAACGTAACGGCAGAGACATGTCCGCACTATTTCTCTCTTACAGACGAATCTCTTGTCGGCTACGATACAAACTTTAAAGTTAATCCGCCTGTCAGGACAGAAAAAGATGTTGAAGCCATTAAACAGGGATTAAAAGACGGCACCATTGATGTAATTGCCACTGATCATGCTCCTCATCATATTGATGATAAGAACAAAGAATTTGACACCGCCGCATTTGGCATATCCGGCCTCGAAACAGCTTTTGCTCTCGGTTTACAGCTTGTTGGAAAAGGGACTTTAGACTTAAAGCAATTTATCGCTAAAATGACCATAACTCCTTCTAAAATATTGAATATCCCTAAAGGCTCCTTATCGTCCGGCTCTGATGCCGACATTGCAATTATAAATCCTGAAAGCACTACCATTGTTGATTCATCCAGATTTTTATCCAAAGGGAAAAATTCCCCTTTTAATGGCTGGACTTTAAAAGGCTCTGTTGAAAAAACCATTTCAATGGGAAAGGTCTACGACTGGATGTAGGCAGTAGGGGCGGGTTTGAAACCCGCCCTTGCGGATAGTACTCGGAATGGGACTCGTATTAATGATGATCTGCAGACCGCAGGGCAGTAGTCAGTAGGCAATAAATATGTATTACTTATTGTTCTTTTGATATGCTTAGCGGGATCTAACCCTGTCATTCCGGCTTGTCCGGAATCTTTTTTCGAGCTTTGATATTTAGAATAAATTAATTGTAAAATATCAAGTTTGTAATTTCTTCTCTTGTTTAACGGAGGTTTCCAGCAATATGTCCGGACAAACGCTCACAAAGGCATTTCTTGTGCTTGCTGATAGTACATTCTTCGAAGGATTTGGTTTCGGCGCTGAAGGAGAAACGATCGGAGAGGTTGTCTTCAACACTTCAATGACCGGCTACCAGGAAATACTTACAGACCCATCTTATAAAGGCCAGATAGTTGCCATGACATACTCTCAGATAGGAAATTATGGGATAAATGATGAGGATAAAGAATCCAATATCCCAAATGTGGAAGGTTTTATTGCCAGGGAATTTTTTAATTTCCCAAGTAACTGGCGCTCACAACAAAACCTTAATCAATATCTGAAAGAAAACAATAAAGTCGGTATTCACGGTATAGACACAAGGGCTCTTACAAAATATCTTAGAGACAATGGGGTCCAAATGGGGATAATCTCAACCACTGATTTAAATCCTCAAAGCCTTCTTGAAAAAGTGCGAAAGCATCCCGGAATCTCAGCCTTTGATCTTGTTAAAGACGTAACTACATCTGAGCCGTACAAATGGGACAAGGGAGTGTGGAAATGGGACGGTAGCGCGGAAGTTGGGAAGCGCGGAAGTATGGAAGAAAAAAACTTCATCGCTTCCGAACTTCCGAACTTACGCACTAAGTCAGTCGTCGTGTATGATTTTGGCGTAAAAATGAACATCCTCCGGCATCTCGTAAGCGCAGGGTTTGACGTTACAGTTGTTCCCGCACAAACGCCTGCGGAAGAAGTTCTTAATATGAATCCGGACGGGATAGTTCTGAGCAACGGACCTGGAGACCCTGAGACGGTTGTTTACGGAATTGAAGCAGCTAAAAAACTTATGGGCAAAAGGCCGATATTGGGAATTTGTCTCGGGCATCAGATTCTGGGACTTGCTATGGGCGGCAGGACTTACAAACTCAAATTCGGACATCACGGAGGCAATCATCCGGTAATGGATTTGTCCACGAGAAAGGTTGAGATCACAGCACAAAATCATAACTACTGTGTAGATATAAAAAGCCTCGGCGGGCAGGTGGAGCTGACCCATACAAATCTTTATGACGGTACAGAGGAAGGCATGAGACATGTTGAACTGCCCGTGATCTCTTTCCAGCATCATCCGGAGGCAGGACCGGGACCAAATGATTCGGGGTATATTTTTAAGCGCTTCAGGGAAATGTTGGAGAAACACTGAATTAATCCACAGATTACGCAGATTTCTTGAAATTGCTTTATCTGTGTAATCTGTGAAATCTGTGGATGAGAAATAAGTTAATATGCCAAAACGAACAGACATAAAAAGTATCTTATTGATAGGATCGGGTCCGATAATCATCGGACAGGCCTGTGAATTTGATTATTCAGGGACACAGGCGTGCAAGGCCCTGCGTGAGGAGGGCTACAAGGTGATACTCGTAAATTCAAATCCCGCAACCATTATGACTGACACCGATACCGCCGACGTCACTTACATAGAACCTCTGACAGTTGATTTCATAGAGAAGATAATCGAGAAAGAACGCCCTGACGCACTGCTTCCTACAATGGGCGGGCAGACCGCTCTGAACCTTGCAGTTTCTCTCGCTGAAAAAGGAATTCTCGAAAAATACAATGTAGAGCTCATAGGCGCAAAGCTCCACGCTATCAAAAAAGGCGAGGACAGGGAATTGTTTAAAGAAGCGATGACGAACATAGGACTGGAAACTCCAAAAAGCAGAAATGTTAATTCCATCGAAGAGGGGATGATGGCGGCCGAATATCTCAAGTTCCCGTTGATCCTCAGACCTTCATTTACAATGGGCGGAACCGGCGGAGGTATCGTTTATAATATGGATGAGTACAGCATTGATCTGAACAAGGCCCTCGATCTCAGCCCTGTACATCAGGTCCTGGTGGAAGAATCCGTTATTGGCTGGAAAGAGTTCGAGCTTGAAGTAATGCGCGACAGCAAAGATAACGTCGTGATCATCTGCTCAATAGAAAATTTTGATCCCATGGGGGTCCATACGGGAGATTCCATAACCGTAGCGCCGGCGCAGACGCTCACCGACAAGGAATACCAGATGATGCGCGATGCTTCCATAGCTATAATACGTGAGATAGGGGTCGACACGGGAGGGTCGAACATTCAGTTTGCAGTAAACCCTGCCGACGGCCGGATGGTTGTCATAGAGATGAATCCGAGGGTTTCAAGAAGTTCCGCACTCGCATCAAAGGCAACGGGATTTCCTATTGCCAAGATCGCAGCAAAGCTCGCCATCGGCCTGACCCTCGATGAGGTGCCGAATGACATTACCAAAGAGACCCCTGCATCTTTTGAGCCGACACTTGATTATGTTGTCGTGAAATTCCCGAGGTTCACCTTCGAGAAATTTCCTGAAGCAGACGCCACTCTCACAACACAGATGAAGTCAGTGGGAGAAGCCATGTCCATAGCAAGGACCTTTAAAGAAGCTTTGCATAAGGCAATACGCAGTCTTGAAATAGACAGTTATGGTTTCGAGACTCTAACAGCAGATCCCGATACCACAAAGAAAAAACTGAAAATCCCGGGATGGGACCGCATATGGTACATTACACATGCGATAAGGACAGGGATGAGCATTGAGGAAATACATGAATTAACAAATATTGACCCATGGTTTCTGTACAACATAAAACAGATAATTGAGATGGAAGAAGAGATCAGCGCGAAAGTGCGGAAGCTGCGGAAGCGCGGAAGCAAAATAACTTGCAGGCTTGCAGAGCTTACAGGCTTACAAACTCTTTTAAGTGAAGCCAAAGAATACGGCTTCTCAGACCGCAGACTTTCAAAACTGCTCGGTCATTGATGAAACGTCATTAAGACAATACAGAAAGGAAAATGGAATAAAGCCTGTATACAAAATGGTAGACACCTGCGCTGCCGAATTCAAAGCTTATACGCCGTATCTCTACTCGACATATGAAAAACCTTTCTACAGTACGGAAGTGCAAAAGTACGAAAGCGCGGAAGCAAAAGACTTACGAACTTCCAGCGCTTCCGCGCTTCCGCGCTACTGCTGATTGCGAAGCCAACCCCACGGACCGGAAGAAAATCATCATCCTCGGCAGCGGTCCGAACAGGATCGGACAGGGGATCGAGTTTGACTACTGCTGTGTTCATGCTGTCTTTGCATTGAAGGAACTTGGATATGAAACAATAATGATCAACTGCAATCCGGAAACCGTAAGTACCGATTATGATACAGCTGATAAATTATACTTTGAACCGCTTACCTTTGAGGACGTTCTTAATATTGTCGAAACAGAAAAACCTATAGGCGTCATAGTCCAGTTTGGCGGACAAACGCCATTAAAACTTGCCGTTCCCCTTGAAAGGGCAGGAGTAAGAATTCTCGGCACATCACCCGATTCCATTGACAGGGCTGAAGACAGAAAAAGATTTAAGGAAGTTTTACATAAACTCAACCTTTGCCAGCCTGAGAGCGGGACCGCCATGTCTGTTGATGAGGCTGTCGCAGTGGCTAAAAGCATTGGATACCCCGTGATGGTAAGACCTTCTTATGTGCTCGGCGGAAGGGCGATGGAGATTGTTTATGATGAGGACAGTATAAGGAATTATATGAAGAGGGCTGTAGCCGCCTCTCCTGAACATCCGGTGCTTGTTGATAAATATCTCGAAGACGCTATCGAGATCGATGTTGATGCGATTTCTGATGGGAAAAACGTAGTAATCGGCGGCATCATGGAACATATTGAAGAAGCCGGAATTCATTCCGGAGATTCAGCATGTTCCCTGCCCCCCTATTCTCTCTCTTCTGATATTTTGGGACAGAATTAACATATATGCAAAAGCCCTTGCTATGGAGCTCAATGTCATCGGCCTTATGAACATACAGTTTGCCGTAAAGGATAAAGAAATTTACATCCTTGAAGTAAATCCAAGGGCTTCACGCACAATTCCTTATGTCAGCAAATCCATAGGCGTTCCTCTTGCCAAAATGGCTGCAAAGGTCCTGGTCGGAAAAACCCTTTCTGAACTGGGATTTACATCGGAAATAGAGATATCTCATTTTACAGTTAAAGAAGCCGTTTTCCCTTTTGACAGGTTTAAGGGTGTTGATACTTTGTTAGGCCCTGAGATGAAATCCACCGGCGAAGTTATGGGAATTGATCAGGATTTCGGAAGGGCGTATGCAAAGGCACAGGCATCGGCAAATAATACAATGCCCCTGAGCGGAAAAGTGTTCATCAGTGTAAAAGACAACGACAAGCAGTACCTGCCGCCAATGGCGCGTAACCTTACATCGCTTGGTTTCTCACTAATAGCTACAAGTGGCACAGCCGATTATCTGAATAAATCCGGAATTAATGTGGAAACGGTCAACAAAGTCAGTGAAGGAAGACCGGACATTGTTGATTACATAAAAAACAAAGAAATAAGTTTCATGATCAATACTGTTTTTGGTGCAAAGTCTCAAAAGGATTCATTTACATTAAGAGAAAGCGCGCTTCAATATAAAGTTCCGTACACAACCACGATCGCTGGTGCAAGGGCAACGATAAATGCGATTAAGGTTCTTCTGAAAGAGCAGATAAACATAAAATCACTTCAGCAGTATCATAGAAGGATCAAGGGATAAGAGGCAAGGATTAAGGTAGGGATAAGGGGTATGGGGTATGGATTAAAGGCTGGCCTATTCCATATCCCTTAATCCTTATCCATATCCCTTAATTGTGCTTCATTGAAGAATTTTTATTGTACTTTATATTTATCTCGTATGAAATATTTGCATGGTTAGGGGAATGATGATCGAGTTTACCCTTGCACTTCATGGTCCCCTTTGCCATCTTTTTATTTTGCTTAATCAGGCCTGAGATTACGGGATTTAAATTAAAACCGCCTTTATCGCAACCCCTTATCATACATTCCATATTAAAATCAGCGGTACTTGTTGGAAAAACATTAACTGTACGCTCCATAAGGACCGCATTTTCCGCATCATGGAAGTAAGTCATGTGAATAATTATATTTGAAATCTTCGGGAAACGTTCTGACACAACGCCGGCCTCAAGCTTGCGCTGCTTTTTTAATTCCATCTTTTTTATATAATCCTGTCTCGGCGCCATTTACTGCTAAACCTCAAATCCATAAAATAAAAAGTCCTCCTGTCTTGCAGGTGGACTACTCGTACTGTTATATTTTCACTACATTTATTGCTTTAGGACCTTTGGGTCCGCTTTCAATGTCAAAACTGACTTATTCTCCTTCAGCAAGGGACTTAAATTCATTATTCTGTACAGAAAATAATGAACAAAAGCTAAAAGTATTTGCGGCATTCTATGAATTGCAAAAACTTCTGAAATCTAAAAATAATGACACATTGACACTAATCATGTCAACCCGTAAAATCATGAATTACAGCTGGATGGACATATAAATTGATATTTGTGAGGTTAACAGCTTGATATTTATCATTATTATGCTATCAATTAACAACGGCCTAAAGAAATTTCTACTTATTCGACTACTCCCTGTTTTCCCGGAGCTTTGCAAGCATGTCCCGCCTTTTGATCCGTCCATAAAGAAATGAGCCGTCCTTAAACTCGAACACAGGTATATCAAACCGGTACAGCTCATAGAGTTCATCATTCGAATCGATCGCTATCTTATTTATTTCTATATCGTACCTTTCCTTAAGTCCGTTCAGCATTTCTTCAGCGGCACCGCACAGCCAGCAACCGTCTTTGTAATAAAAATTGAGTTTGACCATAAGTTTACTATTATTAATATTTTCAAGCGCTATTTTGCCTTTTCACTTGAGAGCTTTCTGCTGTCCGGCGGAAACTCTACAACAAACCGCATGTTGCGAATGAAGGCTTCATCTATGTTCTTACTATGGTGTATAGCCAAAATCACAATGCCGTCATACTCCTCCATTTTCTGTAACAAGTATTTAATTGCCATATTATTATAACCATCGTCCCTGTCACCTGCTTCCATACCCCCTCTGAATAATACATCAGCCTCTTCAAAATAGAGGATGGCCTTCATGGAAGATGCCTCACTGAAAATGCGATCGAGGTTTTTCTCTGTTTCACCTGTATTTTTGCTCAATGAAGCTGGAATATCCGCCCTGTATATCTTCAGGTTCAGCTCTGCGGCGATTATCTCTGCGGCAATGGTTTTTCCTGTTCCGAAAGGGTCAAAAAAAAGGACCGGGAAGTTTTTGCTGGTATAAGTCCTGAAACGCTGAATCAGGTCGTCAAAGTCGTTGCTCCCATATATTATTATTTTAGGTATCTTACTGGCCACTTCAGGTTTCATCTTGTTCCTATGCCATTTCCTGATTTATATATGTGCAGATATCTCGAATTACCGTTTTGCATCATCAGCTTAAAGTGATTATTTAATTATCTCTCAAACAAAACGGTTTAATACGGGAAAAAACTTTCCTTGACAGCAAAAGGAAAGGTGATAACATTATATATGTTAATCAAACAATCAAACTTAATACAACCCGGGGATCAAAGCGGAAATAATGGAATTCAGGGATCTCCTGTAATTTATCAAACATATATGGAGGTGGATTATGATTTCAACAAGTTATGGGATCAGCGAGGTCAGATATGATGCAAGCCGGCTGACCGATCATGACATTTATCTTTTTAAGGAGGGAAACCACTTCAGGCTTTATAAATATCTCGGTTCTCATGTTATGAATGTCGGGGGTGTAACCGGCGTGCATTTTGCCGTGTGGGCCCCCAATGCTGAAAAGGTGTCGGTCATTGGAGATTTCAACAAATGGGACAGGGAATCCCATCAGCTCATGTCGAGAAGGGACGCATCCGGCATCTGGGAAGGGTTTATACCGGGCATGAAAAACGGCGCTATTTATAAATATCATATTTGCTCAAAATACAATGGTTACAAAATGGATAAAGGGGACCCTTTTGCTTTTCTCTGGGAAGTGCCGCCGAAATCAGCATCCGTTGTATGGGACCTGCAATATGAATGGAACGATCAGGAATGGATGTCAAACAGGCATAAGACGAATGCGTTAAGTGCGCCCTGGTCAATATATGAAGTCCATCTCGGCTCATGGAGGCGCGTCCCTGAGGAGGGCAACAGATTTCTCACTTACAGGGAGCTTGCGCATTATCTTACGGACTATGTAAAGGAAATGGGATTTACACACGTAGAACTTATGCCGGTCACGGAGCATCCCTTCTACGGTTCGTGGGGATATCAGACCCTGGGCTATTTCGCCCCGACAAGCAGGTACGGCACACCGCAGGATTTCATGTACATGATCGACCATCTCCACCAGAACGGCATAGGTGTGATCCTCGATTGGGTGCCTTCGCACTTCCCCTATGACCATCATGGATTGTCCAATTTTGACGGCACATATCTTTATGAACATCAGGACCCCAGGAAGGGATATCACCCTGAATGGAAAAGTTATATATTCAATCACGGCAGGAACGAGGTGAGGAACTTTCTCATAAGCAGCGCCCTGTTCTGGCTGGAGCACTATCACATTGACGGATTGAGGGTAGATGCGGTGGCGTCAATGATCTATCTTGATTATGCAAGAAATGAAGGCGAATGGATACCGAACATTTACGGCGGCAAGGAAGACCTTGACGCTATCAGTTTTTTAAAAAGACTTAACGAAATGGTCTATACCTTCTATCCGGACGTACAGACCTTTGCCGAGGAGTCAACGGCATGGCCCATGGTTTCACGTCCCGTTTATGTCGGGGGGCTGGGCTTCGGTATGAAGTGGAACATGGGGTGGATGCACGATACATTGAAATATATCTCAAATGAAACTGTTCACAGAAAGTACCACCATGACCAGCTCACCTTCAGTATATGGTACGCCTTCTTTGAGAATTTCGTCCTCCCGCTTTCACACGACGAGGTGACGCACGGCAAAGGGGCGCTCCTCGGAAAGATGCCGGGCGATGAGTGGCAGAAATGTGCAAACCTCAGACTATTGTTCGGCTACATGTGGGGACATCCCGGCAAAAAGCTCCTGTTCATGGGAGGAGAGATCGCACAGTGGAGGGAATGGGTCCATGAAGAGAGCCTTGAATGGCACGCCCTTGAACATCCTTCACATCAGGGAGTGCAGACATGGGTAAAAGACTTAAATAATTTTTACAGAAACGAGCCTGCGCTTTATGAGCTTGATTTTTCAAACGACGGATTCGAATGGACAGACTTCCACGACTGGGAGGAAAGCATCATCAGTTTTATACGGAAAGGGAAAAATACACAGGATATAATCCTCGTTGTATGCAATTTCACTCCGGTGCCGCGCTTTAATTACAAGGTTGGCGTCCCACGCGGAGGTTACTGGAGAGAGACGCTCAACAGCGATGCCGGAATTTACTGGGGAAGCAACCTCGGCAACTCCGGAGGCGTTGAAGCCGATGCAGTACCGTCACACGGAAGGGATTATTCACTGTCGCTGACACTGCCGCCTCTTGGTGTGGTGTTTTTGAAGAGTGATGGGTAGTATATTATATCCACAGATTCCACAGATCGCTCAGATCACGATATAATTTTTATTAAAAATCTGAGTTAATCTGTGTATTGTTTCTATGTATTTATTTTAGCAATAACTTAGAGAATGAGACAGCCTGAAAAGATGATCATCTACAACCTGTTCCCCCTGCTGGCGGGTAAATTTACCGAATGGGACAGTCATTTATTGAGGGCATCTGAGATGGGCTTCAATTGGGTATTCGTTAACCCGATCAGTTACCCGGGTTTTTCCGGCAGTCTTTATTCTGTAAAAGACTATTTTGATTTCAATCCTCTTCTAATCGACAGAAATTCAAAGAAAACACCGGGACAGCAGATAAAAGATGCGATAAAGCATGCTGAGAAGCTTGGACTCAGGATGATGATAGACCTTGTGATCAATCACTGCGCTGTAGATTCAGATCTCCTCAAAACAAATCCCGGGTGGTTTAAATGGGAATCAAACGGTAAGGTTGCGCATCCCTTTGCATTTGATCACAGTGGAAAAGTAGTGTGGGGAGACCTCGCAAAATTTGATCACAAGAATACAAAGGACAGGGAAGGCCTCTTTAAATTCTTTACGGAAGCAGTGAAATTTCTCCTTAAACTGGGCTTCAGAGGGTTCCGCTGCGACGCCGCTTATCAGATACCAAAGAGCTTCTGGAGCAGACTTATTTCTGAAATCAGGAAGGAGGCCCCGGATGTATTGTTTTTCGCCGAGACGCTCGGATGCACACCCGACCAGACAAGAAGGACCGCCTCCGCAGGCTTTGACTACATATTCAACAGCTCCAAGTGGTGGGATTTCAGAAACCAGTGGTTAATGAGACAGCTTTCATTTCTGCGCGACATTGTCCCTTCGATAAGCTTTCCTGAAAGCCATGACACGATCAGGCTATGCGAGGAGCTGAACGGCAATATAGAGGGAATGAAGCAGCGCTACCTGTTTTCAGCCCTCTTCTCCGCCGGCGTAATGATGCCGATCGGATTTGAGTTCGGCTTCCGAAAAAGACTGCATGTGGTAAATACACGGCCTGAAGACTGGGAAACAACAAATATTGATCTGACGGAATTCATCAAAAAGGTCAACGCGATGAAGGCCGCACATATCGTCTTCCAGCAGGACGCTCATACTGAAATGCTTTATTACAGCAATCCGAATATTCTGTTCATGTGGAAGGCTGCAGGTGATGTAAACGAGGAATCGCTCATAATCCTGAACAAGGATATTTACAACTATCAGCATTTCTATGCGGAAGATCTATGGAGGTTTACAGCAATGGAGACACCTCTAAGTGATATATCTCCGGAATATGCACTGGATTATATTGACACGCGCTTTTCCTATAACCTCAGGCCCGGACAGGGCATCGTGCTGAAGACTTCACGTGAGTGTATTGAAGATTGACCGGAAGTTAACCAGGCTGCTAAAAACCTATATGGAACAAATCGATACCTCGTCCTTAACTTCTTCCAGTAACTTTTTATAAAAACTGCAACTCATACAGTATCTTTGCTTTTCTTCAATGGAACCCTGAACATTTCCGTTGCATAAAGTCCCTGAAATAGCCCAGCAAACCCTCCCTCCGTTCTTGCCGCCATTTATTCCATTAAATTGAGTATGTATTGAAGTTAAACATACGCCAAATTCGTCAACGTTCGCTCCTCCCGGTTCTCTTCCGCATTTTGTGAACTCCCAGCAATTCGCTTTTCGGGGCATTTCTATCTTTATCTCCTTATTAATAAATGTCTTTTGCGTCGAATATTGGAAGCTTATGGATTTGCCTCAATGATATGCAACCAGTACTAAGTATATATAAAAAAATATGGCGTTGTCAAAAAAAGGGTTGACAGGAGCGGAAGGGAATTAGTACTTTTAATGAATGGTAAATACTGTCAGGAATTTTTTTAAAAAATATGTCGTATCCTCACCGGAAGATCGCGATAACGTGTCGGAGCATTCCCTGCAGATCGCTACGGCAGCTCTCCTTGTAGAGATGATGCGGGCTGATTCGGAGATAAAGGATGATGAGAGGAAAGCAGTAGCAAAAAAACTGCAATCCAGTTTCGGACTTTCCGAAGAGGAAATAAATGCGATGATAAAATTTGCAGAAGAAGAGATCCGGAAAGCTACAGGTTATTATGAATTTACGTCTCTCATAAACAAGGGACTGTCACAGGAACAGAAAGTTAAGATCATCGAGCATATGTGGGAAATCGCATTTTCTGATTCCTTGCTGGATAAACACGAAGAGCATATGGTCCGCAAGATCGCCGGTCTGATCCACGTTTCACATAAGGATTTCATCGACGCTAAACTCAGGGTGCGCAAAAGGATCTTGGGCAATTGACTGTTACTAAAAAAGTAAGCCCTGTCTCATCTTTTTCGATCCTGAATGAGTCAGCCCGGAAACCGGCGGCAGTCAAAAGGTCAGCAATCTCATCTTCAGCCCTGTAAATAAGTTTCCAGTTTGCCAGATATTCCTGCCATACCTTATAGGGATTGCCTTTTTTGATATTTGTAAAGAACAGAGTCCCGTTCTGACTTAAAAATTTATTGAAAGCGTATTTCAGGAAAAAAGAAATGTGTTTATCGGACAAATAATCAAACAGCCCTCCGGCAAGTATAAGATCAAAAGGCCCTAACGTCTCTATGGTCCTCAGAGATTGCAGGAAATTCCCTTTGACCAAATGGACCTTTCCTTTGAAATTACCAAGTCTTTTCATTGATAATTCCAGGGCGTCACTTTCTATATCATGTAAAACCAGGTCAAACTGAATATTGCAGATATATTTTCCAATATTGAAGAGGTCCCGGCTGCCGCCGCACCCGACCGACAATATCTTCTGTCCGGCATTACCATTCAGAAGCAGATCAAGAATCATCCCGGACTGGCGATGAACTTTATTTCTATGCTGCTGGGCCATCGCACTGTTCAATGCATATTCCTCAATAAAGTATTCTATTTTCCCATACGTCGATTTATTCTCAAGGTCACAAATATATTCTACGGTTTCAAAGTCTCCCGGATATTTTCGCGGCCAGTCCTGCATACGTTTAACAAATACAGAACGGCTGTGAATGTCCCTGGCAGGTTTTATGATCTCTTCAATCCTGGAACGTGGAACTCCATTCTTCTCAGCTTCCAGAATATGAAAGCACAGATCGTGCATACCGGCAACAACTTTATGAAAAATTTGAGAGTCGCCTGAAGTGATAAGTTTCTCAAGTGATACAAAGCTTGCGACGCTCTGGGCTAATTTTTCCATAAGTACCTGTACAATAATTCCCTGTTCCGGATATCCGCCATTTATGACGGACTTTCATTAAGTATATATCAATAGTGTTCGGCAGGAAAACAATAAATATTAAATGCTTGTCATTCCGGCTTCCTTTCTACGTAGAACTACCAAGGGTATGGTTAATAAACATTAAACTACGAAAACTTGAAATTACTTTTTATATTCTATCCAATTCAAAAAGTGATCGGCGTCACATAACTATAGATCGTATAACAGTAAAATACAATTAAGAACTTTAAACTCGGTCCGGATTCGCTGCCGTGTTTTCAGGAAGCGGATATCGGCCTCGAAGGGAGAGGAAATGTTGGCTGAATTAAAAAATATTTACTCTAAGCTTGCAGATTCCTATAAAGAAAAGAGGCTTAGAAAACAGAAAGCCCTGATTCAGATGAAAATGATGTCCAGCTATATTATACGGGTCAAATAAGAAAACCTGTTTTTTCTCCAATTTAAGGTTGCTGTCCCAACAACCTCCTTTTAACTGTGGCGGTAAATCTGCCACAGTATTTTTTTTGCCACCTCCTAAAGTTTTCCTGTAACTTGCTGATAGGGTTTACTTTATCAAATATATATTGTTAAAGTTTTATCATGCAAAAATTTCCAATAACTCCTGCAGGTCTTCAGAAACTGAAAGAGGAGCTTGACAGGCTTATCAAAGTTGACCGGCCCAATAATATAACGGCTATTTCCGAGGCGCGGGCACATGGTGATCTGTCGGAAAATGCGGAGTATCATGCCGCAAAAGAGAAACAGTCCTTCCTTGCGGGAAGGATCCAGGAACTTCAATCAAAGATCGCCCTTGCAGAGGTGATAGATCCTTCCAAAATATCACTAGATAAAGTTGCATTCGGCGCAAAGGTCAAGGTGCTTGATATTGAAGCGGACGTAGAGTATGAATTCATCCTTTTAGGGCCTGATGAAACAAATATCAAAGAGCATAAAATATCCATAAGTTCACCGGTAGGAAGGGCGCTGATCGGTAAAGAAGTGGGCGATATTGCAGTTGTAAAAGCGCCTGCAAGAACCATTGAGTACGAAATATTAGAGATAAGCTTTGAATAGACTGTTTAGGGCATCCGTAATAGAAAACCGGCAAATCAAAAAAGATCACTACCTTTTAACACTTCATTCTTCAGAAAAATTCAAACAGCCGGAACCCGGCAATTTTTTTATGCTGTCCGTAGACAGCGGCCTTGATCCCCTTCTTAAACGTCCTTTCAGCATCCATCGACGGATCGGAAGCGATTTCCAGGTCCTTTATAGAGTTGTCGGCAGAGGAACAGGTCTTTTAAGCAGAAGGAAACCCGGAGAGCTTCTGGATGTTACAGGCCCTCTTGGTAATAAATTCCCCATCGCAAAGACACAAGATAAAATAATTTTTATTGCCGGAGGGCTGGGAATAGCTCCGATCTTCAGCCTTGCGGAAAAATTGAAAAAGAAAAAACCTCTTCTCTTTTATGGTGCACGAACAAATGAGGAACTGCTTTGCGTCGATGAATTGAGAACTCTCGGGATTGAACCTGTAATTGCTACGGATGACGGTTCATCCGGCAGAAAGGGGAACATTGTTAATGTGTTAAGAAATTTCCTGGCTTCTGACTCTGCAAGGGCGATTCGCGAATCGCCCCTACTCTGTTTATACGCCTGCGGACCCAAACCCATGCTTATGGCCTTATCACAGCTTGCAGTAAAATATGACCTTAAAGGGTATATGGCGCTTGAACAGAACATGGCATGCGGTCTGGGCACATGCCTTGGCTGCGTAGTAAATACAAAAAAGGGATATAAACGGGTATGCAAAGAAGGACCGGTGTTTCCGATAGAGGAAATTGTATGGGAGGACAACTCAGTACCAAAAAAGAGTTGAAGAAGTTTGATTGGTTTAATTAGTTTTATTGGTTGACTAATACAACCAATTCAACCAATGCAACTAATACAACTACTGGAAAAAATATGTCTAAGAAAAAATCATTCGACCTCAAAGTTGATTTGGGAAAGCTGAAGCTCAAAAACCCGGTCCTGACCGCATCAGGCACCTTCGGTTACGGCAAGGAATATTCGGAATTTGTTGACTTAAACAGGCTTGGCGCGATCGTTGTAAAAGGCATTTCATTGAAGCCGATGAAAGGCAACCCTGTGCCGAGAATATGTGAAACCCCCTGCGGAATGCTGAATGCCATCGGTCTGCAGAATCCCGGCTTGAAAGATTTCATCAGAAAACAGCTTCCGTATCTTAAAAAATTAAGGACCCGGATAATAGTCAATATCCTCGGTAATTCCATTGATGAATATATTGAACTTGCAGAAAACCTTGAAGCTCAAGGTATAGATGCTCTAGAGCTGAATGTTTCATGCCCGAACGTAAAAAAGGGCGGTATAGTCTTCGGGACCGATCCAAAGATCTTCAGAGAATTAATAGAAAACGTCAGGCAGAGAACCAGCCTGCCTCTTATTACAAAACTTTCCCCGAATGTATCAGATATAAAATTGTTTGCAAAGATCGCCGAAGATGCGGGCAGTGATGTTATATCTCTCATCAATACGATCACCGGAATGAGCATCGATATAAAAACCGGAAGACCGAGGCTTGCGAATATCACCGGGGGATTATCGGGACCCGCCATCAAACCCGTTGCAGTAAGAATGGTCTGGGAATGCTATAAAACCGTACGTATTCCAATTATCGGTATGGGTGGTATAATATCTGCCGAAGACGCCGTTGAGTTTTTACTTGCGGGCGCAAGCGCCGTAGCCGTCGGGACTGGAAACTTTATTAATCCAAAGGCTACAATGGACATACTTGAAGGGATAAAGTCTTATATGTCAGTTAACAACATAAGATCATTAAGTGAATTGACAGGAGCGGTAAAATGTTAGAAAGACCTATTATTACTTTAACAACAGACTTCGGGCTGAAAGACTCTTTTGCCGGAATGATAAAAGGTGTAATTGCCGGAATTAATCCGCAGGCAAAGATAATAGATATCACCCATAAGATCGAGCGGCATAACATTTACGAAGCGGCTCAGGTGATCGGGATGAGCTATAAATATTTCCCGCCGACCACCATACATATAGCTGTCGTTGACCCTGAGGTCGGAGGGAGCAGGAGGCCCATTCTCGTTATAACTGAAAATCATTATTTTATAGGTCCTGACAACGGTATCTTCACCCCGGTCTTCGAAAAAGAGAATAACAACTTCTTCAAGGTCTTACATTTAACTTCATCACATTATTTTCTGCCTATCACCGGGAATACTTTACACGGGCGCGACATATTTGCACCGGTCGCCGCGTGGCTTTCAAAAGGCGTGGATTCAGGCAAATTCGGCGAACAGATCTTTGACTTTGTTAAGATCACTTTTCCAAACCCTTCACTGTCAGACGACAATATCATTCATGGTGAAGTGGTGTCTTTTGACCATTTTGGCAATGCCATCACAAACATCACTTCAGAGGACCTCATCCGTTTGGCCCCGGTCGATGCAAAGCATAAATTCAAAATAAAATATAAGGACCAAATCGTTCCCTTTGTAAATTTTTACGCTGAGGTAAAAGACCAGTCTTTATCCGCAACCATCAACGGCTTCGGCCATCTTGAACTCTTCGTTAATCAGAAGGACGCCGTGCAACTGTTCAATATCAAACCGGGTGATCCTTTAAGCATAATGGTAGAAAATTGAGATGAAGATATTATTAATAGGCAATTTCACCCCTCCTTACGAAGAAGAAAACCTTTACAATCTGTCGTTACTGGAGAAGTTAGAGGCGGAAGGCCATAAATGCAGCATTATCAATGCGTCTTCAAATCCCTCGAAAGACAAACGATTTGTTGACACAAAAAGCTATTTTGACTTTACATTCAAACTGCTCCGCATGTGCCGGGGAAAAGACGTAATTCATTTTTTAACTAAAGGCTACCTGCGTCTGGGCCTGTTAAAACTCATGACCTCGATACTCGTCGGCAAGCTGTTCCGCGCAAAATCATTTATCACCATTCATTCAGAGCTCTTCTCAATACAGGGGCAGATGCGGAGCCCCGTCGGCGGGAGGCAGACTCTGTTTACCGCGTTTACCTTTGCCGACAGGATCATTTGCTCCGACAAAGACACCTACAACGTGGCTTATATGTACATGCGCAAGGCCAATTTCGAATTGATCCCTTCTTTTGTCCATATACCTGATCACGTCAGGACGCAGGAATCTCCCGCTTTAAAGAAACTCGGGAGCAAGAGGAAGATAATTATTTTTTCGAACGTAAAATATCCTTCTTTCCTTTTTGAGATACTGAAGGTTATGGTCTCCAACTATCCCCTTCCCTCTGATGTGGGGCTGGTAATCTCCCTGTCCGAAAAACCTGCCGTAAAACTGAAGCACGTAATTGAAGAGGCCGGCAAGGAATTCAAAGACAATTTTGTCTTCATAGAATCCGACGACCTGCAAACGACGATGTCGGCATTTTCAAGAGCAGACATTATTATCAGACCTTTAAGCTGCGACGGCATGACATTTTTCGAAGATTTCAGCATATCAGTCAAAAAAACATTGCATTCAGGCGATCACATATATTTCCCAAGCGGTCTTCTATTTGTCAAAGAAGGAGAGACTGCTGAAATGTGCTCATGCATCATCAACACGATATTATGCGTTGAATCCGGTTCCGTGCCATATATAAAGATAGAGGATTCCTACACGAGGATAAAAAGCCTTTACGAAAAGTAGGGGCGCTGTAATAGCAATCAGCCATTCTATCCGTTTTCCTGTCCTGTTTTCTATTGATATTTCTCCTACTGTGATATAATATTGACTTGAAATTTTTCATTAAATTTAACTGATTAATTCTTTACATGAAATGATGAATAATTCATATAGAAAAGTTCCTGACAGTAAAGGCCATTTTGGTATTTACGGCGGCAGGTTTGTACCGGAAACCCTCATGCCGGCCCTTATTGAGCTTGAGACGGCCTATAAAAAATATATAAAAGACAAGTCCTTTCTCAGGCAACTGGCTTCACTGCAGAAAGATTATATAGGAAGGCCCACCCCTCTGTATTTTGCTGAAACTCTCTCAGAAAACCTCGGCGGGGCAGCGATCTATCTGAAAAGAGAAGACCTATGCC
Source organism: Thermodesulfovibrionia bacterium (assembly GCA_963699585.1). Taxonomy (GTDB): domain Bacteria; phylum Nitrospirota; class Thermodesulfovibrionia; order UBA6902; family UBA6902; genus SURF-23. Next base: position 143,202 of record CAVOUK010000009.1, on the reverse strand, counting down.
ATACAGGCGCTCACAAAATCAACAACGCAATAGCGCAGGCTTTGCTTGCAAAGAGGATAGGGAAAAAGAGAATAATAGCCGAGACCGGCGCTGGTCAGCACGGAGTCGCTACAGCAACAGGCGCCGCACTTACCGGTCTTGAATGTGAAATATATATGGGCAGCGAAGATATCAGGCGGCAGGCGCTGAACGTGTTCAGGATGCGGCTGCTTGGCGCAAAGGTTACCGAGGTAAATATCGGCTCCAGGACATTAAAAGATGCGATCAACGAAGCGCTGAGGGATTGGACCACAAATGTTAAGAATACTCACTATGTGCTGGGGACGGTTTTTGGCCCTCACCCTTATCCTGTCATGGTCAGAGATTTTCAGTCAGTGATAGGCAATGAGGCGCGAAAGCAGATTTTGAAGTCAAGAAAGAAGCTGCCGGACTGTTTGATCGCCTGTGTTGGAGGCGGCAGTAATTCCATCGGACTTTTTTATGCATTTATCAAAGACAATATAAGAATGATAGGAGTTGAGGCGGGAGGTCATGGCATTGCTTCCGGTGAACATGCAGCACGTTTTGCAGGCGGCTCTCTCGGAGTTTTTCAGGGCTGTAAAAGCTATCTTTTACAAAATGATGACGGTAACATCCTGAGCACACATTCAGTTTCCGCAGGACTGGACTATGCATCAGTAGGGCCGGAGCACTGCTTCCTCCGGGACATGAAAAAGATTGAATATACGTATGCTACTGACGATGAAGCATTAAAGGCTTTTGAATTATTAAGCAGGACAGAAGGCATTATCCCGGCGCTTGAATCTGCCCATGCCATAGCTGAAGCGGTAAAGGTAGCTCCGGCTATGGCGAAAGATTCCGTTATAATTGTTAATCTCTCGGGCAGAGGTGATAAAGATGTGCAGGAAGTAGCGAGGATTAAGGGGACCTCCTTTTAAAAGTTTGAAATCATAAAAAGATGAATAAAATAGAAAACACCTTCAAAGAACTGAAACAAACAGGCAGGAAAGCCCTTATTCCTTACTTAATGGCAGGAGACCCATCGCTTGACGCTACAAAGCAGTTTGTCTCCGAACTGGAAGAAGCAGGAGCAGATATCATTGAACTCGGCGTTCCTTTCAGTGATCCGCTTGCTGACGGGCCGGTAATACAGAGGGCGCATGAGCGGGCTTTGCAAAAGGGGATCACCCTGAAAAAAGTTATTGCACTTGTAAAAGAGATACGACAAAGCTCACATATTCCCCTGATTCTCATGACTTACTACAATCCGGTCTTTAAATTCGGGGTAGAAACTTTTATCAAGGAAGCGGCCGACTCAGGTGTTGACGGTGTGATAATCCCGGATTTGATCCCTGATGAAGCACATGATTTTATTTCTGTTGCACGAAAACATAAAATTGATACAATTTTTCTCCTTGCCCCTACAAGCACACTGGAAAGGATAAAGAGGATCGTGAAAGTTTCAACCGGCTTTATATATTATGTATCCATCACTGGAATAACCGGCGCAAAACTTGCAATCGGTGACCCGATGAAGGACACATTGAAATTAATAAAGAGCAATACTAACAAACCGGTAGCAGTTGGTTTTGGAATCTCAAATCCTGAAGAAGCCGCGGAGATATCAAAACTTGCTGAAGGCGTCATCATCGGAAGCGCAATCGTCAGGCTGATCGCTGAAGGAAAAGATATAAAAGATTTTGTGAAAAAAATAAAGGAAAAGCTTTAAGTATCATAAGCTCATAAGTAGAAAAACCCTTTTTGTCATACCGGACAAGCCGGAATGACAGACAGCCACTAACAACTAATCACTATAATTTAAAATGGCCTGGTTTAAAAAAGAAAAAACACCTATAACCAAAAAAGTTAAGGTCCCGGAAGGCCTTTGGGTCAAGTGCAATTCCTGCAAGGAGATCATATACCGCAAGGAAGTTGATAAGAACCTCAAGGTATGCCCTAAATGCAATTATCATTTCAGGATCTCTGCGAAGGAACGCATATCTCTCCTTATAGACGAAAACAGCTTCGTTGAAATAGGCGAAAACCTTGTATCAAAAGACCCGTTAAATTTTAAGGACCATACAACATATAAAGACAGGCTCGGCGAATACCAGAAAAAGACGGGCAGCAGGGACGCTGTACTCACCGGCACTGCGTTAATAGGCAATCATACAGTGATGCTCGTGGTCCTCAACTTTGAATTCATGGGCGGAAGCATGGGATCGGTTGTGGGCGAAAAATTTGTAATGGCAGCAGAAAAGGCAGCTGAATATGGACTTCCGTTGATATCGGTTGCCTCTTCCGGCGGGGCCAGGATGCACGAAGGTATTATTTCTCTCATGCAGATGGCAAAAACCTCTGCATCAATAGCAAGGTTTAAAAAAACAAGAAAGCCCTATATATCAATACTTGCCGACCCGACCTTCGGAGGGGTATCGGCAAGCTTTGCAATGCTCGGGGACATTATCATCGCTGAACCAAAGAGTCTTATCGGTTTTGCAGGGCCCAGGGTAATTGAACAGACGATAAAACAGCAGCTTCCCGAGAACTTTCAGACAGCAGAATTCCTGATCCAGCATGGGATGATCGACATGATCGTCAGCAGAAAAGAACTGAAGCAAACTCTTATAAAAATATTGTCCCTTACTACAGGGAATGAACACTCTGATTAGAAGACACCGGGGTCATTTCAGCATGTCTTTTTTATAATCCCTATCCAATGATTAATAATTATTTCAGAAAATACGAATCGACTGTAAATTACCTCTACAGCCTCCAGAAACACGGCATAAAGCTGGGACTGGCCAATATTACTGAACTGATGGATATCCTGGGAAATCCCCACAATTCCTTTTATTCAGTACATGTAGCAGGGACTAACGGCAAAGGTTCAACATCATCGGCATTGGCCTCCATACTCATGGAAAGCGGTTTTAAGGTCGGCCTGTTTACTTCCCCTCACCTTGTAAGTTTTACAGAAAGGGTCCGCATAAATAATCAGCGCATAAGTGAATCGGAAGTCATTGAAATTGCATCAAGGGTCCATGACTCCATAGCAGGCAGGGAATTAAACCCTACATTTTTTGAATTTGTCACTGCTATGGCCTTTTATTATTTTGCACAAAACAAGGTCGAATGGGCCGTGATCGAAACAGGCATGGGGGGAAGGCTTGATGCTACAAATGTGGTCCTTCCACAGGCAAGCATTATTACCAATATAAGTCTGGAGCACTGTGAATTCCTCGGCAGAAATATTTCTGACATCGCCTTTGAAAAAGCCGGGATCATTAAACCTGAAACCCCTGTTATAACATCTTCAAAAATACCTGAAGCAGTCAAACTGCTAGAAAACATCGCATTCAGCCGCAATTCAAAAATTCATATATATGATAAAGACTTTAAGGGCACGCTTCTTCTTATGGACGACAAACAGACAACTTTTGATTATCAAGGCAACAAGGAACTCAAAGACCTGAAAATATCCCTCTCAGGCAGGTATCAGCTCTATAACGCCTGTATGGCAATACGGGCTTGTGAGATATTGAGAGAGAAAGGATTTCCCATCTCAGACGATTCCATAAGGAACGGATTAATGAATGTAAGCATTGAAGGCCGGCTGGAATGGATCTCAAAATCCCCTCCTGTTCTTGTTGACGGAGCTCATAATCCTGATGCTGCCCAGGCCTTATCGGATTCTGTAAAAACACTGTTTCCCGATAAAAAGATAATTCTTATTGCGGGAATAATGGATGATAAGGATATTAGAGGAATACTGGCCCCGCTTATCCGTATCTCCGAATCCATAATTCTTACAAAACCAAAATATGAACGGGCAGCTCTGCCTGAAAAACTATATAACCATGTAATGGATTTTAAAGATATTAACGTTCCGGTAATGATCGCCCCTTCTGTTAATGAGGCTTTAGAGCTCGCAAAAAAACTTTGCCGGGAAGATAGCATAATCCTTGTAACAGGTTCTTTTTACACGGCAGGCGAAGTTAAAGAAATATTCGGCTGTTCCGGTGTCTTGTCGGATCTAAGGGAAGGATTCAGAGTTGGGAGTTAGAAGTTGAGAGTTACCAGGAAATCTATAGGTATGAATATACAATCTTTCATTCCCGCTTCCGTTCTTCTGTTTATCATTTCCCACTTATTGTTCCCCGCTTCTTTATTTGCGGATACACAGACGGATATCACATCCGATAATCTGGAATATCTTTCCAGGACCAAAACATATATTGCAAGAGGCTCTGTCAGGATAAATTTTGACGATGCAACGTTAAAAGCAGATGAGATGCGCATTGACAGCAGCACATCGGATGCCGTTGCCACAGGCCATATTATCTACGAAGACCGGGAAGCTGTTATGACTGCCGATAAAATGGAGCTGAATCTGAAGACAAAACTCGGCACTTTTTATAACAGTTATATTTTTTATAAGAGCCAGAGTTTCCATATCCGCAGTGATAACATCAAAAAGGTCGGTGATAAGAGCTTCTATTTCGATAAAGCAACCCTCACTTCATGTGATGGAGAAATTCCATCATGGCACATAGAAGGAGAAGAAATAGAAACAACACAGCATCAAAACCTGAGCGCATGGCATACCAAATTGTATATTAGAAACACTCCTGTTTTATATACGCCATATTTCTGGACCCCTATTATAAAGGAACGTCAGACAGGCCTGCTTATTCCATCATTTGGGTACAGCAGTAAAAACGGCCAATACTTTAAACAGGGATTTTTCTGGGCGATAAAGGAAAATCAGGACGCCGCATTGTATCTTGATTACTACTCCGAGATAAAATTGGCGGAAGGACTGGATTACCGCTATGTTCTGTCCCCGGAAACAAACGGCGAATTATGGATATATCACGCAAGAGACAATGAACCATCAAGAGACCTTTTTGAAATTAAATCCTATCATAATCTGAAACTGCAACATAATACATCCGCTTACCTTAAACTGCATGCAGTAAATGAATTTGATTATTATGAAGCTCTCGATTCAACTTCATACAAGAGATTTGGATTGTCATCATGGGAGTCAAATCCTTTCGGATTTACATCAGATGAAAGGCTTCAGAAGTATCTTGAATCAGATCTTCATTTTTCAAGACCTTACTACGGTGGAAGGACCTATCTTCTGGCCCAGGCACGACAGAGCCTCGAAGGCGGCTCAGGAGAAATTCCTCAGAGTCTTCCTGAGATAGGTTTCATTGTCAACACGTTGTCCCTGGGACCGTTTTCCTTTAACGCTGCGGCTAAAGGCGTTAATTTCTGGAGAAGGGACGGGCAGGATGGGCTGAGGCTTGACCTTAACCCAAATTTTTACCTCAGTTACGGCAAGGTAATAAATATTACTCAAAAAGTCGGATTGAGGGAAACAGCTTACTTTCTGAATACCCCGGCAGTAAATCAATACAGGTCGCTCCTGGACCTCACCACCACATTATCAACAAGATTCTTCAGGAAATATCCTTCATTTGTTCACATAATTGAGCCATCTCTGGAATATGCCTTCATCCCACCGCATGAGACTGATAATATTCCATTCTTTGATTCAACTGATTCCATCCAGCATACAAGCAGTTTTACTTATTCGCTTACAAACAGGATTTCAGGATTAAGTACGCCCAGGCTTGAAACAAGGTTCAGGCTCTCTCAGAGTTACAGCCTTCTTGATACTGAAAAGCCCTTCTCTCCCGTACTCGCAGAAGCTGCCATATCAAGCGGCAATGTAAATTTCCATTTAAATGCCTCGTATAATGTCCATGAAGGGGTCATAGCAGAGACTATTTCTTCATTTACCCTGAGGAATGAAAAAGGCCATATCAGCTTTGGTAAAAATTTCAGAAGGTCTTCTTCGCTGAACCAGATCGTCATTGAAGGAGGTCTTAACAACCCTATATCAATAAACAATAAAACCTTTCCGGTTGATCTGTCAGCTAAATTATGGTACGACCTGAATGGAAACGGCGTCCAGGAATTTAATTTAAAAACTGTATATAACTTCCAATGCTGGGGCTTAACGGCTTCATTCACAAAAAGGCCTTCGGAGTATCAGATCATGTTCGCAATTGAACTTAAAGGACTCGGTATGTTTGAATTAGGGAGGTTATAATAACTTTCTCTTTGCCTCATTCCATAATATTTCCATTTCTTCAAGTGTCATATCCTTGAGTTTCCTGCCCTGTTGTGCGGCCTCCTGCTCGATATATCCAAATCTCTGATAAAATTTATTGATAGTTTTTTTCAGTGAATCCTCGGGATTGACATTCAGGAAATTCGCAATCCTCACAAGCACAAAAAAAATGTCTCCCAGCTCCTCCTCGATTTCCTTATATTCTTTTCTGTCCAATGCCTCTTTTAATTCTTTTATTTCCTCGTCAAGCTTGGCAAATACATCTTCGATACGGTCCCAGTCAAAACCGACCTTTGTCGCCTTTTTCTGGATCTCGCTTGCCCTCAGCAGGGCCGGCATTGCTTTCGGTACCCCATCGACTGCAGAGGCATATATCTTTCCTTCATTCTTTTTATATTCCTGCCACCGTTCGATCACCTGTTCCGGAGTATTCAGACTCGTGCCGCCGAATACATGGGGATGTCTTCTGACCAGTTTTTCGCTGATGCCCTGAACAACATCATTAATATTGAACCTCCCCTCTTCACTTGACAGCTGGCTTTGAATGACTATCTGAAAGAGGAGGTCGCCGAGTTCTTCCTTTACAGCCTCCGGGCTGTCTTCATCAAGGGCGTCGATCAGCTCGTAGAATTCTTCAACAAGAAAAGGCTTAAGGCTTTCCCTTGTCTGCTCCCTGTCCCATGGACAGCCGTCAGGAGAGCGAAGTTTTGCAACGATATTTATCAATTCATCAAAACTCATATGGATGTAAGTATACAATATTAAGTAGCTGACAGTAGACAGTAGCAGGAGTCAGGATCATAGGAAACAGCAATAAGAAATATTATTTTCAGACTGCGTACATCTCATCTTAAAAAAATGATGTCAGAGGAATCTGGTATAATGGACATTATTTCTTCAGGGAGGTGATTGTCTATGCAGAAAACCGTGACTTATTTTGAAAAACCAGGACCCGAGAATACAGGTCAATGTCTTCAGATTGCATTGGAGGCGATCGATAAATTCAGCTATAAACATATTGTTATCGCAACAACCAGGGGGGACACAGGGCAACTCTTTGCAGAACGTTTAAGAGACAGCAATGTCAATGTAACTGTAATAACCCATTCACATGGTTTTAAAGCGCCCAACAGCAGCGAACTCAGCCAGGAATCAAGGGACCGGATACTCTCTTCCGGAGCAAAAATATATACAGGCACGATCCTTACTCACAGTCTTGAGACGTCGTTAGCTGCTAAATTCAGCGGCGTCTACCCTACTCTTCTTATTGCACAAACTCTCAGAAGGTTCGGCGAAGGGGTGAAGGTCTGCTGCGAAATAGTAATGATGGCAGCAGATGCAGGGCTCATACCCGAAGGAGAGGAAGTGATCGCTGTTGCAGGCACCGGCTATGGCGCCGATACTGTAACAATAATAAGGTCGGTGACATCCAAAAGATTTTTGGATCTGAAAGTCCTCGAGATACTTGCCAAGCCGAGAGGATAATTTACGAGTCTAAAAACGTAATTTAGCCACAGACTTACACTGACTTATTCAACTTCGCATTTTTTCTCGATACTGTGTAACAGTCTGTGGCCAACCGCTTCTTAACGATACAATAAATTACTTTTTCAGGATAGCATCGATAGCCTGTTTAAAGTCATCAATCGACCTGGATTGCATTCTTTTTCCATTGATAAACAGGGTAGGAGTGCCTGCTACATCCGAGCTCCTTCCAAGCCCCAGATCCTGCTGGATTATCTGATCGTATTTATTGCTTGCCAAATCGGATGAAAATTTTTCCACATTCAGGCCAAGCTGTTGTGCAAAATCCTTAAGCATTTGTTCGTTGATTTTGCCTACATTTTGAAAGATAAGGTCATGCATTTCCCAGAATTTACCCTGTTCCTTGGCCGCCTCAGATGCCTTTGCTGCAAGCATTGCATAATTATGGAAAGGCAATGGATAGTGTTTGAAAATAACCTTCACATCTTTAGGATAAGCCTTCAGTACCTCAGCAAGAGTTGGTTCTACCTGGGCGCAATACGGGCACTGAAAATCGGAAAATATTACTATTGTAGCAGGAGCATTTTTATTCCCTCTGGGAACAGAATGGGCTACCGGCAACTTATAGACTTTATTATAATCGACTGCAGGCCTTCCCTGGGGTGCGGCCTGTGCAGGGGCTGCAGCCTTCTTTTCGATCTCTGACAATTTTGCAAGCATAGCTTGCTGTATGTTCTGAATATCTGTGAGTGTATTTTTTGTGTCCGCCTGCAGATTTTTAATCTCCGCCTGCGTGTTCTTTATTTCATTTAAGTCCTCTTTGGTAATACCGGATTCCTTGATTTCTTTTACAGGTTCTTTTTGCGCACAGCCTGCGATACCAAGCAAAACACATATAAACAACGACATAATTATAAATATTTTTTTCATATCCCTTTCTCCTTTTCTTATTTTTTAATAGGACACTGAAGAATTCAGATTATATTACAAGAAATCAAAAGAAATATACAGCGGGCTGGGGTCTGTGCACAATCAGGAAAAATTTACTCTCATGGAAAATTGTTCCATCTGAAGCCCTTTCTCCTGTGCCTTACGACGTTGCATAACCTTCTGTAATATCATGTTTTCAGCAGGACAGTCCCCTAAATATGCTGGTTTCAGATTTGGCATGTTAATTGCAAAGCTATCTGCAAAAAGATTTGCACTTATAATCAATGATTGGTAAGGAAAAATAATGAATATTATCCTTGGTGCAGTTATAGCTGTCAGCTTAGTGTCATTCGCTTTGACGGTCTTCAAGGACATCGGGATATCGATGATCTTTAATCTCGATGCCTTTTTGATCGTTACCGGAGGAACTACCCTTGCCATATTCGTGGGATTTCCTTTTAAACGGATACGCAATACCGTAAATGACGTAATCAATGCATATTCAAGGCAAAGTGACAGGGATTCCGTCATTAAGAATATTCTCGATATATCAAGGACGTACATGAGAATAAGTATAAGAAACCTGGAAGATAAAATAAAAAGCATAGATGATGATTTTCTGAGACTCGGAGCGAAACTGCTTATAAATAATTATGGCGGCTACGATATAAAAAATATCCTGGAGAGGGAAATGACTGTCAGGATCGTGAACAGGAATTTCAGTCAGAACATGCTAAGGACAATTGCACGGCTTACCCCCTCATTTGGACTGGCAGGCACTGTCATCAGCCTCATTAAAATGTTTAAACACATGGAATCCGTCGATACGATCGCTCCTATGATGGCTGTGGCACTTATGTCCACTTTCTACGGAGTAATTATTTCCAACATGATTATGCTGCCGCTCTGTGCAAAGCTGAAAGAGCAGGCCATTGAATCCGAGTTAAACATGAATATTACGATTGAGGGCATACTTGCCATAAAGGATATGGAGCATCCCTTAAAGATCGAGGTGAGACTAAGAGGGTGCCGGGAAGAGGAATTTGACTTGTCAACAGACATTGGTAATACCGTGACAGCTCCGAATGTCTCCGGCTTGACGCAATGATTTTCATTTCCATACAGAAAAATAGCGAACACCGGGAGAAATAACATGAGAACCAAGTCCGGGAAATCGATAAGGTCTCATTATGAAGGGGCCGCAGGCGTATCATACCACAGGCTTATGAACGGATTTGATGAAACAATGAACAGTGACGACAACTGGCTCATTTCTCTAAGCGATCTGTTGTCCCTGCTGCTCGTTTTTTTCATAATGTTTGTTGTTATGACAAAAGGTCCCGGGGGCAGGGAAAAGACCCGGGCTGCCGAAGGTCAAAGTCATGAGCCGCCTGCTGCAGAGCTGGACCGGAAGGCAGCTGTCTCCGGGGAAACGATCAGAGATGAAATAAAATCCGGGATGAACAATCTTGATCTGGGAGATGATATTTCTATTCATGTGTCCAACAGAGAAATCATTATCACGATAAAAGAAAAAGTCACTTTCAGTCCCGGAGAAGCGGACATCCTGGATAGTTTCAAACCGGTGCTGGACAACATTGCTGAGATCATTCATAAATATCCTTATTTCCACGCGGAGATTATCGGCCATACGGACAATGTTCCAATAAACACATTCCGTCTATCCGTCTAACCTGGAACTTTCGGTTGCACGGGCCGCCAGTGTCCTGAAGTATTTCATCAATGACCACTACATTGATTCGTCACGCCTCTCCATTAAGGGTGATGCGGACAAGGAGCCGATCGCTCCCAACGACACCCCTGCAAACAGGGCCCTGAACAGGCGTGTTGAGATCAGGCTGAAACGCGTAGAGGCTTGAAGAGGTGATGAGCAGGTTTTTAATGTTTTATAAGCTGAGCTTTTCCTTCTTCTCCACATCCGGCGTTACGTCTATTACTTTGGGAATAGACCATACTCCCTCAATAGATTTTTTGCTTTCTGCGGTGAGTAAATATATATGTCCGGCCTCGGCCTTAAAAGTTACCTCCTTATTATCTTTTCAAAAGTATATGATAACTCCGTATACCTCACGATATCCTACTGCAAGATTATATGTTCCCGGAAGAAGTTCGATAATAAATGCATCTCCCCATTCCGAACCAAAGCCGTTAATGCTCGAAGATTTACGATCATTGACAGCAAAAAGCCTGACATTTGTATTTTCAGGGGCATACAGGATTGCAACTTTATTTTTTGGAAGACTGGGACCGTCATAGAAAACATATTTGTTTGCACTTGCACAACCTGAAATCAGAACAGCAAGACAACTTAAAAGCAGAATTATTCTTTTCATAATTATATTGTTCCTCCAAATCTATGATTTTCTATTCTGCCTTGTTCCAAAATTAACAAGCAAGTTCTGCCCTCTCAAACACATCCACAACATTAAAATTATCGGCATAAGAATGTTTGTTGAGAAGATGAGGATGGGAAAGTAAGAGACATTTTCAACTGCCCCCTTTCGCTTCATAAACCCGTACAAAGTCAAGGTGCGACCCCGTTCTTTCTACGTTTATCATAGTTTTTCATTCGTCGATTTACTTACAGGAAATTGCTTTTGAGCCTTTTTAATATTAGCAAAAAAGAGCCGAGTTGGCAATAGTTTTTTATGAATTGTCAATTAAGAATTAAAAGTGGACACCCCTATAAGCTGTAATCTAAAACTCAAAAACGGAGGCTTTAGATTATGGCTCAAATTCATAAGAAATTCACTGACGATCAAATCAAGAATCTTTTACAGCGGGTTGTCCCTATCTACTTGCATACTCGCAATCCTGACCCTATCTTGTTTATTACTGCTGCTTATTTTTTCAAGGGCTGACCCCTTGTTCTGCTTTCATTAAACTCATAGCTGACAGAACTTTTGACTCTGCTGAATATATAATGGAGTATTGGTTTGACTGAGGAAGTCACTTTTATATGTGCCCAAAGAGGAGAGAAGATAACTTGTTGAGATTTTTTATAGTTTCTTGATATACTTTTATAGTATAGATGTGGTCGAGTTATTTTTTGTTTGTTGGATGTTGATTGTTGCAATAAATGAAAAAGGTCTCCGCTTCGACCATAGGAATACATCTCTTCAATGTTCTAAAGCATGATAGAATTTTTTAAGGGGCTCTTAAAGAAAGATCTACCACAGTATTTACTCGTACTCGTTTGAGAGCGACTAGCTATATGAAAGAGAAAATAATAATTGTTATTCTCACAATTATTATTCAAACAAATTTATCTTACGCTTACTCAAATTTATTTGATCAATTATTGCAATTCCCAACCGAATCCTTCCCCGAGGCAGTGGCCATAGGAGATATAAATGGTGATGGAAGGGCGGATGCTGTGTTAGTAACTTCATTTTATTTAAATGATAACGATTCCTCTATAATGGTTTTTTTGCAAAATACATTAGGTGACTCGACCCCCCGATTAGGTATCGAACCAGTGGAACACAAGAATACCCGCCCTCTACAATTGCAATTGGTGACATTAATAATGATGGGCGTGACGATATAGCAGTGGGAAATGGCGGCAGTAGTATTGATATTTTTCTCCAAAATTCTTCTGGCGGACCTTGATTCAAAAGTAACTTATTTTACTGCTAATTCCTACAAGATAAGGATTGGCGATTTAAATAATGACGGTCTTCTTGATGTTGTAGGCGCTGGCAGTAACGCTAATAATGTCGATGTATTCCTTCAGAATATGGAAGGTTCGCTTAACACTCCTATTATTTATCCCGTCTCCTATGGCGTCGGTGGTGATTTAGATGTTGGTGATATTAATAATGATGGATTAGTAGACATTATTGTGGCGAGCGGTACCGGTTTTGATCCAAATATTGGCGTGCTCACCCAAAAATCTGATGGGTCATTTAATCCAGCAGCGTACTATGATCTCGGAGGTAATGAGTTGATCGATGGAGCCGCTGTAGGTGACGTGAATGGTGATGGGCTAAAGGACATTGTGGTTACATACGGAGGGAATTGGCCCAATTCAAGGATAGGTGTTTTTTTACAAAATACATCAGGAACACTAAATCCTGCGATAAGTTATGAGTCGTACGATATCCCAGGACCTGTTGAGGTAGCTGATGTGAATAATGATGGGAAAGAAGATATCATTGTTACTCATCGTGGATGGTATGAAGCAGGAGTTTATCTGCAAGGCATAGATGGTCAATTAATGCCGGAGGAATTTTACCGGATTTCTGATTCTCAATACAATCCTCAGGGACTTGCAGTTGGCGATATAAGTAATGACGGGTTGAATGATATTGTTATAGCAGATTATAACGCCGGATTAGGTGTACTTTACCACCGTGCATATAAAGCGAAGATATTTGCAACGCCGTCTCCAGTCAAATTTGACGTCACCTTGGGGGATACTTCTTATCAGACAATGTTCTTTTATAATATGGGCGCTGCTAATCTTGAATTTGGTGATATCAAGCTTTCAGGAATGGACATTACCCAGTTTGATATTCAGAACGATAACTGCTCGGGGCAGTCAGTGCCACCATGGGATTTTTGTACGTTTAATGTAATATTTACGCCAACATCGGCAGGCTCAAAAGGGCATATCTGACTCTTTCTTCAAACGACCCTGACAACCCCGTAGTAAGTGTTTCTCTTTATGGTAACATACCCTCGTCAAACATGTTCCTCCCTTATGTAACGTTTCCAACTCGGCTCTTGGCCGGAAACTGTCGCTATAGGGGATGTAAATGGCGATGGCAGGAATGATGTAGTCCTCTCCACGTCATATGATTTCGATCCTAACAATGATTATAGTATTTTTGTCTTCTTACAGAACGTAGCAGGAAACCTTGATCTACCAATTAAGTATAAAACAAATGGAAATTATTTCAATCGCCCGAATACAATAGATATTGGAGATGTAAACAATGACGGAAGGGCCGATGTAATTATAGGAAATGGGGGAGATAGCATTGAAGTTTTTCTACAGAACAACGCCGGAAGGTTAGACACCCTCGGTAATTTACGCGACTCCAAATTCCTTTAACATAAAAATTGGTGATTTTAACAACGATGGGCTTTTTGACATTGCGGGCATTGGGTGGGGATATTCGTCGAACGGTAATGTTGCATCTGCCGATGTGTTGTTACAAAACATAATGGGTACGCTAGATCCGGCGATTACGTATTACGCACCTCATAGCGGACGTGACGAGGTAGATGCTGGTGATATTAATAATGATGGATTGACAGACTTTATAGTTATGAGCGGGCAAACTTTTGTTCCTAGCATTTCCACATTGATTCAGGCGTCTGGTGGCTCTTTTAATTCTCCAATTTATTATAATCTTGGGCTTTATGAATTAACGAAAGATGTAGCAATAGGGGATGTGAATAGTGATGGGTTAAAGGATATTGTGGTAACTTATGGAGGAAATTCACCATTCTCGAAAATTGGCATTTTTTATCAAAATATATCAGGAACAATAAATCCTGCAATAAGTTATGATTCGTACGATATACCTCAGTCAGTTGTAATATCTGATGTTGATAATGATGGAAGACAAGACATCATCGTTGCTCACAGTGGCTGGCATGCATTGGGTGTTTACCGCCAGGGGAATAACGGAATCATGTTCCCTGAAGAGCTTTATCCACTGCCCTATACTTATTTCAATCCACACAACAACTTGCAGTGGGCGATATAAATGGGGATGGATTAAATGATGTTGTTATTGCTGCTCCCGGAACTGAACTTGAAAGTGGCCTTGCTGTGCTTTATCACCGTAAACAGGAGGCTGATATCTCTGTAGCGCCATCTCCGGTTGTGTTCGGAGATATCCCGGTTGGCACTACATCTTCGCAGACTATAATGATATCAAATGAAGGGTTAGGAGTTGACCTTGAGATAGGCACAATCAATCTATCAGGTACAAATGTCTCTGAATTTATCATTCAGAATGACAACTGTTCGGAGCAAAAACTACCCCCCTCAGAGACCTGCGCTATTGATGTAACATTTGTGCCAATATCAAAGGATTCAAAGACTGCTTTTTTAAACGTTCCCTCAAATGATTCTGATTCACCAATATTGAATATTTCATTAAATGGCGAAGGGCATACTAATGACATAAGAAATAATACAAAAACTAATGGCATAGCAACTTTACCGTATGTCATTAATGGTATGCGCCTTAATTTATTGATCTAACAGATATTAGACAGACGGAGGCATATTGAATATGCCTTCTTCTGTATAGCACATATTGGAAAATATTTACTGCAAAGTTGTTGATTAATTTGATTTTGCTAAAAAGCCCGCTCCCAGACAGAAATTGCCCCATTTTCAACGAATTCGGAAGTCAGGTAGAGCGTAATACCATTATTGATAAAAAACATAGGATGCCGGCATGATTTTAGAAGGTCCCACCTTTTAACTTCACCATGTCCCCTCATGTGTCGGCATCCTCTATATATAATTCTTTTAATGCCTCAAAGTATCTTGCTTTTCAACCCGTTGTAGTATCAAAATAAACTATCCCTACCCCATATAATGCTTGTCAAGAAAAAAATTACATATGGTAAAATATGCACTTCAATGAATAATTAACAATGAACAATGAGTAATTACGGAGTTATTAATTAATCGCTCTGCAGAGAGGTTGTTGCTTGGAAGAAAAGTATAATCCAAAAGATATAGAGAAGAAATGGCAGGAATATTGGGACAGGGGAAATCTGTTTTCCGTCACTGAAGACAGCAGCGCCCCGAAGTTCTACTGCCTTGAGATGTTCCCCTATCCTTCCGGCAGGATACATATGGGACATGTGAGGAACTATGTGATCGGCGATGTTATTGCCAGATACAAGAAAATGCGGGGGTTTAATGTCCTGCATCCTATGGGGTGGGATTCCTTCGGACTTCCTGCTGAAAACGCTGCCATAAAACACAATGTACATCCTGCGAAATGGACCTTTGAAAATATTGACTACATGAAGGGTCAATTAAAGAAGCTGGGACTGAGTTATGACTGGGGGCGTGAAGTAGCGACCTGCAAGCCTGAATATTACAAATGGAACCAGTGGTTCTTTCTTAAAATGCTTGAACGCGGACTTGCATACAAAAAGGCCTCATCAGTCAACTGGTGTCCGTCCTGCGACACTGTTCTTGCAAATGAACAGGTCATAGATGAAAAATGCTGGCGCTGTGACAGCGTTGTTATCCAGAAAGAACTTGAGCAGTGGTTCTTCAGGATCACAGATTATGCTGAGGAACTTTTAAGAGATGCTGATTCTTTGAGCGGCTGGCCTGAAAAAGTTGTCACCATGCAGCGTAACTGGATCGGACGCAGTGAAGGCGTTGAGGTTGATTTCAGGATAGCTGATTCGGATAAGAGCATACGGATTTTCACTACAAGACAGGACACTCTCTACGGTGCCACATTCATGAGCATAGCAAAGAAACATCCGCTCGTAGCTGAACTGGTGAAAGATGAAAAAACACTGCAGGCTATAGAATCGCTTTCCGAAGACCCGGAGAAAAAAGAAGGCGTCTTCACCGGATATTATGCTGAAAATCCACTCACCGGTGACAAGATCCCGATCTGGGTCGCGAATTTCGTCCTCATGGAATACGGTACCGGAGCGGTCATGGCAGTACCTGCTCACGACCAGAGGGATTTTGAATTTGCAAAGAAATATGATCTGCCGGTAAAGGAAGTGATAGTGCCGGGATAGTGCGGAAGCGCGGAAGCGCGGAAGCGCGGAAGTAGGGGCAGAGCTTGCCCCTGCCCAGCCAGAAAAAGGGCAACCACAAGGATTGCCCCTACAAGCCTTTGAAGAAGACGGCATTCTCGTAAATTCCGCGCAATTCTCCGGTCTTCCTTCCAAAGAGGCAAGAGAAAAGATCGCGGACCATATTGAACAAAAAGGCCTCGGGAAAAAGGTTGTCAATTACAAGCTGAGGGACTGGGGGATATCACGTCAAAGATACTGGGGAACGCCGATCCCGGTAATCTACTGCCCATCCTGCGGCATTGTCCCGGTCCCTGAAAATGAACTTCCTGTCATTCTTCCCGAGGATATTGTGTTCAAAGGCAAAGGGGCCTCTCCGCTATCAGAGGCAAAAGATTTTGTAAACACAAAATGTCCTAAATGCAATTCGTCTGCAAAAAGGGAAACGGATACAATGGACACCTTTGTGGATTCATCATGGTATTTTATCGCTTACTGTTTCGGAGGAAATGACAAGATAAATTTTAGTGCCAAATCAAATGTAGGGGCAATTCATGAATCGCCCCTACAATACTGGATGCCTGTGGACCAATACATAGGCGGCATCGAACATGCCGTTCTCCACCTGCTGTATTCGCGGTTCTTCACAAAGGTCATAAGAGATATCGGTCTTATAAATATAAACGAGCCTTTTACCAGCCTCCTGACACAGGGCATGGTCATTAAAGACGGCGCAAAAATGTCTAAATCAAAAGGCAATGTCGTGGACCCTGATTTCCTGATCAATAAATACGGCACGGACACTGTGAGGGTGTTCTGCATGTTTGCCGCGCCGCCTGAAAGGGACCTCGAATGGTCGGACCAGGGAGTGGAAGGAGCTTACCGGTTTTTAAACAGAGTATGGGGACTTGTGTATAAATACAGTGCGGAAGTGCGGAAGCGCGGAAGCGCGGAAGTCATGGAGCTTGCAACTTCCGAACTTCCGGACTTGCGAACTTCCGCACTTCTCCGAAAGACCCATCAAACGATCAAAAAAGTCACCGGCTGCATTGAACGCGATTATCATTTCAATACGGCTATTGCAGCGTTAATGGAACTTATTAATGAAATCACCGCATTCAATCCTGAAAGTGATACGGACCGGGAAGTCTTGAGCTTCAGCATCCGTCAGATGGTCCTGCTTCTTTCGCCTTTTGCACCGCATATTGCAGAAGAGCTTTGGCAGCAGACCGGTGAAAAAGAAAGCACCCTGAAGAAATCGTGGCCTGTTTGGGATGAAGAGATCGCAAAAGAAGAAGAGATCGAACTCGTGATACAGATAAATGGCAAGCTGAGGTGTAAGATAATGATACCTGCCGGGCTTGACGATGACGCAGTAAAAGAAAAGGCGTTTTCAGACCCGAAGGTAGAGGAGCTTCTCAAAGGCAAGACCCTGAAAAAGATCGTGGTCGTCAAAGGAAAACTTGTTAATATAGTGGTGTAATCAAATGAAAATTCAAATATTACAAATATTGCAAATTATTCAAAAAATTGTAAGAGCCGTATGTCAGACGAGCAATGCTGCTTATGTCCATATTTTACTGCTTACTGCTTACTGCTTACTGCTTACTCTTTCTTCCTGCGGTTATCACTTGATCGGCTCGAGGCTTCTACCTTTTAATTCCATCACCATCAAACAGGTCCAGAATAAAACATACGAACCGCGGCTTGAGGAAAAACTTCATAATGCCCTTTCAAAGGAATTTATCACCCAGGGGATCAAGGTACAAAGATCAGGCGGCGACGTTGAGATGGAAGCAACGATCAATAATTTCGAACTGGGCGCTATCGGGGCGATCGATGATACAGATCAAGGAGCAGTCAATAATAATGAGAGTTTACGTTAAACTCGATGATCATGGGGACATCACTGAATTCAAGTCAATGGAGTCCCCGATAAAAATTACATTCCAAACCACCGGAACAATCACTGAAAGTGTTGCTCGCAAAGAAAGAGCTGCAGAAAAGGCCTGCAATGAAATTGCAAAAGAAATAGTGGGCAGGATCATTCTGAAATATGCCAAATAAAGCGCTCCTTAAAGAATTTCAAAAGGGGCTTCCCGGCGCCCTCTATTTTCTCTGGAGCGATGAGGCATTTTTTCTGGAAAATGCCCTGTCAAAATTTATCGAGGTGGTCCTTGAGGCGTCCCCGGTGGATTTCAATTATGATGTCTTCTATTCTTCCTCTTCCGCCAAGGAGGTTTTGAACGCCGCATCAACCCTCCCATTCATGGCAAAGCGGCGTTTGGTCGTCCTCAAGGATTTTCATATGTTGACCGCTGCGGTTGTTAAGGCCTTAACGCCTTATTTCAGAGAGCCTGCCGAATCAACCTGCATGTTGGTCCTTTCTCAAAAAGCCCCGGCATCATCTCTGGACGTTGACTGGAAAATTTATCCTTTAAACATAAACGAAAGAGATATACCGGAATGGTTAAGGCAGACAGCGCTGAAAAAAGGCATAAAACTGACGGATGATGCGATAGATCACCTGATAGATTATGTCGGATTTGAAATAGGGCCCCTGATGATGGAAATAGAAAAATTGTCCCTGCTGGATAAAAAGACGGTCAGCAGCAAAGACCTTGCTGATTCAATCAGCATGATGCGGGAATATACGACCTTTGATCTTGTGGACTCCATTGTATCAGGACAAAACGCAAGGGCCTTCAGAATTTTAAAGTCCCTGTTTTCAGGCAGAAGCGATCCCCCGGCAATCATCGGGACCCTGAACTGGCATTACAAACAATTTTATTCCCTGTGGGTAAATAATGGCAAAAGGCCGGCAAAGATGCGTGAAAAGACTTACAGGACGCTTGTAAAATACGTGCCTTCTTTTAAAGAAGAAAACTTCTGCCGGATTTTCCAGAACCTGCACGAAGCCGATTTAGGCGTGAAATCATCAGGAAGACCCGAGCTTGTGCTTGAGGTTTTGCTTATTAAGCTGCTTCAGCAGGATGCATTGAATTGACGCGCATCGTAAGACGTGAAACATTTCTTGAGGCGGTATTTTTGTGCAGTATCCCTGTTCTTGCCGCTTTATCAATTTCCGATACAGCTTTTTTCAGGGCAACCCGTGCACCTTCGGCGTTTTTTTCTGCAACCATTTTCTCAACATTTTTCACAAAGGTCCTCAGAGTGTTTTTTACAGCCTTGTTCTTCAGTGTATCTACTTTTGACTGTCTGGCCCTTTTAAGGACCGACTTACTTCTCTTAGGCGCTGCTTTTGCTGGCAATTTATTGCCCTCCTTACATATTGAAAATTAATAATTATTCTATAAAAATGTTATATTTTTTAACATTAACAGTGTGTTAAAGTCAACCTTGACAAAGATCGTACGCGTGGAAGCGAGAGAATGTAAGCGCGTAAGCTTGTGCAAGCCCGTAAGTTGGACAAGCCTGTTACTTACGAGCTTTCGCACTTAGCCGGAACTTCTGCACTTTTTTAAATACTGGATGAAAAGAAAAGATTAGCAAAAGCCGCCGGAAAGATGTCCATAGCCACATTTATCAGCCGGATACTCGGTTTTGTGAGGGACATGATATTTGCGTTGTATTTCGGCGCTACCGGGCTTTCAGATACATTCTTTGCGGCATTCAGGATCCCGAACCTGTTAAGAGAACTTTTTGCAGAGGGATCAATGTCGTCCGCATTCATTCCCGTATTGACCGAATACCGTGAGAAATATGGTGAGGAAGAAGCTAACCGGCTTGTAAGAATAGTATTTACATTTATCAGTATCGTTGTCTCAATCATATGTTTTATCGGCATAGTCTTTTCTCCAGCCATTGTTACTGTTATTGCACCGGGATTTTTGAGTTCGCCGGAAAAATTTTCATTGACCGTTCTTTTAACAAGGATAATGTTCCCCTTCCTTCTGTTTATCAGTCTTGCCGCATTGATAATGGGAGCGCTGAATACAAAGAAGGTTTTTTTTATCCCTGCACTGGCCCCTGCCGTGCTGAATATAGTCCTGATCCTGAGCATAGTATTTTTTGAATCAAGGGCCAGACAGCCTATAATGGCGGCTGCGATAGGCGTTATGATCGGAGGTTTTGTTCAGTTCGCCTTTCAGCTTCCGGCATTTTACAAAAAAGGATATAAACTCGGGTTTGACGCGGCCTTCAGTCATCCGGGCCTTAAAAAAATATTGGTCCTGCTGGTCCCTGCAACGCTCGCTTTATCAGTGAGTCAGATCAATATCGTTGTCAGCAACATACTCGCTTCATATCTCCAGCCGGGAAGCATCACATATCTTTTTTATTCCATGCGGCTGATACAATTTCCCATCGGCATATTCGGTGTCGCAATGGGTATGGCTGTGCTCCCGACACTTTCGGAACATGCAGCGAGAGGAGATTTTGACAAATTAAGGGATGATTTTTCATTTGCATTAAGGCTGCTGTTCTTTTTAACGGTCCCCTGCATGGCAGGGTTGATCTTCCTTAGAGACCCTATCGTGAACATACTTTTTCAAAGGGGAAAATGGGACTATGCCGCAACGATCGGCACGTCACAGGCGCTGCTTTTTTATTCTTTGGGCATTTGGGCGGTAGTCGGCGTGAGAGTTGTGGCTGCAAGTTTCTATTCCATGCAGGACACAAAAACACCTGTAAAGATCGCTGTAATTGCAATGACAGTCAACGTTATACTCAGTTTTTTACTTATGAAACCCATGAAACACAGCGGACTTGCCCTTGCCAACGCCATTGCTTCATCAGTAAATTTCACCTTCCTGTTCATTATGCTGAAAAGGAAACTCGGCAGGATTGAAGGAAAGAAAATAGTCATGTCTTTCACTAAAATCACCATTGCATCAGCTGTAACGGGGTTAATAAGCTGGTCCATAATCAGGGGGGATATCTGGACCCAGAGTGGACGGACCATTGAAAAAGCAGGTATACTTACCAGCGTAAGCGCACTATATATTGCAACATACATTATAATTATGCGCCTGCTTAAAAGCGAAGAATTGAGCTATCTCGTAAATATGAGAAAGAAGAAACAGGCTAACGAGTATAATAATAAATAGAATTGGTTTATAACTTGCTGCTTTGTCATTTCCGTGAAAAAGGGAGGTACTTATGCGTCTGACTTTTATCTGTATCCTGCTTTTATCTGTAGCTATTCTTCCATATACAGTATCCGCAAAAAAGGCGGCAACAATTGACGAGCTGGTGGAAATGTACAATATTAAACCGTGTATTAAATGCCACGACGACAAATATGAAGACTGGAAAACCTCAACCATGGGCAATTCAGTTGCTGATCCACGGGTGCTTATGGGAATGAGGTCCTTTATAAGATTGGCAATTGACGAGGAAAAGTCATTAAAGAGGGAAGACCTGACAATATGTTTAAACTGTCATGTCCCGCAAATAAAAGATGCAGCGCCGGAACTAATTGTTCATATTGGAGATCTGGTATTAACTGCCGTAGAAGCCAAAGATGAAATAAAAAGGGAGGAAGCGAAAAAGGAACTTTCAAAACTCAATCTTAACTGTCTCGGCTGTCATAATCTGAAGGGGGCCGGGTCCAATGTTCAGCCGAAAGCGGGAGTGATCTACGTGCCTGATGATATAGATGATACTGCTCACAGGAAAGCCGGATATGAGACACAAAAATCAGATATACTGGAAACCTCTGAATTCTGCGCTCAATGTCATCACTGTCCCCCCGATGTCCCCTGGAAGGAATGTCCTACGCTTTATACCACGTATATAGAAGATTTTATCCGCAAAGGACACAAGGAGACCTGTCAGGACTGCCACATGAAGGGACCAGAAGCAATTCATAAGTTCTTTGGCCCTAACGATCCTGATTTCCTTAAATCATCAATTACTCTCACTGTAAACGCGAGGCCGACGAAATATATAAATATCTATGAAAACAAAAAGACGGCTGCAGTGGTCATAAAGATCGAACTGAAGAACAACGCAGGACATGTAATCCCTCATGGTTGTTTGTTTTCCCCCAAAATAGTCATGAATTTGACCGTAAAAGACCAGGACAGTAAAGAAATATTTTCGAGACAAAAAGAGTTCACTGTAGGCGACCTTTACTTTAAGGGCGGCAAACCTGTAGCAATGGCAGAGTGGGATGTAACAGCTACAGAACATTTTGATCTTGGGATCAAACCTGATGAGCCTGACAGCAGTACCTTTATCATTCCCCTTAAAACCGATACTAAAACGGTGGATGTAGAAGTAAATTTAAAATACTTTTATTCCCGTGACGAGATATTCACTATAGGGGAAACAGTTCAGAAGGTGACAATAGACCAGTAGTTTTTGCCGCTTATTTTTTTAAAAATCTTTCGAAGGCGTTTTTATCGTTTGCCTTCAGGTATGCCTCGTCAGGTGCAATTTTCTTCTGCATCAGGAAATCCATGATCGCCTGGTCCAGAAGCTGCATACCCTCACCTTTTGACGTCTGCATAACAGAAGGGATCTGAAAGGTCTTGCCTTCCCTGATCAGGTTCGCAATTGCGGTCTTGCAGAAGAGTATCTCTAACGCCGCCAGACGTCCCGGCTTATCTGTCCTTCTCAATAACTGCTGGCAGAGCACACCCTTCAGTGATTCCGAAAGCATGGTCCTGATCTGTGCCTGCTGCCCTGCCGGGAAGGCGTCAATGATACGGTCTATGGTCTTTGCTGCAGAGCTTGTATGAAGTGTGCCGAAGACAAGATGTCCGGTCTCTGCAGCGGTTATCGCAAGTTCGATCGTCTCCAGATCGCGCATCTCGCCCACAAGGATGACGTCGGGGTCCTCCCGCAGTGCCGCCCTCAAAGCCGCGGCAAATGATTCCGTATGGGTGCCTATCTCCCTGTGATTTACGAGACAGCTTTTATTCATATGCACAAATTCTATAGGGTCCTCTATTGTCAGGATATGGTCTTTTCTGTTGATGTTAATATAATCAATGATAGCGGCGAGCGTTGTGGATTTCCCGCTGCCTGTCGGCCCTGTTACAAGTACAAGCCCCCTGCTTAACTGTGTCAATCTCAAAATTTGGTCCGGCAGGCCCAGGTCCTGCATAGAAAGAATTTTGGTCGGGATAACCCTGAATACAGCGCCCATGCCCCTCTTCTGTTCAAAATAGTTTGCACGGAACCGCGCAACATCAGGTATCTCATATGCAAAATCAAGGTCTTTTCTGTCAAGAAATATTTTTTGCTGCGCCTCGGTTGCGATCTCAAACAGAAGCGCCCTGAGATGATCATTTGTCAATACAGGCTGGTCCAGCTCTTCAAGTTCACCGTGCTTCCTGATCTTGGGCTTAGTTCCTGTGCTCAGGTGCAGATCGCTTGCATTATTCTCAATCATGTAGGTAAACAAAGCATCAATTTTTGCCATATCAATCCCTTCTCAACTTTTCCCGCAATTCATCAGAGGAATATATGCCTTCCAGTTCGTGAAACACGTATCCCAACTCCCTGCATGATTGACAGCCTGTCCCGCTGCAGGAAGGACATTTTTCAGGTATGGAAGTCTTTATATAACACTCTTTGAAATCCGCAGGCGCTGCATCAATAACGCATATGGATTTTTTAAAATCAATGGGGGTTCTTTTTGTAAAAAAATAGCTGTACCCGTGAAACGGACTGTCAAAATGGAAGATTCGGGAAAGCCCATGAGTATTAGCGTCAGTAAAAGAAATATCATCGGCAAGAAACAGTCCGTATTCGCCGACGATCATGGGCAGATTTTTTATGTCAAGCCTGTTCAGCAAAGGATATGCAGCAATAAAAATACTCCTTTCATCTGCTGGCCTGGTCATAAAGAAAAGGTATATTCAGTTCATCAAATGCGGTGAATACATCTTCCTTGCAGAAAACGCCTTTTATTGTGGTGACATTCCTTAAAATCCCTGAGCCGAAGATATCTATCCTGCAGGAATGCCCGCTTAATAAAAAATCTATCCGGTAGAAAGATGTATTTTTGATCCTTCCGGTAATATCATCGAGTGCAGAAACGAGTTCAGGCAGTACGATCTCTTTGAAAGTATTTATCAGGAGCTGCTCGATCTTTTTGCCGCTGCCTGTTGATACGTTCACTTTTTTGCTGAATGATTCCCCGATAAAATCAATAGCGGATTTATTGAACGGATCTTCTGCCACAATTGATATCTGGTCGTCTGTTTCATGGAGCGGGAGTATCTTGTTCTCGATAAGGAACTCCTTATGAAACTTGCTTAACAACTCGTAATTGGGGGTCACATCATCAACTATTACAAAAGGGATATTAAGCTGCTTGCTCAGGACCCAGTCTATATCCTCCATGCTGGTCTTGCCGAGCTTTACCAGCGCCTCGCCGAGTCTGAGTCCGGTTTCTTTCTGAAGTTTTATTCCTTCTTCCAGGTCGTTGTCAGTCAGCAGTCCAAATTCCAGCAGCAAAGTGCCCAGATCTTTCCATTTATCAGACATCATGTTCTCCAATAATTATTCAACCAAGAACAAACTTGAACCTTTTGAATATATATCGGATGATAGCTGAAAAATCTGAAGATTAGAGCCTTGAGGTCTGCTTCTCAGTGGCGATTACAGTGATCCCTGAAAGATCCAGATGGGCGCGCCAGTAAGGTGTTTTGGAATCAAACCCGATGTGAACATTTTCTTCAATCACATTATGAGCGTCAACAATAACTTTATTTAAAATACACCCCTTTTTCAGAACAACATAATCCATGATAATAGAGTCTCTGACCTCGACCCCCTCCTCAATGACAACACCACGGCGGATTACAGAATTTATAATTTTAGATCTGTTTATAATCGCTCCTTCGGCAATTATACTGTTTGTGATCTCCCCGCCTAATATCTTCAATGCAGGCAGTTCATTTCTTGATGGACGGATGGGCCATATCTCATTTTTGATATCAAATAACGGTTTTTCTCCGAGCATATCCTGATGTGCGTCCCAGAACGCTTTTATTGTGCCGGCGTCCCTCCAGTAGCCCCGTTCTTCATAAGGCTTGGAGCCCGGAATTATGTTTGTTTCAAAATCATACGCAAACAACTTTTGTCCTGCATTCAGCATATTAGGTATTACCTGCTTGCCAAAATCGTATTCCTTGTTACGCTCTGCCTGTATAAGCGCATTTATCAGGATATCTGTATTAAAGATATAATTCCCCATTGAGCAATATGCCCTTGCCGGGTCATCGGGCATGGACGGCGGGGCTGTCGGCTTTTCTATAAAATCTTTTATCCTGTGCTCCTTGTCTGCATCAATAATACCGAATGAGCTGGCTTCACTGATAGGAACAGGCCTTGCAGCCACTGTTGCATGGGCATTGCGTTCAAGATGAAAATCTATCATCTGACGTATATCCATACGGTATATATGGTCAGCGCCAAAAACAATTACAAGCTCCGGTTTATGCTGTCTTATGAGGTTAAGATTTTGAAACACCGCGTTAGCTGTTCCCTGAAACCAGTCAGGTCCATATCTCATCTGCGGCGGTACAACCGTAACAAAATGGTCGCTCATAACAGATGAAAGACCCCAGTTCTCCCTGACATGCTCGATCAGTGACTGGGATTTATACTGCACAAGGAGATAGATGGAAAATATCTGCGAATTAATAAAATTGCTCAGGACAAAATCAATAATACGGTAACGCCCGCCAAAAGGAACAGCAGGCTTTGAACGCTCAAATGTCAGGGGGAAAAGCCTTTCTCCCCTTCCACCGGCCATGATCATTGCAAGAATCTTTGGATAAGCCATATATATGATAGTTCAGTTCAAATGTTTCAGTGATAGTTTTATCAATTAACATAAACGAATGATTTATAAAATTGCAATATGGCGAACATCAAATTTTTACTAAAGGGCAATTATGCCGTTATTCTTTTCCGGACTACCGGCTGCTGTTTACTGACTACTTTGTAATCGGACTTCTCATTGAATAATTGTCCTTTTAAACTTATAAGCATTACAGATAAAAAAGCATTAAATACGTATTTGTTTTTTTTATTTGACACCTCAGGCTGGATGAGATAAAAGTTTTTAATGGGGGATTGCTGGTCCTAACCAAATAAACCCAAATCTCAGGAAAGGAGAATATTTACTATGAGGATGTTAAGGCTATTTTTAGCATTGCTCTCTATAGCGATGCTGATCTCAGCAGTACCTGTCTCTGCAGTTGAAAAAGCAAAGACCATTGATGAACTCGCACAGATGTACGATGTAAGCTCGTGCAGGCAGTGCCACCCGAAGATTTATGAGGAATGGGAGAAATCCATACACTCTCACTCCCTGATCGGGACCGGCAGCACGGCTGGAGCCATGAAAGGCTTTGTTGGCGCTCTTAAGACCACCTTTACAAAGTCCGGAGTAAAGGAAACAAAGGATGTGAAAGTTGAACACTTTATCGGAATGCTTCAAGTGTCATCTGCCGCAGATAAAGGACGCATCAGATAACGTTGCCCAGCAGATTGCAACGGCCCTTGAAAGATGGAGACAAGGCAACCCTTGCGAAAGTGAATATCAACTGTCTCGTTTGTCACAATGTAAAAGCGATCGTACATAAATGGCAGGATGGCGAGCCTGAAAAGGGGGTTATTTACGGCACAAAGGACGGCACGCATGCCGACAAGATGTACGCCACACTGAAAAAGAGCGTAATATTGAAAGAGGCTGTTATGTGCGGACAATGTCACGGGCTGGGCCCCAATTTTGAGTTCCCGCAGCCTTCTCAATGCGCAACGCTCTATGGGAGCTACACCCATGCATATGTGCCTTCCGGCGGCACAGATACATGTCAGGAATGCCATATGGAAGATTCCGGCAAAGGGCACACTATGCCGGCCTATCGTGACCCTGATATGCTTAAAATGGCAATAAACGTAGAAGTAACCACTCTGGGTTACAAGGCCTATCCTGAAAATTTAACTCCGCTGGCTGTGGTTACTGTCAAGACTGCAAACAAGGCAGGGCATAGAATACCTGACGGCTGACCCTCCTCAAACAGAGTGGTCCTGGATGTGACCGCTAAGACAAAAGACGGCAAAGAAATATTCAAGAACTCGAAAATCTATATGCCTCAGGCAACAAACTGCCGCGGCGATGAGATGAAATACGGCGCACAATTCAAAATGGGGCTTATCCGCGATACAAGCCTTCAGCCGCTTCAGACAAGGGTAGATAACAATTCGAGATAGCGTTCCCTATGAAGACGTGGAAAAAGAGGCCGGCAAACCAAAGGTCAGGGAAATAAAGGCCAAGGAAATGGATGTGACCGTAGAACTGCGGTATCAGCTCGATCCGGCAATAGGGGAGATCGGCAAAAGGAGTTTCATTATTTTCAACACAACAAAAACAGTCAGCGTTCAGTAATAAGGCAATAAGACAATTTATACTTCGGGCCCCGCTCATAAATGGGCGGGGCTTTTGTTTCCGTTACAATTCAACCTTCCTGATTTCAGAGGGCTTTAACAGCAATATTAAAATAATAACTGCCTGACTAATCATATTTTATATATTATACAGCACCGGTCTTTCATTCACTATTTTACAATCTACAATCCAAACCCCTTGAAAAAACTCAGGGTAATTGATAAATTAACGTTCACCATGTCCGACCTCAACGAACTGAGAAAGCAAATTGACGATATCGATCGCCGCATACTTGACCTGCTGAACAAAAGGGCCGAAACTGCGATTAAGATCGGAAAGGCCAAGCAGGACAAAAATTTAAGCATTCATTCTCCGGAAAGGGAAAAAGAAATTCTCAGAAGGCTTACGGAAATAAACAAGGGGCCTTTTCCTGATAATGTCCTCAGGTTGATCTATGAAGAAATCCTTTCTGCATCTCTGTCTCTGCAGCAACCTCTCAAAGTTGCATACCTGGGCCCTTCTGCGACATTTACCCATCTTGCATCAATCAGGAATTTCGGATCTTCCGCAGAATATATATCTGAAAGCACCATCAAAGGAGTTTTTGAGGCTGTCACAAGAGGAAAGGCCCAGTATGGAGTGGTGCCTATTGAGAATTCAACAGAAGGAGTTATCAACTCTACTCTTGACATGTTCGTTGACTCAGACCTGAAGATAGCCTATGAAATAATGCTTGAGATAAAACATAACCTTCTTTCCAAAACCGGTAAACGGGAAGACGTCAAAAGAATTTTTTCTCACCCGCCGGCGACGGCACAATGCCGTGATTGGCTCGAAAGGAATTTCCCCGGAATACCGATCATGGAAGAGATGAGCACCGCAGCAGCTGCTGAACGTGTTTCAAAAGATCCGGCCGCAGCCGCTGTTGCCAGCGAGCTCGCCGCTTCTGTTTACAAACTTAAGTTTATTGAAAAGAGCATTGAGGACTATAAAAATAACTTTACCCGGTTTCTGGTAATTGCAAAAGAGTCGCCTCCGAGAACAGGAAAGGACAAGACATCGCTTATGTTGACAATAAAAGATAAACCCGGCGCCCTTTTCCTCATTCTGAGACCATTCGCAAAACACAAACTGAACCTTACCAAGATCGAATCAAGGCCGTCAAAGAGAAAGGCATGGGAATACATATTCTTTGTTGACATGGAAGGACATTTTGAAGATAAAAAAGTTGAAAAAGCCATCGCGGATATAAAAAAGGAATGCCTCTTTATGAAAGTACTGGGCTCCTACCCGTCAGCGGAATAGCTGACGGCTGATAGCTGTTAGCTGTCAGCTATTAATCTTTTATTTTCAAACAGTCATAAATCTGTAAGATAATTAACCCGAAAAATATAACTTGATGATAACCGCTCCAGAACATATAAAAACCATCAACCCGTATGTCCCGGGAAAACCGATTGAGGAACTTGAAAGAGAACTCGGAATTGCCGGTTCGATCAAGCTTGCCTCGAATGAAAATCCTATAGGCCCCTCCCCGCTTGCAATTAAAGCCCTTCGCAAAGGGATAAACGATCTGAACAGGTATCCTGACGGAAGCTGTTATTATCTCAGGCAGGCATTATCAGAAAGCTTACAGGTAAAACCTGAAGAAATAATCTTTGGCAACGGTTCCAATGAAATTATCGAACTGGCGGTCCGGACGTTTCTTGGTCCGGGGGATGAGGCGGTAATAGCGCATCCCTCTTTTGTAGTATATTCAACGATCGTACAGGCAGTACATGGTAAAAATATAATTGTACCTCTAAAAGAATGGCGTCATGATCTTCAGGAAGTGGCATCAAGAATAACAGAAAAGACAAAGATAGTTTTCATAGCAAATCCCAATAACCCGACAGGCACAATAAACACAAAGACAGAGATGAGCGCATTCATGGAAAGGGTCCCTGAAGGAGTGCTGGTTGTTGTTGATGAAGCATATTATGAATACGTCACTAAATCAGATTATGCAGACAGCATGAAATATTTCAGGGACCGCAGGGATATACTTATTCTCAGGACTTTTTCCAAGATATACGGTCTTGCGGGATTAAGGATTGGATACGGAATAGCAGGCGCTGAAATACTTACTGAAATGAATAAAGTGCGTCAGCCCTTTAATATAAATTCTCTGGCGCAGAAGGCCGCTTGCGCAGCGCTGGGAGATGAAAAGCACCTTTCAAAAACAAAACGGGTAAATGAAAAAGGCAAACATTATCTTTATAAAGAACTTGATGCCATGAAGATTGCTTATGTCCCTACAGAGGCGAATTTCATTTATATTCATTTGAAAGATAAAACAGCGTTTCCAATATACAGTACATTACTGAAAAAAGGGGTAATTGTAAGACCTATGGGTGATAATGCAATACGTGTTACAATAGGGTTGCCTGAAGAGAATAAAAGGTTTATAGAAGAATTGAAAACCATTCTTAACCGTTAGTTGTTATCCTGACAACTGGCAACTTTTAAGATTATGAGAACAAGCTTCAAACACATTGCAATTATCGGAGTTGGTCTGATAGGCGGCTCATTTGCCCTTGCCCTTAAAAAACATGGTTTTAAGGGGAAGATAACCGGCATGGGCAGGAATAAAAAGAATCTGAGCAAGGCCAAAAAACTGGGAATAATTGACAGTTATACGACTGAATTTACAGAGGGGATAAAAGATGCGGACCTGATTATGCTTGCCGTTCCTGTAGGGCAGTTTGAAACCATTCTGAAAAATATACGCCGAAATTTAAAAAAGGGCGCCATAGTTACAGATGTCGGCAGTGTAAAGGCGCAAATTGTCAAAAAACTTGAGCCGCTGATGCCAAAAGATGTATATTTTGTCGGCGCTCATCCGATCGCAGGAAAAGAATGTTCAGGAGTCACTTGTGCCTCTGCCGATCTCTACCAAAATGCCAAATGCATAATTACTCCCGGTCCGGATACAAATAATACAGCCCTTAAAAAAGTTATCAGCCTATGGAAGACTGTTGGAGCAAAAACAATGCTCATGGATCCGGAAGAGCATGACGTGATCTTTTCTGCCGTAAGCCACCTGCCGCATGTTGTTGCATACGCATTGATAAACGGTATTCTGAAAGTTGACGAAGCCATACTTCATCATGGGGGCAAGGGGCTGAGAGACATGACAAGGATCGCGAAAAGCCCTGCAGGACTCTGGCGGGACATCTGCTCTCACAATAAAAAGAACATTCTGAAATCACTTAAAATGTTTTCATCCTCTATTTCACATATTACAAAACTTATTGAAAGATCAGACTGGCAGGGACTTGAAAAAGAATTTATAAAAGCCAGGGAGGCGCGTCAGCCCCTTGAGTCAGATTAGCATTAAAAATACAGGGCCCTTGCGCGGCGAACTTATCCCGCCGCCTGATAAATCAATTTCCCATCGTGCAATAATACTTTCATCTCTTGCAGAAGGCAAAAGCATTATCAGGAACTTTCTCTATGCTGAAGACCCCCTGAGCACTATTGGTGCGTTTAAGCAAATGGGGGTGGAAATAGAAGTAGGGGCGATTCAGAATCGCCCGTACAAACAGGTAGGGGCGAGTTGCCGCTCGCCCTTACATGGCGATTCACGAATCGCCTTCGGAGAACGAAATAACAATCACCGGCAAAGGACTGACAGGGCTGAAAAAGCCAACGGACGCGATCGACTGCGGGAACTCGGGGACCACCATGAGACTTCTCTGCGGGGTCCTTTCAGGACAGCCGTTTTCAGCTATCCTTGAAAGGCGATGCGTCATTAACCCGAAGGCCCATGAAGAGAGTGATAGAGCCTCTTTCACAAATGGGCGCTGTTTTTGAAACACAAAATGGTTGTCCGCCTTTGACTGTAAAGGGAGGAGAACTGAAACCTGTACACTATAAATCTCCTGTTGCAAGCGCTCAGGTAAAATCTGCAATCCTGCTTGCAGGACTTTACTGTGACGGAACTACCTCTGTCACAGAACCCGAAAAATCGAGAGACCATACCGAACGCATGCTAAAAGCAGCAGGTGTAAACATAGAGATCAGCGGATTAACAGTAAGCATTAAAGGCAGGGCTGCTTTAAGTCCTTTGGATTTGACCGTTCCAAACGACTTTTCATCCGCTGCTTTTTTTATAGCTGCAGGGACCATCGTTCCGGGTTCAGACTTATTAATAAAAAATACAGGGATCAACCCGACCAGGACCGGATTAATAGAAATCCTTCTGTCCATGGGCGCTGACATAAAGCTTGAGAACGAGAGGGAAGTGTCAGGAGAGCCGGTAGCTGACATACTTGTAAAGCATTCAAGTCTTTCAGGCATAGATATCGCCGGGGATATGGTCCCCAGAACAATTGATGAATTCCCGATTTTATGTGTAACTGCTGCATTGGCACAGGGAAAAACAAAGATAACCGGCGCAAAGGAATTGAGAGTAAAAGAGTCAGACAGGATAGCTGCCATAGCTGCTGAACTTAGAAAGATGGGCGTCAACGTAGAAGAACTTGAAGACGGTTTGATTATTGAGGGGCGGGAGAAACTGCAACCCGCTGTCATTCAAAGTTATGGAGACCACAGGATCGCAATGTCCATGGCTATAGCCGGACTCATGGCTGACGGAGAGACGACAATATTAGATACAGATTGCATCAATACATCCTTCCCGGGATTTATGGGGATATTAAACAAACTGCAAGACAGGTAGTGGCGTATCGCAATATGTCCCTGCAATTCGCCCCCAGCATAGATTAGAATTTCAGATTTTGTTATTATATTTTGCTCTTGGATTGCTAATATTTCCGGCGATCGGTAGGGGCGAGCGGGCCGCTCGCCCTTACATCTGCAATTAGGAATAATTATAACGACATGAAAACAGTAATCACCATAGACGGACCTTCGGGCGCCGGCAAAGGCACGATAGCCAGGCTCCTGGCCAAAAAACTTGGATATAACTACCTTGATACAGGGGCCCTGTACAGAGCAGTTGCGTGGAAGGTAAATAAAACTAAGATCAATCCTGATGACGAAGATGCATTAAAAAAGTTGCTGGACAATACAGATATCGCTTTTAACGGAGACAGAGTTGCAGTTGACGGCACAGATGTCACTTCTGAGATAAGGACAGCCGGGATCGGGGAGTTAAGCTCTCAGGTCTCAGCAATACCCGTTGTAAGAGAAGGTCTTTTTTCGATACAGAGAAACATATGCCTTCAGGGCAAAGTTGTGATCGAGGGCAGAGACACCGGAACAACCATTTTCCCTGAATCAGAGAACAAATTCTACCTCGATGCCGGTGTTGAAGAAAGGGCCAGAAGGAGATACGAAGAATTGAAATTAAAAGACCCGGGTATCACTCGTGAAACAACAATTGAAGATATCAGGAGGAGAGACTTAAGGGACTCATCCCGGAAAACCTCCCCCCTGAAAAGAACCGATGACATGATCTATATAGATTCAACAAATTTGAGCATTGATGAGGTAGTTGAAAAGATAATTGAGAATTTAAGAAAATAATAATGTTAATGAATTTCATATACAAGCTTACACAGATCCTGATACGGATTATCCTCTGGATCAACGGCGGAGTGGTTGTTAAGGGCAAGGAAAATATTCCGCATGAAGGAGGCGTAATCATTGCTGCAAATCACATAAGCTATATTGATCCTCCCCTGTTAGGAGCTGTCCTTCCAAGAAGGGCCACCTTCATGGCAAGAAAGGGATTATTTGAAATACCCGTGTTGCGGTGGGGGATAAGACAAACCGCGATCCCGGTTGACAGGAAAAAACCCCAGCCCTCAACGATTAAGGAAACCGTCAGAAGACTGAAAAAGGGAGAGTTAATAGTCCTTTTCCCTGAAGGCAGGAGGAGTGATACAGGAGAACTTCTTGAGGCAAAGCGCGGCATTGGTATGGTTGTCAGCCTCAGCAATGCCCCGATCGTTCCAACTCTTATTTACAGGTACTGATAAGGCACTGCCTGTTAATGCCAGGTGGCTGAAAAGGGCCAGGATAACAGTAGTATTTGACAAACCGATATATTATAGTTCTACAATAGTCAGGGACGCGCATCAGCATCATCTTCTGCATGATGATATAAGCAAAAAAATCATGACCGCAATAAAAGAATTGAAGAATCGCTATGAAGATAATAGTCGCTAAAAAAGCAGGGTTTTGTTTTGGTGTCAAACGCGCAATTGATATCACTTTTGACCTTGCGAAAGGATCGAAAAAAGGTATATTTACTTACGGGCCACTGATCCATAATCCCCAGGTAGTTGAAGAACTGAAACAGAAAGGGATCAGTACAACGGACGATCTTTACTCCAGGAACATTAAAACCCTTATTATAAGGACCCATGGAGTATCACCGGGAGTGTATACAGAAACATCAAAGATGGGCTATAATCTCATTGACGTTACATGCCCTTTTGTAAAAAAAGCGCAGAACTTTACCAAAAAACTTAGAGATGAAGGTTATCAGGTACTTATAATCGGTGATAAAAATCATCCTGAAGTGCAGGGCCTGATAGGCTTTGCAGGAAGCAATGTAATTGTTGCAGACAAGATTGAAAATCTGAAAAACATAAAAAAGAAGGTTGGTATAATTATTCAGACAACTCAATCATTCGAAACGTTAAAAGAAATTGTCCTGGAGGTCATCGCAACAGCAAGGGAAGTAAAAATTTACAATACGATATGCGACTCAACTGTGCAACGAATGAAGGAAACAAAAGAGATCGCCAACAAAGTAGATCTTATGATTATTGTTGGAGGCAAGAACAGCGCAAATACAAACCAGCTTGTTAACCTTTCAAAGGAAGCCTGTGCTAAAGTATATCACCTGGAAACTGCGGAAGAGATCGAAAAGAAATGGTTAAGGAAAGTCGAAAAGGTCGGTATATCGGGAGGCGCTTCAACGCCGCAATGGATCATAAATGACGTTATAAAAAAAATTAAAGAAATTTCTGGCAGGAGGTAATATAATATATAACCATGGAAACTCAAATGAACGATTTTGAACAACTTTATGCCAATACCTTTAAAGGGTTAAAAGAAAGGGCCATTGTAAAAGGCAATGTCCTGCAGGTAAAGCCGGACGGAGTAATAGTAGACGTAGGGACCAAGTGTGAAGGTTTCATCCCTCTGAGCGAACTCCTCGAAAATGATATCAACCATTTAAAGCCCGGAGACCATATTGAGGTTTTTGTCGAGAACCTTAATGATTCTGACGGTTTTGTAAAACTGTCAAGGCAAAAAGCTGAAGGGATAAGGACCTGGGATATGCTTGAAAATGCCTTCAACTCGGGACTTGGGGTAGACGGTAAGATCACAGGGAAGGTCAAGGGCGGCATGACAGTAAGTATTGGCGGTGTAAGCGCCTTTTTGCCCGGCTCCCAGATAGATCTGAAGGCTATAAAAAATACAGATCATCTGATCGGCCAGAATTGTACATTCAAAGTGATCAATATTAATCACAAAGGCTCCAATGTAATAGTCTCAAGACGCGTACTCCTTGAAGAACAACGCAATAAACTCAGAGAACAGACGCTGCATCAGCTTAAGGAAGGGACCATTGTCAAAGGCGTAATCAAGAACCTTACCGACTACGGGGCTTTTATTGATCTTGGCGGAATAGACGGCCTGCTCCATATATCCGACATGTCATGGGGAAGGATAAGCCATCCCGGAGAGCTCTTCAGTATCGGAGATACAGTTGAAGTAGTTGTCCTGACATTCAATCCTGAAACAGGAAAGGTCACACTCGGCTATAAACAGAAAAAACCGGATCCCTGGAATTCGGGAGATGAAAAATATCCTGTTGGAAAAAAGGTATTAGGGAAAGTAATTACCACAACCGATTACGGTATATTCATCGAGCTCGAAGAAGGGCTTGAAGGTCTTATACATATAAGCGAGATCGACTGGGTGGAAAAGTCACTGAAACCTTCAAAATATTTTTCTGTAGGAGATCAGGTCGAAGCGGTTATTCTGAAAATCAACAAAGAAGACAAGAAGATATCCTTAAGCATAAAACAACTAAAACCAAATCCGTGGGAAACTATTAAGAACAAGTTTACTGTCGGTCAGAGGATAACCGGAAAGGTAAAGAGCTTTGCCGATTTCGGGGCCTTTATTGCCCTTGATGAAGGCGTTGATGCGCTCCTTCATATATCAGACATTTCATGGCTTAAACGCATCAAACATCCGTCAGATGTCCTGAAAAAAGGACAGCAGATCGAGGTTGTCGTTCTGAGCATTGAACCCGAAAAGGAACGTATTTCTGTAGGTCTCAAGGACCTGACACCTGACCCCTGGGTCCACGAAATCCCGGCCAAATACAAGCTGGGTGATACTATACAAGGCAAGGTTTCAACCATCACCGATTTTGGCGTTTTTATTGAACTTGAAGACGGGATAGAGGGTTTAATACATAAATCTGAAATAGAAAAAAACCCCGATGAAAAGATAGAAGACCTCTTCAAGACAGGGGCGGAATTGACCGCGAGGGTAATAAATATCAATCCTGCTGAAAGAAAGATGTATCTCAGCCTGAAAACAATGATAGGCTGATCGAAACTGATGAAAAAGATCCTGATCTTTTTTGGTATTATCTTTGTACTCATTGCGGTCCTGAGTCTTATACTTGCGTTGAACCGTACAGGTCCGTTAGGAGAGAAGGTTGCCCTTGTACGCGTTACGGGCGTAATTCTTGATTCAACCGATATCATCGAAGAATTAAGAGATTACTCAAAAAATAATTCTATAAAAGCTGTTGTCATCAGAGTTGACAGTCCCGGCGGAGCTGTCGCTCCATCTCAGGAAATATATGAAGAAATACTAAAGATCAAAGAAAAGAAAAAGATCATTATTTCAATGGGTACTGTTGCGGCTTCCGGAGGATATTATATCTCTGCCCCTGCCGACAAAATAGTGGCAAATGCCGGCACTCTCACAGGTTCAATAGGAGTGATTATGGAACTACCCAATATTTCAGGCCTTATGCAAAAAATAGGGGTGGAAACACAGGTAATTAAAAGCGGGGAGCATAAAGATATTGCATCAATGTTTAAAGCTCTAAAACCGGAAGAGAAGCAGATCCTGCAAAATGTACTCGATGATGTTCACAATCAGTTTATCATAGCAGTATCAGAGGGAAGGAAGATGAAGTTTGAGGAGATCAAAAAACTCGCCGACGGAAGGATATTTACCGGCAGAATGGCAAAAGAATTAGGACTTGTTGATGAATTGGGAAATCTTCAGGATGCGATCATGCTTGCCGGCAAGTTAACAGGCATCAAGGGTGAACCTGAGGTTGTCCAGAAAAAAGAAAAATTCAGCGTAATGGAAATATTGAAGGGTGAATTTCCCAAGAGGCTTATGGATAATGTCTTTCAGGGCGTCAGCTTAAAATACTTGATGACACCGTGAATGAAAATTTTAAATTTCAAATTTCAAAATTCAAAATTTTTTATATTGGGAGGCAATTATGACAAAGTCGGTCCTTATTGAAAAAATCGCAGAGAAAATGGAAGGTCTTTCAAAAAAGCAGGTAGAAGTTATCGTCGAGACCGTTTTTGACAGCATCAAGGAAGCGCTTGCAAAAGGTGGAAAGGTCGAGATCAGAGGGTTCGGTAATTTCAGGCTCCGCAACAGGAATGCAAGAAAAGCCAGAAATCCAAAAACCGGCGAATCTGTCAGTGTCCCGCCAAAGAAGGTCCCCTTCTTCAAGGTCGGCAAAGAACTGCGTGAGATGGTGAACAAGGTTTAAGGAGTGCTAGTAAATTTCATCACGTTGACAGGTCTTCTGATTTGCCACAATGCAGTCTATAATCTTTGTTTATTAGATCGCATCTAAAAAGTCAGGTCGTCCTGACCCGATT
This sequence comes from Thermodesulfovibrionia bacterium, assembly GCA_963699585.1. Taxonomy (GTDB): domain Bacteria; phylum Nitrospirota; class Thermodesulfovibrionia; order UBA6902; family UBA6902; genus SURF-23. The sequence continues at coordinate 105,599 of CAVOUK010000009.1, read as the reverse complement.
ATTAACTTATAACTCATGCAAAAAGGTAAAGTCTACATAGTCGGGGCAGGTCCGGGGGATATCAGTCTTCTTACGCTGAAAGGACTTAAATGTCTGCAAAAGGCAGAAGTGGTTATTTATGACTTCCATTTGAATGCGCAGGTATTGAACTACATAAGTCATGACGCTGAATTCATTTATGCCGGAAAGCGCGGGGGCCAGCACACAATGACTCAGGATGAGATAAACAGGACCCTCGTTGAAAAGGCCCGGGAAGGGAAGATCATCTGCCGCTTAAAAGGCGGCGACCCATTTGTATTCGGCAGAGGTGGAGAAGAGGCCGAGACTTTGGCGGGAGAGAATATTGAGTTTGAAATAGTCCCGGGTGTCAGCTCCGCCATTGCAGCGCCTGCATACGCCGGCATCCCTCTTACTCACAGGCTTTATTCATCTTCACTTGCTATCGTTCCCGGTTATGAAGACCCTTCCAAGGAGGAAAGCTCCATTGACTGGCAAAAGCTTTCAACCGGTGTAGGCACGATAGTATTTCTTATGACTGTAAAAAATATATCACTGGTCTGTAAAAAGCTCATTGATAACGGCAGAAGTCCTGATACCCCTGTAGCGGTGATACGCTGGGGTACAAGGGCTGACCAGACCACCCTCGTCGGGAATTTAAAGACCATGCCTGACCTGATAAAAGAAAACGAGATCAAACCGCCTGCAGTCATGGTTGTAGGTGAAGTTGTAAGGTTGAGAGAAATTCTCAATTGGTATGAAAAGAAACCTCTCTTTGGTCAGCGCATCCTTATCACAAGGGAACATTCTGAGGGATATGAATCTTTGGAGGAACTTGGGGCGGAAATTATCGAATTCCGTACCATAGAGATTGTACCGCCTGAAGACTGGGCAGAGCTTGATAATGCAATAGATAAAATTGAATCTTACAACTGGCTGATACTGACAAGCGCAAACGGCGTTAAATTTTTATTCCGGAGATTATTTGAAAAAGAAAAAGACATCAGGGATTTAAAAGGAATAAAGATATGCGCGGTCGGCACAAAGACAGCAGAGGCAATTAATAAGTTCGGAATAAAAGTGGACCTGGTTCCGGAGGAATTCAATGCGGAAGGGCTGATAAGTGCAATAGTGCAAAAGTGCAGGCAAAGCATGCCGAAGGGGAAAACTTCCGGCTTCCGCCTTCCGCGCTTCCGCACTACAAGGATTAAAATTCCTTCTTCCCAGGGCGGAAGTTGCACGTGAGATCCTCCCGGAGAAGATAAAAGAGCTCGGCGGAGAGATCGACGTCGTCACGGCATACAGGGCTGTGAAACCTGAAACACACGGCAAGAGATTAAAACGGTTTTTAAAAGAGGGCAAGATCACCATAGCAACATTTACAAGCGCTGCGACTTTTAATAATTTTATTGAAATAGCAGGAGAGGATGCAGAGGACCTCCTGAAAGACGTTGCAATTACGGTGATCGGCCCTGTCACTGCAAAGGCAATTGAAAAAGCAGGATTGAAAGTCAGCATCATGCCTGAAGAAGCAACCATTGAGGCAATGGTGAATGAGATAATAAAATGGGCGAAAAAGAAACAGAAGTGATTTTTTTATCAAAGGCGTGTTAAGCCTGGCCGCAAAGTCATTATCATCAGGAACTTCTTCGGAATCACCCAAAATACTCTGCATTATGTATAATTAAATTCATTTATGAAACTGGTTTATTTGTCATCACTGCGGAGGCAGGAACAACATTTGCGGGCATTTATTGCTGCTAAAACAGAGATGGACCATAATTTTCAAGACAGGAGATTTACATAAAACACATGGGAAAATCCGCAAAGGCAAAGGTCCTCATAGTTGACGACGAGAAGAGTATTCTCGAGACCCTGACCGGCATCATTGAGGACGAAGGGCATGAAGTTATCACCGCTTCATCAGGAGAAAAAGCTCTGACGCTTTTCTCCGAATCTTCTCCCGATATCGTTCTTATGGATGTCTGGATGCCGGGAATGGACGGCATTGAAACTCTCAAGAGCATGAAGGAAAAAAACCGTGATGCCTGTGTAATAATGATTTCCGGACACAGCACCATTGATACTGCTGTTCACGCCATCAAACTCGGCGCTTACGATTTTATGGAAAAACCTTTAGCGCTTGAAAAGGTCACAATCCTCGTCAGCAGGGCGCTTGAAAAACAGAGACTCGAAAAAGAAAATATTGCATTAAAAACCAGCATATCCCTGCAATGGGAAATCATTGGAGCAAACCCCGGTATTATATCTTTACAGGATAAGATACAAAAAGCGGCAATCTCTCAGGGCCGGGTCATTATATTCGGAGAAAGCGGAACGGGCAAAGAGCTCGTCGCACGGGCCCTGCATAATTCAAGCGACAGAAAGGACAGGAACTTTATTGAAGTAAACTGTGCTGCAATCCCGCACGAGCTGATCGAAAGTGAACTGTTCGGTCATGAGAAAGGTTCCTTCACCGGGGCCTTTGAATCCAAAAAAGGCAAATTTGAACTTGCAGACGAAGGGACCCTCTTCCTTGATGAAATCGGAGATATGTCATTAGCCACGCAGGCAAAGCTGCTCAGGGTCCTTGAAACACAGGAGTTCCAGAGAGTCGGTGGAAGTAAAAAAATAAAAGTCGACGTAAGGATAATTGCCGCCACAAACAAAAACCTCGAAGAAGAGATAAAAAAAATGAACTTCCGGGAAGACCTTTTCTTCAGACTTAATGTTATTCCAATATATGTTCCCTCTCTAAGGGAGAGAAAAGACGACATCCCGCTTCTTGTAGAACATTTCCTTAACATTTTTGCTCAACAATACGGACAAAAAATCAAGAAGATAAGCAAGACAACATTAGAGGCCTTAATAAGCTATGACTGGCCCGGCAATGTAAGAGAACTGAAGAATACTATCGAGCGGTTTGTAATTATGAACCCATCGGACGTCATTGACATAAAAGAAATCCCTTCATTCAAAGGGGGCAAATCCGATTATTCCTCATTCAAAACATTGAGAGAAGCACGGGAACAGTTTGAGAAGGATTTTATCATTAAAAGGCTTCAGGAAAACAACTTTAACGTATCAAAGACTGCCGAAGAACTGGAGATCGAAAGAAGCAACCTTCACAGGAAGATGAAGTCCCTGGGAATAGAGACCCCCTGATCTTACTCGTTCGGACGTGTATGCTGCCCGCGGTGCCCTTCGCGGAACCGGCCTTCGCGGTGGCGTCTGTCTTTGGGCCGGAGGAGTCGGCACCCTGGGTTGGATCTGCTGTTGTTGAGGCTGCATCTGGGGCTGAGGTTGCTGTGGTTGTGGCGGCTGCGGCATCACCATAGGTTTAACCGGCGGCAAACCTTTCTTTTCATCCCTTAACCTCACTTCGGATTTTTCGCCATTCCATGACAGAACAACCTTGTCTTCAAGTATGTCCGACACAACATAGCCCCCTATTTTTTCATTGAGACGATACATATGTGTCAATTTTGTATTGGGATCTTCGAGTATAGCTGTTTTTTCGCTCCCGAGAATAATTGTTCCAAAAAGCCTTGGCGGGATCCTTGGCGCTTCCTGCTGTTTTACTTCCTCCTTGTAAGGCGTTCTTGAAGGCCTGAACAAGTCCATATTTGAAATTACCTGAAAACGTGTTGCATCAGAAGCCATTTCCTCTCTCATGACCTGAGCCGTCTCTTTCTGGATCTGTTTTACAGCCGTTTCTGAAGGGACCTCAAAGGTGTGTGAATATACCTTGTAAAATTTAGACCCGAGAAACCCGATGATCACAAGAAGTATGATATTGATAAGAAAATAGTTACGTATCATTTTTCCTCTCTTTGTCCACTTCTTTACTCTCCTTTTCAGCCTCAGCAGGCTTTTTGATAAAACCTGTCACTACCAGACTTGTATAAATATCCACTGGGTTGCCAACATTGACAACCCTTATCTTGATCTCAGAAACAGTAAGCAGAAAGGGAGCTGTTCTGACCTTGAACAGAAGTTCTTTAAGTTTTTCGGTGGTTGTGGTAAAACCTATCTCTACAGGAACGGCGACATAATAATGAACATCATACGGATTAATTGTTCGTTCCATTGTTATATTAAACCCCGATGAGGTCGCCGCATCCCTCAGTATATCTGAAAGTGCTGCCGCTGCGATAGGAGGCTTATCACCCTGAAAAACAGCAGTTTCCTGTTTTTCGAGTTCCTGTTTAAGTTCATTTAACCTATTTTCAAAGGCGTCTTTTTCAGATATTCTTCTCAACTGTTTCTCAAGCATAATACTTTTAGCTTCAGAAAAATCTTCAGCGCGTTTTGTATAATCGGCATACCATGAATATGCCTGAAACAGGATAATAGCAATAACAGCAATCCCTCCGATTATCAGAACTTTCTTTTCCCTCTCGTTAACTTTAAACGGCAGATTCATATCGCTTCCTCACTTCTTAACTTCCTTCTTAAGCTTTTGCTTTTTGCCTTTTACTCTAACCTTATCCTTTTGTGCTTTTTCTTCTGCATTAACTTCATCCTTCTGAACTTTGTCTTCTCCCTTTACCTCATCCTCCTGCCCGATGTCTTCTGCTTTAACTTCATCAACTTTCTCTGCCGGAACAACCACCTCTGCTCTCAGTTTAAACTGCTCTTTATCACCTGTTTTTTTAACAGGGCCTGCAAACGTTACTTTCTCAAAATATGGGGAGGCTTCCAGGATAGGGATGAGCGCCGAAGATGAAGACGCATAACCGCTCAGTACCAGCTCGCCCGCACCCGCCTTTTTATCTTTAATGTCAAAGGTCTTGTATTCGAGATTTGTTATCCAGGCATTCTTTGGTAATAGCCCCGCAAGTTCCGCAAGTATCTCGAGCGTTGTCTCATTGCTTTTCAGTTTATGCAATAAGTCAATTTGGTTCTTCAGCCCGTTGATATCAGAAGAAAGTTTTTCAACAGCAGCTATCATGGGCGTATTATTTTTAAGTTCCATTTCAATGTTTGCCAGATATTTCTTTTTCTTTAAAGCCTCGGTCGTAAAAATTCCGGCAATAAGAACAATTATCAAAACAAGAAATATCCTTGTACTCAACGGGAATAATTTTCTCGTTTCATAATCCATCCTGTGAGGGAGCAGGTTGAGAGTATATGTTGCCACTCCAAGTCCGGCAAAACAGGCGCCGACAGACGAAGAGAGCAAATTTATATCTGTTTTATTTATCTTACTTGAAAAATCAGAGACCTTATCAAGCGATATAACATTTATCCCGAGTTTTTCCTTCAGGTCGTTTGCGATATCGGCTGCGGAAGAAATATCCCCCGCAAGCATTAATGTATTAAAACGATCTATTGAGAATCTTGAACACAGTTCAGTGAGATATTCAGAGATTTCATTCAGAAATACCTGCATTGTTTGAAAAGAAAAGAGCCTCTGATGTATACAGATACCGTCTTTTATTACCGATAAACTTGCATGCAGTTTGTCAAAGTAAAGACAAATATTTGCTATCCCTTTTTTCCCTATAATTTTCGATCTGCGGACAATACCTACAATTTCCTGTAAACCGCCCGCTGAAACACCGCTCAGCTCTATCGTATTTAAAACGGCAAAAGATGAAGTGATAACGGCATCCGGTCTCAGGGAAAGCTTTTCAAGGTACTCTTTAACATAGTCCATTTTCCCCTTATGAACAGCAACGAATACAACCGAATATGTTGCGCCCTTTGCATCAAGCACAAGAAAATCAACAGACACTTCCTCAATATTGAAAGGGATATGACGCTCTATTTCAAAACGCATTAAATTTGAGAAAGCCTCTCTGCCTTTACTCTTTACTGACGGTATCTCAATAAATTTGGTGATAGCCCATTTGTCAGGTATGCTCACAAATATTTTATCCGGAGCCGTGCCTTTCCTGCTTATGTATTCACGGATCTCGGCAAAAACACTGTCATCGTTCCTCAGAGGGAACGTGGATGAAGAAAGCAGACTTATCCCTGACATATTATTTCTCAAATATGATATGACAAGGGTGTCTTCTTTAAACTCAATACCTATAAATGTTCCGAACAGTTTACCCAATGATGTTGTCATTCCAGTAAATAATCTCCATTTCATCATCCAGTTTCTGAACTACCGCTTTTACCGTTCTCTTAATTGTACCGTCTGAATTCTTTCCGGTAGATACGATACTGAAAAATTCGGAATTGCCTCCGGAGGCTTGGCCTGATTCCCTCAAGATAACGGTATTCTCTGCCTCGACCGGTCCAAGAACTGCTTCGAGTACAGCCTTTGAAGCAGTCCATTTATTTATAGTACCGGGACCATACACTGTGAAATATTTTCCAACCCCGTCGATCGCCTCTTCCTTATCATTTGCCTTGGCGCCATAAAAAATTCCCGGGGTGACGCCCTTAACAAGCAGCAGTTCTTCCGGTGTATCAAAGGGGCCGTCTTTACAGCTGTAAGGCCTGTCAAGAGACTCATAATAATCGTCTTCTGCGCCATTCAGCATATGAAGGTCATCTGTATCCCTCCAGTCAAAAATGGAATCAACTATTGTATCAATCTCTTCACTCTTAACGCCAGCATTCATAAAAATATTCCTCAATTGTTCCATTGAAGAGTATGTTAAGGTTCATCTTGCCATTTTCATCAGTTATTGTATACTCGAAATTCCCTTTACCAAGATCGCCTTTTCTTTCAGGCGCTTCTTCGTCCGGACCAATGATCAGAACGTCATTCGCGTCAACATACATTCTTGAAATGTCTTTAACATTAAGGAGTTCAGCCTTTGCCTGTTCAAAACCTGCCAAAGCCAACTGGTATGCCTCCTCTTCCTCCTTGAAGTTCCTTGTAATGTTGATCTCCGTCCTCATAGAATACGAAAATTCTCCGACAATCGCTATGAGTACCACTATGACCCAGATCACAAGTACAAGCGCTACCCCTCCGCTCCGGTCTGTTAAAGGGCGGCTGAAGACCACCCTGCAGAGACTAAAGAGATTAGCCTGACAATTATTATATGTCTTCATCCTTTTCTCCATATTCAGATGCCTGGATTTTAATAACAAACGGCTGAAAATGAGATAAATTAATCCTTACGGAGCCCGGAACTTCTTCTTCATCATCCCATGAATCCGCCCATTCATCGTCATCCGGCGCAAGATATGAAAATTGGAAATTATCTATATTAGTATCTACTATTTCTTCTTTATTTTTATCTTTAATATGTTCTTCGAATTTTTTATCAGGCAGCAGGCCTTCTTTATATAAAAGAACGCCTTCCCTGAAAATATACTGCACCCATTTTAATCCTCCGTATGATGAATCTGTGAGCGTCGTAACAAATGTGATGGAATCAGGTTCTCCCTTGAATGCCACAACATCTTCATCCTTATCTTTTATCTTTATTTTGTAAGGATATAATGACTTCAGCTGCTGCGACAATAAACTTGACAAAACCCGCAGCTGCTGGGCATCCCCGGTCTCTTTTTCCCCTTTCTCCCAGGCCTGAATCCCCAGGCGAAAAGCGCTGCCTATTATAACGGTTATAAGGCTCAAAATAGTTATAGATATAATTACCTCAATAAGGGTAAACCCCCGACTTCTGACTTCTGACTTCTGACTTCTGTTTCTATAGCTCTTCTTCATCCTGAGTCCCAACCGCCTTCAATCCGACAAGTTCTAATGTCTTTGAATTTTTCATGACGTCCGGCCATATTATTCTTACTTTTATTTTTATTAGTTTGTAAGCGTCATCCGTAAGTTCCCTGTAAGATTCGATCTCTGTTTCCCATTTGAACCCGTCATCAAAAACTCCGCTATCCTGAACAGGGGCTTCTGTTTTTTCAGCCATTTTCTCCCTGGCGTGAATGACAGCCCTTGAATAGTCACATGAGGTCCTTGCAGCCCTAAGCCCTCCGGCAAATAACTGCATGATCAAAACAAGGCTTATGCCTAAAATTGCCATTGCTACTATTACCTCAATAAGGGTGAACCCGTCCCTTCGGGAATTTGAAATTTGGAATTTGAAATTTGAAATTTTCATTTTCTCAGCTCTCGCCCTGTTTTACTTCAACTTTACCGGTTATACGGTTAACATATACAAAATAAACTTTTTCCTTCCGGTTGCTCACCTCAACAACACCACCCGTTGAATTCCCGATAGGAAAAAATTCAATAAATGAAGAATCAGCGTCTCTCCCTGTTAAAACAATCTGCAACTCTTGCGGGATTGGTCTGTCTAACACCTGCAAGAATTTTTCTTCACTATCCGTACCGGTATTCTCGGTATACAGCTTTAACATCCCTTCCCTGCTGTCGATAAAAAAACAGTACATCCTTTTTTCAGCAACCGCCTGACTTCTTGCATACCTGAGAACTGCTGAAACTTCCCTGGCAAACGTCTTTAATTGGTGGTTACCTGAACTTCTGTTGATAGCAATGCCTACAATGCTTGCGGAAACCCCTATGATAAGGAGAACTATAATAAGTTCAATAAGGGTAAACCCCGTCTGTTTCAAATTTGTAATTTGTAATTTGTAATTTGAGATCTTCATCTACCTCATCGTTTTCCAGCTTACAATATCTTCATTGTCTCCTTCTCCGCCCTCCGTGTTGTCAGCGCCATACGAATAAAGGTCATAATCGCCGTGCTTACCCGGTGATTCATAATGGTATGGATTATTCCATGGATCGGCGGGGATCTCGGTCTTCTTCAGATATGGCCCGTTCCAGCCTTCTGAGCCTGAGATCTGTGTAATCAGGGCTTCCAGTCCCTCAGCAGTTGTCGGGTAACGGCCGACGTCAAGATGAAACGAATCAAGCGCTGTTCCATAAAGCTCTATCTGGGCGTTTGCCGCCTTTTTCTTGGCCTCGCCTATCCTGCCGAACATTCTCGGCACTACAAGCGCCGCTAAAAGACCGAGAATGATCATGACAACCATAAGTTCGATCAGTGTGAAGCCGCCACGTTTATTCAAGATACCTCTTCTCTTTATATTCCTCATTGCCTCCTCCTTTATTATCCGGATAAAAAATTAAAAATTTAAATGCGAAATGACACCTCAAAATTCAAACCCTCTCTTTAAAACGGCAGTTCGTTAATGCTGAATATCGCCGTAAGCATCGCTATGACAATAAACCCGACTATAATGCCCATTGTCAGTATCAAAGCCGGTTCAAGCAATGAGAGCATCCGTTTTATTGTAGTCCTTACCTCTAAATCAAAGCGGTCCGCGATCTTGATCAACATCTCGTCAAGCCTTCCGGTTTCCTCTCCAACAGTTACCATATGTAATGCGAGAGGCGGAAAAATACCGCTGCTTTTTAAAGGCTCGGAAAGTCCCTTTCCCTTTCTTACTGATTCCCTTACAGAAGAAATTATTTCAGATATTTTTTCACTCCCCAGGGTGCCTTTCACTATTTGCAATGCATTCAATATCGGGACCCCGCTTCCAAGAAGGGTCCCAAAGGTCCTGGCGAATCGTGAAACTGCAGTCTCTTTAAAAAGTTTCCCGAATAAAGGAAGCCTGAACTTCAAACCGTCCCATGTGCGCCTTCCTTCCTCACTGCTCAGATATTTCCTTATAACAGACACAAGCGCTGCAATAAACAGTGCGATAACCCACCAGAATTTTACCAGCGTATTGCTTATTAGAAGCAGAATTTGCGTCGGCAAAGGAAGATTGCGCCCCATATCGGCAAATATCTTCGCGAACTGCGGCACCACAAAAGTCAACAGCACTATCACGGCAGTCCCGCCCACAATCACAAGTATAAAAGGATAAATAAGCGCCGACCTGACGTCTTCTTTAAGCCCCTCGGTATTCTCAAGATATGTTGCCATACGCGAGATCGTGCTCTCTAAAAACCCGCCCGCTTCGCCGGCTTTTATCATATTTACATAAAAGAGTGGAAAGGCCGACGGGTATCTCGATAACGCATCCGAGAAAGACTTGCCGCCTTTTACCTGTGAAAGAATATCGTTTATCATGTCCTTGAGCTTGTCTTTTTCCGACATTTCTGAAAGTATTGAGAGCGCCTTGTCAAGGGTAAAACCGGCTTCAAGGAGCACGCCGATCTGATATGTGACCAGCATTATATCTTTCGTGGTGATCCTGTTCTTGACAGATGATAACAGGCGATTGATGAAATTCTCGCGTTTAACTACCCTGCTGACCTTTAAGGGATAGTAACCCATATCCTGAATGCGGTCAATAGCCAAACGCTCACTTGTGACTGCAAGAGTCCCTGTAACCAGCTTCCCCTCATGTGTGGTCGCTTCGTAATAAAATGTTTCCATATTAATTTATTAAAACAGTCCACAGATTTCACAGATTAACACAGATTCTCTGAATAAAATATATTTAATGAAATCTAGCGTAATCTGTGCATATGCTAATTTCGTAATCTGAGGATTAAAGTTAAACCCCTTCCTGTGTGACCCTTAATACTTCTTCAATAGTGGTTACGCCCTCTTTGACCTTTTGCCAGCCGTTATCCCGTAAATTCTGCATGCCTTTAGATACGGCCTTCTGTCTGATTACATCCGAACTTACCTTATCGAGGATCAATTGTCTGATCTCCAGGTCAACAGCCATCAATTCAAAAATGCCTGTCCTGCCGAGGTATCCTGTGGACCTGCATTCTTCACAGCCTGCGCCATGGTATGTAATGATGTCTTCATTAATTTCCAGCTTATCCATATACATCTGCTGAGGTTTAAACGGCTCTTTACATTTCGGGCATATTACCCTCACCAGTCTCTGAGCAAGGACGCCGATCAAAGAGGACGCTACAAGAAAAGCCTCAATCCCCATATCAAGGAGCCTTGTCACCGCGCCTGGCGCATCATTCGTATGGAGAGTGCTGAACACAAGATGCCCTGTAAGCGCTGAATGGATGGCTATATCGGCTGTCTCAAGGTCCCTGATCTCTCCGATCATAATGACATCGGGGTCCTGGCGTACAATGTGTCTGAGCCCGTTTGCAAATGTAAGACCTATCTGGGGCTTTACATGTATCTGGTTTATACCATCTATCTGGTACTCTACAGGGTCCTCGATGGTTATAATCTTCTTGTCAGAAGAATTGATGTTGTTCAACGATGCATAAAGCGTTGTTGTTTTACCGCTTCCGGTCGGGCCTGTGACAAGAAGCATACCGTAAGGGGTTGTGATGAGTTTTTTGTATTTATTTATTATATCTTCCGGGAAACCAAGATATTCAAGAATGACAAGCGCTGTACCCCTGTCAAGTATTCTCATGACGATACTTTCCCCGTAAGTTGTTGGTATCGAAGAGACCCTGAGATCTATATCCCTGCCTGAAACCCTTAATTTTATCCTCCCGTCCTGTGGAAGTCTCCTTTCAGCAATGTTAAGACGTGACATTATTTTTATCCTTGATATTACGGCAGCCTGTATCCGTTTCGGCAGCGATTCAATGTCCGTCAATGCTCCGTCTATTCTGTATCTGACCTTAACATTGTTCTCGAAAGGTTCTATATGTATGTCGCTGGTCCTGCTCTCAACCGCGCGGGTGATAAGCATATTTACAAGTTTAACAATGGGCGCTTCAAAAGCCATGTCTCTGAGATGATGCACATCCTCATTTAATTCAATACCCTCTTCCCCGGCTTCTTCCTCTCTCATTCCTTCCATAATGTTTGTCATCTGGACATTGCTGCCAAAAAACTGTTCGATTGCCTCCACTATATCTTTTTCGCTGCTGAGGTATATTTCCAGAGACCTGTCAGTAAAACTTTGAAGCGCATCCAGAACATATTCGTTTAGCGGATCGGATATCGCGATCTTCAATACAGTATCAGTCATGCCGAGGGGGACGAATTTATATTGCTTCATAAATTTTATGGTTGGGTAAGAACCGGCTGGAACGACCTTTGGGAATTCCGAGAACTTCAGATATTTCAGACCGAACTGGAGGCTGAGTGCGCTGAATAAATCTTCTTCCGATATGAATCCAAGGGATATGAGTATATCTCCGAGAAGGCGGGGATTGGCTTTATCAAGAGACGCCTGCTCTTTTAAAGCCATATCAAGTTTTTCAGGACTTACCAGATCTTGATCAAGTAATATCTTTCCCAATAAACCTGACTTTTCTATTTTTACTGCTTCCTGGTTCATTGGTTCCGGGATGGTTGCGTTCCCTCTGAAGGAATTATCAATTCAGCAGGTTTCTTATCGGCTGATTCATTAATTTTTATCTCTTTTTCGCCAAGATATTTTTTTAACTCTTTAAATCTGTCCATAAATTCACCGGTAAGTTTTTCCCCCTCTGTCTGGTTGACAACTACATGAGGAGTAATAATTATGACCAGTTCTTTTTTTGTCATCGTATCGGTTTCATAGCGAAAAAGCGCGCCGAGGATCGGGAGTGAACTTAAGAGTGGTATTCCCGAGTAACCTTTGTCCTTGGTTTCTTCCATAATACCGCCGATAACTATCCCCTGCTTATCAGGCACAACAATAGATGTTTTAGTCTTTGTTGCATCAAATGAAGGATATGACAATCCTCCGACTTGTGTTGGTTTCGTCCCTAATGAAGATACCTCCTGCTCGAGATCAAGCACAACGGTTTTTTCTTCGCTGATCGTGGGTTTTATTTTCAGTTTTATACCGACGGTTTTATACTGAATACTTTGAGTCAATGGGTAGATGTAGTAATATCCGTAGTTGCCGTAGTTGAATATAACTGTGGTGCTTGTAGCTATCGGTATTTCGGAACCTACTTCTATATTTGCCTCTTCCTGATCTCTGACAAGAAGCCTTGGACTCGAAAGTATATTGACCTTCCCCCTGCTTGCAAGCGCATTTATCAGGGCGGTAATATCATTAGGCTTGAACAAAACCATTGACAAACCACCTGCTGACCCCGAATTTAATCCGGGCGCTGCTGTTATAAGAGTGCCAAGGCTGTTTCGAATAATCCCGTTAAACTTACTCCCTCCAATGGTTACATCACGAAGAACAGACCATTGAATACCATACTCATCTGTATTGGTTAAAGTCACCTGCGCCACGACAGCTTCAATAAGCACCTCTCTCGGATATGTATCAATTTTTTTGATTGTCTCCACCATTTCCCTGTAGATTCCCGGAGGCGCAAGGATGATGAGCGAGTTTGTCGGTTCAAAGGTTATAATCTCTATCCTGCTGCCGGTCCCTTCTTTTGCGCCGGGATGACTGATCGGTGGAGCTTGCGGCTGGAGCCTGCGGCTGGGCCGCCTTCTTTTGAGTATCTATTTGTTTTGCCGATATTTTCTTTGCACCGCCTCCGCCATCTCCATAGAGAGAATTCAGTATATCTGCAACCTGCTCGGCTTTTACATTCTGGACAGGATAGATAAAAACATTCTGTCCGCTCACTACCTCCTCATCAAGTTTTTTCAGCCATCCCTCGACTGCTTCAAGAAGAGACGGGCTTGAAGAGAAAATTATAAGGCTGTTGATCCTCTCAAGAGGCACCACCGCTATGCCTTCTTTAGTCATATTTAACGTATTCAGCACCTCTGTCAACTCATTGGAAACAGTGGTTACATCAGAATATTTCGGTTTAAAGAACAGCATCCTTGTATTTTTAAAGGCATTGACATCGATCTCTTCCAGGATGCTCAGAAGGCGTTTTATGCTTGACTGTGTATCATTGATTATAAGAAGATTGTTCCTCGGGTTCGGGATAATGCTCCCAAACTGGGAAAGAAGGGGCGTAAGGACCGTAGTAATTTCGCTTACAGGGACATAATCTACTGTAACTATCTGTGTAACTATTCTGTCATTTGAAGGTATATTTTCAGCCTCGTTGCCCTTTTTGATTTCGAGCGGTTTCTGTTTTGCAGTAGCGCCAGGGACCACTTTGTAAAATTCTCCTGATCTCACAAGAGATACGCCATTAGCCTCAAGTACAGATTCAAAGACATTCATCACTTCACTTACGGGAATCTTCTTTGAAGAATGAATAGTTATCCTCGCATCCACTCCCGGACTTATAATGAAATTTTCTTTTGTGATCGAACCAACAGTGTTTATTACATCCCTCAGATCAGCATTGTCAAAATTAAGGATTATATAGTTTTCTTCCTTTGGTTTTGAAAGAAATGCCCTTATCTGTTCAGGCGTCGCATTGGCAGGGACCTGATTCTGAACATTTACCGGGATATTCTGCTGAACACCTGCAGGGACCTGAGGAGTAGTATTCACGGGAGCAACCGGTTGTATATTTACAGGAACATTTTGAGGACGGGAAGGCGGAACCTGTACCGGTACATTTAAAGGAGCATCGGATTTCTGCTCCGGTTCAGGAAGGGTTGACCCTTCCTGGGCAAAAACATTATATGCAAATATTAAAATACAAAAAAGAACAATGGAATATCTTTTCATGCTCCTCTTTTCACTTAGCTTATTAACATTAAGAATACAGTAAATTACATGTAATATATCATATTAACTGTATATATTTCGATAGGCAGAATACTAAGAAAGCTTTTCCTCTTTCCATCTTAAGGGAAATAACATCCTGAAGGTTGAGCCCCGGCCCGCTTTGCTCTCCAGAGTCACTTTCCCAAGGTGCTCAGATACTATCTGCTTTACAAGTGACAAGCCCAATCCAAACCCTTTATCTTTAGTAGTAAAAAAAGGCTTGAATATATTTTCAATATCCTCCTCTGAAATTCCCGGCCCTGTGTCTGTAACGGCAAGAACAATTGTGCTCTCATCCCCGTAGGTCTCAACCATTATCCTGCCGCCGCCGGCTGTGGCATCAATTGCATTTCTCATAAGATGGTAAACTGCAATCCTTAAAAGATCTTTCTGCATATTTATCCTGAGAGCGTCCTTAAAAATATTTACCACCATTGCCACCTTCTTCGCTGATGCCTCTTTTTTTATTATGGAAACAACGCCTTCAACAACTTTGTTTAAATCATAATGCTCAAATTGTGATTGCCTGTTTTTGAGTAATGTTTCAAATTCTTTTACTATTTCATCAAGCCGGTCCGCACCTTCAGCAATGTATTTAAAGCTCTCTCTTAACTCCTCCGGAATATTCTGTTTTGCGAGTATCTTTTTGCATCTGGCGCCTATCATGGCAGCAGGGTTTCTCACTTTGTCTGCTAAAGTCAATGCCATCAGGCTCATGGTCCTTTCCGCGCCTATCGTCTCCAACTGCAGATTTAATTCCGTTAAATCTGTATTGATCGTATTTATCTTGTACATCAGTCTTTCCCTTTCTTCCTCAGCCTGTTTCCTTTCAGTTATGTCCCTCTGGACAGAAACCCAATGCAGAAAAAACCCTTTTTCATCGGCAAAAGGAACAATATTGCATTCAACCCAGAATGCAAAGCCGTCTTTCCGGTAATTTACGAGTTCCACCCTCACAGGCTTACGCTGGATAAATGCCTCACGGATTTTATTCACCTCTTTCAGACTTGTATTGGGGCCTCGCAGCATCCTCAGCGTCCTGCCGTAAGCATCCTCGAATGTGTATCCTGTCATCCTTGTAAACGCCTCGTTAACATAAAGTATCTGCCTGCCTGGTGATTCACCGGGCTCTGCCTCCAAAATAATAATAGCGTCATTGGCATTGGCAATTGCGGATTCAACCAGACGCAGCCTTTCTTCAGCTTTTTTGCGTACTATTGCCTTTTCAATAGTGACCTGCAGGACTTTAAGATAATTGCCGGCCCCATCTTTGATCAGGTAATCATACGCGCCTGCCTTCATCGCATTAACGGCAACTTCCAGATCGCTGTCCCCGGAGATAACAACAACCGGGATATCATTGGCCAAACTCAAAATATCGATTGCGGTCCCATCTCCAAGCAGATAATCTGTAATCACAATATCAAATTTATCAGATCCCAGAATTTGCTTTGCTTCTGATACAGACCCTGCAATTACATAATCATATTCCAGATCGTTTTGCTCCGCCATTCCCTTTAAAGATTGGGCGGCATTACAATCCTCGATCAATAAGATCCGGTTTCGTTTTTTTATCATATCTTTTCACTTGCTGCCTTTCAGCTTTTTTTCTCCACACATCAAATCATTACAGCCTTTTTCACAACAAAGGCAAGATAATTATACTTCAATAAATATACTTCGACAAGAAATAAACATAAAAATAAGTTTCATTTGACATGCCATGGCCATGCCATTTAAACTTAAATTTCAATATGACGGGTTTTGCTAAAAATTCATTATGGATAATCCTGGTTTTTATATTTCTCATTTCACTGGTTTTTCACATCCGCTATTACGCAGACTTTCAAACAACTCTTTTGCCGGGAATTTATATCAAGGATGGCGCATCTGACCTCAGTGCGCCTTACTGGTCAGTTCCATTCGTATACGACTTGAACGGGGACGGGAAAAAAGATTTGTTAGTCGGACACAACCATCATGATCAGAACCGCGTAAATCATGGATATGTCAGTTTCTATAAGAATATCGGCACCAATTCAGCGCCTGCCTTTAATGGCTTTACTTATCTGCAGACATGCAAAAGGGAATGCTCTCCTTTAGATGCAGCGGCAGAGGGCTGAATAGGCGCATATCCTTCAGTCGTTGACTGGAATAATGACGGGAAACAGGATTTGCTGGTTGGTGATGCCAACGGTAATGTTCAGATTTACATGAACACAAATAACAATACTGATCCAATATTTACAGAAGGCCTGTTTATCCACGCGAACGGGACCAATATAAATGCTGGTGATAGGGCAACGCCAGTTGCAAATGACTGGAATGGCAATGGGAAAAATGATCTGATTATCGGAAACATGGAAGGCAATATTGTCATATATTTAAATAAAGGCACTGATTCTGTCCCGGTTTTTGATTCCTCTTTTCTTCTGCAGGTAGATGGGAAAGTTTTTGATGCAGGCACCAGGTCGGCTCCGAGAATATATGATTGGAACAAGGATGGATTAAACGATCTTCTGATTGGAGAAGCGGAAGGTTATGTTTACTATCTGAAAAATGTCGGAACACGCAATGCGCCTCTCTTTAAAAAAGCCGAAAAGCTTGTTCTCGGAAATGGCGACTTCCTGCGCTACCCTGATCCAACAGGCAATCCACGCTCACGTCTTTTTGTTACGGACTGGAACGATGACGGGCTTGATGACATTTTGTTGAGTGGAAAAGACGGCAGGGTAATGTTATTTCTGGCAGCTCCTGGACCGTCTCATTCGCCGCTGGTTTTTGCAAAAAAAATATGGAACCAGTCAAGAGAAACCTTTATAAAACTGAAAAGCAAATCCATAGAGATAATCAGGGGGCTGAAGAAAAGGTCTTCATAAAAGACTGACACTCTTTCAGCATGACATAGCGTATTATTTTGACTCCCTGCAATTACTGCTGTCGCATGGATAGTAGACAGAAAAAGCCTGCTTCATTTTCTCAACAGCTTCTTTCTGTGTTTTACCCCTTGCCATAAAACCAGGCATCTTGTCGCTTATAACAATCCATTCTCCCATATCGTCCTGATATACTGTAAGCTCTTTCATTTCCCTGAATTGTTAAGCTCTTTCCTTTCATCCCTGATCGTAGCTGCAATCTTTGCAAGCATAGTGTCTGACATGTCCTTCATATTATGTTTAACCGCTCCGTGTCTGGCAATTTTCATGAGAAGCTCCTCCCTTGTATCTGCTCGTCCTTTCCAGTTGCATACACCTCCAAAGTCCTTACAATGAAACACCTTTGTCATACAACTCCTCCTTTACATCTCCCCCTTCATTCGTTTTATAATTCGTTATTACCACTGCGTTACAGAGAAATTAGCAATGATGAACTAACAATGAGCAATTAAGGAAATATCTACCTTAATTACTCATTGTTCCTTGTTAATAAAACTTCTGTTCCTCTGTGTCTCTGTGTTTTTTATATAAAACAAGTATATCAGAAGTTCAAAAAATGTCAATAAACCAGAATTCATCGGAAAGAAGCAGATTGTTGTAAGCCAAAGTATGACGGGGCTGCCTGGAAATTACTAGAGAGATCTGATAAATTCCTTATAGTTCAAAGGCGGGTCGATAATCTCCATACCCATGCTGAAAGATGTGCCGTAAGGGGAAGTTTTTGTCTGAAACCACTTTACTTCACAATCCATATTCAACGCTTTTCCTGACGGTAGTTTGCATTTCAGCTTCAGCTTCGAATGATTGCTAAACCCAACATCCTTATTTGAAGTTGCGGTCACCATATAACAACCGTCTTCGGAAAGATTCATTATAATCCCGGCGTAAGTTATGTTGCCTGCTGTAATCTCAGCGTCAAGATTGTCAATTATCCTTTTGTGTTGCCTTTTTTCCATAATCTGTACCCTAATTCATGGTGGAGGCGCCGGGAATCGAACCCGGGTCCGAAAGTACTGCATCCAAGCGTCTACATGTTTATCTTACATATTTTTTTATCTCAGGACCAGAAATGCCGGTAAGAAGGCCCCGCTGGCCCCTATTCCTTTAAGTCTTTTCTAAAGAACAAGGAAGATCTCTTTAGAGCAGCCTGCTTATCGACGCTCCTTCTGAGCCACAGACATTCTCAGGGAAGCGTGCCGCTTTATTTAAGCAGCAAGTGCCAAATTGGTGTTGGCGATTATATTTTTTCTGCCTTTTAACGTGGTGACAGAGCCACGACATGCAGCTTCGACCTCGTATCTCCCGTCGAGACCTGTCGCCCCCTTTAATATAATTATAACACAACAAACTCTTAAAATTGACAAACTCATTATATTTAGTTAAGGTTTTTAATAATGAATAATGAGTAGTGCTGAATGAGTAATTAAGGAAATGGTTTTTGTTCCTTAATTGATAATTACTCATTGTTAATTGAAGATATGATTCCTTTTAAAGACGACAACCCTTCAAGTATTTTCCCATTTATAACAATTGCAATAATTGCCTTGAATACTATTGTCCTTCTAATGCAAATAACTTCTCCTTACGGCCAGCAAAAAATAGCATTTTCATACGGTGCAATACCAAACTTACTCTTAACGCTTAAAACCTATCAGCCGATTCATCCCATCCTTACCGTCTTTACTTCAATGTTCATGCACGGCGGCTTTCTTCATCTTGGCGGCAATATGCTTTATCTCTGGATATTTGGGAATAATATCGAGGACAGATTGGGCCATTTCAGATTCTTGATATTCTATATAGTCTGTGGTGTTATAGCAGCTTATTCCCATGCACTTGCAGAACCTGCATCGCAAACACCGATGATCGGGGCCAGCGGAGCTGTATCAGGCGTTCTGGGTGCATATCTGCTGCTTTTCCCACATGCCAAAATACATACCCTTGTTTTTTTTGGCTTCTTTGTTAATGTTATCAGGCTGCCTGCCATGCTCGTAATTGGTTTCTGGATTGTCATTCAATTTTTGAATGGTATAATAAGTAAAGGCTTTGCCGGCCAGGGAGGTGTTGCGTGGTTCGCACATGTTGGAGGATTTGTTGCCGGCTTTTTATTAATTAAACTGTTTTTGTATACAAAGAAAGATATTTATTATTGAAAACTTAGGAAGTTATCAGGCTATCTTCAGGAGCGATTTTTAAGGAATAACAAGTTATCAGGCAATATTTGCTATTATTCCCTGAAATTAGCTGTTTTCTACTGTTTTAAGACCTTGTTATAGTAATCTTATTAATATTATATTAGCACTCACCACGTTAGAGTGCTAATTTTCTTGTAACAGATTCTAAAACCAATAACCCATTATTAAAGAAAGGAGAATTGACCATGAAATTTAAACCACTGAAAGACAGATTATTAGTTAAATATTCTGACGAGCCCGAGAAAAGTTCCGGAGGGCTTTACATCCCGGACAGCGCAAAGGAGAAACCCCAGAAAGGAGAAGTAATTGCAGCAGGCCCCGGCAGAATAACCGATGACGGCAAACTGCAAAAAATAGATATTAAAGTTGGTGATGTCGTCCTGTTTGAAAAATATTCCGGTTCCAAGATACAACTCGATAACGAAGAATATCTGATAATCAAAGAAGACGATGTCCTTGGGATAGTTGAGAAATAAATTTTACCTGTTTAAATAAATTAAGGAGGATCAAATGGCAAAACAATTACTTTTTGATGAAGATGCAAGGAAAAAAATACTTAAAGGTGTAACAACATTGAGTGACGCTGTAAAGTCAACTCTGGGACCAAAGGGAAGAAATGCAATTCTCGATAAAAAATTCGGGGCCCCAACAATTACTAAAGATGGCGTAACAGTAGCCAAGGAAATTGAGCTTAAGGACCCTTATGAAAATATGGGCGCGCAGCTCGTAAGAGAGGTCGCAAGTAAAACATCTGATGTGGCAGGCGACGGCACAACTACCGCAACAGTGCTTGCTTATTCTATTTATAAAGAGGGTATGAAACATGCGGCTGCAGGCGCAAATACCATGGAGATCAAGAGAGGGATAGAAAAAGCCGTCGAAGCCGTTGTTGGAGAATTAAAGAAAAACAGCAAAACCATCCAGGACAAAAAGGAAATCGCGCAGGTCGGAACAATCTCTGCGAACAACGACTCTGAGATCGGCAATTTAATTGCAGATGCAATGGATAAGGTCGGCAAAGACGGAGTTATTACTGTTGAAGAGGCAAAAAGCATGCAGACAACTCTTGACGTTGTAGAAGGAATGCAGTTTGACAGAGGTTACATCTCGCCTTATTTCGTAACCGACCCTGAGAGGATGGAATGTTCGCTTGAAGATGCGCTGATCCTGATCCATGAGAAAAAGATCAGTTCCATGAAAGACCTGCTTCCGATCCTGGAGCAGACCGCAAAGATGGGCAGGCCTCTTATGATCCTCGCTGAAGAAGTTGAAGGGGAAGCCCTTGCAACACTCGTTGTAAACAAGCTTCGCGGGACCCTTCAGGTATGCGCCGTAAAAGCTCCGGGCTTTGGCGACAGAAGAAAGGCCATGCTTGAAGACATCGCAATTCTTACAGGCGGGACCCTGATAGCTGAAGACCTCGGCATAAAGCTTGAGAATATAAAAATTACCGATCTCGGAAAAGCAAAAAAGATTACGGTTGACAAAGAAAATACAACAATCGTCGAAGGCGCAGGCGATCACAACAAAATTCAGGGCCGTGTTAAGCAGATAAAAGCACAGATCGATGAGACCACTTCCGACTATGACAGGGAAAAGCTCCAGGAGCGTCTTGCAAAAATCGTAGGCGGAGTTGCTGTGATCAATGTTGGAGCTGCAACCGAGACAGAAATGAAGGAGAAGAAGGCAAGAGTTGAAGATGCACTTCATGCAACAAGGGCTGCCGTTGAAGAAGGTATAGTCCCTGGAGGCGGCGTAGCCCTGTTACGTGCCATTCCGATTCTGGACAATATAAAAACTGATGACGTAGACCAGAAGGTCGGCGTAGATATAATCAAAAGAGCGCTCGAAGAGCCGATCAGGCAGATTGTAGGCAATGCCGGACTCGAGGGTTCCGTGATAGTTGAAAAAGTAAAAAGCAATGACAACAAGAACTTCGGGTTCGATGCTAATGCAGAACAATATGTCGACATGATTAAGGCCGGCATTATCGACCCGACAAAGGTTACAAGATATGCACTGCAGAACGCAGCTTCTGTTGCGGCGTTGATGCTGACCACAAGCGTAATGATAGCCGACATTCCAGAAGAATCAAAAGGACCGGAAATGCCCGCAGGAATGGGTGGAATGGGCGGAATGGGCGGGATGTACTAAAAACCGCAACGTACAACACAAATAATTATTTTAAAAGGGTGAGGATTCGTTCTCACCCTTTTAATTTAATCCACTTCATCAAGCTTCACAAGAGTTCCCGGTTTTGAACCGTATCTGAACACGGTTATACCTTTACATCCTTTTTCATACGCAAGCAGAAAAGCCCCTGCCACATCATCTCTTGTGGCCCTGTGTTTCAGATTTATGGTTTTTGATACAGCATTGTCGGTAAAGTCCTGAAAAGCTGCCTGGACCTCTATATGTGCTTCAGGACTTATTTCGTGTGAGGTTACAAAAATCTTCTTGACATCATCAGGGATTTCCCTAAATCCTCTCAGGCTTCCTTTTTTACTGACACGCTCAATAAGTTCCTGACTGTAAAACCCTCTTTGCCTGGCTATTTCGAGAAAATAAGGATTGATCTCATAAAGTTCAGTTTCGAGCACCAGTCTTTTGTAGGCTATTGCAAAAAGCGGTTCGATTCCGCTTGAACAGTCCGCAATTAATGACAACGTTCCTGTAGGCGCAATGGTTGTTGTAGTTGCATTTCTTAAACCACCCTTGGAGGAGAATTCAGGCGTATCATAGACAGAACCTTTGAAATTCGGGAAAGCGCCTCTCTGCCTTGCAAGTTCTGCTGATGCATCCCTTGCATGATTTCTTATGAAGCTCATAACGTCTCGCGCAAGTTTATAAGCCTTTGGAGAGTTATATCTGATCCCGAGTTTTAAAAGCATATCCGCCCACCCCATGACCCCAAGGCCTATTTTCCTGTTGCCCTTATGCATCTTCTCTATCTCAGGAACAGGATATTTATTGACATCAATGGTGTTATCGAGAAATCGCACGCCAAGATGCACAAGGTATGCCAAAACGCTCCCAATCTATCTCATATAAAAATCCTCGCTCCTGCCTGACAGACACACCTTTTTAAAGGGGGTATTCCTTTGCTGACTGCTGACCTCTGACTTCTGACTTCTTTCACCACCTTCGCCAGATTTATCGAACCCAGCACGCATGACTCATAAGGAAGAAGGGGCTGTTCTCCGCATGGATTGGTACTTTCAATTGTACCTATATGAGGAGTGGGATTGTCCCTGTTGATCCTGTCAATGAAAACAAGACCGGGATCTCCTGTTTCCCATGCGCTTTCCACTATTTCATTAAAAACGTCTTTTGCCTTCAGACGGCCCTTGACCTGGTTGCTTCTGGGATTTACCAGATCATATTCGGAATCATTCTTCAGCGCCTGCATGAATGCATCGGTCACAGATATTGAGATATTGAAGTTTAACAGTTCCTCTTCATGCCGTTTTATCTTGATAAACTCAAGGATATCAGGATGATCGATCCTCAGGATGCCCATATTTGCGCCTCTCCTTGCACCACCCTGTTTTATTACCTCGGTAGCCGTGTTATAAATTTTCATGAATGAGACAGGCCCGCTGGCTATGCCGCCGGTTGATTTCACAACATCAGACCGCGGCCTCAGATGGGAAAATGAAAACCCTGTGCCTCCGCCGCTCTGCAGGATGAGTGCGGCATTTTTAAGAGAATCAAAGATGCTCGTCATTGAATCGTCAACAGGAAGGACAAAACACGCTGCAAGCTGTCCCAGATATTTACCGGCATTTATTAATGTAGGAGTATTAGGAAGAAACAGCAGATCGCTCATCGCCTCATAATATCTTGCCCCCCAGTCCGCTGCGTCTCCGCCGTAAAGCAGTTCTGCTGATGCAACGGCATTTGCAACCCTGTGAAACATTTCCTCCGGAGTCTCTTTAATATTCCCCTGTTCGTCACGAAGCAGATAACGGGTTTCCAGCACTTTGAGGGCATTCTCAGAAAGATTCATATGAAAATTATATCAGATAAAATAAAAAATACTGCATGGTTCTGAGCGATTACCTCGTCATTAATTGAATCTATCGCTTCAAATAAATATTTAAACAATATCAGTATTGTTTGGGTTAATATTAATAAATGGATACATCCCTTTTCTTTTTGATAAACAAAGGTCTGCAGAATTCGTTCTTTGATCTGATAATGCCTCTTTTAACAAAAAGGGCATACCTGCTCCTTGTGTTAATAGTTATCCCTGTTTTTTCCAGAGAAAGAAAAAAAGGTCTGCAGGTCCTGGGACTATGTCTTCTTTCATTTGCTATTGCAGATGCAAGCGCTAATATATTGAAACATGTGTTTGAAAGACCACGGCCCTGCCAAATTCTCGAGGACGTAAGACTGCTTGTCGGCTGCGGCAGGTCCTTCTCGTTTCCTTCAAATCATGCTGTGAATGCCTTCGCTGTTGCGGCGACCTTTTCACATTTTTACAGAAAGGCAGCGCTGCCCATGTTCTTCTTCGCCGCCCTTATTGCATTTTCAAGAATTTATGTCGGCGTTCATTTTCCGTCTGATGTGATAGCAGGAGCGATTGGGGAGGCACTGCAGCAGGCCTTGTCATCTTTATTCACAACTGGTTCTCAAAAAGATTCAGCCCTGACATTCACAGGATTACACTACCTTACTATCTCTGTCCCGATCCCTTTTTCCGTAAAAATTTCCAAAAGTAAGGCATGAGGTACCCGTCCATCGATTATATGCGCCTTTTTCACATCCTTCTCAATGGCGCTCTGGCACGCCTGGACCTTCGGAAGCATGCCGCCTGAGATTGTTCCGTTAGCGACCAGAGGTTTGACCTTTTTTGTGCTTAATGTTGACAATAATTTATTTTTTTTGTCCATAATCCCTTCAACATCAGTAAGCAGTATCAGCTTCTCAGCCTTAAGGGCAGATGCAACTGCTCCGGCAACATAATCAGCATTAATATTGAATGTCTCATTGTTCCGCCCCGCGCTGATCGGAGCGATTACAGGGATAAAACCGTCTCTCTCCATAGAAAAAAGAATTTGCGGATTGACCTTTTCTACCTCTCCGACAAGGCCCGAGATCGATTATCTCCGAAGCCCCTGTTTCGGCTGAAACTTTTTTAATCACCTTTTTCTTTGCTTTAATCAGGTTGCCGTCTTTTCCGCTCAATCCGATAGACCGGCCGCCGTGTCTGTTTATCAGCGAAACAATCTGCTTGTTAATAAGGCCCTCCAAGTACCATTTCCACAATGTCAATAGTCTCACTGTCGGTAAACCGCTGGCCGTGAATGAATTTGGGCTTTTTCCCCATTTGCTCCATCACCTTGTTTATCTTCGGCCCTCCGCCATGTACTATTACCGGTTTGATCCCGATAAAATTCAAAAGCACAACATCCTTTGCAAATGCGTGTTTTAATTCTTCATCTACCATAGCAGCCCCGCCGTACTTTGATAACAAAGGTTTTTCCGTAAAACTTCTTTATGAACGGCAGGGATTCAATGAGTATATTTGCTTTCTCGATTAGAGCTTTCATTTAGTTTCTCCTTGTGCGATTATGCGAATCTTCCAATTTATTGTTTCCCCATCAGTTCATCAATTTTTTTACCGATATCTTCGGACTTCATGATGCTGGTCCCAACCAGAATGGCATCAGTTCTTGTTGACTCAATGGCTTCAACATCAGCCCTCGTATCTATTCCGCTTTCACTCACCACGATCCTGTCATCCGGGATGTCCTTTAAAAGATCAAGCGTGTTCTTTAAACTTATATTTAATGTTTTCAGGTCTCTATTATTTATCCCGATTATTTCCGCCTCGCAATACAGCGCTGTGTCGAGCTCTTTCCAGTCATGGACTTCTACAAGACAGTCAAGGGAGATCTCCCTTGATAACTCGTAAAGGTCGCTGAGCTGGGATTTTTCAAGGGCCGCCACTATGAGCAGGATCGCGTCAGCATTATTGGCCCTTGATTCATAAACCTGATAACTGTCGAAGATAAAGTCTTTCCGCAATAAGGGCTTTAAGGTCCTTTTCCTCGCCTTGTTCAGATAATCAAGTTTACCTGAAAAGAAGTGTTCCTCAGTGAGAATCGATATGGCGGCAACATCCTTCCTGTTGTAAACAGATACAATCTCGGACAGGTTAAAATCCTTCCTTATCAGACCCTTTTGACGGGGACGTCTTTTTAAGCTCTGCGATAAGTTTCACCGGACTGCCCTGCTCCCTTCTTATCGCAGTCCCTGAAAGACCTTGTAGCAGCAGCATCCTTGATCCTTGCCTTCAGCTCGGCCAAAGGGACGGAAGTTTTAACTGCCTGTAAAGCCTCTCTTTTGTTTTTCAGAATTTCATTAAGAATACTCATTAAACAAAATTCTATAGGTAACAGAGGATGTTTTTCAAGTTCACGTTGTGAGAAAATCAAAAAATCTTCCAATCTGTATTTTTTGTTCACAGTTTGTATTGCTTCTCATGACAGATAAATATTGATTTTTTAACGGGGCAAATTGACTTTTGAACAACATCAGCCTAAACTAAAAACCCTGTTATGATGATCGAATGTATAAAAGAAGGTTTCCATCTTGCCAATAGAAATTACCAGCTTGTATTCCTGAGAATTATTGTAGTGATAATTAATTTCATAAGCCTCCTTTTTTTCCTTGGCCTGCCTATAATTGTCGCTGTGGCATATATGGGTTTTGACCTGTCTCATGCAGTGGATCTATTGCCTGATTTAATGGAAAATCCGTTTGATTTACTGTCAAAGTATCTCGGCCTTGTCTTTCTCATTGGTATATCATTTATTTTTTATTTAACGTTTGTATCCACAATAATCCTGTATTCACTTGGCGGGACCTTAGGGGTGCTGAGAAATTCTGCGGTTAATATTCAGTACAGATTCAGCCTCTCCTCTTTTTTCAAAGAGGCAAATAATATTTTTTCTCGCGCTTTTCTGGCTGGTATCAATTCTATTTCTTATTTTTATTGCATTGTTTGCTGCCGTTATTATATCCGGAGGAATTGTTGCAGGTTTCATGCAGGGTTTCTCATGGTCTGAGACAACGCTTGAAGTATTTCTTAGTTCATTTGTTTTTTTGTCCACTATAATTTTTGGCATAATAATATTTTTCAGCTGGCTTATATTTACGGTCTATTCTATCCTGTGCCTGGTCATAGAGGGAAAAGGGTCTGCTGATACCATAAAGAATACGTTTAATTTTTTAAAGAAAACTCCTCAGGCTTTCTTGTTCTTTATCATTTTATTCGCAGGAGCAATTGCAATAAACCTTGTCTTTTTTATAATCATGATACCTCTCGGCATGTTGCCTTTCGTAGATATCGTACTATATTGCGTGAACGTAGTTTTTCAAAATTATCTGGCAATTGTTGTCTGGAGCGCCCTGACCGTTTTTTACACAAAAGTTACCAACCATCCTGTCTATTCAGCAACGTATGATATTTAGCAGTAGGGGCAATTCATGAATTGCCCCTACATTTTTTCTGGATTCCCGCCTAATCAAGTCCTTTTTACTGTTTGTCATTCTGGCTTGTCCAGAATCCATCTTCAGAAGATTCCGAACAAGTCGGAATGACATTTTGGGGTCAATCATATTCCAATAATGGTGTAGAAAGAATTACCGCAAAAATTCCACTCCCGCGTAGAATATTTTTTCTCCTCAAGTTCTTTCGCAAGGCTGAGTTCAAATTTGGACGGGCCGTCAGAGATCAATTTGACATTCAACTCTTTTTCAAAGGCTTCTTTTAGCGGGTTTTTCAGATCATTAAAAGTTACTTCCCTGCCGGAATCACTGATCGAACCGATATTCCTGAAATCCTCTTCATTATTTCCATTAAGCACATTACATAATTCCTTTGCCTTAAAATTCAGCATAATTGAACCCTGCTGAAAAAATCCGTTATGATACCGTTTTTGGGCGCTGCCGATTACTTTTCTGCCATCAACAGTCACTTCTCCATATGAAACGGATTTGAAGCAAGCCGGATTTCTGTGACTGTCGCATCTTTTTTTCACGAAAGAAATTCGGGCGTTTATTCCGATCAGGTTCAGCCCTTTTACGAGTGCTTTGCTGATAACAGCGTAATTTTCAAGCAGGCCGCCGTTAAAAAGGGAGGAATTCTTTGATGAGGAAAAGCTGTATGTAAGTTCGATATCATGCAGTATCGCCCTGCCGCCGGTGGCCCTTCTTACAACAGGATATCCTTTTTCAGCGCAGTAATTTATGTTGATCTCTGAGGTCTTCTGAAAGTATCCGATAGTTACCGAGGGCCGGTCCCATTGATATAATCTCAGCGTCTGAGGAGAGAGGTTTTGCCTTACAGCCTCTGATATGGCTTCATCAAGCGCCATATTGAAGAAGGCATGATGCGGCCCGTGTGTGATGATACGAATGAATTGCATGTTAGATTAAATGAACAAACGATGTCTGTAAACAACGTAGGGGCAATTCATGATTGCCCCTACACCAGAACAATCTTGTGTTTGACAAGTGAAATCTCTTTTATTGCGCCTTCAAAGGTCTTCTGCTCCCCGAATAAGTTTCTCATGAATACCTTCCCTTCCCCGGGCTTTATGATGTCTACACTTTCCAGATAGAGTTCTTCCTTGCCGTCTTTTTCAATATACACATTGGATTCACACATTTTTATGGTTCCCTCCCTGATTGGCGATCACAGCTATATGAAAAAGTATAAAGAAAAAAGAAAGGACAGTCAATGAAGCAGTATAGATTTTTTTCTTACATTTCTATCTTACCTGCGTGCCATGACCCCTTCTTACCCTCTTACACCCGCAAGAAATTCTGTTGACTGAAGTTTTTTCGAGAGCAGATAAGTCAGATGCTTATCAAGCAGGGTAGAGAGTTCAGCAAGTATTACCTGCTGAGGTTTTAGGCGGTTTGATATGTGAATAGGCCATTCAATACTGTGTGTATAAAAACGTACGGTATTGTCATGGATCCTCACAAACGACTTTCCATCTCCAACCGGAATTCCGGCGCATTTGCTGCAGAGTATTGTTCCGGAGGCGGGATAGAAATTCAGGCCTTTTCCCCCGCATCTTCCGCACCCTTTCAGCCTCGGAGCATAACCTATCGTTGCAAGCAGACGGACCTGCGTGATCAGATGCAGTGCGTCTTTTGATTCCTGCTCCGATGATTTTATGGTATGAAGAATATTAAGAAAAAAGGTGAACAGCCTTTTATGCGGGGTATTTTCCGGTGTCAGCGCCATAAGCATCTCTGCAAGTTTCGATACGCTTATGAAGTCATGGAAATCTTCTCTTACCTGATGAAAGGAATTGATGATGTCGGACTGGGTAATTTTAGGCAATGACGCCTGCTCTTTTCCCCACAGGGATATCTTTGAATGTGTCAGCGGCTCCATGCTGCTGCCGAATCTGCTCTTTGTCTTTCTCGGGCTTTTTGCAAAGGCCTTGATGATCCCTCTGTCAGAGGTCAGGTAGGTTACTATGAGGTCGGCTTCACCGTATTTTTGCGTCTTTAGGACTATGCCTTCCGTTCTCGTCAGCACAGCTTACATGATATTTCCGAAATCTTCAGGTTTTAATTTTTCGAGCCAGTCTTCAAGCTCATCATTGTTCCTGTGTTCGATAACCTGTTCATCCACAAATATCGGGGCGCCTATCCTTATTGCCACAGCGATCGCATCACTGGGCCTTGAGTCAATGGGGACCTCTGTCCCGTCGCCTTTGTCGATATAAATTCCGGCATAATATGTATTATCAACTATCTCGGTGATCACTACCTTTGAGATTTTCATTTTTACGCCCTGTATCACATTTTTTATCAGGTCATGGGTGAGGGGACGGGGTGTAACAATTTTACCTAATGCGAGCGCAATGGAATCCGCCTCCGGCTTTCCTATCCAGATAGGCAGTGTATTATTGCCCGTCAACCTCCTTAAGAAGCAGGATATACATATTGCTTCTCGGATCAAACAACAGCCCTTCTATTTTCATTTGCTTTACCACTTCCTGCAATACCTCGTTATGTGATAAGTCTGTTTTTATATGATACCTTATTGATAAATTATTTTTCTATAAATAAGCGGGTGATTATGTGGGTAATGGTTTGAGACAGGAAGGCTGTGGAAGAATTTCATACGACACCTCTGAAAAGTAGTCATAGATAGTAGCAGTGTAGGACAAATGAAAGATATAATTGCCCTGAAGCAAAATGTAATAATCCTTTTGTCGATTATAGAAATTCCGGAACAGGCTTTCATATCGGGCTAATTATCTATGATTTCATCCTAATCCAGCTTCGATAAAGCGTCCTCGATCCTGTCAAGGCCTTTCTTTATATTTTCCATGGAAGTTGCATATGAAAGCCTTATATATCTGTCATCGCCAAATGCCACTCCCGGCACCAGCGCGACCCCTGCCTGCTCAAGAAGATATGCGGAAAGGTCCAAAGATGAATTTATCGGCTTGCCGTTGAACTTTTTGCCATAACAGGATGCGACATTCGGGAATGCATAAAATGCGCCTATCGGAGTTATGCATGAAACGCCTTTTATTTTATTAAGGCGCTCAACCATGTACCTTCTTCTTTTGTCAAACTCCGAGACCATCTTAGGGATAAAATCCTGAGGCCCTGTCAACGCCTCTACAGCGGCTTTCTGTGTTATTGAAGTTGGATTTGATGTAGACTGACTCTGGATATTGGTCATGGCCTGGATGATGTCCTTTGGGCCGGCGGCAAAACCTAACCGCCAGCCTGTCATCGCATGTGATTTGGAAAGCCCGTTCACAACTATAGTCCTCTGCTTTATTTCATTGCTGAGAGATGCAATGCTTATATGACTGAAGCCATCATATGTCAGTTTTTCGTATATCTCATCAGAAATAATATAGAAATCATGTCTGATAGCGAGATCGGCAATCGCCTCAAGGCTCTTCCTGTCATAAGCAAGCCCTGTCGGGTTTGAGGGACTGTTGAGTATCAAAGCCTTTGTTTTACCTGACAGTTTGTTTTTTAGCAGCTGCGGATCTATTTTGAATGAATCTTTTTCTTCGGTAACAGCGATAACCGGCAATGCATCATTTAAGACCACCTGGTCCGGATATGTGACCCAATAAGGCGCAGGAATGATAACCTCATCGCCAGGGCCGAAAAGCGCCTCGGCAATATTATAAAGGCTGTGCTTGGCCCCGCATGAAACAATAATTTCATCCTTTTCATAAGACAGACCATTATCTTTTTTAAACTTGTCAGCAATGGCCGCCTTTAATTCATCCGTTCCTCCAACAGGAGTGTATTTTGTAAAACCATCCCTTATAGCCTTTATTGCAGCCTCTTTTATATTGTCCGGCGTATCAAAATCAGGTTCACCGACCCCAAAATTGATAATGTCTTTTCCTGCGGCCTTAAGCGCCTTTGCCTTTGCGTCAATCGCCAGCGTCGGCGAGGGTTTGATCGCCTTTGCCCTTTCTGACAGTCTCATATTTGTACCTCTTTAAAAACAATTAACAATTAGCAATTAAGAATGAATAATTAAGTAGTAATTATTCATTTAATTACTCATTATTCATTTATTTACTGTTTGCATGTCTTCATGCTTTCCAATATCTCTTCCTGCGTGGCAACAGCAGTGCCTACTTTGCCGACCACAACCCCTGCTGCATGGTTGCCGATCATCGCAGCTTCCTTCAACGTTGCGCCTGCTGAATGGCTGAGGGTAATCGCCGATATGACTGTGTCTCCGGCTCCGCTTACATCAAATACCTCTCTTGCACAGGTTGGGATATGAGTGACCTTACCGCTTTTTTCAAACAGGCTCATTCCTTCATCCCCTCTTGTTATAACTACAGCCTTGCAGCGCAGTTTTTTAAGAAGCGTTTTCCCTGCAGAGATCAATGTTTTTTCATCAACTATGTCAATGCCTGCGCCGAAAGACGCCTCATTAACATTCGGGGTTATAAGGCTTACTCCATTGTAAAAATTAAAGTGCCCGATCTTGGGATCAACAGAAACGATCTTTTTTGGACCCGTAAGGTCCAGTATTTTTTTGATAAGTGCCCTTGTTATTAACCCCTTACTGTAATCCGAAATAATGATGCCTTTTATTTCAGGGAGACAGGTCTTTACATAGTCGATAATTAATGACAATGTTGCAGGACTGATATCTGATTTCATCTCTTTGTCAAAGCGGACAACCTGCTGACTGTGCGCGATAACCCTTGTTTTCACAGTCGTGGGCCTGTCCTTATCTATAACGATACCGTCAGTGCCGATGCCGCTTTCCCTGAATCTGTCGATCAGGACCTTACCCATATAATCGGTGCCGACCGTGCCGGCGACATACACCCTGCCTCCGAGAGACAGGATATTATGCGCGACATTCGCCGCACCGCCCAAAAGCAGGTCCTCGCTTGTTACTTCAACTACAGGCACAGGCGCTTCAGGGGATATCCTTCTTACTTTGCCCCATATATACCTGTCAACCATGAGGTCGCCGATTACGAGAATGCCTGTATTTTTGAATTTACTGAAAAGCTGTTTCATCATAAATTAATTAATAATTCTGCTGTTGCTCTGTCATTCCGGCTTGTCCGGAATCTTACTTCAGAATGATTCCCGACCTGCCTGCCGGCAGGCGCGCTTCGCTTGCGGGAATGACACTCTTTTTGAAGGCTTATTATATTTATTGAATACTAATTTTTTATAATGTTAGGACAGATAAATTTAGCATTTAGAACTTGATTTTTGGCAACTGGTCGAATTGTCCGTAATAAACTGCAGGGGCGATACATTCGCCACCTTTACATTCCTTGAAGTGTGATACTGTGGCTTGTCGTCAATGAAGCATTTGCCGCTGAACTCCCGTAAGATGTTGTTAACCCATATTCAACAAGACTGTTCGCCTGCTGGTCTGTCGTCCAGGTGATTGTGGCTGAGTCGGCAGTTATACTGGTAACAGCAATATTGTTTATCGCCGGGAGAGAGCTTAAGCTGATATTTATCATATCGGATACTGTATTATTGTATCTGTCCGATGCGATTGCAGTTATGGTATTTACCCCCTGATTCAAGGGAACTGTTGCAGAAAATGTGTTATTGCTTACTGATGCCTGAACGCCATTGATTGTTACATTTACAGGATATAATTCATAACCATACATGACCTTATTCATGTTAGTGGCTGTTTGAGATGCATTGAGAATGTTATCTATATATATCTTAAAAGTAAAATCAGTTGGAAGGCCACCCCACCCCCCATTCTCTCTAATAAATAATGCCCCATCCGGATAATAGTCTATCCATCCAGCCGGATCCGGCCCGAAGACTCCGGTAACTCCCAGCCAAACAAAATAGTTCGATATGTCACGTTTTTCTCTCCATAATTCGATATAGTACATGGTGCCGGCGGTAACTGCCGGTGGATTTGCGAAAGAAAAATTCACCCAGGAATAAACCGACGAGGCAGGGACAGGGTTGCTCACAGCTATCGGCACATTTCCAATCGCTGATGTAATTCTTACATATAAATTATCATTAGGGTTTCCAACCTTATTGAGCGCTAAGGATACCATATTTAAAGCACCGGACGTCGTGGGCTTGAAGGCTTGTCCCAGTGCCTCATAATCGCCTCCGGGATAAATCGAATAAATAATATCACCCGTAACAGTTAACGGTGAGGAATTCAGCAACGCTCCGTCTAATGGCGACGTTATTGTTATGGTTATAACTGTCAATTGGATATCAAGGGCCAGCGTCTGGCCGGCAATTAACGTACCAGTTAAATTTTGTGTAATATAACCAGTCTTAACGAGTTCGGCAGTAAAATCCCCCGGGACAAGGTCTGATATCGTATAATGGCCATTGAGATCTGTTGTTGTTGAACGTATCCTGTTATTTGAATCCGTCACAGTAAATGAAACGCCTGATAAGGGAATACCGGTGGATTTATCTGTTACAGTTCCTGTTATGACGGCAGGCATCTGAGTGGCAGCTCCGCTTAATTCAACCGTGACAAGCTGATTTTCATTGTCATTGGACGGTATA
Source organism: Thermodesulfovibrionia bacterium (assembly GCA_963699585.1). Classification (GTDB taxonomy): domain Bacteria; phylum Nitrospirota; class Thermodesulfovibrionia; order UBA6902; family UBA6902; genus SURF-23. The sequence continues at coordinate 71,980 of CAVOUK010000009.1, read as the reverse complement.
ACGATCATGTTCGAAAATATCCCTGTTTGACTCGGCGCGAAATTGACTGTGATTAAACATGACGTCGTTGCAGAAAGTGTATTCCCTGAACATCCATTCGATGTAATTGAATATGGGGCTGACGGATCTGCAATGCTTCCGATAGAGAGACTTTCCGTTCCTGCATTGGATACTGTAAGAGTTAATGATTTTTCAGATCCTGCTACCCGTGAACCAAAGTCCAGTACAGAAGGCGTAACAGTAATTTCCAGATTATCAGCAATTATAGCTATAGTTTGACTACTACCTGTTGCGCCTCTCGAATCTGTTATTGTAAGCGTTACGACATAAGTGCCAAAAGAATTGTAAGTATATGAAGGATTAGCTGAGGTGGAGTTATTCCCGTCTCCAAAATCCCAGAAGTACGTTATCCCGTCGCCGTCAGGATCAAAGGAAACTCCGCTCTCAAAATTAACCGGCATTCCGGTCTTACCGTCATATGGTCCACTATTAACAGATACAGGCGGACGGTTATTTACACCGGCCAATAACGGTGTGAAATATGCCTCTGAGATATCTACGGGTAGATTATTCTGAACTGAAACTATCCTGAATTTAATAAATCCCATGCCATCCATACTATGAAGAAGGGGGGTAAGGTCCAACTGGTTCCAGCCCGATTGCAGGTTGAAAGTCAAATAAGACGATGAGTCTAAGGTATTCCCGTCAGCATTATACGCATAAATACGCATTGGAGCAGTTGTGCTGGTATTAACGTACAAATTTAACTTTATATCAGAAAATAGCGAGGCTTCATTATCAGACCTGAAGTTCAAGATATCAAATTTGCTCTGGCTTTTAGTGATTTGAATATATTGATTTGCAATTGATCCGTCCTTCAACCAGTAAGTAGTATCATTGGACACCTGTGCTGAACTGTCGGGACTCGCCTCAGCAGTAAGCCTCGTAAGCTGATAAGCACTATTCAGAAAGTCCACATAAGCATCGCACATATAACCTGTTCCGTCATGATCAAGGTCAAGCTGGTCCGGATTGTAAGTAGCGGGACAATTATCGAGGATGTCAATTATTCCGTCTCCGTCATAGTCCGGACCGACTTTAATAAACTCTGTTTTCTGGATCATATCGGTATTGCCGTTTGAGTCCGTTACTGAAAGCTTCACTGTATATTTGCCTGCCTGTGAATATATGAAGGAGGGGTTCTGTACAGCCGAATCCGGGATACCGTCGTTATTAAAATCCCAGAACCAAGAAGTGATTGTTCCCTGAACAGAACTGGAGCTATCTGAAAAAGTGACATTTAAAGGAGGAATACCATGTTCTGGAGAAGCCGTAAAAGAAGCAGTGACAAGGTTATACTCGTCTGCTCCAATATCAACAACTCCGTTAACGACACGGGGATCTCCTTCAAAATCAGTCTGGGCCAATGAAGGAGCTGTATTGTTGCCCATATTTATTAAAGGCGAGTCCTGGGCGATACGGTAATTATTATTTGAAGAATCCACGAATGTGGGATCGACATTAATATTGGTCCCCTCATTCGTAAATGAAACACCTGCTACTTTTGAAGGATCAAAATCGTTGGAATAAACATTTATATTTCCATTATATCCATTTGAATAAATATCCGCTCCGGAAGTCGATGAATTGCTCCAGATTATATTATTATTAATATCAGCTGCACCTGATCTAACATAAAAATATATACCTCCACCTTCCGTACCTGCTGTATTTCCTGTAATTGTATTGTTTGTTAAAACTAAGTTTTTCGACCAAACGATTATACCACCGCCTCTCCAATCAGAATTATTTTCAGTGATAACATTATTAATTAGTATCGCATTATAATTATTGCCGGAACGATCAATGCTTATTCCACCACCTTGAGCATATGACGAATAAGTTACAGAATTACCGGATATGATATTATTTATAAGGGTAATTCTCCCATTCTCACCTGGCTTAGCTTGAATTCCTCCTCCTACTTGCTCGCCTGAATTATTAGTTATTGTATTCCCGTTTAGTACTATGTTCCCGCTATTTTCTATCTCAAGTATAGCGCCGCCGCCTCGACTCCACATATGATTGTCGGATATTACATTATCATTCAGGATAATATCTCCCTCGGTAACACTGACTTCAACACCTCTGCAGGAATTATTTTTTATCACATTATTATTAATAGTTACATTAGCAATCTCAGCCTGAACATCTAAGCCTTCTCCTCCTGCAGCATTTTTGACTGTAATTCCCTCAATAGTTATTGGGGAAACATTTATCAGTTTGGATGAAGATAATATTTGCAATAAAACAGTAGAATACTGCCCATTCACAGAATTATTTTCTCCATCTAAAATCGTATTGTCAGGGTTCAAATCTCTTGTGCTACATCTATCTAAATATCCTCCACTTATAGATAAGCCGTATATTTCTGAACTGTCGCTCCACTCGTAATATTTAAAAGTGTTATTGTTATTACCCGATATACTATACATGCCCTGTTTCAGCATTATAATGTCATATTCTCCGTTTGACTCTGCCTCCGTAAGCGCCTGTTGAAATTCAATGCTGTTACCTACGCAATGATAAACCGTACATGCATCACCAACTCCATCACCATTTGTATCTTGCTGAGTTACATTGCTTGTTAATGGGCAATTATCGACATCATTATCAACACCATCGCCGTCAACATCAAGATCGCATAAATCCCCGATTCCGTCGCTGTCGGCATCAAGCTGGTTCTGATTTGGAATAGACGGACAATTATCGCAAACATCTCCGGTCCCGTCACCATCACTGTCAAGCTGGTTGTAATTGGAGACACCCGGACAATTGTCATTCAGATCTATCACTCCATCATTGTCCGTATCCGTTTCAGCTATAAAGCTCATATCATTGCCGGGACTTGTCCCGCTTATATTGGTAGCCATTGCCCTGTAATGATAAGTTGTTCCTCGTGAAAGCCCTGTTAAGTTTGCTGATACGTTAATATTGCCCGTTCCGCTTCCTATTGATTGAACAGATGTATTATTACCGTAAGATGTGTCTGTGCCCCATTGGAAATATACCGAGGTTTCCGCTCCGTTGGGATTGACCGCTGAATTTAATGTCGCCGAGTTAATAGTAAGATCAGTTGCAGAGTTGGTTGTTACGCCCGGAGGAGCTGGAAAATCAATTGTGATGCCGCCGGTAACGACAGCGGTTGTGCCCGAAATTGATTCTATCGCGGTAACGGTAAATGAATAAGCCCCTTCCGGCTGAATCACGCCCCCCGCATGCTTTCCATCCCAGACGACCGATAAAGAAGTTCCGCTGCCGCTAAAGCTCTTTAACGTGTTCCCTCCGGAATTTTTTATATCCATCGTCCAGTTTGAGGGATAGGTTATCAAAGCGGTTATAGTTGTCATATCGTTTATGCCGTCTCCGTTGGGAGAGAATGATGGAGGCGATAAATTGAGTGAATTAATGTTCAGGAGATTTACCCTCACCAATGTCGTAACAGTATTTGTATAATTATCATTTACAGAGAGCTTGATCGTATAATCACCGCCTGTCAAACCCGACGGATTCCACACTGTCAAAGTGCCATTGTTGACCGGTGTTGTGAAACTCCCAATTAAAGCCCATACAGACGGTTCTGCGCCAGAGCCATATTCAACTGTATAATTATTAAAATAATCCGCGGTCGCAGTGCCTTGAATATTAAGTATGGCATTGCCGATCAACTGATTATTTATAGGGTATGAAATTGTTGCCGACGGTATAATGTTATTGACCTGCACATCGCCTGTTAAAGGCGCTGACTGAGAGCTATCATTCAGACTTGTTGAAGACAGTTGATATGTATACGTGCCGTCTGGAACAACCGCTCCGCTCTCATCTTTCCCATCCCATGTAACGACTCCTGTACTGCCTGAGCCTGAAAATGTTTTTATTGTCGTACCCCCGGAATCTTTCATATAAAAATTCCATGTGGAATTATCAGAGATTGAGAACGTATAGTTGACCGAATTTCCCGGAGAATTGAATTGCTGCAGTGTTGCGGAAAGGTCTACATTGTAAAAAGAATATGTATAAGGAGCGCCGAGCCACGGCTCATAATTCACATATTGATTTACTAACGCGCCGGGGCCCGCCGGGCTTCCCCACCAGTTGAAACGGGCGTCCGATACTTTGCCCACAACGCCGTAAATCCCGTTGCCGTTACCTGATAAATTGCAGTGATGCACATTTAAAATGGAGGCAGTTGAATATACTGCATATTGAGTGTTGCCGCTGATATCGCTGAACGTCACGTCTACACTGCCGGTGCCTGACGCATTAATCCCATTAGCGGCATTATTTGAAATTGTGGAAAAAACAATCACAGGAGAAGAATCACCGAGTATGTTTAAACCGTCATATTTACTGTTTCTGATTGTGGAATTCCTGATGACAGGTGAGCTGTTATTAAAATAAACAGTATCATAAGTGGTATTGTAACCCCCGTTTTCTACTGTTACATAATCCAGTATACTCTCCATAAAAGCATGATTGTAAAATCTTAACCCATGCCAGTAACCCGGCGTTGATACAGAAGAGGTAAATATTATCGGAGCTGCTGAAGTGCCCTCTGCTATAAGTCTTCCTAAATTAGAGGTTGTGCCAATGCTCAAATAAAATGCTCCGGTGAATTTTACTACTACCCCGGGCTCGATAGTTAATGTAGGTTCAGGTGATGCCCCGTACACGGATACACTTTGTGAAATTATATATGGTGTTGTCTGATAAGACCAAGTCGTATTTGTCAATATTGTGGCGCCGGTTAATTTAATTCCACTGCTGTTATTGTAAACATTGCCTGAACCTAAAGTAGTAGTTACCGGTATGTCCAGCGCATATGAACCATTATTTGTAAAAGTTGTGTTGGTTATTGATGAGACAGATACATTAGCGCCTGATACAAAGACTCCCTCGCTCTCATTATCTGATATTATGGAGTCCGTAATAACCGGCGCAGAAAAACCCGTTGAACCGTATATATATATTCCATCATATTTGCTGTGCCTTACCGTGGAGTTCTGAATTATTGGTGAACTGTCATACACGTAGATACTGCCGTAGGTACTTCCATATCCTCCATAATCGACTGTTACATGATCGAGAATGCTTTCTGCCGCCGCATGTTTATAAAACCTCAAACCATACCAAAAACCATTCGTTAAAGTTGTAGCGGTAAACGTTATCGGGGTCGAAGAAGTGCCCTGTGCTATAAGTCTTCCTTTGTAAGATGCGGTGCCGATACTCAGATAATATGCTCCGGTGAACTTTACGACCACTCCGGGTTCTATGGTTAAAGCAGGCTCAGAAGTTGTCCCGTACACAGATACATTTTGTGAAATTATATATGGTGTTGTCTGATAAGACCAGGTCGTATTTGTCGATATTGTGGCCCCTGTTAATTTAATTCCGCTGCTGTTATTGTAAACATTGCCTGATCCCAAAGTAGCATTAATCGGTATATCCAGTGCATATGAAGCATTATTTGCGAAAGTCGTATTGGTTATTGATGCAACAGATGCATAAGTTCCTGATACGTAAACTCCTTTTCCGCTATTATCGGATATTATGGAACTTGTAATTATTGGTGCGGAATTACCGGTTGTTGCAGCAATATATATGCCGTCAAAATTGCCGTATCTGATTGTAGAATTTTGAATATCCGGCGAACTGTCAGATATATACATGCTGCCATAAGCGCTTCCATATCCTCCATATTCTACTGTTACATAATTAAGGATGCTTTCTGATGATGCGTGTTTATAGAAGCGGATACCATACCAGTCGCCACGTGCTCGGTTCAAGAGTGTCTTATTTGATGTGAAGACAATCGGGCTTGAAGGGGTACCCTGTGCTACAAGTCTTCCTAATGGAAATGAACCGGAATTATTGCCAATCTGTAGATAGTAAAATCCATTGAATCGCACTTCTACGCCAGGTTCAATAGTTAAAACAGGTTGAGATGATCCATAAACCAATATATTCCCATTAATAATGTAAGGACTGCCTGCATATGTCCATGTTGTATTCGCTGATATTGTTGCCGTGTTTTTGATTGTGCCGCCAAGGGTTGTAAAGACTACGTCATCGCCATAGCTTGTATCCTGAGCGTTAACAGCAACCACCCTATAATGATACAGAGTATTTATTGAAAGACGGTTGATGTTGGCTGACACTGCGATATTGCCGGTCCCGCTGCCTATGCTCTGCGGGGCCGTGCTGTTTCCGTAATTCGTATCCGTTCCCCACTCAAAGTAAACAGTTGTCTCAGAGCCGTTGGGATTAACAGTTGCATTCAATACGGCGGCATTACCGTTAATATTTGAAGCCGGTCCGGATATAATAGCAGGAGGCAACGACGGAGGCGCCGCTCCGGTTAAAAGATTGCCATTGTTCAGAATCAATTTCCCGCCTGAAATAGTCATATCACCCGTAATAGAAAGGTCTGCGTCTACCATAATAATGCCGCTATATCCTGAATTTGTAATTAAGGAAGATAAAGTTAAAACTACATCCCATATGCAGTCTTTCAAAGAATTGTCAAATATGACATCGTCTCCGCTTTGCGGAGCCGTATTCCAGTTTGTAGAAGTTGAGGCAAGATTGTCAGAGCCTGCACCGGTCCAGGCAACTGTGGCTGCATGAGAAAATGCTGTGAATCCGATTAAAAGTATAAAGGCAGGCAATCCGGATACAAATCTTTTATTTATTAAGATATTAATTGCCATTCCCCTAATATAAAATGTATAAGGCTTAAGTTTATGCAGATAACAGAATATTAGTTATTGCATCATAACTACCTTTTCGACCCCAGGAAAAACCAAGATGAATTGCTAAGAGTTATATAGTATTACCGCAAGTCCTGTTTCTTGTCAAGAATTTTATGTAATCCTGAATTTTATGTAATCTTTGAAATAAATCAGCTTCCATACGATTGTCAATCATTTCCCTTTATGCCATAATAATCACCATGAACCTGAAAATATTAAAATGCATATCATTATTCATAATCCTGCTATTAGCTGAATCATGCGCTGTTTCAAAGGGTGTTGTTAAAAAAGATTACTCAAAAGAATCCAATTATCATTATATTCTTGCGGTTGAATCGGAATTTTCGCAAGACTGGGATGAGACGCTGAAACATCTGGAATTCACCCTCAAGGAAGATCCGGATTCAGTTTATCTTATGACCGAGATCGGCGAGCTTTATATGAAAATGAACAGAATAGAAGATGCGGTCAGAATATCGGAAAAGGCTGTCAGACGGTCTCCTGATTATGAGCCGGCATTATCTTTGCTTGCATATCTTTACTCAAACCAAAAAAAATCAAGGGAAGCGATCGACATGTACGAAAGACTGATAAAGATCGATCCTCAAAAAAAACAGAATTATATCCATCTCGCCTTTCAGTATTCGCTGGATAATCAGTTCGAAAAGGCGATTGAGATATTAAATAAAGTAATTGCAGCGGAACCTGACAATATCATGGCAAGATATTCCCTCGGAAGGATTTATTTAGAGATCAAAGAATATGACAAGGCTGTTCCGGAACTGCAAAAGACAGTTGAGCTCAACCCTTTATTCTGGGACGCTTACAATATGCTGGGAGCTGTATATGAATCCACCGGTAATATTGATAACGCCATTTCCAGTTACGAAAAATCAATAAAGCTGAATTCTCACAACCTCGAAATAAAAAAGAGACTTTACATGCTTTATCTCAAAAAAGGGAATATCACCGGGGCTGTTGACCTGCTGAAAGAAATATCCGGGGCAAATCCCGAAGACCTCCAGGCCCACGGAATACTGGCCAAGATATATATGGATAATCGACAGTTAGAGGAAGCGGAAAGAGAACTGAATTTCATTGCTTCAGCCCAGCCCAGGAATGCGGGCGTACTTCTTATGCTCGGTAAGATCCTCAGCTTTCTGAAAAGATACGATGAGGCCGTTAAACAGTTTGAAAAACTGGAGGAGGTGCTGCCTGATGACCCTGAGGTGCTTTTGTCATTTGGACAGTTATATTTAGAGAAAAAAGATTACAACCTGGCTGAAGAGAAATTCAGGAAGGCCCTCACCCTGAAGCCCGATGCTGAAGACGCACTTTTTTATCTTGCAGTAGTGTGCGATAAAACTCAGAGAAACTCAGAGATGTTCACCTTTTTAAAGAAAACCCTCGAAATCAATCCTGATCATGTGCAGGCCCTTAATTACCTCGCATATACCTATGCCGAAAAAGGCATTAACCTTGACGAGGCGCTGGAGCTTATACAAAAAGCCGTCAGGTTGGAGCCTGAAAGCGGTTATATCCGGGACAGCCTCGGCTGGGTGTATTTCAAGAAAGGCATGTATAACGAGGCGCTGGTTGAAATTAAAAAGGCCTCGGAGCTCGAAGGCAACGACCCTGTGATCCTTGAACATCTCGGCGATGTTTATCTTAAGCTTGGCAATAAAGATGCTGCACAAGAGGTCTGGAAGAAATCTCTTGAGCCTGACGAAAAAGAAGAAGGGTTTAAAGAGAGGATCAATAAAAAGCTTCAGGATTTAAACAACTAATTAATAATGATGATTAAAGACTCATCCCTCATCCCTCATCCCTCATCACTGTCTTTAAACGCTCCTGCAAAGATCAACTGGTTCCTGAATGTGCTCGGCTTGCGTGACGACGGATTTCACGAGATCCGAAGCCTGATGCAGAAAATATCATTATACGACATGCTTACATTCAGTCCGTCAAATGATTTGACGCTGCAATCCGACACCTCGATCCCGGTTGAGCAAAACCTTGTATACAAGGCTGCATTACTCCTGAAAAGCACGTGCGGTATAGATAAAGGCGCCCTTATAACTTTAAATAAAAATATACCGGCAGGCGCTGGCCTCGGCGGAGGGAGCAGCGACGCCGCATCAACACTGCTGGGATTGAATAAGTTATGGTCCCTCAATCTTTCCACCGGGCATCTTTGTAATATTGCTGAACAACTGGGGTCGGATGTTCCCTTTTTTCTTTACGGCCCTATTGCCTCTTCACACGGGAGAGGGGAGAAGATCACCCCGTGTAAAATTAAAAAGACCACAAATCTTCTGATAGTTAAACCGCCCTTCCCTGTTTCTACAGCCTGGGTCTATCGAGAATATAAAAACAGGATACAGAATACGGGATACAGGAGACAGAATACAGAAGTCAGAAGTCAGGATACAGTAGACTTCCAGACTTATGAAAAGTTGACAAAAAAAGACAACGAAGCAGATAATATAGATTATTTCATCCGTTTGATAGAAAAAGCGGAATTTGGAGATCTGGCAGATATTCTCACAAATGATCTTGAGTCAGTGACTATTAAAAGTTTTCCTGTAATTTCAGAGATAAAAAACAGGTTGAAAGAACAGGGTGCAATATTTTCATTGATGAGTGGCAGCGGCCCTGCTGTATTTGGGATATTCCACTCTGCAGAAGAAGCTGAAAAAGCTTCAAAGGCTTTTAAAGACTACTGGACGATGGCAGTACAGACATTAATATAAAAAATAGGGATAAGGGATAAGGATTATGGGATAAGGGATAAGGAGTGTGGAATTTTCTTCTTAACCCCTACCCCTTAATCCTTACCCCATTTCCCTTATCTCATAACTCAAATATGGGGCGTCGACAAACGGCAAGTCAGGAGGTTTTGGATCTCCCATTTGGAGGTTCGAGTCCTCCCGCCCCAGCCATATTTTGTATTTTGACTTGTTAAAGTTGACTCAATAAAAATTATCAATTATCCAGGACCTCTCTTATTTTTCTTAAAAGCTCATCCGGTATGACAGGTTTGTCTATAATATTTTTTTCATTTTCGGAAAAGCTCTTTTGGGTCGATAAAATCAGCAGGATAGCCGCTGATAAAGAGTATCTTTACATCAGGGGCTATCTTCTTTATTTCTTCGTACATTTCCCGGCCCTGCATCTTCGGCATGATTATATCCGATAGAACAAGGTTGATTTTTCCCCTATTCTCCTTAAACAATCTTAGACCGTCTTCTCCATCCATCGCTTCAAGCACCCTGTAGCCGGATTCCTCAAGCAATGATCTCATAATTACCCTGACGGTTTCTTCGTCCTCAACCAGAAGGATCGTCTCCGTGCCTGCAGAAACGGTTGAAGTTCCCTTCTTTTCAGCGGGTTGTTCACCTGCTCCCGTCAACGGTAAATAAATTTTGAAGGTTGTTCCCTTGCCGGGCTCGCTGTAAACATTGATATAGCCGTTATGCTGTTTTATGGCCCCGTATACCATTGCGAGCCCAAGGCCTGTGCCCTTGCCCACATCTTTTGTCGTGAAGAAAGGTTCAAAAATATTCTTTTTTGTCTTTTCATCCATACCAACGCCTGTATCAGCAACTGTAATAACCGCATATCTGCCAGGCTCACCGAACTGATGCATCTGAATGAATCTCCCGTCTATTTCAACCTCTTCAGCAGTTATCGTTAAGGTCCCTCCATGAGGCATGGCGTCCCGGGCGTTTGTTGCAAGGTTCATCAGCGCCTGCTCGATCTGGCTCTTATCAGCCTTGACGATTAAGCGCTTAACAGCGGTATTGACTTTAAAATCAATGTCCTCCCCGATTATCCTGCTTAACATTGTTTTAATGTCATGCAGGACCTCATTGATATCCACAAGTTTCAGAAGAATGATCTGCTTCCTGCTGAAGGCGAGCAGGCTTTGGATCAGACTTGCCGCCCTGCCTGATGCGGCGAGTATATGCTCAATATTTACTCGCGACGGATCGTTTTCCTTCATTCTTAACAGGGTCAAATGAGCATAACCGACTATTGCGGAAAGGATATTGTTGAAATCATGCGCGATCCCTCCTGCAAGATGTCCGATCGCCTCCATCTTCTGCGCCTGACGAAGCTGTTCCTCAAGTTTTCGGTGTTCAGTAACATCAATTCCGATACTCGCAGTCCCTGTCACATTGCCATCAAAGTCACGCAACACAGCAATGTCCCATACAATATGGCGTAAAACTCCCTGCCGGGTGATAATGGGATTTTCATTATGCAATATTGTTCCCCTTGTAATGTTAGCTCTAAAAACTGACTTAACATATCCTTTAACATCCTCCGGCAGAAATATGTCGAACCAGTTCCTGCCGAGCGTTTCATCTCTGGACCAGCCGGTCAGTCTGAGAAGATAGTCATTGCAAAAAATTATGTTACCGTTTAAATCAAGTATTACGGCTATAAGCTGGATGTTTTCGAGCAAGTCCCTGAATTTCTTTTCGGAAGCAAGTAATGCATCCTCAGCCTTCCTCCGCTCGGTGATGTCCCGCACTATCCCGTCGTACGAAATGAGCGTGCCATTCATATCATAATGGGGCACAACAACGCTTTCGACCCATCGCATCGAGCCGTTCTTGCGTATTATGCGGTGCTCTATAGGGTCAGGGGTCTTTCCCAAAAGGACTTCTTCAAACTGTTTCCGGACCAGGTCGTGGTCCTCTTCTCTCACCATTTTTATCCAGAGATAAGGGTCCTCTGCAAATTCCCTGCTGGTGAATCCTGTTACAGCAACACAGGCCTCGCTGTGCCTTGTCTCCACCGGCCTTCCGTTTTCCACACGGACAGTATATATGTAATCCGTTATCGCCTCTGTGATACGGCGGTAACGCTCCTCACTTTTCTGCAGCGCATCTTCCATCTCCTTGCGCTCGGTGATGTCAATAGTTACTGCAAGCGATAAAATTATCTCTCCTTTTTCATTACGCAGAGGTACCACATGAGTAGATAACCATAAGGGCCGCCCCTTTAGACCGATCATCCTGAATTCAAGTGTTCCTGATCTGCCCTTGAATACATCCTGCGTCAGGGACTTGAACGCTTCGCGGTATTCTTCATATACCATCGGGTAAACACACTGACCTCTTACCTGATCGAGTGATTCTGCTTCGATCATTTTGAGCCCTGCACGGTTCATCATCTGCAGCTTCCCGTCTGCAGCAATAAGCTTGATTCAGGTAGGAGCTGTCTCAATGATCATCTCAAGGACTTTTTGGCTCTCTTTAAGCGATGCTTCAAACTTTTTACGCTCTGTAATGTCACGGGTAGTACAGAAAAAAATATCCTGTCCGTCAATTTTCAAATACCGGACATGCGATTCAACCGGCATTACAGATCTATCTTTACGAAAATGGGCAGCTTCAAAGTTGATCTCGCCTTTCTCAAGGAGTTCTTTAATACGGTCCTGCATTTCATTTGCGTGTTCAGGCACTGCAATATCAGCATGCGTTGTCCCAAGCAATTCCTGCTTTGTATACCCGTGTGACTCACACGCAGCCTTATTGGCAAAAATGAGATTTTTATTCTGATTGTATATAAAGACTGAATCAGACAGGAAATCAAGTATTTCAATGTGCTGGAGGAAGCCCTTTATTGTTAAGGGGGCAGTTCTTTCAGTGTTTCGCACTATATCCCTTTCTCATATATATATGTAATCTGATCGAACAAACTTAATCAACTCTGTATGAGATTCAATAACATCTTCATTACTACATGATACTTAAGAATACAGGGGAAAGTAAATAAAATGGCCTCAATAGACTTTTGATTTCAAGAAATCGTATAATAATCATTCGTTAAACCATTTAATTCACAACTCTTGACTCTAAACTCATAACCCTTATTCAGGAGGTAATGTGCCTTCAGGTATTATACTGCTTACAGGAAACTCCAACAGGACCCTGGCAGGCGAGATCGCCGAAGTCCTTCAAATTCCTGTGAGTGAAGCAACTGTCTCTACTTTCAGCGATGGCGAAATTACGGTCCAGATAAATGAGAACGTAAGAGGCTGCGACGTCTTTGTGGTCCAATCCACCTGTATGCCGGTTAACAATAATATAATGGAATTATTATTGATGATAGATGCACTGAAAAGGGCCTCTGCCGGCAGGATCACTGCTGTCATTCCTTACTACGGGTATGCGAGGCAGGACCGTAAGGCCCAGCCGAGGGTGCCTATCTCGGCAAGAATGGTCGCAGACCTGATAACCGCAATTGGAGCACACAGGGTGCTCACAATAGATCTGCACGCAGGGCAGATCCAGGGGTTTTTCGATATACCAGTGGACCACCTTTATGCGACCCCGGTACTTTCAGAGTATCTGAAAAAGAAATTTGTGAATGATACAGTTGTCGTTTCTCCCGATGCAGGCGGCGTTGAAAGGGCCAGGGCCTTTGCCAAGAGGCTTGGCGCATCCCTGGCTATTATAGATAAACGCAGGGAAAGGGCGAACGTTTCCCAGGTAATGCATGTTATCGGCGACGTAAAGGGGAAAGACGCCATTCTTTTTGATGATATGATCGATACAGCGGGAACCATAGCACAGGCAGCCTCGGCCCTGTTCGAGAACGGCGCACGTAAAGTGGTTGCAGCGTGCACTCACGCAGTGCTTTCAGGCCCTGCAGTAGACAGGATTAACGCCTCAAAGTTAATGGAGGTCATTGTAACAAATACGATACCCATGGACGACAAAATAAAGCAATGTTCGAAATTGACCGTGCTTTCAGTGGCAGCCCTGATGGGAGAGGCAATTAAAAGGATACACGAAGAAACATCGGTCAGTTCGCTTTTTATATAGGCATTGTCATTAATTATTAGAATTGAAATTACATTTATACTATGGAGGATCAAAAAAATGGAAAAGATATTGTTAAAGGCAGATAAAAGGGCAGAGACCGGCAAGGGGAGCGCAAGGAGCCTCAGGAGGCAGGATATACTGCCAGCCGTAATGTACGGGGTCGGAAAAACTACCCCTATCAAGCTGAACCGAAAAGAAATACAGAAGCTCATATATTCCGGAGGCGGCGAACATGCACTGATCACACTTGAGCTCAGTGAGGGCGGTTCCAAAACCTCTGAACATCCGGTGCTCATAAAGGATTATCAGAGGGAACCTGTCTCTGAAGAGCTGCTGCACGTGGACTTTATCGAGGTATCGCTTAAAGAGAAGATCAGGGTCACTATTCCGGTTGTGATCGTTAAAGAACCTGCCGGCATTAAGATGGGCGGGATCATGCAGCATCGTGTGAGGGAAATCGAGGTAGAATGTCTTCCCACACAGATACCCGACAAGATCGAGATCGATGCCGGATTTGTTGAGATCGGACACTCTTTACATGTAAGTGACATCCCTGCCGTGGAGGGCATAAAAATAGTTACCGATCCGTCTGAAGTTATTCTGTCCGTAACTGCTCCTAAGGAAGAAGTTGTTGCTGCACCTGTTGAAGCAGAGGTTGCCGAACCTGAAGTATTAAAAGCCAAAGGCAAGGCAGCGGAAGAAGCGCCTCAGAAAGAGCAGAAGGAAAAGTAAACCATTCTCATGTGGCTTATGGTTGGTCTGGGTAACCCGGGGAATGTTTATGCAGATACGAGGCACAATATCGGTTTCACCGTTATTGACGCCGTGTCTGACGGTTTATCCATCCCTGTCAAATACAAAACACACAATTACCTGTACGGTAAAGGCGTTATCTCAAAGCAGGAAACCATCCTCATAAAACCGCTTACATTCATGAACAGGAGCGGCATTGCAGTGAGGGAAGTTTTAAACAAGTACGAAGATATTGACAACATTCTTATTGTGCATGATGATATTGATCTGGAGCCCGGCGTCATCAGGATAAAAAAGTCCGGCTCCTCAGGCGGCCACAAAGGCATAGAATCGATCATAGAGACCCTGGGCACAAAGGATTTTATCAGATTAAAAATCGGGGTCGGCCGTTCAGACAGGATCTCTGTTGAAGAATATGTCCTCAGAAATTTTCTGAGGCGGGAAAAACCCGTAATCGAAGAAGCTGTTGAAAAAGCCGTTGAAGCAATACAGATGCTTATCAGCAAGGGCCTATCATACACACAGAATATATACCATAAATGAAAACAGCTTACACCTTCTGACTCTTTTTTATATTCTGTATAAATTCCAGGTCTTTTCTGCTTTTTTCGGTTATCCTGTCTTCGACCTCTTCTTTGCTCAATCCCATAAGTATCCTGTAGGCATTATACTTGGTCTTGCAGAAATAAATATCAAAGGGGTCTTTCCTTCCCTCAGTCCTGTATATCCTGATGCCGGGGACTTCCTCTTCCTGGATATATTCGAACTCCATATTTATAAGAAGAGGCTCTATATCGTGTTTGTTCTGCCAGGGGATGCAAGCCCCCTCCATTGTAAGGTCAATATCCATGACAGACCTGACCTTTTCAGTAACTCCGCCGACCGGAAGGATGATCTCACCGGTCAATGAGCCGGTTATCCCGTACTTCTGGCTTACGGGCTGCTGTATGTAATCCGATATCAGGCCGACATTCATCGCAACCGAGGCGCTGTCGCCTTCAACCCCGCCATGCGCCTGTATGTATTCAATATGCATTTCACATCCGGCATAAGGCACCCCTACCCTTTGAAGCAGTTTTTTTATTGATGCCCGCACATTCTCGGCAGCTGCCTTCGCAATTTCACCTATTTTGCCGGGGGCAGTGATAACATCCGAGCCGCCTGCGTTGATCTGACAGTGTATGGGAAGCGGCTGGCCGAACATCTGCCCGCTTGATTTTGAGCGTATTACCGCGAGGCCTACCACGTAACCTATTGAATCAGTCATGGAAGTTATATATTTCTTCAGGTCTTTCTTGTGTTCGGTAATTTCCCTTGAGATCGCCCCTTCTATGCTTAAATGTTCACTGAGCGCCTTTCTGACATGGCGCGGTTCGACATGCTCGGAATTTTCAACAATAGCCTCAAGCTCCGCAGTCTTGATAATACCGTTTATCGGCCTTAAGATACAGCTTAATTTCCCGTCCGCGCTTCTGCACCTGAGTTCTTTTATGATCTCGGCAACGGCATTCCTCGAAAACTCCCGCGCCTTGAGCTTATAATCCTGCGGCAGTTTCCTGCCGTAGATCTGCTCGCTCCTCCTTCTTACCCCGATATGCCCCTCTTTTTCCATGACACTGCCCCAGGCATTCCTGAATTCCGTGTCGAGATTGTCTATCTCCTGTTTTATATATTGAACAACCTGCGCTACATTATCTTTAGTTTCTTCCACTGAGCTTTCCATGTTGATGATCTCGCCTTTATCTTCTATCCTGCTGAGAAAGGCGCCGTCGCCCTCCTCCTGAAGATAATTCAGGGTATCATGATTGCAGCACGCTATGATTATATTGTCAGCCCTCAGATAATTTTCCGACATGTCAGCGGCGCCGCTGCCGGTGTTCCTGCCGCCTTCAAGTATGTATTTTTTGTTCTGCATTATTTCGAGCAGGCCTGACATATATCCTTCTTTTATAAGGGTCTTCAATTCGTCAATATAAATTATCGGGGCCTTTGCATGTGCGCCGAGATATGCCCTTTTATGTATCGGCGTCTGCAAATTGCCGGATTGATAAGGGTCATGCCTGAATCCGCCCTTCATGTTTTTGGAATTTGGTTCGGATATCCTTATCATGAGGTTAATGTCTTTTCTCGGATCATACAGAATTTCAGGCACCATGTCCGTTATATGCTTCACATTTGCGGATTTATTGCTGAAGGCTTCCTGCTGTATCTTTTCCTGCACCCTGTGATTGTTTTCCTGAATAAACATGAAGATGGCCCCAATACCCGATAAGCCCGTGATGACAAAAGCAGGCGGAAAGAAAATCCCGGCGATGACGCTTAACGCAGTAATACCCAATAGTATGTTCTTGACCTTTCTGACGGAACTGATATGCTTATCAAGGGAGAATTCCTCCATGCTGTTTTTTGCATTTTCAATGGCCAGGTTTATCTTAAGAATGTGATTTTCAATCTTTTCAGGAGGCGCGTATGCAACACGCATATGATTCTGGTCTTTACCGGGATAGGCGACAATGGATTCTTTAGGCCTGATATAATCGCCCATGGACCTGTCAATAACATGATTGAACATATCCGCCAGCATGGACTTGCCTGTCCCGGGCTTGCCTACCATTAGAAGATGGCCCCTGTTCTGGGCCACTTTCCTGATGGCTTTTTTGGCCTTGTCCTGGAAAATTATCTTTTCAAGCGGGTCCGCAGGCGTGGTAATCCCGGAGGTATTATCAAAATAACTTAAATTTTTTTCGAGTGTTTGCGGATAGAGCATAAGCTCTTTGATCCACTCATAATCTTCATCTTTATAAATATTATACATTCTGGTACCCGCTCATGGAATCCAGCAAATACAGTTTTCCTATATCCGATTGAGGGGCCTTCTTATTTATTTCCGAATATAACAGCGGCAGTTTGCTTTTTATCGGCTCAAGCGCCTTTACATCATGAAGCACGGAAATATTTATAACCAGTTTCTGTTTACCAGTTTCAGATCTGGGAATATAATTAAATGAGACTACGCTCTGATGGTTGTTCAGCATGCTTGCTATCGCTGCTTTTTCGACCTGGTTCATTTCATACATATCAAATACCTTCCGGTATGCCATCGGCAGGTATTTCTCGGTATAGCTCTGGTCCAGTTTTTTTGAGAAAAATAACTTTAACGGCTTTGCTTCTCCTGTTATGCAACGCCCTATCGCCTCTTTCAATTTGACGTCGGTCCTTATGGACTGCTCAAGGATATGCATGAAATTCACAAGCTCATTGTCATTAACCCAGTATTCCAGCTGGTAGTCGGCATTCAGCACGCAGTATTTGGGCTGGTTATTCTTTATGAACTTTATCAGTCTCCAATAGTTGCGTGCATTGTACGAGTGGAAATTAAAACCGCGCATCTCGAAAAGGCCTTTTGAAAGATAGGCCCGGTCAAAGAACACGTTTACCCTTTTTGATATGGAATTCATTATATAATTTAATTTCTCATTCGGGGTCCCCTTCAAATTCAACTGGTAGCGATTGTGCCCGATATCTTCACATATGGCGGTAATGTCATCTATCTTTTCAATGTTTAATTCTGAAAGTTTTTTCAATACAGGATCATAAGGTCTCAGCATGTCATTGATCTTCAAAAAGTGTTTATTCAGATCTTCATCCTGGAATGACGGGTCTCCTGTCTTCAGCATTGATATATATTCTTCAGCACAGTGGGTATCATCAGAGGAACTTTTCCTGTCCTTAAAGATATTCTTTATAGTCCTCCCAATAAATCCTGATCGGGATTTACGATACTTGATCCTGCAGCCAATGACATTTTCCTGTACTGTAACCTGGTTTGGGTTGAGCAAATACCTGGCGAGTTCCGATATGCTGTACTCCGTGACAGGTTTTGAGACAGGCTGTTCGCAAATATTGCTCAGATCAAGGCTGACAAATCTGCCCTCCGAGATTATCCAGACATCTTTTGTCTTTATATCTTTTCTGTCTTCAGTAGGAAACATTGCAATAAATAACCTCGACAAAATGAATTAAGTTGTAATTCACATTATAACATTGACATGTATATTATACGGCACAGGATCGTATTTTCTTGAGAGCAGATTTACATTAGAGTGGTATTTTCAGGTTAATGCTATCAAGGATTAAGGTTTTTACAAAAAAGCACGATAAGATAATCAGAGATAATTGAAAGGCGGATGGATTATGTTAAAAAGTCCGGAAATAGATGCAGGTCACCCGTTAAGAAGGCTTTTCAGGTGCGCCCTGGAATATAGCTTTAAACTAAATCCGACAGATAAGTCCGGGATCGCCGATTATATCGAAGAGCAGATACTCTGTGAATTTATTCATTTCGACAGTCTGTACAGGATCAGGGACGCCGAAGGCAGGAACCTTGAGGACGTTGCGGATATGTTGGCTGAAGGCGATGTGCTGATGAATGCACAGAGCTTTGACAGGGAATTCCAGGTCCATAAACATATAGGCGATTTTACACTTTTTATGCTTGGCATGTTCCCAACATCCCTTTGCGGCAGAAAGGGCAGGGAACTGCTGCTCGGCAGTATAATAGTTCCAGGGGGAAGCCTTTCTGATCTCTATATATTGCAAGGTCAGCGCTCTTACAGGATCGCCTCAGAATTTACCGACAGGGAGCTGTTTCTGGAACTCTCTCAAAATTTTCAGAAATACCGGGCGGTCATCGAAATTGTAAGGACATATCTTGAATCGATAAGAAACAGTGAATTTCTTAAGGCAAAAAACATAATCGGCGGGACAGGGTAATTTCCTCGTACTTGCAGTTCTTCGCAAATCAAATCAAGCATCATGTTGCTGTGTCTAATTTATTGAACAGCGGCTGGCAGTATTGATCCGAAGTCTTTGCTTCGATAAAATGGCAGACAAAATATCATCCTGATGACTGTCTTAAGGATGCGTCTATAGTCAAGTTTTTTGAATAGTTTACCCCCTTTCCATCAGGATTTCATTATTTGACATCAAGATCATTTGCAGTTAATATCTGAGTATAATGAGCAGTGATAATATGAAAGATATTTACAAAACAAAAGAAGATCTCATGAAGGAGCTGGAAGAAGTACACAAGAAGGTTAGCGAGATTGAAAAGTGCAAAGACGAGTTCCGGAAAGTACAGGAGAAATATGAAAAACTTTTAAACTCTGCTCCTGATGCACTTGTATTTGTGAACAATGAAGGTAAGATTGTCATGATAAATGCGCGGTCTGAGAATATGTTTGGATATAATAATGAGGAAGTTGCCGGTAAAGGGCTTGAGATATTGATTCCGGAGCGCTTCAGAAGTAAACATAACGAACACGTTGCAAATTTTTTCCTGAAACCCGGGGTTCATCCTATGGGTTCTAATTTTGAGATTTACGCAGTGAAAAAGAACGGGGAGGAATTCCCGGTCGATATAAACTTAAGCCCTTTGAATACTGACGAGGGACTTCTTGTAACCGCAGCGGTCAGGGATATCACAAAACGCAAACAGGCGGAAGATCAGATCGAACTGCATTACCATATTCAGAGGGTAATCAATGCAATGCTTAAGACATCACTGGAGCCGCTCTCATTGGATGAACAGTTTGAGCGCATTCTGGATCTGATAATTTCCATACCGCATCTTTCACTGCAGTCAAAAGTAGCGTTGTATCTGGTAGAAAAATCCTCTCCTGAAGTTCTTGTGATAAAAGCATCCCGCGGATTTTCGGAGGAAGAGCGTATCCCCTGCAATAGAATTCCTTTTGGCAAGTGCCTGTGCGGCCTGGCGGTATCTGTTCCCGGAACAGTTTATTCTGATCATATTAATAATCGCCATGATATTCACAATCCGGCCATATTCCCTCATGGCCACTACTGTGTGCCTGTCATTTCAGAAGGACATGCGATAGGATTACTGAATGTGTATATAAAAGAAGGACATAAAAGGAGCGGCGGGGAAGAAGAATTCCTCACCTCTGTCGCAAGCACACTTGCAAGCATTATTAAACATGATAAAACCGATCAGGAGAAAAAGCGTCTTCAGGTGCAGCTTGCCCAGTCTGAAAAACTCGCCGCCCTCGGCAGATTTACTGCCAATGTAGCGCATGAGATACGCAATCCCCTTACCGCTATCGGGGGCTTTGCGAGAAGACTGGGGAAACATATCCCTGCCGGATCAAAAGAAAAAGAATACGCCGATTTCATAATTACGGAAGTGACCCTGCTTGAAGGTATTCTGAAGAATGTGCTTGCCTTTTCACGTGATATTATGCCGGTCCTTGAACAGCACAGCATTAATGAAATTGTAGACAGGGTCCTGAAATTAAATGAAGAAACATGCAGGGAAAAATCCATAGCAGTGCATACATCTTATTATGACATGACACCGATATTCATTGATGAAACACACGTGCATGAGGCTGTTGAGAATATTGTCCTGAATGCCATAGATGCAATGCCGGCAGGCGGTTCTCTGGATATTACAACTGACAAAAAAATAATAGAAGGCATACCTTTCATGTATTTAAAAATTAAAGATACCGGAGCGGGGATCCCTCAGGATAAACTGAATATGATCTTTGAGCCCTTTTACACCACAAAAATAACCCAGAAAGGCACGGGACTGGGACTGTCAATAACCAAGAAATTCGTTGAAGGACATGGCGGCTTTATAGAGGTCGATAGCATTTCAGGCGCAGGGACCACCTTTACCCTTTATTTCCCCTACAGGCTGAAGTTGTAATTCATTACCATCAATAGCCTTTATCTTGCAGAAAGCAGTATTAATTGCTTATTATAAAGAAACCTCCGAATTATCGCATGGTCTGTTCATCATAAGCTCTGCATAAATGAAGAAAAAAATAATCATAGGATTATCTCTGTTTACCATCATTTTCTCCTTATTGACTGTATATATAATCACCAATATTGAGGCTACCACGTCAAGGCTTGACAACCTTGTGAGGCTCCATCAGATCGAGATACTGAGGGAACACCTGCTTATATCTATTTCGAGAGTTCAATCTGAACTGAAATCTGCCGGGAAAAACAACACGATTGTTACAAGTAATTTAGACAATATGATTAAATTTGCAGGAGTTTGTTTTAACTGCCATCACGAAGAGAATGTGAAGAAGCGGCTCGTTGATTTAAATACTCATATTCAGAAATATGGTGAATCCGTAAAAGAGGCGTTGATCGCCAGCGGATAATACTGATATTAAGCATTTTAAAGTAGATAACGCCTTTAACATAGGTGAAACACTCATTTTAGAATTCAACAATATGCTTACAATAACTAACAGGAAACTTGACGAGAAGACCCGGTTTGCAATGGAAAAAATAGCAGCCACAAAAACTACCCTCTATATTATTTTGGCCCTTGGACCCATCTTTGCTGTCATTCTGTCCCTTCTTTTCATAAAGTCAATTACGTCTCCGCTCAAGAAAATCCTTACCGCTACACGCAGATTGAAGACAGGTGATTTAGACTACAGGGTTGAACACCTGAAAGACGAATTCGGCGAAGTCGCTGACTCTATCAATGAAATGGCAAGTTCACTGAAACAGCAGATGCGCAACATACAGAGGACGGAACAATTACGGATGTGCGGAGAGATAGCTACAGGACTTGCTCACGAGATCAAAAACCCTCTTGCCGGAATTAAGATATCAATGGAATTTTTAGCGCAGGATTCAAGCCTTTCAGAAGGAGACAGGGAAGTTTTAACAAAGGTAATTGATGAAGTCAGACGAATAGAAGTTTTGTTAAGGGGACTTCTCAATTTTGCAAAGCCGCCGGTCCCTCATTTTGCACCTGCAAAAGTAAATAATATTATTGATATCTGTATTATGTTTTCAGTAAAGACTAAATCCCTTCCTTCTTCCAATAATACTAAAGAAGTTAAAGTATTAAAGAATTTCGATGACAATATCCCTACCATAATGGCTGACCAGCTTCAATTGCAGCAGGTTCTCATGAATTTATTGTTAAATGCAATTGACGCAATGCCGGGCGGAGGGACTTTAACCTTAAATACCGCCTGTAGTATTGATAAGAGATCTATTAAGATAGAGATAGCGGATTCAGGTGAAGGGATCAGTGAAAAAGAGATGAATAAGATCTTCCAGCCGTTCTTTACCACTAAATCCAAGGGCACAGGCATGGGGTTAGCTATTACAAGACGCATCATAGAAGAGCACGGGGGCTCCATAAGCGTAAGTAGCGAATACGGCAGAGGCACGACATTTACAATCGTTCTTCCTGTAGATCAGACGGTATAACTGAGGGGTATTTTTCCACTAAGCCCTTATTACAAATTCAATGCCGGCCCTGAATGATTCTTTGAAAGGCGTGCTCCACTTAACAAGCCCTACCTCCTGCGGGATTACCTCGGAAGAAAATCTTATCATATAACCGGGTTTAAGGTCATAATCTGTCCTTATGCCGATACCGCCGTTGCTTATATCAATTATTTCTCCCCTGAGAGTCAATAGTTTTAATTCTCCATCCTCAAATACTCCGGCAAAATAATTGATCGGCTGTAAAAACGGCTTTCTTGCAAATTGTCTTTCCTCTTTTGATTCAAACTTGCAGGCAGCGCTGTTTGCAATGACATCCTTATCTCTGCCCAATGCCAATTCGGTAATTGCCCTTACCTGCGAAAGGTCAAAGGGTTTTCCGATAAAGTTAAAAGAGTAATCTTTAATGTCCCTGCTTATATCACCGTTAACATGATGAGCGGTCATAATAACGACCTTTGTCGTTGGAGACAGCGTCTTTATTTTTTTCATAACTTCAATTCCGTTAATATCAGGCAGGAAAACATCAAGAAAGCATAGATCGTAAGGATACATGCTGATCTCTTTAAGAGCATCAGTGCCGTTTGATGCGGTCTTTATATCAGTGTTATTATTTGCGAGACATTTTGCCAATCCATTCAGTATAAGCTCTTCATCATCAACTATAAGAATCTTTTTAAACATAATTTATTGCCCCTTAACTGCCCTGCGTCATGCTCATTTCTATTACCAAAGCATGTTTATTCTAAATATTTTCATGCAATTAACATACCATTTACAATAAAAATTATGAAACCACTTTATGATCACTTGAGAAATAAAACTAAATCATTATTTTTCAACAGCTAAACCAGGATAAATTAATTTTATCTTAACAATGTCATTAATAATGTTGATAAAATATTTTTAATTCAGTACTAAGAAATCCGTTAAATCACCAAACGGGATGGTAATTTCGTCAGGCGGGGGCGGGTATGGCGGCGAAAGCGATTTCAGAGAGGTATTTCCCTATACGGGCTCTGAAAGCCGCTTAAAAAGATGCTTTCCTGCTCCGCATACAGGACACTTCCAGTCCTCCGGAAGGTCCTCAAACCGTACCCCCGGAGGTATCTTGCCTTTCCTGTCGCCTTTATCAGGATTATATATATAGCCGCAGTTTACTGTCTGACACTGCCACATATCTTCAGGTCTTGCCATTTGATTCTTCCTCCTTATATATATCTGTTTATCTAACTTGTACAAAATCCTGTAAAACTGAACATATAAATGATACCAAAAATATTTCAAAAAAAACAGTATGAACTATTGACTTAAACCATCCCCCTGTCCAGCGTCCGGTACCGTATTGCTTCTGAGATATGCTCCGCCTGAATATACCCTTAAACTTCTATCGGCTTTATCAGAAGTTTAACCCCGTCTATAATCTGTTTAATCTTTAAAGGCGGCAACGCCCCGATTTTTTCTTCGAGGAAGGACTTGTCAACTGTAGCTATTTGAGATATATTCACCACGCTGTCTTTGGGAACATTCCCTTCCCCTTTTTTAAGGAGGACATTCCCCGGCGACTTTGCCCATTTCAGATTTGATGTCAGAGCGCATACAACAACGGTATTTATCTTACTCGCATTAAAGACGTTGTTTTGTATTATTACATGGGGGTGTCTGTATCCTGGTTCTGAGCCTTTTGGACTCCCGAAGTCAACCCAGAAAATGTCACCCTGTCTTATGGTCATTGAAATTAGTAGTTTTCCTTCAATACTTTCTTCTTATAATGTTTTAAAGCTTTCTTTCTCAAAGCGGCATCTTCAGAAGTCTCGACCTCACTGTAAACCTCGTTCAGGAGCGTCAACATCTGTCTTGACTTCAACCTGTTCAGAAATTCCTTCACGGCCGTGACGAACACTTCGCTTCTGGAATATTGGTGCTCTCTGGCGAATTTTTCTACTTCTTTGAAAAGCTCGTCAGGTATCGATATTGCCGTTTTCATGTAAAAAGAATAACATTTTGTTATACTCATGTCAATACCATTAGTAAGAGCATGCTTCTAACCTCAGGTCAAACCATCCCCCTGTCCAGTGTTCTATACTGAATGGCCTCGGAGATATGTTCCGCATGAATATGTTCTGATTCCGCAAGGTCGGCAATCGTCCGGCTGACTTTCAGGATCCTTGTATAGGCCCTTGCAGATAATCCGAGCTTATGCATCGCTGCCTCAATAATATTTTGAGCGTCATTGTTCAGGGCGCAGTATTTCCTGATGTGTTTAGAGCGCATTTTGGAATTTGAATAAATAAGATCTTTCCTGAATCTTGCAACCTGCAATGTTCTGGCATTCTGGATCCTGGCACGGATAATTATTGAAGATTCCCCGCAATGCTCATTTGAAAGATCCTTGTAAGGCACTGCCGGAACTTCAACATGGATATCTATTCTGTCAAGCAGCGGACCTGAGACCTTTCTTCTGTAACGGTCGACCTGGGCAGGAGTGCATGAACATACATGCTGCGGATGGCCGGCGAACCCGCAGAAACAGGGGTTCATTGAACAAATAAGCATTATTGATGCTGGATAAGTTATGGAGCTCAGCGCCCTTGATATGGTCACTGTTGCATCTTCAAGAGGCTGCCTTAGAACTTCAAGGACGTTTCTTTTAAATTCAGGTAATTCATCCAGGAACAAAACACCGTTGTGTGCAAGGCTCACTTCTCCTGGTTTAGGAAATTGTCCTCCGCCGACCATCGCTATATCCGATAATGTATGATGAGGCGAACGGAAAGGACGTGTGGCAAGGAGCGACTGCCCCTGTTTCAGGATCCCTACTACACTATGGATCCTTGTAGTCTGCAGAGCCTCTTCAAAGGTCATATCAGGCAGAATCGTCGGGATCCTTTTTGCTATCATTGTCTTACCTGAGCCTGGAGGGCCTATCATCAGCAGGTTGTGCCCGCCGGCAGCGGCTACTTCAATTGCACGCTTAACATGCTCCTGCCCTTTAACGTCTGAGAAATCATCATAATACTCTGAATTCTCTTTAATTACAGTGGCTATATCTATGAATGCAGGTTCTTTGCTGTTTATTCCGCAGAGGAATTCTATAAGCTCCGGTAAACTCTTAAACCCATAGACAGGAATCCCGTTGACGACAGAAGCCTCATTTGCGTTTTCATCGGGCAGAATCAATCCCCTGAGTTTATCTTCCCTTGCTTTTATGGCCATTGACAGGGCGCCTTTTACAGGTTTTATCCTTCCATCAAGAGACAGCTCGCCGGAAATAAGATAATCTTTGACAGCATCAGGTTCAATAAGTCCCTCAGACACTACTATTCCAATAGCAATCGGCAGATCAAACGCTGACCCTTCTTTCTTCAAATTTGCAGGAGCAAGATTAACCGTTATCTGCTTTAAAGGAAAGTTAAAGCCCGTATTTTTGAGAGCAGCCCGCACCCTTTCCTTGCTTTCCTTCACTGCGGTATCAGGAAGGCCGACGGTGGAGAAATGGGGAAGTCCCTTTGCAGTGACATCCACTTCTACTTCAACAATGTGTGCATCTATTCCGATCAGTGTTGCGCTGAGAATTTTTGAAAGCATGTCCCCTTGTGTTACTTCTCTTATTTTTTTTAAAAGCGGGAATATGGATGCAGAGCAGTTTTCTGTGAAATAAATATCGCCTGTCCCCAAAATGAATGCTTTGAGGTTGCTTCAACCAGTTCCCGGTAAAATATACCATATAATGATTTTTTTAACACAGAAATTGTTTGCGGAAGGTCTCCTGCTCCTTAATTCTTAATCTCCCTACTCCAAACTTTTCTGTGTCTCTGTTAACTTTCGTGTTTTCCTTAAAAAGCTCAAGTTATGTATAATATAAAATTATTTAAACTATAAAAAGGAGATGGGTAAATGTACAGACCGGAGATCAAAGTGATAGACTGTTCCGTCCGTGACGGCGGTTTAATGAACAAATGGCAGTTTGACGACTCTTTTGTCCGTAAAGTTTATACGGCTTGTACAGAGGCTGGCGTCGATTATATGGAGATCGGTTATCTAAGTTCAGAGTCCGCTTTTTCAAGGAGTGAAGTCGGACCGTGGAAATTTTGCGCTGAAGCGGACATTCAGCGTATTATTGGAAATAGTGAAAAGAAGATCAAGCTTTCTGCAATGGCAGATATAGGGCGGATCGATTATAAGGATATACCGCACAAATCCGAGAGCTCCCTGGATATGATAAGGGTTGCATGTTATGCCCATCAGACCGATGCCGCGATCGACCTGGCACATCATTGCATTGAAAAAGGTTATGAGACAACCATTAATCTTATGGCAGTCTCCACAGTGGGGCTGCGGGAGCTGGATGAAGCGCTTGACGATCTTTCTAAAAGCAGGGTACCGATAGTCTATGTAGTGGACAGCTTCGGGGCTTTCTATTCCGAGGATATAGAGTTGCTCGCAAAGAAATATATGGAGCGCCTGCCCGGCAAGACTATCGGAATCCATTGCCACAACAATCAGCAACTGGCCTTTGCAAACACCATATCCGCCATTATTGCCGGCATCAATTACCTCGATGCCAGTTTATATGGCATTGGACGCGGAGCCGGCAACTGCCCACTGGAACTTCTTATCGCGTTCCTGAAGAATCCCAAGTTTAAAGTGCGTCCGCTTATCGATGCCATAGAGGCTGAGATACTTCCATGGACAGAAAAGATCGATTGGGGATACTATATCCCTTACATGATCACAGGAGTCCTGAACCAGCATCCGCGCACTGCAATGGCGCATATGGAGTCGGAGAAGAAGAATAAAGTTACACAATTCTTTGACCAGATGACAAGTGCCACTGAGTTGGGTTAAAACAGGAATACCGGAGACTCAAACAAAGGCACATAATAAGATATTCACAATCCTTAAAAAGCATTTTGCCTTCAGATGAATCAGTTTTATTGTCTTATTAGTTCTATTGGTTTTATTTGTTAACTAACCCAATCAATCATTTATAATCTGTTAATCATGCAGCCCTCTTTATCTTTTTTCCTTCACATAGATCTCTTCCGCGATCAGACTGTCTATGGCCAGCGTGGTCTCATCGATCTCAAGCACAAATGAAGGCCTTTTCTGCTTAAGCCTTATAATACTGCCCGGTAAAATACCCATTGATGCAAGTCTCTCGAGTCTTGAATTCTCGGATGGCACTATGAATACAATCCTTCCCTTCGAGCCGATATCAAGCTCCTTTAACTTCATGACGAGAGGTTTCATCTCCGCCTTGTATCTGGAACAGCATTCCCCGCGTGGAATAGGTTTTCCATGCGGACATGTGGGTGGATGTCCCAGAAATGAACAGACGCTGTCAGTAACTGACGGTGAAAGAAAATGCTCTACTTCACATGCGGTCTCCTCACTCTCCTGCATCCCTACTTCCAGGACGTCATGAAAAAGTCTTTCCGCAAGCCTGTGGCGGCGGGTTAAATCCCTTGCACGCGCCTCGCCTTTTTCAGCCAATTGTACTTCATTACCGGAGACCGCAACAAGGCCTGATTTTTCCATTTTTAACAGGGCATCGGAAGCCCCGCTGTCGTTAATACCGCTTACCAGATCGGCATAACTCTTTGAACCCTTCTCTCTCATGGACCAGAGAAGCTCCAATATTTCATCCTTAAGCTTGTTAGTCATATTTCTTACCCCCAGACGCCATCAATGATGGTCTCACATTTAAAACAGTGCCCTTTTTTTATCATGTTCTGCCTGATCATGTACCCTAAACGCTCAATAAGAAGTTCTCCGCACTTTGGACAGTACGTATTTTCTCCCCCCTCGCCCGGGACATTGCCGGTATATACATATTTAATGCCTCTTTTAAGCCCGGTCTCTCTCGCCCATCTTAAAGTATCAACCGGTGTCCGGGAAACGTCCAGGAGTTCATATGTCGGATAAAACTGTGATACATGCCATGGGATGGCAGGGTCCACTGATAAAATAAAATCTATTATACCATTTATGATCTTTTCCGAATCATTATATGAAGGTATGATCAAAGTAGTGATCTCTATCCATACCCCGAGTTCTTTCATAAGTTTTATGGTGTCCAGCACAGGCTGCAATCTCGCTCCGCATATTTTTTTGTAAAAGGCATCATCACCTTTTAAATCTATATTGTTGGCATCAAGAAATGGAGCAATAGCCTTAGCTGCTTCAGGCCCGGTATAGCCGTTGCTGACAAAAACGTTCTTGATCCCTTTTTCTTTTGCAAGACGCGCGCAATCATATGCAAACTCAAAAAATATTGTCGGCTCAGTATAAGTATAGGAAATGCTTCTGCACCCTGCTCTCTCAGCCGCATCAACTATAGCCTCCGGTGTAACATCTTCACCCGGCACCTTTCCGTGATGTATTTTCGGATACTGGGATATATCATAGTTCTGGCAGTGTTTGCATTTGAAGTTACAGCCGACTGTTGAAATTGAGAAGGATGTCGATCCGGGATAAAAGTGAAACAGGGGTTTCTTTTCAATGGGGTCGATGTTCATTGACACAGGTTTCCCGTATACGAGGCTGTAAAGCATACCATTTGTATTTTCCCTGACACCGCAAATGCCTCTTTTCCCTTCTGATATTAAACAATGGTGAGCGCAAAGGGAGCACCTTACATCCTGTCCTTCAAGCTTCTCATAGAACATTGCTTCTTTCATAAGAAAATTATATCACAAGAAACAGCTGAAAGCTTGATGGCTTGTCAGCATACCAGCTTGCATGCCTGTCAGATAGCATGCTTGTCAGCTTGGCTGTTTCTCATTTGTAAACAATAGTATTATTATCAGCAACAATAAAATTGTTTACAAAAAGTATTTATTTGTTTCTAATTTGCATTTTTTACTTGACAAGATTATTTTTTTTGTATAAATTAAATACAAGATATGTTAGAAAAACTTTTTACATCGGGAATCAGAGCTGACATCATGTCACTTTTATTCAACAATCCTGAAGAAAAGTTTTATATGAGAGAGATTGCAAGATTAACAAACAAGAATGCTTCCGGAATAAAAAGAGAACTCGATAAACTGGAAAAGATGGATCTTGTAACAAGTGAAAGGGAAGGCAATCTCAAATATTTTAAAGCCAACAGAAACTCTTCCCTCTTCCCCGAATTAAAAGGCCTGATCGCAAAATCCCTGGGACTTCCCGGCGCACTCAAATCTGTTCTCAGAGCTACAGATACAAAAACCGCATTTATATTCGGACCGTATGTAGATGATACAAATCTCCCTTCATTAGATTTATTTGTCGTCTCTGATGCAACTAATATAGATAAAACACTCGGAGATATTGAAAATAGATTTGGCAGAGAGCTTCGCTATACAATAATGAGTCAGGCAGAGTATAAGACAAACAAAAAAAGCGGAGACCGCAATCTAAAAAAACTTTTAAATGCAAAAAAGATCCTGCTTTTAGGAAGACTTTAAATTTCTCCCGTTTAATGGGGGAAGAAAGGGGGTAAATAAAATGGCCGCCACAAAGAAAGCCGCTGCAAAGAAGAAAGCAACACCAAAAAAAGCTGCTACTAAAGCAACTGCAAAGAAAAAGAAATAACTTTTCGAAAAGTGCTTAGAGACTAAGCTGTCCCGTCAGTAAGATGATGGGACAGCTCTTTTTTTTGGTTTCAAGCACTCATAATTTTGAGTTTCTTCCGGAAAGAGTGTGGATAAGCTAACCGCTGTCATTCCCGCGTTTTTTGTCGGGAATCCAGTTTTTCAAAGAAACTGCTTCTGGATTCCCGCTTACAGGACCGCGGGAATGACGAGACGACACTTTGCATATGTCTTAATTTGATATAAACAGGTCATACCCGCAGAAATGCGGATGAACGTATTTTGAAATAAGAGATTCATAAGGAGATAAACTAGAAGTAAATCTTGAAAAGCTCTTAGATTAAATTTGTGCTGCCATACCGGCAGCAACCGGCATAGCGACAGATTCGGAGACAAACTCCCATGAGTCCCTGCATGAAAGTATCTTTTTAAGAAGTTTTATGTGCAGAGTATGACCCGATTTATCTGCAATTATATGTCCATAGATCGGATATCCCATTAATGAAATATCACCAACGGCGTCAAGGATTTTGTGTCTTACAAATTCATCTCTGAATCTCAACCTGTTTCCATTTAATACTTCCTTATCGCCAAGCACAATTGCATTATCCAGGGACCCCCCTTTTGCCAGGCCTTTGGCCCTTAACATCTCAACGTCCCTTAAGAACCCGAAGGTCCTTGCCGGCGCAAGCTCCGCAGCAAACCTCATTGTTGATATATCAACTCCCAGCTTCTGTTCTCCAAAAGCAGGATGCGTATAAAAAAGACGGTATGTTATTCTTTTGCCTTCATAAGGAGTAACAGCTATCTGACTCTGTCCTTCTGTTACCACTATCGGCTCCAGTATCCTTAAAAAAGACTTGGACTTTGCCTGTTTTGCTACTCCGGTCTCCATAAGCTTTTTTACAAAAGGCAACGCGCTGCCATCCATTATCGGCACTTCAGGCCCGTCTATTTCAACATAAACATTATCAATGTCAAGACCTGAAAAAGCAGCCAACAGATGTTCGACCGTTCCAACCCTGACTCCATCGGATGCAAGAGTGGTAGCAAAGGCCGTATCAACTACAGAAGACACCCCTGCCTTGATTCTGGTATGACCCATATCAGTCCTGATAAATATTATGCCGGTATCACGTGGAGCCGGCCTGAGCCTCATATTAATATCGCTTCCCGTATGAAGTCCCTTGCCTGTTATATATAATTTCTTTACTGATTGTGTTCTGTAATCTCATTTTAATTTTAATAATAAGTCAATATTATTCTTTTATTGTAAGTTGCAATAAATTTTTTCCAACCTTTGCCGGTACCATAAATTGGCACAAATCGAATTAATATAAGCAAATTAGATACCAATTGAAATTTGTTTTAAAAACAAGGAGATTTAACTTAGGACTGTATCATAATTACATCTATTGTGTTTATATTATGCACAATCTTAGACTTCCCCGCCAACGACCATCTCGGGGATTCTCACCGTAGGCATTGCATCAGAAATCGGCACTCCCTGCGCATCTTTACCGCAGGTGCCTATGGAAAAACCCAGGTCCTTGCCCACCATATCAATTGAATTAAGGACCTCCGGACCGTTTCCAATAAGTGTTGCCCCCCTGACCGGTTCGCCTGCCAGGCCTTTCTCAATAAGATAGCCCTCTGATACTTCAAAAACAAATTCTCCGGTAACAGTGTTTACCTGCCCCCCGCCCATCTTTTTAACAAAAAAACCTTTATCAACCGACCTGACAATTTTTTCAGGGTCTCCTTCGCCTGGCGCGATAAAAGTATTGCTCATTCTCGGTATGGGCCTGTCTTTATATGACTGCCTTCTGCCATTACCTGTAGACGATATTCCTTCCTTCATTGCTGTTATTCTGTCATGCAGGTAACCCTTCAGAATACCCTTATCCACCAGAACAGTCCTTTGAGAAACAACACCTTCATCATCAAATCTGAAAGAACCTCTTTTATTGGGTATCGTTGCATCATCAATAATGGTTATAAGAGGTGATGCGATCTGCTGTCCTATCCTGTTTGTATATACTGATAGTCCCTGCTGTGCAAGGTCCGCCTCTAACCCGTGTCCGATAGCTTCATGTATCATGGTGCCGCCGGCATCGGCGGAGATTATAACCGGCATTCTACCTCCAGGAGCTTTCCTGGCGCTTAACATCTTTACCGCCTTTTGTGCAGCTTTAACAGCTATCTCCTCAAAAGGATTCTCATCGAAAATCTCAAATCCTGCAAGCCCCCCAACAGGCTCGTATCCGGTTTGGAGGGTCTCGCCGTCAGAAGCAATGACCTGAATAAGCGCAAGTGTATAAATGCGTTCGTCTTCCGCGATGGTCCCATCCGATGCTGCAATACAAATATTCTGAACGGAATCCCTGTAAATTACCGACACCTGCCTTATCTTGGGACTAATACCTTTTGCAGCCTTATTTGCATTTTCAACAAGGAGTATTTTTTTCTCTATCGCAACATCATGAGGATAATGTTTGATTTTAAAATCCACTGACGGCCTGACCGCTCTCAGATCAAAAACTGTTTTTCCTCCCCTGTTCTCCCTGACCGCGCTGCTGACAGCGTCGGCAATATTAAATAAAGAGGCTTCAGAAAAATCATTGCTGTACGCATATGCTGATTTGCCGCCAAAGACGACCCTTACACCGATACCTGAATCGATACCGGAGACGATTTTCTCTATCTTGTCATCTTCAAGCTGTATTGAAAGCGGTCTGTCATGCGCTATATATATATCAGCATAATCGCCTCCTTTTGAGAGCGCCTTTTTGAGAATCTTAGATAAAAGTTCTTCGGGAATTTTAATCATAGTTTTTTCTTGAATCCTCAACCCCTGGACCCCTTGAATCCTTTCTGTTTATTTGACATTATAAAAAAACACAAATAGAATGAGTAATTCATAATTTACAATGAACAATTAAGGAGTTTTTCTTAATTGCTCATTACTCATTTCTCATTGTTAAATGGTATTTATTTAACCTTAAAGGAGGAGAAGATGTCAAAAATAGGCATAATCGGAGGAAGCGGATTATATGAAATAAAAGGTCTTGTTCATAAGGGCAGAAAAAAGATAACAACTCCTTTTGGCAAACCATCAGATGAATACCTGACAGGTGAGATCGGGGATGTTCAGATTATTTTTCTGCCGCGTCATGGCAAACACCACGATATCCCGCCCCACATGATCAATTACAGGGCAAATATCTGGGGCTTTCAGAAACTTGGGGTTGAAAGGATATTATCTATCAACGCTGTCGGCTGTATTAAAAAGGGACTAAAACCTGGTGATATAGTGATCACGGACCAGGTAATAGACATGACAAAAAGCAGAAGCTCGACATTCTATGACGGAAAAGACGGTGTTGTTCATATAGATTTTACAGAGCCTTATTGTCCTGAACTGCGTGAGATATTGATTAAGGCAGGGAAACGCACCAAAGTCCCTGTTAAAGACGGCGGTACCTATGTTGCAGTGGAAGGTCCGCGTCTTGAAAGCGCCGCAGAAATTAAAAGTTTTAGTATTCTTGGAGGAGATGTCGTCGGTATGACCGGAATGCCTGAAGCATCACTTGCAAGAGAACTGGAAATATGTTATTCCGGCATATCCGTTGTCGCCAATTACGCCGCAGGAATAAGCAAAAATAAACTTACTGTCTCTGAAGTGATGTCAGCAATGAAGTCGGCAACTGAAAAGATAAAGCTTCTGCTGAAAGAGACATTTGCAATTGTTCCTCAAAAAAGAAAATGTAATTGCGGAGAAGCCTTAAGAGACGCAAAGATATGAGATGCTGTTTTTCTTCCTCCGACTACTGACTACTTCCTGACTACTCTTCAATAGTAGTCTTTTTCTACTTTAAACGTTTCAGATATTCATCCCATTCAACCGGAAGTAAATGCCTCTTTTTGTTATTGCAATCCTTACATGCCGGGACCACATTGTTCCTTACGGATTTTCCTCCCCTTACAATGGGCACTATATGGTCCATTGTCAGCTCATTATGCGACATTTTCCCCCCGCAATAATAACACTCTCCTTCGTCGCATTTCCGCTTCCACCACTGAGTGTTACGAAGTTCCCGGGCCTTCTGTTTTTCTTTTTTGATCTCCTGATCGGTAACCGCAGAAATAAAGTAATCCATTTTATTAAACCTCAATCCAGTGTACTCAAAAAAAGCACAGAAGTGCAATGGGGAAGGTCCGATACCCGTAATTAAAGGGTTGCCCCAAAGAGTAAAAAACAATTTGACTTTTCTGCATCAAAGATGTCATCATTAACAAGAAGTTTTATGAGTTTTTGAAACAAGCAAGGCCACAAAGACTTAAAGCTTTGTGGCCTTTTTTTGTAATGGTTTAATTCCGTCGGGATTAACATTATTAAGTAAGGAGGTAAGTCAACAATGGCAAAAGGGACCGTAAAATGGTTTAATGAGTCCAAAGGATTCGGTTTCATAACCCAGGATGATGGTGGCGCCGATGTATTTGCGCACTATTCTGAAATTCAGGGCGATGGTTTCAGAAACCTGTCTGAAGGCGATGCAGTAAGCTTTGATGTCGTTAAAGGCGATAAGGGACTGAAGGCAGTAAATATCGTAAAACAGTAAATCCGGGAAGCAGGCCCCTTCAGCCAGGGCCTGCTTTTTCAACAGGCCACTGAATCTTTTTCCTTCTAAATCTTTGACCTCTCTTTAGTAATTTGGCTGTTTAATTCTCACTGTAATAAACATTTTTAAACGTTTAATCAATCAGAGGAGGCAACTATGGCAATGCGTTCCGGCATGTATAGCAGCAATAAGCGAAAAAAAGAACTGATGCGACAAAAAAAACAGGAAGAGAAAAGATTGAAACGCCAAAACAACGTTAAAGTTGCTTCTCAGGAACCTGAAGTGCAGGACTCGATTAATGTCGCATTGGAATTCTCCGGCGATACGCCCGCATTAACTGATAAATAGAGAATAAGGTAAGGAGAAAGGAAAGATATGAATAGCAATTACACAACTGGTGGATATATTGAGTCATGGTGCACAAAATGCGAATTGGACCTGGGTCACACAATTATTGCCATGGTAGATAATTTACCCAAGAGAGTTAAATGCAATACCTGCAGTGGTGAACATAATTATCGTACCAACCCATCTGAAAAAAGCCGGACCAAAACAAAGGGACCTTCCCGGAAAGCAAAAGCACAAGAGATAAATTACAATGAACATATATCACGACTAACAGGCGGCGATTTTTCAAATGCCAGAAAATATAGTATAAATGGCAATTTTGAAAAAGATGAGGTAATAGACCATTCTCAATTTGGAATCGGAATAGTCTTATCTATAATTCAAAACAGTAAAATGGAAATTCTTTTTAAGGATGGGCCTAAACTGCTAATTCAAAACAGAGAAGCATTGGCAGGCAGCAACGAGATTACATTATAAAACAAATGCCTTTCTAACTTTCCTGTCTTCAAATCTCCGCACCACCAACCGTTCGACGACAGCGGATATTCCAACGCTTTGAGGTGAAACTTCTATAAATGAAGAGGGACTTGCCCAATAGGCGCCCCTGCCAAGCTTTTGCCCGGGATTCAACCCGGGATTCAAGCTCACATCAGTGAAAAGGGCAAAACCATTATATGGCGGGATGGTGCGCCCGGTTAGCGTTTTCTGTTGACGAAAAAGAGTAACGGGAGAAACTTCTCTTTGATGCCTTTGGGACTTTTGTACTTCTGAACTTCCTGCGCTTCTGTCCTTTCTGTCTTATGCTCCTTCCGTTTTGGAGCAGCAACGGCATGCTCCCTTCGACGCTGCGGCTCACGCGGCGAGCGGGCAAATTCGGTATCGCGCACAGGTGTTGCTTTTTTATAATCAAAGCCTTCAAGCGTGCGGCGCTCAACTTTTTCACCAAGGATACGCTCGATGGAGCGGACCATTTCCCCGTCTTCACGGGTAATGAACGTAAAGGCATCGCCGGTCTTTGCGGCACGGCCGGTGCGGCCTATACGATGCGTATATGCGTCGGCGGTATCCGGCATGTCGTAGTTGATGACGTGGGATATGCCTGAAACATCTATACCGCGCGCCGCGATATCTGTTGCGACAAGGATCTGATACGAGCCATCGCGAAATCCGTCAAGCGCTGCCTGCCGTCTGTTCTGTGAGAGATTTCCCTGCAATGAAGCTGCACGATAACCGGCGTTTTCCAACAGCAGTCCCACGCGCTTGGCGCGGTGCTTGGTGCGGGTAAAGATCAGTACAGAGTCAGTGTCGGTATGGCGCAGCAGTTCGAGAAGGAGAGCGGTTTTGAGGTGCTGATCAACAGGATAGAGTGCGTGTGCAACAGTGTTCACTGGTGCGGTGTGATCAACCTGCACCGTAACCGGAGCGTGCAGTATCTCGTGGGCCAGCCTCCGGATATCGTCAGGCATGGTTGCCGAGAACAACAACGTTTGCCGCCTTGCCGGAACATACTTGATTATCTTTCTGATATCAGGCAGGAAGCCCATGTCAAACATACGGTCTGCCTCGTCAAGCACAAGCACCTCAAGATTAGACAAGTTGATAGTGCGCTGATTGATGTGATCGAGCAAACGACCCGGACAGGCCACAACTATCTCGACACCGTTATGTAATTTCTGTATCTGCTGTTTTATGCCCACGCCTCCGTAAACGGTTGCGCTCCTGAGACGGGTCTGCTGTCCCAGATTTCCGAACGCCTCGTGGGTCTGTTCTGCCAGTTCGCGCGTCGGCGCGATGATGAGGGCGCGGACCCGGCCGCGCGGTCCCTGCATAAGACGATGCAGGATGGGCAATACAAAGGCCGCTGTCTTGCCTGTTCCTGTCTGTGCCAGTCCCATCACGTCGTGTCCCTTGAGAACCGGCGGGATCGCCTGCGCCTGAATCGGCGTCGGCGTTACATAACCCGCGGCCTTTACCCCGGCCGCAACATTGGGGTGTAAATCAAATTCATTAAATTCCATAAAACTCCTTCTTTCTTTTGTTCTGCGTTCGGGGGAAAAAAGCCAGGGTGTATTCGAGGGGATTACAATGACGTAGTTCTCATCCGTGTACTGCAGTTATTTCTTATGTATAAGCGTAACAGTTTGGGAAAGTTGTGTCAAGTTTTGCATGCTTCCGATCTTCCTCACTTCCAAGTATCAGCTCTTTTGTATTAAAATAAGTTTTATATCTCAATCATAAAATACAACATAAAGAGAGGATGCTAATGAAAGAATATGTTATGATTCCTTTCAAAGTAAAGGAAGACAGACTTGATGAAGCGAAGACGGCAATAAATGAACTTATCTCTAACGTAAGGGAAAAAGAGCCCGGAACTCTGCTCTACGAATCACTTCAGTTAAAGAAAGACCCTACAAGTTTTATTAATTTCATAATCTTTGCCGACAAAGACGCACACATGAACCATCGCTCCGCAGCATATGTAATGGATTTCGTGAAAAAGCTGTATAGTCTTTGCACCGAGGAGCCGTTCCCGATCTTTCTTGAGAATTTTGATTCATGCGGAATTGATGATGGAGCGTTGGAGAAGAAGTAAAAGGGAGTTATGCAAAAGTCGCAGCCGCGGACACTAAAAGTGGTCTGTGGTACTATAGAAGAGACATCTATGAATTACATCAATATTTCAAGCAGGTCCGAACTTCGATCATACCTGAGGAGGTTTGAAGATAAAGGGCTTCATATAATCGCCTTAGATATAGAAGCGG
Organism: Thermodesulfovibrionia bacterium; assembly: GCA_963699585.1. Lineage (GTDB taxonomy): Bacteria > Nitrospirota > Thermodesulfovibrionia > UBA6902 > UBA6902 > SURF-23. The sequence goes on along the minus strand of CAVOUK010000009.1, from coordinate 33,972 downwards.
AATCTAATTTGCATGCTTACGGAGAAAAATTATGCTTGACGCAAATCTTCGATGGAGTGAACAATATAATCATTGATCCCTTAAGGGTAGATCACGATTCCCTTAAACTGCTCTTTGAAAATACGGGCGTCCTGAAGGTAATGTATGATGCCGGGAGCGACTTATCTTTACTTAAAAACACTTCCAATATAGAAATAAAATCGATACTGGATTTAAGGCCGGCTGTTGAGCTTCTTGATTATGACAAGAAGGACCTTCATTCAGTAGTTGCATCTGAACTTGGAATATTTCTGGAAAAGAAGAAGAAATTTCAGAAACATAATTGGACAAACAGGCCGTTATCTGAACAGGCCATTGATTATGCACTCAATGATGTTATACATCTGCTTGCGTTGAAAGATGTCATTTTAGCAAAACTGTACGCAAAGAAACTGTTTGAGCCTTTTCTCCTGAAGAACTTACAGATCCAGAACAAAGATTACACCAGGAATCCGGAAGATAAGTACAGAAAAATAAACGGATACAGCAGTCTTCGAGATGATAAAAGGACCATTTTCCGCAAAGTTTTTGATATTAGAGAAAAATATGCGAAACTATGTAACATGCCGCCTCATAATGTTATTCATAAGGCTGATTTGATCAATATAGTGAAAGATCCAAAATTCGTTGATCATATGCGATTTACAAAAAGGTTCAGCGCGGCTTTAATTCAGGACATATTGCATGAGCTGAGAATAGCTATTAAGGCAGTTTAAATTAGCAAAGAAAAATAGCGCCAAATATCCATATTACAATAGTGCTTGACGAACTATTCTTTATAATGCTAAACTTAATTTAGAATTTTAGAAGTTTTTGCGTTTAGAGAAGCTACAAAGACTTTTGACTTTGTGGCTTTTTTTGTAGTGGCCTTCTGAGATTTAAGTTTATAGAGAAGGAGGTAAAAGAAATGACTCAAGGAACAGTGAAATGGTTTAATGACACCAAAGGTTTTGGCTTTATTGCATGTGAAGACGGAAGTGAAGCATTTGTACACCATACGTCGATCCAGGGCAATGGTTTTAAGAGCCTTGCTGAAGGAGATAAGGTCAGCTTTGATACTGAAAAAGGCCCGAAAGGCCCCAAGGCAATCAATGTTGTCAAACTGTAATTAAATGAAAAAATCCCCCCTGCTTTCAGAGCATGGGGGGATTTTTATTTTCAGAAAGGAAACTAATGAAAAGAAATGACTACGCCATAAAGATGGAATTAAAAAAGCAGAACAATCTTGCCGCCGGTCTGGTCTCTGACCGGTTCCCCTCAGTTTCAGACATTGTAATTAATATGACATATTATCAGAAAGGAGAAAAGCCTGTTCTTATGTTACGTACTGTAAATATCGCCCCTGCTTCTTACGCCCTTTTTAAAATGGATTGCATGATAAGAGGCTGCGACGGAGGCGGTTTTGACCTGACAAAAGTGGTCTCTGATATGGTTAAAACTCATAAAAAGGTGAAAAAGGGCGCTCTCGAATGTTGCGGCAACATTGAGAATCTTCACTCCGACCATGCAAGCATCAAGTATGAAACCGTGATAAAGTATAAATGAATTGAGCCGCTGGCGGAATAATGAACTGTTGCCTTTCTGCTCTGCTGCTCATTCAAGCTTTTAAATCAACCACAGACCCGCCAAGGGCGCTGATCTTTGCATCGATCATTTCAATCAGCTTATCGAGTGTCTTATAACTGATGTCCGGCAATTTACCGCCGAACAATGCCTCCGCATCTTTAAAGCCTTTGAGTACAGCATCTCTTGCGACCTGCAGTTTTTCAGGGTCCTCTCCTGCATTTCCTGCAACAAAATCATAAATTCTCTGGGCCGTGTTCTTAACTCCGAAATAACCGTCTTCACTTATCAGCGTTTTAGCTTCATCCTGACTGAGCTCTGTGATCGGCTTACCGTTATAAATGAGCTGTGACAGATCGATCCCGGAAGGTTCGATCAACTGATTTATACCGGCCTGGGTCCCGAAACGGTCTTTTGATTCCACCTTTATGTTCAAATTAAACTCGACAATCAATTTGTTCATCTGGGTTGCTGTACCCTGCAAAGAAGCTTTCCTGTCAGCCTCATTTGCGCGTCCCGTCTTTTTGTCATATGCTGCATGAGAAGCAGGAAAATTTTTATTGACTCCACTGATGTTAGTCATAAACAACCCCCTTTTTTTCATTTCCCAGGCCGTCAGGGAAATATTATCGCCCCTATATGAGGCAATGCCGGCAAATTCATTATAGCCTTTTTCAGAAGATTCTTAACAGGAATTTTTTCCCGACAGTCAGTTTTCGTCATAGGTCAAGAATCATCCCCTTTGCAAGGGGAGGTCGGGAGGGGTTTCTTGACAAGCACTCATTATTGTGATAATCAACCAGTTATAGACAAATTGATGGTGCAGTCAATATCAATGAAAAAACACACAGCCCGTTATTAGAATCTTTAAAAAGGGAGGTGAGCATACCGCAAGGACATTCTTCCATTGATTTGTTAACACAGGACAATTTAAAAAGGAGGAGGAAATGAAAAAGATTACAACAATAATATTGATAAGCATGATCGCCTTGGTAGTCGTATTAAGCAGTGCATATGCGGCTGATATGATGATGACCGAGAAAAGCACAACTATTCATTATGCCACTAATTTAATCGGGGCCTCAGTCAACAATCTGCAGGGAGAAAAGCTGGGGAAGATCATTGATCTGACGATAGATCAAAACAGGATAACATTCGCAGTACTTTCTCATGGTGGCATAGTGGGGGTCGGTGAAAAACTGATACCTGTACCCATAAGCGCCCTGTCAATTAAAGACGAGAAGACCGTGCTCCTCGATATCAGTAAAAATAAGCTGCTGACAGCCCCGAGCTTTGAAAAATCCCAGAGGCCTGACTTTGCAAATCGTCAATGGACTGAAGACACGTACAGGTTCTACGGTGCACAACCCTACTGGAAAGAAGGCAGTATGGAACATATGGAAAAAGAGACTCCCATGAAAGAGCAGATGAAAGAAAAAATGCAGGAAATGTATGATGACAAAATGAAACCAAAACATTAGATGTTCTTTCTGCTTGAGGCAGCCATGGATCAACCATCGGCTGCCTTTTTTTATTTCAAAGAATTTCCGGTGTGAGAATATATAAAGGAGCGGGGATCATTTGTTTTGGTCAGATCCGTCTATTTTCTTCCTGAAAGCTTCATAAAAGGGGTTGCCTGCAAACCGTGAAGGCAGTTTTTTCTCCATGTCACGTTTTGTCCCGGCCTTTTGTGATCTATCTTCCGAACGCCCGGATTTTTGTGCTTCCGAGCTTTCGGTCTTCCGTTCTTCAGCGCATCCGCTTTTGAGTGATAGAGATATGCGTCTTCTATTAAGGTCTACTTCCAATACAGTAGTCATAACCTTTTGATGTACCTTCACGACGTCCGCCGGGTTTCGCACAAATTTGTCTGATAGTTCACTGACATGCACGAGGCCGTCCTGATGGACGCCTATATCCACAAATGCGCCGAAGGCAGTAATGTTTGTTACGATGCCGGGCAACTTCATGCCGGCCTTCACATCCTCGATCTTACCAACACCTTCAGTAAACTGGAAAGACTCGAACTTCTCCCTCGGGTCGCGTCCGGGTTTGGCGAGCTCTGACATGATATCGTTCAAAGTCGGCATACCTACGGTCCTGGTCACGTAGTGCGGCAGGTTTATCTTTTTTCTAAGCTCTTCATTCTTAATAAGGTCAGGCAAAAAGCATCCAATATCTTTTGCCATTGTATCGACGATGTGATAGCTTTCCGGATGAACTGCACTTCCGTCGAGAGGGTTTTCAGCATCCCGAATGCGTAGAAACCCTGCTGACTGCTCAAAAGCCTTAGGCCCGAGACGTGGGACCTTCCTAAGGTCCTCACGCGACCTGAAGGGGCCGTGTTCGTTTCTGTACTCCACGATATTCTTTGCAAGCTGCGGTCCCAGCCCTGATACGTAAGTAAGCAACTGTTTGCTCGCAGTGTTAACCTCGACGCCCACGCCGTTGACGCAGCTTGCTACCACGTCATCAAGGCTTTTTTTCAATGCGGACTGGTCCACATCGTGCTGGTATTGCCCTACCCCGATCGACTTGGGATCAATCTTCACCAGTTCAGCCAGAGGGTCCATGAGTCTGCGCCCTATAGATACCGAACCTCGAACAGTTATATCAATGTCAGGAAATTCCTCCCGTGCAGTTTCAGAAGCAGAATAGATGGAAGCGCCGCTCTCATTGACCATTACAACAGAGATCTCACCGGGAAGTCCGAGGTTCCTGATAAAAGTCTCTGTCTCCCTCCCAGCAGTCCCGTTCCCGATAGCGATCGCTTCAATCCCGAAACGTTTGCAGAAGTCTCTGATCTTTCCAGCAGACTCCGCAACACCTTTATCAGAAAAGTGGGGATTAATGGTATCGTTATGCAGCAGTTTGCCCTGCCGGTCGAGACAGACAACCTTGCAGCCGGTCCTGAAACCCGGATCAATGGCAAGTATATTTTTCCCGCCGAGGGGCGGAGCCAGCAGGAGCTGTCTCAGGTTTTCTACAAATACGCGTATCGCTTCCTCATCCGCCCGCTTCTTCGCTGCAAGGCGTGTCTCTGCCTCTATTGAAGAAGAGAGTAACCGTTTATAGCTGTCATGGACAGCGATCTTCACCTGTTCTGACGATAGACCGCTGCCCTTCAGGAAAAGCGGTTCGAGCAGGCTGAGCGCCTCTTCTTCCGGCGGGGTTATTCTGAGTATAAGAAAACCCTCACTCTCTCCACGGCGTATTGCAAGGACCCTGTGGGACGGAGCTCTCGATACAGGCTCTTCCCATTCATAATAGTCTTTGTACTTAATCCCTTCTTCTTCTTTCCCTGTTATGACCTTTGAGCGCAAGGCGCCTTTTGCCCAATAAAGGTCCCTCATCTTTTCACGTGCCCTCTGGTCCTCGCTCACCCATTCAGCGATAATATCCCGTGCTCCGGCGAGGGCCTCTTCGGCAGATGCGACACCTTTTTCTGTGTCTATGAACGCTGAGGCTTCAGCTTCAATGTCCATTTCAAACTGTTCATAAATTTTTAATGCGAGCGGTTCAAGTCCCTTTTCTTTTGCGATTGTCGCACGCGTGCGGCGCTTTGGGCGGAAGGGGAGATAGATGTCTTCAAGTACAGTGAGTGAGTCAGCCCCATTTATCTTTCTTTTTAAATCATCCGTAAGCAGTCCCCGTTCTTCCAGAGACTTGATAATAACCTCACGCCGCTTGTCCAGTTCCATGAGCTGTTCAAGTCTGTCTCTTATCGCAGCAACCGCGACTTCATCAAGACTGCCTGTCGCCTCCTTCCTGTACCGTGAAATAAAAGGCACAGTTGCGCCTTCCTCAATCAGCACGGCAGCAGACATAACTTGTGACTGTTTCAAGTTAAGTTCTTTTGCGATTATTACAACATGTAATTCGTTCAAAGTCTCCTCTAAGTGCTATCCACGGCAGGAATGCCGAAATTATGACTCTCTATAGTAAAGTTTTGTCTGTAATAAGGCAATAAACTCCGATCCTGCATTTTCTCATTCTAAATTGGCTTGACAATTTACTGAATTTTCAGGAAATTATCATTAAGGAAGCAGACTGTATATTCGCTGTTTTCGGATTGAAAAAGGAATAAATAATATAGGCAACTGTATTATCAAAGGAGAAAAAAATGCAGGACAAAGAGTTCATGATAAGACAGTGTAATGACGAAGATTTCAAGACCATTTACAGCATTATAAATGACTCTGCCCGGGCGTATAAAGGAATTATCCCAGCTGACTGCTGGCAGGAACCATATATGTCCATGGATGAATTAAGGCATGAGATCGACGACGGCGTCTTATTCTGGGGCATTGAAGAAGACGGGGAACTGGCAGGTGTAATGGGTATCCAGAATGTACGAGACGTGACGCTTATCAGGCATTCTTATGTCAAAACCGAGAAAAGGAACCAGGGCATCGGCAGTGAATTGCTTAACTTTCTTAGAACTCTGACAACATCGCCGATCCTTATTGGAACATGGGCGGATGCAGTGTGGGCAATCCGCTTTTACGAGAAACACGGTTTCAGTCTTGTTTCCCTTGAAGAAAAGACACGCCTGCTGAAAAAGTACTGGTCAATTCCTGACAGACAGGTAGAGACGTCGGTGGTGCTGGCGGAAAAATATGGAGGATGAGCTTCGAATAAGTTTTAATATATTTTAATTGCTTGATAGAAACCGGATAAACTGATAAAGTTTCTAAAGGTGTATGGCCACGATATCAAACATTGATCATGCTGAAGCAAAGGTGAAAAAATTGCCTCTCAGTAATTCCGTTCGCCAGCGGATCATTGCAAGATCCGGATCTATTTCTTTGCAAATGGTTTTCTTTCGGCGCACTTGCGGCGCTTAGTATTTTTACGGGTTGCACCCGACCTGCCCCTGATCTTGTACAAGGCTATATCTATGGAGAGTTTGTTTATGTCTCTTCACCATACGCGGGCACGCTGAAAACTCTGCATGTGCGGCAGGGCGCTCAGGTGAAGGCGGGCGACATTCTCTTCACTCTTGAAAACGTGTCGGAAAAATCCGCGAAGGACGAAGCGGAATGGAGGCTGGAGCAGGCCCGTGAAAATCTGAAAGACGCTCAAAAAGGCAAACGCTCCTCGGAAATTGAAGCCGTCAGAGGCGCAGCTGAAGCAGGCGCAGGCTGCGCTGTCACTGTCGGAAAAAGAGCTTAGCCGGCAGGAAAGCCTCTTCCTCTCCGGATTGACTGCCGCGCAGGAAACAGACCGCGCTCGTTCCGCTCACGACCAGAATCGCGAGCGCGTCACACAGTTGGAAGCGGACCTTAAAACAGCGCGTCTCGGCTTACGCAATGACCAGATCGCGGCAGCGAAGGCAAATGTGCAGGCCCTGGAAGCGGCTTTGCAAAAGGCTGAATGGGACCTGTCGCAAAAGCGGCAGACCGCGCCTCAATCAGGACTTGTTTTTGACACCATTTACAGGGAAGGGGAATTTGTCGCTTCCGGCCGTCCGGTAGTAACGCTGCTGCCTCCTCAGAATATCAAGGTGCGGGCATTTGTGCCTCAAACACGGATTAGTGCGATTCATACCGGAGACAAGGTGCGGGTCTTTGTGGACGGCGTGCCTGGGCCGTTCATCGGGACATTAAGTTTTATCTCGCCTCAGGCGGAATTCACGCCTCCGGTTATTTACAGCAATGAGAGCCGCGCCAAGCTGGTGTTCATGATAGAAACGGTCTTTGATCCCGAAACAGCGGTGAAACTGCACCCGGGCCAGCCGGTCGATGTTCGATTTGGGTCATGATATATGACTGACGACCTTGCCATCGATGTGCATGGAATGACAAAGCATTTTGGCAGCCTCACTGCCGTCAACAATGTCGATCTCCAGGTCCGCACCGGCGAAATATGCGGCTTTTTAGGCCCGAACGGAAGCGGCAAAACAACGTTCATCCGCATGCTCTGCGGGCTGCTCCGGGCGGACGCAGGTAGCGGCGCATGCCTCGGCTATGACGTGATCACAGAGAGTGAAGCCATCAAACGCCAGGTCGGCTATATGACCCAGCGCTTCAGTTTTTATGAGGATTTGAGCATTGCCGAAAACCTCGATTTTGTCGCGCGCATGTATTCAATTAAGGACCGCCGCAATGCCGTGCGCGAAAGCATCGAGCGTTTAGGGCTTGCAGAACGGCGGGACCAGCTTGCCGGCGAGCTTTCCGGCGGATGGAAACAGCGTCTTGCACTGGCCGCATGCATGATTCACCGGCCTAAGCTGCTGCTGCTTGATGAACCCACGGCAGGCGTTGACCCCAAAGCACGCAGCGAATTTTGGGAGGAGATACATGAGCTTGCAGGACAGGGACTGACTTTCCTGATCGCCACGCATTATATGGATGAGGCCGAGCGATGTCATCGGCTCGCCTTCATCTCCGGCGGCAATCTGCTCACCCACGGCACTGTTGCCGAGGTCATTGATCAGGCGCATCTGACGACCTGGGCGGTCAGCGGCCCTGATCTGCTCAAACTTGCCGGACAGATCCGTGAACATCCCGGCGTGGAGCAGGCCGTGGCTTTCGGCAACACGCTGCATGTGAGCGGAGACGAGGTAACCGCACTCGAACAGGCCATCGCTCCGTTCCGAACCGGGCAGTATGAATGGCGACGGATCGACTCCGGGCTTGAAGATGTTTTCATTCAAATGATGAAAACATCAAAGAAGGGCGATTCGCCATGAGGAGATACAGTTTTTCTCCGGCGCGTTTTTGGGCGATGGTCGTCAAGGAATTCATCCAGATGCGCCGCGACCGTTTGACCTTCGGGATGATGATCGGCATCCCGCTCATCCAGCTTATCTTATTCGGCTTTGCGATCAACGCAGACCCGAAACACCTGCCTGCCGCAGTGCTCATAGCCGACCACGGCCAGCAGGGCCGCACGCTGCTGTATGCGATTCAAAACACCGGTTACTTTGATTTCATACGTGAGGTAAAGACCGAAGCCGAAGGACAGGATGCGCTCGCGCGCGGTGAAGTCCAGTTCGTTGTCAACATCCCGGAAAATTTCACGCGCGACCTGCTCCGTGGAGACAGGCCCGCCATTCTCGTTGAAGCGGACGCGACCGATCCATCCGCTACCGGCAACGCGCTTGGCTCCCTGCGCACACTCATGAATACTGCGCTTCAAAACGATCTCAAGGGCCCCCTCTTCTTTCTCGCCGGCGCCGACAGCCCCATCGATCTGCGCATCCACGCACGTTACAACCCCGAAGGCATCACATATTACAATATCGTGCCGGGGCTTATGGGTGTTATCTTGACAATGACCATGGTGATAATAACCGGACTGGCGATCACCCGCGAACGCGAGCGCGGCACTATGGAAAATCTTCTCTCCATGCCCACGCGCCCGGTCGAGGTGCTGATCGGAAAAATAACCCCCTACATCCTCGTAGGCTACATCCAGATCGGGCTGGTCCTTGCTGTAGCGTACTTTCTCTTCCATGTCCCTTTGATGGGAAGTCCAGCCCTTCTTTTCGCCGTCGCTCTGGTATTTATTATCGCAAACCTGGCAATGGGCGTTACTTTTTCCACTGTGGCCAGGAACCAGCTCCAGGCCATGCAGATGGCGTTCTTTTTCTTTTTGCCGTCAATAATGCTTTCCGGTTTCATGTTCCCTTTTCGCGGCATGCCTAAGTGGGCGCAGGCCATTGGCGAAATTTTGCCGCTCACCCATTTTCTGAGAATAGTACGCGGCATACTGCTCAAAGGCAACGGCCCCGGAGAGGTTGTACTTCAGCTTTGGCAGATCGCGCTGTTTGCCACAGTCGCTTTGATCATCGGAGTGAAACGTTATCGGAAGACATTAGATTAATCAGGCCCACATTCTACATGGTAAACTAAACTTCTCTTTTTAAAATGTTTACAAATATCCCAAATCCCTCAGGCGCTCCATAATGATTTCCCGGTCTTCTTTTTCTCCGGAAGTCACTGTCGTGCTCTGGTCATCAGCCTTTCCGGACCGCTGCCTGTACAGCGAGGAGTCTACCACTTCCGAGATATCCTGTGCATCCAGTTTTATACCAAGAAAAGCATCGATGCTTTCTATGGTTGAAACGGGATTACTTACAACATTCGCGTAATCCAGATACAGCACATCAATATTTTCCTGCTGCTCAAGCCACTTCTTTACCTGTTCGAGATGAACGGAATAGTTCTTCTTCAATATACTGTCTTCAATATTGTCCTCTGCATGTCCAAGCCTGTCCGCCATTTTCTTCTGGGAAGCGAGAATTTCATCAATATTCCTCAGCATGAATATAATCCTGTATTTAAATCCCATTCCCAGGTTCAGGTGCTGAAGCAGCGGGGAGACGATCTTGACCGCGGTGCCGCACGCAAGATCAAGCCAGGAATTATCTCTCTCAAGGTCCTTTACCCTGTTGAATTCGTAATATCCTTTAGGGTTGTCTTCATCAGGCTCTCTGAGATCATCCACCAGCAAGGGGATTTTGCATGCGCTCAGCATTTTCATCATCATTGAAGTGCCTGAACGCGGCAGCCCTGAAATCACAATTATATGTTCGTTGACTGCATATTTGTTTGATACGTTGGACTTCATAGTTAGCGCTCCTTAATTTTATATTAATGGTCCTTACGAAAGTCTTTTATATCACTCTATTAAATCGGCTGAAACGTCGGAAAAGTTTAGAGGGCGGTTAGTTCAGGCTTGATCAGAAACGGGATATCAGAAAACATCTCACACCTTCACCCCTATCTCGATCTGCCTGTTTTTGATAGCCCGGATCCTGTCCCTCAATTCAGCGGCTTTTTCGAAATCGAGTTTTGCTGCAGCCTGTTTCATTTCGTCTTCGAGCTTTTTTATCACTGTTTCATCGCCGTATTCAATCTTCTCTTCAGCTACGGCCGGGACCGTCCAGTAGTCCGCCTCATAAATTGAACTGAGGATGTTCGTTATCTCTTTTTTGATCGACGTTGGCGTTATCCTGTGTTTCTTGTTGTACGCTTCCTGTATCTTGCGTCTGCGGTTTGTTTCATTTATAGCATTTTTCATGGACCCTGTTATTGAATCAGCGTAAAATATGACCGTGCCGTGAATATTTCTTGCTGCTCTTCCCGCTGTCTGTATCAAAGAACGGGTGGAACGCAAAAAACCTTCCTTGTCAGCATCAAATATGGCAACAAGCGACACTTCAGGCAGATCAAGTCCTTCTCTCAATAAATTTACTCCGACAAGCGCATCAAATTTTCCGAGTCTCAGGTCCCGCAATATCTCGATCCGTTCAAGGGTGTCAATATCAGAGTGGAGATACCGTGCCTTTATCCCCAGCTCCGAATAGTATTCTGTCACATCCTCAGCCATTTTTTTTGTCAGGGTTGTTACTAATATCCTTTCTCCTTTTTCAGCCCTCTTCCTTATCTCTCCGAGGAGGTCATCGAGCTGTCCTGAAACAGGTCTTACATCAATGACAGGGTCTTTTAACCCGGTAGGTCTGACAACCTGTTCGATTATCCTGCGGTTTGATTTGTTGATCTCATATTCAGATGGAGTTGCGGACACGTAGATCGCCTGATTCACCCTGTGTTCAAATTCATTGAACTTGAGCGGACGGTTATCAAGCGCAGACGGAAGTCTGAAGCCGTAATCAACAAGCGTCTGCTTCCTTGAGCGGTCTCCCTCATACATTCCGCCGATCTGCGGTACAGTCGCATGTGATTCATCTATGATTAAAAGAAAGTCTTCCGGGAAATAATCTATGAGACAGGACGGCGGTTCGCCCGGCGCACGTCCGCTCAAATGCCTTGAATAATTTTCTATCCCGTGACAATATCCGAATTCCTTCATCATCTCCATATCAAACCGCGTTTTCTGTTCAAGCCTTTTTGCCTCAGGATGTTTATCCTGCCTGAGCAGGAACATCAGCCTGTCATCAAGCTCTCTGCTGATCGATTGCATTGCCCTCTCAATCCTCGGTCTCGGCGTGATCCAGTGGCTGTTGGGATAGAGAACAATTTTTGCAAGCCTTCTGATCACCTTGCCGGTGAGAGAATCAAATTCATACAGGCCGTCAATGTCATCGCCGAAAAATTCAGCCCTTATTGCATTGTCGCCGGAAAAAGACGGGAATATCTCAACAATATCTCCCCGCACCCTGAAGGTCCCTCTCTTAAAATCCTCCGTACGTTCATAGAGCATGTCCACGAGCTTTCTCAAAAATGCGTCCCTCTCGGTACGCATTCCTTCTTCAATAGAAAAGTTCATCCCAAGATAATCTTCGGGAGAGCCGATGCCGTAAATGCATGAGACAGATGCCACAATAATGGTGTCATTTCGTTCAAGCACGGCACGTGTAGCTGCATGTCTGAGCCTGTCAATGTCCTCGTTTATCATGGAGTCTTTTTCAATATATGTATCTGTGGAAGGAATATATGCTTCGGGCTGATAGTAGTCGTAAAAGCTCACAAAATATTCCACTGCATTTTCAGGAAAAAATGTCTTAAACTCACCGTAAAGCTGTGCCGCAAGGGTCTTGTTATGTGCAATAACAAGCGTCGGCTTATTCACATTCGCAATAACGTTGGCAATTGTGAATGTCTTGCCGGAGCCGGTAACACCGAGGAGCACCTGGTGGTCGAAGTTCTTGAGAACTCCTTCGGTGAGCATCTCTATCGCTTTTGGTTGATCACCTGTGGGCTTGAAGTCAGATGTTAATTTAAAGGTGCCGGGGTTTATTCTGTTTGGGTCGAACACCTGATTATTATACACCCCTTTAATAATTAGCAATGAGTAATTATAAGTTAGAAATTAAGGACTCCTTAATTTCTCATTATTAATTAATTGCAACGAATATAAAATATTTCTTTGCAAAAATGTATCGCTTTGGAAATTTATTGAAAAGCAGGATCAGATAACCCGGACCAATTCCTCGAAGCTTGTCAGACCTTCTGCTGCTTTTATAATGCCATCCTGCCTGAAAGTCCTATACCCGATATTTGCGGCCGCTTCCTTCAGTTCACTGAGCGGCGCCCTTGCAAAGATCGCATCCCGGAGCTCCATTGACGGGATCACCAGCTCAAATAATCCTATTCTATTGACATATCCTGAATGGCCACAGGCCATGCATCCCTTAGAACGGAAAAGCTTTGGATGCTTCTTACCGGTAAGAAGCTGAATTTCTTCTGCAATTTCACGCGGCGGTTCATAATCCGTTATGCATTCCTGACATAGCCTCCGGACCAGACGTTGTCCGAGTATGGCTGTAAGAGCTGAGTAGAGCATAAAAGGTGGTACATCCATATCAAGAATCATGGAGATGGCCCCAATACTGTTATTGGATAAAAACCGGCCGAGGACAAGGGTCTTGGAGAGAGAAGTGAGCAAGGTAGAAATAATTGCATCTTTCGTCAACATCTCTCCAACCATAAGGATATCCATATCCTGCCTCGTTAAAGCCTTTAATCCCTTCTCATAACTGTAACCGGCTTTTTCATTGGGCTGTCCCTGATTAATGCCGCTCAGTTTGTTCTTGATGTTCCTTTCGTATGTGAAAATAGATTTATCAGGATTTTTCAGATGGTTCAGAGCGGCATAAATGGTTGAGCTTTTCCCGCTGTCTGTCTGCCCGGTCACCAGTATAAGCCCCCTTGGTTTCTGAAGCAATTCCTTAAAACTACTTAGCGTATCAGGGGCGAAACCGAGCTTTTCAAGCTTCAGATCTTCCTTCGAAAACGGCTGCTGAAAGGTCAATACCATCCTTTCTCCATACATGGAAGGCAGGGTTGCAACATCTATATCAAACAGTCTTCCAAGCGATTTGGCCCTGAAATACCCTTCATGCGGGATCATTCGATTAATAATATCTATGGAGCTCAGGATCTTTATCCGGTTAAGCACATTTTGCTGGAGAGCCTGCGGAGGTTTTATAAGCAGCCTCAATCTCCCGTTAACGCGCAGAAAGATATCAAATGATTCTTCCTTGGGCTCGATATGTATATGGGTTGCCTCTTTGTCGATAGCCTCCAGAATAACCGCATTAACCAGCTTGACCACCAGTGTCTCTTCTGCCTGTTTAAATGCCTTTTCAAGGTCTTCCTCCATGAGCCCCTTCTCAGGAGAGATAATTTCGAGGTCGCCCTGTTCATCGATCTTGAGCGCATCCTGCCATTGAACAGGCTTCTCAAATATTTCCTGTATCTTGCGTTTAAGGGCGCTTATTGATGTGACAACAGGCGCAATCCTGTAACCGGTAACCCGGGACAGGTCATCCAAAATGGCCAAATCCCTGGGGTTCGCTGTCGCAACGGTAAGCGTCTTCCCCTCAACAGAAATGGGAAGCACCATGTATTTCATGATGATCTTCTCCGGCATTAACGTGAACAGATCCTGGGAAGGTGTATAATTGTCAAGATTGATCGACGGTACATGAAGCTGCTGGCTGAGTATATGTTCAAGATCTTCTTCCTGAATCAGGTTCATCTTGAGAAGTATAGCGCCAAGACGTTCCCCTGTGCGTTTCTGTTCTTCCAGTGCTATATCAAGGTTTTTTTGTTCAATAATTTTGAGATTAAGTAACAGTTCTCCAATTATATGTTTTTCCTTCATTCACTTTTCTCCCTGGTGACGTAAAATATTTATATTCTGTTTATTACTAATCGGTAATTTTCCGGTTCCACTTTAAAATAATTTGATAAAATTCGCTGTGTTGATGGTGGATATTTGCAATGCTGTTTTGAAGTGTCTGAAAAAACAAATTGAATTGGGCCCTGATCTCAGACATGTCAATACCGCTTAAATTGGGTTTCTTCATGAGAAAAGGTATCCCTCTTTTAAGGAGTTTAGTCCTGATAGCTGTAAGCGGCAGAGTTGAGGTCATTATAATTGGGATATATGCATACCTGGCCTGGATGCTGTTCAGGACAGTTTTGCCCTGAGGTTCTTCATTCCCCGTCTTGGTAAAAAAGAAACCCGTATCCGCAACAATAACCGGCAGCTGACCTGCCATGGCACGATCAAGGAAATCCAAAAGATCCTCAAGACGCTGTATAGTCAGAAAATTGCATCCATTTCTCTGAAATTCATTCTCAAGATGCACCTTCATCCTTGCATTTTTCTCAAGTATCAGGATTGTCAGAGGCAGCGAGTATTCCGTAGGCAATATTTCGTCGCGTGAAGTTTCCACCTTCTCTTCATATATCTGTGTCTCAACAGTCACTTGTGAGGACTTTGCCAGAGGGGATTCATCACCTGATCCCCTGATAGATGCGGTCCCTGAAAATCTTGCGCAGCCTGAGTGAAATACGCGTTATCCAGATAATACAACTTCTTCATGACATCTTTTAATATTGATTGCCTGATTATCTTATCATGAGCTAAGTATCCCTGTGTCAGCAAGGCGTCACAGATCATATTAATTATTCTTGGGGCGCCTTCAGATAAGCGGCTTATCTCCCTGATTATGTCTTCAGAAAAAACTGTTACATCAGAACGGCCGGCAGTAACCAAGCGATGCCGGACATATTCACTGGCCTCCTCAACTGAAAGGTTCTTCAGATGAAAGATTTCCGCCCGCCCGGGGAGTCCGGACTGCTGAAGAGAATTAAATTTTTCCGTCACATTCGGCAATCCCGAAAAAACAATCTTAAGCAGATTACTCCCACCATCTGTAAGCTCCGATAAGCGAAACGTTTCTTCGAGTGCATCCTCTCCCAGTTTCTGGGCCTCATCAACCAACAGTATTCCCATTTCCCTCTTCCGATGCAGTTTTATCAAATGGTCTGTCAGTTTTTCACGCAACAGGTTGCTGTCTTCCTGATTTGATTCAATACCGATATTTAATAGAATCATCTGAAGCAGGGCTGAGCTTGTTAATGCGGGATAGCAAACTTGAATTATAGTATATTTCCTGCCGAGATTTTTCACTAAGCTTTTTAAAAGCATTGTTTTCCCTGAACCAATTCCACCGGTTAAAACAATGTGACGGGAATTTCTCTGTTCTATTGCGGATGACAGGAATTCAAGTGCTTCTTTTTGGCAGCGTCCGAGAAAAAGATACTTGAGGTCGGGGGTCGGGCTAAAGGGTTTATCGTGAAAACCATAAAATTCTTTATACATGTTTAACTCAGTCTGTCAGTGAATTTCATAAATTTTCTTTTAAATATAATGAGTTCTTCCTGTGGTCGAAATTAATATGACTTATATACTGTTACGTTATATTTCGGAAGTTTCGAAAATAACTTTAGGAATGTGGGTTAAGGAGGGGCTTACATCCATAACTGAATGCTTACTTACAGCATTATGCACGATAGAGCTACTGAGGACGTTTACTTTTGATACGTTTGATAAGCATGTCATATGTATTTGCATTTAAAACATCCTTTTTTTCAAGCCAGCCTCTTCTCGCCGTTCCCACACCGTAAGCCATAAAGTCGAACTGATAAATCACATGAGTATCGGTATTGATTGCCAAAGAAACTCCCATCTCTTTTGCCTTTTTAACATACATATCACTTAAATCAAGCCTGAGGGGATATGCATTTATCTCTATTGCCGTGCCGGTCTCTTTTGCGGTCTTTAAAACCTCTTCCATATCGATCTCATAAGCGTCCCTTTCCCCGATAAGTCTTCCGGACGGATGGGCGATGATTGACACATAGGGATTTTTCATGGCGGAAACAAGCCGTTTTGTTATCTGTTCTTTCGACTGCCTGAACCCTGAATGTATGGAAGCTACAACAATATCAAGCTGTTTTAAAACCTCGTCAGGATAATCCAGAGAGCCGTCGCTTTTTATATCCATTTCAGTGCCTGACAGGAGTTTGAATCCTTTTAACTTTTTGTTTAGCGCCGTTATCTTTTTATTTTGCTCCAAAACCTGATCAATGCTTAATCCCCGCGCAACGGCGAGCCCTTTTGAGTGGTCGGTTATCGCAAGATACTCGTAGCCTCTTGCCTTTGCAGCGTCAATCAGCTCCTGAATGTCGTGGCTGCCGTCACTGGATTTTGTATGCACATGAAGGTCGCCCTTTATATCTCCCATCTCCACAAGCTTCGGCAATCTGCCTTCAAGGGCCGCCTCTATCTCTCCTGTGTCCTCTCTCAATTCAGGCGGTATGTAAGACATATCAAGTATTTTGTACACATCGCCTTCATTCTCTCCGCCCAGTTTTTTTTCTGTCTTCACATCAAAAATACCGTACTCATTAATCTTCAGACCTTTTCTTACAGCCATTTCCCTGAGCCTTATGTTATGCTCCCTGCTTCCGGTAAAATAAGCGAGCGCGGCGCCGAAGGAACCTTCGTCCACCACCCGTAAATCCACCTGAATTCCTTCGTTTGTGATAAGGCTCGATTTTGTCGGTCCTTTCATGAGCACTTCTTTTACTTGCGGAAGATGAACAAAGACGTCCATTACTTTGTGCGGATCTTTTGAAGTTGCCAGAACGTCAATATCTTTTATGGTGTCTTTCCAGCGTCTGAGGCTCCCGGCAATGCTCAATTTATTAACCGGAGCTTTTTCTTTCAGCTTTCCCAGAATTCCTTCAGCAACGGGCAGGACACGGCCGATAGGGAAACGCCCGGGGTGTCTCTTGATCATTGCGATTCCCTTGAGGATATTTTCCTCTGTCCTGGCCTGAATGCCGGGAAGCCCTTTCAGCTTGCCTTCCTTAGCATGTTTCTCAAGGTCATCGATGTCTTTAATGTGAAGTTTCTCGAGGAGCAGCTTTGCGGTTTTCGGACCAAGACCCGGAACAGATAAAAGATCGACAAGTCCCGAGGGCACTTCTTTTTTTAATTCATCGTAGAATTTCAAATTTCCCGTCTTCACATATTCCTGGATTTTGCCGGCAAGGTCATCACCGATGCCGGGAATTTCCTGCAATTCCTCAACAGATATTTCAGCGACGTCTTTTGCAAGTCCGTCAATATTTTGCGCAGCACGTCTGTAAGCCCGTATCCGGAAAGGATTGTCTCCCTTGATCTCGAGAATGTCTGAGATGTCGTTGAAGATTTTTGCGATCTCCTGATTGCGCATATTAAAAGTATATCACCAAAAGCGCGGAAGAGTGGAAATGCAACAATACAAAATTGAAAAACAATTTAGTTATAATACGGTTGATATGAAAACCTCAAGCCAGGAGAATACTTGTGACCAATAACGATGTCTTGCGCCGTATCCGCTATGCCTTCGACTTTAACGATTCGAAAATGATTGCGTTATTCGCTCTGGCTGATCATCTGGTAACGCGGGCGCAGATCAGCGACTGGTTAAAAAAAGATGATGATCCTGCATTTCAGGAATGCAGCGACACTCAGCTGGCGATTTTCCTGAATGGTTTGATTAACGATAAACGGGGCAAAAAAGAAGGGCCGCAACCCGGGCCGGAGCAGCATTTGACCAACAATATCATTTTCAAAAAATTAAGGATCGCATTAAACCTGAAAACCGAAGATGTATTGGAAATTTTAGGCCTGGCTGGTGTACGCATTAGTGAACACGAATTAAGCGCGTTTTTCCGCAGGCCGGACCATAAACACTACCGTGAATGTAAAGATCAGATCCTGCGTAATTTCCTGAAAGGGGTGCAGCTTAAATATCGCCCTGATATTCAATAGAATGCAGCAGGTCATGAACAGGCCGTCTCTTTAAATAATATACTGTTTTTTTTAAACCCGGAGTGATATATGGCATTAGTAAGTTTAAAAGATGTGAGGCTTGCCTTCGGCGGCCCTGAACTGATCGATGGGGTGTCTCTGCAGATCGAACGCAGGGAGCGGGTCTGCCTGGTCGGCAGAAACGGGGCAGGCAAATCCACCCTTATGAAGATCATCAGCGGCGAGATCATCCATGACGCGGGAGAGGTCATACGCGAGCAGGGGCTGCGGATCGCCTCGCTTGAACAGGAAGTCCCGCAGGACCTGTCCGGTACTGTGTTTGAGATAGTATCAGCGGGTGTCGGCAATATGGTCGGCCTGCTCACTGAATACCACTCTGTAAGCCATCGCCTCTCACATGGAGACGCAGGGGCAATAGCTGAACTTGAACGGATACAGCACCTGATCGAATCCTCCGGCGGCTGGCAGATCCAGCAAAGGGTCGAGACCGTGCTTTCACGCCTCGGCCTGGACCCTGACGCCCAGGCGGCTGACCTCTCCGGCGGCTACAAAAGGAGGGTACTGCTTGCAAGGGCGCTTGTGAACGAACCGGACCTCCTGCTTCTTGATGAACCGACGAACCATCTCGATATCACCTCGATCAGCTGGCTTGAGGAATTCCTTCTCGAATTCCGCGGCTCTATACTTTTCATAACCCATGACCGGAAGTTTCTCCAGTCCCTGGCAACACGCATAATAGAACTGGACCGCGGCACGTCTGACTGACTGGCCGGGTGATTACGCAACCTATCTGACAAGAAGGCAGGCCGAGCTCGATGCAGAGGCCGCGCACAACGCGCTCTTTGACAAAAAGCTCTCCAGGAAGAGGCGTGGATACGCCAGGGCATCAGGGCCCGGCGCACCCGCAACGAAGGACGGGTGACTGCATTAAAGGAGATGAGGAAGGAACGCCTTGCAAGGCGTACACAGACAGGGAGCGCCAGGATGGCGCTGAACGAGGCCGAAAGGTCCGGCAAACTGGTTATTGAGGCCAGGGGGATAAGCTGTATTTATGAAGGCCGTCACCTCTTTAGCGATTTCTCCACGATCATCATGCGCGGCGACAAGATCGGCATTATAGGCCCTAACGGCTCAGGAAAGACCACTCTGCTAAAGATGCTGCTTGGCTTAATGGAGCCCCACAGCGGCTCTGTACGCATGGGGACCAGGATCGAGGTCGCGTATTTCGACCAGCACCGTGAGCAACTGGATGACGACAGATCCGTCATGGACAATGTTGCAGACGGATCGGAGTACGTGACAGTCAACGGAAAGACAAGACACATAATAGGCTATCTCGAGGATTTTCTCTTCCCTCCGGAAAGGGCACGCTCGCCGGTAAAGGTCCTCTCAGGCGGCGAGCGAAACCGGGCACTGCTGGCAAAGCTCTTCACAAAGCCGTCGAACGTACTGGTAATGGACGAACCTACCAATGATCTTGACACCGATACCCTCGAACTCCTCGAGGAGATGCTGATGGAGTACGAGGGCACTGTTCTACTCGTGAGCCACGACAGGGAATTTCTGAATAACATCGTAACAAGCACGATAGTCTTTGAGGATGATGGAAGGCTCGAAGAATATGTGGGAGGCTATGACGACTGGCTGCGGCAGCGCAGCCCTGCAGCCCCGGCACGAACGGAAAAGGCCGCGAAGCCGGAAAGGCCCCGGTCTCAGCAGGAGCGTCCGCGCATACTGACATTCAAGGAGAAAAAGGAGATTGAGGAATTGCCAGCGTTCATAGAATCTCTGGAAGCAGAGCGCAACGGGCTTTATGAAATCCTTGCTGACCCGGACTTCTACCGGAATGAAAGCAGCAGGGTCCCGGAGACAAAGATGCGGATAGTGGAACTTGAAAAAGAGATCAGTGAAGCGTATGAGCGGTGGGAATTTCTGGAAGCGATTTTAAAGACGTTATCTGTTTAGTAAACAGAGATGTCCCTTGTTCTCTAAATTATTTCTATACGCGGAGTGAACAATTTGATAGAATAATAAAAAAGCTATGTACTATTTTTTGATAATTATTGAGGCGCCATGACAGATGACTTATATGATGTAATAATTATTGGAGGAGGCCCCGCAGGGCTGACTGCAGCCCAATATACTGCGCGCTCCAAGTTAAAGACCATTGTGCTTGATAAGTCCCCTACCGCTGGGGCGTTGGCATATTCGAACAGAATTGAAAACTACCCCGGGATCACTGAACCGGTTACCGGCCTGCAGCTCCTTGATATGTTCCGGAGCCAGGCCCTGAAATTCGGCGCTGAATATGCGGAAACACAGGTTGTCGGTATTAATTTTTCTGATGAAATAAAGGAAGTATTTGGAACGGACAATACATATAAAGGAAAGACAGTAATTGTTGCTACCGGTTCAATGGGAAGGAAACCGGGTATTCCCGGTGAAGAACAATTCCTCGGTAAGGGAGTAAGCTACTGCGCAACCTGTGATGCTGCTTTTTTTAAGGACCTGACAGTTTGTGTTGTCGGTGATTCAGAAGAGGCTGTTAAGGAAGCCGGGGTACTGGTGCGTTTTGCAAAAATGGTTTATCTCATTTCTCCGCTGAAAGAGCCGGGATATCCCATGGATGGTCCTCCCTTCTCTTCGGACAAAGTGCTTATTATGGCCGGCACCAGAGTTGTCTCAATTCACGGCACAGATGTTGTCACAAATATTAAGCTCAAAAACACGGAGAGCGGTGAAGAACGGGATATGCCTGTGGACGGTGTATTTATCTATCTTGCTGGAAACAAACCTGTCGTTGATTTCCTGAATGCTTCAGTATCAATCAGCGAAAAAGCCTGCATATTGACCCACAGGTCAATGGAAACTTCCATCCCGGGAGTGTTCGCAGCCGGAGATGTGACCTGCGGAGAAGTAAGGCAGGTTGTTGTTGCTGCGGCATTCGGGTGCATAGCCGCACTCTCAGCAGAAAAATTCATTCATAACAGAACACGCGCCAGGTCCGATTGGTCCAAGCATTAAGATAAAAATGGAAAGGTGCTGATAGCTGACTGCTAATGGCTGACAGCTATTTTACCTGTAATTCACAAAATCAATATGAACTTCCAGATCTTTCTCCTTCAAAATCTTCATTACTGCCTGGAGGTCATCTATCTTCTTGGCCCTGACACGTAATTGATCTTTCTGGATCTCAGTCTGGACCTTGAGCTTTGCATCCTTGATGATCTTTACGATCTCTTTGGCTTTCTCGGTTGGAATGCCCTGTTGAAGGGTTATGATCTGCTTCACGGTGTTTGATGCCGCGGGCTCAACTTTTCCATAGCTCAATGCCTTCAAAGGCACCTGCCTTTTTATAAGTTTGCTCTGCAGCATATCTATAACGCTTTTCAGCCTGTATTCATCATCGGATGTGAGAAGGATTTCATTTTTGATTTTGTCGAGTTCAATATTGCTTTTGCTCCCCCTGAAGTCAAACCGCTGTCCCATTTCCTTTAATGCCTGCTGGACAGCATTGGAGACCTCCTGCAGATCGACTTTACTTACAACATCGAACGAATGTTCATCCGCCATAATTTATGTCCTCCTTAAAACTTCTAATGCAATTATTCAAACTTAACGCCAACAACGACCATCCCCTCTTTATCCGCCTCTTTTATGAACTTCTCTTTATCAACAATAATGCATTTCCCTGCTTCGAGCGCTAATATCTTTGCTGAAGCCGCTTTCATGGAGTGAAGCGTATCCGTGCCGACAACAGGCACATCAAAACGAAGGTCCTGCTTCGGCTTGCTGACCTTTACAACAACAGCATCTTTTTTTGCGAGGCTTCCGCCCCGTTTTATAGCTTCATCCGTGCCTTCTATCGCTTCGACCGCCATTACTGCCATATCCTTCACAACCACTGTCTGCCCGATGTCCTGCCGACCTATTTCTTTGGCTATTTCAAAACCGAATTCGATGTCCCTTAATTCATCTTTTGTTGGTTTTTTCCTGGTCAAAACTCCTTCAGGGGCCAAAAGATCTTTTGTGAAGTCCGTAGTGTTGCGGAGTTTGATACCGTTCTTTTCGAGCTCATGCACAACCGCACTCATAATTGTGTCGTCTGAGCGGTTCTTTAATGTAAAAAAAAGTTTGACGGTTTTTATATCCGGGATGATGCTGGTTTTGTGTTTATATAAAATTTCCTTTGGGACTTTTCCTGCCATAACTGCATTTGTGATGGAGAGCTTTTTCAGCAGGGAGATCAGTCCCCCTAAACGCCCGATATTTATTTTATAGAAATCATCTACAAAGGGCTTCAGAGATTCATCGGCTATAGGTTGCAGCGCAATCCCAACGACTCTGCAGCCCATCCTTCTCGCCTCCGAAGCTATCGCCTTTGGCAGCCCGCCCATTCCGGCAATGAGCCCTAAAGTAAACCCTGACTCCTGACCCCTGCTCCCCTGTCTTTACCGGCATATACCTCTTTTATTTTTTTCTATGAACTCGATGAAGTTTTTAACTTCCTCCGACTGGCCCAGATCATGTTTGACCTTGTCTATCGCTTCTTTCAGGGTATGCTTGCTGCGGAACAATATTTTATATGCCTTTTTCAGGTCGCTGATCGTTGAATCAGAAAAATTACGCCTTTTAAGACCAACGGTATTCAACCCGTAAAGCTTGGCCCTCTCGCCGGCGGCTGTTGTATATGGAGGGATGTCCTGCGTTATAGCACTGAAACCGCCTATCATTGAATGCGCCCCTATCCGTGCAAACTGGTGAACTGCTACGTGTCCGCCGATAAATGCAAAGTCCTCCACCACTACATGTCCCGCAAGCGTAGTTGCATTTGCCATAATAATATTGTTTCCGACGTAGCAATCATGGGCAATATGAACATAAGCCATTAAAAAATTATTGTTTCCTATTCTTGTGACTCCGTCTCCACTGACAGAGGCGCGATGTATTGTTATGTATTCTCTTATGATATTGTTATCGCCAATCTTAACTTTTGTTTTCTCCCCCTTATATCTGCTGTCCTGCGGTGGAAGACCTATTGAGGTGAATGGATACACATTGCAGTTTTGACCGATCTCCGCTTCTTCAATGACAACGTGTGCGGCAAGCGTGGTATTCTTGCCGATTTTTACGTTATCGCCAATAATACAATAAGGACCAATCTCCACACCGTCTGAGAGTTTTGCATCTGGAGCTACAATTGCTGTTGGATGGATCCTGGTTTTAGCCATTTGTAACCCCCTCTACTGATACCATTGCCGTAAACTCCGCTTCTGCGACAAGTTTGTCTTCAACATAGGCTTCGCCGGAGAATTT
Source organism: Thermodesulfovibrionia bacterium (assembly GCA_963699585.1). Classification (GTDB taxonomy): domain Bacteria; phylum Nitrospirota; class Thermodesulfovibrionia; order UBA6902; family UBA6902; genus SURF-23. The sequence goes on along the minus strand of CAVOUK010000009.1, from coordinate 10,464 downwards.
CCACACTGAATTTCTTTGCTGAAGTACGTTGACTTCAAATCGAAGTTGATCTCCGGGCACCACGGGCTTTCTGAATTTTGCCTTTTCAATGCTCATGAAATATACAGTATTGCTTTTACTTCCGTCATGCAAAGCCAATATCCCCCCGACCTGTGCCATTGCCTCTACGATCAAAACGCCGGGCATAATCGGATAATCCGGGAAATGACCCTGAAAAAAAGGTTCATTGATTGTTACATTTTTAATCCCGACAGCTTTTTCTTTCGGCTTCAAGTCAATAATCCTGTCAACCAGAAGAAAGGGAAATCTGTGCGGCAGGATTCTTTGAATTTCACGGCAGTCCATCATGTGAATATCCCTCCTTAGAAAATAAGTAAACAGCGTCAGGAAGCAGTATGCAGTATAATGATGATTGAAAGAGTCCCTGCTTACTGACTACTGTCTACTATTTATTTTTATTAATCTTCCTCTCAATTTCATGCAAGCGTTTTATATACTCCGGCAATTTCGAATAAATACTTTGCGCCCTGAGCCATGTTTTATGCGGAATGGCAGGAGTTCCGGAATATATCTGGCCATCAGCTATATCTCCGGCTATGCCTGATTGAGAGCCTACCATAACGCCATTGCCTATTTTTACATGGTCTCTCACTCCGACCTGCCCCGCGAGAATGACTCCATTACCCATCTCCACACTTCCGGATATACCCACCTGCCCGACTATTAGACAATTTTTGCCTATTTTAACGTTATGACCTATCTGAACCAGGTTGTCTATCTTTGTCCCTGAACCTATAACCGTATTCCCGGTTGTTGCTCTATCTATGGTAACATTTGCGCCGATCTCCACATTGTCTCCAATTATCACTCCGCCGACCTGAGGTATTTTATAGTGCGTTCCCTTTTCAAATACATATCCAAAACCATCAGCGCCTATGACAGCGCCTGCATGTACTATTACTTTACTGCCTATCTTCACATTCTCTCTTATTGTTGCGTTAGGATAGATAATTGAGTCATCGCTGATCGATGCCCCCTCACCAATAAATACCCCTGGATATAATATGACCCTTGAGCCTATAACAGCATTGCTGCTTATATAAACATTCGGATAAATTGAAACGTCTTTGCCAAGACTTGCACCGGTACAAACAGTTGCCCTATCGCTGATCCCTATGGGTTTAAAAGGTTTTACGTGAAAAACTTCCAATGCACGGGCAAATGTAAAATAGGGGTTGTCAGAGACAAGGATACTCGCCGACAATCCCTCTATCTCCTCTTTTGCAATTACGGCCGAGGCCTTTGTATTTAAAATATCCCCTAAATGTTTTTTGCCGGCAAGGAAGGTAATGTCTCCATGTTTTGCCTCAGTTATCCCGACTGCGCCCGTGATCTCAGTTTCCTGATTGCCTGAAACCTTGCCGCCAATGAGGTCTGCTAATTCTTTGAGTTTCATATGAGAGCCATAAAAATCTCTTTACTACTTATCACTCTTCTTTTCAGCCTTCAATGCTTCATTGTACTTTTTAACAATCTTGTCAGTCAGATCCAATTTTTCAGAAGAATAAATCAAGCCGGCTTCATTTTTTTCAAGGATCACTGCATAGCCTTCCTCTTCACCGGTTTTCCTGATAGTTTCACTGAGTTCTTTAACTATGCGATCCATAAAATCAGCCCGTTTTTTTTCGACCTCTTCTTCAGAATCTTTTATCATTCTCTGAAAATCTTTTTTGAGCCTTTCGAAATCTTCACGTTTTCCTTTCAAGGCATCAGGGTTAAGTATAGAGGTCTGTTTCGTCAGTTCTTCATCAAGCTTCCTCATTTCCTTCTGTTTTTCATCTATAACAGCCTGTTTGGTCTTGAATATTTCTTCTAACGTTTTCACCGCCTTTTTACCTGCATCCGATTCATTCAGCGCCTTGTTTAAATCCACATAACCAATCTTCAGGTCCGCCGCCTGTGCTCCTAATGCGAACATAAACAATAATACAACCGCCATTAAAAGTGCTCTTTTCATAAAACCTCCCTTTAAAAAATAATTATCAATTATTAATTAACAATGAATAATCAAGGAATTGATTTTCTTTCATTAATTCTTCATTCATCATTGTTAATTACTCATTATATTTAAAACAATCCTCCTATTGAAAATTCGAGTTTGCTTTTGCTTTCACCCTCCTTAGGATCCAGATTAAATCCCCACTCAAGCCTTATCGGTCCAAATGGCGACAACCATCTGAAGCCGAAACCGGCTGTTGGCCTCATATCTTTCAGGGAATACTTCTTAAGGTCCTTATCAAAGGACCCGCCGTAATCAAAGAATGTAAGCCCTTTCAGTTTAACATCCGGCACTATCGGGAATATATATTCAGCGTTAAATATCGCTTCCACATTTCCACCTATCTCATCGCCGTTTTCATCCTTTGGGCCGGCTTCGCCAAAGCTAAGCCCCCTGACAGTATTAATACCGCCTACATAGAATCTTTCATACAGAGGAAGTTCTTTGCCGGCAAAACCGGCTGCAAACCCAAGCCGTCCGCGCAAACTGAAGGTGGTATCCCATTTGAAAGGGAAATATCCTACAGAATCAATAAGCTCTTTGACAAAATAGTTATCACCGCCAAGGCCTGCTACAGTTAAGGAAAGGACATGTCTGTAACCGCTTGAGGGGTCCAGATAATTATCAATTGTATTTTTCGAGATTGAGGGACTTATACTGCTCGTGACCTTTGCGCCTTCCTGGTCTTTAATTATATCTGAAGCTTTACGTGATATCTCCGTAATGGTGACCTTTTCAAGGTCATATCTAATATTAGCTTCAACATATTCAGACAGTTCTTTCCCAAATCCTATGTACCCTCCCGTAGCTTCCTTATCATACTCCGGATATTTAAAAGTATCATTGTAAAGACCGATCGATGCAGAGACAGGTTTATCCATAAACCATGGATCCCTGAGTGAAATATTATAATTGGTCCTTACCGCACTAAAGTCAGCTTTAAATTTAAGGTACAGGCCCTTTCCGAAAAGGTTCGCCTGGGTAATTTCTCCCATTACCATAAATTTATCCACTGAACTGTATCCGCCACCGACACTTAACATACCGGTCATTTTTTCCTTTACGTTGACTTTAAGGTCAACAAGTTTCTCTGCCGGATGTGGATACGGCGCAATATCAACGTTTTCGAAAAAATTGAGGTTATTTATTCTCTGAAAACTCCTCTTTAGAAGTTTCTTGTTAAATATGTCGCCTTCGTCCAGCCTCATCTCCCTCCTGATGACTTTATCGCGGGTTTTTGCATTTCCGGAGATCTCGATCATTCCTATCCTGAATATATCCCCTTCAGTAACGGAAAAGGTAATATTTGCGGTTTTTTCAGGTTCATTGACATCAACCAGCGGATTAATGTCACAAAGCGCATAACCCTTTTCCATATAGAAGTCCAGAATATTGTCTATGTCTGTCCTTAATGCGCTCCGGCTGAAAATCTGCCCGGAAGCAATTTTTAATTTCTGAAGAAGTTCTGCATCAGTAAATACGGAATTGCCTTTAATGTTCAGACTGCCGACCTTATATTGGTCCCCTTCAGATACTGATATTTTAATAGAGAGCTCTTCCCTGTCCCTGCTTAGGATAATTTCAGGTTCTGAGACCGCAATATGAAGGAAGCCCCTATTAAGATAAAGTTCCTTAATCCTTTCAAGGTCTCCTCTGATCTGATCTTTTTTATAAAGGCCCGATCCGGTGATAAATGAGAACAGCCATCTCTCCTTTGACTCCATGGCTTTTTTGATGTCCTTTTCAGGAACGACTTTATTCCCTTCGATCACTATATCCTTGATCACAACCTTTGGCCCCTCATCAATCTGAAAAGTCAGGGCTACGGCTTCTTTTGAGGTTTCCCTGATTACCGGCAGCACGCTGACCAGCCAGTATCCTTCCGACTGATAGAAAGTAATGACTTTTTGTGCGTTATCCTGAATGAGAGGCAAATTGGCAACGGCCCCTGAAGTCAACGTTATCTTTTCCTTCAGGTCCTTGGCTTCAAATTCTTTATTCCCCTGAAAATCTATACTGGTAATAGTAGGTTTTTCTCTAAAGGAATAGACAAGCTTGACCCCTCCTTCAAACGAATCAATGTCAACAGTGATATCATCAAAATATCCGATGCTGTATAATTTCTGTATATCGTCCTGAACAAGATTTTCTGAAAAGTTATCGCCTATTTTGCTTTTCAATTTTGAATATATTGCCTCACTGCTTACTTTCCTGTTCCCCTGTATTTCTATGGACTTAATTGACGGACCGGACTCAGCGAAAGCATACAGCGGGAAGGTCACTATTAAAAAAGTCAATATGATCAATTCGCAACATTTACTTAGAGTTATTAGCGGTTGATCCGCAAACGAGAAGGCTTTATTCAACAAGGTCTCCTTGCAAAAAAAAATTAAGTGGTAGTATAGCACTAAATCGTTTTTAAAATCCAACGGTTATTCTTTGCATTCCGTAAATAAATAGCCTTGCCGCCAGCCCGTCTTAAATGATAAAATTAATGAAATCTTATGCATTAAGATATATAATATTTCTTTAAATCTCCTGACTAATAGAAAGGAATAATTCATGGTAACTGGCAAACCGCTCCTGACCGTTGAACAGATCCAGAAGAAAGTAAAAGAACTCGCAGCAAAAATATCAGAGGACTACAAAGGCAAAGAAATTTTAGCCGTAGGTATACTAAGGGGTGCCTTCATATTTTTTTCTGATATCGTAAGACACATCCAGGTGCCGATGAATATTGATTTCATCATAGCGTCAAGCTATACAAAAACACAAACCTCAGGCGAAATCAAGATCCATGCAGACCTGAGAGAAGATATTAAGGCAAAACATGTGCTGCTCATAGAAGATATAGTAGATTCCGGTCTTACTTTAAAGTACATCCAGGAGATGCTTCTTGCAAGAAATCCCGCTTCTTTAAGGACCTGCGCTTTCCTTGACAAGAGATCACGGAGAACAACTGAGCTTAAACTGGATTATATAGGTTTCGATATCCCCGATTATTATATTGTTGGATACGGGCTTGATTATGATAACAAGTTCAGGAACCTGCCTTATATTTCCGTCTTCAAGGAAAGCACCTGACGATTAATTATGAACAATGTGTAATTATCAATGAAAACAATTGAGGAGATAATTTCCTTAATTACTCAATGTGTGTAAAACTAATTCGCTGACTATAAATTATCACTGACTAAGAAAGTGACCTGTTATTCGATATCACTGCACAATTCTTTATTTATCAGCGCACTATTTTTTTAAACAAACACTGTTAAATATTAACTCTGATGCTGTTTCGGGAACGATAAATTTCCATTCATTTGTTTGTTCTGGAAAAGCTATGCTTTCTTTTGCAATATCTATCTTTTTAATTTTGAGTTGTACGCAATCAATTTCCAGCAGGTCCGTATAATTATCAGTATTTGCTATGGTCTTGACCCAGACCCTAACGATATCCTCTGATGGATTTGACTTTGTATTATTATCAATGAATAATTGCAGACCATTTAATGTAGTTCCTGCTTTTTCCCACCGTTCAGATAATTCAATTTTATCTTCATGAGTGTTATTTTGATTTATAATCAATGCGACTGGCACCGTCTTTTTATCAATCGTTAAGGATGCTACAGGTTTTTTACTGTCTGAAGATGTTGGCTTGAGAGTCGTATTTTTACTGGTGCAACCGCCGAAAAAAAGAAAAATAGCAACGAAGCAGATTGAGATATTCTTTTTCATATTCCCTGCTCTTCTAATAAAGAAATCTATATGATGCTGATTTTTCAAGGGAATTAATATGGTACCGAAGACCGGACTCGAACCGGTACGCCATTGCTGACGAGGGATTTTAAGTCCCTTGCGTCTACCAATTCCGCCACTCCGGCAACATATATTATGCTATTACTATTTTACTCTTCCACGGAAACTTTTTGCACCACGGGACAATTCAATGTTCTGAAAACACCAGCAAATTTGCTTTCACGTTACCACTTCCGCGCTTACAACACTATTATTATACATAATCGCAACAGATTTGTTAGTATAAAAAAGCTGGAAAATACATTCGTTTTCAAATTGACCCTCAAGCCAGTTCTAATCCTTCAATTTGTCCTTAATAAATATTACATGTATCCCAGATCTCTCAGTTTACCCATGACTTCTTCTTTATTTTGTCCGCGTCCGGCCCTTTCAGTGGTATTTTCGAGATCCTGCTCCCATGCCGGGATATCAGACAATTTAACTGTAGAACCTTTTGCACCGAGCGACCGGTAACCATCGTTGTATAAAACACAGAAAGGCACTTTATATGCAAAAATAAAGTTCCATATATCCCTCTCCTTAAAATGTAAGATGGGCTGTATCCTTGTATGCGGCGGGTTGCTTCTCGGGCTGAAGTATGTTTCGGCAATGCGTGCTGTCTGTTCATCCCATCTGATAGCGGTTGCAAGCGCCTGTATATCGTTATCTTCCAGAAATACATTCATTGCAACAGTCTTCATCAAATGATTGCCGACAAAAGATTCAGGCTCAAACGGAAATTCCTCTCCTTCAAAACCAAGTTTGGCAATTTCACTTCTGTTGCGCTCATTAAGACTGTTTACCCTGATCATGTCCCCGATATTCTCTGCCTTATCACTTACATCCGTGTTCTTTGAAATTACCACATTAAGGTCCCATTCTTTTTTCAGTTTATTTACAATATCCCAGATCTCTTCAAATACATATCCCTCATCAATGAACATAATTTTAGGCATCGGCACTCCCAAATCCTTGCACGCCTCTCTAAACAACCAAGTCATTGTCGTGCTGTCCTTGCCTCCAGTCCATGCAACCGCTAATTTCTCCGTGCCGAATTTCTCTATTGCCTCTTTTATGACCTTCTTGGACTGAGCGATCTTCTCTTCAAGCGGCAAAGCCATAAGCCTTTCTCTCTCTTTGATATCCATTTTTTCTCCTTTTTGTTGGTTGGTTATTGATAAATAATATATATTTTTCAATCTTGGTCAATAGTTGTTTTTACTTTTCCAATTGAGACAATAGCTGTAATTATTGAAAGTATAAATCTTGTCATCTCTTTATATAAAATTATAACCTTTTTATACCTTTTTAGTATTTCTTCTTCAGTCTAATAGCTACGGTATGAGTCTCCTTCAATAGTTCGGGAATTGTCACCCTGAGCCTGCCTTGCATAGACAGGTTTGTCGAAGGGTGATATCATGTTTTATATATGTCATTCATTGTTCGACAGACTCACTATGAGAGGTAAACTGTTTCATGACTTTTTCAGAACCGGGAAGATTGCAAATAAAATTCCTTTTGATTTTTCAAAAGCTATGTTATCATCTTTTTATATGACCTATTTTGTGCATGATATATATGTCCGGCAGTTTATTCCGGATAACACAAGCAGTAAGGACACTTGATCTGACTTCATATAAAAGGTCCTAATTAATACCGGAAAAACTTAAGGTGAATAAATAGTGCAAAACAATCTCAATAATAAAAACGAATTTCTTAAAAAAATTCAGCTTTTTTCATCATTGTCTGACAAGGAAATAGAACATCTCATAACAAAATTAATTGTCAAGAAATTTAGAAATCACGAAACAATCCTCTACGAGGAAGATACCAGTGAATTCATGTATATTATTTTGTTCGGCAAAGTAAAAGCCGTGCGTATGACAGAAGACGGCAAAGAGATAATTCTTGCAGTACATCAAGAGGGTGAGTTCTTCGGGGAGATGTCACTGATCGACGGCAAGACAACCCCGGCCTCTGTAATAGCTACAGAGGATTCCCTTGTCGCCATCATTGCAAAAAAAGATTTCTATTCAATATTAACAGCTCAAAACAAAGTAATGATAAGCCTGCTTAAAATATTTTGTACCCGGCTGCGTAAGTGCTGGGACACAATACAGTTATTGAATTTCAACAACGCTTCACAACGGACAAAAATGCTGCTCATTATGCTGTCAGATGAATACGGCAAGAAATCCCCGGAGGGAATAACTTTAAACATCAAACTCACTCACCAGGATATTGCTGAAATGACAGGAATGGCCCGGGAGTCTGTTACAAGGATCTTGGATAAATGGAAAAATTCCGGCGAAATAACCATTTTAAAGAACAAATTCATTCATCTGAATCCGGGTTTTCTGCAAAAAGATCTGAATATTAAATTGTAAGCACTGCATTAAATTGTTATTTAATCAGCTTGTAGTAAGAAAACATTAGTTGTCATTCCCGCCTCTGCTTCCGTTGCAGTTAAATAAATCTACCCCCTTAGTGATTTGAATCACCGCTACATAAAACTTTTTCAATTATTCTAATTATAAGAAGACATAACGTATTGTTTCCGAAAGGGTAAACCCTGGGTAACCAGGGGGCACAAAGCCTCGGGTCCCAAAGCATCGGGATAGCCGGGCTCCCGAAGAAACAGCGCTTGACTGGTACTTACCTCAGGAAAAAGCCTGTTTCCCCATATAACGGAAACAGGCTTTTTAGCGTCAGCAGGAGGTTAAGTACAATGTTAGGAGCTAATTTAAAATGTAAAAGGGTATATTTTAAGTTGTTCTTCTTTATAATGGTTCTTCTTAATGCATATAATCTTTACGCAGCTAATGTAACACTCTCATGGATACCCCCCACCACAAAAGCTGACGGTACCCCTTTGACAGACCTCGCTGGATATAAAATCTATTATGGCTTAAGCTCAGGAAATTATACTCAACATATTGATATTGGCAATGTAACAAGCTACACAGTGACCAATCTTTCGACCGGTACTGCTTATTATTTTGCTACCACTGCATACGACACGAGCAGTAATGAAAGCAGTTTTTCCAATGAAGTGCGTAAGACAATCGCCGTGGTCACTTATTACTGTGATAAAGATAATGATGGTTACATTAGTACATCAGTAGACGGTACCTGTACAGGGACCGGTTGTGAACCTGCTGGATGCAGGACTACAGCAGGCAACGACTGTAACGACAATAATGTAAATATTAAACCCAACGCATCAGATACCAGCTGTAATGGCATAGATGACAACTGCAACGGCCAGGTTGATGAAGGTTATTTGGCAACAGCTACAACCTGCGGTGTTGGGGCCTGCATTTCTACAGGTATTCAGCAATGTATAAACGGCCAACTGATGAATACCTGTACTGCATATTCCCCATCCGCTGAGATATGTGATGGCTTAGACAACAACTGTGACGGTCAGATTGATGAGGTATGCAGTCCTGCCATTAGCGTAAGCAAAGTGCTATTAAGTGAGGATTTTTCCAATGGAATACCAAACACCTGGGGAAAAACTGGTAACTGGAATACAGATAATACTTGTGAAAAGACCATAAGTTCTCCATTTGTTGCGCCGTTCGCTATAGCAGATTCATCCTGCACAGTGACAGGAACCGATGAACTGATAACCCCGACATTAGATACTACTTCCTGTGACAGCGTTGAACTTGCATTCAGCAACCAGCATCATCTGATAAACGGAAATGTCGAAGTAACTATCAGTGATGACGGGGGAGCAAATTGGGTAAATACTGCCAGTATGCCGTTGAGAGATGGATATCCTGACCCTAACTGGAAAAATATTGATCTAAGCACCATCGTAAATACAAATGAAGCAAATATAAAATTCAGTTATGAAAGCAACACTAGTGATGAATTTTGGGCGCTTGATAATATTTGGGTAACCTGTCAGCCGACCCAGCTTGAGTTTTCAAGTACAATCTTAAAACCATCTTCAACAAATACAATCTTGATTTCTAATACAGGAGTCACCGATCTATCTGTAAATACAATTTCAATTGATGGTGCAGATGCTATAAATTTTACAATAAGCAATAACGGCTGTTCCAATCAAACATTGCAACCTGCAGAATCCTGTATACTTGATATTATTTATCTCCCGACGTCAGATGGTCCAAAAAGTGCAATTCTTTCCATTAGCTCTAATGACCCTGATACACCAATATTAAATATGCCTCTCACAGGGCCGGGTACAGAGATTATTAATCCAAATCCTACCGTTAAGGTTAAAGGGTCAAAAGGAAAAGTTTCAATAAAGCAGGGAGGAAAAGACCCCAATATTACATTAGAGCTCACTTCCGGAAGCTATGAAGGCACGAACAGTGACTACTGGTTATTAATGCAGAGGAATAATAAATGGTATTACTATGATCCGCTAAACAATAAATGGAGGCGTGGTCTTGAAAATTACAGTCAGGGTACGCTTACAGACAAAACTACCATAGTGACACCTAAGAATACTTCAAACTTACCTAAGGGCTTATATAACCTTTATTTTGGATTAGATACCAATATGGACGGCTCTCAGGACCCGGAACAATATTATTACGATAAAATGAAAGTTCGGATTTGGTAGATATTTG
>CAVOUK010000008.1:0-226865 GCA_963699585.1 Thermodesulfovibrionia bacterium | reverse complement strand
TAAGGTATTGCGCAGCAGTTCTCAGGTATTTCTTCTTTGACACCGTCTCGATATAGAAATCTGCTACCTCTGAACTGTTTCCTTCGTTGACGATTGTTCCATGCTTCAGGCAAATAGCCCTGTTACAGAGCCTTGTTATATCAGACATGCTGTGTGAGACAAAAAGTATAGTCACCCCTTTTTCCTTAAAACTCAATATCCTCTCGTCGCATTTTTTCCTGAAATGCTCATCTCCTACAGACAATATTTCATCTATGATCAATATGTCGGGGTCGACCTCTGTTGCGATGGAGAAACCGAGCCTTGCGACCATGCCTGAGGAATAAGTCCTTAAAGGGCTGTAGATAAAATCACCGAGTTCTGAAAATTCGAGTATTCTGTCAAATCTAACATCTATCTCTTTTCGTGAAAGGCCGAGGATCGAGGAATTCAGATAGATATTTTCCTTTCCTGTAAGCTCCATATTAAAACCCGCCCCGAGTTCGATCAGAGGAGCGATCTTGCCGTTTACCGTAACGTCCCCTTCTACCGGAATCAGGATGCCTGCTATGACCTTCAGCAGTGTACTCTTTCCAGCGCCGTTAGGGCCGATCAAGCCGAGTGTTTCTCCTTTACGGATATCGAGATTTATATCCCTCAAGGCCCAAAAGTCTTCATAATCGAGCCTTTTGCCCTTTAGTCTCTGGACTATATATTCCTGAAGGGTTTTCGGCCTTTCTCTTGCAAGGCGATATTTAAGAGATACGCCGGTAATCTTTATTGTTAAGTCATTCATTCCTTGCAGTCTCATAGATAATAAACGATCCTGTCCTTATATCTGTTATAGAAGAACCAACCAACAGCCAATGCTATAAGCGATGACAAAAAACCGTAAAGAAGATTTTCGGGTATGAATGGGACGTCTTTAGATAAGGCCGCTCTAAAGGTACTTATGTAATAGTAATTCGGGTTTAAATGGAGAATGAAACTGAATTTCCCGGGTATGATAGATTCGGGATAGAATATTGGCGTCATATACATCCATGCAAAAAGTAATATCTCATATATGTATCTCAGGTCCTGGAAGAAGACAGTTAATGTCGAAATTATGAGAGAAATACCAAAGGCAAATATAGCGACCATGACAAGCACAACGGGAAGAAGAAAGAGATTGGAGCTAATGCTTAAGCCCGTGATGGCAAGGATTATGAATAAAGGTACAAGGGAAAATGCAAAATTAACCATTGCTGATATGATCACCGAAAGGGGGAATATGGCCTTCGGCAGATAGACCTTCTTGATAAGGTTGCTGTTGCCTATAAAGCTGTTCAACGCCGTGGATGTGCTCTGAGAGAAGAAATTCCACAAGATGATGCCTGAAAGGATGTAAACAACAGAGACATGAAAAAGGGCTGAAAAGACAATATAGAGGACAAGCATGATGAGAAGGGGGTTGAGCATAACCCAGATGAAACCGAGTACCGATCTTTTATACCGGACCTTAATGTCCGTTGATACAAGATTTCTAAGAAGCTCTTTGTACCGTATAATTTCTGATATTTCTTTTAGTGATTTATTCATTTCCAAGTAATTTTAAATCGCAGGCAACTTCACTAATTGTTCTAACGTTGTTTATTCTAACGAATTAGCTTGTCAAAATCTATATCATTGATAAGTCGAAAAACGGGTTTTCTTTCCTTGACTTACTTTGTCTTGCAGTTGTAATATTTTTTCTGTATGAGATTGGCCCACATCTTCTCGCTTTTCCTTATAGCAATAATAAGTCTTATTGCTTATTCAAATACATTCAATTCACCCTTTGTCTTTGACGATATTGCCAACATAGTAGATAACCCCCTGATAAAAACCCCCGATAACTTTATCTTTCCATCCGGAGGTTACAAGGGCTACCTGCCGAGGGCGGTTGGTTTCTTTACTTTTGCCCTGAATTATTACTTTGGAGGTCTTAATGTAACCGGTTATCACATTGTTAACCTTATTATCCATATAACCAACGCTATCCTGGTTTACTTCCTCGTTATTCTTACTTTTAAGACGCCGTATTTCAGGGAGTCAGCAAGTCAGCGATCAAGGCGGTAAGCCGCCTTCATCCCCACTTAATTTAAGAGGGACAGTAGGGGGTCATCTTATCGCTCTTTTCTCAGCGCTCCTTTTTGTATCCCATCCTGTGCAGACACAGGCTGTAACATATATAGTCCAGAGGCTTACCTCGCTCGCTGCAATGTTTTATCTCTTGTCAATTGTTATGTATATAAAGGCAAGACTGATAACTCAGAAGACAGTAGGTAATGGGTTATGGGTAATAGGTCATGGGCAAAATGCTTCTGCGCCTATCGCCTATCGCCTATTACCTATCACCTGTTTTCTTCTGTCCCTTATCTCTGCCATTCTTGCCATGCTGACAAAGGAGATGTCCTTTACACTTCCGATAGTGATGATCTTCTATGAATTTACTTTTTTCAAGTCCTCGTTGAAGAAGAAGCTCCTTTTCCTTCTGCCTCTTCTGCTTACCCTGATGATCATTCCGTTAGGCATTATGGGTATAGATAAGCCCCTTGGAGTGATACTGTCGGATCTAAGTGAAAAACTGAGGGTCCAGACAGAGATGTCGAGATGGGATTACCTCTTTACGCAATTCAGGGTGATAGTTACATATATAAGACTTCTCTTCCTTCCAATAAATCAGAACCTTGATTATGATTATCCGGTATATCATTCACTGTTCACGCTACCCGTATTTCTTTCTTTCCTTTTACTGCTGTCGATTTTAGGGGTCGCGGTGTATCTGCTTTATAAAACCAGAGGTCAGAAGTCAGCAAGTCAGACAGTCGGAAGCAATAAAGTCCTGTTCTGCAATAAGCCGTGACCAGTCTGCCCTCTTACTTCCGTCTATCGCCTTCGGCATTCTCTGGTTCTTCATAACCCTCTCTGTTGAATCGAGTATCATTCCTATTGTTGATGTGATATTTGAACACAGGGTTTACTTGCCTTCGGTGGGGGCATTTATTGCTGTCTCTGCCATTGTTTTAATAATTACAGAGAGACTCAATATTAGATGGCCACTGATAAAGAAGGCTGTTATGCTGTTAATTGTTTTGTCTGTAATGGCGCTTTCTGCAGCTACCTATGCCAGGAATGCCGTGTGGAAGGACAAGATCACTCTATGGGAGGATGCAGTGAGCAAAAGTCCAAAGAATGCAAGGGCCAACAACAATCTCGGTGCTTCCTATTACGAAAAGGGTATGCCGGACAGGGCCATAGAATATCTTTCCATTGCTATTCGTTTAAAGCCTGATTATGTAGACGCATACAACAATCTCGGGATTGCCTACTATGAAAAAGGTTTGAACGATCAGGCCAAAAAACAATTCATAAACGCTCTTGGGCTTGCTCCGAATGATGCAGGTTCATTTAACAATCTCAGCATAGTTTATGCTTCAGAGGGCCTTTATGATCAGGCCATAGAATATGCTCAAATGGCCCTGAAGCTGGATCCTGTCTATGCAGAGGCCCATAACAGTCTCGGAGTTGCCTATGGATCAAAAGAGATGTATGATCAGGCACTGGAGCAGTTTACTCTTGCGTTGAGATTTAAACCCGATTATTTTGAGGCGCAGAATAATCTCTTTATAGTTCAAAAAAAACTTCGGCCCCTGCAAGAGCAATAGATTATTTCAAAACGGCGCTTATGGACATAAGAAAGTTGTCCTGATTCAGGCTAACGGTTATAATAAACAATGAAAAAGAATCTTGTGGTCATACCTGCTCTTAATGAAGAGAGGTTTATTGGATCGGTAATATCAGCTATCGGTAAAGTTAATGGAAGCATCGATATACTTGTTGTTAATGATGGTTCAAAAGATAAGACAGCAGATATTGCTCGAGAAATGGGGGCTATGGTTATTGACCACACTTACAATCTCGGTTACGGCGCAGCCCTGCAGACAGGTTTCAGATTTGCTGTAAACAAAGGTTATGACTACGTGATAACCCTGGATGCGGACGGACAGCACGACCCGGGGTCCATACCTGAACTGTTCAGCAGTTTAAGCGCAACAGGAGCTGATGTCATTATAGGGTCCAGATTTTCAGGCGGCAGTTACAGGATGGGTTTTGCAAGGCGTATCGGCGCCTGGATCTTTGCCGGTGTTGCAAGGGCCTATACCGGGTACAGGTTTACTGACCCTACTTCAGGTTTTCAACTGCTCAAACCGTACGGCGTTTTCATGTCTTGCCAGTGAGGAAAGTTATCCTCTGGATTATCCTGATGTTAATATCATTCTGCTCCTGCACAAAAAACGATTTAAGGTGGTAGAGGCGCCTGTGCATATGAGTTCGAATGTTAAAAAGTGACACGATGCACAGCGGGATGAAGCCGTTCATGTATGTAATAAGGATGATCCTTGCAATAACCATGATTTTACTGCGAAGGGAGGATTGATATGCCGTTTTCAGCAAGATTAATTATACTGATTGTGGGGTTAGGGTTTTTTCTTGTTGTGCTTGAGCTTGTGAGGAAGAAAAGGTTCAGGGAAGAGCTCTCTATAATATGGCTATTCTTCGCGCTCAGTATCGCAGCAAGTTCATTTATTGATAAAATAATAGATCCTCTTGCAAAAATATTGCATATCTCTTACCCCCCGGCCTTTGCATTTATGATAATCAGTATTGTTATGATAATATCTCTGCTCTATTTTTCACTGGTTACATCAGACCTTAAAAGCAAGGTGAAGGAGCTTACACAAAAAATAGCCCTTCTTGAATTTGAATCTAAATCGCAAAGAGAAAATAAAGAATAAAGCCGGTCTGCAGCATTATATGGAAAAGATCCCTGACAATATAAAACACGAGGTCGGGAAGCTCGTCAGAGACCTCAATTACCATTGCTATCGCTACTACGTACTTGATTCACCTGTAATTTCCGATGAAGAATACGACAAACTTTACAGACATCTGAAGGAACTTGAAGAGCATTACAACTTTATCTTGCCGGACTCCCCGACGCAGAGGGTAGGCGCTCCGCCGCTTGATAAGTTTGAAAAGGTAAAACATACAGAACCGATGCTCTCGCTTGACAATGCATTCTCTTATGATGAAGTGAGGGAGTTTGATGAACGGGTAAAAAGGTTTCTCAAGACTGAGAAAGATGTGGAATATACGGTTGAGCCGAAGTACGACGGGCTTGCGATGGAGCTGACATACAGAAAGGGCATCCTGTACAAAGCTTCAACAAGGGGCGACGGTTATGAGGGTGAAGACGTTACTGTAAATATAAAAACCATAAAGGCGGTACCGCTGAAGATTGAGGATGCTGATGTCCCGGAAGAGATCGATATCCGCGGCGAGGTCTATATGGACATTAAAGAGTTTGAGTCCATGAACAGGGAGAGGGAAAAAGAAGGCGAGCCTGCATTTGCCAATCCGAGAAACGCCGCTGCCGGGTCAATAAGGCAGCTTAATTCATCAATAACTGCGAAGAGAAAACTTCACCTCGCATGCTATGGTGTTGGCGCTATAAGCGGTATCAGCTTCAAAAGTCAGTGGGAATTTATTGCCTGGCTTAAAAAGGGGCGCTTTCCTGTTCCGGCAATTATAAAACTCGTGAGAGGAATAGACGGAGTAATTGACGTTATAAAGGAGATCGAGCAAAAGAGAAATGTTTTCCCGTTTGAAACTGACGGTGCGGTGATAAAAGTTAATGACTTTGAATTACAGAGGATATTAGGCGTTAAAACGAGGGAACCGCGCTGGGCAACGGCGTATAAGTTCACGGCGCATAAAGCTGTTACCAGGATAAAGAATATTGTTTTTAGCGTTGGAAGGACAGGCGCCATTACCCCTGTCGCAGAACTTGAAACTGTCAGGATTGGCGGAGTTAATGTCTCCAGCTCCTCACTTCATAACTGGGATGAGATCGCGAGAAAAGATATACGCGTTGGCGATACTGTTGTGGTCGAGAGAGCGGGGGATGTGATCCCGCATGTAGTAGAGGTGATCAATAAAGATAAAAGGGAAAAAGGGGCCGAACTTCCGGAGCCTCCGAAAAAATGCCCGGTCTGCGGATCTGCTGTGGAAAGAGAAGAGGGGGAGGTTGCTTACCGGTGTATCGGATTGAACTGTGCAGCACAGGTCCAGGAACGTATCAAACATTATGCATCAAGGGCAGCGATGGATATAGAAGGACTTGGTGTGAAGAATGTTGAACTTCTTTATTTGCAGGGTTTGGTAAAGCACTTTACTGACATATATAAGCTGAAAAAAGAAGACCTTGTGGATCTTCCGCGTTTTGCTGAAAAATCATCGCAGAATCTTATTGAAGCCATTGAGAAGAGCAAACACACGACACTTGCACGCTTCCTTTATTCATTAGGAATTATACATGTCGGTGAATACTCTGCAAAGCTCCTTGCAAGGCACTTTGATCACATTGAAGATTTGTACCATGTGAAGCCTGAGCGGATTACGGAAATAAAACAGATGGGCGAAAAGATTGCGGATTCTATTTCACGGTTCTTCAATGACCATGAGAATCTAAACACCCTTGAAGCGCTGAAATCTCTGGGAGTGAAGATATCAAATCCTGATTTTATGAAAGAGAAAGAAGAGAAGCGTCCTCTGGAAGGACTAATTTTTGTTATAACAGGGACACTTCCGAGATCCAGAGATGAAGTTGAAGAACTTATCGGGAAAGCAGGCGGACATGTCTCAGGCTCTATATCGAAAAGAACGGATTATCTTGTTGCGGGCGAAGAGCCGGGCTCAAAACTCCAAAAGGCGCAGTCCCTCGGTGTCAGGATAATTTCATATGAGGACCTGATGAAACTGATTGAAGATGGTACGTAAGAGAAGCTGGTAGCTGTAAGTTATTAACTATCAGCTTTAAAACTCAGACTAGTCGTCCTTTTCAGGGCAGCAAGAGCAGTCTTTGCGAGAAGAATAAGCTGTATATTCTTCCAAGTATTCGACAATGTCTGCCGGCAGCTCTATCCCGAGCTTTTTTAATTCATCCAATATCTCACAACTGCTTAAGTTAGCCATTTTTTATCTCCTGATTAGTTTAAAGCAAGTGTTATGCCAAATATAAAGGTCTTGATTTAGAATGTTATTGTCAAGGAATGCATTGACTTTATGGACAAAATTTGGCACAAATTGTAAAATTTGCCATTATGACATTTAATTAGTTGTATTTATTGCCCGGAAATGTGTTGAATATGCAACAGTTTTAAAATAAGTAAATAAGCGCGAACTCCCTGCGCTCTTGATGCAGGGATCTTAACCATTAAACTATTAATTCTAAGAGGTACATGCAAAAATGACAAAGACAAATCTTGAGTTTAAGACGGAAGTAAAACAATTGCTCGACTTAATGATCCACTCTCTCTATTCCCATAAGGAGATATTTTTAAGGGAACTTATTTCCAATGCTTCAGACGCAATAGACAGGGCCCGTTATGAATCACTTACGAACAGCGGGATCCTCGAAAATGAAGGAGAATTGAAAATAAAAATCATTCCGGACAAGAATGCCGGAACGCTGATGATTAGTGACAACGGCATCGGCATGACCAAGGATGAAATAATCACAGCGCTTGGGACCATCGCTCATTCAGGAACGAAGGAGTTTCTCGCTGCATTGCAGAGTAAGGAAGTAAGAGATAACCCGGAACTTATCGGCCAGTTTGGCGTGGGCTTTTATTCCTCTTTCATGATTGCAGATAAAGTTACTGTTATATCAAGGAAGGCGGGTATAGGCAGCAGGAACGGGGCGAAGTGGGAGTCAGTTGCTGATGGCACTTTCACAATTGAAGATGTGGAGAAAGAAAAAAAGGGCACTGATGTTATTCTTCATCTAAAACCGGATGATAAGAAATATCTCGAAGAGTGGGAACTCAGGGAAATTGTAAGGAAATATTCTGATTATATTGAACATCCTGTCGTAATGGATATAGAACGTGAAAAAGAAAGTGAACTGAAAAAGGGCGAGAAGGTAAAGATAAAAGAAGAAGAAACTTTAAACTCCGGAAAGGCGATCTGGCTCAAGGATAAATCACAAATAACTCAGGAAGAGTATAATGAGTTTTATAAACACATCGCCCATGATTTTTCAGACCCTGCGAAGGTGATTCACTTCAAGGCAGAGGGGACTTCAGAATTCAGCGCCCTTTTGTACATACCGTCAGTAACGCCGTTCAATATCTATTTTAAGGAATATAAAATCGGGCCGGCCCTCTACGTAAAAAGGGTCCAGATCATGGACCACTGCGAGCAGTTGATCCCCACGTATTTAAGATTTGTAAAGGGCGTAGTAGATTCGTCAGACCTGCCGTTGAATGTGTCAAGGGAGATACTGCAGAACAACCGTGAGGTTGATATTATCAATAAAAATATCACAAAGAAGGTGCTCGA
Organism: Thermodesulfovibrionia bacterium; assembly: GCA_963699585.1. Lineage (GTDB taxonomy): Bacteria > Nitrospirota > Thermodesulfovibrionia > UBA6902 > UBA6902 > SURF-23. The sequence goes on along the minus strand of CAVOUK010000008.1, from coordinate 218,459 downwards.
CACACTTACCGATATGAAGAAGGATGAATATGAAAAGTACCTCCAATTCTATAAAGAGTTCGGCAGGATATTAAAGGAGGGTATTCACTATGACTTTTCAAGGAGAGAGACCATTGCGGACCTGCTTCTCTTTCAGTCAACACAGAAGCCCTCTGAAACGTACACAACGCTCCTGGAATATGTTGCAGGCATGAAGGAAGGACAGGAGGAGATTTATTATATCATCGGGACCTCACGGGATGAGATAATGAAATCACCGTATATCGAGGCTTTCATGGAGAAAGGATACGAGGTCCTTGTCATGCTGGATGAAGTTGATGATTTTGTCATGAGCGGACTGCAGGAATATAAAGGCAAGAAAATAAAATCTGTCATTAAAGGCGATATTAAACTCGGAAAGCCGGATGAGAAAGAGAAGGAGGCGAAGAAAAAATTCAGCGTTCTCCTTGAACTCATCAAAAACCAGTTAAAGGATGATGTGAAAGACGTCCGGCTTTCGGGAAGGTTGAAGGATACAGCATGTTGTCTTGTTGCTGATGAAGGCGGAATGGACCCTCAGGTAGAGAAACTCCTCAAGTCAATGGGACAGAAGGTCCCTGAAAACAAACGAATACTCGAGATCAATCCATCGCATCCTATATTTGAGGCAATGAATAAGATATTTGAAAAAGACCAGAAGAGCGTTGCTCTTGATGAATATATCAAACTCCTCTATGATCAGGCGCTCCTGCTTGAAGGCTCAAAACCCAAAGACCCTGCTGCCTTTGCAAGCGCAATTACAAGGTTGATGGTGAAGGACGCAGAGAAGGCCGGAAGTTAAATTACAGTGTGGTATGACTGAAATAGTTTAAACCTGACCTGATGGAAGGGTTATTTTAAATGAAGAACCCTTCCCGGGTTCGCTTTCTGCCGTGAGGCTTCCATTAAGTTTTTCAATGATGGTTTGGCTCACTGCAAGTCCCAGACCTGTTCCCTTTTCCTTGGTTGTGTAAAATGGTTCGAATATCCTGGCGAGGTTTTCCCCTGGGATACCGACACCGGTATCCTCAAAAGTGATGACAATATTATTATCTTTTACCCTGCTTCGTATAGTGAGCGTTCCGCCATCCGGCATTGCATCAGCCGCATTCAATACAAGGTTCACTATGATCTGGGAGAGCTGGTTCCCATCTATGGTGATCACCGGCATGTCAGATGCGAGATCTCTCACAACAGTGATATCCTGTACTCTTTTGTCATACTGCATGAGGGAAAGGGAGGCCTCTATGAGACTGTTCACCTTGCAGAATTTGAGTTCCACAGGCGGTGTCTTCGAAAAACCGGAAAGCTGCTTCAGGATATCGGCAATCCTGTTCATGTATGAATAGATGGTCTCAATGCTCTCTTTTTTGAATTCATCATGCTCCATCTTCTTTAATACCTGAACAATGGAGAACACCGATGTCAGGGGATTCCCTATTTCATGTGCAATGCCCGAGGTCAGTCTTCCAAGTAAGGCCAGTTTCTCCGAGTGCATCATCTGTTCTTCCATCCTTTTCATCTCCGTCACATCGTTTACCAGTCTGATGTATCCGTAGACCCCGTCTTCTACCCCCTTCACCGGCGCAGTTGTAACCTGGTAAAATTTATCACTCTGGCCAAAAAGATTCGACAGCATATCAGTCTGCATGTCGTTAACTTTATAGGAACCAATGATCGTGCAATCTTCAAAAAAATCATCGCATAACATCCCGGTGATATCTTTTCCTGCCATATCCTTCATCCTCTGGTTTATCCATTGTATTTTTCTCTGATTATCAACAAGAATAATGCCGCTTCCGATCGTACTTACAATAGTATGAAGCTTTTCCTTCTCTGTCGTGAGTTCCTTTGTCCTGATATCAACCTTTTGCTCAAGGTCCTCAGCATATTTCTCCAGCTCCTTCTGATGTTTTGCAAGTACTTCAGCCTTTACCCTTTTTCTGTTTAAGACGATCAGCATTGCAGATACAACACTTGTAGTTATAAAGATCAGGATAATGAGCCAGGAATGAAATCTCATGGATGTCTGAATTGACATGGTGACCTCTGAATAAGGGGCCGATACCACTACGATCCACTTTGAATCTCCGACAGATGCTGTGGAAAAAGCAAGGACCTTGTCTTCACCTGTAGGTGCAACGTATCTTCCATAATAGTCGTCTGTCCCTTCGATGATCTTCTTCTCCAAATCAAAGGATTTATGACATTTAAAACAGGAAGTGTCGGTCTTGTACAGATTCCTGCCTACCATACCCGGCTGAGTAGGATGATAAAGGAGATCACCGCTTCCGTCCATCATCCATGCATACCCTCTTGAACCGGATGTTATGGGGCTGAGGACCTCTCTTGACAGGTCCTGTATGTCAATATAAATTACTACAACACCGATAGGAGATAAAGAACGGCATACAGGGGTTACTATATAAACCATCTTCGTATCCTGCTTTATCAGTACTTCACTCGGACAAGACCCTTTAGACATTTCAATAAAATCCCTGTTAAAGGGCTGTTCTATGGCAAAGTTACCCTGTGTAGAGAGCACTTTCCCTTCATTATCAAGGAATTTGATCCCCATTCTTACCTTGCCGATCTCCTTGAAAAATGCATCAGTAAAAAATGCATAACGCGTTTCTTTAATAATCTGGGGCATGGATTCAAATTGAGTGATACGGTGCATCTCGTCTTTTACTTTGCCGATATACGCCTGAATGTTGAATGCCTCTGCCTTGGCAAGGAGCAGCTGCTGTTTATTGAACTGTTCTGCCATTTCCATCTGCAGTGTCCGATGAAAAGAGACGTTCAATAGAATTAGAGAGGCGATTATAACAACAAGAATTCCTATGATAGCAATATAGCCCTTCATTTTATTTCCATATCCTCATACCCCTTATAATGTTTCGATCATGTCAGGTGCAGTTCGTAAACGTACCATCATATGCACTTTTTATCAATCATTCAATGCCCAACGCCTTAAGTTTTTTCCACAGAGTGACCCGGCTGATCCCGAGCTGTTTTGCGGCAAGAGTTTTATTTCCGTTACATTGAGAAAGGACAGAATATATTCTCTCCCGGTCAGGATGACTTTCGCCGGCCTCCGTGATCTTTTCATGGACAAGATAATCCGGCAGATCAGAGACGTCGATTGTATCACTTTTACAGGTGACTGCGCTGTGCTCAAGGGCATTGATGAGCCGCCTCACATTGCCCGGCCATGGGAAATTTTTCAGGATCTCCATTGCAGGAGGACTGATACTGCGGATATCCTTGTTATTTACAAAGGAGATCTTTTTCAGATAGTGGAAGGCCATGAGAGGTATATCTTCCCGTCTCTCCCTGAGAGGCGGGACCTTGATGACAATTGAATTTATCCTGTAAAGGAGATCTTCCCTGAACTTGCCGGTGTTCATCAGGTTATTGAGGTCCTTGTTCGTGGCTGAAATAAGTCGTATGTCCACAGGGATCGGTTTATGGTCTCCCACGAGCTCCACAACTTTTTCTTCAAGTACCCTGAGCAGTTTTACCTGCATTGTAAGCGGCATATCTCCTATCTCGTCGAGGAATATGGTCCCGTCATTTGATGCCTCGAATCTTCCTATCCGGTCACTTACGGCCCCTGTAAAAGCACCTTTCTTGTGGCCGAAAAGCTCGCTTTCAAGAAGCTGTTCATTAAGCGAAGCGCAGTTCATCTGTATAAAAGGCCCATCCTTACGTCTGCTCAGTTTATGTAATGCATGGGCAACAAGATTTTTGCCGGCCCCGCTTTCTCCGCAAATCAGGACAGGAGCTTCACTCTGAGAGGCATTACGTATGTGCTCGTATAATCTCTGCATGGGTATGCTCTTCCCCAGCAGTCCCATAAACCAGTATTCCTGCCTTAATTCCGGCTTTAGATCCTCCAGTTCCATTTCTTTTATATAGAATGAAGTGATATCTGTCATTGACTCAACCGTGCCTACTATATCTCCACTGTCATCACGTAAGACAACGGCATTTTTTAAAAGATGTACAGACCTTCCGTCAGCAGACCGTATTCTGCATTCCTTGTTATATATGGCGCCGAATTTTACAAGTTGGCAGTCTCTCTGGTTTCCGACTCATTCAGGATAACACATGCATCACAATCAAGAATAGTACATTTCTTGCCTATTACCTCTTCTCCTTGATAGCCGGTTATGTCTTCAGCCGCACGATTAAATAACAGGATATAGCCTTCATTATCCACAACCATAAGACCATCCCTCATAGTCTCAAATACTTCAGGTAAAAACTGAGGGTTTCTTAAGAATTTGTCAATCATGACTAAATAGTTAAAACGTTAATAGACCGTTAACATAATAGGTAATTGTTAACATGTGTTAATAGCTTAAAGTTAACAGATTAACATGTGAAAGTCAATAAAAAAATAAAAAATACTGACTAACATATTGATTTTTAATAATACTTAAATTTCAAAATAACTGGCACTGAATTTGCTCTATATTAAATAAAAACAAGTTAACAAGCGGGAAAAAGGAAAATGAACAGAGTACTGATTGCAGTAGACGACATAAGGACCTCAAAGGCAGTATTGTCGACTTTTCAGAATTTGGTTGGACCGCATAAGGAGGTCTTGCTTCTTCATGTTGAGAGGCTTGAAGGAAGTTCATTGATGATAGATATGCTTGGTGAGGCCGAACTGTCCACATTAAAGGAATCATTGAAAGGGACAGAGCATAAAGAGGCGCTGGATAAGAAGGCTGAAATGATTCTTGCCTTTTATAAAAAGGAACTGGAAACTATCGGATCTTTCAGTATTACCACAGTCATACGGGCCGGACGCCCTACTGAGGAAATCCTTAAGGTTGCGAATGAATGGAATGTCGATCTGATACTCCTCGGCTACAGCGGACTGAAAGGGTGGAAAAGGTTTTTAACCGGCTCTGTTGCTCTGGATGTGCAAAAAAGCGTAAAGATTCCAGTGCTTGTGGCAAGCAGGCCTCGTATATGTGAAGAACCTTACAGCTGGAAAGATGCATATGCAGCCATTACCGTAACGACCGTAATTGTTTTTGCTATGTTTTTTATAGGGGTAATCCTTCAGAAAGGGATGCTCCATTAATATTTTCACAATAATGTGGAAACAATATAAGGAGGTAAGAAAATGAATAAAGTATTGATAGCAGTGGACGACACAAAAGGTTCAAAGTACGTATTAGGGGTATTTCAGAATCTGGTCAGACCGCCTCAGGAAGTCCTGCTTCTTCATGTGCAAAGGCTTCAGGGAAGGTCATTAATGATCGACATGCTCAGTGATGCAGAGCTGTCGACATTAAAAGAATCTTTAAAGGGCACAGAGTATAAAGAGAAACTCGACATGCATGTCCGAAAAGATCCTGAATTATTACAGGAAGGAACTTGAAAATGCCGGTCTTTTCAGTGTAAGGACCATTATAAGAGAAGGCATACCTGCAGATGAGATCCTGAAGGTTGCAGAAGAAGAAAATGTCGACCTTATAATTGTTGGCAGCAACGGAAAGAAAGGACTCAACAGGCTTATCACGGGATGTGTAAGCAATGATGTAGAAAGAAATGCCACAGTGCCTGTAATTGTGGAAAAACCAGAAGCAAGAGAGTTAGCTCATGGAATAAAAGAAGCTCCTCAGTTCAGTTAAGCGCTGTTTTCAGAGGATCGGGAAATAAACCGCAAAGAAGGCCTCCTTTAAGTAGGGAGGTCTTCTTTTGTAGCAAAAAAAAATATAGGAGGAAGAAATGAAAAAGGTCTTGATTTCAGCAGACAATGTAAGAGATTCAGAAGAAATATTATCATCAATGAACAATGTTGTAACATCACCGGACAGCATAATTCTGCTCCATGTCCAGCAGTTGGTAGGCAACTCCACTATGACTGCCATGATGAGTTATTCCGAGATGGAGACCATGAAGGAATCTATCGAGGGGACGGAGCATAAAGAGGCATTGGACAGGAGAGCGGAAAAGGTCCTGGCGCATTACAGGAAAGCACTGGAAGACAGAGGTTTGAAAAATATTAAATGTGTGATAAAGTCAGGACATCCGGCGGACGAAATCCTGAAGGTTGCAGAAGAGGAAAAAGTCGATCTTATTATCGTGGGATGCAGCGGGAAATCCCGTCTTCAGTAAGTTCACAACCGGGTGCACATCCAGGGATGTGGAGAAAAACTCCAAGGTCCGTGTACTCATCACAAAAAATAACGGCTGTGGTAAGCATGCACATCTCTGGGGCGGGAGGGAAGCATATGCCTTCGGTAGTGTTACCTTCGGCTTTGACAGCCGTTGTTGTGGGTCTGGCACTCGGATTTATTCTTCAGAGAGGGCGTTTTTGTCTGAATTCCGCATTCAGGGACATCATATTCATGAAGGAATTCGATCTCTTCCGGTCATATCTGCTCTGTGTGGTTGTGGCGTTAATCGGCACAAACCTTCTGGAAGACGCCGGTCTTATAATGAGGTTTGATCAGGATATGGGGCACTTTGTTTCAACCGAACTAATGCGCCAAAGTTTCGTGCCCGTTGCCAATATCCTCGGCGGTTTTCTGTTCGGGTTGGGCATAGTGCTTGCCGGCGGATGCGCAAGCGGCATTGTTTACAGGCTCGGAGAGGGACAGATAGCTGCGCTGGTAGCCATCGTTGGGTTCTTCTTTGGTGTTGGCATGACCACAGACGGCATGCTTAGTCCGGTTCGTGATTATTTGAAAGAGTTTCAATGTTAAGATCTTTGGAGTAAGCAACCCTGCCTTATGGGACTTCTTCGGAAGCGGGCCTATAGCAAAATGGACCACTATCGTAATTCTTTCAATTGTATTATTAGCCTTTGTTTTTAAGGGAAAACCTACTTTCGGCAAGACTGGCAAGGGCTACTCATGGGGACTGACAGGAGTACTTATAGGCTTGCTGACCGTAGTTGCATGGGAGATATCCTCTGTCTTTGGAGGCGCCCCGAGAGGTCTTGCCATAACCACTCCCTTGAGGGAATTATTCAATTCAATGCTTACCAACAGTACGCATTCTTCATTTCAGGAATTCAGTTTCCTTGGGATCTTCAGAGGCACATGGGGAGTATTCTTCATCTTTTCAGTTCCTTTTGGAGCTGCCATCAGTTCATTGGGCCTCAAAGAGTTTCAATGGAAGATGCCGCCGGCAAAGGAAGTCCTTACTGTATTCTTTGGAAGTATCCTCATGGGAATAGGTGCGGTAATTGCCGGTGGATGCAATCTTGGGCACGGCATTACCGGCATGTCAACCGGGTCCGTTGCCAGTCTTGTGGCGATCACCTCGATCGTCCTCGGCAACTGGACGATGGTCTACTTCAAGTTTATGAAAGAGTAACCAGATTGCTATGCTCCGTACCGAAGCCTTCGGTACGGAGCATAGCACCTCTCTCTTCACAACTCTTCAGATTTCAAATGAATTATATGGTAATATTATCTACATGGAAAGAAGACGCTCAAAGAGAAAAACTGTTAGTTTAGATGCTGAACTTATCTCGGGCAGTATGAGGTGTACAGGATTTACAGATAATCTTTCTGTAAATGGTATGTATATGAGAATCTTCCCATCCGAGACTTCAATAGATTTTACTCCCGGAATAATATTTGAGATAAAACTTCATCTTGTTTCAGGAGAAATACTACATCTGGATTGCCGGGTATTATGGTCATATAAAAATCCGCCTCACGGCTTAACATACAGCATCGGTCTGGAAATTATAACCGCACCTCAAGAATATCAAACATTTATAGAAACCTTAAAGTAAGATATTTTGTTCATTAACAAACAATGCGATCAAAGATGCATTTTGATGCTTCCTTCATTCTTATTCCCATTATTAATTATTTCCCCCTCTGTTTTGTTATCTCATATGCAAAAATGGCGCAGGCCATGGCTACGTTGAATGAAAGCTGTGCGCCTTTCATCGGGAGGGTGATCTTCAGGTCAAGATGTTTCTGCAGTCCATAGCGGATGCCTGTTCCCTCAGAACCCAATACAAGACAGAGCGGAAACGGCAGAGAGACTTTATTGATATCCTCTCCGTTTTCAATGACCGTGCCTGCTGCCCAGTAGCCGGCTTTTTTTGCCTCTATCAAAGTTGCAGTAAGATTTGTGACCAGTGATACGGGAACGTAATTCTCACCGCCGGATGCGACATGAATAACGGTCTCATTTACTTCACATGAGCCGTGTTCGGGAATGACTATCGCAAACCCGCTGAAGCACGCTGCGGTCCGCATTATAGTACCCAGATTGTGCGGGTCATTCAGGCTGTCGAGAAGGATGAATGACAGGCGTTCTTTCTCCGGGAAGATGCAGCAGTTTATCGAATGGTGTATATCTGAATTTATCCACTTCCGCCACGATCCCCTGAAGACGGTCTGCGCGTTTGATCCTGAGCAGGTCCCTTTCACTTACCTTGGTAACAGGGATATTCAGTGAACCGATTATCCCTTTGATCTCCGGATCGCGGAAGTTTTCCTGAACGTAGATCCTGTGGATGCTTTCAGGATGTGTATTCAACCGCTCCTTGACGGAGTTTTTGCCGTATAAGTACATTCTGCTCTTAGCCAATTGTTTCTCCTGTAACGTTTGAATGTGAAGCCTATCCAAATTAAAGCAAAGGGTACAAATATGTCAAGAACATCCGGCAGGAGGAGTAAATTTTTAGTTACAGGTGTTTGTAAATTAACTGTTGGATAGAGTACTATGTAGAGGTCAGTTTTAATTAAGATGAAAATAGCATTAATTATTCCGAAGAACAGTTCTGATAAAGAAAAGAGTTTTTACGATATTAAGTTTGTTTCCGAATTCCTGTTCTCTAAAAAAACCTTTTCATACCTTCTGGCCGTTCCCACGTTAGCTGCATTAACTCCTCCCGGGCACGAAGTCAGGGTCTTTGATGAAAATATAGAAGACATTGATTATGACTGGGCCCCGGACCTGGCGGGGATCACTGTAAGGACCATGTTTGCAAAAAGGGCTTACGGCATATCCGAGAACTTCCGGGCAAGAGGCGTCAAAACTGTGCTTGGAGGAATACACCCGTCAATGTGCGTAGAGGAGGCCCTCCAATACTGCGATACTGTAGTTGTAGGGGAGGCAGAAAATATATGGCCCAAACTTTTAACTGATGCCCGTGACGGTAAGCTGAACAGGACATATCAGGCAGAAGGAAAAGTCGATTTAACAGCCTTTCCTTCTGCGGACAGGTCGGTGCTTTCAGGCGACAGTTACCTTGCAAATATTGTCCAGACCACAAAAGGATGTCCCTTTCATTGTGAATTCTGCTCTGTTCATGCCTTTGACGGACAGAGGATCAGACACAGGACCATTGAGCAGGTGATCGAAGAGGTCGGGAAGATGAACAGCACAGTTGCAGGCTTTAAGAAAAAGTCCATATTTTTTGCTGACGATAATATTATTGCAGACAGGAAATACGCCCGTGAGCTGTTCACAGCTTTGAAACCTTACAATTTAAATTGGTCCTGTCAGGCCTCAATAAACATCTCAAAAGAGGATGAACTCCTCGCCTTAATGAAAGAAAGCGGATGCGGCGCGATGCTGATCGGTCTCGAATCCATATCAGAGGAGAACCTGTCCTGCATGGACAAGAACATTAACCGGAAACACGATTTTGCTGAAGCAATAAGAAAGATACAGTCATTCGGGATATTGGTCCAGGGGTCCTTTATATTAGGATATGATTTTGATACTAAAGCATCGTTTGATGAGCTTATACGTTTTATCGATGACGCCGGATTGCTGATGCCTTTGATTAATATCCTGACGCCGTTCCCGGGCACAAGGCTTTTCATCCGTCTTGAAAAAGAGGGCCGCATTATCCATAAAGACTGGAGCAAATATGACTCAAAAAACGTTGTCTTTACTCCTTCCCGTCTTACGCCTGATGAATTGCTGGAGGGGCACAGGAAGGTGATCAGACACCTGTACTCTTTTGACTCCATATACAACAAGCTCAAATATTATTGGGACATTGACTTCTGGAAACAGTCCAATGAAAAAGATCCTGTAAAATATAAATACCGCCTTCTTTTTGCTGTCAGGCTTTGTACCTTACTGTTTTCCCTGAATCTGAAAAGATCTGTGTTTATTCTCAAGATACTGCCGAAGGTATTTCAGAGGCGTGTCAGGATATCGACGATACTGACATTAATGGCTTACAATGATTATGTTTACACGTCATGAGATTATAATTAAACACACAGGACATTCATTATTCAGCATTCATTAGCTCCAAGCCCGCCATTTCATATGATAAAATATAGGTTAATCTGATTTGTTTAGCATGAATAGTACTAAATCTCGCAGTCTGTTCAGAGGGAATCCGGCCCTTTGACATGGATTGTTTCTGAAATCGATGGAGGAATAAATGACTCATGAATTCGAAAACGCCGCCTTGTGCTGGAAGGCTATACTGTCCGATGTCGCAAAGAACAGAGGTCTGCTGACACTTATAGAAAAGTTTGCACGGGACAATATTACACCAACCAAAGTAATTTTCGGCACATCCGGATGGAGGGGCGAGACAGGCACCGATTTCACATTCAACAATTTAAGGATCGTGACTTCTGCGATCATTCAGATGTTTAAGGAAAATGATCCTTCTGTTATGCAGGCAATGGGTGTATCGGGGTTTGATGATATCAGGCGCAGGGGGATCATCGTCGGACACGACAACAGGTTCCTTGGCAGGGAGTTCGCAATGGAGGTCATAGGACTTCTCCAGAAAGAAGGCATCAGGGCATGGTATGCCGGCGAAGCTATCACGCCTGAATTTTCAGCAGGCATAGAGATGCTTAATGCGGCGTGTTCCATAAATCTCACACCTTCACACAACCCTGCAAATTACAGCGGTTTTAAATTCAATCCTTCTGACGGCGGACCAGCCGGCTCTGAGATCACTGAAAGGATAGAAGAGATTGCCAATAGAATGATGGCAGGGGCCCCGAAGCTTCAGCCCGTTCAACCTGAAAAGATCGAAAAGAGTTGACCTCACAAAATTATATATCGACTATATAACAGCAAGAAAGACACTTGATATCGGGAAGATCCGTGCTTTTGTCAGGGAAGAGGACTGTATTGTCTGTATTGACAACGTTCATGGCGCAACAAGGGGCCGGCTCCAGAGGATCATCGGGGAGAGCGTAAAGATAAAATATCTCCGTACAGAAGATGATTATCTTTTTGGAGGCGTTGCGCCTGAGCCTTCTGAGAAAAATATGTATGAGATCGATAAAGCTCTGAGTGAAAGTTCTGCGCGATTTAAACTTGGTGTTATCCTCGACCCTGACGGCGACCGCATCCGCCATGCTGATGCTGATATGCATATACCAATGAATTATTTTGGCGCAATGGCTTTCCACTTTCTGCATGTGTATAAAGGCTTTTCCGGTATTGCTGCAAAATCGGTCGGCACGAGCAACTTCCTGAATGCGATTGCGGAAAAGCTCGGACTGCAGGTGCGGGAGACAAAAGTGGGTTTTAAAAATTTCAGGCCCTATATGATAAAAGGTGCAAAAGAAAGGGCCATTGTCGTTTTTGAAGAGTCAGACGGCATATCGGGTTTCAACCATACGCTTGAAAAAGATGCATTGTTCGGCATGCTCCTTGCAATTGAGATGATGGCGGTTACCGGAAAGAACCTGGGCCGGTATCTGAAAGATATAATGGATGAATACGGATACTACTATCCTGACCGGTCAGGTATTTCAGTGGACCGCTCTCTTGTTGGAGATGCCCTGCTGAAAAAACTGTCTGTTATCAGAGAGAAATATAAAGAGGGAAGTACCGTTGATATAAACGGGAGTCAAAAGACCGTTAAAGATGTTATAACAGTTGACGGTACGAAGCTTGTCTTTGATGACGGTTCATGGCTTATGATAAGGCCGTCCGGAACAGAGCCCAAGGTAAGGTTTTACATTGAGGCGAGGACAGAGGAAGAGAAAAAGGCGGTCTTTGCAACAGCGGAGAGGATGACGAGAGAGGCGCTTGGGGCTTAATTCATAATGTATGACAGGGAAGGCTGCTTTATAATTTCTATAATCGACAAAAGGCTTATTACATTTTTGTTTCAGGGCGATCCGTTGTCTCTTCTTATCTAATCCTTAACCCCTAATCCCTATCTCTTTTTTAGTGGTGTCGTATAGAAATTATAAAGCAGCCTCCCCTGTCTATATGTGCAGCTTAAACGCTTTGCTAAAAACTTACCAATAATGTATATTTTCTTGCTATGAATGACATAGTACTGAAAACAGATATGCCGGATGTCGGAATACCCCGCCGGGGCAAAGTAAGGGATATTTATGACCTTGGTGAGCACCTCTTGCTTGTTGTAACAGACAGGGTATCTGCCTTTGATGTTGTATTACCTAACGGCATCCCCGGAAAAGGAAAGGTACTGACAGCTATATCCCTGTTCTGGTTCAAGATGATGGAGGACATCGTCAGGAACCACATTATAGCGATCGATGTGAAAGATTTTCCGCAAAAACTTCGTAAGTACGCAGATATGCTTCAGGGAAGGAGCCTTCTTGTGAAAAAGGCAAAGGTTGTTCCTGTTGAGTGCATAGTCCGCGGGTATCTTTCAGGAAGCGGCTGGAAGTCCTATCAGAAGGACAGTACTGTATGCGGAATAAAACTGCCTTCAGGAATGCTTGAGTCTGCAAAGATCGAGCAGCCTGTTTTCACTCCAAGCACAAAGGCGGAAACAGGGCATGATATCAATATATCCTTCGATGAAGTAAAAGAGATAATCGGTGAAGGTACTGCAATGAAACTTAAAGACCTTACCTTGAAAATATATGAGAGGGCCCGGGACCATGCAGAAAAAAAGGGGATCATCATCGCCGACACAAAGATGGAGTTCGGGATATTTAATAATGAGATAATCATAATCGATGAAATCCTCACTCCGGATTCATCCCGTTTCTGGGGCATAAAGGATTATGCGCCGGGCAGAAGCCAGGACAGCTTTGACAAACAGATAGTCAGGGATTATCTGCTTACGCTTGACTGGGACCAGACCCCTCCTGGCCCGGAGCTCCCCGATGATATCGTTAAGAAGACCTCTGCAAGATATCATGAGATATTGAGGATACTGACAGGATAGATCACATGGGTGTGAATAATTATAGGGGCGGTTTGTGAACCGCCCCTACTGAATATATCAATGTATCTGTAGGGGCAGGGCTTGCCCCTGCCCTGAAACAAAGCAAGGCCAACCGCAAGGGGGTTGCCCCTACATTAAATTTCCCTTCAGAAAACTCAATAACTGGCTGAAAAGTCCTGATCTGCTTACGCCTTAATGCGTATCATCATTTCTAACAAATCTAAGATATTTTAAGATTTCTCAGGATAATCACACCCCTTTTCGTTTTCTTCTGTCAGCTCTAAATTTGCCTGTCCCGTATATTCTGATATACTTTGTAATATAGGAGAGTTTTCAGTCCTTTGAATGAATGGCAGGATAGGAGAAAAATAATGAATTGTTCGTGATAGACATGATGCTGTCAGTGACAAACGCCGTCCGTTTTTATGCTGTCAGAGTCTCCTGGTAAACATGTAAAAGTATTTTTTCTAGTTATGCAGTGGTGAGGAATTCATGATTCAGCAGGTATTCAATCCGGACAACTATATTCTCAACGGCTACGCGCTGCCCATGCTTGTCGTAGGAGCAGCAATTGTCGCCCTCGGGGTTTTTTGTCCTCATCCGAGAGCAGAGGTTTTACATTGGGTTTCTGTTCCTCCTTATGTGCCTGAGCATAAGTCTCTATCTGAACATGAAACCGACGCACCTGAACGGGATCATTGCCAGGCAGGAGCAGTTCCTGCGCAGGATCATCGGCGAGGACATAGAGCTGAAAAGCATCCTGCGGGGCGACGCGGTCATTATGGCCGACAGCGGTCAGATCGAGCAAGTGTTGATGAACCTGGCAACGAACGCCCGTGATGCCATGCCCACGGGAGGGCACCTGACGATTGAGACGGATATGATGGAAATGACCGACGCGTTTATCAGTGCCTCATGGCTTCGGTGAGCCGGGGCCCTACGCGGTGATCTCGGTCACGGACACGGGCATTGGCATGGATGAGGAGGCGAACGCAAAAGATCTTCGAGCCTTTCTTCACGACCAAGGAGGTAGGGCGCGGAACGGGGCTGGGCATGGCTATCGTCTATGGGATCGTCAAACAGCATAAAGGCTATATCAATGTATACAGCCAGGTTGGCACGGGAACGACATTCAAGATATATCTTCCTGTTCATGGTGAACAGGTCGAGCCTCACCCCGATGCCCGTCGCGCCTTTTGGGGTATACGGCCTGTCCTTATCGGTCCATGCGGTGCCTGCGATATCGAGATGTAACCATGGTGTTTCACCTGCGAATTCCTTGAGGAAGTATGCTGAAGAGGAGAGAGAGCCTGATCTGCCGCCTGAATTCTTCAGGTCCGCTATATCACTTTTAATGTAATCCTTATATTCATCAAAGAGGGGCATCTGCCATATTTTTTCAGCAGTTTCCACTGAAGCCTTCTTCATTTTCTCCATTATTGGTCCATTATTCCCCATCATTGCGATCACTTCGCTGCCAAAAGTTATTGAGCAGGCCCCGGTGAGAGTTGCTATATCGATAATGGCAGAAGGTTTAAAACGTTTTGCATATTCAATTGCATCGGCAAGCGCTAATCTTCCTTCTGCGTCAGTGCTGATGATCTCGATGGTTTTCCCTCCAATAGTCTTTACAACATCTCCGGGCTTTGATGCGCTGCCGCCCGGCAGATTCTCAGCGGCAGGAAGGATACCGACTATATGGACAGGCATGTTCATTTCAGAAGCAGCTTTTATTGCACCGAGCACAGCAGCTCCGCCGGCCATGTCATATTTCATCTTTTCCATACCCTCGCTTGGCTTGAGTCGAAATACCACCGCTGTCGAATGTTATAGATTTTCCTATAAGCGCAACAGGCGGAATGTTTTTGCCCTTATAAGTAATTACAATAAATTTCGGAGGCTCAACGGACCCTCTTGCAACAGAAAGATACGCACCCATACCGAGATCCGCGGCCTTAACCTTGTCAATTACTTTCACCGAAACATTCTTTAAAGAACGCGCAGCCCTGACAAGCGCTGACGGCGTCATGTCGTTTGACGGGGTATTGACCAGGTCGCGTGCAAAATGCGTAGCAGTTGCCACGGTCTCCTTCCATTTGGTTTCTTTGTTTAAATTGTCATTGGAAAGGACAGTGATTTCTTTAATTCCTTTGTGGTCCTTTTCTCTTTTATATCTCAAAAATCTGTAATCAGCGAGAAGCCCGCCTTCGATGAAGTCAACGGGGGACAATTTCAGAGTTGAAATTATCCCGGCAGACAGAGCAATATTTTTATTGTTCAGATTGCTGAGATATGAGATTGCTTTTCCCCCGGCCTGCCGCAGTTTCTCAGGTGTAATTTCTTTCTTTTTACCGAGGCCGATTAATAAGATCCTGTCTGGTTTTATCCTGCCTTCCGAGTGAATAAGGCAGAGTTCATTATGTTTGCCGTTGAATTCTCCTGAAACTACCACCTTGTTTATCAAACCATTCAGGGATTTATTTATAGTTTTGTAATAGTCTGCTCCTTCTCCCTCAAGCATGGGCAATATCAAGGCGCTGCATGCAAATTCAGTTTCATTTATTTTGCGGATATGAACTTTCATAACGCAGGTATTTTACATCTTTGAGTAAAAGATTTCTGCATGTCAAATTTTGCTATAATTAATAACGGAGTAAATATTATGCAGCAGGATAAGCACAGTTCTGAAGAATATTTTAACCAGCCTTTCAAAGACCTGAAAAAACTTCTGCAAAAGAAGATGAAGGAAAACAATCATCCCTTTCTCCGTAAGGGCGGGGTTACCCCGCCCCTACAAAAGTCAGATGCAGGGTTTTCCTGACCGGGAAACAAAAGACGTTTCCACTACCGATGAAGCAGTTTTTCATGAGGCCATGAAGGAAGTGCAGGTGATCAAAGAATTCAGAGAGATCCAGGTCCAAAAGAAAAAAACTCCTTCAATCTGTAAATACAAAAATACATCTTCTGATCAGGAAGCGCTGAAGTCTCTTGAAGAGCTTGTAAAAGGCCGGGGGATGATCAACCTTTCTGATACACAGGAATATATTGAATGGATCGATCAGGATTATCGTGAAGATATTATCAATAAACTCCATAAGGGTCAGTATTCTGTCCAGGATTGCCTCGATCTTCACGGAATTATCACTGAAGATGCTGAAAAGGAAGTGGAACACTTTTTCAAGGCGTCAATAAAAAAGGGATATCGGTGTATTAAGATCATTCACGGAAGGGGACTTCGCTCTGCAAAGGGTCCTGTATTAAAACAGGCCCTTATTAAATGGCTTTTGCGCCGGTACAGAAAGAATATAATAGCCTTTGTGACTGCAAGACAATGCGATGGAGGGCTTGGCGCTTTATATGTGCTTTTGCGCTGAAATGTTTGTGCAGACAAGTTATGTGAGGCCTTTTTTATGAACTCCCTGATAATACAGAGTATAGTGACTGTTATCCGGGTTTCAACTGAAATGATGGAATTATGGTAAAATATCCCAAAAGCGGGAACGTATTTATATATTTAAATTTATTTTCGGGGATTTATCATGAAGAGCATGGAGTACATTTATAACAGGATAGAAGGTAAAAAATATGATTATCAGGATTATAATTTTACCCAGACAGAGAACAGCGCCTTAAAGAGCTTCTTTGACCTTTCGCAGGAGTTTGACAACATTGAGGATTTCTATAATCTCTGCGTGACAGTCCCCAAGAGCTTTTTTGGCGTGGAGGCATGTCTTTATATTGTTGATCCCAAACTTAATATTATGAAGCTTGTTGCAAAGACGGAATTTGTGGGCGATGAATTGCACACGCAGCCGCCGGATGATGTAAAACCCAGTGATTGGCCCTATTATACAGACAGAAAGAGCCTTGTGTTGACTATTCGCGGTAAAGATTTCTTGATTGACCAATTGCCTTTTGAGATTAAAGACGATGTGCTTGGACTATTGGAACTATATCCTACTAAAAGCTTTAATGAACATCAGGAGCTGTTTTTTCAGAAATATGCAAACCGTATAGGGTTCAATATACACAACAGGTTTCTTATGGAAAAGAACATTGAACACCTGAGATTTATCCGCTCCCTTGTTGCCGACATCGAGCATAATATAATTGTTCCAAACATGGTATATAAACTGTTTCTGAGAGGCCTGAAAAGGAAGATCATGAAGAACATAGAAATGGAAAAGGTCTTTACCGAAAAATCCTCTGCCGGTATGTGTGATGAATCCTGCATGAGAGATTTTCAAAAGGAATTGAATGACATTAATCAGGGGTTGACCACGGAACTCGAGAATATCGAGAAACATTACAAGAACATGAGCCTGTTTATTGAAACCCTGTTCCGGAAAAGCCACTTCGACCAGGGACGCCTGATGCCCCGTACCAAGCCATGCAATATGCTGAAAGATGTTGTTCAGCCGCAGCTTGAGCGGTATGTGGAGCAATTCAAAAAGATGGGTATTTCGGTAAACGACCGTCTCAGCGGTATCCCTGATGCAGAGATTATTACTGTTGTTGACATAGGTCTGATAGCCCAGGTATACGCAAACCTGTTTTCAAATGCGGTGAAATATACCCATGAGGTAACTACAGACGCCGGCGAAAAGGTCAAATATATAACTTATGGACATGAGATTATCAGAGATTATTTCGGCAATGGAAAAGACGGCGTCAAATACAATGTTTTCAGCACAGGACCGCATGTCCCTCCGGAAGACAGTGATAAATTATTTGACGAAGGTTATCGCGGCAACAATGTTTCAAACCTGCCCGGTACCGGCCATGGACTATCTTTCATTAAAAACGCTGTTGAGATACACGGCGGCGTGGCAGGTTATGAACCCACCCAGTATGGAAACAATTTCTATTTCATCCTTCCCAGATAGTAAATGACGCTCCTCGCTCTTTCTCTTGCCTTGTATCTGTCCGCATTATGGAAAAGGCCCCTTATGTATGCCGGGCTTGTTCTTCAGGTTGCATATATAATTTCAAGAGGGATACAACTGGAAAGACTGCCGCTTGTAGGCCCTCATGACACGCTTGTCTTCCTTGCTGCTTCCATTGTGGCATTCTCTGTCCCGTTCGGGGTCCTTTTAAAAGAGAAAAAACAGTTTTTTAATGTTGTGACGATATCAGCCTCTGTATTTACAGTACTTGTAATGATCTCCAAACAGCATAATTCACCACTTCCGCCGGTGCTGAGAACATTCTGGTTCGAATTTCACGTTGTACTGGCGTTTATGTCGTATGCTCTTTTTGGCATTGCAGCGATACTTGGCTACTTCGATCTGACAGCAAAAGAGAGCTCAACCGAAGGTTTGCACTACAGGGCAGCGCTTATCGGGTATTGTTTGTTCACCCTGTCCATGATATTCGGCGGTATATGGGCATATCTTGCGTGGGGAACTTACTGGATGTGGACGCCAAAGGAGCTGTGGACAAGTATTTTGTGGCTGTTTTACAGTTTTTACCTTCATGCACGACTGAGGCAGTGGTGGACAGACAGGCCGATGGCTTACCTTGCTATCACGGGATTTGCCATTACAATGTTCACATATCTTGGCGTGAGTCTTTTGATGAAGAGCTCACACAGTTTCTGAGAAACAATGAGTAATGAATAATTAGTAATTCATAATTAAGGAATTTAGTGGTTTGTGAAAATATTTTAAATGACAACATTGCTTAAACGATTTACAAATATTCTCTTTTCACTCAGAACAACCTTGTGGCTGTCGGGTTTCATGCTGGCGCTGATGCTTGCAGGCGCCTTTATAATGCCCTCTCAAAAGGAATTCGAGACAATTCATTCAACCCCGATGTTTGAGTGGCTGAAAATCCAGCCAATTGCAATTACATGGTGGCTGTGGAGCTTGATAGGTGTACTCACGCTCCTTACTGTCAATACACTCTTTTGCAGTGTTGAATCTATTATAAAGAAGCGAAAGGTCACCCGATGGCCCCTTTTGATCTCTCCGCAGATAATACATATAGGATTTCTCTTTATGCTGTTTGCGCATTTAATGAGCGCAACCGGAAGTTACCAGAAGTTCGCAGTTGTACAGGAAGGGAGCATGCTCAGGATTTCAGATAACGTAGTATTAAAAGTTAAGGATATAAATATTCAGTCAGATCACAACGGATATATAACTGACTGGAAGGTTGGCATTGAATATCTCAAAGAAGGAAAAGAATTGTCGGCCGATACAATTTTACCAAACAGCCCTTCGCTCCGGACGGGATTTAATATAAATGTTAAAGACCTGCAGGCGTATCCTTATGAAGCGGTCCTTCTTCAGGTAAGCAGGGAGCCCGGCGCTGTCTGGGCCCTTGCCGGCAGTGTTCTATTTATGGTGGGAATTATCACGTTGATTGCACTGAAGATAAGAATGGAAAGATAGCCTTTTCATAAGCCTTGAGCGCTTTTTCCCCGAACAATACAAAACGGACAAGCTCAATATCATCACGTTCCCTCAGGTACTTAATTGCTGGTCTCTAATGCGATCTTTGCCGCTTCTTCCAATGGATATCCGTATGCGCCGGTGCTTATTGATGGAAATGCAATACTCTTTATGCCTTTGGATGAAGCAAGTCTCAGGCTGTTCTTATAAGCATTCTCAAGGAGCTTGGGTTCATTATGGAGGCCGTCCCTGTAAACGGGACCAACCGTATGTATCACATATCTTGCCTTGAGATTTCCTCCGGTAGTTATAACCGCCTCGCCTGTCTCGCATCCGCCTATCTTTATGCATTCCTCAAGGACCTTTGGTCCGCCGGCCCTGTGAATGGCCCCATCCACCCCGCCGCCGCCACGAAGGCTTTTATTTGCAGCATTTACAATTGCTTCGGTGTCCTGCCTTGTTATGTCGCCTTCAACAAGGGATAAAATACTTTTGTTTATTTTAATTTCCATGAATGCCTCCTTCCATCGTATGAAAAAATTCTATCATATTTCAGTTAAAATAAATCCATGGCTTTCAGGGTCAGCAGAGAGAACTTTGAAGCTCTTACTGAAAAGGCTTTGGAGACATTGCCGGAAGAGTACAGGAATTATTTTTCAAATATCATAATTCTGGTAGAAGATCATCCCGGCAATGAAGATATGGACCGGTTGAATTCAAAAAAAGATCTTCTGCTCGGTCTTTTCAGCGGTGTTCCTTATCCCCATAAAGGTGGTTTTTTTAATCTTCCTTATCCGCTTCCTGATAAGATAATCCTCTTTCAGAAAAATATAGAGCGAATGTGTTCGAATGAAGAGGAACTTGTAGAACAGATCCGGAAAACGCTTGTTCATGAAGTCGGCCATTATTTCGGCCTATCAGAAAAGGATTTAAGGAAATATGATTAATTTAATTAACAATGAGCAATTGAATAATTACTCATTATTTTTATCAGATACGATCTCGATAAAAGTCAGCTCAGGCGGGGAAAGAAAACGGACAGGGGGACCCGCGGTGCCTGCGCCCCGGCTTACATAAATAGCAGCGCCTTTAGAGAGCTTTGAATAGCCGTGTATGATATTTAAAAATAAAACGGTATCAGAAGATTCACCGGGAATATCTGCCCTTTATGTGTGTGACCGGAGAGCTGGAGGTCAAAAAGACCGAGGCTGTCATTATTGACATCTGAACGGTGTTTTAACAGTATGGTGAAAAATTTCAGGAGGAAGGCTTGCAAGTATCTCTCTTTCCGTTTTATCAGTTGCACTTTCTGGCAATCCTTTCCCGGTATCGCCCAGATCATCCACTCCTGCAATGTTCAGTGTATCCCTCTACATTTACACCGCTGTTCCGGAGCAGGGTAAAGCCGGAATCTTCAATGAATTTCACAGCATTTTTCAGCCCTGCGTAAAACTCATGATTTCCGATAACTGCAAACTTCCCGAGAGCTTGCGCTGAAGGCGTTTCAGTTTTTCCGGAAAATGTTTTATATGATTTACCGGTCCGTCAATAAGATCGCCGGTAGAAACTATCAGATCAGGTCCTGCATCCTCAATTTCTTTAATAACTTTATGTAGTGTTTTATCTCCGGTAATAATGCCGAGGTGCAGGTCGGATATCTGCGCTATTGTTAATTCTATCAACTCCGTGAGGTAGTTTTGGGGTCCTTATAATTAATTTTTCAACCCACAGTTTCTTGGCTTCATAATAACCGTATATGTTGAATGTTAAGGAAAGGAGAAAGGGGACAAAAAAAGTATATGTCTCGGGAATTGTTGCCGGACCAGGACTTCTTCCGAATAATAACAGGCGTGCCTGACAATAAAATTGTAAGAGTCTAAAAGTGCTGCAAAGGGGGAAAAAACAACGATAAAGGCCATCCAAAGATAAGCGTATGCAATAAAAACCTGGATTTTTTTTCAGAGCCCTTCAGGGTGTATTGATGTATAAATATCGGGGAAAATGTCATAAATAGTATGAACAGACCTAAAAAAATATTTTCGTACTAAAGTCAGGCCTGATATGTCCGATACTTTAAAAAATAAATACAGATTTCCCAGGCTGTATATTAATGTGAAAGAAAGGAATATAAGCATCTTTATTATTATCCACTTTTTTGTAGCTTATGTCTTCGCTTGTATATTCTAAAAGAAGAGCGGAAGCGGGGAAGCGATGAAGTGATAAAGCGATGAAGCAGGGAAGTACGGAAATGCGGCACTTCCTCACTTCCGAACTTCCGCGCTTACGCACTTCCTAACTTATTATTAATGGACCTTCTGGTTTCTTCTCATGAATATCAGAAGAGGCAATGTGCATATCATAAATATGCACAGCAGATAAAAGGCATCATTAAAAGACAGCATTGAGGCCTGTCTCAATAACTGACCGTAAATACCGCTCAACCCTGCCTGCTGTGAAGTGACCGGGTCAAATCCTTTTTGCTGGAAGATCTGAGAAAACTGTGACGAAGTAATTTGATAGCTTCTGTCAAAAGGCGTTAGATGTTCAACAAGACGTGTCTGATGAAACTGCGCGCGCCTCGCTATCATGGTAGTAATAAATGCAACTCCGAAACTGCCCCCGAGGTTCCTGAGAAGATTATAGATCCCGGTTGCGTTGCCCATCTCTTCTCTCCTGATGCCCGACATGGTCATGGTTGTAAGGGGAATAAAAATAAATCCCATACCGACGCCAAGCACGAGCCTCGGCCAGATAACGGTATTGAAATCAGCGGCAAGGCTGAAATTTGACATGAGATAAGTAGAGTAGGCTGCCACAATTATGCCAAACCCGAGCAGACCCTTCGGATTCACCCTTGTTACAAGTCTTCCCGCTATCGGCATGGCAATGAGTGTTGCTATCCCGCCGGGTCCGAGCACAACACCGGCAAGTGTTGCGGTATATCCCATGAGCGTCTGAAGGTATATCGGCAGCAGTACGATACTGCCGAACAGATTGAAAAATGCAAAGAACATGATGAGATTGCCTGCGCTGAATGTAATGTTTTTGAATGTCTTGAGATTTACGATGGGATGTTCAGCGAACAATTCAGTGATCACAAAGAGGACAAAAGAGGTTACCGAGATTATGCTCAGCCATGTTATAAAATCTGATGAAAACCAGTCAGCCCTCTCTCCCTTATCAAGGACTATCTGCAGGCATCCAAGCGCTGTTGCGAGAAATGCAAGACCCCAGTAGTCGATCTTCATCTTCATCCGCTGCATATACGGCGGGTCAATTATTACAAATGCCACAAGCAGTATCGATATGATGCCTATAGGTATATTTATGAAAAAGATCCAGTGCCAGGACCAGTTGTCAGTGATCCAGCCTCCGAGAAGCGGCCCGATTATGGGCCCGAACATGATGCCGACGCCGAATATCGCCATTGCTATGCCGTGCTGCTTTTGCGGAAATGTCTCAAGAAGTATCGACTGCGACAAGGGCTGCAATGCACCGCCTCCGATACCCTGAAGCACCCTGAAAAAAACAAGACTCTGCAGATTCCAGGCCAATCCGCAGAGCAGGGAACTCAGTGTGAATAAAGAGATGGAAGCTATCATATAGCGCTTCCTGCCGAAATATCTGCTGAGCCATCCTGTCATCGGGATGATGATCGCATTGGATACGAGATACGAAGTTATCGTCCAGGTGGATTCATCGATGCCGGCAGACAGGCTCCCGCGGATATGGTCCAGAGAGACATTGACGACCGAGGTGTCGATGATCTCGATGAGGGTAGGGAGCATGACTGTTAATGCGACAAGCCATTTGTTCATAAAAATACCGCATAGATTTTATCATTATTCAGGGCAAAAGAGCAGAGGGGAAACAGTACAGAAGTCAAAAGTGCAGAAGTGCAAAAGCGAGGAAGCCCGCCGGAAAAATAGGGGCGGTTGCAGAACCGCCCGCGAATGTAGAGGACCAAGTCCTAACCCATTTCGTCCTGAATATTTGTCGCGTTAATGTCGCCTAATGCAATATCGACACTTGCGGTTTTCCCAACGGCTCTTTCTTGACTGGGTCCCAGAGGATATAAACTTTGCCGTATGTCTCTTCCATCCCTTTTAATATCTTTGCAGATTCTTCAGGGGAGACATCGGGAAGTGTGGCTGACACCTTCGGAATCTCAACCTTGTGATAATGCCAAAGCGCCTTCTCTTTCCCGGTAAATTTCTTCCAGGTCTCTTTATCTACAATCACTTCTATCCCGATTAGTCTGGCGTCAGGCATGTCGCTGTCATAGAGCTGGCATTCAGTGAGTCCTCCTGATACCGGCTTACAGTAATGGTGGGCAATCATGTCCGGCATTTTCGGGATATGCTTTTTTGCATCAACATGGAGCGTCCAGCCTTCTGTCGGCTTTATCGCCTGAGTGGTCACATTCTCTTCTGCGAATATGGAGCATGCAAGCAAAACCACAAAAGAGAGGGCCAGGAATAAAGTTACAAGTTTCTTCATCATAAATTCTCCTCCTTATTGATAGAAATTATAATCTAACGGAATTATATCAAATGAAAAACATTAGTCAACAATAATAATGAGGATTGTGTAATTTGCGACCTGAAGCAGGGGAGAGTCAACTCCTGAATTATCTCGTGACAATTGTTAAAAGGATGTTATAATTTTTCTATCGACAAAAACCGATTAAACAGGAGAAATACCATGACGAAGTTATTTGAACAATCCTCGATCAACGGGATGACCCTTAAAAACCGCCTCGTACGCTCTGCCACCTGGGAAGGTATGTGCATGGCTGACGGACGGCCTACGGGCAGGCTGACCAAATGTTACCGTGACCTCGCAAAAGGTGGGGTGGGGCTGATCATCAGCGGTTATACTTTTGTCAGGCCGGACGGTAAACAAGCCCCCGGCAAGATGGGCATACACACGGACGAATTTGCTCCGGAGATGAGGTCCCTCACAAAAGCAGTTCACGATGAAGGCGGAAAGATATGCATTCAACTGGTCCATTGCGGCGGTCAGACGGATGCAGCCACTGCAGGACGGCAGCCTCTGGCGCCTTCGTCTGTAAAGGTCGATCAGTTCCCTGAGGAGCCGGCTGAACTCACAAAAGATGAGATCAGGGACATCATTACAGCATTTAAAGAGGGGGCGCGCCGTGCCAAAGCATGGGGTTTTGACGCTGTCCAGCTTCACGGCGCCCACGGTTATCTTATAAATCAGTTCCTTTCCCCGCTCACCAACCGCCGGACTGATGAGTATGGCGGGGGCATTGAGAACCGCAGTCGTTTTTTATTTGAAGTGTACCGGCAAATCCGGAAGGAAGTTGGCTCCGGTTATCCGGTGCTTATCAAACTTAATGCCGCTGACAACCTGACCGGCGGCCTGGGAAGTGATGATGCTATTTACGTAGCAAAAAAACTTTCAGAAGAGGGTATCGACGCGATAGAGGTCTCCGCAGGCACCTCTGCCTCCGGAGAGCAGACCCCGGCGCGTACAAAGATAGACACTCCTGAGAAGGAGGCATACAATCTGGAAGCCGCCCGCCGGATAAAGGAGGCGGTCAGTTGTCCGGTGATGGTGGTGGGTGGATTCCGTTCATATGAGGTTGTCGAAAAAGCGCTTAGTGACTATGGTGTGGATTATATTTCCATGGCAAGATCGTTCATCCGGGAACCTGGCCTGGCCTTGCGCTGGAAGAATGGCGACACCTCCCCGGCAAAATGCATCTCCTGTAACGGTTGCTTCAAGCCGGGTTTTAAAGAAGGCGGCATCTACTGCGTGGTAGAGGCGAAGGAGAAGCAAAAGCGCAAAAGTGCAAAACTACAATAGAACAAAAGTACAATAGTGCAATAGTAAAATAGAGTCAGATTATTGGGCTGTTACCTTTGATCTTTTTTTTTTCGACTTCTGAACTGTTGCTCTTTTTTCTTACTCCCCTAAAAACGCCTTCTTTATCACACTGACATCTTTAAGATTAGCGGCGTTGTCTTCCAGAACGACCTTTCCTAAGCGAAGGACATAAACCCTGTCCGCGATCTCAAGTGCCTCTTTTACCTTCTGTTCAACAATAAGTATCGTGGTATTAAATTTATCGCGTATCGTTTTTATCGCTTCAAAGGCTTTCTTAATGGACTTAGGGGCGAGGCCGAGGGATGGTTCGTCAAGTAAAAGGAGTTCGGGCTTGAGCATCAAGGCCCTGCTGATTGCAAGCATCTGTTTTTCCCCTCCGCTTAATTGCCCGGCATCCATGTTCTTTCTTTTCTCGATTTCAGGGAACAGATTAAACACTTCCTTTATTCTGTCTTCAAGTATATTTTTATCCGATAAAATATATCCGCCCATTTGGAGATTCTCCAGCACCGTCAGATCGCTAAAAACCGTATTGCCCTGAGGCACGTATACGATCCCCTGCTTTATATTCCTGACAGGGTTATTTCCGTTAATCGGATTGCCGTTATAATTAATTTCACCTTTCCTTGCCTTAACGATTCCCATTACTGTTTTAATCACGGTTGATTTCCCTGCGCCGTTCGGCCCTATCAATGCGACAATCTCCCCTTTACGCAGGCTGATTGAAACATTGTTCAACACGGGCTTCTTATTGTATCCGGCCTCTATGTTCTTTAATTCAAGCATCAACTTATATACGCCTCTATGACTTCCGGCTTTTCTTTTACCTCAGATGGAATTCCATCTGCTATTATCCTTCCTTCATCCATGACGATAAGTCTGTCGGATATCTCCATCACAGCATCAAGGTTGTGTTCTATGAGAAAGACAGTGACAAAGGAATCTTTGAGCTTCCTTAAGAGCGAAAGTATCTTTAAGATCGTCTCCTGATTTACCCCTGCAACCGGTTCATCAAGCATCAACAGTTTAGCGTCAAGGGCAAGGCAGCATGCAAGGCTCAACAGTTTTTGCTGTCCGTATGATAATGACCCGGCAGGTTCATAAGCCTTGTCTTTCATGCCGACGAAATCAAGCAGTTCATGCGCCTTTTCTTTATTTTTGATTTCGTGGTCCCTGCTGATGCTGTACGACAGGGTTTTAATGAAGCTGCCGCTCTTATGATTAATGAAAGCCAACATAAGGTTTTCAAGTGCAGAAAGTCTCTTTATCAGTCTCATGTTCTGAAATGTGCGGCCTATCCCTGCCGATGCCCTTTTATGCGGCGCGCTTCCGTTAAGATTTTTCCCGTTAAATTGCACCGCTCCTTTATCCGGCTCAATATAACCGCAAATGATATTAAAAAGGGTTGTCTTCCCCGCGCCGTTAGGCCCTATGAGGCTGGTAATCGTGGCTTGCGGTATTTTGAGAGAGGCATTGTCAACCGCATGAACGCCGTCAAAGTGTTTTGTAATTCCCGATACCTCAAGCATCTTTCTTTACCTCTTCTTTCACCCCGCCTTCCTTTCCAAAGGCAAACTCACCCATTATCCCCTGCGGCCTGAACATCATGAACATTACAAGGAGAAGTCCGTAAAATATCTGCCTCATATTCGCCGCTATTGAATTGGGCATGCCGACAAATCTGAGCATTTCAGGGATGAATATCAGGAGCGCGGAACCGACAATGGACCCTTTCAGATTGCCCGCGCCTCCTATGATGACGATTGAGAGTATAAAAATGGATTCCATAATGGTAAAACTCGTCGGGTCAATAAAGCTGATGTAATAGGCATAGAGGCTTCCGCTGATCGAGGCGATTGAGGCCCCTATGATAAAAGCGGTCAATTTGAATCTCATTACATCCTTGCCGAGGGACGTCGTAAATATCTCATCTTCCCTTATGGCCTTAAGTATCCTTCCGAATGGAGAATCCATAAGACGATTAAGAAAGATATAGGTCAGGACTGCAAATGTTATGACAAAGATCAGGAAGGAGAGATGAGACGAAATCTTTATTCCGAATATATCAGGCTGCGGAATTCCGGGCAGTCCGAGCGGCCCTCCTGTAAAAGACACCCAGTTGTTCAGGATGCTGAAGACGATTATCTGAAATGCAAATGTGGTGATCACGAAATAGTCGTCGTATGTCCTGAGAGAGGGCCACGCGATAAGAAAGGCGATAATTCCCGAAAGAATTATCCCCGCCGGGATATTTATCCAGAACGGCAGCCCTGCATTTAGAGCAAGAAGCGCGGTTGTATAAGCGCCGATTCCGTAAAAAGCGGCATGGGACACGGAAAGCAGTCCGGTATATCCGGCGAGGACATTCAGGGACATCGAGACAATCGAATATATCCCGACCATTATCAGTATGTGCAGGAGATAATCCATTACACCTCCACCTTTCTGATCTTCTTCCCGAAGAATCCGTACGGCCTGTATAACAGAAAGAGGAGTAAAATGATAAAGGCTATCGCGTCCTGCCATTGAGATGAAATCTTCCAGACGCCGAAGTTCTGTGCAAAGGCAAGGAGAAATCCCCCGAAAGCCGCGCCGGGAATGCTTCCCACTCCGCCGATAATAACAGCCACCACCCCCATCATGAGGGCGTTCATGCCCATTGTCGGGGTCATGTCTATGTCGAAAGAGACGAGGATCGCCGCTATGCCTGCAAGGGCGGAGCCGAGGGCAAAGGTGAAGAGGATGACTCTATCTGAGTTGATCCCGGAAATGACCGCAAGATCAGGGTCTGACGCAACCGCCCTCATTGCCGTGCCCATCTTTGTGTATTTCATCAAGGCCCGGCACGCAATCAGCAATAATATGCTCACAGCTATAATCGCTATCTGTATCGGCGTTATCCGTGCTCCAAAAACTTCAAGCCCTTCACGGACAATTCCGCTTCTCAGGGTCTTTGTGTCGTCTCCGAAGATCATCGAGATTATATTCTGAAGCACAATGTATATTCCTAATGACGCAAGGAGCAGGATCAGCGGCGTCGTCCCTTTTCGCCTGAGCGGTTTATATATCGATAACTCAATGAGGATGCCGACAATTGCAGATGACACTATCGCAAGGGGTATGCTGATAAGAAGAGGCATACCTAAGATCACGGTAAACAAGTACGCGAAGTATGGGCAGAATGTATAAACAGCGCCGTGGGCAAAGTGGAAGAATTTTGTGGTGGAATAGATGAGGGAGAAGCTGAGGGCGATGAGGGTGTAGGTGCTGCCCGCGATAATGCTGTTTATGAGGAGCTGGTTGAACATAATGTTTATATGAGCAGGAGCCCTAAAGGCACTGCCCAGAGGCGCTCACCGAGTTTGACCATTTCAGAGCCGTTATATGCAAGAACAGCCGCGACACAATGCGGCGTGGAAGATAAAAATGCCCTGAGACCGGTAAGGTCCCTGTCTTCCCATCTTGCCGCAGACTTCACCTCTATAGCAAGGCACTTGTTGCCCGCCTCTATGACAAAATCTACCTCATACCTGCCTTGTACATGCCAGAAGTAAATGTTTGCCTCCGGCCAACGCATGTCTATTATCCCTGCAAGGTTTTGGGCCACATAAGTCTCAAACATCGCCCCTTTTACAAGATCCGATTTAGCGCTGTCGATACCCGACAGATAACAGGCAAGGCCTGAATCGCTTATATACAGCTTCGGGGACTTAATGAGCCTGCCTGCCCTGTTTTTCAGATAGGGGCTGATCCGCTGGATAATAAATGACGCCTCAAGCAGTGAAAGGTAGCGTGAAGTTGTGACCGCGTTCAGCTTTGCGTCCCTGCCAAGCTGGCTCGGGCTCAGGAGTTGTCCGGTCCTCAAGGCGGCAAGATGTAAAAGGTTTCTGAACGATATGAGATTTCCGATCTGGCTCAATTCCCTCACATCTCTTTCAAGATAAGTCTGTTCAAACCCTTTAAACCAGAGGGTCCTGTTTTTGACCTGACCCAGACAGACGGACGGCATGCCGCCCTGCAGAATGTCCTCTGTTTTTATTGTGTCCCGCAGACCATTTTTGTACAACTCCTGTTTTGCGAAAAACCGCTTCAGGTATGGGGTTTCTCCTGCGGCGCCGGCTATTTCCCTTCTGGAAAAAGGATGCAGGGTAAAATACACGGCACGACCGGCAAGGCTCTCCGATATCCCTTTCAGCATTGAAAGGTTTGCCGAACCGGACAACACAAACTGTCCCGGTCTCCTTTTCTTATCAACTACCCTTTTTATTGCGGTCAATAACTCCGGGCACTTTTGCACTTCATCTATAGTCAGAGGCTCATCAGAACGGACAAACCCGTCAGGATCAGTCTTGGCCGATTCAAGCTGGGCAAAGTCATCAAGGGTAACGTATCTCCTGTTCTTGAGTTTCGGATTGTTCTGCAGAAAAGTACTCTTTCCGGTCTGCCTCATTCCGGTTATTACAGTGACCGGCATATCATGCAGCGCAGCCGGGATGACCGATGCAATATCACGCTCAACGTATCCTGTCATAATATTACATGCTATATGACATT
Organism: Thermodesulfovibrionia bacterium; assembly: GCA_963699585.1. Lineage (GTDB taxonomy): Bacteria > Nitrospirota > Thermodesulfovibrionia > UBA6902 > UBA6902 > SURF-23. Next base: position 188,492 of record CAVOUK010000008.1, on the reverse strand, counting down.
ATGCCACTATGTCAAGGAGTATTTTGTGAAGTAAGGAGAAGAATTTTGCGATAGAGAATGAAGCCGATGTCAACAACAAGTCAACTAATTCAACAACGTCCCCTCCTGCTTCCACTAAATCATGCTGTACAATATGTCACGTTTACAATTTGTACTAAAAAAGGGAGGGGCTGACGGGAGCCGACAATGCCTACAACAGGGTATTTCCGGAGAGATGCTTCAATTGCGCCCTGGATATCTCTTTTTATCATGCGTGTATTATGAAAAATTGCCTTTCAATTTGCAAGGTAAATTTACCCTCGTACTCTATCCGTAATTGCCTTGCCATATCCCCTTTAAGCTTTGTTGTTCTAACAGTTCTTTATGATCTTTGCTTTAATGTATATTGAAGCTTTGACCCCATGTTGCAATGCTTTTTGACGATTTGATGAGGGGAGCTGGAGATAGAGCATATGCCACTACGCCAGTTCTCTACTCTACCCAGTCACATTTTAACTATGCTCCTAAATTGGGCCATTGTCCTTTTGCAACCATATTCACCGATAAGATATGGGCAGAACTCAACATACACATTTTAACTGCTTTTGCCACTTCAAAAGGCGACATCTGGGGAATTTGATTTACTCTATAGTCATAACCAAAATATTTACCCATCTTTATTATCGAATTCTGAACAGGAATAGGGTCGTAAAGGCCGGTATTAACCATTCCAGGCATGTTCTTCTACAAGAGAAGTTAATAACCTAAGATATGCATCGAATCTAATTAAATATTTATTGTTTTCTGCCAGCTTTGTAATATCAAAAATTGTTTGTTTTAGAATTAAAAAATCTGGATGATCAAGATGCCCATTGATATCTCTCTCATAAGCTAAAACATATTCCTTCATGCCAGGAATCTTCTGAATTGTATTATAAGTAGGTAATATATTCGGCACAACTTCTGATGTTACCTTATCAACCATATGAGAGGACAATTGTTTATTATGTAAACTATAGATGTAGCTAACAAATAAACCTACAGCAATAGATATTATTTTTCTTTGACTGTCATTAGAAGATTGAAATACAGCAGGGGCGATGGTGTAAATAAACATATAAGAAAATATAAAAACAATTACCTTTTCAACATATCGTTTAATAGTTTTTATAAAAGCCTCTTTCATTTTCTGAACTGATTTCTTTGAATCACTTGAAGTATGTTGTGCGTATAGCATCTTAATTTTTATACTAATAAACCCACCTATCACCATAGCTATAAATAATGATATCCATGTTACAGGCAGTGTAAAAATCCAACGCAATTGTCTAAGATAAGTATCCATATATTTTAATATTGAGAAAATTTGCCGTTCTTAACCGTTTTTAGCGTAACAGGTTTCATTACATCGCCATTCTTGTCAATAGAAGTAATCCCTGTAACGCCATCTAAATCTTTTATCTTGTATAGTTCATCTTTTACTTTATTTTCATCATAATTAGCCGACTTTAATGCCGTTGTCAAAATATTTGCAGCATCAAATCCCAACGCAGAATAATAAGTTGGATTTGTTTCATATTTTGCTTTATATGATTCAATAAACTTATTTGTATTTAGATTGTTACCATCTAATGAAAAACTACCGTAAAAAGTATAAATTACCCCTTCTGCAAGTGGACCAAGTTTTTCAATGTTTTTCTGATCTTCAAATACCGGAGTTGTATATACAGGAATACTCAACCCAATTTCTTTTTTTTGCTTTAATAAATTCAATATTTCATTGTGAGATACTACAAAAATAGCATCAGGTTTCTGAATTGCTATCTTAGCAAGGATGCTTTTAAAATCTGTATTGCCTTGTTTAAAACTTTCCGAAGCAACTATCTTTCCACCTAATGAGGTGAATTTATCTTTAAAGACAGATTGAACCCCCACGCCATAATCGTTATTTATATATACAATGGCAACTTTTTTAAAATTCAAATTATTAAATGCCAAGTTCGCCTGTTTGTCTCCACCAAAAGAATCTGATAACTCATTTCTAAAAACATAGTCTCCAGCATCTGTAATACTCGGTGCTGATGCTCCAGGAGATAAAATAACAATTTTGTTTTCTTCTGCAAGAGGAGCGACAGCTAATGTGGCTGAACTTGTCAGCGGGCCAAGAACTAATTTTACGTTATCAACATTTATAAGCTTCTGGAACGATGACACTGCTATTGCAGGTGTTGCCTGATCGTCTTCAGCAATCAATACGATTTTGTGTCCAGTCTTCTTTAACTCAACATTTGCTTGTTCTCTTTATTATACCCTTCTCTTAGAAAAAATCAAGAAAAAAGTCTGTAAATTAATAGGTTAATTGGAATGAAGTTCTCGAATATTGTGGATCAGCTCCAGTAAAGCTATGACTCCTTCGTCGCTTTTCCGATATCCGTAGCGTTTCGCCCATAGTTTTTTATAGTAAATGACATAGTCTACGTCGTCACCTTTTCGGGTTCATGATAGGAGTTAGTTGTATTAGTCAAGCGGAGGAAGCTCTTCAAAACGATCCCTTTTACTGTCCACTATGCCAGGTGCTAGTTTGCGATATTCCTTTGCGAAACTGAAATCTGCCGAATTAGAGAATACAAATCGGCTGCATATGCCCACCTGTCCGGAGTTTTCGTGATTGACCATGTCAGTTGTGAAGCGCACAGGAGATACGGTTTGATCGAATTTCGCTAACTTGTGCCAATAAGCCCTTTCTTTGCAATACAAGATCCACTCAGGAGTCAGAGGGAACACAATGTACATTCCATCTGCAAGCACTCGCGGGCCTATCAGCCATTTTTTATTATCTGCAGACTTGACCAATGCTGGGTGGTCGGAGGTGTAGAATGGTTGCCCCGAATCGTTGTGTGCAAATATCCAAATACAGTCAGCAATCTTTTCACTAAATTTCTTTATTAGATCTTCTCTCCAAAGCAAATGTCCATGAAGTGCCTGTATATCCTTTTTCACATCATAAGTGGTTGAGACTTTTCCTTCTTTTTGAATCAACTGCGCGAACTGTAATAAAAAAGTTCTTGCTTCAGATGTCCTGAGCATCTGCAGTGTCAAGAATAGAGATATTATATCCCTATTAGGATGAGGAATTTCAACGCGACCATGATGCTCTGCTTGGCGTAACCAGCATGCAGTTATCATCTTCGCTTCAGCCTCTATTTGGGAAAATTGATCCTCCATAAGAGTTCGAGCACCGCCGAATTTTTCTAGTTCAGGAAGATCGTAGAAACGATTTTCCCCACCGATGTTCTCCGGCTTAATCTTAAAGGTTCGCCCTTTAGTCTTATCAAATACCCAAAGAAAACCATCCCTATCGACAAACCGCTCCAGGTAAAAACGGGGCACGTAATGTTGAAATTTTTGAACGGGCATATTTTATGATATTTTGAAGACAGCCAAATATTCAGGAGAAGAAGTAATTAAAGCGTTTAGTTCCGCTTCCTTCTCGCTTCTTTCTATATACGTCAAGGCTCAGTTCATTCATATGTCCTTAGATTCGTCTTGAATTCAGGAAAAGTATATATTCCATTTACTTGAATCCAATAACCGTCACGACCATCCTCAGCTTTGTGACGCCTTCCAAACCTATTCTTACATAAACTCTCTTTTGGCCTTTGATAAACTTATTTAATTCATCTGTGTAGTGCGGGTCTTTCTGTTTTGAAACGGCAAAATTGTCAAAATCCAAGATCAGTTACTGATAAGTAAGTATATTTTCTCTCATCATTATCCATGATGTTAACTCTAGGGCTCTTCGGGTCAAATGCATTTTTCACAATTTCCAGTTGGATAGGTTTTAGTTCAAGTGTGATAATCGATTTGGAAGGAGGGATCGGCCGGCGCTATGACCTTGGTGCCTACTGGCACTTTATTTTCAAAGCCTTCGTTGATTGAGGGATACGTTGTTGTCTTTAAAATATTCTCAAAATCTTCTGATGTGCAAGGGCCTTTAAATGAAAGACTTTCATAGTTCATGTCCTCTGTATGCGGCTTATCGATGACTTTAGGTTTTGTAAATTTTCCCTCCAAGATCGCGCCGGGAACGAGCTTTAGCTTTATGCATTTTGACTTCTCAACGTAAGGCAACGGCCTGACACATTGCCTTGATTTAATCTCTATGCCAGCTATACAGACGATGTCATTGTTTGAAAACCTCGTTAAGTCCGTCACAATAAGTTCCAAGCCCAATCTCCTTATTAAACAAGATGTATAATTTCAACGTTACCCCATTTGTTTCTAAGATACTCAGCCACAAGACGCCGGTGACAATGATCAGGAATATCTTCACTGCATAACAAACAGCCATTATTCATAATATCTTTTGAAACGACTTCTTCTACCTTTCTGGAGGTCATTAGATTAACGAAACTTTGTTCATAAACCGGCCAGCCATTCTTCGTTTTCCTGTACACATTCAATATCTCTTTCGTCGGGGCTAATTGAGGCAGATAAACATATTCAATGTTACATATTGCCTTCAGAAAATATTGGAGATCGACTTTCTTCGTGAAACCCGAGAGCTGTGAACTATTATTCAAGCGAATATCAACTATCCTCTTTATTCCTGTAGAACACAACTTGTTGAAAAATTGCTCAGCATTCTTCTTTGTGAAGCCGATCGTATATATTTTTATATTATCCATGTTCTATCCTTTCGTCTAACCTTCCGAGTTATAACTTTGTTTCTCTTCACTGACATAAGCGATCTTGTCGCTTTGCATGTCGTATGCGCGGTTTACGAGTTTCTCACGGTCCAAGAATAAATCATCCTGAGGCATGTTAAATAGTTTCATTAGCCTGTCTTCAAGTTCAGCATTAGTTTCAATAGAACCGTCAGACAATATATGTTTAATTGAAACTCCCTCGTTGCGTATGTAACGACAAATCAATATCGTTCTATGACACATGAGGGGATCTTTTTCTGCACACATAAGCGCAACACGATAAGAATCCATACCTGCTTTAATTCTTTTTATTCCTTTCTTGAAATCGCTGGTTTGGGATAAACAATTGAACTGAACCTTGCCATTGAGATAACAAGATGTATCGTTGCTTCTGGCACCTAATTCAGAACCAAGAAACACGTACGTGATATGATTCTCTTTAAGTCGCGGCTGGAGCACTTCCCGATTGAATTGCGGATTATGCCGGCTATAAGGTTGTGAGCGCACATCACAAATAGCATTTATAGAATGCATTTTCAGCAAATCTATAAATCGTTCGATTTGATAGTTTGAATGTCCTATTGTATATAGCTCTTTATTCATATTTGCAATTAATTTTCAAGGATACCTGCGATCAGTTTATAGCAATAACCGTGATAATCCTCACCAAGACTAACGCAAAAGAATAGTTTATCACTTCTATTTTTATAGGTTCCTTCTTTTTTCCCCAAGTAATATTTTTCTGTCAGTTTATCAGTAACAGTTATAGCATAACTACAGTTATTATATGTAAATATAGCCCTGACTTTCCTTTTAGAATATTCCATATCAACGCTATATTCAACGCGCCGAGGTTTAATTAACATTAAAGACGTTTTTATTCTTTCATGAACAATTGTAGTTGGTATTTTATCATTGTGCCCATGAACGCTATGGAATTCATTTACCCATAAGTCTGGCACATCATCACATAAATCTTCTAATTCACTAAATCTAAGCTCACCTTCTTTTTTCCAATAAATTGTTTCGTCTATTACGCAATTCTCTTGGTGGTGATTTTTAGGCGTACATTCTTTCAATTGAAGCGTGATAATATCTAGTAAATTGGGCGGCTTTCCGTTCTTATAACTAATATCTCTATCGGTCAGCGCACATTCTTCAATGTTGCTAATTGGCCTAACCCACTTCCCCTTATTTCTCCCTTCCACTATCTTCCCCGCAATACAGTGCCCCCCTTTTTTGCGAGAATCGGCAAGGCAGACCAATGTGATTGCTGTTGACATCTATTATTGTCCCCTATATAGCATTAAATGTAAAACTTAAACTGTGGTCGGCGATGCTTTATATCGAGATTTGAAACCAAAATACCCGAGGATATTATCTTTTCTTATCCCGACGCGCCCTCTTTTTCTTCACCCGCTTATACGCCGCCTCTTCCTCCCTGACAAACCCACCGCCGTTATCTCCTGATCTGAGATACTCAATTATATTCATTCCCGAAAGACTCTGATTCGCTGATCTAAGCCGGTTCAAGATGATCTGACAGTATTCTTCATCTATCTCCATACCCACACTGTTACGCCCGCATTTTAGGGCCGCAAGCATCGAGGTGCCTGTACCGCAGAATGGATCGAGCACCGTATCGCCATAAAACGAAAACATCCTCACAAGACGATAAGCAAGTTCATAAGGATAAGGGGCCGGATGGTTTCTGGTAGATGCGCCGGTTATGCTCCAGAACTGCCTGAACCACTCCCCGAAATCATCCTTGTCTATTTTGCTCAACCTCCTTTGCTCTTCGGTTGGCTTGCGATACCCGCCGGGTTTCCGCTGCATCAGGATGAATTCGATATCATTTTTAATAATTGCGTTAGGTTCGTACGGTTTGCCCAGAAATTTCGTGCCGTTATTGGCCTCAAAGGATGCGTTTGATATCTTATACCATATGACAGGATTAAGATTGTCAAAGCCGATCTTACGACAGATCACTGCGATATCCGCATGAAGGGGCATGACAAGATGGCGGCCGTACTCCCTTCTCGATAAACAGACATCTCCGACAACACATACAAGCCGTCCGCCGGGAACAAGAATTCTGTAAGCCTCTTTCCATACTTTGGACAATTCCAGTAGAAAGGTCTCGTAGTCTGCTATATGTCCAAGCTGCGACGAATGCTCGTTGTATCTTTTCAGTGACCAATAAGGAGGCGACGTGATAACAAGATGTATCGTTTCGTCCTTAAGAAAATGCATTGAACGCGCATCGCACTGGAACAGTCTGTGCGTTGTAACATCTTTTTTGATCTTCGTCTGGGTGGTCATCATACCTTACCGTAAACCGTTACATGTGAAATGAGGGAGCGGCAGTATAATTCAAACGTCAAGTCTTCAGCCGGTTCTTTATATAGGCCATTTATTCCGCTCGTCCTCTCCGACAATAAATAGGCTGAGCAGTTATAATGCCTCTCCCTTACAAGTTTCCGACAAAAAAGTTCATAGCGCTGCGCATACGACGCCCCCTTGAATTCCGGCAAAACGCTGAAATGCGGCTCCTTGACTCTCACAGTCCTCCGTGATTCCTTGCAGTCTTCAAGCAGAAAAATATAACCAAGCCACGGTTTAATTGTCTTATTGAAAGCGCCTTCCCGATATGCGGTCCACAGATCCAGTGCGCTGCCCATTGCTTCTTCAGTGCGATTATTGAAATTGTTTCCGAAGGAGGGACCGACCTGGGACTTTGCCTCAAGGGCCATTATGAGCTGGCCGTCTCTCACTACCAGCAGGTCCCATTCCTTGGTAGGACGAAAGAAACCAGGCAGTTCGAGGTTTCTATTATGATAAATGTGGTTTTCTTTTACCCCTGCTCCTACAATAATTTCCGTCAATAAAGAGATGAAGCCATCCATCTGTGCCCCGCCGGTCACTGCGCTCCTTAGTCCCTGATCTGCCCGCCCCGACGTCGCCTGCTTCTTTGTCTGGTTTTCACGTGTCTGCCAATAGTGAGATACCGCGCCGGAAATTCGTTCGTGGAGGTTGTCAGGAAGCGAGCTCATGCAATATTGTATATTTTTAGTGCACCACGCGCAAGGGCTAAGCAAATAGTCTGAGGGGCACAGATGAAGAGCAAAAGTTCAAAAGTGCGGAAGTACGGAAAAACAATAGAGCAATAGTGAAATAGAGTCAAATTATCGGGCTGTTACCTTTTGACTTTTGCGCTTTTGCTCTTCCGCGCTTTTTCACTCCACAATTATCGTCGGCTCCACGGACATCCCGACCCTTAAAACATGCTCCGGGTCTGTATCTTTATCAAATAAGATCTTAACCGGTACCCTCTGCACGACTTTCACAAAATTACCCGTGGCATTCTCCGGCGGGAAGAGTGAAAATACCGAACCTGTTCCTGCCATGATGCTTTCCACCTTGCCCGTGAATTTTTTACCCGGATACGTATCAATCTCAATCTCAACCTTCTGTCCCGGCTTCACCCTCTCAAGCTGTGTCTCTTTATAATTGGCAACCACATGCACATCTTCAAGCGAGACAACTGCCATTACAGGCTGTCCGGCCTGTATCTGATTGCCTGTTTGCACTGACTTCTTTGTCACATATCCGTCTGCGGGAGCATAGATCTTTGTGTATTCAAAACCGAGTTTTGCTGCTTCCAATAAGGCTTCTTTTTGTTTTATGGATGAAAGCAGCACTATCTTTCCTGCCTCTGCCAGTTTTATTGCGGATCTTTGAGTTTCGACCGATAATGTTGAATATTTCAATCCTTCTGTAGAAGCCTTTTCCATGGCAAGAGCGGATTTATGACCGGTCACTGTCTTTTCGTATTTCTCCTGGGGGACAAGCTCCTCTTTATAAAGACTCTCCATTCTCTTCATGTCCGATTCAGCCTGTTCCAGATTGGCCTGCTGGCTTTCGTTAAACCCCTTTATTGCGCCTGCTCTCGCGCTTAATTCCGCTGTCATTCTTTTTGCTGATTCGATCTTTGCATCGGTCTCTGCCAGTTTTGCCCTTTCCGCATCGAGGGCGGACTGTGCTTCCTTAACCTTAACATCATAATCAACTGAATCTAATTCAAGAAGGATCTCTCCCTTTTTTACGAACTGATTGGATTTAACATAAATATTCTTTACTGTCCCATTCACTTTAGAAGCAATGGTATGTATATCACTGTCAATAAACGCATCGTCGGTAGTAATGTGTGTCTTTTTATACTGAACATAAAGATATCCCGTGACGATGCCTGATATAAGAACGACTGCAAAGATCGTTATGGCTATCTTCTTTTTACTGTTATACCCCGGAACTTCTTTTTTAGTTTCTTCCATTTTTTCCTCTTAAAATGCTGTCTGCATCAGCTATCAGCTTTCAGCTAAATACGGGCACGGCACGCCGTGCCCCTACGAAAGGGCGATTCATGAATCGCCCCTACATTTATTCCGTCGGGCATTGCCTACTGTACTGTCTGCTTCTATAATCCATCCCCTATCATACCCCTTATCCATACCCCTTAACCTCCATACCCCATAACCCTCATTCATACCTCAGCGCCTCTATCGGGTCCAGCAGTGACGCCTTGTACGCTGGATAAAATCCGAAGAATATCCCGACCAATCCTGAGAAACCGAATGCAAGCAGGATCGACAGGGGAGATACTATCGTAGTCCATCCCGCAACTATTGCCAGTATTTGAGAAGTTGATACTCCGGCTATAATGCCGATAACTCCTCCTATGAATGATAATATGAGCGCCTCGATTATAAATTGAAGCCTTATATCCCACGTCTTGGCGCCTATCGCCATTCTTATGCCTATCTCCCTTGTCCTTTCAGTGACCGATACGAGCATGATGTTCATGATCCCGATGCCGCCGACAAGTAAAGAGACCGATGCTATCGCTCCGAGTAATATAGTCATGACCTTTGTAGACTCCTCGGCCACCTCCATCATTTGAGTGAGGTTCCGGACTGTGAAATCATCCTCCTGCCTCTCGCCGAGATGATGCCTCTGTCTAAGCAGATCATTTATCTGCTGTTCGGCACGTGAAAGGTCCTCCTTGTTTTTTGCCTTGACAATGATTGTCCTGACTGAGCCCGGAATACCGGTGCCAAAGAGTTTCTTTTGCGCGGTAGTGACCGGGACATATATGATATCGTCCTGGTCCTGTCCCATAGGTGACTGCCCTTTGCTTTCAAGGACGCCGATGACTGTAAAAGGGATCTTTTTTATTCTCACAACTTGTCCAAGGGGATCTATCCCTCCGAAGAGGTTCTCTACAACCGTTTGGCCCAGCAAACACACCTTTGTGGAGCTTTTAACATCCTGTTCTGTAAAAGCCCTTCCCGCGGAAAGGGGCCAGTCCCGCACAATTAACATGCCGGGTGTTGTCCCTGTAATGCCTGTGGACCAGTTCTGATTTCCATACACAACCTGCGCAACACCGTTGTGTACCGGAGCAACCTCCGATACTGCGGGACATTCCTTCAATATGGCGTCTGCATCATCCATCGTAAGAGTGGAGCGGGTACCTGCGCCCATTCTTACCCCGCCGGAGGTGGTTGAGCCGGGAAGTACCAGGATAAGATTGCTTCCTATACTCGAAATCTGCGCTTCTATCTGCCTGCTGGCGCCTGTGCCGACTGCAAGCATAGCGATGACTGCGCCGACACCTATAATGACACCGAGCATTGTAAGGGCAGAGCGCATCTTGTTGACCCTTAAGGCCCTGAATGATATTTTTAAAGTCGAAGGTATATCTATCATATGTTTATTTGTAGGGGCGAGGCGGTGCCTCGCCCATTTTCATGGGCGACCATTTTCTTGGGCGACCCATCGGGTCGCCCCTACATTACCTGTTACTACGCTTTTATGTTCATCACTGATGATACGGCCGTCGCGGAATTTTATTATCCGTCTGCTGTATGCGGCGATATCGGCCTCATGGGTAACAAATATTACTGTTATATCGGATTCGACGTTCAGTTTTACGAAAAGTCCCATTATCTCGGCGCTCGTCTTTGTATCAAGGTTGCCTGTGGGTTCGTCCGCAAGGATGATCGGGGCATTATTTACAAGCGCCCTTGCTATGGCGACCCTCTGCTGCTGGCCGCCCGAAAGCTGATTGGGATGGTGGTCTTCTCTGCCCTCCAGCCCCACACTTTTAAGCGCTGCCATGGCACGGCCCCTCCTATCACTCGCAGACAGCCCGTTATAGAGCATTGGCAGTTCAACATTTTCAAGAGCGGAGGTCCTTGAAAGCAGGTTGAATCCCTGAAAGACAAAGCCGATTTTACTATTCCTTAAGCCTGCACGTTCATCCCTGTCTAAATTGCTGACATCCATATCTTCCAGAAGATATTTACCGCCTGTGGGCTTATCAAGACATCCCAATATATTCATAAAGGTTGATTTGCCGGAGCCTGATGGTCCCATTATGGCGACAAATTCCCCTTTTTCAAGGGTCAATGAAACACTGCTTAGTGCGTTCACCTCAACATCTCCAATGCAGTAGACCTTTGTAATTTCCCTTGCCTCTATAAGCGGCATATCAGAACATCCTCGGACCGGCAGGCCTGATAATTTCTTTTAGTTTTGAGAGTGATTCTACTATTATCTCCTGGCCTTCCTTTATATCTCCTGATAAAAGTTCGCTGTAATTGCCGTCGCTTATTCCTATACTCACGGGGATGCGTTTGGGTATTTTGTTTTCTATTATCCAGACCCCTCGTCCTTTTTGCCGCCCCTTGCCTTTATCTTTGGCATCAGGACTGAACCTTAATGCAGCATTTGATACCTTTAAAACGCCTTTTTTGATTGATAAGACTATGGAAACATTCGCCGTCATGCCGGGCTTGAGCTGAAGATCGGGGTTGTCCACCTTAATTACCACATCGTAAGTGACCACATTCTGGACGGTTATAGGCGCACTCCTGACCTGTGAAACCTTGCCTTTAAAAATGATATCAGGATAAGCATCAACGGTAAATTCCACATCCTGTCCTGCCCGTACCTTGCCGATGTCGGCCTCATCGACACTTGTGTCAATCTGCATCTTCGTAAGGTCCTGGGCTATTGTAAACAGTGTGGGAGTCTGGAAGCTCGCGGCAACGGTCTGCCCGATATCCACACTCCTCGATATCACTACCCCGTCAACCGGTGAAAGTATCTTTGTATATCCCAGGTTCGTCTCCGTAATCTTAAGCGCTGCCTCCGTTTGTGCTACCTGGGCTTTTGAAACACCCACCTGCGCCTTCGCGGTTTCATAATTGGTTTCCGCAGTCTCAAGGTCGCTTCTGGCAATAAGGTTTTTTGATAAGAGGTCCCTGTTTCTGTCCATTGTTCGCTTTGCATCAACAAGTGTCGCCTCCGCCTTCTCAACGTTTGCCTTTGCCGACAGGAGATTTGCCCTTGCCTGCGCCACCTGAGCTTCTAAAGTTGAGGGATCAATCATGGCTATCAACTGTCCTTTTTTTACCGGAGAATTAAAATCAACATTGATATTTTTTATAGTGCCTGAAACCTGCGTCCCCACAAGTACTGTTTTTACGGCATTCACAGTGCCTGTTGCCGTGACGGATGCAACGATGTCTCCACTTATAACCTTTTCAGTCCTGAAGTTGACCTCGCTCTCTGTATTCCTGAATAAAAAGAACGCTGCCAAACCCAGAACTATTACGACCAAAATACCTGATCAATACCTTTTTCATTTTGCTCCCATAGCTTTCTCAAGGTTTGCCAGAGTGACCTTATGGTCATAAAGCGCCTGATTGTAAGACGTCTTCGCATTAATCAGGGACACCTCCGCATCCGTAACCTCAATCGGGTTGCCCACACCGGCGGTATACCTGCCGTTTGCTATCTCGAGGTTTTCTTCAGCCTGTTTCACATTGAGTCCCGCAGTATTGATCTTCTCCTCTGCCTGCTGCAGGTTCAGATATGCCTGCTGGATATCAAGGAGGACCCCCTGCTTTAAGGTCTCTTCATTTGCCCTGATTATGTTCAGGTTTGCCTTTGCCTCTTCCACCTGATATTTGGTAAGGAATCCGCTGAACAGCGGAAACGATAAGGTGGCCCCTGCGGTCCATCCGTGATCGAGGGGGAACTTCTCTCCTGACCAGTAATACGATGCATTGCCTGAGAGGTAGGGATAATAATTTTTTGTTGCAAGTTCGATAGAGCTTTCTGTCGCCTGTCTTCTTAAAATGAGAGACTTGAGGTCGGGTCTGTTTGCGTATGCCGTCTCGAGGGCTTTATCGAATGCAATTTCATATTTCAAAAAATCAAGATTGTCTTCGATTTCGTATTCAGGCGCATCAGGCACTCCCATTGCGTTGTTCAGTACCACCCTGGATATCTTTAAAGAATTTTCGGCAGTGATCAGATTCAGCTTTGCATTGCCAAGGTCTACTTGCGCCTTCGTGACATCGAACTTGGGTTTTGTTCCTGCTTCAAAAAATCCTTTAGCCTGCTCAAGGTGCTGCTGGAACTGTTTTACAGACTCGACGGCAACAGTTACGTTCCTGTTTGCTGCCAGGACCCCGTAATATGCCTGTTTAACATTAAGAACAGTCTGCTCGGATACATTTTCCAGGTCCGCGCGGGAAGAATCAAGATTGAGGTTCTGTATCTTCACCTGTGTCGTTGTCCTTCCGAAGTCATAGATGTTCTGGCTCAGCGAGGCGCTGCTTGAGTATTGATCATAATTACCGGAAGAAGTTCTTGTGGATGACGGTGCTTGCAGTACCTGACAGCGGAGATGTTCTGCTGTAACCTGCTGTCAGGTTTATCTGGGGATAATAATTTGCCTGTGACTGGCCCACCCTGCTCCTGCTTGCATCAACGGTACCTGTTGCAGCAAGAATGTTCGGCTGCCGTATAAGGCTGATCTCGATGCACCGCTGCAGGCTGAGAGTTTCACCCTTCTTTATGATTTCCTCTGCCAGGACATCAGAGACGGATGTAAATATTAATAATAAAATGAGGGCCACGATCTTTTGCATAATAAACCTCCTGAAAAAATATATTTCTATTCTGATAAATCTAAACCTCTGCATGTCCTTCTTTGCGCCTCTCCCTGCGCGCCTTCAGCCGCTGGCCGACCTTCTCCTGAAACTTGTCCATATAGTAATAAACCACCGGAGTTATGTATAGAGTCAGCAATTGTGAAACCACAAGGCCGCCGACTACGGCAAGGCCGAGAGAACGGCGTGAATCCCCGCTTGCGCCGACTCCGATAGCTATCGGCAGGGTGCCCATAAGCGCTGCCATTGTAGTCATCATGATCGGTCTGAAACGGACAATTGCTCCCTCGTAGATCGCATCAATGGGACTCTTGTGTCCCTGCCGCTCTGCCTCAAGGGCAAAGTCTATCATCATGATAGCGTTCTTTTTCACAATACCCACCAGCATTATGATCCCGACAAAAGAGTACAGGTTCAGGTCTTTGCCGAATATAAGCAGTGTTATAAGCGCTCCGAAACCTGCTGCCGGCAGTCCTGAAAGGATAGTCAAAGGGTGGATATAACTTTCATACAGGATGCCGAGCACGATGTATATCACGACAATGGCGAGAATCAGGAGCATGGCCAGCCCCTTTGTGGAGGCCTGGTATACCTGCGCCGTCCCCTGAAATCCGGTAGTTATAGATGTCGGCAGGGACTTCGCTTCCTTCTCAATCGCATTTACCGCATCACCGAGCGGGGTGCCTGGTTTAAGATTGAAAGAGATGGTCACAGCAGTTATTTGCCCCAGATGGTTGACCGACAGAGGGCCAAGCCCTTTTTTTAATGTTGCCAGGGACGACAGCGGCAACAATTGATTTGTGCTTGAACGCAAATAGAGCAGACCGAGGGCTGAAGGGTCCATTTGATAATTGGGCTCAAGCTCCATGATAACCTGATACTGGTTTGCAGGTGAGTAAATAGTCGACACCTGTCTATTGCCGTATGCTGAGTATAAAGAATCCTCCAGCTGCTGAGCAGTGATGCCGAGTGTTGCAGCACGGTCACGGTCTATTTCGAGATTCACCTGTGGGTTCTTGATCTGCAGATCGCTTGTCACATCCTGAAGCATTGGCATGCTGCGCAATTTCATTTCGAACGCAGCAGCGTTGCTGTAGAGATCTTCAGTATCAGGGCTCTGCAGAACGAACTGGTACTGCGCCTTGGAAATAGTTGCCTCAAGACGGATAGGGGGCGGATTCTGCATAAACATAAAAATACCAGGAACTCCCATGACCTTAGGCCTGAGACCTTGTATAATCTGATCGGCATTCAGTTTTCGCTCATTCCGGGGTTTCAGCTTCATGAACATAAAACCACCGTTGGAAGCGACCCTCGATCCCCCGGCGCCGACTGCTGACATGAAGGCTTCAACATTCGGGTCCTGAAGTACGATCCCGGCAAGCTCTTTCTGGTGCCTTTTCATCTCCTCGAAGGAAACGCCCTGTGCGCCTTCGGTGATGCCGATGATTCCACCTATGTCATCAGGCGGTAAAAGGCCGGTCGGCATTATTTTAAAAAGCCAGACAGTTGCCAGGGTCAAAACAAGGGTCACAGAAATAGTTGTGAGTCGATAGCGGAGCGTCACCTTGAGGGTACGCGCATAAAGGTTGCGCATGCCGTCAAAGAACCGCTCCATCAGGTTATACAAGCGCCCGTGTTTTACTTCGGCATGAGGTTTAAGAAAACGGCTGCTTAGCATGGGCGTCAGCGTGAGGGAAACAACGCCTGAAATAAGGATAGCAAATGTGATGGTCACAGCAAACTCGTGGAGCATCCTGCCGAGCATTCCTCCCATAAAGAGTACAGGGATAAAGACCGCGACAAGAGACAATGTCATGGATAGAATCGTGAAGCCTATTTCCTTTGAGCCCCTTAATGCGGCATCCATCGGCTTTTCTCCTCCCTCCATATGGCGGACAATATTTTCGAGCATGACGATGGCATCGTCCACTACAAAACCAACAGATAGAGTCAGCGCCATCAGGGTTATATTGTTTACCGAGAAATTGAGGGCATACATCGCAGCAAACGTACCGACAATAGAAAGCGGAAGGGCAAGGCTTGGAATGACCGTCGCCGATATGTTGCGCAGAAACAGAAAGATCACGAGTATAACAAGGGCGACGGTAAGCAGCAGTGTGAACTTAACATCTGTTACAGAAGTACGTATAGACTCAGAGCGGTCAAAGAGAGTGTCCATATGGACGGACGAAGGAAGCTGCCTGCGGAAGTCAGGCAGTTGTTTCTTGATGCTGTCGACAACTTCGATTGTATTGGTGCCCGGCTGCCTCTGGATTGCGAGGACAATGGCACGCACTAGACTTGCCTCCGGTATTGTACCAGGCGGCAATCTTGTCATTTTCAACGCTGTCAGTCACTTTTGCTATGTCCTGTAAACGCACGGGCGAACTGTTCCGGTATGATACTATCATCGGTTTAAACGCCTCTGCATTATAAAGTTGTCCGTCTGCCTTTATAGTAAATGCCTGCCGCTCTCCCTGCAGTCCGCCTGTAGGCAGGTTAACATTCCATCGCGCCAACGCTGCAGCCACTTCATCAATACCTATTTTCCGGTATGCCAGGGCCATCGGGTCGAGCTGCACCCTCACAGCATATTTCTGTGAACCATAGACTAAAACCTGGGCCACTCCCTTTATCATTGAGATACGCGGCGAAATAATAGTGTCTGCGTACTCGTTCACCTGTGAAAGGGGCATTGTGGGCGAACTCAGGGAGAGATAGATGACCGGTGAGTCAGCAGGATTGACCTTCTGATACGAAGGAGGATTAGGCATATCCTGAGGGAGCTGGCGTGCAGCCTTGGAAATAGCCGCCTGCACGTCCTGCGCAGCGGCATCGATGTTACGTTCCAGACTGAACTGCAGGGTGATAACCGACACGCCCTGACCATTAGTAGAGGTCATGGAGTCAACACCGGCTATGGTAGAAAACTGTCTCTCAAGCGGAGTAGCCACAGCGCTTGCCATGGTCTCCGGACTGGCGCCCGGCAAATTGGAAGTAACCTGGATTGTCGGAAAGTCAATGCTTGGCAGATCATTTACCGGAAGTATCCGGTAAGCAAATATCCCGAAGATCATCACGGCAAACATGACCAGACTGGTCATGATCGGGCGTTTTATAAAGAGTTCGGAAATGTTCATTGTATAAATTGAATATCCACAGATTACTCAGATTTACGCAGATTTTTTTCTGAAGTTACTTTTTTAATCTGTGTAATCCGCGAAATCTGCGGATAAAATCACCTTATTTTTTACCTTCAGTATTCATGATCTCGACCTTTGCACCCGGCATAAGTCGCATCTGGCCGTCGGTGACTACCTGCTCTCCCGGAACCAGTCCGCTTTCTATGACCACAATATCTTCATATGTTATGCCGACGCTTACCGGACGAAGCTCTGCCGAACCATCCTTCACAACAAAGACGAACTGTCCCTGTTGTCCTGTCTGGACAGCCTGGGAAGGCACTACTATAGCATCGGGCTGTGTTTTGAGGGTCAGTATTACATTTACAAATTGTCCCGGCCATAGTCTTTTATCTATATTTTCAAAGGATGCCTTCAGCTTGATGGTGCCTGTTGCAATATCCACGGAGTTGTCAATAAAAGTCAGCACGCCTACTTCAGGATCTTTGTCCGAAATTGATAAAAATGCTTCGACCTTGAGTTTCCCTTCTGACACATATTTTTTTATCTCTGAAAGACCCTGTTCCGGGACAGAGAAGTTTACATACACAGGCTGAATCTGGTTTATGACCACCATCGACACATCATTCGCCTTGATCAGATTACCTTCGTTAGTGATGAGATCTCCTGTCCGGCCGGTAAGCGGAGAATAAATATAGCAGTATTTGAGCTGCAGCTGGGCATTTTCAACAGCAGCCCTGGAGGCATTTACCGTGGCTTCCAGTGCCGCAGCGTTGGTGCGGATCTGATCATACTGCTCCTGTGCTACATAGCCTTTTTTCACAAGCTCAGCGTAGCGGTTAACTTCCACACGGGCATTTTCCAGTTGTGCATTGTCCTTTGCAAGGTTTGCTTCCGTCTGTCTCAAAGCAGTCTCGTATGGGCGGGGATCAATGGTGAAAAGGAGATCTCCTTTTTTCACGTCCTGACCTTCCTTGAAATGGACGCGAACAAGCAATCCCCCTATCTGGGATTTAACCCCTACCGTTGAATAGGTTTCCACATTACCTATGGCGCGGATCTGCAAGGGTACGGATTTAACGGCTACAGCAGCGACTGTCACCGGCACGGGAGGATATGCCTGAGGCTGCTTTGAACTTTCCTTCGAGCATGCCGGAAAAAACAGTAAGCAGTAAGCAGTGAACAGTAAGCAGTAAACAGTAAGCAGTAAACGTTTAGAAAATACTAATGTTTTATGCCGCATTTTTATGAAAATCTCCTTTTTTTGTGTCATTCTGATATTTACCGATGTCTCAAGAGTATTTATTTTTTCGAATCCTGCTGCTTAACAGTCGAGGCGACGCCTCGATCCTGACCACTGTCTACTGACTACTGACTACTGTCTTCAACAATGTTCCCGTTGCACTTTTCAATCTTAATAATGCCAACTGATAATCATACTTTGCATTTGCAAGCTCTCTCTCAGAAGTAACAAGCAGGGTGTTCGCATCCATGACATCTATGCTGTTTGCCAGGCCATATTCAAACTGTTTAGACACAGAATTGTAGTTGTCGGCGGCATAAGCAGACTCTGCCTGAAGTTTTTCGAGAACGCCCGAAAGTGTTAATAAATTCAGATGGGCATTTTCAACCTCCACGTTGATGGAATTTTTCAAATCCGCAAGTCTGTATTCAGCTTGCCTGAGCCTTGCCTCTGCCTGTCTGACCTCAGCCTTTCTTAAGCCGCCTTCATAAAAAGGAAAGTCAAGTCTCAAGGTGCCATAAATACTTTCTTTGTTTGTTAAAAATAATTCCGGGCGGTCCTCTTTTCTTGAATAGACGCCCTCTATTGAAAGGTCGGGCCAGTATGATCCTTCCGTATATTTAATTTGCTCTTCCGCGATCTGTTTTTGAAGTTCAACAGATTTCAATTCATATCTTTCCGAAAGGGCCGTTTTTTTAAAACAGCCGATATCGTGTTGCATACAATCCTGTAAGGGCGATTCATTTATTGTCTTTGGGTCGGTTTCTCTGACATTGTAATCTCCCCCGATCCCGGCTATTCTCGCAAGAACTATTTTTGCGAGTTTAAGACTGTTTTCCGCCTTTATCAACTCCGACTGCGATCCGGAAAGCTCTGCCTCTGCCCTTAAAAGCACTGTCTTTGTTATCTCTCCAACTTTTAGTCTTATCTTTGCGGCGTCCCTGTATTTTGTAAGTCTTTCCACGTTTGCATTTGCTATTTCCAGTGCTTTGTTTGCCTTTAGCAGATCGTAATATGCGGTGGCCACGTTAAGAAGATATGCCTCTTTAACATTCTCAAGATCAAACCCTGTCTTTACTATTGTTTCCTTTGCAATTTTCAGAGCGGTCAATTCCCTGCCGCTTAAGGATAATGACTGGTTTAGTTTCAACCCCCATGAGGTGCTGCTGTCAGGCTGAATTACAGAAGAAGCCACTTGTTTTTCACTGGTATATTGAGTATGACTTCCAAATGCCGAGAATTTTGGGATTAGTACTGCCATTGCCCGGTCTTTATCACGTTCTGATATATAAATATCTTCCTCTGATATCTTTATCATTTCACTTCTTTTCAGGGCCAGATTATATAAATCGTCAAGTGAATATTCTTCAATTGCAGAGGCGTAAGGGATAAAGGTCAATAAAAAGAATAAAAATAAAGTTAATTTTTTCATCATGCATCCTTCCTTATTCCATCAGTGATCAGTTTAAAAAGCGAAGCGCTCATTTTTTTTGCATCGCCAATTCCGAATATAATTTTCAACAATACTGCGCCCCTTATGCTTGCAAAAATCATGGATGCCGTATCGTTGGTATCCATGGGCCGGAAAATTCCACCTTTAATCCCTGAAAGAAGTATATCATTAATAATCTTGTGCTGCGTCCTGAAAAATTTTCTTCTGATAGGCTGAAGGAACGGGAGGTTGTATTCTTTAAAAAACAGGGAGAGCAGTTGTTTTTTCTGGAACGAATACTCAAGATTCAATGCAATATAATTCCCCATGACTTCTACAGGGGATGCCATCCGGCAGGTTTTCAATCCGTTCAATAAAATCTTTTGTCTGGTCCTTGATAAGCTCCAGACACAGTTCTTCCTTGTTTTTGAATCTGAGGTAAAGCGCGCCGACACTTAAGCCTGAATCCCTGGCAATCTCCGTCATTTTTGTTTCCGAGTAACCCTTGGAGGAGAACAGATCAAGGGCCGACCGCAGCACCTTTGATTTTGGGACCTTGTTGAATGAACGATGGTTCATGTGAATCATCGTTCATTTTAAAGCACATTCAGGGATATTGTCAAGGGAAAGGGTTAAATTCTATTTATTCAAACAGCGCTTCAACAAACTCTGCAGGGTTGAAATCCTGCAGGTCCTCGACTGCTTCACCAACGCCTATTAATTTCACGGGGATATTGAGTTCTTTATTTATTGCCAGAATAATACCGCCCTTTGCAGTGCCGTCGAGTTTTGTGAGGGCAATTCCTGTCACGCCAACTGCTTCATTAAATATCCTGGCCTGATTAATGGCATTCTGCCCTGATGTCGCATCGACTACCAGCAGGATCTCATGCGGTGCGGCAGGAACTTCTTTACTGATAGCGCGTTTTATCTTTTTAAGTTCCTCCATGAGATTTGATTTTGTATGGAGTCTTCCGGCGGTATCAATTATTACAATATCAACATTCTTGGCTTTGGCAGATGCAACCGCATCAAAAGCAACAGCCGCAGGGTCTGCTCCGCTCCTGTGTTTGACGATCTGTGCGCCTGCCCTTTGCGCCCATATTTCGAGCTGCTCGATGGCTGCGGCCCTGAACGTGTCCCCGGCAGCAAGCGTTACGGAAAATCCGTGGTCGGTAAAACGCCTGGCCAGTTTGCCGATCGTCGTGGTTTTCCCGACGCCATTAACGCCGATCGTCAGAATCACATATGGTTTTTCACCGGCACACATTATCTTGGGGCTGTCCTTAAGCATTTTTCTGATCTCGTCTTTCAACGCGGTTGTGAGATCGCCGGCATTAAGCGCTTTGCCTTGTTTAATCTTTTCTCTCAGGGCGGTAGTTATGGAAGTTGCAGCCTGAGGGCCTACATCGGCCATGATCAAAGTTTCCTCAAGTTCTTCAAGAAGACTTTCATCAACTGTCCTGCCCCTGAAAAGCGCCTCTGTGTTTTCTATCAGGGCCTTCTTTGTCTTTGCAAGCCCCTGCTTTAATTTGTCAAAAAATCCCACGGCAAACTCCTATTGTCCACAGATTTCGCAGATTGCACAGATTAAAGAAAAAACTTATTAAAAAATCTGTGGGAATCTGTGTAATCTGCGGATAACTATTTTTAAGTACAGAAATTTTAACAGTTTTCAGAAAAATTGTGTGGTTATGGGCTGCATATAAAAAAAGAAGGCAGGTAATCCTGCCTTCTTTTAGTTGTTATTTAACTTCTCAATAAATCTGCGGTTAGAAACCGAATGGTTTTGCAAAAAGGACAATCAAAACCACAACAAGTGCATAGATACAGAGAGATTCGATCATTGCAAGACCGATAATGAGTGTTGTGGTGATCTTTCCTGAAGCGCCCGGGTTTCTTGCCACACCCTCGGCAGCCTTACTGAGACCGATTCCCTGGCCGATACCGGTCCCAAATGCAGCGAGTCCGATAGCAAGTCCGGAGCCAAGAACAGCCCATCCGTAATAACCCATCTTAGCATCACTTGCAGCGCCTGCAGCAGCAGCCTCTTCAGCGAATGCGATCGGGGCCAGCATGCATATCAGGGCGAGAGACAATATAAGTACTGATAATATTCTCTTCATTTCTCCTCCTTTCATAAAGTCTTTTATAGTAAATGAATCTGTTTAATGAGCTTCTTCAACTGCTCCTGCAAGGTAAAGTGTTGTGAGCAAAACAAAAACATATGCCTGGATCACAGATACGAGAACGCCAAGGCCCAGAATAGCTGATGGTACAATTGCAGGGGCCAGCAGTCCCAGTATTAAGATTATTTTATGCTTGGCTATCATATTACCGAACAACCTGACAGACAATGTTAAGGGCCTTGCGAGGTGGCCGATAAGCTCGATAACAAACATAAGGACCATCAACGGCAATGCCGGAAGCGACCGTATGGGGCCGACAAAGTGTTTTATGTAGCCGAGCTTGTGCTCTTTTATTCCATAATAATGTGTGGTGAGAAATACCGGAAGTGCAAGCGCTACTGTTGTGTTCAAATTACTGGTCGGGGCCTCACATCCCGGGATAAGCCCGAGAAAATTGCAGACAAGTATATAGATGCCGAGAGTTGCCATCAACGGGACAAACGTTCTTCCCATATGTCCGATGGTTGTGTCTGCGAGATTAATGAAAAATTCCAATATTACTTCAGCGAGGTTTTGAACTCCTGAAGGGACCATCTTGACAGAGGACCTTACCATAATTGCTACAATAAGAATGATAGCGGTCGCAACCCATGAGAAAGCTACATAGGGCGGGATACCCATTGCTATTAAAATGTTCAAAGGAAAAATTACTGGAGCTTCGTGCATAAATCTCCTTTTAAAGAAAAATAAAAAAGTGGAAATAATGATAATAGACTCTGTTGTATCATGTCAAGCGGTATATTTATAAATTTAAATTATTTATAGTTTCGCAGACAAAAAAAGAAAGACCCGGTATGGACCAGGTCTTCTTTTTATAATTTAATCCGGCAGCGACTTACTTTCCCAGGGCCTCACGACCCAAGTATCATCAGCCTTGGAGAGCTTAACTTCCGTGTTCGGAATGGGAACGGGTGTACCCCCTCCGGTATAGCCACCGGAAATTTTTCTTAATGTGAGGTAAATGATAACATCAAACGATAGAAAATTGCAATACCCTTTAATTTTCGGTAATGGTCTTCTTATCTATACCGTATTTTTTCAGTTTGTGCCTGAAGGACCTGAATGTGAGATTGAGGAGTTTTGCAGCCTCTGTCTTGCCCCCGTTTGTCTGTTCAAGCGCTTTCAGAAGGTACGCCTTTTCCATCTCTTCAATGATCTTCTCAAAATCAATGCCTCCTCGAGGTACGGCGATTTCTTTTGTTGAAGCTGAAACGGACCTTATTTCCTCGGGAAGATTTTCTACTCCTATAACTGCCCTGTCACACAGCAAAACCACTCTTTCAATGATATTTTCAAGTTCCCTTACATTGCCCTTCCACTGATAGTTTTTAAACATTTCAACGGCTTCCGGAGAGAACTTCTTTTTATCACCGGCGAATTTTTTCAGAAAGTGGGCAATAAGAAGGGGGATGTCATCTCCGCGTTCTCTTAGAGGAGGAATTCTTACTGAAAGGACATTGAGCCTGAAATACAGATCTTCCCGAAATTGCCCTTTCTCTATTAATGCCTTAATATCTTTATTTGTAGCGGAGATTACCCTGACATCTACTTTTAAATCCGATATCCCGCCTAAACGTCTGAAAGTCCCGTCTTCAATAACGCGCAAAAGTTTTGCCTGCAGGCTCAAAGGCATTTCTCCTATCTCATCAAGAAAAAGAGTTCCTTCATTTGCAAGCTCGAACAGGCCCTGCTTGTTTGCGGCAGCCCCTGTAAAGGCGCCTTTCATATAACCAAAAAGTTCGCTCTCAAGAAGGCCCTCAGGTATTGCAGCACAATTAATTGCAACAAAGTGCCGGTCTTTTCTCGGACTGAGACCATGAACGGCTTTCGCCACAAGCTCTTTTCCCGTGCCGCTTTCACCGGTTATAAGCACGTTGGCATTGCTTTCAGCGGTCTTGGATATAATGGAGAAAAGCTCAAGCATGGAAGGGCTGCGGCCCAGTATGTTCTCCAGAGAAGGCGGTTTTAACTGTCCTTTCAGGATAGATACATCCTGCTGCAGCTTTTGTTTTTCAAGCGCATTTTTTACTACAAGCCTTATATCGTCCATTTGAAACGGCTTGGTAATGTAGTCAAACGCTCCAAGCTTCATTGCCTCTACAGCAGATTCGGTTGTGCCAAAAGCAGTAAAGATTACAACCACGGTATCAGGAGAGATCTCCTTGACATTTTTCAGCAATTCCAGCCCGCCGACTTTGGGCATTTTCATGTCAGTGATGATCAGGTCAAAAAGGTCATGCTTCAGGATCTCCATTGCCGACTCACCATTGTTGGCAACTAATACGCTATAGCCTTCGCTCTTCAGGAATATCTCAAGGATCTCCCGCATGCTTTTTTCATCGTCAACGACTAAAATTTTACCTTTGTCTTTTCATTGAAAAATATCTCTTCTAATAGATGTTAACAATTAACAATCAGTTGTTTCATTAATTTCATTATTCATTATTCATTGGTCACAGTATTACTCTGAAAGTCGTGCCTGCTCCCTTTCCTTTGGATTCAACAATTATCTTTCCGCCGTGTTCTTCCGTTATCTTATGGGCAATGGAGAGACCGAGTCCCGTCCCATGTTCTTTTGTTGTGTAAAAGGGATAAAATATTTTATCTATATCTTCTGCAGTTATTCCCATGCCTGTATCTTTAAAGACAACTTCTACTTTATTAAATTTTGAGACCGTGTAAATATCAATCCTCCCGGCGTCTGCAACAGCGTCTACGGCGTTTATTCCAAGGTTCCAGAATACCTGCTGCATCTGTTTTGAATCTCCTGTAATGATCAGGCTCCCGTCCAGTTTTGCGGATATTGTAACATTTTTACTGTTTGTTTCAGGACCTTGAAGAAGGGTGACCACATCTCTCAGAGACTGATGGATGTCAAAGGGTTTTTTATTGAGTTCCTGCGGTCTCGCATAGAGCAGGAAATCCGTTATTATGCCGTTAAGCCGGTCCATCTCTGAAAGCGCTATTTTCATCAGGCGTTCGGCATATTCTTCAGAAACTTTTTTTTCGCTCAGCATTTCGATAGACCCCTTGAGCGAAGCGAGCGGATTTCTGAGTTCATGTGCGATCGAAGCGGAAAGCTCGCCGATAAACGCCCATTTCTCTTTTCTTTTTACCTCGGCCTCCATTGCCTTTAATTCAGTCAGGTCCTGGAAGACACCGATAATGCCTATTGAATTTCCCGAGCCGTCTTTTAGCGACGAGAGCCTCATTCCGATAGGGAACGTCTCGCCATTCCTCTGTATTTCACCCTCAACCCTGTCCATAAGTACTTTGGGAATTTCCAAGAAAAGGAAATATGTCTTCAGGGGTTTTCCCCGTTACTTCTTCGTGTGTGAGCTTTGTTATTTCCTGTGCGGAGCTATTGAATGTGATTATCCTTCTGTTTAAATCTGTTGTAAATATCCCGCTCGGTATGCTCTCTATAATATACCTGCTGAAGGCCTTCAGGTCGCTTAAAACAGTGTCCCTTTCCTCAAGACTCCGCGTTGCCTTACGGAGTTTGTCTGAGAGATATCCGCTGAGAAAGGCAACGAGGTAAAAAGCTGTGATGTGAGCGAATATGTTGTAGAAAAAATCCTTCTCTGAAAAGAAGGTGACATTGGAAATTATTACCTTGTAATACTGGAGATCCAGAAGAAGTCCGTAAAGGATGCTGCATAACGTGGCAATAATATAGCATGCACGCCGGTTCAGTATTATGCCCGCAGAGAGTATACTTAACAGGAACATAAACGAAAATAAGCTTCCGATGCCGCCGGTTATGTAAATAAGCAGGATTTCGGATACAACGTCTGTAACGATCTGTACATATGCAAAAACGATAAGATAAAGATCGTTTTTTATCCTGCGCTGCAGGGTGGCATAAACTATTGTCAACAGGTAGAGAAAGATTATTAACGAGGAAAAAGACGCTGCATGGACCAGTCTGTCATATCCGATACTGAAGATATAGAATGAGCCGAGCAGGAGCGTAACTACTACAGCCCGTATAAATATCAAAGCATTAATACGTCTTGCTAATTCTTTGAGCATGCTTTCCCGGAGTTCAGCCTGAAATGAATAATTATAAATTAAAAATAAACAATTAAGGAATCAGGCTTACTTTATAAGGGTTATGAGCTTGAATATCGGCAGATACATGGCAACGACTATAAAGCCGACAGTGCCCCCCAGGAAGACCATGAGCAAAGGTTCTATCATGGAAGTGAGATTTGCGACTGCCTGATCAACTTCGTCGTCGTAAAAATCTGCGATCTTGCCGAGCATGTTGTCCAGGGCGCCGGTTGATTCGCCGACCGATATCATTTGATTGACCATGGGAGGGAAAACTTTTGATTGGGACAAGGGTTCAGCAATGGTCTTTCCTTCAGAAACTCCCTGTCTTACTTCAAACACCGCTTTTTCGATAACTTTATTGCCTGCTGTTTTGGCCGTTATGTTCAGACCGTCAAGTATAGGGACGCCGCTGCTCACAAGGGTCCCGAGGGTCCTGGTAAATTTTGCAACCGCAACTTTTCTCAGGAGTATCCCGATAACAGGGACTTTCAAAAGCAGTTTGTCGGTAACTATCTGGCCCACTTCCGTCCGTCTGAATTGAGTTATAAATATTACGGTGCCGATAATGCAGGCAAGAATTATCAACCCTCCTATACCGCTGAGAAAATTACTTATGTTGATTATTAATTGTGTCGGCGCCGGCAGGGTCCCGCCGAGCTGTGAAAACATTTTTCCAAAGGTCGGCACAACAAAAATCATAATAATAGCAATAACCAGGATGGCAACAGTTATAACTACGGAAGGGTATACCATTGCGCCTTTTACTTTTCTCTTCAGTTTCTGGGATTTTTCAATATAGGTGGCGAGACGCACCAGTATGGTGTCAAGAATACCGCCGCTTTCTCCTGCCGCTACCATATTGGAATACAGGTCAGTAAAGATCCTCGGGAATTTTCGCAGGGCGTCTGCGAAGGTGGAACCTCCTTCAACATCACTTTTTATATCACCGATGGTCTTGGCAAACGAACTGTTCTCAGTCTGTTTTGACAGAATATCTAAGGCCTGTACGAGCGGAAGCCCTGCGCCTATCATGGTTGCAAACTGCCTTGTAAAAATAACGAGGTCTTTTTCCGTTACCTTTCCGCGCATAGAGCCTAAAAGGGATTTGGGTTTTGGGGAGATATCTGTAGGTATTATCCTCTGTCTCCTGAGGTGCGTCTGCACTTCTTCTTTGGAATCTGCTGTAAGTTCGCCTTTCAGAATAGTTCCCTGGGGAGATTTTCCTGACCATTTAAATACTATTGCCATATACTATCCTTTCCCTACCGAAGCCCTTTGCATCATATTCATAAGTTCATCCGGCATAGTGGATTTTGTAAGAGCGTCTTCATATGATATTACACCTTTTTTGAACAATTCAAAAAGTGACTGGTTCATTGTTTGCATCCCGAATTTTACCTGGCCTGTCTGCATCATGGAATATATCTGGTGGGCCTTGTCTTCCCTTATAAGGTTTCTGATCGCCGGGGTAGGAATGAATATTTCCACTGCCAGGGCCCTTCCGGAGCCGTTTTTCTTGGGGATAAGCTGCTGCGAGATTATTCCTTCCAGCACAAAAGAGAGCTGGACCCGGACCTGCTCCTGCTGATGTGCAGGGAATACGTCTATTATACGGTTTATAGTCTGTATAGCGTTATTTGTATGAAGGGTTGCAAAGGTCATATGCCCTGTTTCCGAAACAGTAAGCGCGGCTTCAATTGTCTCCAGGTCCCTCATTTCACCGATAAGCACTATATCCGGGTCCTGTCTTAAAACATACCTCAGGGCGTCTTTAAAAGATGCGGTATCAGAGTTTACCTCTCTCTGGTTGACCAGACAACTGTCATGGGAATGAATATATTCGATAGGGTCTTCTATAGTTATTATATGTTCGTGACGCTCCTTGTTTAACTTGTTGATTATGGCTGCAAGGGTTGAAGACTTACCGCAACCGGTCGGCCCTGTGACCAATATGAGTCCTCTTGGTTTCTTGCTGAGTTCAGAAATAATGGGGGGGAGGCCAAGTTCATTAAAAGTCCTTATATTGTAAGGGATCATTCTGAAGGCCCCGGCCACCGCGCCTCTCTGCATAAAAATGTTGGCCCTGAACCTGCTTAAGCCTTTCATCCCGAACGAGAGATCCAGTTCATTGTTTTCTTCAAATTTGTGTTTTTGTGTGTCAGTCAGGATGCTGTAGCAAAGGGCTTTTGTTTCAGCAGGGGTCAGCTCGGAACGGTCGAGAGGAGCGAGTTTCCCGTCAATTCTTAATCGGGGGGCCGTTCCTGTACTTATATGAAGGTCGGAAGCATTTTTGTCGATCATTATTTTCAACAGGTCGTATAAAGTTTCCATATGATATAAATTATACCTCTAATCCGGGCTTATCGCCACAATTTGGATCACATAATTTTTTAATAAGTTAGTAATCGGCATAATCTGAAAAATTCTTAAGTCTGTTGATAGAACCTTTACCTTTCGTATAACAGCAGTGAAAATTTCTAACGCGGTTAATCTCCAAAGGTCACCCGCAATACTTCCTCTGTTGAAGTTAGTCCTTCTTTGATTTTTGTCAAACCGCTCATCCTCAAGGTCTTCATTCCCAGTGATACCGCCATCTTTTTTATTTCAGAGGTCGAAGCCCCCTTAAGTATCATTTCCTTTATTTCCTCTCTTACCGGCATTACCTCATATAATGCAAGCCTTCCTTTATATCCGGTCCCGTTGCAGGCCTGACAACCCGTGCCCCGGAAACATTTAAATGTATTGATCTCATCTTTTGAAAAACCTATAGCTAAGAGGGCTGTTTCAGGGATATCTTCCTCCACTTTGCACTTTAAGCAAACCTTTCTGCAGAGTCTCTGGGCAAGTATTAACAAAACCGATGCAGAGACTAAAAAAGGCTCAATCCCCATATTCAGCAGTCTTGACACTGTACTTGGCGCGTCATTGGTATGAATAGTGCTCAGAACCAGGTGGCCGGTCAAAGCCGCTTTTACGGCGATCTCTGCGGTCTCGAAGTCCCTGATCTCACCTACCATTATGACATCAGGGTCCTGTCTGAGGAATGATCTGAGGGCGGCGGCAAATGTCAACCCGATTTCTTCCCTTACATGGACCTGATTTATGCCCATAAGGTTATACTCCACAGGGTCTTCCGCAGTCATGATGTTTACGTCTATCTTATTGACCGTACTGAGCGCCGAGTAAAGCGTTGTGGTTTTCCCGCTTCCCGTGGGGCCGGTTACAAGGACCATGCCATAAGGAGAAACGATCGAATTATGTAAAATCCTTTAAAGCCTGCTCCTCGAATCCGAGTTTTGTAAGCTCGAGGGAAAGGTTGCTTTTATCGAGTATTCTCATGACAATCTTTTCGCCAAAAAGGGTCGGCAGGGTTGAAACGCGAAGATCTACGGATTTGTCTCTTATTTTCAGTTTGATCCTGCCGTCCTGCGGGAGCCTCCTTTCAGAGATATCGAGTTCGGACATTATTTTAATACGCGATGACAGGGCCGCCTTCAATTTCATGGGAGGCTGCATTACATCATAGAGCACGCCGTCTATCCTGTAGCGCACCCTTAAGGATTTTTCATATGGTTCGAAATGGATATCACTGGCGCCCTTTGTTATGGCTTCACTTAAAATAATATTGACGAGTTTTACGACAGGGGCCTCTTCCACGGCGGTCTTTAATGCGGAAACATCAACGTCTTCTTCTGTTTCATGCACTAAATCCAGACCCGCATCATTAAAGTCCGATATGCTGTCCATTACGGTCTGGAGGGCCTCTGATTGCTGTTCATAGAATCTGGAGAGCATTTCTTTTATTGACGACTCGGAGGCCACAACAGGTTTTACATTATAGCCGGTCATGAATTTGATATCGTCGATGGCAAATACATTGGACGGATCAGCCATAGCGAGTGTAAGGGATGCGCCGTTTTTTGAGACGGGGAATATCTGATACTTGTTTGCTACATCATATGGAATGAATTTAACAATGGACGGGTCAATCTCCTCTGCAGACAGGACCACTACAGGAACGCCGTATTGTTTGCTCAAAAACTGTACTAAGCCCTCATCACTTATGAAACCGAGCTTGATAAGAGTTGAACCAATGCGGCCGCCTTCCTTTTTCTGTAATTCCAAGGACTTAAATAACTGTTCTTCAGTAATTATTGCATTATTTACAAGCAACTGACCAATCTTTGGCGCCATATTAAGTTTGCCTCAACAATCTGTTAAATAAGGAGTTTTTGCAAAAAAACGCAAAAGTCCATTTCCAATATTCAATATCTATTCGGCAAATTTCCCATGGAACTGAAGAAATTAATAGTGCAAAAGTCTGGAAGCGCGGAAGTGCGGAAGGAAACAACTTAAATACGTATTCTGCTTTTCAGCAAAAGTTCAATCTCGGTCTCATCATTCGTTGGCATTGGCACGTTATCAAAAAGCTCCCACTTCTCTATGTGCTCAGCGTGTGAGTTCGGCCCAATCATTATAAGCGGCGAAAGGGTTTCCATTTCGAGCATAAAATCATTGGCATATGTTTCATATGACACACCAAAGTCCGGGTATCGGGCATTCATGTGATGGGTGTAATATTTTACAAAGAGATGGTCATAATTGAAATAAGCGCCCCAGCCGTTTTCATTTGATATCCCGATCTTTACGGGCTGTTTTATAACGGGATCCTGCTGCAGGACAATATACTTTTTCCCAAAGTGCATCCGTGGATCATTCAGTTCTGTATATGGCCACAATGCCATTAGTCTGTTTGGGACCAGGCCGGTATTTCTCTGTGTAAGAGGGATGATCTCTTTTCCACCTGTTGCCATGGCAGAAATGCTCCAGACAGACAGTTCAACCGGCCATAGTCCCCTGTTGGTCAAACGATGGAGGATTTTAACTGATGTATTGTCGGGATCAAGTGATATTTCCAGTTCCTTCTGAATTCCTGTATGCGGTTCTATGTTCTGCTTAGTGATTATGCCGTTTTCGATTTTCTCCCATTGTACAGGCCTGTTATCCGGCTCGTAAGTCCTTTTTTCATCTTCCGGGCTGTGCCATAGACGATGGCCCCCGTAGATCCTCCACTGGTCTCCCCCTGTTAATCCTCTTTCAGATTCAATTTCGCAGAACTCATTTGCCTGACCGATAAAACCATATCGGATAATTCTTGGACCAATATCGGAGGTTACGATGAGATCGACAAGGTCATTTGTGATCTGAACACAGTTGTTCCAGCCGCCGTAAGGTATTTTTTGAATTTTAACCTTAGCCATATCAAGGATATATTATATCCACAGATTACACAGATTACACAGATTTTTTTAAGCTATAAAAAATAATTTATTTACCTTTTGATTATAAATTTGATCAGACGATGTTCTCTTGTCATTCCGGCTTGCCGGACTTGCCAGAGCTTGCCAGCCTGGCAATGCAATCTGAGAAATCTGACAGAAATCTACGGACTGTTTTTTAATCCACATTTCATCAACCGGATTCTCACAGTAAAATCTCATTAAAATCAAAGAGTTTTAAAAAGCTCATTTTTTGCTTGACATATACAACATATTGTGGTTTAATTTCTCAATGCCTCTAAATAGAGGATATTGAAAGACAATGAACAATTATCAATGAATAATGAACAATTAAGGAAAGAGATGTTAAAAGACAACATTAATTACTCATTACTAATTACTAATTACTAATTATATTTTACCGGGAGGTTTTATGGCAGAACTGGTTTCAAGGCAGCTTGATTTAAGTCAGAGCGCAATTAAGGTGCTTGAAAAGAGGTACTTAAAAAAAGATGAAGAAGGCAATATCGTTGAGACCTCTGAAGACCTCTTCAGGAGGGTTGCAAAGACTGTTGCGAACGTGGAGCTGAATTATGCCAAATCCGAAGAGGAGGTAAGGCGTATAGAGAATGAATTTTATAATTTTATGACATCGTTAAAGTTCCTTCCCAACAGCCCTACTCTCATGAATGCGGGAAGAAGACTGGGGCAGCTTTCCGCATGTTTTGTACTCCCTGTAGAGGACTCGATGGAATCTATTTTTGAGGCCGTAAAAAATGCCGCTCTCATACATAAATCAGGCGGAGGCACCGGTTTTTCTTTTTCCAATCTAAGGCCTAAAGGTGATATTGTTGGCTCAACCAAGGGGATATCGTCAGGCCCGATCTCATTCATGACGGTTTTCGATTCTGCAACCGAGGCCATAAAACAGGGCGGCACAAGGCGCGGCGCCAATATGGGGATTTTGCGTGTTGACCACCCCGATATTCTTGATTTCATATCCGCAAAGGAAAGCAATGTAAAGCTGAACAACTTTAATCTGTCAGTCGGCATTACTGACGCGTTCATGAAGGCGCTTGAGAAAAATGAAGAATACGATCTGCTCAATCCTCATTCAAAAAAGTCCGTAAGCAAACTGAAAGCCAGAGAGGTATTTGACCTGATAGTCCATAATTCATGGAAAAACGGGGAGCCGGGCATTATATTTATT
This sequence comes from Thermodesulfovibrionia bacterium, assembly GCA_963699585.1. Classification (GTDB taxonomy): domain Bacteria; phylum Nitrospirota; class Thermodesulfovibrionia; order UBA6902; family UBA6902; genus SURF-23. The sequence continues at coordinate 156,220 of CAVOUK010000008.1, read as the reverse complement.
GACAGGATGAACCAGCATAATCCAACGCCGTTGATTGGGACAGATCGAAAGCACAAATCCGTGTGGTGAACAGCCTCTTTTGCCGTATGAGTCCTGTAATCTGGGCTCGATCAACCTCGCCAGGCATGTGAAGCGGGATGCGGCACGTGTTGCATGTTTGGACTGGGACTCTCTCAGAGAGACCGTGCACCGGTCTGTACATTTTCTCGATAATGTTATTGTGATCAACAAGTATCCTCTTAAAAAAATAGAAGAGGCAACAAAGGCGAACCGGAAAATAGGGCTTGGGGTCATGGGCTGGGCAGATATGCTGATACAGCTTGGAATACCTTACAATTCCGAGGAAGCCTCGAAGCTTGCTGTTGAGGTGATGAAATTCATACAGACTGAAAGCAAGAAGCAGTCTTCGTTCCTGGCCGAGGAAAGGGGCACCTTTCCTAATTTTGAGATGAGCATTTTTAAAGACAGGATGCCCCTGAGAAATGCCACCACTACAACTATAGCCCCTACAGGGACGCTTTCAATAATCGCGGGATGTTCAAGCGGCATAGAGCCGTTGTTTGCGGTCGCCTTTGTCCGCAACGTCCTTGAAGGCACAAAACTCTATGAGGTCAATCCCCACTTTGAGAGGATCGCAAAAGAGAGAGGCTTCTGGAGCAGGGAACTTATAGACAGGATCGCCGAAAAAGGCAGCCTCCGCGACATCAGCGAGATACCTGATGATGTGAAAAGGATCTTTATTACCGCACACGACATATCTCCCCTTGATCACATAAGGATGCAGGCGGCCTTTCAGAAGCATGTTGACAATGCTGTCTCCAAGACCGTCAATTTCCCGCATGATGCTGCACAGAAAGACGTGGAGGATGCATATTTTATGGCATACGGCCTCGGCTGTAAGGGCGTCACGGTTTACAGGGACGGTTCCAGGGAAGAGCAGGTATTGTCTACAGGAAAGACCAAAACAGAACAAAAAGTGCAGAGCGCAGAGCCCATAGAGCCGAAGACCGAACATAAGATAATACCCAAAAAGAGGCCCGAGGTGATCAAGGGCACTACAAGACTTATGAAGACAGGCTGCGGCAATTTGTATGTCACCATAAATGAAGATGAGGACGGCAATCTTTTCGAGCTCTTCACTCAGATGGGTAAGGCAGGAGGCTGTGCTTCAAGCCAGGCAGAGGCGATCGGAAGACTTGTAAGCCTTGCCTTGAGGAGCAATATAGAACCGGAAGAGCTTGTCAAACACCTTAAAGGCATCAGCTGCCACAGCCCGGCATGGGCCAACGGCGGAAAGATCTCATCCTGCTCGGACGCCATATCAAAGTCCATTGAAAGATACACGGAACGCGGCAGCAAGGAAGAACGGCAACGGCTCGCATCCGAAGATTGAAACAGCGGACGAACCCCAAAATGGTAAAAAGGAAAAAATGCTGTTCTGCGGAGCATGTCCCGATTGCGGCGGGGCCGTAGAACACGCAGGCGGCTGCGCGGTCTGCAGGGACTGCGGATTTACGAAATGCAGCTAATAAAAAACAATAGAGAACATAAAGCAGTTCAGCAGGAATTCAACAGGGGCATGAGCAGATCATGCCCCTGTTTCTTTATTTCCCCTCTATCAAGAGGGGATCAAGGGGTGTGTATCACTCTTTGTCAAAGAGGGACATGGGAGTTTTTAGATGGCTGGAGCTTTTACACATTTCATAATATTGAGATATAATAATATTGCATAATGGTATTCTTTCAGGTATTCTAATTATACTGTTTGAGTATTACAAGGAGGCTGTAAGATGCCGGTTACAAAACTTGGAATAAGCTTTCCATCTGAACTTATTGAAGAAGTGGATAGTTTGTCTAAATTATTAAAAAAGAGCAGGAGTGAAGTTGTCAGAGTAGCCATTACAAGGATGCTGAATGATTATAAAAAGCAGCAGGCTGTTGAAAAAGCAGAGAAGATTTATAAGGAAATTGCCGAGGACGACAGACGTCTTGCAGAGGATTTCTTAAGTATATGCGCAGAGCCGGTTGTGAAATATAAAGCCGGCAGAAAGGCAAAGAGAAAATGAAACAGCCTAAAAGGGGTGAGATATACTTTCTTGATTTCAGTCCTTCAAAGGGCAGGGAAATGAAAGGGCCGCATCCGGCGCTTGTTATCCAGAATAATGTCGGCAATAATGTAAGCGGCCTTACAATAGTCGCTGCGATAACGAGCAACCTTAAAGTCGCCGGGCTTCCGGTCGGCGTATTAATAACCCCGGAAGAAAGCGGCTTGCCGCATAAATCCGTGGTTCATCTCGGGCAGATATACACCATTGATAAAGAAAGACTCCAGAATCTTGCAGGCACACTTTCCGTGCTGAAGATGAAAGAGATTGACAGGGCGGTAGAGGTGAGCTTAGGATTGAGGGAGTTTTGGGGGTAAGGAGATGATATATCAATGAAAAAAAGAAAGAAGGAATCTATATTGAATCTCGGAGGAGTTGCAAAGGGCAGAAAAGTAGGCACAGGTAACGAGAGAGATTATACAAAGAAGATAGTTGCTGAAAAGGTCATCGGCGACAACCGGGGATATGCAAAATACCTCGCAATATTCTTATTGGCCATCCTCCTCGCCTCCTGCGCCACTCTTCCCCCTCCTGAGTACCGTCCACCGATCGAAAGACTATATCACTGCCTCATGGTACGGCCAGGATTTTAACGGAAGGCCGACTTCATCCGGCGAAAGATATGACATGTACGGCTTTACAGCTGCGCACAAGGAAATGGACTTCGGCACAAGACTGCGCGTCACTAATCCCGACAACGGCAAATCGGTTGTTGTTATTGTGAATGACAGGGGGCCGTTCATCTCCGGCAGGGACCTGGACCTTTCCTACGGCGCAGCGCGGGAGATCGATCACATCGGTAAGGGAGTGGGGCTTGTAAAGATCGAGTATCTCGGGCGGGACATGCGGTATGTAAAACGGATAGAATACTCGCCGGCGCTTTCTGCCGGGGCCGTGACCATACAGGTCGGGGCGTTTGTAGACAAGCTTAACGCAGACAGGCTTAAGCAGGGACTGGAATTTAAATACAAAGACGTTTATATTACAACGTTCGTCAAAGACAGCCAGAAGTTCCACCGTGTAAGGGTAGGGAGCTTCGACAGCCGCGACAGCGCCTTTACCGTTGCGTCAAAACTTGCAAATGAAGGATATAATACTTTAGTAACATCAAGGGAATAATATGCGGCCTGACTGGGATAATTATTTTATAGAAATAGCAAAAGTGGTCTCATCGCGCGCCACCTGCCTGCGCAGGAAGTACGGCGCTGTTATTGTCAAAGACCGGGTAATAATAAGCACCGGCTACAACGGCTCTCCCCGCGGGATAGATAATTGTATAGATACGGGGAAATGCACAAGGCAGGAGCTTAATATTCCGTCAGGTGAAAGGTATGAATTATGCGAAGCTGTGCATGCGGAGCAGAATGCGATCATAAATGCCCCTCCGGAAAGGAGGAAAGGAGCGGTCATATATGTTGCCGGCTTTGAGGAGGATGGAAGTTTTGCCAATGGAAAGCCGTGCAAGTTATGCGACCGCATGATCAGAAACGCACAGATCCTGGAGGTCATATATTTAAGCAATAATGGCGGGCTGGAAAAGATAAGAATTTCTTGATTTTTTTTAAATTTCTTAATTTTCCTGTATTATTTTTTTAACGTTATGTGTATACTTAAAAGCTGAAATGCCCAAATATAGGATAGGATGCAGCGGATTTTTATATGATTCATGGAAGGGCGCCTTTTATCCTGAAGATCTTCCTCACAGAAGATGGCTGTCCTTCTACATGGAGAAATTCAATACTGTTGAGCTCAATGTTACCTTTTACAGGCTCCTTAAGAAAGAGGCCTTTGAAAGGTGGTATAAGGAAACCTCGCCGGATTTTAATTTCTGTCTTAAGGGCAGCCGCTTTATAACACATGTTAAGAAACTTAAGGACGTGGAACTCCCGCTCTCTACATTTTTTAATGCAACCGCCCCTCTCCTTGAAAAATTAGGGGTCATCCTCTGGCAGCTTCCTCCAAATTTGAAGCTCAACATGAAAAACCTCGAGGATTTCATAGAAAATCTTAAGCGGTATCCGGTCCGTCACGCCTTTGAATTCAGGCACAAAAGCTGGCTCACGAAAAAAGTCATGGGTCTCCTGTCGGCCTCAAATATTGCCTTATGCATGGCTGACTGGCCCGATTTTATTAATGATTTGCCGATTACCGCTAACTTTGTATATATACGCAGACATGGCGAGGGTGGGAATTATGCAACCAATTACAGCACTGAACAATTAAAAAATGATGCGAAGAAGATAAAGGAATATCTGAAACAGGGGAAAGATGTGTACTATTATTTTAACAATGACGCATTTGCATATGCACCAAAGAATGCGTTAGAACTTAATGAAATCCTTGAAAACATAATTCCTAAATCTCTGACAAAAGAACCTGAACCAGTAAAGGTCAAGGTCAAGAAGCAAAAGCCGGAGAAGAAGAAAGCAGAAAAAGAGAAGACAGTGAAAAAAGAGACGAAGATTAAGAAATCAGTTAAAAAACCATCTGCTAAATTAACTGCGAAAAAAGCTGACAAAAAGAGTTCTGGAAAACCGGCTGTAAAATCTGCTAAAGTAGCTGCAAAGAAATCTCCAAAGAAGACTGCCCCGAAAAAAGCAAACAGGAAATAAATATAAATCCTTAAGCTGCTTCAATGAATAATAGTACACTTCATAAGCTGTGGCCTCTTCTGAAAGAACAGGTGAGAAGCCTGGAGCTCCCATGGCTTGAGAACATGGCCAATAAATCCCTCCGCAGAGATCCTTTTAAAGTTCTTATCTCATGCATATTAAGCCTTAGAACACAGGATAAAACAACAGGTGTCGCTTCTGAAAAACTGTTCAGTCTTGCGCCTGACGTGAAAACTATGTCCAAACTTCCGGTGAAAACAATCGAGAAGGCGATATATCCTGTTGGTTTTTATAAAACTAAAGCTGAGAGGATTAAAGATATATGCAACGTACTTATAGGAAAATACAATTCAAGTGTCCCTGATGATATAGATGAACTGTTGACATTGAAAGGAGTCGGCAGGAAGACCGCAAATCTTGTTGTCACCCTCGGATATGGAAAACCAGGGATATGCGTTGATACTCATGTACACAGGATAACCAACAGATGGGGCTATGTTAAAACAAAAACCCCTGAAAAGACTGAATTTGCCCTCCGTGAAAAACTCCCTGAAAAATACTGGCTTGAAATAAACGGCATGCTTGTAGCCTTCGGGCAGGGCATATGCAGGCCGATTTCTCCCCTATGCAGCAGGTGCGGCATCAACCGATATTGTGAAAAGCTTGGGGTGACGGTGAGCAGGTAGTATGGATTAAGGGGTAAGGGATATGCAGTGAACATATCTTTTCCTTATCCCATAATCCTTAGTCCATACCTCTTAATCCTTATCCCTTAAACAGACTCAAATAATTATACTGCCCGACACCATAAGCTTATTCTATGTTTGCAGCAACAACAGCGGCCATCTGCATCATGTTGATCGTCTGGCCTTCATTCAGATTTGTAAGGTCAGTGACCGTGCCTGATTTGCTTGTGGATTTTGTGTTTCTGAAGATCGGGAGCAGTTTAGCATCAGCCACAATGAACTTGCCTGCGTTCTCAGGCTTTCCATTTTCAGTCTTTGTCTGAAGTTTATTCGCTTTAATATAGTCCCATAGTTTTTTGGTGATCTCTGTCCTGGGAAGTTCTGTTGCTCCCAGAAACGCCGCCAGCTCATTTTTCAGCTTTACCGGTTTACTCAATCCTTTTGCTTCTGCCATTTTTAAATCCTCCATGTTTATAGTTAATGGGTTAATTATTGCATTTTTTAATTTTTTTTTCAGGTAACGCAAAATAAAAAGGGTGACAATGCGCACTCGCCCGCCGATTCAAGTATAATTAAAAGTAATTCCCTGGTTGGGAAAAACGTAAGCAGGAAAGTAAGGTGAATCCATGAAATTTGAGAAGTACCATATATCAGACACAATTAAAAAGAACCTTGACCTGATGGGTTTCAAAAGGCCTACGAACATACAGTTCAAGTCCATTCCCTCGATCCTGAAAGGCGAGGACGTCCTGGCTATTGCACAGACCGGGACCGGGAAGACGGCTGCTTTTGCGATTCCCCTCATCGACATGATCCACAGGGAGAAGAGCAGCAGGCGGTCCTATGGGATCAAGTGCATTGTCATGGTCCCCACGCATGAACTGGCAATGCAGATCGGGGAGGTCTTTGAAAAGCTTGCGCGGCATACGAAGGTCAAGACCTTTGCTTTGTACGGCGGGGTTGAGCAGGACCCGCAGATCAAAAAGCTCCGGGGCGGGATCGACGTACTTATTGCGACCCCGGGGCGGATGTTTGATTTTATCAGCCAGGGGCACGTTGACCTCTCACGGATCAGGACCCTTGTACTTGATGAGGCCGACCATATGCTTGACCTCGGGTTTATAGATGACATCAGGGATGTGAAGAGGAAGCTCACAAATAAGCACCAGACGCTCTTCTTCTCAGCCACGATTAACAAAGAGATAAAGAAACTCGCCTTCTCACAGGTCAAGAGCTCTGCGATACACATACAGATAGCGCCGGAGGACCCTGTCGCGAAGAATGTCTCGCACTTTGTCATGTTTGTGGAAATGGATGACAAACGGTTTTTCCTGGAGAGGTTTATTAAAGATAATCCGGGAAGCAAGATCATCGTATTTGTAAGGACCGGGGTCCGCGCCGAACGGGTGGCAAAGGCCATGGAGAGGGTGCATATAGATACAGTTTCTATCCACAGGGGCAAGAATCAGGACGACCGGTCTGAGGTGATGAAAAAGTTCAGGGAGGGCCGCTGCCGCATCATGATCGCCACCGACATCAATGCCCGCGGGATCGACGTGCCGGATATCGATTACGTAATCAACTATGATCTTCCTGACAAGCCTGAGATGTATGTGCACAGGGTTGGAAGGACCGGCCGCGGCATCAAACTGGGTGAAGCGATCTCATTCTGCAGCAAAGAGGAAAAAGAACTTCTTGGGGATATCCAGCAGCTCATCAATAAAGATATTGAGGTCATAAAGCTCTACAGAAAAGATTACAATAACATCGTCAGCTCATCCGTAGAGGACCTCAACCTGCAGGAGATGATCGCTGAACATGAGCAATGGGAAGCGGGCAGGAAGAAGAGAAAGAAGAAGCCCTCTGATTTTCCGGTTAGAAGCGGGAAAGAGCGTAAGCGTGAAAGTATGAAAACTCGTAAGCGCACAAGATGAAAACCCGTAGTTTTTGAAAAAATACAATCCGGGATTTTACAATATCAAAACAAGAGGCAATGCAAATTCAGGACTTTACAAGTTAACGCAGATGGCTCTTTAAAGCAATTCGTCTTAAGAAACAATTTTATCAGTATATCATTTCATGAGATGGCGTCCCACACGGGCTTCTCGATAAACCGGGAAAGTGTCTTGGCATCTTCACGAAGTTTACTCTCATTGCCGTGATCAACGACATTGATGCGCTTGCCATCCTTCAGAACGAGATTTAACTCATAGCTGCGATAGGAATGATCGTCATTGCGACAATTCTCAGAAACAAGCTGAAGCGCATGAATTTCCTCAAGCCTGGCAAAATTCTTCACCGTATTATTGACAAAGTCCTTATCCGGGTTTTTTCTGCCCTTCCAGAAGGATGCCTGTCTCTTGTCAAAAACAATGGGCGCCGTGAAATAGTAAAACAGGCCGCCGCCTATGACGGTAAAGACAATCCCGAACAACAGCGGGGCAACAGTATCAAGGCTGATTGAGAACGTCCCGTGAGAGAAATGAAAAAATGAAAAACCAAATACGATTCCTATTCCCATAAGGGAAAAAACCATGGAGAAAACTTTGGCCCCTCCTGACGCCCGAAACTCAATCCTGTAAGGACTGACCTTTGTTATCGTGTGTGTTGTAAAACTTGATCCGCCTCCTTTTGCAGGCGACCAATCGGTTTGCGCGGCGACGGGGTCTTCAAACCTGGACAGATCAATGTCCTGCGTGTATATCTTCTGGACAAGCTTTTTGGCAAGTCTCATCGCGCTTTGTCGGGCCGACATCCTTGAGGGCTTTGTCGAGTACAGTTTTTGTTTGTCTGACTGCTTTTATAATAATAAACACAATAGATCCGATTATTAAGGCAAGAGTTATATTAAACCAATTAAACATACACGCTTCCTCCTTATGATGAACATTTCGGCAAAACCAGTACGAATCTAAAAACCGCATTCGGGATAACACCAGACAAGCATAAAAAGATAAAAGGTCTGAAACGAGAAAACCTGAGAGACCATATGACAGACCTTGAACTGATCTTCTCAATGCTCGGTGAGGCTGCCACGACAGAGATAACAAGAGCTGATGACGCAAAGGGATTTCATGAGAGCAAACATGCGGCTCGCAGGGGCGGAGAAGTGGTGGGTTCGAACCTACAATATACATTTAATAAAATACAGAAAATGTATAATGCAGCCCCCATATTTACTATTACAAGAAAAAATTACTTATCCCCAAGTCCTTCAATCTGCAAACGGAAGCCCGATAACCGCATCCGAAGAATCTCCTTCTTGAATATCCGTCCATAATGTATTACATGAAATTGGTTGAAGGAAAGGACGTTAAATTGCATTATATCGCTGCAGGAAACAGTACCCGTATAGTGGTGCCCCGTCCTATAACGCTGTCTACCATAATCGCACCCCTGTGACTGCGTACAATACCGAAAACCGCCGACATCCCCAGTCCCCGTCCAGTAAATTTTGTCGAAAAAAATGGGTCGAACAGCCGTTGTTGTGTCTCCGCATCCATTCCGCTGCCTGTGTCAGAGACCTCCAGATAAACAAAGTGTCCTGCCGGAGGTATCTCATCAACTCTGCTTCCTATTAGATAGGCCTCATCACATTCCATCTCTCCTGTAGATAATGTAATCACTCCGGCATTCTCGCCGATAGCCTCAGATGCATTGATTAGCAGGTTCATAATTACCTGCTGGATCTGTCCTGGATCTGCCTTTATACTTGAGACAGCCGGCTGCAGATTAATGCCCATCATTGCTGTTTTGACCAAGGAGGACTTTAAAAGGAATGCATTCTCCTTTACCATTTCGTTTATATCTACATCTTTGACAATAAACTTGCCTTTACCGGAGTATGCCAGCATTTGGCGCGTCAGGTCAGCCGCAAGATCAGACGCCTGAATGGCATGCTCAATCAAAGGCCGGACAGGGGAATCAGGAGATAGTTTCATGAGCGCCAGATGGAGATTGCCGAGGATGGCCGTAAGCAGGTTATTAAAGTCATGGGCCACTCCCCCTGCCAGTATGCCGATACTTTCCAGCTTTTGAGAGTGCAGAAGCTGCCGCTCAAGCGCCAATCTCTGCTCTTCGGCCTGCTTGCGGGAGGTGATGTCCTGATGCATAATGACAGCGTTTGTTGTGCGGCCTTTTTCGTCCTTGACCGGTGCTATCGTCACGTCAAGAATGAGGCGATTGGTCCGGTCAAGATGGATGTTCTTCAATCGGGCACTGTCATACTCCAGGTAAAATTGAACGGTCTTACCGTCGTCAAATACCGACTTCACAAGGGGAATCTTGCCCTGTTCTTCAACAATATTGTCCTGCAGGACATTATACTTACCAACGACCTCGTCTTCCCGGATGTTCAGCATATCGCAGCACGCCCGGTTTATACGCAGCAGCGTTCCCCGGTCATCCGATATCCAGAGAGGGTAGGGATTCTGATCAATAATGCTATTCAGAAAGTTTTCTCTTTTGACCAGCGCCTCCTCCGCATGCCTGCGTTCCGTAATGTCCTGCGTAATCAAAAGCAACCCGCTTACATTTCCGTCCCTGTCCTTTACCCATGAGACTTTTGATTCGAGGATCTGCTCCCCCTTTGCAGTCTTGTTAACGGTAGTGCAAATGCATTCTTCATCATAACTGTCCTCATTGATTATTTTTTCAAAACAGGGCACGTCCAGTTTTTCATCAAGCCTTATTTCTGAGACTGTTTTCCCAATAGCGTCTTCGGAGCGGGTACTGAAAAACATTTCTGCCGTCGGGTTAAAATGCTTAATCTTCAAATTAAGGTCGGTAACTACAACCGCCATAGATGATGAATGAAGGAGGTTGTCAAGATACATTGTCTTTTCCTTCAGCAGTTCTTCAGCCTGTCTCTTCAGCCTGTCACGTGATCCTATAATTTCGTCCTTAAACATGGCAAAGCGTTCTTCAAGGATGCGGAGCTGGTCTCTTCCCGTGCTGATGGCCGGTAGGTGCATATTTAAAATATTATGTGAGAAGTCGCCGATATTCTCGGTCAGCAGATGAATTTTCCTGGTGATCCAAAGCAATATCATTCCAAATGACAGGAGAAGAGCAAGTGATATGAAGGCACGCTGTAGTCTTCCCTCAGCAAGCATAGACCTGCTCATCTCTTCCAGTTCATCTTTCGATACAAAAGCAGTAAACTGCATAGGCATTTCTGCCCCGCCCCAGTCAAAAAATGCCTTGGAGGTAATTAAATAACGGTCTGTCAATGTATCAAACTGCGTGCCCGCCTGAATCAGGTCAGGGACATTGCTGGCAACGATCCGCTGACGGATTGGTTCCACCAGCGCAATTATGCCCTTGCCTGATATTACACCCTGCGAGGCAGAGAGGAATTCATCGTCAACAGGTGAGATAAGCACCAGCACCGACGTATCGGAACCCTTAGGATCTTTAGCGGCCTCAGAGACGATCAGATAAGGGATGCCGTCAACAACACTCAACATGCTCTGTCCCCGGCTCATCTGCAAAAGGAGGGCCGATGGCGGAAGAAGCGACTGCGGGACAGTCCTGGATGTTCCCTGATAAACCTCTCTGACCCTGCCCCTCCTGTCTATCAGGACAGCATTATGTATCCTGATGAAATGACGCATCACCGAGGCATCAGGGAGCCATGAAGGAATTTCGGTATGGTATTTAATACCTTTAGTCTCATCTGGAAATCCCGCGTCCCCTCTGATGTGATCAACGAAGGCCTTTTGAGATACGATCAACACCGCCATATCATGGTATGCCATCACATAGTTGTCGAAACGTATCCTGTTCTCCCTAGCCTGTTGCTCAAGCAGGTTAGTCAGTTGAGTATCAGTTATTTCTTTCAGGCGGTCCGACTGGGAATATTCAAGGATGCCCCATACCAACCCCCATACCAATAAAGTAATAATCAGCAGCTTTGGTGTAAGCGGGATACGTGAAAACACCCTGTCGATACGAGTGTTGTTTTTCATGCGGCTTTATTTCGGCTCTCCGGTCAATTCATCCCCGCTGAATTGCCACCCTGCCTTCCTGAGCCGGCCCTGTGACACAAAGCCGTATTTATCAGGATCAAGTTTCTCAAACTCTTTAACCAGATAATCCACTAATTGTGCGGCATTACGGTTCTCCACACCCTTTCCCTCCCATGTCGTGACCTGGTAAGTCCGGTAGAATGGATACTTCAGCAATGCAAGCGCACCGGAATCATTAGGACGGTACCCGTTGATCTTCAACGGCTTGATCGTGCCCAGCGTCCTGTTTCTCTCGGCCATAGTCAGCACTTCCCATCCAATCGCATCTTTAACTGAAGCAACCTGTGCAATCATGTCAGGAATTGATCCTACTTCTGAAATCCCCGGACCGAATTTTGTCTTATCATCCAGCAGCAGCCTCCAGTGTCCGGGTCTTAACGGGCAATGTAGCCTTCCGAAGGCCTTTATCGGCCGATCCGGCCCTTTTTGTCCTTCCTGTGTCTTCACCTCCGACCAGCGTTTTAATTTTCCAAGATATATGTCACGCAACTGGTTCTCGGAAATATTATCAACCGGATTATCCGGATTGACAAAAAAGGCCTTGGCAACAATTCCGATAGTATGGAACCTGATCCCCGGCAACCGGTCTTCCGCCCCTGCGGGACAGCAAAAACCTCCCATGTCTGCCGACTTTTTTGAAAGCATGCCTGCAGCAATACCGCACGTCCCTTCTATCATAATGACCTTCAGATTTTTCTCTTTTGCAAATTGCTGAACAGATGGTAAAAGGGTATGGTAGATATCCTGGTCCATCATTATGACTATATCAGCGCCCTCATTCGCCTTGTCATACTTAATGGGCTGCTTAATCCATTCCCCGGGCATGGGGAATGTTTTTGACGGGTCTGTAAAGGCCTGTCCGCGCATGTCCTTCACAGGATCATGCGACCATACCGTGTCACTAGCTAAAAAGCCGGCAATAACGCCGCACACAAGTGCGGCAAAAACGATATATATCCTCTTTCCATTTGTTTTCATAGACCCTTCCTTTATCGTTTAAAATATGAATGTCTTTTTATAGTATAATTATATCACCTCGCCGAACAACATTTTTTTGCTCACAGTGTAACAGCTACGGGAGGAAGTCCCCTCCTTAACAACCCCCCTCCGAACTTTCCATTGCAAAAGGGAGGATTTTTCCAGTTATAAAAGAATGCTTACATGCATTTCATGAATTTGGTTGAAGGAAAGGACGCTAAATTGTATATTATACAAGATACAAAGTTAAGTGATTGGATGGGATAATGGGTTTATTAAACGACATAAGACATGATTTTCAGACCGTCTTCAGGATGGACCCTGCTGCGAGGAGCAAAATCGAAGTCATTCTCTCCTACGCCGGATTTCATGCGATTATTTTTTACAGGATCAACCATCTGCTGTGGGAAATGCACGTTCCTGTATTGCCGCGTCTTCTGTCGCAACTGGCAAGATTTCTCACAGGGATAGAAATACATCCTGCCGCGAAGATAGGGAAGGGTTTTTTCATTGACCACGGCATGGGTGTGGTAATAGGGGAGACAGCGGAGATAGGCGAGAACGTCCTTCTTTATCAGGGGGTGACCCTCGGCGGGACCGGGAAGGAAAAGGGCAAGCGGCATCCGACCCTCGGCAGTAATGTTGTTGTCGGCGCGGGCACAAAGATACTCGGCTCTATCACTATAGGCGACAATGTGAAGATAGGGGCCAATTCCGTGGTGCTGAATTCAGTGCCTGACAATTCCATTGTTGTGGGGGTACCGGGAAGGGTAATAAAGAAGAGGGTCGTTAAGATCTTTAACGAGGGATTGGTAGAGATGCTGGACCATGTACATATGCCCGACCCGTTAGATGAAAAATTTGAAGAGATAAAAAATTATATTACCGAACTCGAAAGGAGAATCAGTACATTGGAAGGCAAAGGAGATACGATAAGGGTTTATAACACGATGAGCGGCAGGAAAGAGGATTTTGTCCCTTTGGTTGCGGGACAGGTAAGAATGTATGTGTGCGGCATAACCGCGTATGACGTGTGCCATGTCGGACACGCACGGAGCGCGATCGTATTTGATATTATGAAAAGATATCTGAGGTATAAAGGCCTCAAGGTTACTCACGTAAGAAACATTACTGATATTGACGACAAGATCATTGCCCGTGCAGCTAAGGAAAATGTTGCCTATGATGTGATTGCGAAAAAATATACAGAGGAATATTACAGGGACATGGGAATGCTGGGCGTGAGCAGGGCCGATATTGAGCCGAACGCAACGGACCACATAAAGGAAATGATAGAGACGATAAAGGGGCTTATTGATAAAGGTTATGCTTATCCCGTTGAGGGAGACGTTTATTTTGAGGTCGGCAAATTTCCTGATTACGGGAAGCTTTCAAAAAAGAACGTTGATGACCTTATGTCCGGCGCTCGCGTAGAGGTTGATCAGAGAAAGAGGAGCCCGCTCGACTTTGCCCTCTGGAAATCTTCAAAAGAAGGCGAGCCCTGGTGGGAAAGCCCGTGGGGCAAGGGCAGGCCGGGATGGCATATTGAGTGCACTGCGATGTCGTCGAAATATCTTGGCGAGAGTTTTGATATCCATGGCGGCGGGGCGGATCTGATATTCCCGCATCATGAAAACGAGATCGCACAGAGCGAGGCATATACCGGCAAGCAGTTCGTGAAGTACTGGATTCACAACGGCTTCATTACGGTTGACAAAGAAAAAATGTCCAAATCCCTCGGTAATTTTTTTACGATCAAGGAGATACTTGAAAAATATCGAGCCGGAGGTGGTCAGGTATTTTCTGCTGTCAGCACATTACAGAAGCCCGATAGAATTTTCCGATGTACAGTTGACCGAGGCGGAGCTTTCCATAGACAGGTATTATTCGACAGTTACAAGGATCAAGGATTTTCTCGAAACAGCGGGGGCTGCCGAGAAACCCGGAACCTCTGCTGAACTTGAAAAACTGCTTTTGTCCTTCAAGGATAAATTCCATAATGCGATGAATGACGATTTTAATACAGCCTCCGCGCTCGGATTCATCTTTGAACTCATCAGGGAGGTCAAATAAATTCCTCGATTCCAAACCTTCAGGCCAGAAGGCAAAGGAGCTCGTTACGAAGACAAGAGACCTCCTTGCCGAGGTCGGCGGCGTTATGAATATATTTAACAAGACGCCGGAAGAATGGTACAGGTCATTGATGAAGGTGAAGAAGATAGAGTTTTCCGAAGAAGACGCTCCTTCAAAAGATAGCTGAACGGCAGGAGGCAAGGAAACAGAAGGAATGGGCAACGGCGGACACGATCAGGAAGACACTTGAGGAAAAAGGCGTTATCCTTGAAGATAAAAAGGACGGGACCACGTGGAAGGTCAAGGCGGGGTGAGATGTTGTTTAAGATATCCTTAGTTTTTGTAACGCTTGTAGATCTCTTTTCTTATAGGACAGTGACAGCTGTGTGAAACATAAGAATATCCGAAGGTCACGCAGTATGTACATTTGTTGGATATGTTCGAAGGATGAACAAACAGAATATCATTGAAGTCGTCCGAGACTTCACAAAGACATTCATTGTTTCCGGACAGACAGGAATAGTCATTCAGACATTTTACAGAACTTTGAATTAAAGTTTTATCTATCTCGTATTTCATTTTTTAAGGGAAAACCAGCAAATTAAGAAATCTATATGATTTTATAGCATTTTCTTCTGAATAATTGGTATCGGGGAATATATATTATTAAATTGGGGGAATCCCCTATCCCCTATACCGCCTGTCTAATAACTGTTTTTTTTGACAAGAAACCGATTCACTGCTAATATCTTTTTAAGAGGACAATAAAAATACAGAAAGGAAATTTCTATGGAAACCCCGTTACAGATAACAAGCCGTGATTTTGAACTGACTGATGCAATAAAATCAGAAATTCTGGATAAGGCCGGGAAGCTGGATAAATATTACGAGCGTATCATGAAATGCAGGGTTGTTGTTGAAACTCCTCACCGGCATCATCATGAGGGCAAGCTTTACAATGTCCAGATACATATTACAGTTCCCGGCAAAGAACTGGTTGTTAAACGTGAACCCCATGAAGACCTGTATGTAGCGATCAGAAACAGCTTTGATGCCGCACGGCGCCAGCTTGAAGATTTTACCAGACTTCAGCGCGGTGATGTAAAACGTCATGAGGAAGTTTCCCAGGCGCGCATCAGTGTGCTTTTCCCTGAAATGGGTTACGGCTTTATCATCACACCCGACAACCGCGAAATCTACTTTCATGAGAACAGTATACTAAACCACGATTTCAAAGGCCTGAAAGAGGGGATGGAGGTGCGGTTTGTGGAAGAAAAGGGTGAGAAAGGGCCCCAGGCAAGCAGTGTGACTGTTATCTGATCTTACCTCGGACGTCTGACTAAATCGTTTTCTCTCACCCCCGGCTGTATGGGCAGCAAAACAGATTCTTCATTTCTCGCTGATTCGATAAGGTCTTCTTCCATATCATATATTTTCGAAACTTCAAAAGTCTGATGTTCAAGGCCGGTTGAAAGAAATTCTATATGGTCGCCGATTTTTAAACTGCTTCTGAGTGAAATAACAGCTTTCCCGTTTCTGACAGATTCCACAACACCGACAAGCTCGTGGCTCATTTTATAGATTTCATCTTCGTCATGATTGTAACCGCTGTCCGGCTGCTTTCCCAGGAACATACCGGTTGTATAGCCTCTGCTGGAAAACATGGAAAGCTCCCGAAGCCATTTTTCCTGTCCCCTGTAGGGCCTGTCTTTGATGCTGTCAACCGCCTCCCTGTAGGTTTTCACAACACCCGCAAGATAATTGATGCCTTTCATCCTGCCTTCGATCTTGAAACTGTCCACGCCTGCATCAGCAAGTTTGTCGAGATGTTCTATCATACAGAGGTCTTTTGAGCTTAAAATATATGTGCCCCTGTCATTTTCATATACCGGGAAATACTGTCCTTCCCGCGTCTCCTCCAGTAATGTATAATTCCACCTGCAGGAATTTGTGCATTCCCCGAGGTTGCCGGACCTGTTTGCAAGAAAACTGCTTATATAACATCTGCCGGAATAAGAAATGCATATTGCGCCGTGCACAAAACACTCCAGTTCAATTGATACATAATCCCTGATCTGTTTGATCTCATCAATCGTAAGCTCTCTTGAAAGAATAAGTCTTTTAGCGCCCAGTCTCTCCCAGAATTTTGCAGAGCAATAGTTTGTAATGTTTGCCTGTGTGCTTATATGAACAGGCATATCGGGGAGCATCTCGGATACGGTGTTAAATACCCCGGGATCTGAGACAATAAGAGCGTCAGGCTTTATTTTCCCAAGTGACGCCAGGTGTTCTTTTATAAGTGAAATGTCCTTATTGTGAGGAAAGATGTTTACTGTAATGTAGAATTTTTTTCCTGAGGCCCGGACCAGCAGCGCTGCTTTCTCAAGCTCCTCTGAAGTGAAATTGTCTGCCTTTGCCCTCAGGCTGAACTGAGACAGTCCCATATAAACAGCATCAGCGCCGTAATGGAGCGCTGTCTTTAATTTCTCAAAATTGCCGGCAGGGGCGAGAAGTTCGGGTAATTTCATGGATTATATTTTAACACAGAAAAAGAGGGAGATATTTATTGAATTGGTCCGCAGATTACGCAGCATTTTTACGGTGGAACAGGTCTCTCCTTATCCATAGCCAGATAAGGCTTTTAACTCCCTTTGCATATGCTTTAATGTCATTTATGTTTTGCACTTTCATGATCTTCTGTACAATAAACCATGGTCTTGAATAAAACCTCCTGAAGGCGATCTGTCTGAGCCGTGCAATTTCATCCCGCGTCATAGTATATGGAATAAAAGCAGCTCCCTGATATGTGTAGTCTGTCAGGTCTTCAGACATTGTACCGTATTTTTCAATGTTGTCATAAAGCTCTGTCCCCGGAAATGGCGTCAGTGCATGGAAGTTAGCGATATCGGGATTTAATTCACAGGCAAATTCAATGGTCCTTAACCCGTCTTCATATGTTTGTCCCGGAATGCCAAAGAGAAAAGGCGTGTAAACTGTTAACCCGACTTCTTTTGCCGCCTTGACCGCTTTACGTGTCTGGTCAAGCGTTATCCCTTTTCTGATAGTATTGAGATTTTTCTGCACACCGCTTTCTGCGCCAAATAGTATGGCCCAGCACCCGGCATCCTTAAAAGCTTTTAATAAGGGCTTATCAACCTGATTTACACATGCAGATGCAAACCATGTAAAATCGAGTTTGCGGTTTTTTATCTCCTGCGCAATCCGCATCGCCCTGTCGTAATCAGCAGCAAATGTGTCGTCGATGAATTTTATCTCCCTGTAGCCCTGTTCCAGGCAAAGCTCGATCTCCTTCATTACATTTTCAACGCTGCGGTATCTTATGCCGCTTTTTCTTTCCTTATCTATCTGAAAACAGAAGATGCATCTCCTGTTACAGCCGCGTGCGGTCATGATGACGGCAACAGGCTTTCTTTTATAAGTTGCCGGAGGCGGGATGTAACTGTCAGTGTCTCCCAAAAGTTCACGGGCAGGGAAGGGGAGAGCATCAACATTCGTTATAAGAGGTCTGGGAGGATTGTTTATTATCTTTCCATTCTCCCTGAATATGATCCCTTCAACACCTGCAAGGTCCTTACCTTGCGATAATCTCTCCAGCATCTCTACTGCCGTGATCTCGCCTTCGCCGGTGACAACTGCATCAATATCTCCTGAATCATCGAGACACTTTCCCTGCATGGCTATAGGATACGGGCCGCCAACGGCGATGTAGGGGCGGGATAACCCCTCCTTACTCCTCCCCTTATCTAAGAGGAGGATGGGTGGAGTTATTTTTCTGATTTCCGCTGCTGTAAACACCGCCTTCTTCCATCCGAATGTAGTTGAATAAATGCCGATGAATTCAGGCTGATATTCTCTGAGTCTGTAAATGATTTCTGCATGCTTCATGAAGGCGCCATTAAGAAAAAGCACCTCATGCCCTGCTTTGATGAGGGAAGACGCAACATATAATGTTCCGAGAGGCTGCCAGTAATTTATCTGGGAACCTGCGGTTTTTGAAGAAAATATATCTTCAGGTACCCATGAAGGGATGATAAGGGCGCACTTCATAATCAGTTTTGAATTTTATATTTTGAATTTTGAATTATCTTCTCCGCCACTTCCCTGCCGGACTCAATCGCGTGGTCTATATTGTAGTATTTGAACATGCCGGTCCTTCCTGTAATGTGGAGGTTTTTGAAGTTATCCAGGTAGTTTAAGATCCTTGAATAATATTCATTATAACCGACTTCAAAGACAGGGTAAGCCTTTGCGACTTTAACAATACAACTGTCAAAGACATCTTCTTTGCTGATTAATCCCAGCTTCTCCAGATGTTTAACAGTCATTGAAGTCAACTCTTTATCTGTTGAGTTCCAGATATCATCATTCTTAAAGCAGAAGTATTCGGCAACGATATGGGTTTTCCCCTCAGGGGCCATGCAGGAACTCCAGTTAGTGGGCTCATGTATCCTGCCCAGCGGCATGTCCTTCTCGGGAAGGTACAGCCATGTAAGGTCAGTTACTCTTTCCCTGTTCAGCATAATGGTTACAATGACAAGATCGCGGTACCTGAGCTTTGATACAGCTTCCATAATATCTTCAGGCGGTGCAGGATTCATCATGCCGACAAGGTGATTAATAGGGATGCTTGAAACGAACTCATCTCCTGAAATGTCATATGCTGCATTGCAGTTTCTGGCGACCATGTTGGTGATAATGGAATTACTATGGCTGATCTCTGAAACCCGGGTATTTATATGGACGGTATTTTTTCTTTCAATCTCTTCTTTCATCCCATCTGATATCCGGCCGATTCCCATGGGAGGATAAATGAATTTATCGACAAGTGTAGGCACCTTTCTGCCGCTGAATTTGAAAAGCGCATTTTTCACCGCAACTCCAAGTGACAATCCTTCTATCCTTCTCGATACCCACTCTTCACTTATCCTGTGGCATTCGATGCCCCAGACTTTTTCGCTGTATTCCTTGAAGTAGATATTGAACATAGTGCGTCCGAAATGAGCTACAACCCAGTCTTCAAGAGAGATACATTCCTTCTCTCTGAAAGAGTTTTTGATCCTTTCCCTGCCGTAATCCGAGATAGCCTTTACTGTTGTAGGTATTCCCATGCCAAGCAGGGCGTTAGCGGGTTTAAGGGGATAATCGAAAAACTGGTTATTCATGTAGATTTTGCTCTTCCGGTTAACAGTTACATACTCGCCCTTCAGAATGTCCTTAACAAATTGTTCTGTCTCTTTATTTTTTGTAAAGAACCTGTGCCCGCCGAGATCGAACCTGAAATCTCCATGGGATATGGTGCGTGACAATCCTCCTACCTGCGAATCACTCTCAAATACAGATACCGACTGTCCGGCCCTTGAAAGGCCGACGCCTGCAGAAAGACCCGCAAGGCCGCCGCCCATAATGATCACTTCTTTTTTACCGTTTGATGAGTTCATTGTTTCTTATATTCTACTTGGAAGTTATACAATAAAAAAAGACCGCTTGTTTCCAAGGCGGTCTTTTTGGCTTTTATGTTGCATGAGATTACTAAGGCTATTTTCTTTTGACAACGAGTACGGGAAGACGGGCGGTATTGACAACCTCCCTGCTTACGCTTCCCATAAATAAATGAGACGTCCTCGATCCTCTCGAACCGATCATAATGAGGTCAACCCCCTCATCATCTGCGGCTTGCAGAATTTCTTCAGCAGGATGACCTTTTCTTGTTACAGTTTTTACAGCAGTTAAGCCTTTTTCTTCAAGTGCCTTTTTGTAATAATCCAGAACTGCCTTCGCTTTTTTATCCAGCGCTTCCTGATATTCTGTTCCCTCGAGTAGCTTTCTTCAAGGTGGACATCTCCGAGATACTTAAAAGGGTATCATCCATTAAAGACCTGCCTTCAAGTTTTTCTACATAGCACAAAACTATTGTCTCCGGACGGGCACAGGAACACATGTCTATGCATATATTAAACAACTCCTTTGTACCCTTTGTCTCATCTACTGCGATCAGTATTTTTTTCATCTCTGCCTCCAGACTACTAAAGGTTTTTCAGACCTGCCTTATTTGCCATAACCGCCAGCTGCGGGAGCATGTCCGTAACCGCCTGCTGCGGGAGCTGAACCATAGCCGCCAGCTGCCGCGTGCGAGCTGAACCATAACCGCCAGCTGCAGGAGCGTGTCCGTAACCACCAGCTGCCGGAGCTGAACCGTAACCGCCAGCTGCAGGAGCGTGTCCGTAACCGCCTGCTGCGGGAGCTGAACCGTAACCGCCAGCTGCAGGAGCGTGTCCGTAACCGCCTGCTGCTCCGTCTGTCCCTGCTGTCTGCGCTGTCATTTCATGCTGTTGACTAAAGACGAGCAAAAAACCAAGCATAGCAACAACAATTGCAATAATAATCACACGAGGTGTATTCATACATCCCTCCTTAAAATAAAGGATAAATATTTATCCCTTTTTGATCTTCATGTGTATTTTACCGCCTTCGGTCTTCTTGTCCGATACATCATGCCCTACCTGATCACACATTTGCATAATTGTCTCAACAGATGAGGGATTATCAAGTATTACCTCAACAACATCTCCTTCTTTCATCTTCTCAAGAGACTTCTTGCAATATATCTGCGGATGCGGACATACATATCCGCAAACATCAAGAACATAAGTTCCTTCACCTGTTTTTTCAAATTTCATTGCCATGACTTACTTCCTCCTTGTTTATTTAGATTGATTGTTTAAAAACCCTTCAATTAAAAGGATTCCATTTCTTTTGCCATTTTCCTTTCAGACCACCAGTTGAAGAACTTGACACCAATAAAAGCCCCGCCTACCATGCCGGTGCCATAGAGCCAACCACTTGGGTCTCCGCCGGCAACCCTGATAAAGAATGCGCCAATGTTGCATCCAAGGGCAGGCCTTGAGCCAACTCCCATTAATATTCCGCCAATAAGGCCCCATGCAATAAGTTCGCCTTTAGGTAGTTTGAATTTATATTCATTGTTAAGCCGTGCCATTACCATTGCTCCAAATATGATGCCAAAGGACATCCAGAGTGCGGGGTTACGCCATGGTTCAGGAAGGCCGTTGTTAACACCGAAAAATATGTTGTCGTGCATATTCCAGCCGAATTTTTCAAGTATCCATGCGCCAAACTGTCCTTCCTGGCTTGTGATATACCAGTAGCCGGGATCAAATACGGTCCCTTTGATTGAAACGTCGTTCGGATGTCCCATCTTTGTTAAAAGCCTTCCAAAATTATCAACTCCGAATTTAATCTGCATACCTTTCATTACCAGGATATGAAGTCCTGCTACGATACCGATTAAAACCCCCATCAAAGTCGTTCTCTGGGAAGCGGTTATCATATTCCACATACCTGCAATATCATCACTAAAGCCGGGGGTTGCGTTACCTGTTTGCTTTGCACGTTTCTTTAGAAAACCCTTTCTTATATAGAAAATATAAATAACAACAAGAAGTATTACCGCCGGAATAAGGGCTGTCATAAGTGCGTCAGCAATAAAATATTTAGATGCACCCGGCAGCGCCGTCTTGATTGCCGCTATGTCCGACATCCGGACAGTCGGCTGGTCCCAGATGTAGCCTGCAAGATATGTATCAAAAGAAGAGGTCATGTTAGCTGCCGGCAGTCCTTTTGCAGCTGCTGCAAACTACCCACTTCTGGGGAATCAGGAAGTTAAACCATTTTACATCCACGAATATAGCCTGACCGAGGCAGAGGCCGAAGAACGCTGCCAGGAATGAGGTCATATTCCCTTCGCCGATCTTATAGAGAGAACCTGATGCGCAGCCTCCGGAGAGGACCATCCCCACGCCGAAGATCAAGCCTGCTATTAATGTATGTATTCCGAATGGAGCAGGATGGAATGTGCTCATGTTGGTCGAAGCAAGAGTTGCCTGGATCAGACTGAAGAACATAAGCGCTACAAGGATACCCACGGCCATTCTCGGGACTCCAGCAGCAAAAAGGTCTCTCGATGCAGAGGCAAAACAAAACCTTCCGTACTGCAGCATCATCCCGTAAGCGAATCCAAACCAGATGTATGCTACAAGATACATATAGAACACATTTGTCTTGTAGTACATAAAGCTGATCAGAATCAAAGCGCCTGTGATAATAAAAGCCCACACTTTATTTCTTGTTTCTCCGTTTTCCACAGGGTTAGTACCTCCTTTTTTGGTTAATGTTTGGGATTAAGAAATTGATTGCTGTTTTATGAGAATATCTAACATTTGCAACTGAAAATTAGACCCATAAATAATAGTAGAAACCGCTCCGATAGTCCAATAAATAAAATTAATTGTACAATTATGACTCTTTATTTGATATGCAAAAAGTCATCAAGGTTCTTGAAAACATTAAGGTGTTTGATTGAATTAAAATGTAATTCCGGCCCTTGTCCCCGATTATTGAGGATCTGTTCGGTATTGCTTTTCAGGAATATTACCGACCTGCCTGCCTGCGCGTCCCGACTTGTTCTGTACTTTCAGGAATTATGGCTTATATGTATTAAAGAAATATGTTACATACATTGGAACAGAGTTCACTATGAATGGATACATTACAAAACAATTACCTTGTCTGTATCATGATTCATATTAGCGTTGTCAAACTGGCTTCCGCATGTGATATCAGCCGGAATTCCTTCTGATGATATATTCTTATGTTTTGCGCTGTGATCGCAGAAAGCTCATTGTTACACCTTTTGTCTGGCACAGTGATGTAAATGAAGGATTGACTAATAACTTTGTGCCATCGTCCATATTAAAGATCGAGACCGTATGACCTTTTGATATGGCAGATTTTGTGATCCCTATAATATGATCGAGGTTTTTATCTGTATTGACAAGAATACCAAGCTTCATTTTTGTTAATCTCCTTTCAAGTTTGCGGATAGAGGTTGTTCATTTACCATGAAATAACTTTGTCGCTTGATGTTATTGAATCCACAATCTGGTCGTAGTTTTTGTTTTCGTTGATGTTTATGACCGTTACCTGATTGTTTTTTTTCTGTTCATTCAATAAGCTTTGTGACAGTGTCATCAGCATTTTTCTGTCTTAAAATGTATAGGATTTTCATTCCCTGCTGCCTCCTTTGATTAATTGTCTGGCGGTAACCGTTATAGTTTTAGAACTGCCGGCAATTATTTTAATAGGGTAATATCAGATCGAACTCAAGAAGCTTCTGAGCTATCTCTTCTGTTGAGATGTATTCGATATTTTCGTTTCCCTTGAAATTTGTGTAAGTCTTGATGTCCATGTCATTCATGGTTTCAAGGTTCATCATATTGTCATCTGCGTCTTCGACCTTCCTGTCCATTACGAACACGGTAATAAGATCATCTGCGAGCATTGCGCCTACTCCCATTCTGAGTCCTTCTCCCTGCCTGTCCCTTACCAAAATAGCAATTTTTTTTGCCATTTTCTCACCTCCCTTTTCAAAAAATAAAACTTATATAACGTTCCGTGTTTTATCCGGAATCTGCAGGGGCGAACGGCTGTTCGCCCCTGCAGATGAAAAAATGTTTTTAATCCTTACAAAATAAAATTATTTCTCAATAGGATATTTTGTCGTGTCAAGCCTGTTGGCCCATTCACCCCATGACCCTACATAGTTTCTGACATTCGGATAACCCAGTATATGCTTAAGTGCAAAATAAGTATGCGCAGCACGCAGACCAGCCTGGCAGTATGTTATAACCTCTTTATCTTTTGTTACACCTTTTGCCTCATAAGCAGACTTAATATCTTTGGCCGGCTTAAATGTGCCGTCACTGTTAAGATTCGCTGAGAAGAAACCAATATCTACAGCACCGGGTATGTGTCCAACCTGCTTGTTGCCCATCTTTTTCTCATCCGCATACACACCTTTATACTCATCTGTGCCGCGGGTATCCACTATAACAGCCTTCGGGTTCTTAAGATTTTTCAAGACATCGTCTGCTGTTGCAAAGAGAGAGGCATTAGGGGTTGCCTTGTACTTCGCGGGTGTAATTTTTGCAGGACCACTTTCAGTAGGACGTCCTTCATTCATCCATTTTGCGACTGTGCCATTCATCATACTCAACTTTTTATGACCGAAATAGTCGAAAAGCCAGAATGCGCCGGAACCAAAAAGGGTGTCCCCGCTGTGGATTATCACATGACTGTCATTTCCTATCCCCAAACTTCCGGCAAGCGCTTCAAATTTTGCCTTATCAGGAGGTGTGCTGCCGTCTCCAATTGCTCCCATCATAACAGAGAAATCAAGATATACGGCGCCGGGAACGTGTTTTAATTCGAAATTTTCCTTCTTGGAAGCCGGGCCGCCAACATAGACGATTGCAATCCCCGGACTCTTTAAGTTATCTGCAAGCCACGAGGTTTCAACAAGCGCCGGTGCCTCCGTGCCTGCTATGGCTGTTTGATGGCTGAATAATAAGCTGAACAAAAACAGGGCACATAAAACAGTTAAAAACTTTCTCCTGACCATTCTCTCTCTCCCGAAAACTTGAAGCATTTTACATCCTCCTTTGTTGATTTATTGTTGTTGGTAAGACTGGATGAAGTATAGTTATATAATATGATTACAGGGAATGTCAATATAAATTTGCCGGATCCATGATTTAAAAATATTAATACATGAATTTGAAATTTCAATCTGTGACCATTTACTTAATCCGTTCATTCTGTTTTATAAAATTTAACAATTATTTGTTATAATCAAGCCTATCAGGCAACTATGAATTTTTTTTGAAGGATGATTTTTATAAAAAAGATAATCTGTTCAATGATAGCGGGACTGTTCTTCTTTTTATCAGCCTGCAATATACCGCCGGGACAGATTAAAAAAGAAGCGGCCCCAGGCCAGATCAGGAAAACGCCAGGGAAAAATCCGGTATCTCTTGAGCTTGGCGGGCAAATTGAGCTAAAAGGTGAATATAACCATGGTGTAAATAAATAGAACCAATAGGAGGTTGTATGAATTTTTTCAGGACAAGCTTTGCATTAATTCTAATTTTTCTTTTTATGGTTTCTGCTCATGCAGAAGAGCCGAGGAATAAAAAATTTACAAAAGAGGAGATAAAGAAAATGTCTGAAACAAAGGCGGTTATTGAAACAAAATTCGGGAATATCGAACTTAAATTTTTTCCGGATGTTGCCCCTAATCATGTAAACAATTTCATTGAGCTTGCCAGGAAGGGATTTTACGATGGAACAACCTTTCACCGTGTTATTCCCGGATTTATGATCCAGGGCGGAGACCCCAATTCAAAAAATCCTGACAGGTCGAAACACGGCCAGGGTGATCCGGGATATAAAGTCAAGGCTGAGTTTAATGATAAACCTCATAAAAGAGGAACTCTGTCGATGGCAAGGGCAGGGCATCCTGACAGCGCCGGATCGCAATTCTTTATTTGCGTAGCTGATTCGCCGTTCCTTGACAAGCAATATACGGTTTTCGGCGAAGTTGTATCAGGGATGGATCTGGTGGACAAAATAGTAAATCAACCGAGGGACAAAAGCGATAATCCAAACGATAGAGTGGAGATGAAGGTAAAGATTCTGGATAAGCAGGAAGCAGGAAGTAAGAAATAAGATGTCTTATTCTGCCTTGCAGGTCAAATGGCCTGGAGCAGGACTTATCTATCAGAATATAATAACGGACAGTAAATGATAAGCTGAAATTTCCATATGAAAGTTCCGATTGTTAAGGAGTGGGGTTCGTGGGCGGTATTTTCTTCTTCATGCCTTACCGGTCTTATTGCAGGATTAAAAACAGATCCCTGGCTTTCAGGACGGGATTTTACTAATGTTACAGCGCTTACTATTGCAGGACTGGTTTTTCTTATAAATTCTAAAAACCCTCTTGCATCTGCGTTGAGGTCCGGAGGGGAAATAAGACATGTCCGATGGTTCCTGTTCTTTACCCTGACCGGCCTTGCTTTGCTGATACCTTTTCTGACTGAGGGGATAAAGGCATTTCAATTTTTTGCGCTTCTTGTTGTGAGCTATATTGTTCTGCTGTATTCAGGAAAAGAGCATCACCTTGCTGCTGAATTAAACGGTTTTGCTTTGCTGACCATTGCCGCGCCTGTTGTGTATTTTGCAGTGACCGGAGAAATGTCCTGGAAGCTGTATATTGCTGTTACAGTCTTTTTCTCAGCAGGGGTTTTCAAGGTAAGGCTGCGGCTTAGAAAAACTCCTTTGTTCAGATGGGTGATGATTACTTACTGCATAATGTCTGCAGCTTTATTCTATTACATTAATTTGTCCCTCCTTCTCCTCCTGCCTTTTATTGAAAATATCGTGACTGCCCTGCGGCTGAGAGAGGAAAAGCTCAGTACAACAGGATATATTGAACTTACAAAGGGCATTGTTTTTTTAATACTTGCAGGATTGTTTTGGAATTAATAACATAAGAAGAGACTCGAATTTTATCAGCGACTGCAATATTTCCACAACGGATTTCACTATGTGGTGTCTGGTATTTTCCTGCCGGTCTTCTTCAGTATCCCTATCCGGGCTTTATTTACACAGTTTATTCTGAAGGGGCCTTTTTGGCATTATCTTATTGCCAGAACGCCTTACCTTTTTCTTTATTTGTTTTCCAGCAGGATCGCTACTTAAAAGCTGCACAAATTATCTCTGTATTCAGGGCCTGGAACCGGCGTTCTATCAAAGACGATATGCCATGGCTCGATCTTATGAAATCCACGACGCATGAAATACTTCAAAAGAAATAGACTGGCATATTACGGAAGATTGATGTAGAATGTAGAGAAAGTTGGAATCGGGAAAGAAACATAAAGAGATGATTTTTAAAATATTTTAAGAAATATCATCTTCCCCTATTGACAAAAAATATTCCCCCTGATAAACTTTTAAGGTTTTTCCATAGTAGATAAAATTAGTTTAGAAATTAAATATATTTTTATATTAACGGAGGAAAGTTGCCGACAGTAGCTCAGCTTGTAAAAAACAAGAGGACGCAGTTGCCTAACAGGACCAAGAGTCCTGCACTTATGAGCTGTCCGCAAAGAAGAGGTGTGTGTACAAGGGTATATACAACCACTCCGAAGAAACCAAATTCTGCATTAAGAAAAGTTGCAAGGATAAGATTGACTAATAAAATGGAAGTCACTGCTTATATCCCCGGAGTTGGTCATAACCTTCAGGAGCATTCAATTGTTCTTATTAGAGGTGGAAAGGTTAAGGATCTGCCAGGCGTAAGATACCACATAGTAAGAGGCGCCCTTGACACCCTCGGCGTGGCTGATCGCAGAAGAGGGCGTTCAAAATATGGCGCCAAGAAACCAAAATAGTAAAAGGTAAACACGTATGCCAAGAAGAAGAGTAGTCATAAACAGAGAGATTTTGCCCGATCCTATTTATAACAGTAAGGTTGTGAGCAAATTTATCAGTGCAATAATGAAAGACGGGAAAAAATCTACTGCAGCAAGAATATGCTATGGAGCATTTGATGTTATCAAGCAGAAGACCGGTAATGACCCGTTAAAGATTTTTAAGACCGCCATGGAGAATGTGAAACCTGTTATCGAGGTTAAATCAAGACGTGTCGGCGGCGCTACTTATCAGGTGCCTGTTGATATCAGGCCGCAGAGGAAGATGGCTCTGGCGTTCAGATGGCTTATTAATTATTCTCAGGCCCGCGGAGAGCGGACCATGAGTGAGAAGCTTGCTGCTGAATTAATGGATGCAGCCAATAACACAGGGACATCAATAAAGAAAAAGGAAGATACCCATAGGATGGCCGAGGCAAACAAGGCTTTTGCACATTACAGATGGTAATCAAAGAGGTAGATATAGTGTCAGACGTTTCACTACAAAAGACAAGGAATATAGGCATAATGGCCCACATTGATGCCGGGAAAACTACGGTTACGGAGCGTATTCTTTATTATACGGGAGTAACTTACAAGATAGGAGAAGTTCATGAGGGCACTGCTGTTATGGACTGGATGCCGCAGGAACAGGAAAGGGGCATAACCATTACTTCTGCTGCTACTACATGTTTCTGGAAGGATTACAAGATAAATATTATTGATACCCCCGGACACGTTGACTTTACAATTGAGGTCGAACGGTCGTTAAGGGTCCTTGACGGGGCTGTAGCGCTTTTTGATGCCGTTGCCGGCGTTGAGCCGCAATCGGAGACAGTCTGGAGACAGGCTGAAAAGTATAAAGTTCCGAGAATCGCTTTTATAAATAAGATGGACAGGATGGGAGCAGACTTTTTTATGTGTGTTAAATCCATGATAGAGCGGCTCGGCGCAACACCTGTTCCAGTGCAGATACCTTATGGCGCAGAAGACGTATACAAAGGGGCCATTGACCTTATTAACATGAAGGCTTATGTGTATAAAGATGAGACAATTGGAGCACAATATATTGAGACTGATATACCGCAGGAGCTTCTTCCAACCGCCCTTGAATACAGGGAGAAAATGATAGAAACCCTGTCTGATTTTGATGACATAATTATGGAAAAATATCTTGCCGCAGAAGAGATAAGCGCGGACCTCATAAAAGCTGCATTAAGAAGAGGCACCATTGAATTGAGAATTACACCGGTTCTTTGCGGTTCTGCATTCAAAAACAAAGGGGTGCAAATGCTCCTTGATACAATTATTGATTACCTGCCTTGTCCGCTTGACATTCCCCCTGTAACCGGGATCGAGCCGAATTCAGGCAAGGAAATTATAAGAAAAGTATCGGACAAAGAACCCTTCTCAGCGCTTGCATTTAAGATAATGACGGACCCTTTTGTCGGACAACTTACATTCTTAAGGGTTTATTCAGGGACGTTGTCTTCAGGTTCCTATATTTACAATTCTACAAAAGATGTACAGGAACGTATCGGCAGGCTTATGAAAATGCATGCTAATAAGAGGGAAGAAACTAAAGAAGTGAAAGCAGGTGATATTGTTGCGGCAGTCGGCTTGAAGAGTACTCTTACCGGAGACACACTATGTGATTCTGAGCATCCGGTAATACTTGAAGCTATGGAATTTCCTGAGCCTGTCATATCCGTAGCAATTGAACCAAAGACAAAAGCTGATCAGGAAAAGCTGTCTGTTGCTCTCGGGAAGCTTGCACAGGAGGACCCGTCTTTTAAGGTCTCATATAATGAAGAAACCGGGCAAACGATAATTTCAGGCATGGGCGAGCTCCATCTTGATATTATTGTCGACCGCCTTTTGAGGGAATTTAAAGTCGGCGCAAATGTAGGCAAACCGCAGGTCGCTTACAGGGAAACAATAAGGCAGAAAGCCACTGCTGAAGGCAAATATGTAAGGCAGTCAGGCGGCCGGGGACAATACGGCCATGTATATATTAATATTGAACCTCAGGAGCCGGGTAGTAATTTTGAATTTGTTAATAAGGTTGTTGGCGGATCGATTCCGAGAGAATATATATCGGCAGTTGAAAAAGGTGTAAAGGAAGCGCTTGAAAACGGTATAATGGCAGGATACCCTGTTGTTGATGTCAAAATTACATTATTTGATGGTTCTTATCATGAAGTAGACTCCTCGGAAATGGCATTTAAGATTGCAGGCTCTATGGCATTTAAGAACGCCGCCAGCAAGGCAAAACCTGTACTGCTTGAACCGGTCATGAACATTGAAGTTGTGACGCCTGATGAATATATGGGAGAAGTTATTGGCGATTTGAATTCAAGAAGAGGTAAAATCCAGACCATGACACAGAGGACCAATGTCAGGGTTATTGCAGCTATGGTGCCGCTGTCTTCCATGTTTGGATATGCTACTGACTTGAGGTCCAGGACACAGGGCCGGGCAACATATACAATGCAGTTTGCTCATTATGAAGAAGTTCCAAAAAACATCTCTGAAGACATTGTATTAAAGGTAAAGGGAGGTTAAAGGAGGACAAATGGCAAAGGCAAAATTTGAAAGGACAAAGCCGCACATAAACGTAGGAACGATAGGGCATGTAGATCACGGCAAGACGTCGTTGACAGCGGCGATAACGAAGTATCTGGCAATGAAAGGCAAGGCGACGTATCGGGCCTTTGATTCAATAGATAATGCGCCTGAAGAGAAGGCGAGAGGAATAACGATAGCAACAGCGCATGTAGAATATGAGACAGATGCGAGGCATTATGCGCACGTGGACTGTCCGGGGCATGCGGACTATGTAAAGAACATGATAACCGGAGCGGCCCAGATGGACGGAGCGATCCTGGTGGTGTCAGCAGCGGACGGGCCGATGCCGCAGACGAGGGAGCACATACTGCTTGCAAGGCAGGTAGGTGTGCCGTACATAGTAGTGTTCATGAACAAAGTGGATACGGTAGATGACCCGGAGCTGTTGGAGCTGGTGGAGATGGAAGTAAGGGAGTTGCTTACCAAGTATGGATTTCCCGGGGATGAGATACCTATAATAAAAGGATCGGCATTAAAGGCCTTGGACGGCCCTAACGATGCAGGAGCGGATGTGTACAAGTGTCTGCAGGAGCTGCTTGACGCGGTAGACAGCTACGTACCGATGCCGGAGAGGCCGATAGACAAGCCGTATTTGATGCCTGTTGAGGACGTATTCAGCATATCCGGAAGGGGGACGGTAGTAACAGGAAGAATAGAGAGAGGGATAATAAAGGTAGGAGAAGACGTAGAGATAGTAGGGCTTGGAGAGACGAAGAAGACAGTGGCGACAGGAGTGGAGATGTTCCGGAAGCTGCTTGATGAAGGGCGTGCAGGAGACAATGTCGGGGTATTGCTGAGAGGGACGGCAAAGGAAGAAGTAGAAAGAGGGATGGTATTGGCAAAGCCCGGGAGCATAACGCCTCACAAGAAGTTCAAGGCAGAGGTGTACATACTGACGAAGGAAGAAGGCGGGCGGCACACGCCGTTTTTTAACGGATACAGGCCCCAGTTTTATTTCAGGACAACGGATGTGACGGGGGTGTCAAAGCTGCCGGCCGGGGTGGAGATGGTGATGCCCGGAGACAATGTAACGATGGAAGTGGAGTTGATAACGCCGATAGCGATGGAGAAGGAACTGAGGTTTGCAGTGAGGGAAGGCGGCAGGACCGTAGGAGCCGGAGTTGTTACGGAGGTAGTTGAGTAGGAGATCTGGACGCAGATAAACGCAGATTTACAGGAAAAATAAAAAAATGAATGAAAAAATAAGAATAAATTTAAAGGCATACGATCACAGACTGCTGGATCAGTCAGTGAAAGAAATTGTAGAAACGGCAAAAAGGACAGGAGCAAGGATTGCGGGCCCTGTACCCTTGCCGACCAGAATCCATAAGATTACAGTTTTGAGATCTACGCATGTTGATAAGAAATCACGTGAACAGTTTGAAATCAGGACACACAAAAGGTTGCTGGATATACTTGATCCGACGCCTCAAACGGTTGATGCCCTCATGAAACTGGATCTTGCTGCCGGAGTAGATGTAGAGATAAAGCTATGAAAGGTATTCTTGGGAAAAAAGTAGGAATGACGCAGGTATTTACAGAGGACGGTCGTCTCGTCCCTGTTACTATCATAGAAGCAGGACCGGTAAAGGTTGTGCAGAAGAAAGAAAAGGTCAAAGACGGTTATGAAGCGTTGCAGTTAGGTTATGACGAGACAAGAAAAGAAAAAAATATTACTAAACCTATGCTTGGACATTTCAAGAAAATATCTTCTCCTGCTTTCCGGTTTTTAAGTGAGATAAAGATGGATGGTTTTAATAGTGGCGACAATATCACTGTTGACATTTTTACTAAAGGTGAAAAAGTTTCCATCACAGGAACCTCAAAGGGTAAAGGATTTCAGGGTGTAATGAAAAGACACAATTACAAGGGAGGTCCAGGCTCCCACGGTTCAATGTTTAACAGGGCGCCGGGTTCTATCGGGTCAAGCGCTTATCCTTCAAGGGTCTGGAAAAACAAGGGACTGCCCGGTCATATGGGAGACGAGAGAGTTACAGTGAAAAATATTGAAATATTTGACGTTAGAAAGGACCAGAATCTGTTGCTTGTTATTGGCGCTGTTCCTGGTTCTAATGGCGGTTATGTAATAGTAAAATCAGAAGCGGCTCTTGCCGAGAAGGAAAATTGATGTCTGAAGTAGAGCTTATAAATAAAGAAAATAAATCAGTGGGTAAAGTAGAATTGCCTGAAGATATATTTGGCGTGAAGGTCAACAAGGAACTTCTCTATGAGGTAGTTCATAACCATCTTGCCAATAAGAGACAGGGCAATGCCGCCACAAAGACAAAAGGACTTGTAAGCGGCGGTGGTAAAAAACCATACAAGCAGAAAGGCACCGGCAGGGCAAGGGCAGGCAGTAGCAGGTCTCCTTTGTGGAGGGGTGGGGGAACTATTTTTGGACCTCAACCAAGGGATTATTCATACAAACTGCCCAAAAAGGCCAAATGGCTTGCTCTGAGTTCTGCTCTTGCTGCTAAATTTAAAGACAATGAAGTGGTAATTTTAGATAATTTTTCTATTACAGAGCCAAAAACAAAAGCAGTCAGGTCTATACTCAAAGAGATGGGTTTAAATAATGTATTAATTATAATACCAGAGAAGAATGTGAATCTGGAGCTTGCAGTACGGAATATTCCGGGAGTTAATATTGCCCGTGTTAGTGAACTGAATGTTTATTCAATCCTTGCACATAAAAAACTCCTTATAATAAAAGATGCAATTGAAAGGTTGAAAGAGGCATATACAGGATGAGAAACATATATGATGTCCTTCGGGGGCCGCTCTTAACAGAAAAAGGGACCACACTGAAAGAAAAGGAAAATAAAGTATTATTCAAAGTCTCGAAGAGCGCAAACAAGATAGAAATAAAAAATGCAGTTGAATCAATATTTAAGGTGAAAGTGGACTGTGTCACAACCATGAATTACAGAGGCAAGAAAAAACGTATGGGAAAGCATGAAGGCAGGAGATCTGACTGGAAGAAAGCTATTGTGACTCTCAAACAAGGTGAAAAATTAGACTTTATTCAAGGTATATAACAAATGGGAATAAAAAAATATAAACCTACATCGCCTGGTACCCGCTTCAGGAGCGGTTATGACTTTACAGAAATAACAGAGACAAAACCATACAAGCCCCTGGTAGTGCAGCTTAAGAGGACCGGCGGCAGGAACAGTATGGGACGGGTTACAGCATGGCAGAAAGGCGGAGGACATAAAAGGGCTTACCGCATTATTGACTTTAAGCGTGATAAGATCAATATCCTCTGCAAGGTTGAAACGATAGAGTATGACCCTAACAGGACTGCCCGGATTGCACTGTTAAAATATGCTGACGGCGCTCGAAGATATATAATAGCTCCTCTGGGCATAAAGGTCGGAGAATCACTTATTTCAGGCCCGGACGCTGAAATCAAAAACGGCAATGCGCTTCCATTAAAGAATATTCCCCTGGGAACGATAATTCACAATATTGAACTTAACCAGGGACAGGGAGGAAGAGTAGCCAGAAGCGCTGGTTCATTTGCCCAGCTTGTTGCAAAAGATGAGAAAATGTGTCATGTGAAAATGGCTTCATCTGTAGTTCGTCTTATTCCCTCAAATTGCATGGCTACAGTAGGCCAGGTAAGCAATGTTGAAAGAGAAAATATATCTGTCGGCAAGGCCGGAAGAAACCGGTGGCTTGGAAAGAGACCTCATGTAAGAGGGGTTGCCATGAATCCTATCGATCATCCGCTTGGCGGCGGCGAGGGAAAAACTTCCGGCGGCAGGCCTCCTGTTTCACCATGGGGACAGCCTGAAGGCAAAAAAACAAGAAAAAACAGAAGGACTGATAAATTTATAGTAACGAGAAGAAAGTAAAACTCGTGACCCGTAGCGTTTAAACTGTTACGAGTTACGGAAAAAACTAAGGAGATACGTTGCCAAGATCATTAAAAAAAGGGCCATTTGTTGAGGCAAAACTATTAAAAAAGATTCTTATCATGAATGAGAAGAACGAGAGAAAAGTAGTCAAGACCTGGTCCAGAAGATCTACAGTAATCCCTGATTTTATCGGTCACACGTTTGCCGTGCATAATGGGATGAAATTTATACCTGTATATGTTACAGAGAACATGGTAGGCCATAAACTTGGTGAGTTTTCTCCAACAAGGACCTTCAGGGCCCATTCAGGAGTGAAGAAGGAAGCGCCTGCAAAGGGCGGAAAGAAGGAATAGGGTAATCAAAAATGGAATCAAAAGCTATTTTAAGTCATGTAAGGATAACGCCAAGAAAGGTAAGAAGGATTACCCCCCTTATAAAAGGGAAAAAGGCAGGCGATGCGCTTGTTAATCTGAGATTTCTTCCTCACAGAGGCGCTCAGGTCGTTGCAAAGGTGTTGAAATCAGCCATTGCAAATGCGGAGCAGAAAAAAGTTGCGGATCCTGAATCCATGAAAGTAAAGAATTTGCTTGTGGACCAGGGGCCTACGATGAAGAGGATGAAACCCCGTGCCATGGGCCGGTCGGATATTATCAGGAAAAGAACGAGTCATATTACATTAATTTTAGAAGAAAGCTAAAAGCTGTTAACTAAACGGAGGTAATTTTGGGGCAGAAGACGAACCCGATAGGCCAGAGGCTAGGGATCATAAAAACATGGGATTCAAAATGGTTTGCCAAAAGAAACTATAAGGAATTGCTTCATGAAGATTTGAGTATAAGGAAATTTATCAAGTTAAACCTGTTTCACGCAGGAGTTCCTAAAGTTGAAATAGAAAGAACAGGGCAGAAGATAAAGGCAACGATACATACAGCAAGACCTGGCATCATTATCGGGAAAAAGGGTTCTGAAATTGAAAAGTTA
Organism: Thermodesulfovibrionia bacterium; assembly: GCA_963699585.1. Classification (GTDB taxonomy): domain Bacteria; phylum Nitrospirota; class Thermodesulfovibrionia; order UBA6902; family UBA6902; genus SURF-23. The sequence continues at coordinate 120,916 of CAVOUK010000008.1, read as the reverse complement.
AAGAAAGAGCTTGAAAAAATAACAGGGAAAGAAATAAGCATAGATATAAAAGAAATAAGAAAGCCTGAACTGGATTCACAGCTTGTTTCAGAGAATATCGCTTTACAGCTTGAAAAAAGGGTGGCCTTCAGAAGGGCCATGAAAAAGGCAGTCGCTTCTGCATTGCGTTTTGGAGCGCAGGGTATAAAAGTTGCCTGTTCCGGACGTCTTGCCGGCGCTGAAATTGCAAGAGCAGAGTGGTACCGGGAGGGTAGGGTTCCTTTACATACGTTCAGGTCTGATATAGATTATGGATTTTCAGAGGCGAACACTACTTTTGGAAGGATCGGCGTAAAGGTATGGATATATAAGGGTGATATTCTGCAGGAGCCGGTAATTGCATCGTCTGCAGGAGCAGAGACCGGAGCATGACAAGGTAAAGAAGACACTGATTGTTTGTCGCTTGCAGGGAATCTTTCTTTCAAAGAAGGATTGCGTACAAGCCGAAATGACAAATTATTATAATAAATGATTATTTGATTCGATAAGGAAAAGCAATTATGTTAATGCCTAAAAAGGTAAAGTTCAGGAAGATGATGAAGGGCAATATGAACGGCAAGGCGTACCGCGGTTCTGATATTTCATTCGGAGAATATGGACTTAAAGCGCTTGAACCGGGGTGGGTTTCGAACCGTCAGATAGAAGCTGCGAGGATTGCGATCACAAGGCATGCGAAAAGAGGATGTAAGGTCTGGATAAGGATCTTCCCGGATAAACCTTTAACCAAGAAGCCTGCAGAAACAAGAATGGGAAAGGGAAAAGGCGCACTCGAATCATGGGTTGCCGTTGTAAAACCGGGGAGAATACTTTACGAAATGTCAGGCACTGATGAGAAAGTTGCAAAGGAAGCCATGAGATTAGCTTCCCATAAACTTTCAATCGCAACGAAATTTATCAAGAGGTTGGCATAACATGAAAAAGCCATCTGAATTAAGGATGCTTACAGTAGATGAGTTGAAGCAGGAAGAAAAAGATCTCAGAAAGGAACTTTTTAATCTGAGATTTCAGAAGACAACCGGCGAGATCGAAAACCCTTTGAGGATGAGACACGTAAGGAAAGACATAGCAAGGATATTGACCATAATAACTGAAAAGTCAAAAAGCTAATAGCTGACAGCCTATTGCTGTTAGCTGATGGAAGGACATATGCCAAAGAAAATTTATACAGGTGAAATTGTAAGCGACAAGATGAAGAAAACAGTTGTAGTTGCTGTGAAAAGACTGGCACAGCATCCACTGTATAAAAAGACCATAAAGAGAGTTGTAAAGTTTAAGGCGCATGATGAAGAAGACAAGTGCAAGACCGGCGATATAGTCAGGATAATAGAATCAAGACCATTGAGCAGGGAAAAGAGATGGAAGGTAATAGAAATAGTTAGCAGAGGGAAAGAATGATTCAACAGGAAAGCGTTTTAGAAGTAGCAGACAACTCAGGTGCCAAAAAGGTACTGTGCATAAGAGTACTTGGAGGTTTTCACAGGAAGTATGCCAGCATAGGCGACCGTATAGTTGTAAGTGTTAAAACGGCCGATCCTAACGGTACAGTGAAAAAAGGGGCCGTTGCAAAGGCAGTGGTAGTAAGAACCAAAAAGGCTGTACGCAGGCCGGATGGTTCATATATAAGATTTGATCAAAATGCCGCAGTTCTTATAAACGCTGAAGGCGATCCGGTAGGGACCAGAATATTCGGCCCTGTTGCGAGAGAGCTCAGATGGAAAGAGTTCATGAAAATTATTTCGCTTGCCCCGGAAGTAGTATAGACAAATAAAAAATTATCAATGAACAATGATAAATAATGGAGAATTTAAGTGGGTTTAGGAATTAAAAAGAACGATACAGTACAGGTAATAACCGGTGATGAAAAAGGCAAGACGGGGAGGGTTATCGCCATTCAGAAGGAAAAAAACAGGGTGCTTGTTGAACGTCTTAATATGATAAAGAAGCATATGAAGCCGAACAAAAATCAGACGCAGGGCGGTATAATAGAAAAAGAAGGTCCCATCCAAAGGTCAAATGTTATGCTTGTTTGTTCGAAATGCAATAAACCTACAAGGATTAACCATAACATACTTGAGAATGGTAAAAAGATCAGGGTTTGTAAAAAGTGCGGGGAGGTTATCGAATAATTTAATGGCCAGACTGAAAGAAAAATATACGAATGAAGTCATACAGCAGCTTATGAAAGATTTTTCATATAGAAGCATAATGCAGGTCCCCAGACTTAAAAGCATAGTCGTAAATGTCGGAATGGGTGAAGCCACACAGGATATTAAACCACTGGAATCAGCCGTAAAAGAACTGGCTACGATCACCGGACAGGCGCCTGTAATAACAAGGTCCAGGAAATCCATTGCCGGGTTTAAACTTCGTGAAGGAATGCCTGTGGGGTGCAAGGTTACGTTAAGAGGAGACAGGATGTATGATTTCCTTGACAGATTTATAAGCCTTGCATTACCAAGAATAAGGGATTTCAAGGGAGTTTCTTCCAAATCATTTGACGGCAGGGGCAATTATGCATTCGGTGTCAAAGAACAGATAATATTCCCTGAAATTATTTATGATAAGGTCGCGAGTATACATGGAATGGACATAATTATTGTTACATCAGCCGGTACAAATGAAGAAGGCAAGGCGCTTCTGAAATATTTAGGAATGCCTTTTAGAAATTAATAATTAATATTTAAAACTAAAAACAGGAAATAAAAATGGCAAAGAAAAGTCTTATTAACAAAGCGAACAGGGTGCCAAAATTTAAAGTGAGGGCATACCATAGATGCCGTATATGCGGCAGGCCGAGAGGTTATTTGAGGAAATTCGCTATGTGCAGGATATGTTTCAGGACCCTTTCACTGAATGGCATGATTCCTGGCGTTACAAAATCAAGCTGGTAGAGGAGTAATTATTATGATGACAGATCCGATCGCAGATATGCTTACAAGAATAAGAAATGCCAGTATGGCTGGACTCGAAAAAGTTGATATGCCTGCTTCGAAAATAAAAATTGAAATAACAAAGATACTTAAAGAAAAAGGATTTATAAAAAGTTTCAAGGTAGTAAGAGACAAAAAACAGGGCATCATAAAAATTTCCATGAAATATCTTGACGGCAATGAAAAAGCCTTAACGGGCCTGAAAAGAGTCAGCACCCCCGGCAGAAGGGTTTATGCAGACAAAACGAAGATCCCGAAGGTTATGGGCGGTTACGGAATATCTATTATCTCAACTTCAAAAGGGATATTGATTGATGAAGATTGTCGCCAGAAAGGTATCGGCGGTGAGATTTTATGCAGGATATGGTAAATGACGTAGGGGCGACCCGCCGGGTCGCCCTTACATATAACAGGGAGCAAGGATGTCAAGAGTAGGAAGAAATCCAATACAATTACCAACTGGAGTAGATGTTAAGTTACAGGGCAATATTGTTTCAGTGAAGGGCCCCAAGGGAGAACTCAGTTGGAATCTTCCCTCCGGGATCAGCATATCCATGCAGGATAAGCGCATTAAAGTGGAGAGGCAGTCCGAAACAAAGCAGGACAAGTCATTACATGGCACAGTCAGAAATATTATCGCAAATATGGTCGCAGGGACCAGCGCAGGATATCAGAGGGTGCTTGATATTTCAGGAGTTGGTTACAGGGCCCAGGTCCAGGGTAAGAAAATTGTTTTTACACTCGGATATTCCCACCTGGTTGAATTTCAGCTTCCGGAAGGAATAAGTGCAGAGGTTGACAAAAAACAGACCCAGGTAACTATTCAGGGTATTGATAAACAGGTAATAGGACAGGTGGCTGCTAACATACGCGGTCTCAGGCCGCCTGATATATATAAAGGCAAAGGCGTAAGATATGCAAACGAATTCATTAAACTGAAAGTCGGAAAGGCCGGGAAGAAATAAAAATTGTAAGGGCGGGTTTAAAGCCCGCCCCTGCTTATAACAAATACAGAGGTAAAAAAATTGAGCACGGTAACAAAAGAAGAGAAAAGACAACACAGGCACAGCAGGGTAAGAAAAAAGATTTTAGGTACGATGGTAAGGCCAAGGATGAATGTATTTAAAAGCCTTAATCATATTTATGTACAGATAATAGATGACTTTGAAGGCAGAACGCTTGTTGCTGCATCAAGTAATGACAAGGAATTAAAGGGCAAGATAAAAACAGGCGGCAATATTGAGGCTGCTAAAACAGTTGGAGTATTAGCTTCAAAAAGGGCCATTGAAAAAGGTATAAAGAAAATTGTTTTTGACAGAGGCGGATATCCCTACCATGGAAGGGTCAAGGCTTTGGCCGAAGCAGCGCGTGAAGGAGGCCTGGAATTTTAAATGACAATGAATATATGCAGAATTAACAATTTAAAAAGATTTTCTTTAATTATTAATTTAATTGTTCAATCATTTCAAATTTTTTAGTTGGAGGTATTGTGGGTAGAATTGACCCTGAAAGTCTTGGTTTACTAAAAGACAAGGTTATACATATAAACAGAGTTGCAAAGGTTGTGAAAGGCGGAAGACGTTTTTCATTCAGCGCACTTGTGGTTGTTGGCGATGAAAATGGTCACGTAGGTTTTGGTAAAGGCAAGGCAGTGGAAGTCCCTGAGGCTATCAGAAAGGCTGTTGAACATGCCAAGAGGTCTCTTGTTAAAGTGTCGGTAATAGACGGGACCATACCCCATCAGATAATCGGTGAGTATGGAGCCGGAAGGATCGTTATTCTCCCGGGTAAACCCGGTACGGGACTTAGGGCCGGCGGGCCGGTCAGGGCGATCATGGAAGTTGTCGGAATACGTAATATTGTTGCGAAATCTATAGGCAGCCGTAATCCTTTCAATACCGTTCGTGCTACCCTTAACGGGCTTTTAAAGCTGAAAGATACTGAGAGCGTTAAGAGAAGAACAGGGAAGGGTGAAGAGGAGCAGGGGGCCGTAAATGAAAATGCTTAAAGTAACTTTAAAAAGAAGCCTGATCGGCAATCCTGAGAAAATCAAAAGTGTAGTCCGGGCCCTCGGGTTAAGGAAAATAAACCAAAGCGTTATTCACAAAGATATACCATCGGTAAGAGGAATGATTCATAAGACCTCTCATATGATCGAAGTGAATGAGGTATCGGAGGAGTAGATGAAATTATCGGATCTTACACCGGCTGCTGGAAGCAGAAAGAATAAAAAAAGAGTTGGCAGGGGATGCGGCTCTGGTCATGGGAAAACTTCCTGTAAAGGACATAAAGGACAAAAGGCGAGGTCAGGCGGACATACCAGGCCGGGGTTTGAAGGCGGGCAAATGCCTTTACAGCGCCGTCTTCCCAAAAGAGGCTTTACAAATATATTTCAGAAAGAATATGTAATTGTAAATTTAGGAACAATTGACAAACTGAATGAGGCCATAGTTACCCCTGAAGTTTTATTGCAGGAGGGGATAATAAATAGTATAAAGGACGGGGTGAAGATTCTGGGTGAAGGCGATATATCAAAGCCGGTAAATGTTAAAGCCCATGCCTTCAGCGCTTCTGCAAAAGAGAAGATTCTCAAAGCACAGGGAAGCGTCGAACTAATTTAAAATTATCAATTAACAATTAGCAATTATGGAGAGAATTTAAAAGAACTTTCCTTAATTTTTCATTTATCAATATTAAGTATTAATTGAAACTATGAGCATTGTTAACGGTTTTCAAAATGTTTTTCGGATAGCAGAACTTAAAAGCAGGGTACTTTTTACTCTCGCCATGCTTGCTGTCTACAGGATTGGCGCCCACATCCCTACCCCTGGAATAGACGGCGAAGAATTAAGTAAGTTCCTTATGGAGAGGGGCGGTGCGCTGATGGGCTTTTTTGATATGTTCTCCGGCGGCGCATTATCAAGGGCGACGATTTTTGCTCTTGGCATCATGCCGTATATCAGCGCTTCAATTATCCTGCAGCTGCTTACAATTGTAATTCCGGCGCTTGGCAAACTTGCAAAAGAAGGAGAAAGCGGCAGGAAAATAATTATAAGCTACACGCGTTATGGAACGGTAGTAATCAGCATTATTCAATCAATGGGTATAGCTGTTGGAATTGAAAGTATGAGCAACGGCGCTTTTGTACAAAATCCAGGCTGGGGCTTCAGGCTTTTGACCATGATTACAATGACTTCAGGTACGGCCTTTATCATGTGGCTCGGAGAGCAGATAACAGAGCGCGGTATCGGCAACGGAATATCCCTGATAATCTTTGCAGGTATAGTTGCAAGGTTTCCAAATGCGATTATAAGTACAATATCTCTGATCAGAGCTGGTGAAGTTCACATACTTTTAATGCTGCTTGTAGTTATAATGATGCTGGTTGTTATCGGCATTATCGTATATATGGAAAGGGGACAGAGAAAGATCCCTGTACAATATGCCAAGCGTGTTGTGGGAAGAAAAGTATATGGCGGACAAAGCACGCATTTGCCTTTAAGGGTAAACAGCGCCGGCGTTATACCTCCGATCTTTGCATCATCGATCTTAATGTTCCCGGCAACTATTGCAGGGTTCATATCTATCCCATGGGTCCAATCTCTCTCAAAACAGCTTGCACCGGGGCAAATAATTTATACATTTCTATATATCAGTATGATCTTCTTCTTTTGTTATTTCTATACATCCATAATTTATAATCCGATGGATATTGCAGAAAACCTGAAGAAGAATGGCGGGTTTGTTCCGGGAGTAAGACCGGGACAAAAAACATCTGATTATATCTATCATGTTCTTGCAAGAATTACATTCGGCGGCGCTGTTTATCTCGCGGCTGTCTGTATTCTGCCAGATATTTTACAGAAATCTTTTCATGTGCCTTTTTATTTTGGAGGTACATCTATTTTGATAATTGTGGGTGTTGCTCTCGACACTATGTCTCAGATGGAGTCCCATCTCGTAACCCGCTCTTACGAAGGCTTTTTGAAAAAAGGCAGGCTTAAAGGCAGAAAAGGCTGAAAACAGTTATTAGTTGTCAGTTGTCAGTCTAAAAACTAACAACTAAAAACTGACAACTGAAAATATTAAAAGTTTGATCATTGATAGTTCTTAAGTCACCAGATGAGATAAAGAGAATGGCGGAATCATGCCGGATTGTAGCAGAGGTATTGGATGGCATTAAAAAATATATCTCTTCCGGGATCGCAACAATAGAACTTGACGAATTTGCAGAATCCTTTATTGTGAAAAGAGGTGCAAAGCCTGCATTCAAGGGGTATAATGGATACCCGGCAAGTGTATGCACATCAGTTAATGAACAGGTTGTTCACGGGATTCCGTCCAAGGCAAGACTCAGGGACGGTGACATAATCAGCCTTGACATAGGTGTATATTTCAAGGGATTCTATGGCGATGCAGCCATAACATTGCCTGTTGGAAAAATAGACGGTAATGCTGAAAAATTGCTTCTGGCTACAGAGAAAGCATTACATCTGGGAATTGAGAAAGCCGTAATCGGAAACAGGCTTTCAGATGTTTCTGCAGCTATACAGGACTATGCAGAATCAGAAGGTTTTTCAGTGGTCAGGGAGTTAGTGGGTCATGGCATAGGCAGGCAACTGCATGAAGAGCCGCAGGTGCCCAATTTCGGCAAACCGGGACAGGGGCCTGAGATAAAGGAAGGCATGACCCTTGCGATAGAGCCGATGGTAAATGCCGGTGGATGGGAAGTGGTCCTGTTAAATGACGGTTGGACCACAATTACAAAGGACAGAAGGCTGTCTGCTCATTTTGAGCACACGATAGCAGTAACTAAAGATAAAAACATTATCTTGACTAAATTGTAGGTAACATTTATAATCATTAGTTCTAAGAATGTCAAAAGAAGAGGCCATAGAGGTACAGGGAGTAATACTTGAGAATTTACCCAATGCAATGTTCAGGGTTAAACTCGACAACGGGCAGCAGATCCTGGCATACGTATCAGGCAAGATGAGGATGCATTTTATCAAAATACTGCCTGGAGACAAAGTAACTGTGGAGCTTTCTCCTTACGATCTTACAAAGGGTAGGATAACTTACAGATTTAAATAAGCTGTCAGCGAATAGCTCTCAGCGGTCAGATTTTACTGACTGCTGATGACTGAGAGCTGACCGCTTCATAAAAGAGGTAGAAATGAAAGTGCGTTCGTCAGTAAAACCAATATGCACAAAATGTAAAATTATTAAAAGACAGGGTGTTGTAAGGGTTATTTGCACTAATCCAAAACATAAACAAAGACAGGGATAATTTATAGTAGGGGCGAACGGTCCGAATTCGCCCGTACGGATTTTAAAAGAGACTTTTGATATAGGAGAGAAAAGGTGAGAATAGCAGGTGTTGATTTACCTTCGAAAGAACGGATCGAAATAAGTCTCACAAGGATTTTTGGAGTCGGCAGGTCAAATACCGTTAAGATCCTCCAGGAAGCTGGAATAGATCTTAATAAGAAGACAAAAGATCTTACCGATGAGGATGGTGTAAAACTCAGGACTATTATTGACAGGGATTATAACGTTGAAGGCGACTTAAGGCGCGAAATTGCGATGAATATAAAAAGGCTTCAGGACATCGGCAGCTACAGAGGACTCAGGCACAAATCCAAATTACCTGCGAGAGGACAGCGGACCAAGACAAATGCGCGTACACGCAAGGGACCTAGGAAAGCTGTCGGTTCAATGAAGAAGAAGGGGGTTTAATGGCCCAGAAGAAAAAAGGCGGCAAGAAGGAAAAAAAGGTAGTACACTCTGGAGAAGCATACATCCAGGCAACATTCAATAATACAGTGGTTACTATTACAGACCAGAATGGTAATGTATTAACATGGTCTTCGGCAGGAGCCCAGGGTTTTAAGGGTTCAAGGAAAGGGACCCCGTATGCTGCGCAGATAGCTGCTGATACGGCTGCCAAGAAAGCTATGGGCTTTGGAATGCGTCAGATCGATGTATATGTAAAAGGACCCGGTGCAGGAAGAGAGTCAGCTATCAGGGCGCTTCAGGCAGCAGGTCTTGTAATAAACCTTATAAAAGATGTAACACCGGTCCCTCATAATGGTACCAAACCCCCGAAAAGGAGAAGAGTATAGTGGCAAGGTATAGAGACGCATTGTGCAGATTGTGCAGAAGAGAAGGCGAGAAAATGTTTCTCAAGGGCGACAGGTGTTATACAGACAAATGTGGAGTTGAAAAAAGAAAATATGGACCTGGTCAGCACGGGCAAAGGAGAAAGAAACTCTCTGATTATGCGTTGCAGCTCAGGGAAAAACAGAAGGCAAAAGAGATTTACGGAGTTTTGGAAAATCAGTTTAAAAGATATTTTCATCTGGCAGAAAACAAGAAAGGTGTTACAGGGAGCAACCTTCTGCAGCTTTTAGAACTAAGGATGGATAATGCAGTTTACCGTCTCGGCTTTGCGGCAAACCGCAGGCAGGCAAGACAGCTTGTATTGCACAGACATTTCACTGTAAATAACAAGCGGGTCAGTATTCCATCATATCAGTTGCGGGCCGGCGATATAATAGGATTGAAAGAATCAAGCATAAAACTTAATGTTATAGAGGAAAACATATCCAAGATTGAACACCGTGGTTTACCTGCATGGATAGAAATGGATACTAAAGAACTCAAAGGGAAAATATTATATGCCCCTGAAAGGGACCAGATTGAATTACCTGTTCAGGAACAGTTAATAGTTGAATTGTATTCTAAATAACTACCAGCTATTAGCTGACAGCTAATGGCTATTTTAAAGGAGGCTTAATGGATTTGAGGAGAAAGGGCTTTCAGTTCCCTGAGAATATTAATTTTGATACCGAGAGCCTTACAGATACATATGGAAAGCTTTATGCTGAGGCTTTCGAAAGAGGGTTTGGAACTACTGTCGGAAATGCCTTAAGGAGGGTTTTGCTGTCATCAATTGAAGGTACAGCAATCACTTCAATCAAAATCCCCGGGGTACCTCACGAGTTTTCTACTTTAAATGGAATAAAAGAAGATGTAGTTGATATTGTGCTTAATGTAAAACAGTTAAGATTAAAACTCCATACAGACGGCCCGAAAGAAGTTTCCATTAATATTAAAGGCCCATGCGAGGTTAAAGGAAAGGATATACAGACAGGAGCGCAGGTTGATATACTTAATCCTGAACAGCATATAGCTACAATTGAGAAAGATGTTACCTTTTTGATGGAAATGGTGGTGGAAAAAGGCAAGGGATATGTTACTGCCGACATGAATAAAAAGGAAGATCTGTCAGTTGACGCCATCTCAATAGATTCTATTTTCACACCTGTCAAAAAAGTAAATTTCTGGATAGAGAGCGCGAGAGTCGGCCGTTCCACAGATTACGATAAACTTGTTATGGAGATATGGACCGACGGGAGCATCACCCCGCGAAAGGTGCTGACCGAGTCTGCCGACATACTTATAGAGCATCTTTCCCTTTTTCAGCTTGAAGAAGAGCCGGAAGAAGAAGTTGCCGCACCGGTCGTTGAAAGCAATACGGATAACAGTCCTGACCCTGGTTTTACAGCAGATAGTTATAATGATGAGCCGGGTGTTTTTAATGAAAATCTGTTGAAGAGTGTAGAGGAGCTTGAACTCTCGGTCCGCTCATATAATTGCCTGAAAAATGCGAATATCAGCTCGATAGCAGAACTCGTATCAAAGACCGAGCAGGAGATGCTGAGAACAAAAAATTTCGGGAGAAAATCCTTAAATGAGATAAAAGAACTTATGGAGACAATGGGACTGCATTTCAATATGCGGGTGGATCATGAAGAGATTGAAAAATTAATCAGGAACAAGAGGATGGGAAATGCGTCATAAAGTAGCTGGAAGAGGCTTTGGAAGAAATGCACATCAGAGAAAGGCCCTCCTCAGATGTCTGGTGACATCATTGATCGAGCATTTAAAAATAGAAACAACCGCAGCGAAGGCAAAGGAAGCAAAGAGGATGGCGGAGCGTATCATCACCCTTGGAAGACGGGGAGACCTGCATTCCAGGAGGATAGCCCTTTCGAGAATACCGAACAACAAAATAATCTCAAAACTTTTCACTGAGATCGCTCCCAAGATCACGCGTACCAGCGGTTATCTCCGCCTTGTGAAAACCCGGCTTCGCGCAGGCGACAGCGCCGACATGGCGATCCTCGAGTTTGCGGATTATGATTTATTGAAACCGGAGAAGAAAGAGAAAAAGAGAAAAAAGAAGAAAAGAAGAAAGAAGAGAAGAAGGAGAGCAAGAAAAAGAAAACAAAAGAGGAGAAAAAAGAAGGTTAAAAATTATTTTACAGATATTTAAATGTCCCCGCCCATAAAGCGGGGTTTTTTATTTTTAACCAGGGCATTTAAAAGAAAGGAGGTTAGCTTGTCGAAGGATGGCCCTCTATTTTGGGGTCAGTGACGTAAACGTATTTACAAGGTTGGGCTGAACATATCTTTTTATCATTCTAAAAACAGGAGGGGACAGGAATGATTCAACGAATTGTTGTATCTATAGCAGCAGTGTTTTTTTTCGTGACTTTATCGGGCATAGCGAATGCGGATCCCGCATGGCAGGCAGTAACTCCTTTAAATGTTGCACGCTATCAATTTACCGGCGGAATTGTGGACGGGAAAATTTATGTTTTCGGCGGGAGAGGGTCCAGAAATCTTAAATCCACCGAGATGTATAGTCCTGAATCCAGTAAATGGTCTGCAAAGGCAAGCAATCAGTATGCAGTTGAAGAACTGACCGGCGCAGTAGTAAATGAAAAACTTTATGTCTTTGGGGCGAGAGGCGGAGGGGATCCATATGCTGCTCTCAATTTTGTTGAAGAATACGACGCTGCAACTAACACCTGGACCTCGAAGGCGCCAAAACCTGTTTCTGTGTCCGGTGCACCGGCGGTACCGTACAACGGGGAAATATATCTTTTCGGAGGGATATATGATTATGACAGTAATAGCGGTTCTGCAATTTACAGTGACGTTGTAGAAGCGTATGATCCTGTAACTGATACGTGGCGCTTTGTCAGCAGCATGCCTGTCGTAATAAGTAATATGGCGGCAGCGGTGTCAGGATCAAAAGTGTATCTGATCGGAGGGATTGATACCAACGGGAATAATGCGGCAACTGACGTTATTGCTTACGATTTTCAAACAAACGAATGGATTACCAGCGGCCTCGGTTCATTGTCAAAACCACGCGGATTTGTATACAGCAGCGCTGCGCCGGCAGTAAATGGAGAGATTTATCTGATCGGCGGATGGACTGCCGACAAATGGACAGGTATTACAGAATCAGATACCATACCGACTGAGGATGTTCAAATATATAATACGGTAACCCAAACCTTTAGTCAGGGTATTTCATTGCCTCAGGCAACGGACAAGCATCTTGCCTTACTTTTAAATAATTCATTTTATGTAATAGGCGGAACTGCGGGCCGTAACTCATCAGGCGCTGATATAAGAACAAACGCCGTATGGATGCTTGAACTGCCGTGTACTGACAATGACGGCGATGGATATAAAGTTGAGGGTGGAAATTGCGGACCGGCAGACTGCGATGACAGCGACCCGTTAATCAATCCCGGAGCAAACGATGCTGACTGCAATGGGATTGATGAGAACTGTACCGGAACTGCCGATGAAGGTTATACACCTGTAACTACAAATTGCGGAGCAGGGGCCTGTACTGCAACAGGTCAGCTTATCTGTCAGAATGGACAGGAAACTGACACATGTATTGCCGGACAACCAACAGAGAATACTGAAACTGCGTGTAATGACAGTATAGACAACGACTGTGACGGTTTTACAGACGGAAACGACTCGAACTGTGCCCCTCTGTCCGACCTGGCGGTCACTTCTGTAAGCAAACCTCCTGCAGGCAGGAAATCCGGAAGCAGTTTTAGCATTAAAGCCAGGATAAAAAATAAAGGAGTTGGAGCAGCGGACAAAGAGTTTACATCAGGGTATTATCTTTCCAAAAATAAGGATATGCCTGTAAACAAAGAGACCGATATTTTACTGACTGATGATATCATTGTGTCACCGTTGCTTGCCGGAGCGAGTTCAAAAGGAACAATACGGGTAACTATCCCAATGGATATACCTGTCGGCAAATACTATGTAAAAGTCTGTGCGGACAACAGGCTTGATGTGGCAGAGCGAAACGAAGATAATAATTGCAGGGCATCAGGGGGGAAAATAAAGGTGAAAAAGTAAAAAAGCAGTAAAATATAAAAGGCGTGTATCATGCACGCCTTTATATTTTTTCAACATTTCAGATTATATTCGCTTTGGGGAGACTCTTTGTCTTCGAAGGCGCTGCTGGTTCCTGCTTCTCGCCTTCAGTAAAACTCAGGAGATAATCTTTAAATTTACTCGGCAGGAGCCATCTGATCCCAAGCTTCTCAGCCCATTTTATGGCGCCGTGGTCTACTGTTACAAGTAATGCATCAAGTTCCTTGGCAAGCAGTATCAGATCAACGTCTTCCTTGCTGTCAATTATACCTTCCCTGAGCGCTTCCCTGTAATTCTTTCTCATGCCCTGGATAACTTCTCTCTCGTCACCTTTGCCTGCGGTCCTGACAGCCTTTTCTGCGATCCTGAGGCCCTTGTTGATCCGTTCCCTTATGTCTTCTATAAGTTCATACAGAAAGAAGGCCGGGGTGGTCAATTCATGCTTGCTGGGTGATTTCTGATGAAGTATAGCCAGAAGCGCTCCGGGGATTTCCTTCTCATTAACGAAGTTAAGGAGTTCCTGAAATATCGAAGAAGGCATATAGAATTCAAGCGCCGGTATTTTTTCGGCAATCTGAAGAAATCCTTTTATCGCCTCGGTAGGGGTATCGCCAAAATCATTCCTTACTTCGGGATTTACAAAAAGGCTTGTATCAAGAACTACTTTGTCTTTTCTGTGTCTTGCAGGTTTCATGTGTGTTCAGTGTAAAGGTGTTCCAGCTCTTACATTCGGGACATCTGCCCGACCAATCCTTTGAAGAGTAACTGCAGGCAGAACAGCAAAACGGCACCAGGAGCGGCTTGTCGACTTTCAGCGCTTTTTTATATTCATCTACCGCCCTTTCAAACTGGGAGCGCCTCTGATAAATATTGCCCGTAAGTATGTGCAGGTCCGGGAAATCCAAAGCGCTGGTATCAATTACACTGATGGTCTCAAAGGCATAATCTATCATCTCAAGACGGTAATAAAGTTTTGCGAGGAAGAACTGGAGCTTCAGGTCCTTCGGATTTTTCTGGACCGCCTTTTGATAAAGTTCAATGATCGTGCCGGGCTCTCCTATCGAAATAAAAAAATCTTCCAGCCGTACGAGCAGCACCGGAGATGAGGTTGTTTCGTAGCCTTTCAGTAAAACATCCTGTGCTTCATCCGTATTCCCGTCTTTTAAATACGCTTCGGCAAGCACTATATATGCTGATGTAAAGTCCTTGTTCATCTTTATTATGGACTTCAGGATCTTTACAGCCTTTTCCGTATTGTTATTCTCAAAATAATGGCAGCCTAATTCGTATTTATATCCGATGAGCTTTTTCTGCTCATCCTGTTCATCTTCCGGAGACAGGTCGCACTTCAGGATTTTATACTGGATCTCCATAATCTCTTCCCATTTCCTGCTTCTTTCAAGTATATCCCTTTTCTTCATAAGAATTTCCGGATTTTCTTCATCGATCTCAAGAATGGTATCAAGGTATTTTAGTGATTCATGCCATTTCAGCTGTGCTTCAAATACCTTTTCGAGCGAGAGAAGGACCTCCACACTCCTCGGCCTTATTTCCTTTGCCTTCATATAAAAATCCTTGGCTTTGAAATAATCTTCCTTATAGAATGCAATATCACCGAGCCTGAGCATGGAGTTTATATGAGACGGGTCTTCTTCGGTAACACGCATTAGAAGGTCCTCTGCCTCTTCATACCTGCATGCAAAGAATGCGTCGAGCCCTTTAGCATAAGACTCCTGTATTTTTAATTCCTTCTTCTGGCGGCGGTTAAGCTGCCAGTTATTCAGGAAACGATGTGCGTCCCGTATAGTGAATACAATGAACATGGCAAAAATACCTGCTGCAGACGACATCAGGATCAGCCCGATCACAGGGACTTCATAAGTGGTACCCTGCCAAACGGTGAGGTCAACTGTGTCTTTATTGAAAAATGCAAGTATGCCGACAATAAGCAGGAACATTATTATCAGAAATACTGAAAACTTTGCCATAGTTATTACCTTTGCTCTTTTATATGTATCCTTGGAGCATCTATCCAGAGCTTTTCGAGATCGTAATAAGCCCTTGTTTCCTCATTGAAAATATTAATGACTATATCGCCGTAATCTATCAGGACCCAGCGTGCAGAACTCATTCCCTCTTTTCCGAGGACCCTGTCTTTTGGAAAACTCTCCTGTATCGCTTCCGCAATGGCCCTTATTTGTGCAGGGTTTTCACCGGAGCAGATCACAAAATAGTCTGCAATAGTGGAAAGGTCTTTTAATTCTAGAACTACTGTGTCTTTGGCTTTTTTCCCGAGGGCTGTCTCTGCTGCCCTGAGGGCCTTTTTTTTGCTTTTGTTAATGAAGTGATTCTCCCTTTTCAATTGTATGGGAAACCCGGACAGGGCGATCCACCGAATCGCCCCTACCTATACAATTTACTTGACATTATATAGGATTCTGCTGAATCAGGCAATAAATATTTTACATTTTTACCCGATATTATCAAGTTTCTGATATTTGACGCCGAAATATCAAGCCCTGTGACCTTAAGTAAAATCCCTTTTTGCTGCCGGGATATATCAAAAGAAAAGAGATCTTTTTTGCCTCTGTCAAGCTCCTTTAATGTTTTTACGGATACCTTCTTGAGGTAAGGAGATAATGACAGATCGGTAAATGCAAAACCCGGTCTTGCTATGATGACCATGTTTGCAAGGTCAATGATCCTGTCAGGCTGCTTCCAGTGCTGCAGGTCCAGAAAGGCGTCTGTTCCAAGTATAAAATACAGTTCACTGTCAGTATATTTATTCCGCAGCTTCATGATCGTGTTAATCGTGAATGACTTGCCTTTTGCTTTTATCTCTATATCTGATATCTCGAAACATGGATTGCCTGCTATGGCTTCTTTCACCATTCTGTACCGGTGAGAGGCCTTGATCAGTTCGGGTTTTTTAAAAGGCGTCTTGCCGGCAGGGATAAAGATCACCTTATCAAGGGAAAGTTTTTCGAGGACTTCCTGTGCCGTCCTCAGATGCCCATAGTGGACCGGATTGAAGGTCCCGCCGTAGATGCCGAGTTTCATAATACATTGAAGTATACAGAAGGAAGGGATTTTTCGGCAATACTGAAGGCGGGGTTATTCGGGTCTAACAGAAGAAATCCCTGTGACGGTTCAAAACCGCTAGATATTTTTACGGAAGCTTCAGCGCGGTTTTCCCAGTGTCCCGGTTTGACAACTGTCACGTGACAAGTTATAATTTGTTGTGATCAAATCTTTTGCAGACAGGCATACTCATGAACTCTATATTACAGGTAGCTCAAAACGATTGCCTTCGGAAATCCTCAAAAGAGCGGTTCGTCGTCTGGAATATATTGATCTCGCAACATGCATTGATGATTTGAGTGTCCCGCCGAGCAATCGGCTGCATTCTTTAAAGGGAGGCAGGAAAGGTCAATATTCTATATCAATAAATGACCAATGGAGAATCTGTTTCCGTTTTATGGACGGAGACGCTTATGACGTAGAAATAACAGACTATCATTGAGAGGTGAAATATGGCAATTAAAAACACAGTAATACGACAGGTGAAACCAACACATCCGGGAGAGATGCTTCACGAGGATTTCATGCCGGATTACGGATTAACAGCGGCAAGCCTGGCGGAGAAATTAGGTGTATCGCGCCAGACTATAAATGAAATCCTGCGCGAACGCAGGGCTGTTTCGCCGTCTATGGCTTTGCGCCTGTCGCGCTTATTCGGCAATACTCCCGAATTCTGGCTGAACGCACAGCGCGCTGTGGATCTCCGGCTTGCCCAAAAAGACCAGAAAAAAGCTTTGGAGAAAATACACCCGCTGAATGCTGCATGACAGGTTCTCACCGTCACCTGGCTAGTTTCGCGCTTTATCGCCTCGAAGGTCTTTCCCTCTTGGCATTACGAAAAGGCATTTCCCGCTGCTCCGCATCTCCCATAATGCACCGAGTCTGCGCTTCTCTTCGTTATCCGGCAAGTCATTGTCTCTGCTGTTCTTGTACTCAACTGCCAGGATCGCCGACCGAAAAACCATACTTAAGTATTGCTAATTACACCATATCTGTAGTATATTTTAATTATTCTTATGAAGAAAATCCGCTTCGAATGGGCATGATGAGAAAGAGAGGGAGGAAATTATATGAAGAGAAAAATAAAATACACTGAAGAACCGATGGGCGAGTTAAAAGTAATTAAAGATCACTCTTTCCTCGACCAGAACAACTGGTATTGAAAGAAGAGAATATTAAGATAACAATCTCTTTAAACAAAAGAGAGTGTCGATTTTTTCAAAAAAGCGGCCAAAACGCACCATACTTCCTATCAAAAGATGATCCGACAGGTTATAGATTGGTATGCTTCACATTATAAAAGAGCGCCTGAGAGAATCTCTTCTCCCAATGATACTTTGCCAGGATAGCCGCATCCATATTGCAATCTGAAAGTTAAACTTGCAAATTGCAAGAATATCTCCGTAAAAAAGGTCCATGAGATGTTGACCGTTGTCGAACGCAGTAAAGGAAAATAAAATCCGGGTTTCCGCTTTTCATCCTTCGTAGCATTACGGCGAAGCAGGCTATCTTTTCTTTGACCCCGAACTTATGAAAGAGGCGATCAATATCGAATTGATGCCCTTTTAATCAGTTCCGCACACACAAAACATAGAAGTTGCTACCGGTCCTGTTGGCGTAGCTCATAAAGCCATTAATTGGGTTTAGGTAAATGGCATAGCCGGGATTGCCGGCGTAGGTAGTTGACGACCAGTAGTTGGACATCACGTTTATAAACAGGTGGCCATACGGAAGGGCATAATTGTAATGCCCGAAATCAACCAGGCTATACAGTTCCCGTACGTTAGGCAGACGCCAATCGCCGGCATAAGAACCATCCGAGAGCCCATAAGATCCGTTAGCCAATGAGCTGCAGCTTTGTATGGCCTTTCCCCAGCTGCTTACTCCGATACTGCCGGCATTTTTCATCCATCTCAACCCCGTCAAATTATCAGTTACTGTACCATCACTGTTGTCAATAAACCTCGGAGCGGTCAAAGCAACGCCCGCCTGAAGGTCCCCATCGTCACCTGCTGCGTAGCTTGTCGTCTGACCGGTTTTCGCAACAGGAGCTCCTTCCGAACACGAGACCTGGTTCGACTCGCACACAGACAGGGCTGCGTTGCATATTCCCAAATCTACCCGGGCCTGATCAAGGTCAGTGTTGCATATCCCCAGATTTGTCCGAGACTGATCAAGGTCAGTGTTGCATATCCCCAGATCTGTCCGGGTCTGATCAATGTCAGTGTTGCACGTCCCCAGATCTGTCAATGCAAAAACAAGATTCGTGTTACACACTTTTAAACTATTTATACTATCGTACAGCTTGTGCAAGCAAACGGGCATGCCGCCCTTTGCCTTATGATGGTGATGGTCGAACGGTTTACCAGCCGCCTCTGTAATACTGACTGACAAGAGCACACCCAGAATACCTGCAAAAACCTCAAAGATGGTAAAAGCTTTGAAGATTGACAACCATTTTCTCTTCATAATTTCCTACCTCCTGTTTTTTGTAAGTTATTAACTTGAATGTTTTCCATAATGAATTTTAATATTTCTGTCCTGTTTATTATGTAGTATGAATCACAATGTTCAATACTTTGATTGATTATTTCATGAATCGGATAGTCTTTAAAATTAAAATGACAGGAAGTACTCTGAATAATTAAGCTGGGGGAAAGCGGGCTTCACACCCTCAACTGCCCATTACCGAGGACAATGAACTTCGTGCAGGTAAGTTCCTCAAGCCCCATCGGCCCACGTGCATGTATCTTGTCAGTTGAGATGCCCATCTCTGCGCCGAGGCCGAACTGAAAACCATCGTTCAATCTCGTGGACGCGTTCACGAATACTGCCGATGAATCCACTTCGCGCAGGAAGCGCATCGATTTTTCATAGTCTTTAGTTACGATTGAATCAGAGTGCGCGGAACTGTATTTTGCAATATGGTCCATCGCCTCATCGATATCTTTTACTATTTTTATGTTCAGGATCTTGTCAAGGTATTCAGCATGGAAATCTTTTTCTTCAGCGGTCTCGAGAGACCTGTCGATCTTTCTCGTTGTGCTGCATCCCTTCAGCAGAACTTTGGCGTCCTTGAACCGTTTGATCATGGAAGGAAGGAACTTCTTTGCGATCTTTGCGTCAACAAGCATGGTTTCCATTGCATTACATGTGCCGGGACGCTGTACCTTTGCGTTAAAACATATTTCCTCAGCCATATGCAGATCTGCATCACGGTCTACAAATACATGACACACGCCCTTGTAATGCTTCAGAACAGGAATGCGTGAATTTTCTGTGACCGCCCTGATAAGCCCTTCTCCGCCTCTCGGAATAATAAGGTCGATTATACCCTCGAGTTTTAACATCTCCATTATTGCTTCTCTATCAGGAATATTGATAAATGTAACTATCCCCTCGTGAAGGCCCTCTGCCTTTGCAACTCTCCTTAGAATATTCACTATTGCCAGATTAGAGTTGATAGCTTCTGAACCTCCGCGAAGTATTACCGCATTGCCGGCCTTAAGGCATAGCCCTGTTGCATCCGCAGTTACATTCGGTCTTGACTCATAGATTATCCCGATAACCCCGATCGGCACACGCATCTTACCGACCATCATTCCATTCGGTCTTTTCCTCATCTTCGTGACCTCGCCTACAGGGTCCGGCAGGGACGCAATCTCAATAAGCCCCTTAGCCATTTCATCTATCCTCTGATCGGTGAGGGTAAGCCTGTCGATCATGGCCTTTGATAAGCCTTTCTTTTTGGCAGCGACAATATCTTTGCTGTTAGCTTTCTTCAGCTCTTTTGCTTTCTTTCTCAGTGCCTCAGCCATTTTCACGAGGGCGCTGTTTTTCTTTTCAGATGAAACCGTTGCAATAGACCGGGCCCCTTCCTTTGCTTCCTTTGCCTTTTGCAGAACAAATGATTTTATATCCATAAAATTCCTCCGCTTGTTTAAAAATATCAAACATCTGTAAAGGTCATTCCGGCTTGTCCGGAATCCTTCCATTTATAAAAAAGATTCCCGACAAGCGGGAATGACTGTCTATGAATAGATTTAAATTAAAAATATATTTTAGCATACGAGATCCTAAAACTGGCTAACGCTGGAACATTTCATCGGCTTAAGGAAATATTGTATTATGCCGAAATGATAGCAGACACGGTTAAATTTATAAATGAACAGAAGAAAAATATCATAAGCATTAATTCAATGCAAAAATTTGGTATAATAATCACTTATGTCAATTTTAGATAAACATATTACTGAAGAAAAGATCGCATATTTCTCAATGGAGATCGGACTTAAGGATGATATCCCCACTTATTCAGGCGGTTTGGGAGTGCTTGCCGGAGACACGGTTAAATCTGCTGCTGATTTAAATCTTCCTTTTGTGGCGGTGACCCTTATCAGCCGTAAAGGGTATTTCCGTCAGGAGATCGATCCCACGGGACATCAGATAGAGCATCCTGCAGTATGGGACCCTTCAAAACAACTGAAAAAGACGGCAGAGAAAGTCTCTATTACAATGAACGGCAGGCCTGTTTTTATTCAGTCATGGATTTATTTTGTTGAAAGCCCGAGGGATGGAAGCAGCGTTCCTGTTATATATCTTGATACGGACCTGCCTGAAAATAATCCTGAAGACAGGACGTTAACAGATCATCTCTACGGAGGCGATGAGGCTTACAGGTTAAAGCAGGAAGTGATCCTCGGCATAGGCGGCGTCAGGATGCTCAGAAAACTCGGATTCAAGGTAAAAAAATATCATATGAACGAAGGCCACGCAGCTTTCCTGACACTTGAACTGCTCCACAAGTTCAAAAAAGATATAGAGTCGGTCTGGGACGAATCGCAGATATGGGACACTGAATCTGTAAAAAACTTATGCGTTTTTACAACTCATACGCCTCTTGAAGCAGGACATGACAAGTTTTCATATGAGCTTTATAACAAAGTACTTGGAGATTATTTCCCCGAAAAAATCCTGAAAAAACTGGCCGGGGAAAGCAAAATCAATATGACCCTCCTTGGTTTTAATCTGAGCAACTTTGTTAATGGTGTGGCAAAAAAACATGGAGAGGTGTCGAAATCCATGTTCCCCGGTTATGTAATCAACGCAATAACAAACGGGGTGCATTCGTATACATGGACCTGTGATGAAATGAAAAAAGTCTTTGACAAATATCTTCTTGGCTGGGCCAACGAACCCGAAATATTTGTCAGAGTCGGCGCCATACCGGATGAGGAGCTATGGGGCGCCCATATGGAGGCAAAGAAAAAACTGATCTCTTACGTCAATTCCATATCGGATACCAATATGGACACCGAAACCCTCACAATAGGTTTTGCGCGAAGGGCTACAGCATACAAAAGGGCGGACCTTTTGTTCACAGATATCAAGAGGCTTGAGAAGATCGCTGCCGGAAAGATACAGATCATTTATGCCGGGAAAGCCCACCCAAAAGATACAGTAGGCAAACAATTGATCGAGAAGATATTTACTTACTCACAACAATTAAAAGGTAAGATCAAGATCGCTTTTGTTCAGAATTACAATATGGAGGTGGCGCTGAAACTCGTCTCGGGTGTAGACATATGGCTGAACACCCCGCTGCGTCCTCTTGAGGCGTCAGGCACAAGCGGGATGAAGGCCGCGCACAATGGGGTAATGAATTTCAGCGTCCTCGACGGCTGGTGGATCGAAGGGCATATAGAAGGGTATACAGGCTGGTCGATCGGCCCTGCCCCGACAGAAATAAGCCCTGATAACAATATGAACAAAATTGACGCTGAAGACCTGTATTACAAACTTGAAAAGGCGATTATCCCTCTATATTACAATGACCGCAAGCAATGGATAAGAATGATGCAGAATGCCATCGGCAAGAACGCCTACTACTTCAACAGCCACCGGATGATGCGCAGGTACGTCACCGAAGCGTACATAAGATAACTATCTCAATTCACTATGCTTTTGTTCAAGGGACTTGATTTTCCCATGAAATGACAAAAGAGCGTCTCTTAGTTTTTCTCTCGATGTTTCCTCTGACTCAACAAGAGCGATTATCCCTGAAAACTCGGAATCAATATGTCCCAGAATATCTTTTTTGCAAAGATGGACTTTTTCAAGTACGTCTAACATTTTATTGGCTTCAATAATGAATGACTTGATATACATGTCATCCTGTTTTCTTACATTGAGCCTCCTGTTATAATCACCTGTCATTATTAACCTCATCTCAGTTTTTAATCTTTGGAAAGGGCCCAGGAAACGATGCGAAAAGTGCATAGTAAGAACAATTACTATCACAATATATCCGATTATCAGGATAACATATGATAAAGCGCTCTGCCCTAAATTTTCGCTGAGTTTTGTTGCCAGAAAAGTGAAAAAGGCGGTAACAAGCAGTGACCAGAGGATTATCATCGCTATTGAGAAGCGGACCTCCCTGGGGGCAAAATGTTTCTGTGCGATTTTTCTTTCCAACATTTGAGGTTATTCTATCATATTATTGATAAAACCTGACTTCTGCTTACACGCTGGCGGTGGGTTGCTGCTCGGCCTTTGCCTTTTCCCTCGCGGCCTTTTTGGCTTCGAATGCCGCAAGGACTTCAGCATAGTTGAACGTGCCGGTGATAGCGACTACAGGGCACTTTGATGTGCAAATGCCGCAGCCGATGCATTTGTCCTGATTCATGACATGGCGTTTCTTGAGATCGCCTGACGGAGCATTGACCGGACAAACCTTTGCGCACATATGGCAGCCGATGCATTTTTCTGTTACAAATGCCTTCGGTCTCTTGGGTATGTAATCCATGATCGCATTAGTAGGACACTTGGTTACGCAGAGACCGCAAACCTTACATTTATCAAGATCGATCCTTGAGAGAAAATTCTCGACCTTCGGCGCGTTATAAGGACAGACCTTTACGCAAATTCCGCAGGCAATGCAGCCTGTCTGGCAGTTTTTCTTTGTGGCAGGCCCTTTATCCTTTGAATGGCAGCGTACAAGCACTTCCCTGGCCATAGGCAGTATTTCAATAACTTTTACAGGACATGCCTGCGCGCATTTCCCGCACGCGGTGCATTTCACAGGATTTATTATGGGAAGGTTATCATCGCTCATTGTAATAGCGCCGAATGGGCAGGCCCTGAAACAGGTCCCATAACCGAGACATCCGTAGATACATCCCTTGTCACCGCCGCTGGCAAGTATTGCCGCCTTGCAATCCGCTATGCCTTCATATTTAAATCTGCGTATTGATTTTGACATTCCGCCCTGACAGAAAACACGGGCTATCTTAGGCTCAAGCGCGGTCATTACCTTACCGGTTATCTTTGCTACAGCTTCAGCGGAAGCCTTTCCACCGGGGGTGCAGAGATTCGGCGCAACCTCAGGTCTTAACACCACAGCCTCTGCATACTGCCTGCATCCTGCAAAACCGCAGGCTCCGCAGTGTGCGTGGGCAAGCATTTCTGAGACCTGGTCAATGCGCGGGTCTTCCTGTACTGCAAACTTTTTTGCGGCAAAGGCAAGACCGACTCCGAAGACTGCGCTGATGCCGGCAAGGAAAATAGCTGTGAACTTAAGCACCTCGGCAAGATTTACCGATTCGCGCGCCTCAACCCCGGCGCCGACCCCGGCGTAAAGAGCGGAAGTGCAAAAGAGCAAAAGTGCAAAAGTCAGAATAGAATGTTGTTCTTTTCAAATTTTAAATTGTTAAGCATTTGTTTTCCTTAATGTTATTGTCGATATGTATATTTTAGAATTCTTTTATGCTTTTTGCACTATTGCGCTACTGCGCTTTTGCACTGCTTACAGTGTTATCAATCCTGAAAATCCTGTAAACGCAAGGGCAATAAGCCCTGCTATGATAAACGATATCGGCATTCCTTTAAACGGCGCCGGTATGTCAGCCAATTCCAGTTTCTCACGTATGCTCGCCATTATGACCAGCGCAAGCGCAAAACCGAGTCCTGATCCAATGCCGAATGCCATGCTTTCAAGAAATGTATAATTTTCACCTGAATTTATAAGAGGCACTGCCAGGATTATGCAGTTTGTAGTGATCAGCGCAAGGTAAATACCGAGTTTGTAATACAGCGAGGGACTTACCTTCTTCATGATCGTGTCGGCAGATTGTACAAATGCCGCTATAATGCCGATGAATACAATGATCTTTAAAAATGTAATATCCAACGGCAGCATAATATATTTAAAAACCACCCAGCTCAGGGCCGCGCTTACTACCATCACCGCAGTAAAGGTTATGCTCATTCCGACAGCGGTCTCCATCTTTTTTGAGACGCCGAAGAAGATGCATAAGCCCAGGAATCGTGTAAAGACAAAATTGTTTATCAGGGATGCGGCTATTACCAGTTGAAAAAGCTTGTTAAAATCCATAATATTTTCTCCCGTTAATTATCTATTAAGTCTGTCATTCCGTACCGATGTTTCAGCGTAGGGCAATTCATGAATTGCCCCTACATTTTCCTGATTCCCGCGTTAGCGGGAATGACATTATTATGCTGCCTGTTTTTCCGTCGTCTCCTGCGCTGCCTTCCGTTCAGCCATCTTCGCATCAACCCAGTTGAAGAACCCCATCAGAAGCCCGACGGCAAAGAATCCGCCTGCAGGCAATATCATGATCAGCAGGGGATTGCCTGACACAATGGGGATACCCCATAATGCGCCTCTGCCCAGCAGCTCCCTGAAGAAGCTGATGATTATCATCGCCAGAAAGAATCCGATACCCATGCCGAGACCGTCAGCTATTGAAGGGATAATTTTATTTTTTACCGCAAAGACCTCAGCCCTTGCGAAGATCGATGCAAATGCAACAATAAGCTGTATGTAAAGTCCTATCTGTTTGTAAACAGGCCTTGCAAAAGCCGCCATCGACATGTCTATGAGACTCACATAGCCTGCAATGATCATCATAAATATAGGGATACGGATCTTGGGGTTGATGAAATTCCTGATCAGCGAGACAGTGAGATTGACCATTGTCTGTACGAAGATAACCGATACGCCCATGAAAAAACCGTTCTTAAGGCTGTTCGTTACGGCAATAGAAGGGCACAGGCTTATCGCCATCCTGAAGATGGTGTTCTCGCTGAACATACCGTTCTTTATCAGTTCCCAGTTGCTTTTATTAGTGTGAGCCATGATCGTGTTCCTTTCCCTGTTCTTCCTTCTTTTCCTCTCCGCTGCCGGATATTTTTTCCATAAGCATCTTCACGCCGTTTTTTACTCCGTCTTCAGTCACTGCCCGGCTGGATATCGTAGCGCCGGAAATGGCTTCTACTTTATCCGCGGTTTCTCCCTTGATAACAACGAGCGTATCAAGGGTCTTGCCTTCAAACCTCTTCAGAAAGTAATCCTTTTCGATCTCGTCTCCCAAACCAGGGGTCTCTGCATGATGCAGGATATTTATCTTTTTAACGGTAAAATTATTATCAACCGAAACAAGTAAATTTATGTAACTTGAATAACCCTTCCCAAAGCTTTCTACAACGTAGCCCATGTCCCGGGGATTTATGCATTCTTTTTCCTCTCTCATCTTCCCGGTCTTTTCATCCTTTACGGAATGGACTTTAACTTCGCCGCATTTCCTGGCAGCATAATATTCCGCATGCTTATGATGCGGCTCCCATTTCCCGATCGCCTCTATCTTGTCAGCCTCCGGCATCATGGTCTTGAGCGCCGCCTCTTTTTCCTCTTTGGCCTTTATGAACATAATGGGAGAGGCCTTTGCATATACAAATGCAAGGATCAGCCCGCCGATGACATATATAACAATAAGATTAACGGTTATCTTTGCGATGTCTTTTGCCGTCATTTTTTCTTTTC
Source organism: Thermodesulfovibrionia bacterium (assembly GCA_963699585.1). Lineage (GTDB taxonomy): Bacteria > Nitrospirota > Thermodesulfovibrionia > UBA6902 > UBA6902 > SURF-23. The sequence goes on along the minus strand of CAVOUK010000008.1, from coordinate 94,753 downwards.
CTTTATTGCTCCGAACATGTCGGTTTTCACATTCCTGTCAATAAGCGGCGCAAAGCAGTTCATAAGGAGGATCGCAAACATAACGCCTTCGGGAAAACCGCCTTTTAACCGTATGAGCATTGTGATGGCGCCGCACCCTATGCCGAAGATTATCTGTCCCTTTTTTATTGTGGGGCAGGTGACGTAGTCTGTGGCCATAAAGAAAGCCCCGAGCATCAGACCGCCGCTCAGCAAATGTATGATCGGGTCGCCTGTAAGAAGCCCTTCTTTCCCGCCGAATATCCAGGCAGCCAGGGCAACTGTGCCGAGGAATGAGAAGGGGATATGCCAGGTAATATATCTTTTATAAAACAGTATCCCGGCGCCGATAAGGAGAGCTATTGCTGAGGTCTCACCGAGGGAGCCGGCGGTGCTTCCAAAAAGCAAGGATTTGTAAACCCCGGCTTTATCGCCGAAATGCTCAATAAGTTTCGACAAACCTTCTTCTTTCAGGATGCCCAGAGGCGTGGCGGTTGTCTTTGCGTCAAGTCCGACGAACTGTGCTGTGGGCTCAATCCATTTCGTCATCAGCTTGGGCCAGGTCAAAAGCAGGAATGCCCTTCCGATAAGCGCAGGATTGAAGATATTGTAACCCAACCCGCCAAATAAAGTTTTTGTAATAACAATTGCTACAAAAGAGCCTACCAGTGGGATATAGAAAGGTACCCCGGACGGCAGATTCAGTCCGAGCAGAAGCCCTGTCAGAAACGCACTGCCGTCATTGATAGTTATCTTCTTTTTCAGCCATCTCTGAAATAAATATTCGGAGAGGACCGACGTTGCAATACAAAGGGCCGTAACATAAGCTGCTCTCGGGCCGAAATAATAAACAGCCATGATAAAAGCAGGAAGAAGGGCAAAATTCACTGTCCACATGATCTTTGCGATAGATTCTTCATCTCGCACATGCGGGCTAACTGATACTATTAATGGCCGTGTCTTTGCTTCAGTTGACATTTATAAACCTCTCTTCATAATTGCCACGGACTAGGCACCGCCTCTGACCCCTAATATACACGCTTCCACGCTACTTAGTCTGTGTCAGTCAGTTCTGACACTTCTTTTATCTACGGTTTCACCTGTGACTTTGCAAGTCTCATGAACTGGACCATAGGCCGCTTTGCCGGGCAGACATATGCGCACGAACCGCATTCAAAACAGTCAAAAAGACTATATCCTTTTGCATCTTCATAAAACCCTTTTTCTGCCAGGATACTCAGCATCGAAGGATTGAGTCCCATAGGACATATATCAACGCACCTTCCGCATCTTATGCAGGAGAAATACTCATCAGATGCAGCATATTCGTCTTCCGTGAGGACCAGTATTCCTGAGGTGCCTTTTGTGACAGGGACATCAAGAGTCCACTGGGCAAATCCCATCATAGGCCCTCCTGAGATAACTTTAACCGCTCCGTCTGCAAGACCGCCGCATTGCTCAATGACATCCGACATAAGTGTGCCTACACGCACCAGCATGTTTTTTGGTTCTCTGACGCCTTTACCCGTGACAGTAACGACCCTTTCTATCAGAGGCTTGCCGTACCGCACTGCTTCATATACTGCAAGCGCTGTCCCGATGTTCTGTACGACAACGCTGACATCCATAGGCAGACCTTTGCTCGGGACCTCTCTGCCTTTTATTGCCTTTATAAGCATCTTTTCTGCGCCCTGGGGATACTTTATTTCAAGGGCATGTATTTTAATGTTCGGCTCACCCGAAGCAGCGGACTGCATTGCCTTAATTGCGTCTGGTTTGTTCTCTTCAATACCTACATGGCCTTCTTTCACACCAAGCGCTTTCATGATGATCTTAAGGCCTTCAATCACTTCTTTGGGGCGTTCATCCATCAGCCTGTGGTCCGCAGTAAGATAAGGCTCGCACTCTGCCCCGTTGAGAATAACAGTATCAATAGGTTTTTCTTTTGGAGGGGAAAGCTTCACGTTTGTAGGGAATGCAGCTCCGCCCATTCCAACGATCCCCGCATCTTTTATCATGGTCCTGATTTCATCGGCGCCGAGATTCATATAATCGGGATTTTCTTTGAATACAACAGCTTCATCTTTCCCGTCACTTTCAATTACCACTGAATTAACCATTCTGCCGGCAGCGGTTGGAAAATCGGCTATTGCTATTACTTTTCCGGATATTGAGGCATGGACCGGTGAGGACACAAAACCCGATGGAGAGCCGATGACCTGTCCCCTTTTGACTTCATCACCTATTTTTACTTCACATTTTGCCGGGGCCCCAATATGCTGACTGAGCGGAACAACTATTCTTTGAGGAAGTTTTGCCGGGGTGATGGATTTACCCGATGAGAATTCCTTATTATACTTTGGGTGAATGCCTCTTTCGAATGTCGCAACTTTACTCATTCTACGGCCCCTTCAATATTATTCAGAAATGAATTTAATAGAAGCGCTTAAGTTTTATTTATATACCTATAACTTAAACTTGTTTTGTAAAATTTAAGCAAGGCGAATATTATTAACATTTGTCTGTTTTAATGTCAAGTCAGATAAAAAAATAAAGCGTAGCATTTTTCTTGCCAGAGTCTTTACAAGGTATACCCTGTATGATAAACTACCTTATGTTTAAGAAAAATTATCTTGGAGTCTTAATATTAATAATAGCAATTAGTGCTTTGATATTCATAAGTTACTACAAAGAGCAGGGTGTAATAATACAGCCGACATACCAGACTTCATCTATGCAGGATCTGCATCTCACCCACAGAGAAAACGATAAAATCAAGTGGGAGCTTACAGCCAGAGAGGCGATTTTCCCGAGCGGAGAAAAAGAAATTATTCTTAAAATATTAGGGTTGAAAATAAATCAGTCTCCAGAGATTTATGTTACAAGCTCAAACGGAACTTATGAAACCGAAAAAGGGGATATCGTTCTCAATGAATCTGTTGAAATGAACATAAAAGATGCAAAATTTACAACAAATACATTGAAATGGGACAGCACGCATGAACTTTTAACTTCAGACGATAATGTCAAATTCAGCGGCTCAGACTTTCTGATCGAGGGGACAGGACTTTCAGCAAAAGTAAAACAGCAGAAAATAAAGATACTGAAAAATGTTAAAGCCACTTTTTATATTTCATAATATCCTGATAGGTTCAATTTTGCTTTTCTCTTTTTCATCCGCAACAGCGGCTGAAAAAGCTGAAAAAACGCCTATAGTCATAACATCACAAACACTGACGGCGGAAAGTAATAACAAAACAGCTGTCTTCGAGGGGTCCGTAGTCGCGACAAAAGAGGATTTAACGATCTATTCAGATAAAATGACGGTATTTTATGATAATTCAGAAAGCAAGATCAGAAAAATATATGCTGTCGGAAATGTAAAAGTCCATAAAAATGAAAAGGTTATTTTTTCGGATGAAGCTACCTATATGGAAGATGAGAAGAAGATCATATTCACGGGAAATCCAAGGGCTGTTGAAGGAGAGAATGTGGTTTCCGGGACCCAAATAACATTATATCTGGAAGATGAACGCGCATATGTAGAAGGGAGCAGGGTCATCCTGCAGGACCAAAAAGGACCTAAATAATGCATTCTCTTGAGATCACCGGACTGAAAAAAAGTTATAACGGGAAAACTATTGTTTCAGATATCAGTCTTAATATTAATTCGGGTGAGGTTGTCGGGCTTCTCGGTCCGAACGGAGCAGGGAAGACCACAACATTCTATATGATATTGGGACTTATAACTCCCGATGCAGGTTTAATATTCCTTGACGGTGAAGATATGGGAAGCGCCCCTATGTACAAAAGGGCCAGAAAAGGAATTGGTTATCTTCCTCAGGAGGCTTCCGTTTTCAGGAAATTGAAAGTCGACGATAACATAAGAGCTGTTTTAGAGATAATAGATACTGACAAGAAGACAAGAGAAGAAAAACTGAAAAAAATCATTATGGAATTTAATCTGTCTCAAATAGCCGGCAGCTTCGGTTACCAGTTGTCTGGTGGTGAACGGCGTAAAGTGGAGATAGCAAGGGCCATATCAGTGGACCCTGTTTTTATGCTGCTTGATGAACCCTTTGCGGGAATAGATCCTCTTGCCGTCAATGAACTCAAGAAGACCCTCCGGCAGCTTACTGACAAAGGGATCGGTCTGATAATTACAGACCACAATGTACGGGAGACTCTGTCAATAACTGACAGGGCATATATTATAAGCGACGGACGCATCCTTGCACATGGTGTGCCTGAGGAGCTTGTTTCCAACGAACTGGTCAAGAAAAATTATCTCGGGGAGGAATTCAGGCTTTAATGGCATTGGAACAGAGACTTGAACTTAAGCTTTCACAGAAATTAATTCTTACGCCACAACTGCAACTGTCGATCAAACTCCTGCAGCTTCCGCTGTTAGAGCTTTCTCAGGACATAAATCAGGAGCTTATGAACAACCCGCTGCTTGAAGAGACCATGGACAGAGAGCCTGAAGAAAAAGTGGAAACTTCTGATATGAGATTGGAAGAAGAGCCTTTTCAGGAACTGCCCGATGACGGTGCAACGCCTCTCGAAAAGATATTCGGTTTCACCACGGACAGCTACTTTGAAGAACGGGAAAGTGACGGCAGGGACCTTGGTTATTTTCAGGAAAACGCTGAGGATGTTCAAACGTTTTTTGAACGTAATAGAAAGAAGATCGATCTGTATGAGCATCTCCTCTGGCAACTGAGGCTCTCGCATGTATCTGAAGAAATAGGGAAACCGGCTGAAATAATTATCAATAACCTTAATGAAGACGGATATCTGCTGGCTTCATTTGAGGAAATCGCTGAAGCGGCAGGGGGTGATGTTAAGATTGCGGAGGAAGCGCTTGCATATGTTCAGCAACTGGACCCCCCGGGCGTAGGCGCCAGAGACCTGCAGGAATGCCTGCTGTTGCAATTAGGGCCGTTAAACCTGAAAGGCACCCTCGTGGAGAATATACTTGTTGATGGCTTTAAAGAGCTTGAAGGGAAAAAATATAAACAGCTTGCATTAAAATTTAAGATGTCCCTTGATGATATATTTGCTGCAGTCAAGATCATAGAGGGGCTTGAACCAAGACCCGGCAGAAATTATTCAAGCGACGACCCGGTCAATATTATCCCTGATGTATATGTGGAAGAAGTCGACGGAGCTTTTGTTATTACATTGAACGATGAAGGCATTCCAAAGCTCAGATTGTCGAATTATTACAAAAAACTCCTGTCAAACAAAAAATCGCTGGGACTGGAAGAGAAACAGTTTCTGGAAGAGAAACTGCGCGCTGCCATATGGCTGCTCAAGAGTCTTGATCAAAGGAACAAGACGATATACAGGGTAACGGAGAGTATCCTGAAGTTCCAGGAGGATTTTTTCAGAAAAGGATACAAGTACCTGAAGCCCCTGAATCTGAAAAATGTGGCAGAAGATATGGGCATGCATGAAAGCACAATAAGCAGGGTCACATCAAATAAATATGTGCAGTGCCCTCAGGGGCTCCTGAGTTTCCGCTTTTTCTTCAGTAACGCGGTCTCTTCGGAGGAAGGGAATATATCATCATCAATCGTTAAAGACCTTATAAAAAAAATAATCTCTGAAGAAGACATACAAAAACCGCTTAACGATAAAAAAATAGTTGAAATATTGAAAGAGAAGGGCATAAACGTGGCCCGCAGAACAGCAGCAAAGTACAGGGAAGAAATTAAGATACCCTCTCATATTAAACGCAAGAAATGGTTTTAAGAAGCTAAAGCTATTAGCTCTCAGCTTTTATTTTACAAGGAGGAGCAGAATGAACATTATTATTCATTGCAAGCACATGAATCTCACAACGACGCTGAAAGACTATGCAGAAGAAAAGATCGGGAAATTCGAAAAATATTTCAGTAATGCCACAGAGGCAATTGTTACTATGAGCGTTGAAAAATACAGGCACAGGGCAGAGGTCCTTATAAAAGTTGACGGCCTGCTTATACAGGCTGAAAGCATTACCGGCGAGATGTATGCATCAATTGATGAGGTCGTTGACAAACTTGAGCGCCAGATAAGAAAATACAAAGAAAAGATTGTTTCCCAGAGGAAAGGCAAAAATAAGTCGGAAACTCCAGAGGAAGCAGTCAAGTCAACGCCTTTGATAATAAAAAAGAAAGCCTTTGACATAAAACCTATGGGAGTGGAAGAGGCGGCCATGCAGATGGACCTTCTGGATAAGAACTTCTTTGTTTTCACAAACGCCACTTCAGGAGATATTAATGTCTTATACAAGAGAACTGACGGGAACCTCGGACTGATAGAACCGGTAAAGTGAAAAATCATAGTAAAAATCTGACGATAGTGATCCTTACCGGATTGTCCGGAGCCGGAAAAACTATAGCGCTGCATGCCTTTGAAGACAGCGGCTTTTTTTGTGTGGACAATATGCCGTTTTCCCTTATCAGGAAGCTTGTTGATCTCACCAGCAGGACCCCTTCAATATCAAAGATCGCTGTCGGAATTGATGTAAGAGAGAGAAAATTTCTTTCAGATTTTTCTGATACTGTCTCTGCTCTGAGAAAAAGTCATAAAGTGGAGATCATATTTCTTGAGGCGCTGGACGAAGTGCTTGTCAGAAGATTTAAGGAGACCAGAAGACCGCACCCCCTTGGATACAAGGACCTCAGAAAGGCCTTGCAGAGGGAGACAGCGCTGCTGGCCCCCATACGAAAAGAAGCTGACAAGATCATAGACTCATCAGCGCTGACTCCCCATCAGCTGCGCAAGCTGGTGACAGAATCCTATCTGATAAAAGGACACCGTGGAATGTCAGTCAGCCTTATCTCCTTCGGCTATAAATACGGGGTGCCAAAGGAAGCTGACCTGCTGTTTGATGTACGATTTTTACCAAATCCCTATTTTATACCTAAACTCAAACCCCTCCCCGGAACATCCCCGAATGTGAGAAAGTTTATTTTGTCCCAGCAGGACACCAGGCGTTTCTTTGATAAACTGAATCCGCTTCTCGACCATGTCATCCCGCTTTACAAAAAGGAAGGCAGAAGCTATCTCACTATAGGCATTGGTTGTACCGGCGGCAGACACAGGTCCCCTGTTATCTCTGAAGAGATCAGGAAGCACCTTATAAAGAATAAAATAAACGCATCTCTCACCCACAGGGATATCCATTTCAAGACCTGACCGTTAATTTTCAGTAATATAATGATTTACCTCGATAACAATGCAACTACCCCTCCGGCAAGTGAAGTTATTAAAGCAATAACCGATTGCCTGAGAAATAATTTCGGCAACCCTTCAAGCGCTCACTCATATGGATTGAAAGCAAGAAAGGCTGTAGAAAAGGCCCGAAAGCAGCTGGCGGACCTGATCGGCGCTTCACCGGATGAGATCATCTTCACCTCTGGCGGAACAGAGGCAAACAATATGGCAATTCTCGGCATTGCAAAAAGATTCCGGTCAGGTCATATCATTACATCCTGCATAGAGCATCCTGCTGTACTGAAGCCATTAAAGTACCTTGAACAGCAGGGGTTCAAAGTAACATATCTCCCGGTAGATAAATACGGATTTGTCAGTGCAGATTCCCTGACAGCAAAAATTAAGAAAAGATACCATTCTCATAACAATAATGCATTCAAATAATGAGACCGGGATTATCCAGCCAATTGCAGAAATCGGAAAGATCGCACATGACAGAGGAATAGTTTTTCATAGCGACGCAGCACAATCGGTTGGAAAGGTCAGTGTAAACGTTAACAAACTCGGCACAGACCTTCTCACAATTGTATCTCACAAATTTTATGGCCCGAAGGGAGTGGGGGCGCTTTATAAAAGAAAAGATTTAGAATTAGAGCCGGTCCTCTATGGCGCCTCTCATGAAAAAGGATTACGTCCCGGGACAGAAAATGTATGTTCAATTGCAGGATTCGGTAAGGCTGCAGAAATAGCCAAAAAGGAATTAAAGGGCAGAGTCCAAAATATGAAATATCTCTCGAAGATGCTGTATGATGAACTGCGCAAACAAATTCCTGGCATAAAGCTCAACGGACACCCGTCAAAACGGCTTCCCAATACATTGAACATTTCATTCCCCGGTATTATGGGGTCTGTTTTATTAGAGAAATTAAAAAACGAAGTCGCCGCCTCAACCGGTTCCGCATGTCATGAAGGCAGACACACGCCATCACCTGTTCTTAAAGCAATGGGACTGAGCGATGAGCGCGCGCTTTCAGCGGTGAGATTGAGTCTTGGAAGGGATACTACTGAACAGCAGATAAAACAAGCCGCAAAGGCGATTGTTAAAGCTTATCGTAGGTTTTTGAAATCCTCTTCCTTCACAGGCCCGTATACGGTAATAGCCAAAGGGTTATCTCCCACAAGTCTTTGAGAAAGGTCTTTTATATTTTCAAGGGTCACTGACTCCACCATCCCGATCACCTCTTCGGGTGAATAATATTTCCCGTAATATATTTCCTGTTTGGCTATATTGGTCATCTTGCTGCTTGTTGATTCAAGCGCGAGGATAAGATTTCCCTTAAGCTGCGCCTTTGCGCGCTGCAGTTCATCTGAAGTAACGGTTGTCGACAGGTTCCGCATCTCATTAACTGAAATATCTATAACCTCGCCAAGGTGCTTTTTGTCAGTGCCGGCGTTAACAGCCCAGATCCCGGTATCTGAATATGACATATGATAAGAATATATGGAATATACCAGACCTCTTTTTTCCCTTATGTTCTGAAAAAGCCTTGAACTGTAGCCTGAACCAAAGATCGTATTAAGCAAATGCATCGAGTATCTGTCTTCACTGGCGTACGGCATGCCTTTAATGCCGAGACATAAATGCGCTTCAGAAAGGTCCTTCGGGACTATATTTAATCCACTCCTGAAGACCGGAGATGATTCGCCTCTCTTTTCAGATACCCTCCGCAGTCCGCCGAGACTGCGCTCAAGAAAACCTGTGAGCTCTTCTTCCTGAAAATTACCGCTGCAGGCGACGACAATATTGCCTATGCCATAGTATTTGCCGATGTAACTCAGAAGATTTTCTCTTGTGAAGGTCTCAATGGTTTCCTTGCTTCCGAGAACAGGCTGTCCCAGGCCGGTTTCTCCCCATACATGCTTGTTGAAGAGTTCGTGCACATAATCAGAAGGGGTATCTTCAACCATGTTTATTTCCTCACTGATTATGCTCCGTTCTTTTTTTATGCCGGCTTCAGGCAGAGTTGAATTAAGGAATATATCTGTCAGAAGGTCCATCGCTTTCTCAATGAATTCATCAAGGACTTTCACATAAAAAAGCGTATACTCTGAAGAAGTGAGGGCATTTAATTCAGCGCCGAGGGAATCTGTCTCCATCGCAATGCCTTCCGCAGACCGTCTGTCGGTCCCTTTAAAGTACATATGTTCAAGGAAATGAGAGATCCCGTTATTTTCAGGCTGTTCGTACCGCGCGCCGGTCTTTACCCATATGCCTATGCACAGGGAGCGCACCGCTTTAACATTCTCAAGTAGAACAGGAATGTTATTGCTGAGGAGTATTTTTTTAACCATGGGAGTTTAATTTATTAGTTAAAAGTCATAAAATGAAACTGGATTCCTGCCTTCGCAGGAATCCAGATATTTTCCCTTCAAGACTCCTTAACGAGCCGTTATATTACCCTTCTTTATTTGAAGGATGTTCACTAACCGCTTCTTTCTTGCTCAAACGCACCCGTCCCATCTTGTCCACTTCTATGACCTTGACAAGAACTTCATCACCTTCACTCAGGACGTCTGTTACTTTTGCGATCCTTTTTTCGGAGATCTGCGATATGTGAAGCAGCCCTTCTGTTCCCGGGAATATTTCAACAAAGGCGCCGAAATCCATTATTCTCTTTACCTTGCCCATATAGATCTTTCCAACCTCAGCCTCAGCTACTATTCCCTTTATGATATCTATCGCTTTCTGTGCAGAAGTTTCATCTATAGACGCAATATTAATAGTCCCGGTATCGTCAATATCTATTTTTGCACCGGTCTGTTCCACTATTCCCCTGATAATCTTTCCTCCGGCCCCGATAACTTCCCTTATCTTTTCCGGATTAATCTGCATTGTGAAGATCCTCGGGGCATGGGTCGCAAGGTGTTCCCTTGGAGCTGCGAGTATTTCCTTCATTTTTTGAAGTATAAAAAGCCTGCCGCGCTTTGCCTGTTCCAGCGCTTTTGCCATAATTTCCTTAGTTACCCCGCTTATCTTTACATCCATCTGAAATGCTGTAATTCCATTCTCTGAACCTGTTACCTTAAAGTCCATATCTCCCAGATGATCTTCGAGGCCGAGGATGTCGGTCAGGATCACTGTCTGGTCGCCTTCCTTAATAAGGCCCATAGCAATGCCGGCAATCGGCGTGCTGATCGGCACTCCTGCGTCCATTAGCGCCAGGGTCCCGCCGCATACGGTAGCCATTGAGGATGAACCGTTTGATTCAAGAATGTCCGCCACTATTCGTATAGTGTAGGGGAATTTAGATCTCTCAGGAAGCACTGCCCTTAACGCCTTCTCTGCCAGCATGCCGTGCCCGATCTCTCTGCGTCCGGGTGAACGGAGAGGTTTCACTTCTCCTACGCTGAAGGGGGGGAAATTATAGTGAAGCATAAATGTCTTCTTCGATTCTCCTTCAAGCGAGTCAATTCTCTGTTCATCCTCTGAGGTCCCAAGCGTAACTACTGCGAGGCATTGTGTCTCTCCCCTTACGAAAAGGGCCGAACCATGCGTCCTTGGGAGAATTCCCACATCGCTGCTGATCTTTCTTATTTCGTCCGGCTTACGGCCGTCTGCCCTTACACCCTGCAGCAGGATCATATTCCTGACAAGGTCTTTTTCCAAATTATTAAAAACAACGGTAATGTCTTTTGATATAGAAACCTCGCCTGTATTCAAAGCCGTGATTACTTCCTTAAGAATATTATTGAGGGTGTCCTGTCTCATTAATTTATCAGGAATAATTATAGCCTGTTTTATTTTTTCGAGAGAAAGCTCTGAAACCGCAGTTGTTAACTTTTCATCCACATGCGGCGGCGTGACCAGTCTCTTTGGTTTTCCTACCTGAGAAATTAATTGTTTTTGAAGGGCAATTACTTTCTTTATCTCCTCATGCGCGATATTTAGCGCTTCAAGGAGCACCGGTTCGGTAATTTCAAGACCACCGCCCTCCACCATAAGGACTGCATCTTCGCTGCCTGCAACTATCATGCTGAAATCGCACTGGTCCATTTCCTGAAGGTCGGGATTAATGACGAAAGAATCTTTGAGAATACCAATTCTTACAGCGCTGACAGGGCCGTCAAAAGGTATGTCAGATATGCCGAGTGCGGCAGATATACCTATTACCCCGAGGATATCCGATATGTTTTCATCGCCAAAAGACAGAACGGACACAATGCCCTGGGTGTCCGAATAAAAACCGTCAGGGAACATAGGTCTGATGGGCCTGTCGATCAGGCGGGAGGTAAGGACTTCTTTTTCGGTCGGTCTGCCTTCTCTCTTGAAAAAACCTCCGGGAATTTTGCCGGCTGCATAAGCCTTTTCCTGATAATCAATTGTGAGAGGGAAGAAATCTATATTTTCTCTTGGGGTTTTTGCTGCTACCGCGGTTGCTAAAACAACGGTGTCGCCGTATCTGACTATTACTGAACCGTCAGCCTGTCGTGCAAAACGTCCTGTTTCAATATAAAGAGATTTTCCCTTGACTTCAATTTCAACATGTGTCATTAAAATTACTTTCTCAACCCAAGCTTCTTAATAAGCTTATCGTATCTCTCTTTATCAGTCGTTTTAAGATAGCCCAGCAGTCTTCGTCTTTGACCTACAAGCTTTAAAAGACCTCTTCTGGAGTGATGATCCTTTTTATGAAACTGAAAGTGTGTTGTGAGGTGATTCAACCTCTCGCTTATCAGCGCTATCTGCACTTCCGGTGATCCTGTATCACCCTCATGTAATTTGTGGTCTTTTATAATTGTTTCTTTCTGTTCTCTTGCTAATGACATTACGATTACCTTTCTTCTAAGACAAAAATGTTAACACAAACATGATAAGTAAGTAAACCCTGTTTGAATAACGATGAATAATTATAAATAATTATAGCATAAAATCACAATGACAATGCCTCCCGGCTCGTCGTTCCCCAACTCGATCGGGAATCCGGAGATTGTCTCACACATACGGCTTTTTGGATTTGCGCGGAAAATATAACCATGCCGATATAAATGCAAGAACGATGGTTAATACCAAGATCACTTTTGGATGGAGATTTAAATATACGATCTTCTCCACATAATGAATGATAAATGAACCGGAGTAACTTTGCGATGGATCATACATTCGTCTCAACCAGATTTCAAGATGTGTGAAGGGACAGTACCAGCCGAAAAACTGTATGACGAGTGCGAAGATTATCGCGCCGATATGAACTCTTTTGATCCATCTATATTTTCTTCCTATAAACGCACCGAAGATGAGAAAGACTATCCAGAGGAAGTGAAGAGAGACTGTGATGTCTGCGGCGATCCGGTAGAGCATGACATAGTTTCAGAAAGTCAGCCCTTCTCTTTCCATAAGCATCTCTCCCAGGAATGAGCCCGGTTTGACCTCGGAGTTCGGGATGAGCTCCGCTTTATCGAGTCCATAGTGTTTAACGCATGATGCGCAGATATAGAACCTGGCGCCCAGGTCTTCAGTGAGGGTCTTTATGAGATCCGCTATCGGAGAGAATTGATCTTTCGTCTGCCATATCAGCGTTTCGGCAAACCCTTTTTTTGCGAGCAATGCCCCCTTGTCCATCAAAAAGAAATCGAGGGTCGCGTCAAAGGCTTTCATATTCGATGCCAGCTGCAATGCCCCGGCAACTTTATCCGGATTGTCATATGAGTGCGTAATGATAAAAACAAATTTCTTCTTTTCTGCCATGTAAGTCTCCTTTCATTTATCTCAGATCAGATCATCCAATATGGTAACAAATTGATCCTGGTTGTATCTTCTTTAATTATATCTGTATCCCCTGATCTGTCAACACGTAAACCAACCCTGCTTTCAAGCTTTCCAGCTTTTCCGCTTGCAGGCTTCTTCCCTTATCCCTTACCCCATAATCCTTAATCCATATCCCTTAATCCATACTATCGCTCTTTTGCACTAACACGTCAGATGAAAGGCGCCGATCACGATCTTGTCCTTCGGCTGGTCATTGAAAAGTTCCACTGCCTGTCCGGTCTTCCCGATGTACACTTTAATCCCGTGCGATTCAAGAAAATCGAGAGTGCCCTTCGGCACCTCCATGACGCCTGATTGGCCTGTCCCAATAATTACAATATCCGGTTTAGCCATTACAACTGCCGACAGATCTTCCTTATTGAGATAATGCCCTTCCTTCCTCCACCACGAAGGATCAACCCTGTCAGGATACACGATGACATCCGAGGAATAGGTTTTATTATTGATAACTATCCTCCCGAAACTGTAATTATCAATATGCATGGTCATCTTAGCAGGACGTTAGCGGTTCTTCTTCTTGGTAAGAATTTGGTAAGGATGTTGACGGCGCAGACGATTACGCGACCTGAAGTCTTTTTTCCATAGATTTAAGGACGTCTTTAAACATGCGGGAAGCTTTAAACAGTTCGACGCCGATAAGGTTGCCGTTACTATCAAGTTCCATATTGACGCCCGGTGATATCTCTACAACTTCGGCTTCCTCCCCTTCTTTTGCAAGATAAAGAATGTCCTCTTTTTCATCATAAAACACTTTGAAATCGTCCATTATATTTTCCTCCATCTCCCTGATTGAATACGGTTCCTTTTTTGCCCGTCCTTCAAAGGATGTATGGTTAAGAGCTTAACACCTGCATCTTCATGCTTATATGCTACCATTATATCTCTTTCTTTGCCATATATTATTGCCTTCATAACTGCTATTGTATGCCCTGTTTCAGCATCTACGAATCTTTCCTTTGCCTCTTCAACAATTCTTCTCGGCAGGTCATATTCAATTTTCCTGATGGAAATTCTTGTTTTGATGTGGTGTGAATATATTATTTGCATTTCCTACATCATTAAAAAATGAATTACACCGCCCACTTCACCCCTCTTGAAGCATAATCATATATTAAATCAAAACGAAGGATCAACCCTGTCAGACTATACAATGACATCTGAGGAATAGGTTTATTATTGATATTTCCAACTTAATAATATCATTGAATCTCTTTACAGAATAAATAAGCCGAGGTTCTAAATCTGCTAATTTTATTGTCCTATGCCATTTTTGGCAGGTTTTGCTTTAGTAACCTAAAAGCAAAATTCCTTTTAATGGCAAACGAAGTCTACCGCTTATATATAAAGTTTCAAGAAATGTATAAATTTTTTTAAAATCATCGTGCTTTCGATAGTCGTTTCTTACAGCAAGCACTAAATATTCAACTCCATGCATCATGCAAGCCTGAAAAATGTCTTTCAAAAATTGATAATTATCGACTGCACGTCCTGCCTCCACTTCTAAAACTATTTTACCGTCATGTGTTAGGGCATCCGCATCGAATGATTGGTCGATTTTATTACCCAAACCAAATAAAACAGGGACAGGTATTTTGGAACCACGCATTTTTCCACTTTCAACATGCATAGGCACTTCAAGTAATTTATCTCTGATAATTTTAAGAACCTCATTACTGTTATAGGTGTGTTGTGGTGAGCAAATTTGTTTATCGACAGCAATGAAGCAATCCACAATTTTTTGAATTTGTTCATCTACTCCAATTGATCTTGGAAAAAATGATATCTAATCATTATTTTTTATTTCTTAAAAATATTATTAGATCTTCAAAGTTTAAAAATTCATAGTCAATATTGCCGTTGTCATTTGAGATATAACTACCACCATCAGGATAACATCTCAAGAATAAGTTTTCGCCACATTCAGTTTGATCGAGCCGTTCGAGTAAGTCAACAAATTCTTTGACTGATGTTTTTGATAAATCTATTTTCGTCATTATTCCACCTTTCTCCTGCTTTGAAATTTAATCCATTTCTTTTTTTCTTCCATTCGTATCCATGGAGTAAAGTCGCTTTCCCCATACCCTGCGAGAAGCGATACATCATCCTCGCTTCGCACAAATGAACGGCAGGATTCGCAATGGTATGTTCGTGAGATAAGCGATTCCGTTTTCCCGTCCGGTCCGGGGATGGTCCGCAGAGTGATGGACACGCTCAAATTGGTGACGGTTCTGCAATGGAGACAATAAGCCGTATGCACAATGTTGATATTCTGATGAGACTTTTTCATAGGCTATTTATTTAAACTATCTTCTTTCCGGCTCCTGCTCATTTCCGCTTGGCTTTGCGATCGTCTGGGTGGTAAGTCACGCCTGCCTTCGGCTACGCGCATCCCGGTCTCTTTCCCCTCAGGCTCGAATACAACGCGGACCCTGGCATGAAGGGCTTCGGCGACACGGCGCAGGGCGCTGAGGGAGTGTCCTTCGTAGTTTGGAGACTCCAGGCGGCTGACCTGCTGCTGTGAGGTCTTGAGGATCTTCGCAAGGGCTTTCTGTGAAAGCCCGGCCTTCTCGCGAAGCGCTGCTATCTGCAGAGCAACATCCCATGCCTCGCCCGCGTGCTTAAAGCGGGCGGCAAATGCAGGGTCCTTCATCTGCTCTTCGATGTAACGATCGAAATTTGTTTTTTTCATCTTTCCACTCTTTTCCGCCAGTCGATCGTCCGTTCCGCTGCAGTTTTAATATCACGGGCAGAAATAGTTTGGCCTTTATTACGGATGCCGTGCACAACGATGATCCGGCAATTTTTTACAAAAAACCAGAGAACGCGAGTATTGAGCTTGCCTACATGGCGCAGTTCAAACAGTCCTTTGCCAAGCGCCTTGCACAAGGGCTCCCTGTGATACTTCCGGTTCCGTAGTTTTGCCAGGCCTGAGACCACTGCCGCAAAATCGTTCGGATCACTGGCTTTCAACTCGTCCAGAAAATTACGAACAGGACATGCTTCTGTCTCAGTCTCATAAAATTCTACCGTAAAATCCATGTTAATGTCAACATCAAAATTGATGTATCTCCCTGAAGAATATCAGGATCAGGTCTTACTTCATTATTTGTTTTCTGCCTGTCCCCTTCAAAATACAACGCTTAATTTTAGAAAAAAAGATGGAGAAACATCAAGAGGAAAGCGGGAAAGTGCGAAAGCCTGGAAGAATGAAAGTTCAGAAGTGCGTAAGCAGGGCAGGGTGGAAGTAGAACGATATTGATTACCCTTTCAGGTAATCCTTCAGCGCCTCTTTCCAGTGCCGTGCAGGTTCTATCCCTTCGAGTCTCAGCATTGTATTTCCAAGCACGGAAAAGGCGGGTCTTTTTGCAGGGCGTTTAAATTTCTCGGTGGTTGTCGGATTAATATTCTTGTTAATCCCTTTCAGCTTTGCGATCTCGACCGCGAACTCATGCCAGGAACAATGTGATGTGTTCGTTACATGATATGTACCATAGCCTCTCCCGATCAACTCCTTCAGCTTTCCTGCGAGATCGCAAGTATATGTTGGAGAACCTGTCTGATCATTAACAACATCAATTTCGTCTCTTTCAGACAAAAGCCTTATTATGGTGTCAACAAAGTTTTTACCGTTCTTCCCGTAAAGCCATGAAGTCCTGACAATATAAAATCTGTTTGTCAGCGATGTTACAAACTGCTCCCCCATAAGCTTGGACAATCCATACATGTTTATGGGATTTGTTTTGTCCCACTCGTTGTATGTTTCCTTTTTTGTGCCGTCAAAAACATAATCGGTACTGATGTAAATAACGGGACATCCGATCTCTTCGCATGCCATGGTGATGTTTCTTGCACCGATCCCATTTACAAGAAACGCCGTTTCAGGATTGCTCTCGCATCCGTCGACATCTGTATAAGCTGCAACGTGTATCAAATAATCCGGCTTTACTTCTTTTATTGCTTTAATGAGATCTATCAAGATCGGTGATATCAAAATCATGGAGTGTAAAATTTATAAGATCAACATCTGAAAAGACATTTTTTATATCGGAACCCAACATTCCGTCTGAACCGGTCAATGCGATCTTCACTTTTTTAACCTTTCAGCATACTGAACATTATAATATTTCATATACTCTCCCGATATGATCCTTTCCCACCACTGTTTGTTTGAAATATACCAGTCAACGGTCTTTGAAATCCCTTCATTGAAGTCTGTCATGTGTTTCCATGCAAGCTGCCTTTCGATCTTTGCGGGATCTATTGAATATCTCCGGTCATGTCCTTCCCTGTCTTTGACAAAAGTGATCAATTTCAAAAGCGCATTCTCTTCCATATTGAGCCGTTTGGCGATGTTCCGGAGCAATAACCTGATAATTTCAATATTCGGTCGTTCATTCCTTGAACCGATGTTATAAACTTCGCCTGCTGAACCGTTATGGAGGACAAGATCAACCGCCCTGCAGTGATCTTCGACATATATCCAGTCCCGTACATTCATGCCGTCACCGTAAACTGGAATAGACTTGCCTGCAAGCGCATTTAAGATCACCAGCGGAATCAGTTTTTCGGGAAATTGATAAGGCCCGTAATTATTTGAACACCTTGTGATCATGGCCTTGATCTTGTGAGTTTCAACATAAGCCCTGACAAGCATGTCGGAAGACGCCTTGCTGGCTGCATAAGGGCTGTTCGGCATCAAAGGCGAAGACTCATTAAATGATCCTTTTTCTATAGAACCATATACTTCATCAGTTGAAACATGCAGGAAAATACAGTCTCTCTGTCTTGCTGTTTCGAGCAGATTATGAGTTCCCATAATATTTGTCTGAAGGAAAGGAGAGGCGTCAAGAATGCTTCTGTCGACATGGCTTTCAGCTGCGAAGTGTACAATTGCATCAAATTCTGCGCCGTCCAGCGCTGTACTGTCGCAAATGTCTCCCCTGATAAATGTGTAATTAGGGGAACCATAAATTTCCTTAAGATTTTCGAGATTACCGGAGTAGGAAAGCTTGTCTAAATTAATTACATGATAGTCAGGATGTGCAGACAGTACATACTTAATATAATTGGCCCCTATGAACCCCGCACCGCCGGTTACTAATAATCTCATATTATATCAATCCTCAAAATTAGTAATGGTTTTATTAGTTCGATTAGTTCTATTGGTTTTATTGGTTAAACAAAAAAAGTTTTATTAGTTTTATTTGTTTAATTAGTTTTATTAGTTAAAACCAATCCAACCAATTCAACTAATGAAACCAATTAAACATTTTTTAATCCTCTATCCGAAAAGGGGATCTGGGGTCATTTTCATACCTTATTTCATCAACTGTTTCGGTCTTTCCCCATCCCTTATAGAGCTTGTCCGGTAAATTCAATACTAACCCGTCTGTACTGCCTATATTTTTGTAAGCATGCACTATGCCGGGAGGCACAATTGCCAGCGTAGGTACATCAGATGTATCTATAACTTTTTTCTCCTGGTAGGTCAAAGATTTTTTTCTGTTGTCCCATAAATAAACTCTAAACTTGCCGATAAAACAAAAACAATCAGTCTGCTTTATGTGTTCATGGGGTCCTCTGACAAGCCCCGGCCTTGTCATTGACAGATAGACCATGGCCGGCGCAATTTCCGATTCGTCTTCCCGTATTATTTCTCCCAGCCAACCCCGCGGGTCCTTGTAAAGCAGCACCTGTTTTATCTGAAGCCCTTCCATCTTAAACCTCCACCACAGAATCATCACCAAGCATAAGTCTTAATGCCTTATGGGTTTTCCTGTTTTCGGTAATTTTTACCCTTCGTCCGACAAGGCTCTCTTCCAGTCTTTCAATGTTTCTCAATTCACTATAATCCATAATAACAGAATGCTCAACCGAAGACTTAATGATACTTACATTATTCCCAATGCTTGTATGTGGTCCGATGAAAGAGTTTTCTATCACGGTATTTTCACCGATCACAACAGGTCCTCTTATGGTGCTCTCTTTTATAACCGACCCTTTTCCGACGGCAACCCTGCCGAGGATCCTGCTTGTATCATCAACATGCCCATTGATATTTCCTTTTAACCATTCATCAAGAACGATTGCATTAGCCGTAAGCATGTCATCCTTTTTCCCTGTGTCCAGCCACCACATATCAAGCACAAAACTTTCAACATTGCATCCCATATTTATCAGTTCCTGAATAGCGTCGGTTATTTCGAGTTCTCCCCTTATTGAAGGCTTTATCCGTTCTATGGCCTCATGTATTTTAGGTGAAAAGATATATATGCCTACAAGGGCCAGATTTGAAGGTGGAACTTCCGGTTTCTCTATGAGTCTAAGCACCTTTCCCTCGGGCGAAACATCTGCAACACCAAATTGCTTGGGATTATCCACTTCTTTCAGAAGGATAAGCGCTTCCGGCGCATTTCTTGTTGAATTCATCAATAAATTTATTTATACCGGTCCCGATAAGATTGTCTCCCAGATACATTACAAATGACGAATCAGCAAGGAAATCCCGTGCGGTTTTAATAGCGTGAGCAAGCCCGCCCGGCACATCCTGTGTGATATATTGAATATTGATCCCCCAGCGGCTCCCGTCTCCTGTAGCGTCCTTAATTTCCTGTCCGGTTTCAGGAGAGATGATCATGCCGACATCTTTTATCCCGGCTTCCACTATATTTTCTATGCAGTAAAAAAGTATGGGTTTGTTGGCTACCGGGACGAGCTGTTTAGCGCCGGAGTAAGTCAACGGTCTTAAGCGCGTGCCTTTTCCACCGCTCAGTATGATGGCTTTCATAGATTTTTATAATAACCAAAATATGCAAGAAGTTCAAATATTGCTTAATCTGTTTAATCTGCCTCATTATCCTCTTTCTCAAATTCTCTTAAAACTTTTTTGACCTCATTATCAGTTGCCTTGAGTTTGGACTTGCAGTATTTGATAAGATGGGCAGCTCTTTTCACTTTCTCCGCAAGCACGTCGACGTCAACAGTCTCGTTTTCAATTTCTGCCACGATTGCTTCTATTTCTTCAACTGCCTCTTTATAGCCTGGCGTATCATTCATTATTTTCCCTCCTGTTTTTCTTCCTTTCCAATTTACTAATCAATTCCCCCTTATGCAATACAGTTCGCAGACTGTCCCCAACTTCCGCATCAGATATGGACTTAAGGGCTTTCCCGTTATTATATGTAATGCTGTATCCTCTTTTAAGTACATTGACTGGATTAAGGTGGTTAATGTTACCTTCTTTTGACATGAGTTTTTCCCGCTCGGATTTTATCAGTTTTGAAGAATATTTCAGACCTTTTATGAAAAATTTCAGTCTGTGGAAATTATCAAGGAGGTCTCTTCTTACACAACTTTCAAGATTCCCCGCAAGATTGGAAATCTTTTCTCTAACATTTGAAGTCAGTTTATGGGCTGCGTGAACTAAATTATACGCCAGCGAATCTATCATGTCTTCAAAATTCCTGACTCTCGTAACTATCAGGTCCGCAGCTGCGGTGGGAGTCTTGGCCCGCATGTTAGAGACCTCATCAACAACTGTGACGTCTCTTTCATGTCCAATACCTGAAATAACCGGAAGAGGGAGAAAAGCGATGGCCTTAGCAATTTCATAACTGTCAAAGCAGTGCAGATCAGCCTGTCCGCCCCCGCCTCTCACTATTACAACAACGTCCAGTGCAGGAGCATCGTGCATGCACTGGCTGAGTGCATTTACAATAGAGGTTTCCGCCCTGTCTCCCTGCATTACCGCTTCATATAGTTTGCAGGTAAATTTATACCCGTATGAATTATTCATTAAATGTGTCATGAGGTCTTCATAACCTGCTGCTGTTGCAGAAGAGACGATCCCTATCCTCTGAGGGACCAGAGGGAATTCCAGTTCTTTGTTTTTGTCTTTTATGCCTTCTTTTGCAAGCCGTTCCAGAATTTCTTTTCTTCTGACGGCCAGTTCCCCGATAGTGTAAGAAGGGTCAATGTTTAAAATATTCAGCTTGAGCCCGTACCTCTCGTGAAAACTTACCTCAGCCTCAAACAATATTTTGATTCCTTTGCCGAGTTCAATGCCTGCAGCTCTTCTGAATTCCGCAGACACTTTTTTGAAAGTGGTTGCCCAGATGACGGCTTTTATCTCGGCGCGGATCGTGTCCTCATCCTTATCCACCAGTGTCAGGTAGCAATGGTTCTTCACATCACACGATGCTATTTCGGCAGTAACAAGAAAAGTATCAGGCAAGGAGCTTTCCATAACAGTCCTGATAAGGTGATTCAGTTCGTAGAGAGATAGTTTTTCCCGCATAGCTTAAACCTTTAACATATATTTTTACGGTTCACCACGTTTAGAAATGTCCCGCTGGAATTTATAACGGGGTGAACTATTTTACCAAATCTTAATGTATTAAAATTGTATATGCAAACCAGGCCGAATAGCTAAGAATTTGTATTTGCCTTTATTACACTTTAGCTCTCAACTCATAAAAAATATCATCATACAGGATTCCCTTATAAGCAGACAGGAATTCACCTGATTGCTTTTACATTTAGCTGTTCTAAGATTGAATTAGAAACTCAAGATGACCCGATAAAGCCAAACCCTCTGTGAGAAGGGTGCGGAAAGCTGCGGATCTTAAATAAAGGAAGTAAGATGGCCGAGCTGCCGAAGGATAGAACTTTGGCATGCTCGGTTTTTTTAGATTATATATTATAGCGAAAGGAGGTGAGACAGGATGAAAAAGCCTTTGACTAAAAAGGCACTTGTGAAAGAAGCTGATCCGGGACATCCTTAAAAAGGGAGCAACGAAAAAATCCTGGCGTCCTGTCGTTGACAGGAACAAATAACTTGGAGGAAACATAGTATGAAAAAATACATATCATTACTGCTTTTAATACTGGGAATACTTGTAGTATCTTCATCTATGGTTATGGCAGGTTCTTTTCCAGGAACAGGCATCAAGTCCACATCACATGACCTTAGCACAGCCGGCGGAAGAGGCGGAGACTGGAATGCAGGTGTTGCAGCAGATCCGACCCTTGACAGAATCTGTATCTACTGTCATGCGCCGCATCACACAATAAAGAGCGCAGACGCAGCAGCAGCAGGTTTGACCTACTTCCCGCTCTGGAACCACAACCTTACATCCCTTACCTACACACTGTATACTGACAATAACGCGGATGTTCCAAACAATATTTCAGCACCAGCTCAATGCAACACTGACACAGCCCGGCAGCATTTCAAAGCTTTGTCTCAGCTGTCATGACGGTTCCGTTGCAGTAAGCTCCTATGGAAACTTCAACGACGGTATCGCAGGCTCCAAACATACCGGCTCAGTAACATACAACAGGCACCAGATTTGCCATTGGCGCAGGCAGCGACCTTTCGAACCATCATCCAATCGGTTTCGATTATAATGCTGTTCAAGCCATTGACGATGAGATCAGGGATGCTGATAGCGCCCTTCTCGGCGACAACACTCATGGCCTCAAGATCAGCGACCTGCTTTACGGCGACAAGATGGAGTGCTGCATCATGCCACGATGTCCACAACACAAAGAACACAGGCGCAAAGTTCGTATGGGTTGAGGACACAAACAGTAATTTTTGCTTCAGTTGTCATGCTAAGTAAGTTGTTTGATTACATGCCTCTTTTTTTCGGGAGAAAGTGTTGAGAATCGGAGAGGAATAATATTTTAAAAAAACTTTAACAGTATTTGTGCAAATAAATAATGACTAATGCATCTGATCATTACGTTTGTACCGGAATTTTCTGCGTCAGAACAGGGCGTTTTAAATTCAAACCCGTTCTTCCACCGCCAAAACAGGAAATAACCCCAAATACATATGGTCTGAGCCGGTACTGCGAACTATTGTAAATTTCATCAAGG
This sequence comes from Thermodesulfovibrionia bacterium, assembly GCA_963699585.1. GTDB lineage: Bacteria > Nitrospirota > Thermodesulfovibrionia > UBA6902 > UBA6902 > SURF-23. Next base: position 71,820 of record CAVOUK010000008.1, on the reverse strand, counting down.
ATAATATGCTGCCCGTATCCGATAAGCAGTCCGGTGATCCAGAGGTCCCAGTCTGTCAGCCATGCCGCTGCTGCAATAATGATCAGCCATTCCCATGAATGAAAGATAAAGAACAATCTCTTCCGGTTCGCGAAGTTTTTTTCATCAAAATAATAAAAGAACTGCTTCAGGTCAAACCTTAAACCGTACTCGATCCAGTAATCAGCAATATGGTCCAGATCAACTAAAATTCCTGAAACAAATGAAGCAACAGCCAATCCCCATGATCTGAAGATAGAGTACAGGACCCCTGATATTATTGTTGAGGCAAGCGCATGATGTTTTATTTTCATGTTAGTTGATCATAAGACGCCTCGCAGTTCTGCTGCGGGGCAGTTCATTTGTCTTTCCCGGACCGCTTTGCCGGTATCAGCTTGATTTCGTAAATGTTCGGGCCATAATTTACCTGTAACAAACAGTCTGTGGTTATTTGAATCATATGCAATACCATTAAGGGCTTTCATTTGATTGTCACTATTTTTGAAAGGTGAGAGTCCTTCCAGGTCTATCCATCCGGTGACCCTGCCGCTCTGCGGGTCAATTCTTGCGATCCTGTTCGTAAGCCATACGTTTGCAAATATTTCGCCACGGACATATTCAAGTTCATTAAGTTTTGTTACAGGTATGTTCTGATCACGTACTTCAATGCGTCCTGTAACTTTTAGAGTGTCAGGGTTCAGGAAATACAAATTTGCCGTACCGTCGCTCATTATAAGCTGTTTGCCGTCATATGTGATCCCCCATCCTTCAGTTGGATAGAAGAAGGTACCGAGCAGCATGAAGCTGTTTTTGTCGTAAACAAAGCCAACATGGGACTTCCACGTCAGTTGTATTATCTTATCATTATAAAGAACAATTCCTTCACCGAAAAACTCTTGCGGAAGTTTATGGATCTTCAATACATCTCCGGTTTTCAGTATTATCTTTCGCAAGGAGGAACGACCGTTAAGGCCGGTCCCTTCATAGATGAACCCGTCTTCAAAGATAAGTCCCTGTGTGAAGGAAAGTTCGTCATGAGGGTATACGTTGAGTATACTGTAGTGATAAACAGGAACTGAAACTGTTGCCTTCTCCGGTTCTGCGGAAACTGCAGAATACGGGAGAATGAATCCGGTTGTCACACAAAAGAAGATAAGCATGATAAGAGATATTAAACTGTAGTAAATACTGATTTTCATGATATTTGATAATAACCTGACCTTTGCTTAAAATTAAAGGAGAAATTTTAAATATCCTGAAAACTAAATTACCGGGGGTTTAAATAGATAACAGGAAAACATCTGAAGCATGGGATTTAAAGGCCTGGCTGTGGGTATTACTATGCTGCCTTGCGATCTTCTTCACAATACCTGTAGCAAGAAGCATCCAGAAAATTATTTCTCATACAATCGGGCGGGATTTTTTTACTTATTTTGTTATTTTTATCGTTGCATGCGGGCTCGCTGTACTGCTTTATCTTTTTATTGTTAAGTTTAAAGTCAGGAAAATATCTCAATATGTCTGGCTGGTTATTTGTGCCGGAATATACATATTTTTAACGATCAAACTGGATAAATATCCTGAAGAAGCGATCCATTTGATCGAATACGGCCTGCTTTCGTACTTTATATTCAACGCCCTGCAGTATAAGATCCGGGACCGGACAATTTATATAATAACCATATTAATAGTCCTGTTCATTGGAACAACAGACGAAGTTATACAATGGATTACTCCCTAAACGGTACTGGGATTTTCGCGATGTCGGGACAAATGTCCTGGAGGACTGATATTTCAACTCGCGATCTGGAAAGGGATCAGGCCCGGTTTTATCGATCAGCCGATAGCGAAGATTTCTGTAAAGATGCTGATGGTTGCACTAACCGTTGATCTGATCTTTCTGGGACTTTGCCTTTCCAATACTCCAAAGACAGTGAAAAGTTATACCGCTGTCTTTCAAAGTCTCTCATGGCTGAGGGCAGAAGAGCCGATGTCAAAATTCGCCTTTCTGAAAACAGCATGGTCCATAATATTAATTTCATTGATCTCAATATGGATGCTGGGAATGCGATGGTTAAAAAGATTTAAATAAACGCTGGCCAGCTGGCAGGCATGCAAGCCGGCCAGCTGGACTGAAACAGTTACTCTTCTTCAACCGGAAGGTTGTGCTCTGTCCATTCGTCTATCCCGCCTTCATAGACCTTTACATTTGGGATATTCAGCAATTTTAGTCCGAGAGCGACTTTTTTGGAGGCTACGCAATCTTTATGCTTGCAGTATATGATAATTTCTCCAAAAGGGATTAATTCCTTTCTTCTGTCGATAACTTCAAGATACGGTATAGTTTTGGCCCCTTTGATCCTGAATCTGTTTCCATCATACTTGCCGATTGTATCCACAAGTACAAAGTCAGCTTTATCACTCATGCGCTGCAGGAGTTCTTCTTTACTGATACATTCCAAAGAATGGTTGAACTCTTTTTGGTATGACATATTGTCTCCTTTAAAATTCTATGCCTTTTCTCGCCGTTACTCCGTTAGAAGAGGGATGTTTGATCATGCGCATCTCGGTCACATAGTCCGCAATTTTAATTAATTCCTTTGGGGCCCCTCTGCCGGTGAAGACAAGTTCAACTCCTTCAGGCTGCTCCCTTAAAACATTTTCGATATCTTCGGAGTTTGCATAGTGGTCACGAAAAAGGTTGTTGAACTCGTCCAGTACTACAAGGTCGTAGTCGCCGCTTTTAATATGCTTTGCTGAGATGGCTATCGCTTCTTTAATATTACGTTTCAGCTCTGAACGTTTCACTTTAGGGTCAAAAAGAGGTGTTGTTTGACCTTTAAATTTTATCACTTTTATACCGCTTTCTATTGCGATTGCCCTTTCTCCCAGGTCCTTTGTCCTGCTTTTAAGAAACTGCAGTATCAGGACTTTTTTGCCGTGTCCGGCAGCTCTTATGGCAAGACCAAAGGCGGCAGTGGTTTTTCCCTTGCCGTCACCGGTATAAACATGTATCAATCCTTTAGGCATAATAATATAAGAAAGAAATGTCAGATAGCATCATAGATCGTGTATTGTATATTGCAGGGACGGCTGAATTCAAGGAGAGGCCGATTAATATTGGACCTGGCAGCTATTACAATCGATAACAAAATCTGATATGATTCTAAAATAGTCAGAGAAACATTTCGGTCCCGAATATCAGGAGGCGACTTATGAAAAAATCCTTAGGCGCAAAAACCATAGTTTATCCAACACCTGTCTTTGTCGTCGGTTCTTACGACAAGGGCGACAGGCCCAATGTGATGACTGCTTCGTGGGGGGGCCTTTGCTGTTCAAGCCCGCCCTGTATCGCGGTCGCTCTCAGAAAGGTTACATATTCTCACGGTAATATTACCGGCCGAAAGGCCTTTACGATAAACATTCCTTCAGAGACCTATCTGAAAGAGGCTGATTACTTCGGACTGGTTTCAGGAAAGGACACTGACAAGTTCGCTGCCACAGGACTTGTCCCTGTAAGAAGTGAACTTGTGGATGCCCCTTATATAAAGGAATTCCCCTTTGTTCTTGAGTGCAAACTGATACATACAATTGAAGTCGGGCTCCATACACAGTTTATCGGCGAGATCGTGGATATAAAGGCCGAAGAATCAATGCTTGACGAAAAAGGAGGCCTTGATATAGACAAGGTAAAACCATTTTTATTCGCACCCGAAAGCCGCAATTATTACGGAATCGGTAAGTATCTTGGCAAGGCATTCTCTGCCGGGAAAGCAATTTAAGACTAAACTCCTGTTCAGGCACAGGTCATTTCATTATGCTTCTGCAAGCTCATTAAAAGCGGTCTCTTCTATACATTTGCAAGAGGCCCATTCATTCCATGAATAAAAGGATTACCGGTTTTGATTAGTTTTACGCAATAATATAAAATATTTGTCATATTTCCCCCGGAGGTGTATTTAAATGGAGAGTGTTATTAAAAAAGTTGAAGCGCTTGCCCTGCTTCATGACAAGATAGATCCCAGGATCGTAAAAGAAAAAAACATCAAAATGGGACTGAGAAATAAAGACGGTTCGGGGGTATTTGTGGGCATCACAAGCAAAGGGCAGGTTATAGGATATGAAAAGGTCATAACCGGCGACGGCGAGCAAAAATTAAACCCCATACCCGGAAAACTTTATTATTGCGGTTATGATGTTGAGGACCTGATAAATGGCAAAGAGAAAGAGAACAGATTCGGTTTTGAGGAAACGATATATCTTCTCTTGACCGGGGAGCTGCCTAAAAAAGGAGACCTTAAAAGCTTATCGAACGAGCTCGGGAAAAGACGCACTCTTCCGGTTGAAATAAAAAAAATAATACTCAACAGTCCCAGGCACGACGACCAGATGTGTTCGCTTCATACCATTGTATCAGCGATGCATCTTTTTGATAAAGATCCTAACTCCACAGATCTAAGGGATGTAACGAGGCAGTGTATTGACCTGATAGCGAAGTTCCCGACGATCATAGCTTACAACTATCAGAAAAATTTAATGAAGAAAAAAGGATTAAAAAAACTGATTGAACCTGACAATGATCTCAGCATAGCCGAGAACTTCCTGTACCTGCTGTCGGGTAACGTGCCGGACAGATTCACGGCAGAGCTGTTCGACACTATGCTGATATTCCACGCCGAACATGGAGGAGGCAATAACTCGACGTTCACAACAAGATGCGTCTCTTCCTCAGGAGCGAACACGTACATGGCAATATGCGCGGGAATAGGCTCCCTTTCAGGACACCTTCACGGAGGGGCCAACGAGGCAGTTGTCAGAATGATAAGTGACATAAAACGAAACATCAAAGATTGGGAGGATGATGAAGAAGTTGAGTCCTATCTTGAAATGCTTCTTGACAAAAAAGCAGGCGACAGGTCCGGAAAGATCTATGGTCTGGGACATGCCGTCTATACCTTATCAGACCCGCGTGCTGTATTTCTTGAGAAGAAAGGGGAAGAACTTGCAAAGATGTATGGAAGAGAAGAAGAGTTCTCACTTTACAGGAAAATTGCATTAATAGCCCCCCGGCTTGTTAAGGATAAAAAAGCCAAGATTGTATGCACTAATGTCGACTTCTATTCCGGGTTTGTCTACCAGTGCATGGGGATACCAAAGGGACTCTTCACCCCGATATTTGCGATGGCGAGGGTCTCAGGCTGGTCGGCACACAGAATTGAGGAAATCATACAGGGACGGATCATTAGGCCGTCATATTTTTCGTCATTAAAGGGAATGCTGACCTATTCCCCTATGTCCAAACGCTGATTGTAATAAACCTGCAAAAAGCTGTTGGTCACAGACAAACTCAGACAAGCAAAAGTAAGAAGTAAGCAGCATAAGACTTTTTCTTAACCTCCCACTCAATTCCTGTTTAATAAGTCAGTGCAAATCAGTGGCTAAATGCCGTTTTTAGGACCAAGGTTCAACTGTAGGACTGCAGTTCATTTGTCTTAATATAATGCATTGAATAAATATCACTTAAATAATTATTACTGTTAAGTCCATGTTTTCCTGAATATTGCTGCATGTAATCAATGGCGTGCTCGATCATCCTTTCATATACATCAGTACTGGAAAAATATGAAGGGAAGTCAACTATGTGATCTTTTAAAAGCAGATACAGATCTTTATTGTCAAAATCTATAAAACTGTAGTTGCTGAACGTAACAATTATTTTACCCTCAAAACTTTTCCACAGTTTTAAAAACTCTCTCCTGTGAGATATTGGAAGACTGTCAATATCCTTAAAGATCACTACATCGAAATAAATAAATTCCTCAAGATACAATTCATATTCAGAAATGTTCCTGCAGGGTATTACGCAATATGCTTTTGAATTCAAACCCATATCGTTTGCGATCATAAATTTGGTCAGGATAAAATGTGCATATGTCTCATCTTCATACCTTAGGGCCAGTCTGTTTATTTTGTTCCTCATACTGAATTCCTTAAAGGCATTCACGAGATATTTGGAATAAATATTCTTATGCAAATAGCCTTCGATCTTGAATGAAGCACTGGGCAGCGTGCCGAGCCTGATGTTCCCCTTGAGTCCCAGATCTTTCAGGACCTTGTTTGCCTCACTTACTCCGACTGACAGGAAATTCTGGATATCTTTTTCAGTCATCCCGGCCCTTTTTAACATATGCATCAGTATCATCACGCTTTCCTTGTCTCTGTCCATGATGACCTTTGTGGCAACAAGGGTAAGATAGACCATAAAGGAATAGATCAGCTTCTTTCTGTTAAAAGTAAGTTTTATTTGATCGCCGGGGACATAACCCGGATTCAGGATCAGGTGAGCGATAATATAGCCGTCATAAATGTCTTCGAACCGTTCAAGTACATTTTCAAAATAGTATTTATTTATCAGAAGAAGGTCCTTCCCAAAATTGTTCGTTTCATATATCCTTGACAATTCTGAATATATTCTCGACGGGGATGTGTAGTAATGCCTCAGATCTTCAGAATCTTCGCTATACAGGTTCATCAATATTTCCAGTCCTTTTGTTTCGAGGGACAATAAAAGCCTTCCTGCGCCTTCTACATCATTAAAGCCGAAAAAGCGAGCAAGATGCTTGAATATTACTGTCTTGAAAATAACAAACGACTCATAATTATCGAAATTTGTCAGGGGAGACATATCTAATTCAGATATCTTATTGCGTAAAAATTCATACGATATTTCTTTAACTGCTTCAAGCCCCAATCTTGCAATGGCAAAATCAACATCCTTGATCTCGATCCCTGCGGCTGTGCTTGCGCTGCTTGCCTTGTAAATTAATAACTCTTTAAGATCTGCGGGTTCAACAGCCCCCAATTCTTTTATTTCATCGATCTCCTCTGATACCCCTTCTTCCGGGACGGGGGTTTCCTGGCAAACATCACTTATATCGTCAACATATGTCTGGAGCTTGGTTATGTCAGTATTCAGGCTCTCCAATTCCCCTATGAAATTTATACATGTACTCAAGATGTCTTTCTTTGGACTGTCTGCAATAGCATCGTCAGAAATGATTTTTTTGGGCCTGATCGCCGGTTCTTTAATTCGTAAAGTTAAGCTTTTTTATTAACTGTTCAACATCTAATTCTTCAGGAATATTTCAAACCAATGTGTTTATTGTCCTGCCAGACAATATCTGCCTTCAATTCTTTTTTCAAAAAAGTAATAATTAATTTGGAATCTTTAATTTCCTCACTGTTCATCTTTTTTATTTTCATATGAACCCTTGCTTATTTCTACAATACTGCCAAGAGTTCCAACAGAGATGGGATGGATAAAATATCTGTTATTAGTTCTTCTGTTCAGAATCTGAGGTTCAGATTCTTTTTCGTCTTTGTGAGGTATATTCTCTTTTTCGCGTGATGGGTTGGAAGGTTCCATAGTTTACATTATATTACAACATGTTGAGTTATCAAACTATTATTCAGCAGATGTGCCCTTAAGTTAACCCGTCAAGGTTCATTGCTTTTCTTACAAGCGCCATTGTTTCAGAAGCTGTTTTTCCTGCCTTTTTTGAACCTGCTGCGATGATGTCTTCAAGGTCGTCCGGTTTTTCCATAAATAGTTTGCGTTTTTCCCATATCGGCTCTAACACCTTAAGGATGTTCTTTATTAAGATCTTTTTGCAGTCAATACATCCGATGCCCGCTGTACGGCATCCTTCGGCCACATTATTCTGTTCATCTTTGGTAGAAAATATTTTATGAAGGTGGTAAACAGGAGAAAGCTCCGGGTCCCCTTTGTCAGTGCGTTTTATCCTCTGCGGATCTGTCATCATCGTCTTTATTTTCTGTTCAACTTCGTTTGGCTGGTCCGAGAGATAAATGCAGTTGTTGTATGTCTTGCTCATCTTTCTGCCGTCAGTGCCGGGCACCTTTGGGAATGCGGTCAAAAGCGCTTCCGGTTCAGGAAGCACTTCACCATAAAAACTATTAAATCTTCTCGCAATTTCCCTTGTGATTTCAAGATGAGGCACCTGGTCCACTCCGACCGGCACATAGTTGGCCCTGTAGATTAATATGTCCGCCGACTGAAGCAGGGGATAGCCTAAGAAACCCGTAAGTGTTGAGGTCTTTATCTGTTACTGCCTCCTGTTTTTCCTTGAAAGAAGGCACCCGCTCAAGCCAGCCGAGCGGGGTTATCATTGAAAGCAGAACATGAAGCTCAGCGTGTTCAAGAACGTGTGACTGCTGAAAGATCGTTGCCTTTTCCGGATCAAGTCCCGCTGCAAGACAATTTACCAGTACATCTTTGACATACTCTCTCAATTGCGCGGTGTCTGCATATTGAGATGTAAGCGCATGCCAGTCAGCAATGAAGTAATAACATTCATATTGCTCCTGTAATTTCACCCAGTTCTGCAAAGCGCCGACAAGATTGCCGATATGCAGCTTTCCGCTGGGCTGTATTCCGCTGAGGACTCTTTGTTTTGACAACTGTTGTTCCTTTCCACAGATTTCGCAGATTACACAGATTAATTAAAAAACCTTTATAAAAAATCTGTGAGAATCTGAGTAATCTGCGGATAAAAGTATATTCATATTTAAAATAACTGCAACAATGCTAAAAACAGATTTACAAGCGGCATGACAAAATAATTCGCAATTCCCGAGTAGATCAGGACTATAACTATTATAAAACCAAAGGGCTCGATCCTGCTGTAGGAAACAGCCTGTTTGTGAGGGAGAAACCCTACCAGCACCCTGCCGCCGTCAAGAGGCGGAATGGGTATCAGATTGAATGCAGCAAGAATAACGTTAAATATAATACTCGATGTAAGCATGAGTGTTAAAGGGGTGAAAACAGCTTTTGTGATATCCCCGCTTAAAAATACAGAAGCCGGTACCACAAGAAACTTGAGGACTAAAAGACTTAATACCGCAAGACATAGATTTGTAATCGGCCCCGCCGCTGCTGAAATAGCCATGTCCCTTTTGGGATTCCTGAAATTCGAAGGATTAATAGGTACAGGCTTGGCATATCCAAAAACGAACTGTCCGTTTGTAAGGACTATCATCATAAGAGGGAGGAGTATTGTACCGACCGGATCAATATGTGCTATTGGATTAAGCGTAAGCCTCCCCATCATTTTAGCGGTAGGATCGCCGAGTCTGTTTGCAACGAAACCGTGAGACACCTCATGGAATGTTATTGCTATGAGTACCGGTAAAGCCGATACGGCCAATTGTCTGAGTATGTTAGGAATATCCATCATTTTGATTCAACTATTGTAACCTAAATGTCGTGATTTATGCAGGGGCAGACCTGCTCTTGTGGGGCGATTCGGTGAATCGCCCTTTTGAGGGCGACCCGCCGGGTCGCCCCTACAGCCTCATAACCAATTTATAAAGTTCCGGATACTCGTCTTTTAAAAGAGCCGACATCTTCCTTTAATAAACGTAAACCCTCCGGCACATATTTCAGGAAATATTTTTTCCCTTTAACCAGGGAAAGATAACCGTATGCGCCAAGCGCCTGCATGTGTCTTTGAAGACGGCATACAATCAGTGTCTCCCTGAAATAGTCTGCATCAAATTTGTCCTCGATCATACTGATGTAATAATCCACAAGACGCGCTCTCATATTGTCTTCAAGGCGATAATAAGGGTCCCACAGTATTGATGCAACGTCATAGGCCGAAGGGCCCATTCTTGCTCCCTGATAATCAATTAACTGCAGCCTGCCATCAGCCATAACCATAATATTTTGCGACTGGAAGTCCCTGTGAATTATGGTCTTTGGGAAAGAGTCTGCTTTAAATGCAAGACTATTCAAATCAGCTTCCAATTCTGAAATATTATCGGGCAGTATCTGTCTGATGCCCTCCACAAATCTTTCGACAAAATAATCGGTCTCCCATCTGAAATACTCGTAATCAAAGATCCTGTTCTTAAGAAGAGGGCATGCCGCCACATGATCTGTTGCATTAGTATGCAAAAGTATCAGTACGTTAATTATCTTCCTGTAAATATCTTCTATCTCCGCTTCTTCACGGGGACATTTCAGCCAGTTATAAAGAGAAGTATCTCCTGCGTCTTCAAACACAGCCTTTTTCTCTTCAAAATCGATTTCGATCAATTCAGGAACAGGGACGGTGTGATTCAGGAAAAACTTCGTGTATTCAATCTGCCGCTTAAAGTCGGGGTCATTGCTGCTGCATTCCATCAGTACTGCTGTTTTTTTGCCTCTTTTGGTCCTGAAATATGTTCTGTCCGACCCTCCTGCGCCGATCAACTGCCTTTCATCTTCGTCATATTTCCCCAATATCGCTGATCTGTCCAGATCAATATTAAAGTCAGCGCCGATGATGCAGTTTTCAAGTAGGGGCGATTTATGAATTGCCCCTGCAGGGTTTGAAAGCACAATACAATTTTTAAGTAGCGGTAATTTATGAATTACCCCTACATTTTCAAATTCACTTCCTTCCTCTATGACTACGTATCCCTGCATCTCAATATTTTTACATCCTTTCACTGACGGATGAACAAATACAGTCTCACCGTCAGTTTTTAAAATATCGAATAACGCCCTGGCATATGCATCCGGAGTACCAATATCGCTCCAGTAACAACCGGTTACATCGAAGGTCCCGACCCTGTGTCCGGCATTAACAGCTTTCAGCCACGCATCCACAACACTCGAGACACCGTCAGGAAGAAAATTTAAAAATTCAGGCGCATAGACTGCGATGCCGGTAAAGGCTAATCGTTGTCCCCCGGTAAGGGTGGGTTTCAGGCCAGCCCCTACGTCTCTAAGAAATCCATTATCATCAACGATAACATTGTTGAATTCCGGATAATTGTGGACAGCGAGTGTTACGAGATTTTTCGATGAAAGATGGTGTTCAAGCAGTCCCTGCAGATCTATATCGGAAAGTATGTCCGAATTGTGAACAAGAAAGGTCCCTTTGTTTAAAAAATGTTCTGCATTCTTAAAGGCCCCTCCGGTGCCCAGGATTGTTTCTTCCGGGAAGAGGATGTAAGGACAGGTTTCAAGCCCGCCCCTCCCAATGAAATATTTGCTGATCCAGTCTTCTATAGCCTCTTTCTTGTGATGAAGATTTATCCCGACCTTATTCACAGGGAGGGATAAAACTCTCTCAAGGACATGCTGCAGAGCAGGTTTGCCGAGAATGGGCAGTAAAGGTTTTGGAATATGCAATGTAATAGGCCGGAGCCTTTCACCAAAACCGGCAGCGGGTATGAAGATGTTGATTTCTTTATTCATTTATAAGATAGTTATCCACAGATTTCGCAGATTCCACAGATTAGGAAAAACTTCTGAAAAAATCTGTGCAAATCTGTGTAATCTGTGGATTGTTAAATTAATAAATCAAATATTTCTTACGCTACTTTCCTGTTGAATGTTATGGCACTGTTCACTCCACCATTCTTCCATATGTTCAATGGACCTTCCGTGTTCTATATCTTTTCTCAGCCTGTCCGTACCTGCAAGGATATCTATCGGCATCTTATCTTTTTCATATTCATATGGCGGCTGTTTCCACTTAAAGAAATCAGGATAAAGGTCCTGTATCGCCTTGATAATCGCTACGCCTGTTTTGAATGGCCTGAATCTATTTCTGTCAGTAACGTGGATCTGTGCCCCGCCGCAGAGCTTGCCGGCATGTTTCTGAAAAGTCGGTTGAAAATACATCGGTCTGAAGATAACGCCGGGCAATTTAAATGACTTTAGTTTTTCTGCCAGAACTTCAGCATTTATGAACGGAGCTCCGAACATCTCAAATGGCCGTGTCGTTCCGCGGCCCTCGCTTACATTGGTGGCCTCAAGAAGGCACATGCCAGGATAAACAAGAGCTGTATCGGGGGTTGGCATATTGGGAGAAGGCAAAACCCACGGCAAACCTGTCTCATCAAACCACATCCTTCGCTTCCATTCTTTCATCGGGATGATATGAAGATCCAGCGAAGAATAAAACTCATCTCTTAAATAACCTGCAACCTCTGCTATTGTCATACCGTGCCGGACAGGCAAGGGACGTTGTCCGACAAAAGAAGTGAATGCCATATCAAGCACAGGCCCTTCCGTAATTGTCCCGCCAAGAGGATTCGGCCTGTCCAGAACAACAACAGATTTTCCCGTTTCCATGCCTGCCTGCATGCAAAGTTCCATTGTCCATATGAAGGTATAATAGCGGGAACCGACATCCTGCATATCAATTGCGATTACGTCAATATTTTTCAGCATGGAAGGGGCCGGTTTGCGTGTACTGCTGTAAAGGCTGTAAACAGGGAGTCCGGTCTTTTTGTCCCTGAACCCTTTCCATTCAATCATGTTGTCCTGTGTCTCTCCGCGAATCCCATGCTGCGGACCAAATAGCGCAGCAAGTTCAAACTTGCCGCTCTTAAAAAAACAGTCCGCCGCATGCTCCAGCTTTTTATTTACAGACGCCGGATGCACAACAAGACCCACGCGGGAGCCTTTCAGCTTTCGCGGCCAGTTTTTTTCAAATATGTCCAGACCGGTTTGCATGTTATATAAGTTAATTTTTTAAATCAAGAACATTTAAATATATCTGAAATCACTATCTCTTACAAGTAAAAAATAATATGTGGAGAAAAAATCCGGAAGGTTTATTGAAAAACCCATTGGCCCACAAAGATGACTTTTATTACGGCAGCGAATTTAGCGAATTTGTGGCCCTGTCTTTGACCAAACTTGAAGGGTCCTGTAAAGGGCCGAGGGGGTTTTTCACTTCTCTGTATTCATCAATAATAGGCGTTCCACCCCAGAGTTTATGCACTACTGTGCCATTGACCATCACTATCAGCGCATCAAACTTCCAGCCTGTTTGGTTTGTTCTTCTCCTAAAATTTAAAAGATCCAGCAAAACACTCCCATAGCGTTTGTTTGCAATACTTCTTATTTTAATTTCATACGCGCTGCAATCCGATTTTGCATCAATACAGGACTGTATCCCCGGGGCGAGGTCGTGCTTTCTAATGGAAGGATTGGACATGAAAAGCTGAATAATATCCAGGTGGGTTAAAATCCTTAAATTTGGTGTTTTGCCGGGTTCAAAACCGATCTTTTGCAGGTCATCTTTTGTGGTCTCGTCAGGGATTATTTTTTCGAAAGCTGTTTTTGCCTCATCAAATGTATTCCATGAATCCATTTTTGTTTCTTCTTTCACACTGGGGAGCAATGAACCGCAGCCGGTCAGAAATAAAACAATACATGCAGTCACTGAGTAAAATAGATTTCTTAGTAAATTCATATGTATCATTATTTGTATCATATCAGGGCGTTACCGCCTTTTTCAATGTTTTGTGGAATACGGTCATACTAACTAATTTCGAATATCTCTGTTAAAATTACTCATGCCGGCTTCTCTCTACGTCCACATTCCTTTCTGTGTTAAAAGATGCATATACTGCGATTTTGTGTCAGGCATTTATGACCCTGAAAAGGCTGATAATTATATTGAGGCGCTGAAGAAAGAGATCGGCAATATCCCGTGCAATACGCAACTTTCAACTCTTTTTATCGGAGGCGGAACCCCGACTGTCCTTTCAACCGCTTTATTATCAGACCTGATAAATAATATCTTCACACATTTCGATTTTACAGAAAACTATGAAGCGACTATCGAGGCAAATCCGGGGACTGTCGATGCAGAGAAATTGAATGCATTGCGTTCATGCGGGAATGAACAGGACCAGTATCGGCATTCAATCTTTCCATGATGATGAACTTGCATTTCTCGGCAGAAGCCATACTTCAAAAGAAGCTGAACAGGCAGTTTATCTTGCACGCGACGCCGGTTTTGAAAATACGGGAATCGATCTCATATACGGCATCCCGGGACAAACTCAAAGCAGCTGGAAGCAGACACTTGAAAATGCGGTGCGGCTGAAGCCGGAGCATATCTCCACATATGAACTAACCGTTGAAGAGGGGACCGTGCTGTATGAATATTTGAAAAACCCCGCTGCTTCCCCCTGTCTGCAATGCTTCGCGGCAACACAATGTGAAGCCCGATGAAGAAAAAATTATCAGTATGTATGAATACGCGATTGATTATCTCACATCCGTGGGGTACATCCATTATGAAATATCCAATTTTGCATTGCCTGATCATTTCTGCAAACACAATCTCAACTATTGGGACAGGGGAGAATATTACGGGCCGGGCCTGGCGCGCATTCTTTCATAAACGGAAAGCGTTTTTTCAACACTGACAATCTGGATGATTATCTGAAAGCTCTTTCAGATAATAAAAGTCCAGTGAAGGGGACTGAAAATATCTTTGAAGATAAGGCGCTTACAGAAGCTATTTTCCTGGGATTGCGAAAAACGGAAGGGATAAACCTGAAAGCTTTTTCCGAACGCTACAAAAAAGATATGCTTCAATATTACAGCAAAGAGATTGAGGAACTTCAGTCGGGAGGGTTGATTGAATTTGCCGGTCCAAACGGTTTGAACAGTTTAGACCTTTCGAACTGTTCTTTGAAACTCACCCGAAAAGGCATTCTGCTGTCGAATGAAATATTTATAAAATTCGTAAAATAAATGGGTTACATAACCTTGGTCAAAAAAGGTAAAATAACAATGATCTGTAAGGGCGAACGGCTATTCGCCTCTGCATTTTCACAATAATACATATTGGAGTACTATGATAGACAAATTTGAACCAAAGTGGATCGCCTGGGAGATCACAAGAAGGTGTAACCTTAAATGTGTCCACTGCCGGTCGTCATCTGAAATGGAAGCAAAAGGGCATCCTGATTTTTCAACGGAAGAGGCATACAGGATCATCGACGATATCGCAAGTTATGCCAAACCCGTTATTGTCCTTTCAGGCGGTGAGCCATTATTAAGAAAAGATGTTTTTGATATTGCAAAATACGGTACTGCAAAAGACCTGCGTATGTGTATCGCAACAAACGGGGCCCTTGTAACAGAAGAGATATGCGAGGGCATGAAGGCGTCAGGCGTCAAGATGGTATCGCTCAGTCTGGATGGTTCTACAGCGGAAGTTCACGATAATTTCAGGAACCAGGAAGGCGCATTTGCCGGGGTCGTAAATGCAGCCGGGCTGTTCAACAAACATGGCATAAAGTTTCTTATAAACTCATCATTCACAAAGCGAAACCAGAAAGAGATCCCGAAGGTCTATAAGCTCGCCAAGAAACTCGGAGCAACTGCATGGTATATGTTCATGATAGTCCCTACCGGAAGGGGCGAAGACATAATGAACGAACTTATTTCCAAAGAAGACTATGAAGAACTGCTTGAATGGCATTATCAAATGGAAAAAAATGAAAAAGACCTGCTTGTAAGGCCTACCTGCGCTCCGCACTATTACAGGGTTGTTCTTCAGAAGCAAAAAGAGGAAGGTGAAAAATTCGAGCGCAGAAGCCTGAAATTTTCCACCGGCGGCTCCAAGGGATGTATTGCGGGACAGGTCATCTGTCTTATCGATGTAGATGAAAATGTGCTGCCCTGCAGTTATTTCCCGAAGTCGGCCGGTAACCTCAAAGAACAGTCATTCAAAGATATCTGGGAAAATTCAGAGCTCTTCCTGGAAATGAGAGATTTCAAGAAATATAAAGGCAGATGCGGTTCGTGCGAATATGTAAACGTTTGCGGCGGCTGCAGGGCAAGGGCATATGCTGTTTCCGGTGATTATCTGGAAGAGGAACCTTTCTGCGGATATATTCCGTGGAAGATGAAAAAAAAGAATTAATCCACAGATTACACAGATGTCACAGATTGTAAAAAATACAAAAAATAATCTGTGTAATCTGCGAAATCTGCGGACATATTTATAAACGGAGGAATATATGAACGATACATTTCTTAAGGCATGCCGGGGAGAAGCAGTCCCTTTTACCCCGATATGGATCATGCGTCAGGCCGGCAGATATTTACCGGATTATCAGAAGGTCAGGGGCAAAGTTGATTTCCTAACACTCTGCAAGACACCGGAGCTTGCCGCTGAAGTGACTATCCAGCCAATAGATATTTTAAAGGTTGATGCGGCCATCCTGTTCTCAGACATCCTTATCCCGGTTGAGGCAATGGGAATGAACCTGGAGTTTCATGAAAAGAAGGGTCCTATTATGGCCCCTGCTGTCCGTGATGAAAATGCCGTTAATAAACTTTCGGTACCGGACCCTGATGATAAAATGAGATTTGTAATGGATACGATACGGATCCTGCGTAAGGAACTTGCCGGCAGGGTGCCCCTTATCGGTTTTTCAGGTGCGCCTTTTACCACTGCGACCTACATGATAGAAGGCGGCACTTCAAAGAACTTCCTCAACACCAAAAGAATGATCTTCCAGTCTCCTGAATTATACAGCTCTCTTATGGATAAGATAACCGCCACTGTTACCGAATACCTGAAGGCACAGATCAGCGCAGGGGCCCAGGCAATTCAGTTGTTTGACACCTGGGGCGGGATCTTCTCTCCTCAGGACTTTAAGGCATATGCACTGTCGTATGTCAAAAAGATCATACACGATATAAGGGATTGGCAGAAGGCAGAGAGATCTGAACCTGTCCCTATTATTTATTTTGTCGGTGAAACCGCAGGCCTGCTGGAAGAAATAAAAGGATCCGGCGCTGATGTCCACGGGGTTGACTGGAGAATAAATATTGATGATGCGATAAGAAGACTCGGAAGCAATGCAGTAGTACAGGGCAATCTCGACCCGCTTGCGCTGTTTCTGCCGCAAAGCAAAATAGAACAGCGTGTGAAAGATATTTTAGGCAGGGCCTCTTCCGCGCGAGGACATATCTTTAACCTTGGTCACGGTGTAGTTCCTGAGACCCCTTATGAGAATGTCGTCGCTTTAGTGGAGATGGTCCATAGACTCAGTAAGAGATAATTGGTCCATTTGGAACGTGTCAATAAAATAGGCGTTGTTTTATTGAACCTTGGCGGCCCTGATTCACTTCAGGCGGTAAGGCCATTCCTGTACAACCTCTTTTCTGACAGGGAAATTATCAGACTCGGTCCTGCGTTCCTTCAAAAACCTATAGCTAAACTTATCTCAACCCTTCGCTCCGGTAAGACAGAACATATGTACAGCCAGATCGGAGGAAAATCACCGATACTTGATATTACAACAGCCCAGGCAAAGGCGCTTGAGAAAGCGCTTAATGAGCAGTCAGTAGTCAGCGGTCAGCAGGAACGGCACGAGGGTTCACCCCGTACAGTTTTTAAGGTTTACATAGGGATGCGTTACTGGCAGCCTTATGTCAAAGACACCGTAGATAAAATTATTCAGGATGGCATTGAACATCTCATTGTCCTAAGTCTCTACCCTCACTATTCAAAGGCAACAACAGGATCGGCAATCGCTGATTTTAAAAAGGCTATTGCTGAATTCAAAATTCAAAATTCAAATTTCAAATTCAATACATCGACCGATGGTATGATTTCCAGCCGTACATTGAGGCCCTTTCCGACCTGATAGCAGAGGGAATGTCTGAATTTAACGGACAACGGACACGGACAACGGACACGCAAATTCTCTACAGCGCACACAGCCTGCCGCGATCATTCATTGACGAGGGAGATCCCTATCTCGAACATATTAATGCAACTATAGCAGCAGTTAACTCGTCACTCGTCACTAGTCACTCTCTACTCTTCAAGTGGCATCTTTCTTTTCAAAGCAAGACAGGTCCTGTAAAGTGGCTCGAACCATCAACCGGGGAAACAATTATACGGCTTGCAAAAGAAGGATGTAAGAATCTGTTTGTTGTGCCGATCAGTTTTGTATCTGACCATATTGAGACCCTTTATGAAATAGATATTCTCTATAAAAAATTAGCTGAAAAACACGGGTTAAATCTTATAAGGTGCCGTTCATTAAATACATATGATAAATTCATACTTGCAATGAAGCAGTTGATTATGGCTAAAATAGCTGACAGCTTATAGCTAATAGCTGTCAGTTATTTTTGTGGAGTTAAAATGAAAAAAGTAGTGATCGTCGGCGGCGGAATATCAGGACTTGCAGTTGCTTATCTGCTTCTTGAAAAGAATAAAGACCTTGATATCACTGTACTTGAGTCCGATAACAGGGCCGGCGGAAAGATCTGGACAGATAAAACAGACGGTTTTCTTTGCGAGAAAGGGGCGAACGGCTTTCTTGACAACAAACCGCGCACCCTCGAGTTATGCAAAAGCCTCGGCATTGGACCGGTCCGGAGCAATGAGAATTCAAAGAAACGTTTCATATATCTTAATGGCAAGCTCAATGCCCTGCCTGAATCAGCGCCTTCCTTTATAAAATCCGACCTGCTTTCATGGGGCGGCAAGCTAAGGATATTACTTGAATACAATGCCCCCAGGGGCCCGGAAGATGAAACAGTGGCGGACTTTATCATCCGCCGTCTCGGCAAAGAGGCCCTTGAGAGGCTCATTGATCCAATGTGTTCCGGAATTTATGCAGGTGATCCTTACAAGATGAGCATTAAAAGCTGCTTTGCACGGATAAAGGAGCTCGAGCAGGAATACGGCGGTCTTATAAAGGCGCTGTTAGCGATACGGAAGCAGAAAAAACTTCAGCAAAAAGAATCGGGTGATACAAAGGTCTCTGTTGCTCCGGGCGGCACTCTTACATCATTCTATAACGGCGCACAAACGATAACGGACGCCCTCGCAGAGAAATTGAAGGACAGACTGCATCTCGGCGTACAGGTCCACGGAATTTCCAGAGAGAAGGGTGCGTATCAGATTTATACATCAAAGGACACTGTTGAAGCTGATATTGTGGTCCTTGCATCACCAGCCTATGCAACTTCAGAGATACTGAAAGACCTTGACAGCGAGATCTCAAAAATACTTTCAGATGTCCCTTACCCGCACGTCTCTGTTGTCTGTTTCGGTTATAAAAAGGAAAAGGTAGGAAATCCGCTGAACGGTTTCGGTTTTCTGGTGCCGCACATAGAAGGCAGGAAGATCCTCGGCTGTCTGTGGGATACAAGCATATTCCCTAACAGGGCGTCAGAGGGATATGCCTTATTAAGGACAATGGTCGGCGGCGCCAAGTCTCCTGAGATGGCGATGCTTGAAGACGAAAAGATCATCAGTATGGTATTTGACGAGCTTAAACCGATACTCTCTTTTAAAACTGAACCCGACCTGATCAGGATCTACAGATGGGAGAAGGCGATCCCGCAGTACCTGCTCGGACACAGCAGGAGGTTGACATCGATCGATGCAAGATTAAGGTCCCATCCGGGGCTGTATTTGACAGGCAATGCTTACAAAGGTATCGGTATAAATGATTGCGTGGAAAGCGGATATAAGCTGGCGGATGAGATCATTGCGGGTCTTGGTAAATAAGGCTCTGATATAGTCACATCTCCTTGCCGGAAATGTTCCCCTCTTTGGCAACAGACGCGTAAGGTGCGATTATCAGACGGAAACAGAAGCGGGTTCAGCTGTTAAGCCTGCACCTGCTTTGTAGTGGATGCAAGCGGCAAAAAACCGATATTTGTCTATGTTAGAAAGATGCACTGCAGGTACGTTTTTATTATTACTGTATAGTTGCGTTTTCTGCTGACAAAGAGAGAGTGTAATAAATTTCAATATGACTTGATAAATATTACTGATGAACGGTTGAGCGATAATATCTACAAATTTTCAAAATTTGAGTTGCCTGAAAATATGCTGATTACGTAGAATAATGTTCCGTATCAAACTGAACCAATAAAGATCATGACATTTCGCATATCTCACTGTGTTCACTGGTGCTTTGGAGTGCTTGATTATTCACTGAAAGAGATAGGTTCGGATATATTTCAAATGCATCTGGTAAGATTTGGATTCTTGTTGCTGATACACGGCAATTCTTGATTCTTCATTTTCAATTAAATATTTTTTGTTGCTGCGCATGGCTATTACATAATATTTGCCGGGATGTCGTCTTTACAAGCAATGTGCACACTTTTAGACCCGCCAGATGAGCTTCCCGAGATTTTGAATAGAAGGCACCTTGCGGACCTTGCCAGCAGAATGTCGTTGCTGGCACTGACGTTGTCTGTAGAAAGGTAGTAACGAACGTGCACTTCTGCTGTATGCTGCCACTCTGGTATCTGACCTTGTCACTTATGGCAAGATGGTTTTGTTGCCTTACCATCTGAGGGAGGGCATACAAATTTTCCTTTTACTTCAAGAAGGGAGTGTGAATTTCAAGAGTTTCTTCTGCAAGAACTCGGAGAACCATATTTGACCGCCAATCATATAGTCTCGGGGCGAGGGCTCAGCTATATTCACAGATTTTTAACCGGAGAAATATTAGAGCCAGACGAAGTCACTTCGAAGCTTCACATTAACTCGGAAACATTAATATGGGCAGCTCGTTTTTATGGAAGAACATGTCGTAATTATGCATTGGGAAATTTAGCGCGAGGTGGTATATATGTAGTTGGTGGAGTTGCGGCAAAATCGCCGGCCTTGCTTACGCATAATGCATTTAAGACTGAATTTTACTGCTCTAAAACCATGGCCCATATTCTTAAAGACATACCTCTATTTCTGATACGAAATGAAGAAAGTGGACTTTGGGGAGCAGCTTTTTTCGGTCTTCAACATTTGAATTAAAGTATGCAGTAAAATTATCCACTCCCCGGGAGAATTTACTTCATCCCCACCCTGTGAAGTTTCATGATATTGCTTTTCCCGCCCTGTGCAAAAGGAGAAGTGGCTATTATTGCGATTGCGTCCCCTTTTTTCACAATGCCTTTTTTAAGGAGCGCTTTTTCTGATTCTGAGATCATTTTGTCTGTGTTGTCCGGGAATTTCATGATGTGCGGAGATATACCCCAATACAGACTCATCCTTCTGCAAATGTTTTCACTGCCGGTAAAACAGGTGATCGGTGTCTGCGGCCTGAACTTTGACACGAGAAGCGCTGTAAAACCGCTCCTGCTGAAAGCTACGATCGTCTTTGCCTTTATGTCCAGCGCAGTTGAGCATGCAGCTTCGGCAACAGCCTGGGCAAAACTTTCTGAAACAATATCCTTAGTATGATCATTTACGGAGTGGGTCTCAGTGTAACTTATGATCCGGTCCATCATCTTTACTGCTTCTAAGGGATATTTGCCCGCCGATGTTTCTCCGGATAGCATGAGCGCATCTGCGCCGTCCAGCACGCCGTTAGCAACGTCTGTTGCCTCTGCCCTCGTGGGCCTCAGATGTTCTGTCATGGATTCAAGCATCTGGGTTGCGATTATTACGGGTTTTAAAGCGGAATTGCACATAGCGATCAGGCGTTTTTGAATTAACGGCACTTCTTCAGTAGGGACCTCAACCCCGAGGTCTCCTCTTGCGATCATGAGGCCGTCCGAGACGTCAATAATTTCATTTATATTATCAAGGGCCTGACGGGTTTCGATCTTTGCAATCACAGGTATGTCTGCTTTGTGTTTTTTCAGATAGCTCTTTACTTTCAATATGTCATCTTTTGAACACACAAAAGAGAGTGCAATATAATCCACGCCCAGCTTTATTCCAAAGGCAAGGTCCTCCATATCTTTTTTTGTGAAGGTTTGAGCGGAGATCCTGACACCCGGCAAATTAACACCCTTCTTCTCTTTTAATATCCCCCCCTCAATGACCTCGGTTATCAGCGTGTTCTTTTCTTTGCGTTTTACTTTTAACTGGATCAAACCATCGTCTATAAGGACAGCGCTTCCGATTGTTAAATCCTTGATAAGGTGCGGGTACTGGACCTGAATTTGCCTGCTGTCGCCTAAAACTTTCTTTGTTGTAAGCGTCAGGGCGGCCCCTTTTTTAATCACGACAGAGCCGTCTTTCATTAAACCTGTCCGTATCTTCAGCCCTTTAAGGTCCTGGAGTATGGCAACAGGGGAGTTGCACGCGCGTGCTCCGGCGCGTATGGTGTGAAAAGCCTTTTTGTGTGTTTCATAAGTCCCGTGGGAGAAATTAAGCCTTGCGACATTCATCCCGGCTTGTATAATTTGATGGACTGCCTTCGTTGAACTGCTTGCCGGCCCTATTGTGCAGACTATTTTGGCTTTTCGCAGGCTA
This sequence comes from Thermodesulfovibrionia bacterium, assembly GCA_963699585.1. GTDB lineage: Bacteria > Nitrospirota > Thermodesulfovibrionia > UBA6902 > UBA6902 > SURF-23. Next base: position 49,720 of record CAVOUK010000008.1, on the reverse strand, counting down.
ATACTCCCGCTCGATTGCACGTATTTCTTCAACAAGTTCCGGCGTGAATTCGCCCGGCTGCCTGCCGAAGCAGACACCGAGTTTTTCATAGAATGAAACCGTATTCAGGTCCACATGCCTCTGAATTATAACTTCAGCGGTAGGTTTGTAATATATTTTTGTGCCTCTTACCTTTACAATTGTATTACCGCCAAGGCCCTTTGTAAGAAGAATGACCGCAGCAGCGCCGGCCTCTTTGCCGAAATTGACGTCATAGGCCGTTGATGCCCCCGAACGTACGAGGTGGCCGGGGGTCACTTCCCTTACTTCGGGGATTTTGTAAACGCCGGGAACAAACATACCGGACCTCTTCATGAATTCTTTTATATCAGGGTCTTCCTTCATCCGTTTTTCAAGCTGCTGCCTTACGTATTTCCCTGCGCCTGCAAGCTTTTTATGTCCAAAGGCATCAACCCCGGCTGATTCGTCGTAAAGCAGTTCACCCGTAGCAGTCGTGATTCCCTCTGCGACAACAATCGAATACGTTCCGGCCCTGACATCGCTGCGTTCAACACGCGCCGTAAAGATTTTCTTTACATGAGCATAAACGATATCAAAGTCGACCGGTATTTCGGGAATAAGGATACAGTCCGCATCACCGCCGACGCCGCCCCTGAAAGCCGTATGGCCGGCATATCTGCCGAATGCCTCAAGCACGATTACCCTGTTATGGGTCATGCCGGTAGTTTTTAAATCACTGACCATCTCAGATATTCTGTTAATGGCTGAATCGCCGCCGACGCTGTATGTCTGAAGGTCCAGGTCCATTGTCTTTGGGGCGTGCACGCAGGAAATCCCCTGCTGCGCAAGGTCCACCATAACACTGCCGGAGTCATCGCCGCCGCTGATCACGAGACCGCCGATATCGAATTTTTCGAGTCCTTTTTTTATCCTCTCATATTTTTTTTCATCTTCTATTTTCTTTATCTTTACCCTTGAATTCCCGGCCTCGGAACCGGCCAGCTCTGCATGTATCAGATCAAGTCTCTCCGGCGTAAGGACCGTAACTTTATACATGTCGATCAGGTTATACAGCCCTGCATAGCCGTTCGGAATGATGACCGCCTCTATTCCCATCGAATTTGCCATTTGCGCAACTCCCTTTATGACCCCGTTAAGACCTCCGCAGTCTCCGCCGCTTGTGATAATGCCTATTCTTTTAATGCTCATAAATATACCATCCTTTCATTTGAACTGATTAGAGTAAGGTAAATTTTAACACATTATTTTTTACTGTGCCAGAGGTAAATTTTATAACATAGCAGTTGGTTCCGAATTGTGATAATATGGAACTGGTTTGAGAACGCTGTAGTTTTTATCGTTGAGTTAAAAATAATGGTTATCCTGACAGTAAATACAGGCAGTTCATCGGTCCGGCTCGGTGCATTTGCAAAAAGTAAAGACGGGACCAGGGAACTTGCTGACAGAAAATATAATCTTGAAGAAAGTCCTTCATCAATACTGGAGGCATTTGTTCGTGATAATGATATTCAGAATATATCCGCAATTGCACACCGTGTTGTTCACGGAGGGACAAAGTTTTTTAATTCATGCTTAATTGATGCTGATGTTGAAACAGAGATAGACAGGCTTTCTTCCCTCGCCCCGCTTCATAATCCGCAGGCATTAAAATGGATACGGGCCTGCAGGGCAGCATTTGGTGAACATGTTCCGCAGGCTGCTGTTTTTGATACTGCATTTTATTCTTCACTGCCTGAGGCAGCCGCTGCTTATGCCCTTCCAAAAGACCTGTGCAAAGAATACGGGATCCGGCGTTACGGCTTTCACGGTCTTGCACACGGCGCCATGTGGAAGAGATGGAAGGAACTTCATCCAAAAATGAAAGATGGAGGCAAGGTGATTTCCCTGCAGCTTGGCGCCGGTTGTTCCATAACCGCTGTTCATGACGGCATAGTTCAGGATACATCAATGGGCTTCTCGCCGCTTGAAGGCCTTGTAATGGCAACACGTTCCGGAGATATTGATCCATATATTATTTTTCATCTCATGCGTTTGTCCGGCTTGCCGGTGAATGACATTGAGAAGATGCTCAATCATTCTTCCGGCCTTCTCGGTATATCAGGAATAAGCAGTGACATGAAAACGCTGCTTGAAAGTGAACATCCTGATGCCCGCCTTGCCGTGGAGTTGTTCTGCTACCGTATCAAAAAATATATAGGCGCATATTTTGCCGTGCTTCAGGGGGCTGACGCGGTCCTGTTCGGCGGCGGAATTGGCGAAAATTCTCCTCAGCTGAGAAAAAACATTCTTGAAGATTTGAAATGGCTTGGAATAGTTCTTGACACCTCGGCCAACAGTGCTACAATTGGTACAGAAAGATGCATAAGTTCGCCGGAAAGCAGAACAGATGTTTGGGTCATTCCCGTTGATGAGGGACCGGTCCTTGCACAGGAAGCGGTTGAAGTAATCAAATAAACTTTATCATGACTGATTATCTGTCAAAAGAAGAGCTTGAGAAAATTGACGCATACTGGCGTGCGGCCAACTATCTTTCTGTCGGACAGATCTATCTGTATGACAATCCGCTTCTGAAAGAACAGCTCACACTTGAGCACATCAAGCCACGGCTTCTCGGGCACTGGGGAACGACCCCGGGGCTTAATTTTATTTACGTGCACCTGAACCGTGTAATCAAAGCCAACGATCTCAACGTCATTTACATTACAGGCCCGGGCCACGGAGGCCCCGGTATTGTTGCAAATACATATCTTGAGGGGACCTACACTGAATTTTATCCTGATATTACACAGGATGCAGAGGGGATGAAGAAGTTATTCAGGCAGTTCTCGTTCCCGGGTGGTATCCCGAGCCACGTTGCCCCTGAAACACCCGGGTCTATCAATGAAGGCGGAGAACTCGGCTACTCAATTTCTCATGCGTATGGCGCTGTATTTGACAACCCCGATCTTATTGCTGCCTGCGTAGTGGGCGATGGTGAGGCGGAAACCGGGCCGCTCGCAACTGCCTGGCATTCAAACAAGTTCCTTAATCCGGCCAATGACGGAGCTGTCCTGCCGATTTTACATCTGAACGGGTACAAGATCGCAAACCCGACAGTGCTTGCGCGGATCAGTCAGGAAGAGATTAAGGACCTGTTTATTGGATACGGCTACAAACCTTTTTTTGTAGAAGGGTCTGACCCGGAAGGCATGCACCGGTTAATGGCGGAAACACTTGATAAGGTCATTACCGAGATCAGGGACTATTCAGACGGACGCACGGGTGAAAAAGAATTTCAATCGTCCTCAATGGCCGATGATCATTTTGAGGACCCCCAAAGGGTGGACAGGGCCGAAGGTGGTTGATGGACTGAAAACAGAGGGTTCCTGGCGTTCACACCAGGTCCCCTTTTCAGAAATGGCTGACAAGCCGGGACATATAAAGCTTCTTGAAGACTGGATGAAAAGTTACAAACCCGAAGAACTTTTTGATGATAGCGGGAAACTGATCTCTGAACTCGCTGCACTTGCTCCGGGAGGTGAAAGACGCATGGGCGCCAACCCTCATGCGAACGGAGGACTGCTGCTTAAAGGCCTGAAGATGCCGGACTTCCGTGATTATGCCGTAGAAGTCCCTAAACCCGGCCGGGTCAATGCTGAATCCACACGTATTATGGGCAATTTTTTAAGGGATGTGATGAAGCTCAACATGGATGCGCGGAACTTTCGGATATTCGGCCCGGACGAAACAGCTTCGAACCGTCTTGGAGCTCTTTTTGAAGTAACAGACAAGGCCTGGATGGGAAAAACAATACCTGAAGATGACCACCTGTCTCCGGACGGCCGGGTCATGGAAATCCTGAGTGAGCATACATGCCAGGGTTGGCTGGAGGGTTATCTGCTGACAGGCCGCCACGGTTTTTTTTCCTGCTACGAGGCATTTATTCATATTATTGACTCCATGTTAAACCAGCATGCCAAGTGGCTGAAGGTCACTTCCAGGGAGATCCCGTGGCGCAGGCCGATCGCATCGCTTAATTATCTCCTTACATCTCATGTGTGGCGGCAGGACCATAACGGGTTTTCACATCAGGACCCGGGCTTTATCGATTATGTCGTAAACAAAAAGGCAGACATCATACGTGTGTACCTGCCTCCTGATGCAAATACACTGCTGTATATTACCGACAAGTGCCTGAGGAGCCGGAATTTTATAAATGTAATTGTTGCCGGAAAGCAGCCTGAATTGCAGTGGCTTGATATGGAAGCGGCAGTCAGGCATTGCACTTCCGGTATCGGTATCTGGGAATGGGCGAGCAATGATCAGGGGATCGGACCTGATGTAGTCATGGCATGTGCCGGGGATGTCCCGACACTTGAGACCCTTGCCGCCGTTGATATACTGCGCCGGCAGGTGCCTGCCCTTAAAATCAGGGTGATCAATATCGTGGACCTGATGACGCTTCAGCCCGAAGAAGAGCATCCCCACGGGCTGTCTGACAAGGATTTTGATTCACTTTTCACAACCGACAAACCGATCATCTTTGCCTACCACGGCTATCCCTGGCTGATACACCGCCTTACTTACAGGAGGACCAACCACAAGAACCTGCATGTTCGCGGTTATAAAGAAGAAGGCACTACGACTACACCGTTTGATATGGTGGTGCTCAATGATCTTGACAGATTTCATCTGGTCTCAGATGTTATTGACCGCGTACCGAAACTCGGAGATATCGCCGCCTATACCAAACAGTTTGTGCGGGAAAGGCTCATTGAGCACAGGCAGTATATCACTCAATATGGACAGGACATGCCTGATATCCGTGAATGGGCATGGAAGTGGGAATAAATTGGTTAACTAAAGAACAGTTATATTGGTTTCATTGGTTGAATTGGTTTCGTTGGTTTGAACTAATAAAACTAATAAAACCAATTGAACTAATTCAACCCTCCTGTTCCGGCCTACAGCGTCCCTTTTGTCGACGGCACGCCTTTTGTCTTGGGGTGAATCTCTGCAGCTGAACGAAGCGCCCTGCCGAACCCTTTAAAGATCGCCTCAATGATATGGTGAGGGTCCCTGCCGTAATGGAGGATTATATGCAGATTCATCCCTGCGTGATTTGACATGGCCCTGAAAAAATCCTCAAAAAGCGATACCCCGAGATTTTGAATTAACGCGGTTTCTTTAGACAGTCTTACTTTGTAAACCAGATAAGCCCTTCCGCTCAGGTCGATCACAACCTGTGCAAGGCTTTCATCCATAGGGGTCAATGCTTCGCCGTATCGCCTTATCTGTAATTTTTCACCAAGCGCTTTTTTGATGGCCTCTCCCAGCACAATGCCGATATCTTCCATGAGGTGATGATAATCAACTTCTATATCTCCCTTTGCCTCAACATTTAAATCTATGTGCCCGTGTTTCGACATAAGACCCAGCATGTGGTCCACAAAAGGGATAGAGGTGTTTACTTTGTAATCCCCTGTACCGTCAAGATTGATGCTCAGTTTTATATTGGTCTCTTTTGTCTTTCTTGTGATCGTTGCTTTTCTCGGCATTTAAAGACCTCCATTAAGTAGAAATTTTATATTAATTGTTTTAATGTTCTCAGAAAAACCGTATTCTCCTCCGGCGTTCCTACTGTCACTCTCAGGCAATTTTCAATAACTCCGGTCAGATTACGAAGGAGGACCCCTTTTTTTAACAGACCGTTAATATACCTTGTCAGCATCCGGTACTTTGAAAAATATGAAATTTGCGTCAGAACGATAAGGCGTGATACCCTCTATCTTTTTCATCATGCTGAACAATCTTTTTCTCTCTGAAATAATTGATGCAATATATGAATGCATCCGCTTTTTATTTTTCAGGGCCTCTATTGCAACCGCCTGTGAAAGTGAATTGACATTGAACGGAAGCCTTACCTTGTTTACCTCATTTATGATTTCTTCATTTGCAATGAGAAAACCGAGACGTAAACCCGCGAGCCCGATCTTGCTTAACGTTTTTAAAATGATAAGGTTTTTGTATTTGTCGAGGAACGGTATAAAACTTTTTTCATTTGAAAATGATTGATAGGCCTCGTCAACCACAACAAGGGACAAGGGGTACGGATGTATGGCGTCAAGCGTTAATCGGATTATTTTCAGAATCCTCTCAGAAGAAAAACAGTTGCCTGTCGGATTGTTGGGAGAACTTAAAAATATCAGTTTCGGCCTGTATTTCTTTATTGCTGTTATGGTCTTTTCTATATCAATGTCGAAGTCCTTGTCCAGCGGTATCTCAATCTTTTTTTCGTCAAGCGCCTGTGAAATAATCCCGTACATTGAGAATGTCGGTACAGGATACATGACCGGTCCGCCGAATGTTGTGATCATATAATAAATGAGCTCGTCCGAACCGTTTCCGTGAAGGATATTTTCCGGCTTTACTTTTAATTCCTTTGCCATGAGTTTTCTGAGGGCTGTTGCCTGCGGATCAGGATAGCGGTTCAGAGTTTGCAAATTTTTTTCCAAGCTGATCGCTGGCCGCTGATTGCTGATTGCTGAGTACGGGCTTTCATTTGCGTCCAGTTTCACCTTGCACGGGATTTCTTCAGCATGATATGCCCGAAGTGAACGTATGTTGGGTTTTACAAGTTTCTGAATATCCATTTCGGGAAATTATAACACATGTGGCCGGATCTTGACCTTGAGGAGACAATAAAAAAAGGGCTTGAAATAACCAAGCCCTTTTTTATTGACATTTGAAAAACCTTATTTTTTTCTTTTAAAATACCGCTGGCCCGCCAAAACTGCACCACCGGCAATAAAGAGCAGATAGCTTACCGGTTCAGGAGCAACCGGAGGATGATGATCTCCATCGTGATCTCCATCGTGATCTCTATCGTGACGCGTGTATATAATGAGGATAGCCGGGATTATCCGGTCGTGGGCCCCAATGGTGTGGTTCTTTAAAATCATGGCGGAAAGATGCAGGGTTTCTATTTAAGAAGAAATTTGTAAAATCATCTTCTGCAGCAATCTTTGTGTACCCCAGTGTAAAATGGTCATTCAGGCCGGCGGTATCTGCATTCTCTCCCCTTGACCCTGCATTAACAGATGATGCTAATAGACAAAAGAAGACTGTTATTAATAAGAATATTTTCTTAGGCTTCAATGGTGACTCCTGTATGTTTGAAGCATTGGCCCTTGTAAATATTGCATGTCTTGTAATTTTTACTACAGTAATAAACTGCGTTCTCTATATCCTGACTGCCTAATTTAAAGCAATAACAATCACCTAAAGGATTCTGAACTAAAGGACAGCATTGTCTTGCAGCATGATTAATCAAACGTTCCTCCCTGCATGTTAAGTTATTTACAAAAATATTCCATAAACTGTAAAGTAATTTAGCAATTATAGTGCCAGCAGGGTAGTAAATAATAAATATTCCTAATTCTGTCATAATTATTAAGGACTTATAATGTAGATTGGGGGGAAGTTACTTGTTTGAATTCTCAAAAAGTAGAGGTGCACAGTAGCAGGACAGTGACATGAGTGTGCCATGACACATTTCGGATTTTTATATTTCAGGACAATGTCTGCATTTTCTGAGTTAATCCTTGTTTGGCGCAAGTTTAAACAAAAGCAGCATACCCGGGATTGCAATCAGGGTACATATGATGAAAAAATTTGTCCAGCCAAGATTTTTTGCAAGATACCCTGTCGGGGCGGACGCCAGTACTCTTGGGATACCCATAAGGCTGCTCAGAAGTGCGTATTGGGTTGCGGTGAACTTCTTGTTTGTAATGCTTCCCATGAATGCAACATAGGCGGCAGTCCCCATACCGGCGCTCAGATTTTCAAATGCGATTACTCCGGCAAGGGCAGGGACGCTGTGTCCGATCTTTGCAAGCAGTGCAAATCCGGCAGTCGATATCGCCTGTAAAAAACCGAATATCCAGAGAGAACGGTTGATACCCAGACGCAGCATAATAACACCGCCTATGAGACTTCCAATGACGGCTGCCCAGAAACCGAAAAGTTTTACTACAGTGCCGATCTCTGTCTTTGAAAAACCTATATCGAGATAAAAGGGGGTGGTCATCGCGGTTGCCATAGTTTCACCGATCTTATAAAAAAGGATAAAAGCAAGGATCCACAAAGCCCCTCGCCGGGAAAAGTATTCAATAAGCGGACTCACTACCGCTTCTTTCAAGCTTTCCGGCGTTCCGGCGGGGACCACGGGTTCAGGAGTGAACAATGTGGTCAGAACACCGGGCAGCATGCATACGGCCATGATCAGATAAACCGTTGAAAAGGACATGTGATCAGCCATGATAAGTCCGCCTCCTGAGGCAAGGAGCATTCCGACACGATAACCGTTAACATACAAGGAAGAACCCAACCCCAGCTCGTTATCGGCAAGGTCCTCCCGCCGGTAGGCATCCACTACTATATCCTGCGATGCGCTGAAGAAGGTCACAAGAAATGCGGCAACCGCGATCATCCAGGGATCTTTCGGATTTGCAAAGGCGAGCCCCGCAATTGCACAGATCAATGCGATCTGCGCGGTCAGCAGCCATCCTCTTCTGCGCCCCAAAAAAGGAAGTGTGAAGCGGTCCATAACAGGGGCCCAGAGAAATTTCAGAGTGTACGGCAGCCCGACGAGGGACATGAATCCGATGACGGTCAGGTCAACTCCCTCTTCCTTCATCCATGCCTGTAAAACCGTTATCGTCAGGAGTAGCGGCAAACCGCTGGAAAATCCCATGAGAAAGGACACCAGCATGCGGCGACTGAAGATGGTTTTAAGATATTGATGTTTCATTGGTTCGGTTGGTTCTATTAGTTAAATTGGTTAACAAATAGAACCAATAAAACTAATAGAACTAATAAAACTGAATCCTCTCAATTCACATCGGCCTCAATACTACAATCCCGGGCTTACCGGATATATATTTCCGGAAATTTTCATCAACAACCCTCATACTGTTTTTTGAGGCGTGTCTGAAAAGGACATCGTCTTTATTTTTTATGAGAATTCCGGCATGTGATACGTCCAGCCCCGGCTTCTCCGAATATATTCCGATGTAATCGCCTGTTCTCAGGTTTTCAATTACTGCATCATCAACGTTACCGGCAGGAATATAGACAATTTGTCTTTCCCTGCATGAAATGCCCGGAAGGAAACAGGTCCCGTCATCTTTTTGGTTCAGTATTTTTTTTACCCGTGAGCTTTTCCCTGCGCCTGCGTATTCTGTTATGTCTTCAACCAGGTCCGGATTATACTCCCGCCAGTCTGTGAAGAAGTGGTTTCTGTTTTCATAGGCAATCTTTCCTGACCGGTATCGTACTCTTTTCAGATTTTCCTTAAATTCAGAAAAGGAGTTTGATATCCTCATCGCCTCGATGCAATCAATAAAGGTGAAGCAATCAACTCCGTTAAGATTGATGACGAGTATTTCTGTTGTGTTTATTCCACCGATTAACGTTGATCCTCTGTATTCAACGCCAAGGAATTTTCCGGAAAGAAAGTCTGTCCTTGCGCCGGTATCAGTTATCGCAGCGGATTCATATAAAAGAATATCCAGGGTTTCCCTGGTCCATTTGCCTAAAGTTATCTGCTCTTTCATATTAATGAAGAAGGTATTGTCAGTTATAATAACAGGCTGTTTCGTATTAAGTTTAGCAGGGAAGCGCAGGCAAGGCTACTATTTTTCAGCAAAAGCACCCATAAACCTGAATTTATTGTATCGATCTTCAAGAAGGGCATCAACAGGTTTTTTTAATAATTCCGTGAGATGCTGCTTTAAAACTTTCTCCACAGACTTTGCAGTTTCCTGATAATCCCTGTGCGCCCCTCCGATGGGTTCAGGTATTATCTCATCAATTACCCCGAAGCCGTAAAGGTCCTGAGCGGTCAACTTAAGAGTTTCAGAGGCTTTCTCATATTCTTCCTGTCCCACATCAGTTCCGTTCTTTTTCCACAAAATAGCAGCGCATCCTTCCGGCGAGATCACTGAATAGGTTGAATACTCGAGCATAAGAACAGCGTCTCCTACTGCAAGCGCAAGGGCCCCGCCGCTTCCTCCTTCTCCAATTACAGTTGCGATGATAGGGGTTTTAATTGTAAACATCTCGAGAAGATTATTTGCAATCGCCTCTGCCTGCCCTCTTTCTTCTGCGCCGATACCCGGATAAGCCCCGGGTGTATCAATAAAAGTAAAAATGGGATTGCCGAATCTTTCCGCAAGCTTCATTACCCTCAAGGCTTTTCTGTACCCTTCAGGATGGGGCTGGCCGAAATTTCTCTCTATTCTGGCTTTTGTGGTTTTTCCTTTCTGATGTCCGATGATGGCTACGTTTATTCCCTGAAATTTTGCAAAGCCGGCAATTATTGAAAGGTCGTCGCCGAATCTCCTGTCTCCATGCAGTTCCACAAAGTCTTCAGTCAGCAGCTTTATATAGTCAAGTGTGTACGGCCTTTCCGGGTGGCGTGCAATAAGGGTCTTCTGCCATGGGGTTATTTTTGAAAATATGTCTACGCGTAAATCCTTTGCTTTTTTTTCGAGCTTTTTCAATTCGGAGTTTATGTTCATATCCTTGCCGTCAGCAAGGCGCTTCAACTCTTCTATTTTATTTTCCAGTTCCGCAACCGGACGCTCGAAATCCAGGTAATAATGCATGTGTGCTCCGTAACATTGTCATTCCCGCTTGTCGGGAATCTAAATATGTAGGGGCAGGCCTATGTGCCTGCCCTCATAAGGGCAACCACACAGGGTTGCCCCTACAAGAATTATTAATTCAACGTTGTTGTTCCCTCTCCCAGAATATTTTCCATCTCCGAGATCAATTCTTTAGAAGGCGACACGTGCCGTTCCGTTTTTAAAAGGGTCTCCCAGTTCCGGGGAGATACTATTTTAAGATAAACCGGGCAATCACCGGTGTATCTTGAAAACACTTCATTGAGTTCCGGAAGTGTCTCGGGCCTGGCTGTATTATGCATGGTCAAAACGAGGGACTTATATTGCGATGAAGATAGTTTTTGTGGACCTGACGATGCACCTGTCTCCCGCCTCTTGTTCCTGTTTTGTGAATTGCCGCCTGTTTTTAATTCTTTGCTCAGGTCGTTCTCGTCAACTGAGAATATCTTCTTGGCTATAACTTTCATACCTTTGTCAGTCTTGTCCGTATTACCCGAAATAATGATCGGTGTATCCTGTGTGATTATATTCTGGGATTCCCTGTAAACATCCGGGAAGACGATCACCTCGACGGTCCCATATTGGTCTTCCAACGTGATGTATGCCATCAGATCGCCTTTATTTTTTGTCTGTATCTGTTTCAAGTCCCTCACGAGGCCGCCTATATTGACATCGCGTTTTTCTTCCATTTCAAGCAGTTCATGTGTAGGGATTATGGAGAGCTCCGTAAATTTTTCCCTGTATCTGTTAAGCGGGTGTCCTGTTATATAGAAGCCAAGCGCCTCTTTCTCCATCATAAGGCGTTTGGATTCATCCCACTCATCAACATCTGTCAGTCTGGGAGAAGCCGGCTGGCTCATTATGCCGAACATACTTTCCTGCCCTGAATCACTCTCTTTCTGAAAACGCATTGCCGCATCCATAATAGCCGGCAGATTGAACATTAACTGAGAGCGTTTCCCCAGAGAGTCCAGCGCCCCTGCTTTTATCAGGCTTTCAATCACTTTTTTATTCACGCGCCGTGAATCCATCCTTGAACAGAAATCAAAGAACGAGTCTAAACTCTTGCTGTTTCTTGCCTCTATGATAGAATCTATTGCCGCGCTTCCAACCCCCTTGACCGCCTCAAGTCCGAAGCGTATGGACTTGCCGATGACTTTGAACTCTCTCGTGCTTTCATTGATGTCCGGCGGAAGGACGTCTATTCCCATTTCCTTGCATTCTCCGATATACGTTACCACTTTTGCAGTATTGTCCATGTCTGCGCTGAGTAATGCGGCCATGAATTCAACAGGATAATGCGCCTTAAGATAGGCGGTCTGGTATGCTATCAGTGCATATGCCGCTGAATGCGATTTGTTGAAACCGTACTGGGCAAACTGGAGTACGAGGTTGTAGAGCATCTCGGCCTTCTTCTCTGATACTGTGTTCTCCTTTAATCCTTCGATGAATATATTTTTCATTTTTTCCATCTCTTCGGGATTTTTCCCGCCCATCGCCTTCCTCAGGATATCAGCCTGTGCAAGACTGAAGTTTGCAAGTTTGTGCGCGATCTCCATGACCTGTTCCTGATAAAGAATAATTCCGTGGGTCTCCTTCAGTATGTCATTCAGTTTTGGGATATTCAGCTTGGCTATTGAACCGGTGGTCGTTTTTTCACCGGGGGACTTGCTGCTGTTTTTCCCCTGAATGAATTCATCTACCATGCCGCTGCCGAGAGGGCCGGGCCTGTAAAGCGCAACAAGGGCAATCAGGTCTTCAAACACATCCGGCCTGAGCCTTGTAAGCAGGTCTCTCATGCCCGAGCTTTCGAGCTGGAATATCCCTGCTGTTTTACCGGAGCTTAAAATTTCATATGTTGCTGTGTCATCAAGCGGAATATTTCTTATAGAAAAACGCTTAGTTAAGTCCTCCCCTTCTGAAGGGGGACTTAAAGGGGTTACTGCCTCATGATGCGGCCGGTTTATGATCTTTTCAGCTGTATCAATAATAGTAAGGGTTTTCAACCCGAGGAAGTCGAACTTTAAAAGACCGAGATCTTTTATTGCATTCATATCGAACTGTGTAGTTATCGCCTCTTCATTAGGGGACTTGAAAAGAGGAAGGAACTCGGTCAAAGGCTCCGGAGATATGACAATGCCTGCTGCATGTGTTGAGGCATGCCTTGAAAGCCCTTCAAGTATCTGCGCTATGTCTATCAGTTCTTTTATGTCCGGTTTGGACTGATATAGCTCTTTTAGTTTAGGTTCCATCCCGATCGCTGTCTTTAAAGTGATTTTAGCTACCATCGGGACCAGCTTTGCGACCTTGTCGACTTCAGAATAGGGGATATTCAGGGCCCTTCCTACATCCCGGATCGCTGCGCGGGCCTGCATGGTGCCGAACGTTATGATCTGCGCCACATGGTCCTTCCCGTACCGGGCTGAAACATAATCAATAACTTCTGAGCGCCGGTCCATGCAGAAGTCAACATCGATATCAGGCATGCTGACCCTTTCAGGGTTCAGGAACCTCTCAAACAGGAGTCCGTATTTGATCGGATCAATGTCTGTTATATCAAGACTGTATGCTACAAGACTTCCTGCAGCTGAGCCCCTGCCCGGTCCTACCGGTATATCTTTGCTTTTTGCATAACTTATGAAATCCCATACGATCAGGAAATAAGAGGAGAATCCCATCTTCTCGATCATTGCGAGCTCGCTGTCAAGCCTTTCCGAGTAGTGGCCCGGTATGCTGCCGTTGAGTTTTTTGTTCAGACCGTCCTCTGCAAGTTTTTGCAGATAACTTTTTACCTTTTCGCCCTCAGGCACTGTAAATCTTGGAAGTTTAAATTCATTGAATTTAAAGTCGAGATTACATTTTTCTGCGATCCTCTTCGAGTTCTCAATGGCCTCAGGCACTTCTTTGAATGCGTCCTTCATTTCCTGCGGGCTTTTAAAGTAAAACGTATCTTTTGAGAATTTCATCCTGTCCGTATCGTTCATGGTTTTTCCGGTCTGTATGCACAGAAGGACCTCATGCGCCTTTGCATCGCTCCTGTTCAGATAGTGGCAATCATTGGTCGCTACAAGCGGGATATGAAGGTCGTTTCCTAATTCTATGAGCTGTTTGTTTACTTCGTCCTGTTCCGGGAGTTCGTTTGACTGGATCTCGAGATAAAAGTTATCAGAGCCGAGAATCTTTCTGTATTCCAGCGCTGCGTTACGCGCTTTGTCGATCTGCCCTGATGCAAGATAGCGCGGGATCTCGCCTTTCAGGCATGAAGAAAGCCCGATAAGGCCGCCGCTGTATTGTGACAGGATGTCCTTGTCTATTCTCGGCTTATAATAAAAACCCTCAAGATATGCCTTGCTTATCAGCCGTGAAAGGTTTTTGTAGCCGTTCATGTCTTTACATAACAGAATGAGATGGAAAGAAGACTCTAAGGCTTCATTCGACGCCCCTTTATCAAAACGGCTTTTGGGAGCGATGTATACTTCACAACCAATGATCGGTTTTAACCCGGCCTTTGAGACTTTTTTATAAAATTCTATTGCGCCGAAAAGGTTTCCATGATCGGTTATAGCAAGGGCTGCCAGATTAAACTCCTTTGCCTTGGCTATAAGGTCATCGATCTTTATTCCTCCGTCGAGTAAGCTGTACTCAGTGTGGAGATGAAGCGGGACATACTCGGAATGCATGACGAAATTTTAGAACATTACAGGTTGGCGTGTCAAACGCCGAATTACTACAGATTATTACTCACAACTTTTATCTCTTCCAGTTTTTTCAACGCCGCTCCGGAATCTATTGCCTCCGCTGCAATACCTGCCGCTGCCTGAAAATTATCTGCACGATCACCTGCTATCAGAGCTGCCGCTGAATTCATAATTACGATATCTCTCATAGGGCCTTTTCTGCCTTTGAGAATATCAATTGTTATATCTGCATTCTCCTGCGCTGTCCCGCCGGCAAGATCCGATTTTTTTGCCCTTTTGAAACCGAATATCTTCAGGTGTTATGAAATACGTATCGACCTTTCCGTTCTTAAGTTCGGAGACCTTTGTCCTGTCGGTGTTCGTTATCTCATCAAGGCCATCCTCTCCGTGGACTATGAATGCGTGTTTAACACCAAGATTTGCGAGCACTCTGGCCATTGTTTCTGTAAGACTGTCATTGAAGACACCCAGCACCTGTCTCTCAGCTCCTGCAGGGTTGGTCAGGGGCCCAAGAATGTTGAATACGGTCCTTATGCCCAATTCCCTTCGTGGTCCGACAGCATATTTCATTGCGGGATGAAACAACGGCGCGAACATAAACCCGAAGCCTGTCGATGCAAGACAGCTTTCAACTTTCTTTGGCTCAAGGTCTATCTTTACCCCGAGCGCTTCAAGCACATCAGCGCTCCCGGAGCGGCTTGATACCGAACGGTTCCCATGTTTCGCAACCGGCAATCCGCAGGCTGCAACAACAAGGGCGGATGTTGTAGAGATATTGAAGGTATGGGCCATATCACCGCCGGTGCCGCAGGTATCGACCGTATTTTCAGGCGCTTTGATCTTTGTCGCCTTTTCCCTCATGACCTTCACAGCGCCTGTGATCTCGTCAACTGTTTCCCCTTTGATCCTCAGCGCGGTCAGAAAAGATGCTATCTGTGCGTCGGTCGCCTGTCCTTCCATGATATCCCTCATGGAGCTGATCATCTCACCTTCAGAAAGATCTTTGCCCTGCACTAATAAATTGATTGCCTCTTTAATCATTGGTTCCCTGCTTTTTCCTGTACTTAAGCAATCCCGGGAAGGTTGTCTCAAAGTCAAAGTTATTTCTCCACCGCAATATAATTGAATAGCTCCAAAGATAACCGCCATTGTTAATGTAATCAAGAATCATATGATGACCTGTTCCAACAAACATACCGATAAACCATGGGTTCCAGCCTGTCATCCATGCTGCTGCAAAAAGGAGTATCAGCCATTCCCATGCATGAAAGAAAAGGTATATTTGCTTAAACTCGTACATGATAGAAAACATGAAAAAATCTCTTTATGGTGAACGACTGCCATCCGTATAGAATAAAAAAGTCCAGGACATGGTCCAGATCGATCAATATTCCTGAAATGAAACATGCGGCGGTCATGCTCCATGATTTTGTCATCATATACAAAATCCCTGAGAGTAATGTGTATGAGAATGTTACGTGATAAGCTGGTTTCATGTTTTTATTGGAACCTTCAGCTTTAAAAAATTCCTTAAGAGATTTTTCCCTTCTTTTGTGAGTATTGATTCCGGATGGAATTGTATGCCTTCAATTACAGATCTTTTGTGTCTTATCCCCATTATCTCATCCTGATCCGTCCATGCCGTTATTTCGAAATCATCCGACAGGGTCTCTTTCCTTACAATAAGCGAATGATAGCGGGTTGCTTCAAAAGGATTCGGAATATCCTTGAAAATAGTTTTTCCATCATGATATATCATTGAAGTTTTCCCATGCATTAATCTGGGCGCATTTACTATTTCCGCTCCATATGCCGCGCCTATCGATTGATGACCAAGGCATACGCCGAGAATAGGGATTTTACCGGCGAAGTGCTGTATCACTTTTATGGAAATACCGGCCTCTTTTGGTGTACAGGGGCCGGGAGAGATAACGACCCTGTCCGGATTTAATTTTTGTATTTCAGGGATTGTGATCTTGTCGTTTCTGAATACCCGTATATCCTCACCCAGTTCCCCGAGATACTGTACGAGGTTGTATGTGAAGGAATCATAATTGTCTATCATTAATAACATAATTGTTAGCTCCAATACAGGGCGAGGCGCCGCCTCGCCCCTACAGTTCGTTTTCCGCCATTTCGATTGCCTTGAACATGCCTTTTGCCTTGTTTACGGTTTCCTTGTATTCCATTTCCGGATCGGAGTCGGCAACTATTCCGGCGCCTGCCTGTATATAGGCTTTTTTGTCTTTAAAGATTATCGTTCTTATTGTAATGCACATATCCATATTGCCTGAGAAATCAAAGTATCCGACTGAACCGGCATAGGGCCCGCGTTTTGCAGGTTCAAGTTCTTCAATGATCTCCATGGCCCTTATCTTTGGAGCGCCTGTTACCGTACCGGCCGGAAATGACGCCCTGATCACATCAAAGGCATCATGCCCGCTCTTTAATTTACCTGTAACATTTGATACAAGATGCATGACATGAGAATATCTCTCCACGCTCATCAACTCAGTGACCTTAACACTGCCGGTTGCGGCGACCCTTCCAAGATCGTTCCTCCCCAGATCAACGAGCATAATATGTTCCGCCATTTCCTTCGGGTCTGCCTTGAGTTCTTCTTCCATTGACAGGTCTTCTTCTTTTGTATTACCTCTCCTCCTTGTGCCGGCAATAGGCCTTAACTCTATGGTGTCCCCCTCAAGTCTGACAAGAATTTCAGGTGAAGACCCGGCAAGCGTGCATTTTCCTGTCTCTATATAGAACATATACGGTGAAGGATTTATAACGCGAAGGGCCCTGTATGCATTTATCGGCGGGATATCCGTATCTCTCTGGAAATTCTGCGATATTACAGCCTGAATTATGTCTCCCGAGTTGATGTATTCTTTTGTCTTTTCGACAGCCTTCATGAAGTCATCTTTTGAGAAATTTGATGTGAAGGCCGTCGCTTCAGTATCAGACTTATTCTGAAAAGATGATCTCCTCCGGATAACAGCTTTTGTTTTAAGCTTTTTGACTATGGAATCGATCTTGGCATGCGCCTTTTCATATGCGTCTTCAGGGCTATTTTCTATGTGAGCATTCGAAATTACCTTAATTTTATGCGTCAGATTGTCAAACACCAGAAGTGTATCTGTAAACATCAGAAATATGTCCGGAAGGTCAAGTCCGGGGTGACGCTTATCCGGCAGTTTTTCAAAATGCCGGACTGTATCGTACCCGATATAACCTACAAAACCGCCAAAGAATCGTGGTAACCCCGGAATAATTACGGGCTTATATTTCTTTAATTCAGCGGATATAACTTCAAGAGGGTCCCTGACAAA
Source organism: Thermodesulfovibrionia bacterium (assembly GCA_963699585.1). GTDB lineage: Bacteria > Nitrospirota > Thermodesulfovibrionia > UBA6902 > UBA6902 > SURF-23. The sequence continues at coordinate 32,005 of CAVOUK010000008.1, read as the reverse complement.
AACAACTTTTTCTTTCAGAGCGCCTCTTTTGATCGTCAGATTTTTCCCTTTGCCTTCGATTATCAAAGACGGATTGCTCCCGATAAAGGAGTATCGTGCCCATTTCTCTCCGCCTTCAAGACTCTCCAGGAGAAAACCTGTTTTGCCTTTTAATTTAAGGAATGCCGATAGAGGGGTTTCAAGGTCTGCAAGGATCTCCCTGTAGACAGGAATCAGGTTTCCCTCTGCTGCTTTCTTTTTGAATTCGTTGAAATCAGGATATATCATTGACAAAATCCGTTTTTTTTCTTTACTATAAAAGCTTATTATAGACGATTGCAGGGGCGTATTGCCATACGCCCCTGCTTTTCAAGCGGGTGTAGCTCAGTGGTAGAGCACAACCTTGCCAAGGTTGGGGTCGGGGGTTCGAGCCCCCTCGCCCGCTCCATTTTTTCAACTGAACGCTGTAGTTCGGCAGATACAGTATTTCCCTCTTTATCCCGTTAGAAGGACAAAGGTCTTCTAACGGGGTAAACCTTCAACACTTCCACATTGATAATTCGGCCTCTTTCAAATTATACTGTTTCTTGAAATTAAACAGGCTATCTGTTAGTATCTATGTAATTTAAAATGAATGTTTCGGAATCTCTTTTTAATCAGCCTATTAGTGGACCAAAAGAAACAGGAAAGGCAGGCTTTTTAAACAGGATAATAGCCAGGACCATTGACTTTATCATTGTTGCTGCCCTGTATGAAGTAATACCAAGGGTTGGTTTTTTCGCCGGTCTGACATATCTTTTAATAGCCGACGGACTGTTTGAAGGAAGGAGTGTCGGCAAAAAGCTGATAGGTCTCAGGGTGATAATTTATAATAATGCGGATAAAGTTAAAGCCTGCAGCTTTAAGGAATCGATCTACAGGAATTTTCCATTTGCTGTTGGATTTATTGTGTTCGGGATCTTTAATATAATGCCTCTTATAGGCTGGATATTTTCTTTTATTGCTGCAGCGGTCGTTGTGCTTTTTGAGAGCCTTATATTATTAGGCAGCGAAAAGGGAATGAGGCTGGGCGATGAGCTTGCAAAAACACATGTTATTGAGGAAAAACGGGAGGATTAAATGTTTAATAGAATTCTTGGATGGTTTTCGACTGATCTTGCGATAGACCTTGGTACAGCAAATACTCTTGTCTTTGTCAAGGGCAAAGGTATTGTTTGTGATGAACCATCGGTGGTAGCTATCCAGAAAGACAAGGTTATAGCGGTTGGGCTTGAGGCCCAGAAGATGCTTGGGAAGACACCGGCTAATATTGTAGCAATGAGACCGCTTAAGGACGGGGTGATAGCGGACTTTGACAAGACAGGCGAGATGCTGAAATATTTTATCAGAAAGGTCCACAACAGAAAGAGTTTTATATCTCCAAGGATCGCCATTGGGGTCCCGTCAGGTATAACACAGGTAGAGCAGCGGGCTGTAAAAGATGCTGCTCAGGCATCGGGAGCCAGGGAGATATATCTGATAGAGGAGCCGATGGCGGCCGCTATTGGTGTTGGTCTTCCCATCGGAGAGCCGTGCGGCAATATGATAGTTGATATCGGGGGCGGGACCACTGATGTTGCGGTCATATCACTGCATGGTGTTGTGTACAGTAAGGCTGTCAGGGTTGGCGGTGATAAAATGGATGAGTCAATAGTAAATCATATAAAAAACAAAGGCAGGATCCTTATTGGCGAAAGAACAGCGGAAATCATCAAAAAACAGATCGGTTCCGCTTTTAAGGTTGACGCGGAGAACAGGAGCATGGAAGTTAAGGGAAGGGACCTTGTCTCCGGCATTCCGAAGACAGTCACGATCTATGAAGATGAGATCAGAGAGGCGTTGAGTGACAATGTAACCGTAATCATAAATGCAATAAAGGTAGCTCTTGAAAATACCCCTCCCGAGCTTGCCTCCGATATCGTTGACAGGGGAATCATACTTGCCGGGGGAGGCGCTTTGTTAAGAGGGCTTGATGCATTATTAAAACATGAAACAGGCCTTCCTGTTATTGTTGCCGAAGACCCGCTTACCGCTGTAGCAAGAGGCGTTGGCAAGGTGCTGGATGATCTTGATATCCTTAGAAGAGTCACCATTTGAAAATGAGTAATGAACAATGAGTAATGAGTAATTGTAAAAGTCCTCAAATATTCATTGTTAATTGATTTGGAATGTTAAAAAAAAAATTCATTCTTTCCGCCCTTGTTATTCTTCTTATATTTGCATTGCTTACATACCAGAGTGTTAGTGGCGGAAGGCGTCTTTTTGATTTCACGCTTTACCCGTTAAAACTTATCGAGCAGGGCGGTTCCTACCTCCTGAATTTATTCGACCATATACCCTTCATCGGAAAAAGCGCTGAAGAAAAAATCCTGCTTGACAGGCTAAAAAAGTGTGAAGAGGAAAGGACCCGTTATAAGGAAGCGGCATATGAGAATGAGAGACTGCGCAGTCTAATTGATCTGAAATCGCAGAGGGCTGATTATGTGGCTGCTGCCGAGGTCTTTGCGCGGGACCCGACTAACTGGTTTCAGATCCTCTGGATAAACAAAGGCAGTATCAATGGAGTTGCCAAGGAAATGGTCGCGGTCACTCCTTTGGGACTTGCCGGAAGAATTCACAGAGTATTCAGTGAAAGGGCCAATGTTATTCTTATTACCGATGTAAATTCTTCCGTTGCCGTGAGACTTGAGTCTTCAAGAGTGGAAGGCATCCTTGAGGGCAATGGTGAAGACAGATGTTATTTAAAATACGTATCTAAAGATTTCGAGGTGGAGGCAGGTGAAAGTGTCATAACCTCAGGGCTTGACGGCATATTCCCGGAAGGCCTTCTGGTAGGTTATGTAACCTCTGTCGACAGGGAGGGGGGAGATATTTTCCAGCAGATCGAGGTGCAGACTGCACAACAGTTAAATAAAGTTGAAGAAGTTCTGATATTGAAGAGATGAAACTGTTCTTAATTTATATTTTCTTTGCTTACCTGGCTGCCGCTGTTCAGGGACTGTTTTTTCACGGCATAAAACCAGATCTCGTTCTTGTACTTGTATGTTTTTATTCCAGCATGGACCAGCGGCCGCATTATGCTGCTTACGGCGCAATGACGGGTTTGCTTCTTGACTCTGCGAGCGGATTTATTATCGGACCCAATATTCTAAGCAAGGTCATCGTTGCGTATCTTGCAAGGACGGTCAGGAACAACCTGTTCCAGTGGAATATCATCATAAGCACTTCCATGATCGTGATCTTCTCGGTGGTTGATATTCTTGTTACGGATGCATGCCTTGAGACCTTTTCAAAGATCTCCTTTGTAAACAGGTCATGGGGCGTTTCGGTCGTGGGGACTGTTTATACCGGCATAGCGGCCATGATTCTGTATCCGGTATTCAACCGGGGAAAAGACAGAGGATTGGCGTGATATGGACAAACGGATAACTGCTGCTTTTTACATTGTACTTTCAGTATTCTGCATATTTGTTCTGCGACTCTGGCATCTGCAGGTGATAAAGGGCGATGAATACAGGAAGATCGACGAACGTAACAGGTTAAGGGTCATAGACATCCCTGCGCCGAGAGGTGTGATCTTTGACAGGAATGACAATCCCCTTGTCAAAAATGTCATTTCATATGATGTGTCCATAGTAAGTGAAAATATGCCGAAGGATGATGATACAATATCAGAACTCGGCAGGCTTGTCTCTCTCTCCCCGGACCAAATAAAAAGACTAGCACGGGCTTCTTTAAATCCGTATGAGATCATTAAACTAAGGCAGAATATCTCATTTGAAGAGGTCGCATGGATAGAGGCAAGGAAAATTGATTTCCCGGGCCTGCAGGTCGAGGTGACAAGCGCCAGGGGATATCTGTATGGACAGACAGCAAGTCATGTGCTTGGTTATCTTGGCAACCCCTCACCTAAACAATTGGCTTCTCCGGAATACAGCAATATACCCCAGCAGTCCTTTATAGGGCAATTCGGGGTTGAAAAAGCTTATGACGGTATATTGAGGGGAATCGCCGGTAAAAAGATCGTTGAAGTTGATGCGCTCGGCAACATAATTAAATTTGTAAGAATACAGAAACCTGTGAGAGGAAATGATATAAAACTTACCATTGACGTCAATGCTCAGATGGAAGCGGAGAGGGGACTCGGGGAAAAAGCCGGCGCAGTGGTGGCTATTCAGCCTGATACAGGGGAAATTTTGGCTTTAGCCAGCGCGCCTTCTTTTGATCCAAACCTCTTCGTAGGGGGGATAAAGTCCAGCGACTGGAAAGAACTGGTCAATGACCCCAGAAAGCCTTTAATGAACAGGGCGATCCAGAACCAGTACCCCCCAGGTTCAACTTTTAAACCGGTCACGGCCCTTGCCGCTCTCGAAAGTGAGACAGTTACAGAGAGTACACCCTTCTTTTGTTACGGGTCAATTAATTTTGGAAGGGTTTTCAGGTGCTGGAAGGAGGGCGGACACGGCGCTGTAAGTCTTCATAAAGGGCTTGTTCAATCATGTGATGTTTATTTCTACGAAATTGGTAAGAGGATCAATATAGATACAATCGCCAGATATGCATCGGCTTTAGGACTTGGCAGGCCTACAGGGGTTGAACTTGATAGCGAGGCCTCAGGCATAGTCCCTTCCACAAAGTGGAAACTTAAGATGAGGAAAGAAAAATGGTATCAGGGCGAGACACTCAGCGTAGCGATAGGCCAGGGGTATCTTGCAGTAACTCCGATCCAGATGGCGAGAATGATCGCTACTTTAGTGAATGGAGGGAAGTTGTATAAACCGCATCTTGTAAAGAACGGCAATAATGATATGAAACCTGAAAGCGTTGCAGAATTGAATCCGGAATATGTCGAGATGGTAAAAAAGGCGCTTATCGGCGTTGTTTACGAAAGCGGCGGCACTGGCGGGGCGGCACGATCGAACATTGTAAGCATCGGAGGCAAGACAGGCACTGCTCAGGTTATAGGCGGCGCTGTCAAAGAAAAAGATCTTGCAGACCAGTATAAAGATCATGCATGGTTTGTAGCTTTTGCCCCTCAGAACAACCCTGAGATAGCCGTATCTGTCCTTGTTGAACACGGGGGGCATGGAGGGAGCGCTGCTGCTCCGATAGCCAAGAGAGTCATTGAGGCATATTTCAATCCGCCTAAACCGGAAAGTGAGGAAGCTAAGCAGGAAAACGTGGAAACGGAGGACCAAAGCAATGGGGAGAACATCCAGGACAATCAGGCAGGAATGCAGGAGATTAGATATAATGATGTCATTGATCCGAAAATGTCAATCCAGCTAGCAACTGTCGGGGCAGGCTTGGCCAGCTCGTAAAGACGACCACAAGACTTGACAACAGAATCAGCTAATATGATAAACCGCAGGATATTGAAAGATTTTGATTTGGGGTTTTTAGTTGTTATCGTTCTTGTATCCTTAACAGGAGTGATGACGATATACAGTTCTACAAGACCGCTGCTTGAAACCCATCAGGAATTATTCTATCTGAAGCAGTTAAACTGGACAGCCCTGAGTCTTGCATGTTTTTTCGTGCTGCTGATCGTTGATTACAGGTGGCCTGTAAGATATGCCAATATACTTTACATCGCCGGCATTTTTCTCCTGGTCCTTGTTCTTGTCGCCGGAAAGAAAGGCATGGGGGCGCAGAGGTGGCTTAATCTTGGCTTCATGTCGTTTCAGCCTTCAGAATTTTTCAAGATCTTTTTTGTTATTGCAATTTCACGCTATTTTTCGGGTCTGGACCGTGAAAGAAAACTCGGTATAAATGAGCTTGCGAAGATAGTTTCAGTTTTTTTTATCCTCCCTGCAATACTTATTCTTAAACAACCGGACCTCGGGACAATGCTTATCCTGATGTTTATCTTTATAGCAATGATACTTACTGTCGGTGTGGAAAAAAAGATCATCATAACCGCCGTCATTATCGGACTGATAGTTTCTCCCATTGCCGGTAAATTTTTATGGGGAGGACTGAAGGATTATCAGAAAAACAGGATCGTCGCTTTTATTGACCCCCAGGCCGATCCTCAGGGTATCGGATATCATATTAAGCAGTCAAAGGTGTCCATAGGGGCCGGGGGTTTTTTAGGCAAAGGATATATGAAAGGCACTCAGGGTCCGTACAGATTTTTACCGGAGAACCATACGGACTTTATTTTTTCGATCTTTGCAGAGGAATGGGGCTTTGTGGGCAGTCTGGTGTTATTTCTTTTTTACCTGTTTATCATATGGAGGGGTTTTGATACTGCGGACAAGGCAAGGGACAACGCAGGACGTTTTCTGGCGCTTGGTGTGACGTACATGTTCTTCTTTTATTTTTTTGTCAATGTCGGGATGACGCTTGGTTTGATGCCCGTCGTGGGGATACCTCTTCCTCTTATGAGCTATGGCGGAACTGCGTTGCTTTCAAATTTCATTGCGCTCAGTATGATAGAGAATGTGAGGATGCGGCGGTTCGCGTCGTATTATTGATACAAACCGTTACTTGTTACTCGTCCTATACTGTTTTTGAGCCATGGCTTGTTCTAAATACAAGTTATGAATAATCAGTGCTATACAGGATTATGTGTTCTATACAAAATCTTCTTTAAGAAAGAAGCGAAATATCGTATAATTTGACATGCTTGTAAAACTCATTGAAAACATAGGCCTGCTTATTGAAGGGCCGATTGCAGGGGTCGGCAGGATCATGCTTCTGCTTTATTCAACAATAAAGTGGACATTTAAACCTCCTTTTGAGATACGGAATATTGTCAAGCAAATGCTTGAGATAGGAGTGAAATCACTGCCTGTAGTCCTGATCACGGCTGTATTTACAGGGATGGTCCTGGCCCTTCAGAGCTACACGGGTTTCAAGCGGTTCGGGGCCGAGGGGCTTGTCGGTTCTGTTGTAGCGCTTTCCATGACCAGGGAACTGGGGCCTGTCCTTACGGCGCTTATTGTTACCGGACGCGCCGGCGCCGCAATAGCGGCGGAGCTGGGGACCATGAGGGTCACAGAACAGATAGATGCCCTGGAGACCCTTGCAACCAACCCGGTTAAATACCTTGTAGTGCCGAGATTTTTATCAGGCACGATAATGCTTCCGGCCCTTACCATAGTTACCGACATTGTGGGTATTATCGGAGGGTATTTTGTTACAGTGGTACTGCTCGGCTCAAGTTCAAAAACGTATTTAAGGACTACCTGGGATTATCTTGAAACAGAGGATGTCTACAATGGGCTGATAAAGGCATGTTTTTTTGGCGCCTCATTTGCCCTTGTCAGCTGCTACAAGGGGTTTTATACCAGAGGAGGCGCTGAGGGTGTAGGAAATGCAACAACCGGCGCAGTGGTCTACTCATCAATGACCATACTTATATCTGATTATTTTCTGTCTGCGTGGCTGTTCAAATGAAAGAAATAAGGATTAAGGTTTAAGGGACAAGGATTAAGGGGTAAGAGCAGCAAATGATCGAGCTTAAGGATATATATAAATCTTTTGAAGGAAAAGACGTTTTGCGCGGTGTGAACCTGAAGGTTAAAAAGGGCGATAGCGTTGTTGTGATCGGAGGCAGCGGTTCCGGAAAGAGCGTGCTTCTGAAGCATATAATCGGTCTTTTGATACCTGATAGCGGTACCGTGATAATTGATTCCACAGACCTCTCTCGGACTTAATGAGGACGGACTGCATGACATCAGGAAGAAATTCGGCATGCTGTTTCAGTCGGCAGCTCTTTTTGATTCAATGAAGGTATGGGAAAATGTCGGCTTTGGATTGAAAAGACATACGCATCTTTCTGATACGGAGATAAAGGAGACAGCAGTACAGAAACTTAAAATGGTCGGGCTGGTCGGCGTTGAGGATGTGATGCCGTCAGAGCTTTCAGGAGGCATGAGAAAGCGTGTAGGCCTTGCCAGGGCTATAGCCATGACGCCTGAAATTCTTCTTTATGACGAGCCTACCACGGGTCTGGACCCGATAATGGCTGACGCCATTAATGATCTTATTATAAAGATGAGGGAAGAATTACACGTTACCTCTGTAACGATTACACATGACATGAAGAGCGCATACAAGATTGCAGATACAATCGCTATGCTTTATAATGGTGTGATTATCGCAGAGGGCAGCCCTGTTGAGATTGAACATACATCGGACCCTGTAGTAAGACAATTCGTTCGAAGGCAGCGCAACAGGGCCTATTGTTTTAGAAGGTGTGGAAAGGTAAAAAAATTAAAAATGAGCAATTATTAATTAATAATTAATGAAATAAACAACTCATAAATTGTTCATTGTTAATTACTGATTGAATGAGAATATGAAGAACGTAACGACAGAACTGAAGGTCGGGATCTTTGCAATAATAGTAATCATGCTGCTGTCATATATGACTTTCAAGGTCGGAAGAATGACTTTCATGTGGGAAAAAGGGGTCAGGCTTTATACAGTATTTAACGACATAAGCGGTCTGGATGAAAAATCACGGATAAAAGTTGCCGGGGTGGAAGCAGGCATAGTAGACAAGATAGTTCTCGAGAACGGAAAAGCAAAACTTACCCTTCTCCTTAACCCCGATATAAAATTATATAAGAATGCAACGGTATCCCTGAAAATGTCGGGACTTCTCGGCGACAGGTATCTTGCCCTTTCAACAGGCACGCCGGACCAGCCGCTTCTTAAATCCGGCGATACCATAACAAATGTCATACATGCTGCCGATATAGATATGCTTGCGCACCAACTGACATCCGCTGCAACAAATATAGGCGAACTTACCGAAAGCATTAAAGGTGTTTTTGGGGACAAAGAGAGAGTGGCCCTTTCAGAGTCTATTTTTAACCTCAGGACCCTTACACAGAATCTGAAGGAAATTTCGAAGGACAATAAAGTGCCTTTACACAACGTAATTGTGCAGCTCGATAAATTCACTGAAGCCCTTGCTGAAAAGGGACCGGGAATTATGGATGATATGAGCAGGACCGCAAAGACGTTGGGAGATAAGGGTCCGCAGCTTATAGACGACCTGGGTAAGCTGGCGAGCGACCTGAAGGAAGTGGTCGGTGAGAACAGATATACGTTTAAGGAAAGCATGGAGAATATCCGGGCGGTCTCAAGATCAGCAAGCATTATAGCAAAAAAGATCGAAAGCGGGGAAGGGACTTTGGGCAAGCTTGTTCAGGAAGATAAGTTCTATAATTCAATTAATAAAATATCTGATGAGGCGGGGAAATCAGTCGATTTTGTCGGAAGACTGAGGACCTTTATGGACTTTCACACTGAATATAATACAAGTGAAGCTGACTGGAAAGGATATTTCGACCTTACCCTCCAGCCTAATAAAGATAAGTACTATGTCCTCGGTATAGTGACTGATCCAAAGGGTACTGTTGAAACGACCGACAGAGTAATAAACGGCGTTAAAACAACCGAAGAAGAAACAACAAGCAAAATGGAATTCTCAGCGCAGTTTGCAAGAAGGTTTGACGATTTTGCTTTAAGGATAGGAATGATCGAAAATACATTTGGATTGGGAGCGGATTACTTCTTTGACAATGACAAAGGCAGGGTAAGATTCGATATGTGGGATTTCAACGCCAAGGAGGCAGAGGCTGAGAGATCACACGCAAAGATAGGAGTTGATTACAGGATTTTCAAGTATATCTTCATAAGCAGCGGTATCGATAATCTTTTAAATTCCTCCCGTAGAGGTATGTATATAGGCGGAGGTCTGAAATTTGAGGACGAGGATTTTAAATATTTATTAGGGAAGATGCCGAGTCCGTCTTTGCGCTGATACTGAATTGTTAGACATTTTCCCGGGAATAAAGGGTTCAGATAAAAACTGCACCCTTTATTTTGCAGAAAACCTGTATTATGGCAGGGCCGATAGAGGAATTTATTAAAATCGTTCAATTTGGAGTATAATACTCAGTTATATAAAATATCAGGGAAAACGTATGAAAAAAATTTACATTGCAATATTGATAAGTCTGCATATTATTTACCGCAAACGCAGCGGTATTTGGAGATATTTCTCAAAACGCTGAGAAGGACAATCCGGTTACATCGGCAAGGGATTTTGTCCTTTCATACTTCACTCCGGTAAATGGGACGGTCATAGATGTTGCTGATGGAGTTGTATCTGTAAAATTTGAAGGGCAGGGTACTGTAAAGCAGGGCATGCGGTTTTCCGTCTACAGAAAGGGAAAGCCTTTTTATCATCCTGTTACGAAAGAGCAGTTAGGCGATGCGGAGGAATTTATCGGCAAGATCGAAGTAAAGGAGTTCAAGGGACCGGAAGGGTTTTGTATTTGTACGGTAATAAAAGGGGATATAAAAGCCGGAGATGCCGCAAGGATCACTACATCAAAGATAAAGCTCGCCTTTTTTCAGGAAAGGAAATCAGACTGGATGCTGTCCGAGGCATTTTACAGCTCGTTAAAGGATTCAGGAAGGTTTGAAATTCTCGAAGCATATACGCCGACGTATAAACCGGAGGACCTTGCACATCTTGCCGGAGATATGAACGCTGAAGCGGTCCTTTTATTCTCAACACCGGTCAAAGATGAAAAAAGGGCGTTAAATATTAAATTGTACTGGGCAGAAGATGCAAAGGCATTTGCCGCCATGGAGGGACCGGCAGGCAGTGACACTGTTAAAATGCTTTCACCCGGGGAAAAGTTCGTTTCCGCTTCTCTGGTTAATAAGGAACCGTTGGGGAGCTACCGTCTTTCGGGGGGGCAGCTCTTTGCGATTGGGTGATGTTGACGGTGACGGCAGTATGGAACTAATAGTGAGTGACGACAATAAAATAAGCATCTATAGTTTTAAAGAGAATCTTCAGGAAGTATGGTCCATGAAGGGGACCCCGCAGGAAAGACATTTGTCCATTGATGCGCTGGATGTCAATAATAACGGGAAGGCGGAGATATTTGTTACATATATGACAGGGGCCGGCAGCATCAATACAGGTGACGGAGCAGGACCGATGAGGTCCGATAATCTTGCAGTAAGATCATTTGTTATTGAATATGATCCTGTAGAGAGGTATAAAAAAATAAAGGACAAGATGCCGTATTTTTTCAGGGTCAGTGGAAAAACACTGTTTATGCAGAAGTTTGATACAGGCAGGATATTTGCAGGTCCTGTTTACGAGGGAGAATGGAAGGACGGCAATTATCAGACCAAAAGGCAAGTGGCCCTTCCTCCCGATATCAACATATATGGTTTTACTTTCGTTGACTGGCAGAACAGCGGCCGGCGTCAGCTTGTGACGTTTGATGATGACGGTTATCTAATACTCTACGACGATCAGGGACATAAGATATGGAAAAGCAGCAGCTCATATGGAAAGTTCAGATTTTCATTTGAAAAGAACGCGTATTCGCCGGCTAATCCGGTTGCGAAGTGGTATATCAGGGGCAGACTTATCACAGTAAGGACAGATCGCGGAGAGGAAGATAATCGTAGTGAACAACATACCTTTATTCACAAATGCCCCTGGTTTAGGAACAAAGGGGACAGAGATACATTCCTTGTGGTGGGACAACGGCGAGATGGATGAGAAGATACTTCTCACTGAACTCCCGGGCAGGATAGCCGATTATTGGATAGAAGGGAATAAATTATTTTTTATTGTAAAAGGAAGCTTGTGGTCATTGATCAGAGAACGCTGCTTCGGGAGAGCTGTCAAAAGGCAGCGCGCTCTATTATTACGATTTAGGAGAGAAATGATCTGCAGGGACGGGTTTGAAAGCCGTCCCTGCAATTAAAATTCAGACCCTATGAATATCAAACACGTAGCGCTTATCATGGACGGGAATGGCCGCTGGGCCAAGCAGAGGGGGCTTCCCCGTATTGAGGGTCACAGGAATGGCGTCAAGAGAGTGAACGAAATAATAGACACCGCTGTCGAAATCGGGCTGCAGGCTGTCACTTTTTATACTTTTTCAATTGAGAACTGGAACAGACCCATGACCGAGGTAAAGGCCCTCATGAGAATACTCGATAAATATTTACGAAGCGAGATGAACAGGCTCCATAAGTTGAATATAATTTTCAGGGCTATCGGCAATATTGAAAAGCTTCCTGATAATATTAGAAAATTATTGAGAGATTTTGAGGAACTGACAAAGAACAATACAGGACTTGTACTATCAAGCGCGCTGAGCTACGGCAGCAGGGCCGAGATAGTAAATGCCGTAAAAAAGATCATAAAGGACGGCGTCAGGGCCAAAGATGTTGATGAAGAGCTGTTTGAATCTTATCTGTATACAGCCGGAATACCGGACCCTGATCTGATAATACGCACGAGCGGCGAGATGAGACTCAGCAATTTCCTTTTATGGCAGTCGGCATATTCTGAATTCTATTTTACCGAGAAGCTTTGGCCGGATTTTGGAAGGAAAGAGTTTATCGCTGCAATTGATGAATATCGGGGAAGGGAAAGACGCTTCGGTGCACTGACCGGGAAGCACGGTTGATAATAAATGCAAAAAGAGGGAAAAAACACTTCACTGATAAAGAGGCATGTTACAGGCGCTTTAATATTGCCGGTATTTATTGCTTATATTTATTATCTTCAGCCGCTGCCGTATTTTTTTGTCCTGCTCGGAGCAGTTGCCGTGATCGCCATGTGGGAATTTTATGAAATGTACAAGGTACCGGTGAGGCTCTATGTTCCAGGTATAATGATCGGAATATTTTTGTTTTATGTTTTTTGCCGTTATCCGGCTTATGTTAAAGAAGGCATTTTTGTCAGCATGCTGTTTTTATTGCTTTTGAGACTTTTTTTTGCAAATACACCATCGGGATGTATGTCTGAGATTGCTCCGATTACCCTGGGGTTTTTTTATATAGTCATTCTTTTTAAGCTTTCAATGGCTGTTGAGGACAGGGGATAATGGTTTGGAGTACATATTCCTTCTTTATATAGCGACGTGGCTTTCTGACAGTATGGCTTACTACATTGGAACATATCTGGGACGGAATAAATTATATCCTGCTGTCAGCCCTAATAAGACAATTGAGGGCGCCTTTGGAAGTATAATCGGAGGAATATTGGGGGTTGTTATCATAAAGAATATTTTTGATATCCCTGCGCTTTCACCAATAACTGTAATAGCTATCGGTACTGCATTGGGAATTGCTGCATTAATAGGCGATTTATTTGAATCCATGTTTAAAAGAGACGCAGGGGTCAAGGACTCGAGTAATTTCATACCCGGCCATGGCGGAATACTTGACAAGATCGATGGTTTTCTTGTTACCGGGCCGGTGCTTTATTTCATTGTGAGGTATTTTTGAAAAGGCTTTCCATTTTAGGTTCAACAGGGTCAATTGGCAAGAACACTATTGAAGTCATAAGCAGCCATCCTGATAAATTTAAGGTTGTCGGGCTTGCAGCTAAGAACAATGTAGAGTTGCTTAAATATCAGATACAGGCTTTAAGGCCTGAAATAGTTGCGGTATTCGATGAAACCGCTGCCGAAGCCCTGAGAAAAATGGACCTCAAGGTTGAGATACTTGCAGGAGAGCAGGGCCTTGTAAGTGTGGCGACCCATAAAGATGCGGACATGGTTGTATCAGCAATAGTCGGGTCAGCCGGACTGGTCCCGACGTATGAAGCTATCAGGTCCGGAAAGGACATAGCACTTGCAACTAAAGAGGCGCTGGTGATGGCCGGGAGTATCATTATTTCCGAGGCCTCGGAAAGAGGTGTTAGAATATTGCCTGTCGACAGTGAACACAGCGCTGTATTTCAGTGTTTGAACGGCAGGGACATGAATGAGGTTGAGAAGGTTGTATTGACTGCGTCAGGAGGCCCTTTTCTCAGAAAGAAAATTCCGGAGCTTGATTCGGTGGCCCCTGAAGAGGCCTTAAAACATCCAACCTGGAACATGGGAAGGAAAATATCTATAGACTCAGCTACTCTGATGAACAAAGGACTTGAAGTTATTGAGGCCTGCTGGCTATTTAATCTGCCCCCTGAAAAAGTTGAGGTGATCATACATCCTCAGAGTATAGTTCATTCGATGGTCAAATTTATCGATGGCAGCATGCTGGCCCATATGTCATTTCCGGATATGAAGGGGCCCATCAGCTATGCGCTCTCGTATCCTGAAAGGTTTTCTGATGTCCTGCCGATGCTCAACCTTGCGGAGGTCAGGGAGCTCACTTTTGAAGAACCTGATGCAGCAAGATATCCTTCTCTTTCTCTGACCTATAAGGCGATAAGGACAGGCGGAACAATGCCTTGTGTATTGAATGCCGCGAATGAAGTGGCTGTAGAGGCGTTTCTGGATAAAAAAATATCTTTTACATCGATCGCTCATGTTGTGTCAGGAACTATGGCTGAGCACAAAGCATTCAATGCTGTAACGATCGGGGAGACAATAAATGCATCAAACTGGGCAAAAAGTAAAGCAGCAGAAATAGTTGAGAAAATGGGCGTAGGGGCGGGGTGACCCCGCCCGTACAAAAAAGAATGTAGGGACGAGGCGGTGCCTCGCACATTAAAATATCAATAAAGGAAATTTAAATTATGTCAATTTTTTGGGCGGTAGTTTTCTTTGGATTACTGATTTTCTTTCATGAGCTTGGACATTTTATATCTGCAAAGCTTGTCGGTGTTAAGGTGCTGAAATTTTCTCTCGGTTTTGGCCCAAAGCTGATCGGGAAAAAGATCGGAGAGACTGAATACCTGATATCTGCAATTCCTCTTGGAGGTTATGTAAAACCGCTCGGCGAGGAACCTGGAGAAGAAATAAGCGAAGAAGACAAGCCGAGGTCTTTTCAATATCAGCCTGTCTGGAAAAGGGCGGCTATTGTCGTTGCAGGACCTGTCTTTAATCTTGTGCTTGCATATATAATTTTTCTTGCCTTTCTGTGTTTCAAACTGCCTGTTGCGATACCGGAACTTGATAGTATGACAACCACGATAGAGAGTATCGCGGATGATTCTCCGGCAATGAAGGCCGGGCTGAAGAAAGATGACACGATCGTTGCTATCAACGGTGTATCTGTTATGGACTGGAGCGAGATGGCAGAGATATTTTCAAAGAATCCGGGGAAGGAAGTAACATTAAAGATCAAAAGAGAAAATGAAATAATTAATACACAGATCGTCCCGGAGGCTGTAAAAACCAAAGACGAAAACGATAAGGATATAGTTGTCGGAAGAATAGGTATTTCAAAGAAGATGGGTGCGAAGATAATCCAGAGTACCAGCATTTTCAGCGCGCCTTTTAAAGCGGTAGAGGCCCTTTATAGATGGAGTGTTCTGACAGTTGAGGTTGTGGTCAAGCTGTTTACAGGTTCGGTATCGGCAAAGCAGGTAGGCGGGCCGATATTAATAGTAGACGCTGCAGCCAAAGCGGCTGCGATCGGGGCGTTTGCCTATTTTAATTTTATTGCCATAATCAGCATAAATCTTGCAATACTGAATCTGCTGCCCGTCCCTGTTCTCGATGGAGGGCATATAATGTTTTTTGCCATTGAAGCATTGAGAGGAAAGCCTTTGAGTGAAAAGGTAGTAGTTATCGCAAATAAAATAGGTATGGCATTACTGTTATCGTTAATAGCCCTGGTATTTTACAATGATACTATGAGGATAGTTGTGCCCTGGATACAAAAGAACTTTTTACAATAAAAAACAATGAACAATGAGTAATGAATAATGGACAATTCAGGAAGTTAATTTTCAAAGTTGTTCATTATTTGCTGACAAAATCAGAAATAATACTTTCTCAATTACTCATTAATTACTCATTGCTAATTCATAATTGATAATTGAAATGACAAAGCCTCCAATAATAAAACAACAGATCTCATCAGGCGGTGTAATATTCCGTAAATCGGAGGACCGTACTGAGGTTGCTCTTATTGCAGTGAGAGGGAAAAAGGCGTGGTGTCTTCCAAAGGGTCTGATAGATAAGAACGAAGCCCCTGAAGCGACGGCGTTAAGGGAGGTAAGAGAGGAAACAGGTCTTCATGGGGAAACAATTGAGAAGATAGGTCAAATCTCTTATTGGTACTGTATTGATGAAGAAAGGATTAAAGTGCATAAGATGGTCCATTTTTTTCTCCTGAAATATATTAAAGGGGATACAGGAGACCACGACCATGAAGTGGACGAGGCCAGATGGTTTAAGATAGATGAGGCAATTGAAATATTATCTTACAGGAGCGAACAGCAGATATTGCAGAAGGCAAAGGGAATGATAGATGGGTTAGGGAGGAGCGTTGGATCTTTACACCCTGAACATTGAGGAAGCGAGAGCTGTTATAGATAAAGGCGAGGTCAGCCCTCTGGAACTCACGGAAGCGATACTTAAAAGAATAGAAACTGTTGAAGATAAAGTAAAAGCGTACGTTACTCTTACCGGGGACCAGGCATTAAATCAGGCAAAATATCCCGGGAACAGGGATAAAGACGAAAGTAAGGCCGCGCTTTTTGGTATACCTGTCGCAATAAAAGATAATATCTGTACGGAAGGTATAAGGACCACCTGTTCGTCAAAGATACTCGAAAACTTTATCCCGCCATATGACAGCACAGTTATAAAAAAACTTAAAGGACAGGGTAGTATACTTGTCGGGAAGACCAATCTTGATGAATTTGCTATGGGTTCATCAACAGAGAATTCTGCTTTTGGACATACACGGAATCCCTGGGACATTACAAGAATACCAGGCGGCTCAAGCGGTGGATCTGCTGCTGCAGTTTCTGCTGATATGTGCATTGCAGCTCTTGGTTCCGACACCGGAGGCTCGATAAGACAGCCTGCGGCGCTCTGCGGGGTTGTAGGGTTGAAGCCGACATATGGAAGGGTATCGCGTTACGGGCTCGTCGCATTTGCCTCATCACTTGATCAAATAGGGCCGATCACAAAGAACGTAAAGGATGCAGCAATTCTGCTGAATGTTATCAGCGGTCATGATCCAAATGATTCAACGTCAGCCGGTATTTATGTGCCCGATTTTACATCCGCTATCGGACAGGATATCAAAGGGTTGAAATTGGGAGTTCCCAAAGAATACTTCCTGGAAGGAATGGACACGGAGGTAGAAAAGGCGGTAAAACTTGCTATCAGCAAGCTTGAATCACTTGGCGCAATCCCTGTTGAAATATCTCTCCCGCATACACGTTATGCGGTAGCCGCTTATTACATACTTGCAACTTCTGAGGCGTCATCCAACCTTGCGCGTTATGATGGCGTCAAGTACGGATTGAGGGTGGAAGGTGAAGACCTTATTGAAATGTATATGAAGACCAGGGAAAAAGGCTTTGGGGCAGAAGTTAAAAGAAGGATAATCCTGGGGACTTATACCCTGTCTTCGGGATATTATGATGCTTATTACAAAAAAGCGCAGCAGGTCAGGACCCTGGTAAAACAGGATTTTGAGAGGGTCTTTGAAAAAGTTGATGCAATAATTACGCCGACAACTCCTTCGCCTGCATTTAAGGCAGGAGAGAAGACAGAGGACCCGCTTCAGATGTACCTCGCGGATATTTTCACTATCTCAGTCAATCTCGCAGGTGTGCCCGGCATATCAATCCCCTGCGGTTTTACTTCAAACAATCTTCCTGTGGGATTACAGATAATAGGAAAACATTTTGATGAAGAAACTATTTTGAAAACAGCATATGCCTATGAACAGGCTACAGACTGGCATAAGAGGAAACCGAAACTGTAAAAAACATTTAGCCACAGACTGACACAGAAAAATAAGGGATAAGTAGTAAAGGATTAAGGATTAAAGTAACTAACCCCTAATCCTTATCCCATAATCCTTAAGTCCCCTTGAGAGTCAGTGGCTCATAGTTATAAGGAAATTTATCGGTGCAATACGAAACGGTCATAGGGCTTGAGATACATGCGCAATTACTGACGGAATCGAAGATGTTCTGCGGGTGCTCCGTAAAGTTCGGAGCGGGACCGAATTCCCAGACATGTCCGGTATGCATTGGTATGCCGGGTGTTCTGCCTGTGGCAAACAAAAAGGCGATTGAATATGTGATAAAGACAGGGCTTGCAGTGAACTGCAAAATCGCTCCTTACAGCAGATTTGCGAGGAAGAATTATTTCTACCCCGACCTTCCGAAGGGTTATCAGATAAGCCAGTACGAACTTCCAATATGCGAAAATGGTTTTGTTGAGATCACTGTCAATGGCGAGACAAGGAAAATAGGGCTCACAAGGATCCATCTTGAGGAGGACGCCGGTAAGAATATTCATGAAGGCGCCGGCAATTACAGTTTTGTTGATTTAAACAGGGCCGGCACGCCTCTGATGGAAATTGTTTCCGAACCTGACATCCGCAGTCCGCAGGAGGCCGCGGAGTTTGTGAAGAAGCTGAGGGCGATTGTCCGCTATATCGGGGTTTGTGACGGCAATATGGAGCAGGGATCTCTGCGCTGTGATGCGAATGTATCAGTAAGACCGGCAGGGCAGAAAGAGTTCGGGACAAGGACAGAAATTAAAAACATGAATTCTTTTAAATTTATTGAGAAGGCGCTTGAATATGAGATAAAGCGGCAGATAAAGATTTTAAATGAAGGAGGAAGGATTGTACAGGAGACACGTCTGTGGGATTCAGACAGAGGTATTACGGAATCCATGCGTTCAAAGGAAGAAGCGCACGATTACAGATATTTCCCTGACCCTGATCTCGTTCCTGTTGAAGTAAATAATGCGTGGATTGAACAGATAAGGTCGCAGATCGTTGAAATGCCTGATGCAAGACGGCAGAGATTCATTGCTCAGTACGGTCTGCCCGGACAGGATGCTGACCTGCTTACATCTGAAAGGGTGATGGCAGAGTGGTTTGAGGAGGCAGTGAGACTCGGCGGTGAGCCTAAGGCTGTTAGCAACTGGATGATGGGCGAGCTCATGAGGCTTCTAAATGAAGAAAATAGATCTATTGAAGAATGCCCGCTCAAATCGGCACAGCTTGTGGAAATGCTTGTCCTCATAGATAAAGGCACTATCAGCGGCAAGATCGCAAAGACCGTTTTTGAGGAAATGTATAAAACCGGTAAGGACGCCGATGCTATCGTAAAGGAAAAAGGGCTTGTCCAGGTAAGCGACGAATCCGAGATCGAAAAAGTGGTGGACGAAATAATTCAGAAAAACCCGAAAGAGACGGAGCGTTTCAGGGCAGGGGAAGAGAAACTCCTCGGATTCTTTGCAGGACAGGTAATGAAGGCTACCAAAGGCAAGGCAAATCCGAAGATCGTGAATGAGCTGCTGAAGAAGAAGCTGAGTTAGACAGAGATAACGTTAGTCCACAGATTCGCAGAGCTCAGATTAAGAGAAAAGCTGGATTAAAAAATCTGTGTTAATCTGTGCAATCTGCGGATAGATTCAATTTATATGGAAACAATTCTCGTTGTAGAAGACAAAGAGTCAATGGCCCAGATGCTCAAGGAGACGCTTGAGCTGGAAGGGTATGAAATTATTATTGCCCGTGACGGAGCAGAAGGGATCAGGATCATCAGGGAGAATAAGGCTGATATTGTTCTGACCGACCTGAAATTACCCAGGAAAGACGGGATTGAAGTCCTAAAGGCATCTAAAGATGAGAACCCCATGATTCCCGTGATAGTAATGACCGCATTTGGCTCTGTTGAAACCGCTGTCAATGCCATGAAATCAGGAGCATATGATTTCATTACAAAACCGATCGATACCGATTACCTGCTTTTGCTTATAAAGAGAGCGCTGAGTAACAGGCGGCTTGTTACCGAGAACCTGCTCCTGAAAGATGCTCTGTCACATCACGTCGGAATACCCGATATTGTCGGGAAAAGCCCTTCGATGATAAAAGTTGCAGAGGATATACGGAAGGTCTCTCAGGCAAAGACAACGGTCTTACTTTTAGGAGAGTCCGGAACCGGCAAAGAGCTCTTTGCCAGGGCCGTTCATGATCTAAGCCCGAGAAAAGAATATCCGTTCGTCCCGATAAACTGCGCGGCAATACCGAGAGAGCTTCTTGAATCTGAACTCTTCGGTCATGAAAAGGGGGCATTCACCGGGGCAGGAGAAAAAAAACCCGGCAAATTTGAGCTTGCAAACAGGGGCACGTTATTCCTTGATGAGATCGGTGAAATGGATATGGTCTTGCAGACAAAGGTTTTAAGGGCTTTACAGGAGGGAGAGATAGACAGGGTAGGCGGAACTAATTCTGTAAGGGTGGACATCAGGATCATAGCTGCGAGCAACAGGGACCTTGAAGCTGCAGTCGCTGACAATACATTCAGACAGGACCTTTTTTACAGATTGAGCGTATTTCCGATAATCATCCCGCCGTTGAGAGACCGAAAAGACGACATCCCGGTGCTGGCTGAATATTTTATATCAAGGTATGCCGCTGAAATGAATAAACCGCTTAAGGATATAACCGGAGATGCAATTGATATGCTGAAAAACTATTCATGGAAAGGCAATGTCAGGGAGCTGGAGAATGTTATTGAAAGGACCATGATACTATGTGAAGGAAACACAATAACTCAAAAAGACCTCAGATTGACCCTGCCTGCCGCTTCCTCTGAAACCATATTGGATATTTCAATGGATGGCACTCTTGATGAAGTTGCAAAAGAGGCCCTCAGGATAGCAGAATCCCGGAGAATCAAAAAGGCCCTTGAAGATACCCATGGCAACAAGACCAGGGCAGCGGAGATACTCAAGGTAAGCTATAAGACATTGCTGACGAAGATCAAGGAATACAAGCTGGAAAAATAAAGACAGGAGTCTCTTTTGTGGATTATATACGCTCTCTTGACAGCAATACTTGCTTGCCACAAGTGATGCCTTAACCAAGCGTATGCTTTCATCAGGAGATGAGTATTTTGTGGCATGGGCGAGGCTGTTATTTGCTCTTCCCGTCTTTCTTGTAAGTTTGTTTTTCATCGAGATACCTCACCTGAACAAAGATTTCTGGCTTGCAACCTTGATCGCCCTGCCGTTTGAAATAGTTGCCATGATCCTGTATACAAAGGCCTTAAAAAGTTCTCCTATCAGCCTTACGATGCCTTTTCTCGCCTTGACCCCGCTTTTTTTAATTCTGGCGTCTTACCTGATCCTCGGCGAAAAAGTCTCTGTCAGCGGCGGTATCGGCATTATCCTCATTGCATCAGGCAGCTATACATTGAACATACATAAAATGAGACATTCTCTTTTTGAGCCCCTGAAGGCAGTCTTCAGCGAGAAAGGCTCTGTCATGATGATCGCTGTTGCCTTGATATACAGCATTACATCATCACTCGGAAAAATGGCTATAACGAATTCATCGCCGGTCTTTTTCGGCAGTTTTTATTTTATTCTTATGACAATTTTATTTACCCCTATCGCATTAAGTAAAAACAAAGGCAAACTCGTAATCACCAGAAAAGATATACTCCCGCTTGCGGTCATCGGTGTTACATATTCACTGATGATAATCTTTCATATGCTTGCAATGAGCCTTGCAAAGGTCGCGTATATGATCTCGGTAAAACGGATGAGCCTGCTTTTCAGCATTCTCTATGGACATTTGCTTTTTAAAGAGGAAAAGATTGCTGAAAGGACTTTCGGCGGCATATTAATGTTCATCGGCTTTGTACTGATCGTATTAAGCAGATAGATGTTGTTTTGACAAGTCAACTTATTGGAAATACAAAAGTAAATATGTTAATCTTATTGATATAACTTTCAGGAGGGACACTAATTGTATAAGAGTATAGTAATATGGGTTTTATTCGGTTTGATGATGATCCTCGTTTTCAATCTTCTTGAGACGTCAAAACCTGACGATGAAATAGTATTCTCTGACTTCATCGCAAAACTGCAGCAGGATGAAGTCTCGGAAGTAACTATAAAAAAGCCGGAAAATTTAATTGTCGGCACACTGAAAAGCGGGACAAAATTTAAGAGCTATGCGCCTGACTATCCTGATCTCATAAAAGAGTTAAGGGAGAAGAATGTAAAGATCTCTGCAAAGCCGGACCACACTCCATGGTATATGAATATCCTCCTGAATTTCGGGCCTGTCATACTTCTTGTTATTTTATGGGTGTTTTTTATGAAGCAGATGCAGACCGGCGGGAACAAGGCGCTTTCTTTCGGCAGAAGCAGGGCCAAACTTAGCTCTGAAAAAGGCATAAAAACTACATTTGCGGATGTAGCGGGGATTGAAGAAGCAAAAGAAGAAGTGCAGGAAATCATCGCCTTTTTAAAGGACCCTCAGAGGTTTCAGAAACTTGGCGGAAAAATACCAAAAGGCGTTATGCTTGTAGGCCCTCCGGGTTCCGGCAAGACATTGCTTGCACGGGCAATTGCGGGTGAAGCAGGTGTCCCGTTCTTCTCCATCAGCGGTTCTGATTTTGTGGAGATGTTTGTAGGCGTTGGCGCTTCAAGGGTGCGGGACCTTTTTGAACAGGCAAAAAAGAGCTCCCCGTGCATTATATTTATTGATGAAATAGACGCCGTGGGACGCCACAGGGGGGCAGGACTTGGAGGCGGGCACGATGAACGTGAACAGACATTAAACCAGTTGCTGGTTGAACTTGACGGCTTTGATCCAAATGAAGGAATTATCGTGCTGGCATCAACAAACAGGCCGGATGTTCTGGACCCTGCGCTTTTAAGACCCGGAAGATTTGACAGGCAGGTTGTTGTCCCGCATCCGGACGTAAAAGGCAGACTCGAAATAATCAAAGTCCATATTAAAAAAATTCCTCTTGATGAAAATGTAAATATGGAAGTGCTTGCGAGAGGGACGCCGGGCTTTTCAGGGGCAGATCTTGCCAATCTTATCAATGAAGCCGCATTGAATGCAGCCAGGCAGTCCAAGACCAAGGTTGAAATGATCGATTTCGAGGATGCGAAAGACAAGGTCATGATGGGCAAGGAAAGAAAGAGCATGATCCTTTCAGAAGATGAAAAGAACAATACTGCTCACCATGAGGCAGGTCACGCCCTCGTTGCCAAGCTGACACCCGGAACGGACCCTCTGCACAAGGTCAGCATTATCCCGCGCGGGATGGCGCTCGGCATTACCCAGCAGCTTCCAATTGATGACAGGTACACATATTCAAGAGAATACATCCTGAATACGCTGGCAGTTCTCCTGGGCGGGCGGGCCGCGGAAGAAATTGCCCTCGGGCACATGACTACAGGCGCCGGCAATGACCTTCAAAGGGCCACAGACCTGTCAAGAAAAATGGTATGCGAATGGGGAATGAGCGACAAATTAGGCCCCATTACGTTCGGGAAACGGGAGGAACAGATTTTCCTCGGCAAAGATATAATGAAGCACAAGGATTATTCAGAAAAAACAGCTGAAGAGATAGATGGAGAGGTTAAGTCGATCATTACTGAAAGATATGAATATGCCAAAAATCTCCTCATTAATAATAAGGCAACTCTTCTGAAGCTTGCACAGGCGCTGCGTGACAAGGAAACCCTTGATGGCGTTGAGATAGAGGCTATTATTCAGGGTACCAACGGTGATATGCAAAAAGTAGAGACGGAGAAAGAAGTTAAGGTTGTTCCGGAAACATCGGCATAATTTGACCCCCTTACAAAAAGACGTTAATCGTGACCGTGATCCGTGACCGTAAGAAAAAACGGTACACGGACACACGGAGGCTGACTTGAAACTCGCCTTTAAAAATTACACATTCGATTTCTCCCAACGAACATACATAATGGGGATACTGAATGTTACCCCTGATTCGTTTTCCGACGGCGGTAAATATTTCAACAAAGAAAGAGCTGTTGAGCAGGCCCTCCGTATGCAGGATGAAGGAGCGGATATTATCGATATCGGCGGAGAGTCCACGAGGCCCGGCGCTGAGAAGATTTCCGTAAAAGAAGAGATCAGCCGGGTTGTGCCTGTCATTGAGGCCCTTGCAAACAAGGTTAAAATCCCTCATGTCAATAGATACGTACAAATCTGCTGTTGCCGGGGCAGCTATATCATCAGGCGCTTCAATTATAAATGACATAAGCGGATTAAGATTTGATCCCCAAATGCCGCATGTTGCTGCAAGGCATAATGTGCCTGTTGTAATAATGCATATAAAAGGTACCCCGAAGAACATGCATAAGGACCCATCCTACAAATCCCTTATGCCTGAGGTAATCGATTATCTGAGAGAGGGGATCGAAATTGCCAGGAATGCCGGTGTTGCCGATGATAAAATCATCATAGACCCCGGGATCGGTTTTGGGAAAACACTTGAGCACAATCTTGAGATAATAAAAAAGCTTGACGAGTTTTCAGGCCTTGAAAAGCCTATACTCATAGGTCCCTCAAGAAAGTCATTTATCGGGAAAATACTCGGCGATCTCCCTGTTACTGAAAGACTTGAAGGTACTGCAGCGGCTATTGCCATTTCTATATTCAACGGCGCAAACATTATAAGGGTGCATGATGTTAAGGAGATGGTCCGGGTAGCAAGGGTTGCTGACAGGATAAAAAAAGGGTTTTAACTTTCCACGGCTGCAAATTTTATTTTTCCCCATTAGTATCCCGAATTAAAGTTTCTCTACCCTGCTTCCGATAAATAGATTAACGATTTAAATATAAACAAACTTTACTTGATAACTTAATGAAGTTTATCCAGGCAAGGAGGCAAGAATGAAAAGAGAATTAAACCGGAAAGGATTTACACTCGTCGAGCTGGCGATAGTTATGGTTATTATCGGCCTGCTGATAGGGGCTGTTTTAAAGGGACAGGCCATGATCGATGACGCAAAAAACAAAAGAGCAATGAATGACATACAGGGGATAAGCGCTGCTTTTTATTCTTATTATGACAGGTATAATGCTTTCCTGGTGACGATCCGGCAGCAACTGCCCGGTGGGCGGGTGTAGCAAATGGCGATGCTAACGGGTTTGTTGGGGGTACAGCGACTCCTCCCACTGGAGAATCACTGGAAGCATGGCAGGCATTACGGTTTGCGGGACTCCTTTCCGGCGACCCGGCTGCAACCACAGCGCCCAGTACTCCTTATGCAGGCGCATACGGATTAGACTGTTTTCGCATATGGTGGCACCAATAGGAACAAGAAATCGCATAAGTTGTCCCTACTTTGCCCGGTTCGGTTGCCCAAATCATAGATACCAAATTTGATGATGGAGTGTGGAACACAGGAACTGTCCGGGGAAGTGCGGCCTATACCGGCGGAACAGTAACGTTATCCTATATGTTGTAATAAAATTCTGAAAAGATTTGTCATGATATATTAAATAAAAGGGGCGAGAGATCGCCCCTTTTTGCTTATGACGTTTGTTTTGGTTTAAAATTAACCTGTCATGTACAGGGCATTCTTCATAAGGTTGATAGGGATAACCGGATTGCTGTTGGTGCTGTACGGATATTATCTGTTCTGGATCTCGCCTGATACAGAAATAAGCACGAGTAATAATGAGAACGAGGATCGCAATAACTGTTAGTTTGCTGGGGAATATAATGGTTGTGTTTTATTTATTTAAGAGGCAGTCATGAGAACAGAGTCAGGAGTCAGGAGTCAGGAGTCAGGAGTCAGAGGGCAGGCTTCACCCTCGTAGAGCTTGCCATAGTTCTCGTTATAGTGGGTCTGCTGATCGGAATGGGAGCGGGTTTGCTCGGGCCTTTAACAAAAAGGGCCAAGCTGATTGAAACAAGGAATACCGTTAAAGAGGTTTACGAGACAATAAACGGATACGCAGCAGCCAACAAAACTGACTGCCTCCAGGTCTTTCAGCTCTTAGTGTAAAGACCATGGATTCGTACAGAAACAATTTGCTGTATTATCCTGCAGCCGGATTAACAGCTTCCGATCTTTGCACCACACAGGGGACATATCTCACGGTTAATGACATAGGAGTAGCCAAGACAAACGTGGCATTTATCGTATTAAGTCAGGGCGAGAACTTATGTAACCAGACAGGCACTGCATCGCCTTTTAATATTGCTGATACAGGCGTGCAGACTGCATGTATAGGGGGCGGCGGCATTCGCGATTATGATGACATAGTGATGTATGTGGACATCAGCACCCTAAGGCAGCAGATTTGCAATTCATTCAGGATAGTGACAGACAGCCTGCCTTCAGGGACTGAGGAGGTGGCATATTCATCATACTAACCTTGCAAGCAACGGACGGAACAACTGTCATATACATGGAGTGTACTTTCCGGCTCTTTACCAACGGGATTGACATTGCAAAACAGAACATCCGGGACATGTGGTTCAAGTATATGCACATTATCTAATTCTTGTGGATGTATTTCAGGGACCCCTACAGCTGACGGCAGTTTTAATTTTACTGTTACGGTAACAGACGCAGAAGCAAGAGTAGCGACAAAGAGTTTTGCAATCACAATAAATCCGAATGATCCGAGAATAACCACCGAGTTCCTGGCCTATGGCACGGTTACTCAGACATATCCCAGTGTTACATTAAGCGCTACAGGAGGAAAATCTCCTTATACATGGGCAGTCGGTAGCTTGCCAGCAGGATTAAGTTTAAATTCAGGCACGGGTGTTATTTCCGGCACGCCAACAACAGAAGGTACATATTCATTTACTGTAACGGCTACAGACAATGGCTCACGGACTGCATCAAAAACTCTTTCCATTACAATAAACCCTGTAGTCACCGGCAGTGGAGGAGGCGGCAGTGGTGGTGGCAGCGGTGGCGGTGGCAGTGGCAGTGGCAGTCCACCAACCTGCAGTGTGTCTGCAAGTCCTGATATGGTCCAGTCAGGGAACACAACAGCTTTAAATTTCAGTATTACAAACGGTCCGGCAAATGCGAGTTTTTCGCCTCAGAGCGGCACATGTACAACTTTCTCAGGTTCAACCGGAGGTTCATGTACCACCGGACCGCTTAATTCGCAGACCACATATATCCTTTCAGTCAGCAATGCTTACGGAAACGCTTCATGTTCAATAATAGTATTTATAGGACAAACCTTTTACAGGATCTGGAATAATACCGGTGCACGGTATGATTATAATATTGACGGGTCGTGCAGACGGGTCAATAACAACAATGAAATTACAACCGGGACCTTACGGCTCAATTCAGGTGAAACAATTTATCGTTATTCAACGAACAACGGTTCCTGCGGCGGGGCAGCGCAGGCGCAATTAACTTATAATGCTTCGGTCTATGCTGACAGCAACAACAATGGTCAGGTGAATTTTACAGGGACCGACCGGTAGAGAGTTGAGAGTTCGGAGTTGAAAGTTCAGTGAAAAAATAAAAATGTGATCTTGCCTTAAACCAGTACCAGCACTATTTCCCGTTCCTCTATTTTAACGCGCTCTATACGCACATTTACTTCTTTTCCGATGGTAAATGTTTTCTTCCTGCGTCTGCCGATCAGGCGGTAACTCTTTTCATCAAACCAGTAGTAGTCATCGGGCATTAATGATACATGCAGAAATCCTTCCACAAAGAAGTCCTTCAATTGTATCTTCATCCCGTGTGTAGAAATGTTTGAGACTATCCCTTTATATTCATCTCCTATTTTATCTTTCATAAACCACACTCTCATCGCATTGACGATCTCCCTTTCGGCTTCATCAGCGGTCCTTTCCGTCTTGGAAGCATGCGCGGCTATTTCAGGAAGAAGTTTTTCAAAATATTCGCGTTTTTCTTTTGAAAGCTTGTTCTTATTAAGAGAATCCCTGAGCATTCTATGGACGACAAGGTCGGGATAGCGTCTTATTGGAGATGTAAAATGTGTATAGCTTTCAGATGCAAGCCCGAAGTGCCCTGTATTGTCAGTTGAATACCTTGCCTGCTTCAAGGGAGCGCAGAAGGAGGATATTAAGCATAGGATTCCTCGACCCTTCCTTTTATCTTTTTAAGGACCGTCTGAAAGGTATTTGCGTCTATTTTTTTGATCTGCAGTCCGAAGGAATTAAAAACAGGCCTGAGCTCATCAAGCTTATATGGATCAGGCTTTTCATGTATCCTGTATATTGACGGAAGTTTCAGGTCCTCAAGATGGGAGGCGACGGCCTCGTTGGCCGCTATCATGAATTCTTCAATCATCATATGCGCAAGATTGCGTTCAGATCTTATAATGGATTCAGGATTTCCCTGGATGTCAAGGAGCACTTCGGGTTCCGGCAGATCAAAATCAAGACTGCCGCGCTTTATCCTTTTATCTCTCAAGTATCCCGCAAAGCTCCTCCATCATATCAAAACTTTCAAGAAGGTAATCATATCTCTGTCTTTCCGGAAGGTCCCGGTCAACAAGTATTTTCCTGACAGAGGTGTAGGTCATTCTATCATTGCTGTGTATTATGCTCGGATAAAAGTCTTTCTTTATTGTATGGCCTTTTTTGTCAAAATGTATTTCAGCAGTAAATGTCGGCCGGTCCTGCCTCGGGACGAGGCTGCACAGGTCATTTGAGAGTTTTTCCGGAAGCATCGGAATGACGCTGCCCGGGAAATACACGCTTGTGCCTCTCTTTCTGGCCTCAAGGTCAATGGTAGAATCCCATGGCACATAATGACCTACGTCAGCGATATGGACCCAAAGTATAAATCCGTCCGGTGTTTTCTTTATCGAAACAGCATCGTCATAATCTTTTGCCGTTTCGCCGTCAATAGTGACGGTCAATAAATTACGGCAGTCGACCCTTTTTTGCAGCGAAATTTCATCACGAAGTTCTCTGACCTCAGAAAGAACAGCAGAGGGGAATTTTGAAGGCAGTGAATGTTCTTCAACTATCATTTCTATCTCATTGCCAGGCCCCTCAAGGGCCGGAAGGACCTTTAAGACCTTTCCTTCGGGAGGTTTTATGGCGGTAGGATAAGAAGTAAGTTCAACAACTACATTATCACCGTCCTTTGCGCCGGACCTGTTTTCAGGACTGACTACTATTCCGAAAGTTATTTTCCGGCTTTTTGGCTTTACATAGAACATGTTCCCCTCACGGTAGAACAGCCCTACGACTTTCTTCTGGGTCCGTTCCAGGATTTTTATGATGCTGCCTTCCCTTCTCGTCATGCTTTCTATCCGCGCTACCACCTTGTCACCGGACATCGCGCCGGAGGTCTTTCGCGGCGGGATAAAAAGGTCCCTCTCCCCGGGTTTTTCGGGTATCACAAAACCGTATCCGTCCCTGTGGGCCTCAAAAAATCCCGTGGCGAGATTCATCTTTTCGGCAAGCCCGTAGAATCCGGATTTGGTCCTGAAGATATCGCCGGACCTTATTAAAGACTCCATGATCCGTTTGAGCGGACGCATTTCCTTTTTATGGACCCTCAGCGCAATTGCGATCTCCTTCAGGCTTACCGGCCTGTCGGTCTTTGTCCTGAGCAAATTAAGAACAGCTTCTTTATTTTGAATGTCTTTAGGATTCATGATGTATCTTATTTTGCACAAATAAATTGAACTGTCAATGCGAAGCTGAAAAACACTTTTTGGAAAATCTGTACAATAATGGTATTATAAGGTCATACCACTTAAGGAGGATGTGATATGCCAGCGAGGAAAAGAATAGCAATGACCATATCTCTGCCGCCGGATCTTGCAAATGAATATGAGAAGATAGCTAAATTGAAACGTGAGAGCAAGAGTCAGTTGTTCCGGGAGATGTTCAGCCTTTACAGGAGGGAGAAACTCGAAGAAGAGTTTTTCAGGCTGCAGAGATACGGCTCAAAAAAGGCAAAGGCTTTGAAGCTGACAGAAAGGGATATTGAACGGCTTGTTTTTGAGGGGCGGTAGTGTTAAAAGTCGTTTTTGATACTAATGTTTATATCTCTGCTCTTGTCTTCCCTCACAGTAAAGGAGAAGAAGCCTACCTGCTTGCTGTAAAGGGCAGGGTTGAACTCTTTACGTCTGTCGCGATACTGACAGAATTGGCGAATAAATTAAGGGAAAAATTCAAATGGGATGATAACGAAATAACTTTGGCTTTAAAACATATAAGCAAGGTTGCCGCTGTAGTAAAGCCTGATATCAAAATCAATGCTCTTCATGATAAAGCCGACAACAAGATCCTTGAATGTGCTGTTACAGCAGTAGCGGATATCATCATTACCGGAGATAAACATCTTCTGAATCTGAAGGAATTCGAAGGCATCGGCATAACAAGAGTTGCAGATTTTTTGTATACTGTTGATTCTGAGCTTGAAGCGTAAACACAATTTGTTGTCTGTTGATAACGATAAACAGCTTTTGATAAGATAATTACTCCCACTTTCCTCTTCTGGTTGGCGTGTTCAGGGCTGATTTGAGCTTTTTCATGAAAACGCTTCGGGGGATCTCATATGCGCCGAAGCTTTTGAGATGCGGGGTGGTCATCTGGCAGTCAATTAACTTAAAGTTCCATTTGATTAATTGTCTAACAAGGGTAACAAATGCGGCTTTTGATGCATCGCTTTTATTTGTGAACATCGATTCGCCGAAAAAGACGGAGCCGAGTGAAATCCCGTAAAGTCCGCCTGCGAGTTTGCCCTCAAACCAGCTCTCAACGGAATGGGCATAACCTGCATGATGCAGATCGATGTAAGCCTCCAGCATATCTTCTGTTATCCATGTCCCTCCATTGGTCCTGGAATGAACTGAAGCGCAATTCCTGATGACCTCTTCGAAGGCTTCATCAAACGTAATATTAAAGACGGCTTTTCTCAGTGTCTGATTTAAACTTCTTGATACCTTCAGATCTTCAGGGAATAAGACAAGGCGGGGATCGGTAGACCACCACAGTATAGGATCGCCTTCTGAATACCATGGGAATATCCCCATTGAATAAGCAAGGAGAAGCCGTGCCTTACTGAGGTCACCGCCTATTGCCAGAAGGCCGTTGTCTTCCGCAAGGTGGGGAGAAGGGAAGATGAGTTCGTCTGAAAGTCTGTAGATAGGCATTTAATAATAGTAATTTTAGCAGTGGATACCCTTGTCGATTGACCAATAATCAGGAAACGGGGATTCTCCCACTACATATTACTAATTACCATAGCTCAATATACTCAAAGGTCAGCTTATCTTCATCTAAATCAATATTGACCTTGCCGCCCTTCATAAGTTTGCCGAAAAGGACCTCTTCAGATAAAACGTCTTTGATCTCTTTCTGTATAAGCCTTGCCAGCGGTCTTGCGCCAAGTTGAGGGTCAAATCCATTCTTTGCAAGATGGTTTCTTGCCGGCTCTGAGACAGTAATTGTAATTTTCTTCTCTTTTAGCTGCGTCTCTAATTCATTGGTAAATTTATCCACAACTTTTTTCATGATCTCTGGCGTTAGTGAGTTAAATGTGATTATGGCGTCCAGACGATTTTTAAACTCTGAACTGAATAATCTGTTGATCGCATCCTTTCCTTTTGAAAGGGCGTCTTTGGCCCTGTCTCCGAAACCAACAACTCCGAGGTTCATTTCGGTTGTGCCGGCATTGGACGTCATGATGAGGATCACGCTTCTGAAGTCGGCTTTCTTTCCGTTATTGTCGGTCAAGGTAGCGTAATCCATGACCTGAAGAAGAATACTAAAGATGTCGGGGTGCGCCTTTTCGATCTCATCAAGCAGCAGGACGCTGTGAGGATGCTTTCTGATCGTATCTGTCAAAAGGCCGCCCTGATCAAAACCCACATAGCCCGGAGGCGCTCCTATCAATCGGGAAACAGTATGCTTCTCCATATATTCACTCATGTCAAAGCGGATGAACTGAATGCCAAGCACAGACGCTATTGTTTTTGAAGCCTCTGTCTTGCCAAACTCCTGTAGGGCCGGTAAAAAGGAAAGACCCGATCGGTTTTCTGCCGGTCCGAGCCCGGCACGCGCCCTTTTGATCGAGGATGCAAGTATGTGGAGCGCTGCATCCTGTCCGAATACTGCGCTTTTCAACTCGTCCTCAAGATTCCTCAGCTTTTCCATATCGGACGTTGAGACATTGTGCTTTGGAATTCTCGCTATCGTTGCCACAACATCTTCAACCTCATGCCGGCCGATGGTCTTTTTAGTTTTATATTCAGGAGAAAGCTTCAGCAGAGACCCGGCTTC
>CAVOUK010000007.1:0-102657 GCA_963699585.1 Thermodesulfovibrionia bacterium | reverse complement strand
TGATAGTTTCCCCGGACGGATATATCCTGACAAACACACATGTTGTTGAGAAGGCAGACGAGATAATGGTTACATTATCTGACCAGCAAAACTTTAAAGGCAAGATAATAGGCTCTGATCCCAAGACAGACATAGCGGTCATAAAGATCTCCACTCAGGATCTGCCGACGATAAAATGGGGTAATTCGGATAAGATCCAGGTCGGAGAATTCGTGCTCGCATTCGGAAATCCGTATAGTTTGAGCAATACGGTTACGATGGGAATCGTCAGCGCTGTAGGCAGGGCCAATGTCGGCATTGCAGATTATGAGGACTTCATCCAGACGGATGCAGCCATCAATCCGGGCAATTCAGGAGGCCCTCTCGTGAACATAAAGGGAGAATTAATAGGAATAAATACTGCAATTTTTTCAAGAACGGGCGGTTATCAGGGGATAGGCTTTGCGGTGCCGAGCAATATGGCGCAGTCGGTCATGAGTCAGCTTATTAATAAAGGCAAGGTCACGCGAGGGTGGCTGGGCATAACCATACAAAATTTTACCCCGGAACTTGCCAAGGAATTTGGCCTTAACAAATCGACAGGCGCCCTTGTCACAGAAATATTAAAAGGGAGCCCCGCTGAAAAGGCAGGCATAAAAAGAGGTGATATAATAACTGAAGTAGATGATAAGCCGGTTAAGAACGTGGAAACTTTGCGTAATATAATCGCACAAAGCAAAGTTGGAAGCAGGATACAGTTGAAGGTAATAAGAGATGGCAACGCCAGTCTTTTTACCGTAACAATTACGGAACTCCCGCAGGAAATATCGCAAAACGTTCCCGGAGAACCGGATGAAAAATTACCGGCAGAGGAGAATGCACTTGCCGGCTTCAGCGTAATGAACCTGACACAGGAGATAGCAAAACAACTCGATATATCAAAGGATGAAAAAGGAGTTGTAATAGTCCGGGTCGAACCTTACAGCGCTGCCGAAGAGGCGGGATTGAAAAAAGGTGACGTAATTCAGGAAATAAACAAAAAGAGCATAAAGAACATTCAGGACTTTAACTATATTATCTCTAAAGTGAGAAAAGGAGACACCCTGCTTTTATTTATTAACAGGGGCGGCAACAGGTTTTACATAACCTTAAAAGTATATTCTTAAAAAAGGAAAAAGATATGCTATACAGAATAATATTCTTCCTGGTTTTTGCAGCGGGCGGCTACATTATCGGCACAAGAGAGGCCATGCCGTATCAGGGACTTATATGGGGCGCCGGCGTCGGGGGCATAGCCCTCATTTTAGAATATGTACTTACCATGGTAGGGATCGGTACGGTGATCGTCGGGTTGGTCGGCTTATCGTTAGGGCTGCTGTTTGCAAAACTGATCTATTTCCCACTAAAAACAATTTTTGACAATATGGATGGGACATATATAGGGTTAATTTTTAATGCATTATTCGGTTATTCGGGATTGCTTCTGGGATTGAGGGCCGGGAGAGACTTCACTATATCGAATGTAGTTAAGGCGTTTAAGGCAAGGGTTGAAGAGGAGCATGCAAAGATCATTGATACAAGTGTAATAATAGACGGCAGGATAGTGGATGTCTGCGAGGCCGGATTCATTGAAGGGACTTTCATTATTCCGCAGTTTATCCTTCAGGAGCTTCAGCATATTGCGGACTCCGCCGATTCTCTGAGAAGGGCGCGGGGCAGAAGAGGACTTGACGTCCTGCATAAGATACAGAAAATGTCCGACATTACTGTAAAGATCATAGATGAGGATTTCCCAAAGATAAAAGAAGTTGACGCCAAACTTGTAGCGCTCGCAAGACTGCTTGGCGCAAAGATAATCACAAACGATTTCAACCTTAACAAGGTTGCTGAACTTCAGGGGGTCACGGTGCTCAACCTAAACGAACTGGCAAATGCTATTAAACCTGTGGTCCTTCCAGGGGAAACCATGAATATCTTTATTGTCAAAGAAGGGAAAGAGTTCAATCAGGGAGTGGGCTATCTTGATGACGGCACAATGGTTGTAGTTGATAACGCGAGAAAATTGATTAACCAGCAAATGGATGTTGTAGTCACAAGCGTCCTTCAGACAACCGCAGGGAGAATGATATTTGCCAAACTCAAAGAAGACGCCGAGAGGGAAGAACTGAGGACTTCACGGCATTAGTGAATAAAATAATAGCCATAGTGCCGGCAGCAGGGCTCGGGAAGAGATTTAAATCACCGGTAAAGAAGACATTCGTTGATCTGAAAGGCATTCCCCTCATAATTCACACCCTAATGAGACTTTGTGAAGAAAAAGTTATTACTGAAGTTGTACCGGTCCTGGGCGGGGAGGATATCGATAACGGGTTTGATCTTATCAGGCAATATGGTTTGCACAAGATCAGAAGAATTGCACCGGGAGGAAAGGAAAGGCAGGATTCTATTTATAATGCACTGAAACTGATTGAGCAGAATGGAATTGAATCAGGCAGTATATTGTTGATCCATGATGGAGTAAGGCCGTTTATTCCCGAAGGCCTGATCGAAAAACTTATTGAAGAACTGAAGAATTACGACGGAGCAATACCGGGGCTCCCTGTAAAAGAGACTCTCAAGGAAGCGGCTTTGGACGGCACTGTTATATCAACAGTGGACCGGGAAAGATTCTGGACGGTCCAGACACCCCAGGCCTTTTATTTTGATACAATAAAAAAGGCATATGACGCAGCATATACAAAAGGTTTTTATGCAACGGACGACGCCGCTCTTGTTGAAAGACTTGGAGGCCGGGTGAAAATTGTTCCTGGCAGTCCTTTGAATATTAAAGTAACAACTCCGGAGGACAGGGACATGGTGGAGCATCTGCTTGCAAAGGAAGACCGGGCATGAGAATAGGCATCGGCTATGATTCACACAGGCTGGTTGAGGGCAGAAAACTTATCATCGGCGGGGTGGAGATACCTTTTTCAAAAGGACTTCTCGGACATTCTGACGCAGATGTATTGTGTCATGCAATAATTGATGCAATAATAGGTGCGCTTGGATCAGGAGACATCGGCAGGCATTTCCCTGATACGGATGATAAGTGGAAAGATACCTCCAGCATTGAACTGCTTTCACAAATTATAGAACTAATGAGAAAAAAAGGATTTGAGATTCTCTGGATAGATTCAACGGTCATAACAGAGAGACCAAAGCTTCTGCCGTTTGTCGATAAGATGAAAGTGGCAATCTCAAAGACAGGCATCCCTGCGAATTCTATTAATATAAAAGCGAAGTCAAACGAAGGCATGGGCTTTATAGGGAGAGGTGAGGGAATAGCGGCGCAGGCAGTGTGTTTATTAAAGAAAAGTAATTAGCGATCAGCTGTCAGCTGTCAGTCGAGGAATGCAGCTTTGTCATTCCAGCTTAACGGCTTGACAGCTCTTACTGAAATATTAACTTACTACTGATTTAAGTTATAATAATTTTAATCTTGATATTCAGGAGGCAATTGTGAAATATAAAGGTCTTATCCTTGTTATTGTTATAGCTGTTTGTCTTGCAGTTTTTATTCTTCTGCCGAAGGAGAAAATATATGAAGAGATCGCGGCTGTAGGCAAGCCGGCACCGGCTGTTGAACTGAAAGATGCAGACGGCAACTTGTGGAAACTTTCCGACCTCCGGGGTAAAGTTGTATTTCTCAATTTCTGGGCCACATGGTGCACCACCTGCAAGTCGGAAATGCCCCAGAAGGAGATGCTATTTCAGAAAATGCAGGGCCGGCCTTTTCAGATGCTCGGCATTCTCTTCAGGGATTCACCGTCCAATCTGCCGGCATATAAAATGAAACTGCCTGTCAGCGCCCCTACTCTTATCAGTAATGATAGCGAGACTGCGAAACTATACGGCATAACAGGCGTACCCGAGACTTTCATCATAGACAAGAACGGCATTGTCAGGGAAAAGATAGTCGGTCCGCTTGAATGGAGCAAGCCTGAAAATTTAGCCATCATCGAGAAATATTTGTAATAAATCGGTAATCCGGGAAATCATACCTTAAATCATGTACAACGAACTTAAAAACATCGCGTTATCTTCAGGCTTGACCGCATTTGGCGTTGGATATGTTGAGGACCTGAAACCTCATTACGATGCGCTTCCGTCAGATCAGACAGAAGGGTTATCATACGGGATTTCCATAGGAGCAAGGGTTTCTGCTTCTGTGCTGAAAGGCTGCATAATCGGACCTACCCGTCATTATCTGCATCATTATAAAATGCTGAATCTCCTGCTCGATCAGACTGCCCTGAAACTATCCCTCGCAATTCAGGATAAAGGATATAATGCCCTGCCGATCCCGGCAAGTCAGATCGTTGACTGGGAAAAACAGACCGCTCATCTCTCACACAAGATGATCGCACTGCGGGCAGGCATCGGATGGATAGGCAGAAACAATCTGCTTGTGCATCCAAAGGCCGGCTCGAAGATAAGGATTGCTACTGTACTGACGGACATGCCTCTTCAAACAGATAAGCCCCTTGAAAGAGACTGCGGGAGTTGCAAAAAGTGCATTGAAATTTGCCCGGTGTCCGCGGTCAAAGAGTCATATAGAGACTGGGATAAACCGGCATGTCTTGCAAAACTGAAATACTTCGCCAAAGAACATAACGTCGGACAATACATCTGCGGGCTCTGCGTCAAAGTCTGCCAGCCCTGAGAAAACAAATCTGTGTCTAATGGTACGATATGTTTGCACCGATAATTCGTTTGTTGAAAAAATATATGATAAAATCTTAAAATTTATAAAATGAACAATTAAGAAAAGGAGAGTGTTAACGTGAAGAAATTTCGAATTTTTATCTATATTACAATCCTGACGATCTTATACCCTGTTCTGGTCCTTGGATTTCCAGAAGGGAAGCAGCCTGAGAATAGTACGGTGAGACCCACAGGCGATACTTCCGAGTCTACTGGAAGGTGGCATGTGCGCAGCCCGATGGCATTTAGTGCAATTACTTTTGGGAACAATGTCTTTGTTGCCGTAGGCCAATACGGTACTATCGTCACGTCCACTGACGGCAAAATGTGGACTTTATCACAGGCTGCCCCGGAGGGGACTCTAAATGCCGTAGTGTACGGGCAGGACAACTTCACTGCTGTGGGCGACAAAGGGGCCATACTGACGTCTCCTGACGGCATACAGTGGACTACCAGACAGTCAGGCGTGAGCCTTACACTGTATGGCATCACTTTCGGAAAAGGTCTTTATGTAGCGGTCGGAGAAAGAGGGGGGCTTTTGAAATCAACAGACGGGTTGACCTGGACCGAAGGCGCATCAGGTGTTCAGGATACACTGCGATGCGTAAATTTTGTTAACGAAATATTCATTGCTGCCGGCGACAACGGGGTCATTTTGACATCCAAAGACGGGATCGGGTGGCAAAAAAATATGTCTGGTGAATCCTTCAGCATTAAGGGTATTGCATATGGCAAGTCCGGTTTCGTTGCAGTCGGAGGAGAGGGTTCTGTGCTCACATCTGTTGATGGTGAAAAATGGGCGCTTAAACGAACAGGCGTTCCCTCCTGGCTTAAGGGAGTGACGTATGCCCGCGACAGCTATATTGCATTTGGCGATAGAGGGGCGATCTTGTCCTCAAAGGACGGTGTAAAATGGTCATCCATGCCTTCCGGTACTGCCACATGGTTTGAGTCAGCTGCCTACGGCAATAATATGATCATTGTCGTGGGAGGGACAGGGACTATTTTAGTTTCATCTAAGGGCACGACATGGACAACAGCGGTAGCTGGAACTCCTCACTTGCTTAAGAGCGTGATCTTCGCAGGAGGTTACTTTGTGGCAGTGGGTGATAAAGGGGCACTTCTCCTATCGCGTGACGGGGCTGTCTGGACCACAAGACCGGCGATGACCGATAATAAGTTTAATGATATTGCCTATGGTGAGAAGGGCTTCGTTGCAGTCGGTAACGCTGGAACGATATTGGTCTCTTCCGACGGATCAACGTGGAAAAAGAGCAAATCCGGTACAAAGGAGAATCTTTTAGGCGCGGCTTATGGCAGTGGCAGTTATGTTGCGGTCGGCAATAAAGGAATTATATTAACGTCTCCTGATGGTGTGAAATGGACAAAGAGGAAATCTTCCATAACAGATGCGTTGCAGCGGGTTGCTTTTGGAAGCGGAGGTTTTGTTGCAGTCGGTGATTTTGGGACAGTACTGACCTCTGCCAGCGGTTCAGAGTGGACAAGAAGAGAATCAGGCATTAAGGACATGGCCAACCTTAGAGGAGTTGTATATGGAAGTAAAGGCTATATTGCTGTCGGTGACGGAGGGAAGTCCTTGATCTCTGCTGACGGAATAAACTGGAAAACCATTTCATCATTCACTGCAAACGACCTTAAAAGTATAACGTCTTGTTCCGGTCAATATGTCACAACCGGCGTTCTCGATATGCCCGCTCAATCGGCTGGCTCTTATCGCAGGGTTTATATTTCACCGGATGGAGAGAAGTGGTCGGCTATGAGTATCGAAGGGAGACTCCCTTTTTATGGGGTAGCATGCAGCAGTGACAGGAAACTTGTAGTGGTAGGAAAGAATATCTTGCAGTCAGAAGCATTGCCGGAGACGAAATAAAGGTACTGTAAATGATTTATAATAATGCAGATGAGGATATTCCGAAAAAAAGCAATCTTGTTATTCATATTATGTCTCGCAATACTTTTGACTTTTGCATGCACTGAAAATGAGAAACAGAAGCCAGTAAATATTCCCACCGGTAAAAATGTCCAGGCGCCTTCTTTTGTAATAGCATTGCTTCCCGGAAGGAACGTCTTCTTACAGAAAAAAAACTATAATGCTTTAGCTGATTACCTGTCGAAATCCATCGGTATGAATGTTAAGACAAAACTCTTCGAAAGCTATACCGAAATTTACAACGAGATGCTGGAGGGTAAGGTGGATGCCGCCTTTTTAGGTGGTCTCAGTTATGTCGTGATTAACTCAAAGATCCCCCTTGAACCTATAGTGAGACCCTATCTGAAAGACGGTACATCTACATACAGAGGAGTGATATTCACCATGCAAAGATAGAGGGATCAACGGTGATGTGAAGACATGGAAAGGCAAAAGGATCGCTCTCGTTAATAAATCTTCAAATTCAGGATATATATTCCCCAAATGGTATCTTCATCAAAATGGGGTGAAAAATCCTGAAAGATATTTCAAAAGTATCATCTATGCCGGAAGTAATGATTCATCAGTCATGACAGTTTTCCAGAATGATGCCGACATAGGCTGCTCAGGGGACAAGAGGTTTAATGAACTGGTCAGGGAAAAATCCTTTGATGCGTGAGAAACTGGTAATTATTGCGAGTTCGCCGCCCTTACCTTACAATACGTTTTCAATGAGTAAAAATGCTGATCACACATTGAAAACACGGCTGAAAGAAGTTTTCCTTAATATGGATAAAACACCCGATGGCAGGAATGCCCTTTCGATGCTTGAGGCAACCCATTTTATCGAGACAAATGAATCAGAATA
The DNA here is from genome assembly GCA_963699585.1 of Thermodesulfovibrionia bacterium. Taxonomy (GTDB): domain Bacteria; phylum Nitrospirota; class Thermodesulfovibrionia; order UBA6902; family UBA6902; genus SURF-23. Next base: position 95,137 of record CAVOUK010000007.1, on the reverse strand, counting down.
CGGACCTTTATCCGGGATGCTTAATGACCTCGGTCTGAAACCCGTTGATTTCGCACTGGAGTTTATTGAAATACCTCATTTAAACCCCGAAATCTTAAAATAAAGACCTCACAATGAAAAAGAAACTCATAGCAGGATTTGCGATAATGTCCCTCATATTTATTGCATCAGGCCTGTTTATCCTTTGGAACCTCAATGCGATCAATTTGAACCAGGACCTGCAGGACGAACAGGAAAGAATCATAAGCAGGTATGACAACATACTTTATAATTTAAGGAGCGCACAAGCCCAAATTTATAGACGTCAGGCTGGATTTTGCAGAGATATTGACAGTATTACAGTTTATATCATTAATGCTGAAGACATGCTTTCCGTAATAAAAAGTGACTATGTCGAGTATAAGGTCCACGATCTATGCAATAATTGCCACGCGGCACAGAAGGCCTTTAACGACGTAAATGATACCTTCAAAGATCTCAACAGTCATTTCGATTCATATGAAGAAAAGATAAGCCTTATACTCACCTCAAAGGACAACAGGGTTTACTTTCTCGAGAAAGAGACGGTAGAGGACGGGATTAAGATAATAGACATTGTAACTGATTTAAGGCATGCAGCATTAATGATGCACGAGAGGATGAAAGAATTGATAATAGCCTCTGAACGCCGTTCAAGGCAATCAATTTTTATTGCTATTATGATTAATTTCTTACTTGCTGTAATCGTGGTTGTCATTACGATAAGGTCCGTAACAGGTCCTATTAATATGCTCGTAACGGGGATAAAAAATGTATCCTCAGGGGACTATAATTCAAAGGTTAATATATCATCAGCCGATGAAATAGGGTTCCTTGCCAAGACATTCAATGCGATGACCGATAACCTGAACATAATAAACCATCATAGAGATCTTCTTGTGAATGAACTAAATGAATTAAACACCGATCTTAAGCTGCGTGTCCACGAATCCATAGAGGAATTGAGGATAACAAACGAAAAGCTGCTGCGCAACTATTCTCTTTCTACTGTCGGGACCTTTGCCTCCGGCGTGGCACATGAACTCGCAACGCCCCTCGCATCAATATTAAGTTACATCCAGATTGTAAAGGGGAAAATCTCCGGGGAATGATCAGGTTAAAGAGGACATTAACATTATAGAGGGAGAACTCCGCCGGTGCAGGGATATCCTCAGGGGCATGCTCGATTTTGCGAGGGCGCCTGAACAGGAAAAAACGTTGACCAACATCAATGATATCTTACGAGATATTCTATTGCTTGTCAGTTACCAGCCGGAGTACAAAAATATAGTGATAAAGGAAGATCTAAATCCTGCTGTCCCGGGTATAATGGCCGTCCACGGACAGCTCAAACAGGTCTTTATGAATGTAATAATTAATGCCCTTCAGTCCATGCCGGAGGGTGGAGAGCTTATTATTTCTACTGCGTTGAACGGGGACCGCAAAAAAATCATTGTAACCGTAAAAGATACCGGCCATGGTATCACTGAAGAGGAGATGAGCAGGATATTCCAGCCATTTTATACAAGTAAAAAAACAGGTACGGGACTTGGCCTTTCGATTAGTTATGGTATTATCAAAGGGCATGGCGGTGAAATCGAGGTTAAGAGTGATCTTGAAAAAGGTACGGCATTTCTTATCTATCTGCCGGTAGAGGGCGAGGAAGAGATACAATTATAAAATGAAAGAAAAACTCCTTATTATCGATGACGACAAGGTCTTCTGCGCATTACTTAAGAGACATTTCGAGGAACAGTATGCCGTCACCGCTTTTACCGAACCTGAAGAGGCGGCCAAATACTTAAGTGAAAACTACGTGGACGTGGTGCTCACAGACCTCAACATGCCCAAATTGAGCGGGATAGAGATCCTCGAGATCGTCAAGTCAGAATCCTCCACCACAGATATGATCATCATGACAGCCTATGCAAAGATCGAGACAGCAGTAGAGGCGATGAAAAAGGGTGCCTATGATTACATAATCAAGCCATTTACGCTGGACGAAATTTCATTGCAACTGAAAAAACTTTTCGAAAACAGAAGACTGCTGGCGGAAAACATTAACCTTAAGAGATTTCTTGATGCCAAATACAGACCGGAAAGTATCATCGGCAAAAGCGATGCGGTCAAAGAGGTCAAGAGATTTATCGAACTCGTCTCGCAAAGAGACAATATGGTGCTCGTAACCGGTGAAAGCGGCGCTGGCAAGGACCTTGTGGCAAAGGCAATTCATTTTTCCGGCAAGCGGAAGGAGAAAAGATTTGTGTCGGTCCACTGCGCAACCATTACAGGCGCATTCTTTGAGGGTGAGTTGTTTGGTCATGAGAACGGAGCTTACAATGATCCCGGTCAGGCGGGTAAGTATGAAGGTTTACAGGGGGGGACCCTCGTTATGGGGGAGATAGCAGATATGGATATAACCCTTCAGACAAAACTGCTGGGGATTATTGACAATAGGGCTATAAGGATCGGCAACAAAGAAATCCCCTTCGACATTATGATAATTGCTACTACCAACAGGGACCTTAATAAACTCCAGATAGAGGGTAAGTTCCGTCAGGACCTCTATCACAGGCTTAACATGTTCGCCATCAGGATACCTTCCCTGAGGGAAAGGAAAGATGATATACCTCCCCTTGCAGAACATTTCTTCTCTTTATACAAGAGCGAATTCGGCAAACATAATATGCAGCTGTCAGAGGGAGCAAAAGAGGTCCTTGAAAATTATCCCTGGCCCGGAAATGTTAGGGAGTTGAAGAATCTTTTCGCAAAGGTCTGCCTTCTCGAAAATTCTGACCTCATCACAAAAGAGCATATATTACAGCGACTGGAATTTCCGAAGATACAAGAGCAGATATCCACTTTTATGGATTCCGGCCAGTCTCTTGAGGAAATAGAAAAGAACCTCATCCGGGAAACATTGATAAAGGCGGAGGGGAATATGACAAAGGCAGCAAAGCTCCTCGATATAGGCTACTATACCTTGAGGTACCGGATGAAAAAATTCGGGATAGAGATAGATAAAAAATAGGGGATAATAGCCACGCTTGCCTGATTCGTTATTGGAGCTGTAAAGCCTGCAATGCGGAACACCCTGCTTGCGCCCCTAAATTACATGCCTTCTGAAAATCAGAGACAGCAAGCTCTTTATGGCCTGTTTCGAGATGCAGATTCCCACGATTGCCATAAGCCTGCGCATTATTTTGATTTAATTCGATCGCCTTATTAAAATCAGTTAATGCCTTGTCATATTGCTTCATGAGAAAATAGGTAAATCCCCGGTCATTGTATGCCGTATCTACCGGATTAATATTGACAGATTTGTTTAAAGATTCTATGGCATTGTCAAAAGACCCGGCCCTGCCGAACAAAACTCCGAGAACAGCATAAGCCTTATAATCAGACGGCTTCAAAGCAGCAGCCTTACTATAGTCTTCAATGGCCTTATCGAGCTGGCCGATGCTATTGAAAATATTGCCCCGATTACTATATAAATTATAATCAGATGGGTTTAAGGCAATTGCCTTATCATAGTCTGCCATCGCCTCATTGAGCCTGCCGAGGCTGTTAAAAATATTGGCCCGATTATTATAGGCTATAAAATTTGATGGATTCAAAGCAATGGCCTTATTGTAGTCTGCAATGGCCTCATTGGGCCTGCCGGCTTGATTGTAAGCATTGGCCCGATTATTATAGGCTTCAAAATTTGTCGGACGCAGAGCCACGACTTTTTCAAACATCTCAATAGCTGTCCCGTACTGGCCTTTTTCAAAATAGGCCTTCCCCAGGTTGGTATACCCCCTATATAGATTAGGGCTTTTTCTGACCACATCCTGCCACAGGCTGATATTATCCATCCAAAGAGTATTTCTCACGTAAGTTGCCGCTGTAAGGGCAACCACTGCCAAAAGGAGCATTGATATCGCAACCTTTTCGTTACGCACGGCACTTACGTTTCCTGCTCTGACGACAAGCATAAATACACCTGTCACGACCGACATGAATATCCCCACCGAGGGCAGATAGATCCTGTATTCATCTATCAACATCGGCAGAGGTATTATGCTCGATTCAACGGAGATGGTTATAAAGAACCAGAATATGCCGAAGGCGATAAGACGGTAGTAAGGAGCAGGAGTAGGGAGTAGGCAGTAGGCTGCTTACTGCTTACTGCATACTCCCTGCCCTTCCGACTTTGCTCATTCTGACTTCTGCGCTTCTTTAAAAAGCAGATACCCCGCCACTCCAAAAAGGGCGGTAAGGAACAGAAAAGACAAAAACACAGGTGGGTCGAACAGTGAGTGATACACCGGATAATCATAGGCGATGTTCTGATTTACCGGTAAAAAAAGGAGCCTTAAATAAGTTACTATGACCCTCAACTGTGTGAAGAGATATTCATTCCGTGATATCTCCTGAGAGCCCATGGCAGCAGGGTCCGTCATCTGACTTATGATCTCCCCCGCAGGTTTATCCATTCCGATAAGTGTCAGCGGGATTATCAGCAGGGTCAGAAGGAATGGCGCAAGCCTGAGCAATCGCGTCTTCACCGGCCCGCTGAAGAACAGAAACTCATAGAGCGTTATAACGAGCGGCAGCGTAAAAGCATTTTCTTTCGTCTTCATCGCAAGGACGGCGGAGACAAAAGATAACAAATACCAGATGAAAGAACGTTGAGTTTTGAGTTTTGAATCTTGTGTTCCTATCTAACTTCTGACTTTTGACTTCTGACTTCTGCACTGACAGTCTTCCCTTAATGTACAGCACCAGCGAAAGCAGATAAAACATGCTCACAAGGGATGCAAGTCTCTGAAATACGTAAGTCACAGCCTCTGTCTGGACCGGATGTGCAACAAAGATAAGGGCAACGGCAAGGGGTATAAGCAGTGAAGAGTGAAAGGTAAAAGGTGCGACATTATTTGTAGGGGCAAACCCTCTGAGGTTGCTCTTTAAAGAAACGCCCCCGCCTTCGACACCTCCCTCTAAGATAAGAGGGGGGGAGGGGGAGTTATGATTCCGGAAATACGGTGTTCTGAAGGTAAACAGGACAAGAAAATAGACAAGAACAGCGTTCATTATGTGAATGAGAAGATTAATAATGTGATAGCCTGTCACATTCAGACCGTGAAACCTGTAATTCAGAGCAAAGGTGAGATAACCTATGGGCCTCGATCTAAGAAGAGGGTAATAAACAGATCCCTGAGGCCTTCGATGGGGACACGAAATAAGAGAGGTCCTCAATAATAGGATTTCCAACAATAAATTCCACCTCATCCCATTGAAAAGGTCCGTGGAACGTATTTGAATAAGCCAGAAAACCTACGGCGGCTATCAGCAGGATATGAATAAGCGGATTATATAACAGGCCTCTTAAATCAAAGAAGGGTTTGATCTGAGTGCTCTTTTTTCCTGAAGACTTACCCATGGGGATACAATATCATATTACCGTAATTTGTTTCATCATGCCCTGCGATATCTGAACGACTCTGATCTTCCCTGCGGCAGAGACCGCATGGGATCTAATGCACTGACATTGCTTTAAAAAATGAGTTTGGCATTCCCTCGGATTTTAAAAGTATTTATTTTATATAATACGTTATGTCCGAGGCAGTCACTTCATCACTCAAGACAGCCGTGAAAGGAACTGCCTTTGTCTTCGCCGGAATGATTGCAAGCCAGGCGCTCTGGTTTGTCACAAGGCTTCTGATCGTAAGAAATCTGTCCAAGGAGGACCTGGGCATCTATTCGCTGGTTGTAGCCATCGTCAGCATCGTCTCAATGATGGCGAGTTTGGGACTTTGGGAAGGCTCGACGCGATATATTTCCGTATTCCTTGGGCAGGGCAGGAAAAAGGACGCTGACGCTGTTCAACGGTCCTCTCTCAGGATTGGTGCCATAGCCGGCATTGGGGTCTGCGCAGTCATTTTTCTTTTCTCCGGGGTCCTGTCCCGATATGTCTTTTACAAACCCGAACTTTCCGTGCCGTTGATGGTGATATCCTTATTCATACCTGCCTATGTAATGGCATATGATCCTTTCCTCTATCCTGAGGGGATACGGAGATATAAGCCCCAAGGTTTATTTTATGGACGTCGGGCAGCCTTTTTTCTTTCTTGTTCTCCTTTGCTTTATCTTGCTTTTCGGTCTGCCTTTCATAAACATCATCGGCGCCTATGTCTTTTCGATGGCTGTCGATGTGCGTGCTGATCGCCCTTTACGGATATCGCAAGACACGGAATAAGCCCTTTTGTCTTCCGGGGAAGCGGCGGGTATGTCGGAGAACTGCTGAAATTTTCGGTCCCTGTGCTGTCAATAGATATTATGTTCCTGATCTTCCGGTGGGTGGATACCCTGATGCTCGGCAGATACGGGACTGCCGAAGAAGTCGGGGTCTACAGTGTGAGCGTCTCCCTTGCGGCCTTCCTGACACTTCCCCTTGTGGCCCTTTGGTACGTTTACATGCCGGTAGCAGGCGAGCTTTACGCGAAGAACCGGTCGTCCGATCTGGCCAGAACCTACCAGGTACTGACCAAATGGATCTTTTCTGTGACCCTTCCTGTTTTCTTTATACTCTTCTTCTTCCCTGAGATGACCATAACCTTTCTCTTCGGTGAGCGGTTTGCAGACTCAGCAGCTCCTCTCCGGATACTGTCTCTCGGCTATCTCTTCACCGCCTTCATGGGGACGAACAGCATGCTCCTCCTCGTGATGGGGCTTTCGAAGGCGGTCATGAAGATTTCTGCCGCCGGGGCCGTTCTGAATATCATACTGAACTACATCCTGCATAAAACACATCGGTTCTCGGGATGAGGCGCTGCACTCTCCTCAATGGTCTCCTTTCTCGCCGTCAGCGTCGGTTACTCCTTTGTCCTCTACCGCTCACAGCGGGATGCATCCTATTTCATCCGGTTACCTGAAGCCGGTCATCGGGTCTGCGGTTATCGGCGTCAGTCATCTATGCGGCAGCCAAAAACCTGCCCCTTTATTTCTGGATGCTCCCGGTCTATTTCTTCCTCTACATCTTCGGCTATCTTGCTTCGCTTGTTCTTACCAGGAGCCTTGCTGCTGAGGATATCTTCTTCATCGGGATGATCATGAAGAGGCTTGGCTTTGACCAGGAGACTATATCGGGGCTTCTGCGGAGAATAAAGATGGGCAATATAGAAGAGACGATATTCATTGAAGTGACAATCCGATAACGAGGCAGAATTACAGACCATTTGTTAAGATATCCTCATGAGTATTATCGATAAACTTTATATCGGTCATAGGGCCTTAACCGCACTGATCAGAAATGAATTTCAATCAGCTATTGAAATCACGACCGTTTTTCCTTGCAGTAATTCCTGCAAATTTTGCCCGCAGGACAAGTGGCGAAATGCGTATAAAGGAAAAAGTCGTCTTACATATGAAGAATTCTGCAAGATTCTCGATAAAATCCCCAAGCATGTCCGTATAGACTTTTCCGGATTTTCAGAACCCTTTTTGAACCGTGAATCCTCTCTCATGATGCTCCGGGCTTATGAGAGCGGATATAATGTCACCCTGTATACCACATTGGTCGGGTTCAGGCAGGAAGACCTGAATATTATTAAAGACATTCGCTTCTCTGCATGCCAGCTTCATGTTCCGGATGATAACAATTTCAAGGTGCCGGATGAGGACAAATGGCTTGAGTCATATAAACTGTTTGCACGTCATATCCATTATGACAGCGCCCTTTATTACCTGGGAACTCTTTCTTCCAAACTCAAGAATGAACTGCTCACCGTTCGCAGGATCGATTCTGTTTTGACCCGTGCAAACAATGTAAGTCCCGAAGTTGCCCAGCCTCTTTCCCGGCATAAAGGTGTTATCAAGTGCTGGTCTTCGGGAAATAGATTCAATCAGAATGTAATGATGCCTGACGGCGACGTGTATCTTTGCTGTATGGATTGGTCGTTGAAGCACAAACTTGGCAATCTCTTGGAACAATCCTATGAAGAGCTGCATAAGAGTGAAGAATATCGCACAGTATGCCGCAGTATGAATGATGAATCTATTGAAACTGTCTGCCGGTATTGCGAAAGAAGCAGAAGCCGCTTTTATAAATTGTAATAATATGTTTGAGTCGTTTGTATATTTGGCAGAAACAGGAAGACAGAAATTTTTACGGCGCATATGAGAAACATTATCTGAAAAGAGTGCTATACATGTTTAATATGTTGATGAAGCTGATTGTCAGAAAAAAGGCCCCGGTAAATGTCCAGGACCTGACAAGGAATTCCGCAATAAGTTCCATTTTGGCTGGGACCGCGGCACCCCGTAGACCGGTACTACATCGAAAACTTCTTGCGGAAAAACTCACGTCTGATCAGGGGCCGCGTCCTTGAGGTCGGGGACAGCCGCTACAGCAGAAAATTCTCCGGCGGAAAAGCTGAATCTTTTGACGTCCTGCATTTTGTCCCGGGCAGTAAAGCGGCCACGTTATCGGCGACCTGACAGACACCGCGACCCTGCCGGCGAGCTCCTTTGACTGTTTTATCTGCGCCCAAACATTCCAGTACACATTCGATGATCCGTAAAGCGATAGAAGGGGCCTTTTATCTCCTTAAGCCCGGCGGCGTGTTGCTGGCTACAGTGCCCGGGATCAGCCAGATCAGCCGTTATGACGCGGAAAGATACGGGGAATACTGGAGGTTCACGACGGATTCTCTGCAGAGGCTCTTTGAGCCGGTTTTCGGAGCCGATCTCGAAATTGAAAGCTTCGGCAATGTAATGGCTGCCACTGCATTCCTGCAGGGGATTGCGCTTGAGGACCTGCCGGACCTGTCCCTGCTTGATGAGCGGGACCGGACTACCAGATGCTGTTGACGATACGGGCGGGCAAGGCGCTGGATGAACGGCCTGGCATTCCGTGTCGCCAGATACGTCTATTCGGCCCCCGAAGACTGAAAAACCGGCTGCTGAACATGTTCGACCTCCGGTGGTGGTTTTACTCTATCACCGGATAAATTCCCTGCCTGCGGACCCGTATTTTCTGGCGGTGACTCCGGACAATTTTCGTGCCCAGCTCCTTTTTCTGAAAGACAACTTCGACATCGTCAGGTTCGGAGAGGACTGGTCAGGTCTTGAAGGACCGTCGGTGGCTGTACCTTCGACGACGGCTATGCCGACAATGTGCTTCAAGCGCTTCCTGTTCTGGAAGAAGTGGGTGTGCCTGCCACTTTTTTTATCAGCACAGGCATTATCGGCGCCGCACAGGAGTTCTGGTGGGATGAACTGGAGCGTATTGTTCTTGGAGACCGGCCCTTTCCGAAAGGTTCGAATTGGATGACAGCCGTTTTGGGAGGTCCTGGCCGACAGGCAGTGATTTGCAACGCAACCGTCTCTATAGGGACATATATCCGCTCATGAAAAAAATTGATGCCGGGCGGCGAAATTTCTGGCTTGTTCAGTTACGGCAATGGGCACGGGCCAGGGAAGCAAGGAGTGAAGTCAACCGGCCGATGACGGTCGATGAACTGCGGAGACTTGGAAGCAGCCGCTGGGTTACCATCGGGGCCCATACTATAAGCCATCCGCAGTTGTCTTCTTTGTCGGCGGCAGAACAGCGGAAGGAAATCGAGGGCTCCAAAAAACAGATGGAATCCTGGTTGGGCCGGAAGGTCGCGGTGTTTTCCTATCCCTTCGGCTGCAGGCGCGACTACACACAACAGACTGTGCGTATTTGCAAGGAAGCGGGTTTTTCCAAGGCTGCCGTCGCTTTCCCCGGGCAGGCGCACAAGTGGACAGACCCGTTTCAGATCCCGCGTCAGCAGGTTCGCAACTGGCCTGTTTCACAGTTCAGCAAGGAGGTGCGATCGTTTTGGACCCTATGATTAAGGTTAGCGTGATTATCCCGACGTATAATTATGCGAAATTTATTCCTGAGGCGATACGCAGCGTTCTGGACCAAACCTTTTGTGATTTTGAATTAATTATCGTGGATGACGGGTCAACCGATGAAACCAGGGAAGTAATAAAACCATACCTTGATGACGCAAGGGTAAAATATGTTTATCAAGAGAATAAAGGTCTTTCCTCGGCGAGGAATTTGGGCATAATGACGTCCCGTGGAGAATATGTCGCCTTCCTCGACGCTGACGATCTATGGCTGCCGGAAAAACTTCAAAAACAAGTGCCCTTGCTGGAGAGTAACCATAAGGTCGCTCTTGTATATTGTATGGCGGAACAGATTAACCAGGAAGGCAAAGCCATGCCGCATTTATCGTGGCCCCATCCGGAAAACAGATCTTATGAAGACCTCCTTTACTGCAACTGGGTTGTTGGGTCCGGCTCATCGGTGCTTATAAGAAAAAGTGTTTTTTTTGAAGTTGGTTTATTCGATGAGAGTCTTAAGGCGCTGGAGGACCTCAATATGTGGATACGTATACTACGTTACCACAGGAGCGCTTATGTCAATGAAGCACTGGTAAAAATAAGAAGACATGGCGAAAGCATGCAAAGTGATATAAAAAAAATGGAACAAAACCTTTTGCAGCACATACGGAAAAGCACCGAAATGTTCCCCGAATTAAAAAAATTTGAGGGGGAAGCAGTTTTCCATGTATATGAAGGGCTTATGTTCTTGAGCTATATTTATAACAAGAAGAAAGAAATATTGAAATATTATTTCAAGGCAGGACGTTGCAGACCTTCCTTTTTCTATAAGAGCATTATAAGATTTATGGGAAAAACTTCGAAAGGACAGCCGCATGTCTTATAAATGAGAATCCTCTATGTCATAGACCACCTGAGAGGTGGAGGGGCAGAGCAGCAGTTTATCAACATCGTTAATAACGTCAATGCTGAAAAATGTGTGTATCTTACTGAAGACCGGGGCATAAGGGTTGAGAGCCTGGATAAGACCATTCCCTTAAAGGGAGGCTACGGTAAAAGGGTTTTCATGAAGTCAATTTTCGAACTCAGGAAAATAATTGAATCTTACAGGCCCGATATAGTCCATGCTTTTCTAATGTATTCTTGTTTCTTAACAGCATTAAGTAAAAGAATCTCAAAACATAAATTTCTGTTCATAGCCCAGGAATTTTCACCGCCCGATGAGATATTGAAAGAGGTCAAATGGGCAGTGCTTAAAAAAAACCTGCTGAAATTCAGTTACTCCTCAGCCGATAGGATATTGACGGTATCCAAGGCCTGTAAGCAGAGCTTTGTTAATGATGGCTATGTTCGAGAGGAGGGGAAAGTTGAATTCATATATGACGGACTGGAACGTGAGAAATACTCCCTGTTGGAGCCGCGCGACGTCATCCGGGAAAAGAAAGGCCTGTCAGCCCGGTATTTTTATATATCTTTTGTGGGGTCCCTTGTGCACAGGAAAGGGGTGGAATATCTTATTAAGGCTTTTATGAGTATAGACAACACAAGCCTTAGACTCATCATAGTGGGTGACGGGCCGAACGGCGATATCTTTAAGGAAATGGCGAAGGGAGACAGTAGAATAGAGTTCCTCGGATATAAAAAGGACGCCGTTAGCTATATTAAGGCATCCGATCTCTTTATCCTGCCTTCTCTTTACGAAGGACTCCCCAATGTGGTTATAGAGGCAATGTCTGTGGGAACTCCTGTCATAGCGACAAATGTTTCAGGCATCCCTGAACTTATTGAGAATAATGTCAACGGACTACTTGTTCCCGCAGGGGACGCACATGAGACTGAAGGACGCAGCTTTAGAACTTATAAACAGAAAAGAATTGGCTGCACGCTTTGCAAAGGAATCCATAAAGAAAGCCGCCTATTTTAATATAGACAGAATGATAAGAGATTATGAAAGCCTTTATAGGCGACTTCAAGATGAAAACCTGTTATCAAGGCAAAGTTGAAAATCTTACACCTTATCTACGACCACATCCATAACCCCTGGGTCGGCGGCGGCGGCGCCGTCAGGGTCCATGAAATCTACCGGAGGCTTGCCGACCGGCATGATATCACGGTCATTTGCGGTGCTTACCCCGGGGCGGAAAATTATACCGAAGACAATGTTTCGTACAGATTTGAAGGCACAAGACGCAGCAGCTATATCCTGAGTACATTATGTTACACCGCGCTGGCCGCCCGCTACATAAAAAACCACGCAGGCGTGTATGATATTGTGGTGGAAGATTTTGCCCCCTATAATCCCGTCTTTTCTTTTATCTGGCGGAAGGACGCCGTTATTCAACTTCACCAGCGCGAGGGACTCAGGCATCTGAAAAAGTATACCGTCCTCGGAATTCCATTCTTTATGATCGAGAAATTCTATCACCGGTTTTTCAGAAATGCTGTTCCGGTATCGGAAACCGGCAGGGACAGCTACAGGCTCAGGGGAAGGATAGGTGTTATCCCCAATGGCTTTGACCCGAAACTTCTCAGCCTTGAGCCCGAAGAGGACAATTATGTGCTGTTCCTCGGCAGGCTCCATATCAATCAAAAGGGGCTTGACACTCTCCACGATGCACTGCCGCTTATTGACTGCAAGCTTCTCATTGCCGGAGGGGGGAAGGATGAACGCAGGGTACAGGCCCTGTTCAGAGATGCCGTCATAAGCGGCCGGGCCGGATTTGCGGGCTATGTGCAGGGAAAGGACAAAGAGGAGCTTTTCAGAAAATGTCTGTTCGTGGTCGTGCCGTCGCGCTACGAGGGACAGCCTGTAACGATTGTTGAGTCAGCAGCCTGCGGCAAACCTGTGATCGTGAGCGACATCCCGGAACTGCAATACGCGGTTGATGCAGGCTTCGGTCTGTCCTTCAAATCTGGTGATGCAAATGACCTGGCTGAAAAAATGAATTTTCTTTTGCGAAATCCCTCCCGAAGGCAGGAAATGGGCATGAAGGCGCGGGAGTACGCCCGGAATTTTACCTGGGACAGGATAGCAGAGGAATATGAGAAGTTTTTACTCGGGATAGATAGAGAAGGCAAACGGGAGCTGCAATGAGAATTCTTATCCTTAACAGACGCGATATTGCGAACCCTGACGGCGGGGGTGCGGAACTTTACACGCATGAGATCGCGCGCAGGCTTGCCGGTAAATACGGCTGTGAAGTCGTTATCTTTTCGAACAGATATCCTAATTCAACTGCCGAAGATGTCATCGACGGGGTACGCTATGTGAGGGAGGGAAGCGAAATAACCGTTCATATGCGGGGATTTCTCTATGCCATGAAGCGGAGGAAAGATTTCGACCGCATAATCGACGAGTTCAACGGGTCCGGATTTTTTACTTTTTTCCTGTCTAATTCCGTCCTCCTCATTCATCAGATGTATAAGGAATACTGGATGAGGGAACTGGGAGCAAAAGGAGTCATACCATATTTGCTGGAGCCTCTGCTCCTGAGATTTTACAGGAGAAGGCCGGTGATCACTGTGTCCAGGCTCCACAAGAGACGACCTCGAAAAGATCGGCTTCAGGGATGTGAAAATTGTTATGAATGCCATGGACAATCGTTACTCAGGCGCTATTGAAAAGGACCCTGAACCGACACTTGTCTTTCTCGGACGGTTGAAAAGCACCAAGCAGCCTGAGCACGCCATCGAGATATTCCGGAGAGTAAAGATGCGCATCCCGGATGCCAGGCTCTGGATAATCGGGATAGGAACTCTTGATGACGAACTGAAAAAACGTGCTGAAGGGCTCGGAGGAGTGACGTTCTGGGGCCGTGTCAGCGAGGGGGAGAAATTTGCTATCCTGAGACGGGCGCATCTGCTTTTAGTGCCAAGCATAAGAGAGGGCTTCGGCATCAACGTGATCGAGGCCGCGGCATCAGGGACTCCGGCAATCGGGTATAATGTGCCGGGGTTGAGAGATTCCATTCGCAATGGTGAAACCGGATATTTAGTGAATTCTGCAGAAGAAGCATCATCAAGGATCGTGGAACTATTGAACGATCACAATCTTTATGAGAAAATGACGCTTGCCTGTGTTCGCTATGCAAAAGGATTTGACTGGGATAAAAGGGTTGAAGAGTTTTGGCAAATAATATGCCGGCAATAATAGAAATATGAAGGGCTTAGTTTTTTATATTATTTCAGGATAATTGCTGATACTAAATATGAAGAAAGCTCTGGTAGTCATTCCGACCTACAACGAAAAAGAAACCATTCAATATATGATCAATTCTGTCCTGAAGCACGAAGGGTTCGACCTCCTCGTTGTTGATGACGGCTCTCCCGACGGCACAGCTGCGATCGTCAGGAACATGATGACTTCGGGGGAAAGGGTGTTTCTCATCGAGCGGTCCGGAAAGCTCGGGTTGGGGACGGCATATGTGGAGGGCTTCAAATGGGGACTCGAACGCGGTTATGACTATTTTATCGAGATGGACGCCGATAATTCCCATGATCCTGACGCCTTGCCCTTGTTCATTGAGAAGATGGAAAAGGGATTTGGCCTTGTCATCGGATCCAGGTATCTCAATAGATCCATAAGTGTTGTAGGGTGGGATTTCAAAAGGCTCATGATGTCGAAGTTCGGGAATTTCTACGCTTCGAGCATTCTCGGGTTGCCATTGACAGATCTTACGAGCGGTTACAGGTCTTATTCACGGGAGGCGCTGAAAACCATAGACCTCGACAACCTCCATTCAAACGGTTATGCGTTCCAGATAGAGGCGGCATATCGCGTTGCAACGGCTGGACTCAGGGTTGTTGAGATACCAATCATCTTTCGTGAGCGGGAATCAGGCGAATCAAAGATGTCGAAGCAGATAGCCATGGAGGCAGCCATACTCCCGTGGAAGCTGAGATGCGGGCGTCTTCTAAACCCGGCGCAGCAGGGCATGATCGTGGATGTGCCGTATCAGATGAGGACTGTTGCCGGGCTTCTTATAAGTATCGCAGGCCTGGCAGGTGGCCTGATGTCAGGGTGGTGGTTAGGCACAGAAGGGGACATCATAGAGATCATTCACCAGGCCAAGATGAGTCTGCCGGGATGGGCCTGGCTGGTGATGAAGATCGGCTTGTCTGCCGGGTTTGCAATAGCATTTATTGCACTGTTATTGGTGGTTACCGTTGCGGTATTTGCGGGAGGAGAGCATAAGTGAAGAAGCAGGAAGGGTCAACGGAATCGGGGGTCCTTTAAATAGGAGCAACTCTCTCTGCTGCCCAATGAACATGCCTTTTGAAAGTCCTCTCCGGCATTTCTGAAATCGCCTTTCTCCACATATAAAATTCCACGGTTCTTGTATGCCTCAGGATTGTCCGGACTGAGGGCGACAAATTGATTATATGCGATAAGGGCGTCGTCAAATCTGCCGAGCATGGAATATACGGTTCCAAGACCGTGATAAGCCGTAATGTCAAAGGGGTTCAGCGTGATTGCCATACTGTAGTTCTCCTCCGCCTTGTCGAGCCTGCCTGCCTCGCCGTATGCGCGCGCCAGGTTGTTATAAGAAGCAATATGTTTCGGATTTAATGCAATGGCTTTCTCTAAATGTTCAATAGCCATGTCGGGCTTGCCGATGCTGGCAAGTGCAGATCCAAGATTGGCATGAGCAAGAGAAAAAGAGGGGCTCAAAGCAATGCTCTTCATGTAGAACTCAATTGCTTTTTCATGCATGTCTTTTTCACTATAGGCGTTTCCCAGATTATTTAACGCATTTGGTGAAGAAGGGCTTTTACGCACTACATCCTCCCATAGACTGATTTTATCCTTCCAAAGAATGTTTCTTGCATAAGTTGCGCCTGAAAGCGCCAGTATAATCGCACAAAGACCGGCGATTGCCATTTTCTCTATCTGCGGGACGCGGCTGAACCTTTCGAAAATGAGAGATACCCCTGCCGTTACCACAAGAAAAAAACCAATCGACGGCAAATATATCCTGTATTCATCTATCACCATTGGTATAGGAACTATGCTCGATTCAACCGTGAGTGTTATAAAAAACCAGAATATGCCGAAGGCGATCAGACGGTAGTGGGTAGTAGGTAGCAGGTAGCAGGCAGTAGTCTGCTTACCGCTTACTGCATACTCCCTACTTTCTTCTTCTGACTTCTGGCTTCTGACTTCTGCACTTCTGCGCTTCTGCGCTATATATATCAGATACCCCGCTATTCCAAAAAGAGATGCAAGGAAAAGAAAAGACAGAAACACCGGTATGTCTAAAAAAGAATGATATATCGGATAATCATAAAGGAGGTTCTGGTTTACCGGCAGAAACAGGAGACGCAGGTATGTGATAATTACCCTGAACTGGGTAAGGAGATAGCTCTCATTTGATATCTTTTCATAGCCAAAAGACGCAGGGTCTTTAATCTGGCTTATGATCTCACCAGCCGTGCTGTCAGTCCCGATAAGCGTCAGAGGAATGATAAGCATAGTGAGAAGAAACGGCGCAAGCCGTGCCGCCCTGTTTTTGAGCGGACCGTTGAAAAACAGAAATTCATAAAGCGTAATAATCACCGGCAGCGTCAATGCGTTTTCTTTTGTCTTCATAGCCAGGATAGCGGATACGAATGATAACAGATACCAGATGACAGAGCTTTGAATTTTGAGTTTTGAATCTTGATTTCTTTCTAACTTCTGACTTCTGACTTCTGACTTCTGCACTGACAGCCTTCCTTTTATATACAGCACCAGTGAGAGAAGATAAAACATGCTGACGAGTGATGCCAGCCTCTGAAAGACATAGGTCACAGCTTCTGTCTGAACCGGATGCGCCACAAAGATAAGGGCGACAAATAAGGGGATAAGACGCGTAACGTCCCCGCCTTCGGCACCCCCTCTTAAATTAAGAGGGGGGAAGGGGGAGTTATAATCTCGGGAAAAAGGTGTCCGAAATGTAAGCATTGTCAGGAAATAAACGAGAAGGGCATTTACGACGTGAATGATAAAATTGACCACGTGATATCCTAAGACATCGAATCCATGCAGTCTGTAGTTCAAAGCAAATGAGAGATATCCTATATACCTCGACTTGAAGGCGTCATAGAGTGGTAATCCCTCTGCCCGCGAGGGCTCCATGAAGTAGCCAAGGTCTCTGATGATCGGATTGCTCACGATAAAATCCGGTTCATCCCACTGAAAAGGGCTGTGAAAGGTGTTGGAATAAATTAAAAAACCGAGTATCCCGATTATCAGGAGATGAAAGACTGGTTTAAAGAAGATCTTTTCTTTATCAGGGTGGCCGGAGGACGCTGGTTCCCCTTTTTTATTTTTGGCAATATCGGAAGAAAATGACTGTTTTTTTTTTGATGCCTTTCCCATCAGTTACTATACCACAACCTGTTGCAGCCATTTTATACAAGTAAAAAAACAGGTACGGGACTTGGCCTTTCGATTAGTTATGGTATTATCAAAGGGCATGGCGGTGAAATCGAGGTTAAAAGTGATCTTGAAAAAGGTGCGGCATTTCTTGTATATCTGCCGGTAGAGGGTGAGTAACAGATATAAAATGAAAGAAAAACTCCTCATTATAGACGACGACAAGGTCTTCTGTGAATTGATCAGGAGGCATTTCGAAGAAGAATATGCCGTCACTGCTTTTAACGACCCCGAAGAGGCGGTTAAATACTTGAGGGAAAACTATGTGGACGTTGTCCTCACAGACCTCAGTATGCCGAAGATAAATGGAATAGAGGTTCTTAAGATCGCAAAATCCGAGACCTTCAACACAGATGTGATCATTATGACCGCCTACGCAAGTGTGGATACCGCGGTTGAGGCGATGAAAAAAGGGGCCTATGACTATATAATCAAGCCTTTTACAATGGATGAGATCTCCATGCAGTTGAAAAATCTTTTTGAGAAGAGGACTCTCCTGAAGGAGAATATCAGTCTCAGAAAGTTCGTAGAAACAACGTACAGGCCTCAGAACATGATCGGGGAAAGCGAGGAGATGCAGGAAGTTTACAGGCTCATCGAGCAGGTTTCACAGACGGACGTTACAGTGCTTATAACGGGTGAAAGCGGTACCGGAAAGGAGCTCATAGCGAGGGCTATACATTTTTCGGGAAAGAGGAAGGACAGGAGGCTTGTTTCAATTAATTGCACCGCGATTCCCGAGACGCTCCTTGAATCAGAACTCTTCGGTTATACTAAGGGGTCCTTCACAGGGGCAGTCAGGGACAAGGAGGGGCTCTTTGTACACGCTGAGGGCGGCACCATATTATTAGATGAAATAGCAGATGCCCCTGTAGCGATCCAGGCAAAACTGCTTAGGACCTTGCAGGAACATACGATAAGGCCCATTGGCAGCAATAATGAGATCCCTGTTGATGTCAGGGTCATTTGTTCAACAAACAGGAATTTAAGAAAGATGATCCAGGAGAACAAATTCAGGGCAGACCTCTACCACAGGATAAACGTCATATCCGTCAATATCCCTCCCCTGAGGGAGAGAAGCGGAGACATCCCCTTTTTGGTAAAACACTTCTTGAATAACAAGAAAAAGATCCATCCGATGGCAGTTGAAATGCTCTCCCGATACAACTGGCCGGGCAATGTCAGGGAACTGAAAAATCTTGTAGAAAGGCTCGTGGTCTTTGCAGAAGGAGATACAATAATGCCCGGAGACATTTACGTCCGAGATAGAAATGCCTCACCTTTCGGATGATGACGAACCTGTCTTATAATGAAGCAAAAAGAAAGATCACAGATGAGTTTAATTGTACGATCATCAATAGAGTCCTCCTGAAACACAATGGTAACGTGACCAAGGCTGCGGAAGCTCTTAAGCTTGACAGGGCGAATTTCCAGAGGCTGATGAGGAAATACGGATCTCATCCAAAGAATTTAAAGAGCAATCGGTGAATTAACAGATCATAGACGTAAGTTGCAGTAAGCTATAATAACCTCTCATCTTACCTCAACAGTATTTGCTAATCTATTGACAATAACACATGAATAATTTCATAGTGCGTCAAAAATGACATGCACTTAGGGATATAACTGATGTAATTAACTCCACCAATTCAGCTAAAAATTTTATGGGCAAATCCATCTTAACTGTTTAATATTCAAAGGAATTATACCTGTACCACCTATTTGGGTTTGAAATCCCAGTCTTATTTGAATATCAACCAGCTATTGCTAATAATCACTTAAAATCAATAAGTTACATAGTTGGCATCGTCTATTGCTTTTCCATGGTTACCCCCAAATAAAAAAATTATTAATGGCAAGACAAAAACTCAAGGAGGTGGAAAGAAGAAAAAAACTTTAACTAATGAAAATATCAGAGATTCATAAGACTCTCTGATTCAGTTATACGAAAAACTAACTTGAAGGAGAAAACAACATGAAACTTAAAACAAAACTGCTTTTATTGGCAGCGTTTTTTGTCCTGGCCTTGCCGCTCATCTATTACCGGCACTGCCAGTGCAAAGTACCAGAGTGACGGCGCTGTGCAGGACGGAGTGACCGGCGGCTGGAAAGCGCCTACTGATGGTATCTGCGTGCTCAGCATTGATGCGAGCGGCAACATGGTCACTGATCCATCGATCACAACCGCAAGAGATTGTCAAGCCAGACTTGTTAGATGTTACCGCGGTAACAACGGATGATACACTGGCGAATGTATGCGGAACCCCCTCGAAAAACACAGCAGGTGTCAAGTATGCCGCAGCCGGCAGCAGCACCTGCGTGACAGTTGATGCAAACGGATACATTACCGGCTCCATCTCCTTGGCGAACCTGGACAGGAGCAGCTAATGTGTATGTCTTGCCAATGGCTGATGCATCCTGGCATAACGCTGCCACCGTTACAAACTCGTGCTAACGGCACTGCGGCCAAGTGTATATGCCTATGGCTGGCAGTACAGAGGTCAGGATGCAACACGGCACACCTTTGACATTTGGAGCAAAGGGCACAACTGCAGGAGCCGGGCACAGGCTTCTGCTACACGAACTTTATTAAGACCGATGCAGCAGCAAGCTGTCCTTCAACAAGCACAAATTCTTCAACAGCCTTCGGCTATTCGGTTGCAGGAGCCGATTGCGTTTACTCATTTGGCATAGCCGGTGATCGTACCTCCGCCCTTACCAGGGTTGACGGTACCTCATACGGTCCGACTGTTGATATGAGCACCATCACCACAATGGGTGACTGTCTTGCAAACGGTGGTTCATGGGCAAACTGGATCCCGGCGGGCACGACAGCAACAGCTCCCAACGGGACAGCAACCATTATGACATTCGACCTCACCAGACAGGCTGTTAATGCTGATGAGGGCTGTCTCCATTGCCACAGCTACACATCGCCAGGTAAACGGCCCTGCAGAGAGATTTAAAGACAGCTATCTCAAGACCGGCCACAAGAACATGCTGCGGAAAGGTAACTGCCGGCAAGAAATGGGCAGGACCACTGATGGCGTAATGTATGATACCGCGGCTACGCTGCCGGATCAATTAACTTCGGCTGCCGCAACGGCAACCAGGTCAGCGGCGTTGACAAGCCTCTCTTATACATCTTCGGTGACTGGATGGCCGCCTGCGCCTGCCGGTCTTGACGTTGTTGTTAACATGAGCGGAGCAGCAAAGTATAACGGCACCAGCGACTACAGTTGCGCAGCCTGCCACACAACAGGCTGGAGCAACACCACCGCAACAGCAGGCCTTTGCAGCCTTTCCTCAAAGACAACACAGCAGCTTGCGAAGCCGAACATCAGGCGGGCAGAGTCTGGTACCCGCTTAGCGGCGTACAGGCAATTGGTACTCCCGGCTATGCAGCAGCACAGCCTGGGCGATTCATTCCCGGGAATTACCTTCGGCGCAGCCGGCACAGTGGGACCTTGAAGGCATTCAGTGCGGAAGGTGTCATAATGCAGCAGTTCCGAACGTAACAGCAGCACAGATTGCGGCATCCGCATTTCCGTCAAACAGTAGCTACTTGCAGGTGGAATGGGTAGCATACCAGGTGGCCCGTCAGGCACTTGGGCAACCAAGCTTTGCTTCAGCTGTCACCAGAGCATGGCCAAGACCAGTAATGGTATAGGCGCGGATGCGGACCTTAGCCATCCGGAAAATATTCCTGTTAAGAATGCCGCACAGCGACCCGGCATATGTTCCTGAGTTCAACGGCCACGTGCTAGGCGACTCGTTCCTGAACAGCGTGCACGGCAAGGTCCACAGGAAACAGTCGTGCCGAACTCACTTGGCAAGTACGATATAGCAACAGGCTGCACATACGCCAGCACCTTCAAGGGCTATACCTGCTGGCAGTCAGCTACCAGCAGCAGCCCTGCAAAGACCAAGGCTGATGGAGCGTACAGAAATAAAGGACAAGGCAACATGCGAGAGGTCTGTACGGCGCCGGCGCATGGAGAGCTGATACTCAGGGCAACTGCTACCACATGCCATGATGTCCACCAGAGCCTCTTTGTTGAAGGACAGGAAGGCCTGAGAAAAGAGTGCGAAAGCTGCCACGAAAACGCAGTATTACGCGGCTGCTAGTTCCTGCCGGTACGCAGGTAGACACGGCAGCGATGAACCATCCTACAACCGGAGGCACACCGTTTGATACAAGCCTGTATGTTAACGCCTGCGAAGTATGCCATATGCCTAAGGCAACATCAGGCGGCTTCCCGATGCATGTCTGGAGAATTAACACTGATGCAGCTTACAGCACCTTCCCGACAGCATGTGAGTTCGGATGTTGGCGTACAGCTACCAAGAAGAACGCCAATACAGCACCTGACGGCGACATACGCTAACGCAGTATGGGTAGACCTTGACCTCGCATGCGGACAGTGCCACGGCGGAAGCGCTGGTAAGTCTGCAACAAAGAACAACGCACCTTACATGGACAAGGCGTATCTGGCCATGGTAGCAAACAAGATGCATCTTGATGCAGAGCCTGCACCAGTAGCTGATGGTGCTATTACAGTAAACCTTGTAGCTGCTGATGGTACTACTCCTCGCCCGCTACCCGTTGGCCCGCCCGTTGAAGTAGCAAAATTCATACTGAAAAAGGCCAGCAACGGAAAAACAAAACAGATTCTTAAAATGAATCAAACTGCTGCCTTTAAGGCCCGTAAAGCCGGCTCGTACAAGGTTAGAGTGTACAAGAAAGGTTACACATTTGACTGTGACGGTGTATTATCAGTGAATAACCCTGTTACCGTGGATACAACCACTGGTAATCAGACAGTTAATTGTACATACTTACCGTAAGGTAACCTGGTTTATCTTCAAAAGGCAGGGGATTTCCCCCTGCCTTTTTTTATTGTTATTAAGCAGTTAGCTGAGAAGATGATTTGTTATGATCGCGTTAAGTTATCTTGCTACATCATTCCGGCATGCCTGCCTGCCGGTAGGCATGGTCCGGAATCTTCTTTCCTGTTATCCTGAGCTTGTCGAAGGATGAGCCACCGCATTTGCCGGAATGAAGGAGTTCCGCTTCTTATTCTTTTGCAGAGAGTTGGTCATTTCACCATGTCAGCTTGGCTATTTAGCCATTGATGGTCTTTCAGGATTGTGGATATTGCAATAGGTAAAATGCCCCGTGAGGGCCTATCATGTTTAATTTTAACTTTTTTCTTACCCCTTACCCCTTGCCCCTTGCCCCTCTTTTTGTCTGGCACGTCTATTGCTTTTAACCAAGTACCCCCAATAAAAAATTATATAATGGCAAGACAAAATATCAAGGAGGTGGAAGGAAGAAAAAAATTTAACTTTAATGAAAATATCAGAAAGTTAGCTCTGATTCAGTTATACGAAAAACTAAATTTAAGGAGAAAACAACATGAAACTTAAAAGAAAACTGCTTTTATTGGCAGCGTTTTTTGTCCTGGTTTTGCCGCTCATCATTACCGGCACTGCCAGTGCAAAGTATATGGGTGACGGCGCTACGCCGAACGGAGTGACCGGCGGCTGGAAAGCGCCTACTGATGGTATCTGCGTGCTCAGCATTGATGCGAGCGGCAACATGGTCACTGATCCATCGATCACAACCGCAAGAGATTGTCAAGCCAGACTTGTTAGCGTTACCGCGCTAACAGCTAACGATACCCTGGCGAATGTATGTGGAAAGACAGGGAGCAACACAGCAGGCGCCAAGTATGCCGCAGCCGGCAGCAGCACCTGCGTAACAGTTGATGTAAACGGATACATTACCGGCTCCATTTCTTTGGCTAACCTGGACAGAACAGCTCAGATGTGTACTGCCAAGGGCGGTGTCCTGGCTAACGCCGCCAGCGTTAAAACTACTGCTAACGGCACTGCGGCTCAGTGTATAGCCAATGGCTGGCAATACAGGGGCCAGGATGCAAACGGCACACCTTTGACATTCGGAGCAAAGGGCACAACTGCTGGAGCGGGCACAGGATTCTGCTATACGAACTTTATTAAGACAGATGTAGCAGCAAGCTGTCCTTCAACAAGCACAAATTCTTCAACAGCCTTCGGCTATTCAGTTGCAGGAACCGATTGCGTTTACTCATTCGGCATAGCCGGTGATCGTACCTCGGCCCTTACCAGGGTTGACGGTACCTCATACGGTCCGACTGTTGATCTGAGCACCTTCACCACAATGGGTGACTGTCTTGCAAACGGTGGTTCCTGGACGAACTGGATACCGGCGGGCACGACAGCAACAGCTCCCAACGGGGCAACCATTATGACATTCGATCTCACCAGACAGGCTGTTAATGCTGATGAGGGCTGTCTACATTGCCACAGCTACACAGCACAGAGTACAACGGCCCTGCAGAGAGATTTAAAGACAGCTATCTCAAGACCGGCCACAAGAACATGCTGAGAAAAGTAACTGCCGGCAAGAACTGGGCAGGCCCTGACGGCGTAATGTATGATACTCTCGGCATCGCTGCCGGATATCAACTTCGGCACCTTGGGCAACACGATGCAACTGCCACAGGTACAGCGGCGTTGACCAGACCTCTCTTATACATCTTCGGTGACTGGATGGCCGCTGCGCCTGGCGGTCTTGACGTTGTTGTCAACATGGGCGGAGCAGCAAAGTATAACGGCGGCAGCGACTACAGCTGTGCAGCCTGCCACACAGCAGGATGGAGCAATACCAGCGCAACAGCAGGCCTTTGCAACTATTCTTCAAAGACAACACAGGCCAGCTTGCGAAGCCGTACATCAGGCGATTTCGGTCCAGGAGTCTGGAACCCGCTTAGCGGCGTACAGCGCATTGGTACTCCCGGCATATGCATATGGCTCAGCCTGGGGATTCATTCCCTGGAATTACCTTTGGCGCAGCCGGCACATGGGACATTGAAGGCATTACTTGCGGAAGGTGTCATAATGCAACGGTGCCGTCAGTAACAGCGAGCACAGATTGCGGCATCAGCCTTCCCGACAACAGCATCCGACAGCGGCGGAATGGGCAACGTCCCAGGCGGCCCGGCAGGCGTTCTTAGGCAACCGAGCCTTTGCTTCGGCTGTCACCAGAGCATGGCCAAGACCAGTAATGGTATAGGCGCGGATGCGGACCTTGCCATCCTGAAATCATTCCTGTCAAGAATTCCGCAACAGCACCGGCATACGTTCCGGAGTTCAGCGGCCACGTGCTCGGCGGCTCGTTCCTGAACAGCGTGCACGCAAGGTTTACAGGGTCCAGTGTGCCGAACTCACTCGGCAAGTATGATCTCGCTGCAACGGCGGCACATACGACAGCGCATTCAAGGGCTATACCTGCTGGCAGTCATCTTCCAGCAGCAGCCCTGCAAAGACCAAGGCTGATGGCACTGAAATAAAGGACAAGGCAACATGCGAAGGTCTGTACGGCGCCGGCGCATGGAGAGCTGATACGGCACAGGGCAGCTGTATCACACCTGTCCACTGCCATGTTCACAAGAGCCTCTTTGTCGCAGGGCAGGAAGGTTTGAGAAAAGAATGCGAAAACTGCCATGAGAACAGCGCACTACGCGGCTGCTACCGTCTCCGGTACTCCGCAGGTAGACATGCGGCGATCATACCATCCTACAACGGAGGCACACCGTTTGATACAAGCCATGTATAGTTAACGCCTGCGAAGTATGCCATATGCCTAAGGCAACCAGCGGCGACTTCCCGATGCATGTCTGGAGAATCAATCCAGATGCAGCTTACAGCACATTCCCGACCGCAGCTGAGTTCGGTGCCGGTATGCACCTACCAAGAAGATCGCCAATACGGCGCCTGACGGCACATACGCCAACGCAGTATGGGTAGACCTTGACCTCGCATGCGGACAGTGCCACGGCGGAAGCGATGGTACATCTGCAATGAAGAACAACGCACCGTACATGGACAAGGCGTATCTTGCCATGGTAGCAAAGAAGATGCATCTTGATGCAGAGCCTGCACCAGTAGCTGATGGTGCTATTACAGTAAACCTTGTAGATGGCGTCGGTGCTCCTGCTCCGCTACCGGGCGTTGAAGTAGCAAAATTCATACTGAAAAAGGCCAACGAACAACAAAACAAAGCAGATCATTAAAGCAACTCAAACCTCTCCTTTTAAGGCCCGTAAAGCCGGCCTGTACAAGGTTAGAGTGTACAAGAAAGGTTACACATTTGACTGTAACGGAACTGGTAACTCATTAGTAACTATTGATACCAATACTGCCAATACAGTTAATTGTACATACACACCGTAAGGTAACCTGGTTTATCTTCAAGAGGCAGGGGATTTCCCCTGCCCTTTTTTATTGTTATTAAGCAGTTAGCTGGAAGAAGCAGACAGTAGTAGGGAGTAAGGAGTAAGTATTAAGGGGTAAGGGGGGGAATGACTGCTTTTTATTGGCTTCTCGGTAATTTCACCCACCCTTATTGGGGATTTCACCGGGTAAGAGCTGGAATACAGAAAACAGAAGACGGTAGTCAGAATTTACAAGTCAGAAGTCGTTAGTGAAAAAAATACTTATAAATTCTTATGTTATGAAGGTTACATCCTGACTGCTGACTACTGTTTTCTGACTACTGTCTCTTGGCATGCAACTTGCTTTTATTATTTCGATTAGAAAATCTGTCTGCCATTAGTTTTAGCCTTTCGAAGATGCGGGGGTGTCGAGAAAGGCAAAATGTCCTGTCTTTGACAGGTAAAAAAATTTGGAGGAAATATAGTATGAAAAAACATATATCAATACTGCTTATAATAGCAGGGATACTTCTTGTGTCTGCTTCTATGGTTATGGCAGGCGCTAATCCCGGAACGGGCATCAAATCCACATCACATGACCTCAGCTCGGCAACCGGCAGAGGCGCTGCCTGGGATGCAGGCACTGCAGCAGACCCGACCCTTGACAGAATCTGTATTTACTGCCATGCACCGCATCACACAATACAAGAGCGCTGACGCAACAGCCGGATTGACTTACTTCCCGCTCTGGAACCACGACCTTACAAGCCTCACCTACACACTGTATACGGACAATAACGGCGACGTTCCGACAAATATATCGCACCAGCTCAATGCCGAACTGACACAGCCCGGCAGCATTTCAAAGCTTTGTCTTAGCTGTCATGACGGCTCCGTTGCAGTAAGCTCCTATGGAAATTTCAACGGTGGTATCTCAGGCTCAAAGCATACCGGCTCAGTAACTGTAACCGGCACCAGGTTTGCCATTGGCGCAGGCGGCGACCTTTCGAACCATCATCCGATCGGATTCGATTATGAGTGTAGTAGCGGCCATTGACGACGAGATCAGGGATCTCCGAACAGCGACCTTCTCGGCAATAACCCTTACGGCCTGACCATCGATGACCTTCTTTACGGAGGCAAGATGGAGTGTGCATCATGTCATGATGTTCACAACACAAAGAACACAGGCACCAAGTTCACATGGGTTGCTGACACAAACAGTAATCTTTGCTTAAGCTGTCACGCGAAGTAAACTTTTCACTAACATACAAAAAAGGGGAATGGTCCTCCATTCCCTTTTTTTTTACGCCGACATTTCGTCTTAAATACGGACAGCGTCACTTGAACATTTACAATGAAACGATAAAAAATGTAAAATACCTCTATAAATTAAATTTGTTCTTTCCTGAAAAAGTTAGATAATATACATATCAACGCAGTGAAATTAACAATGATGAATGAGCAATGAAGAATTAACGAAATAAATTACTTAATTACTTATTGTTCATTTCTGATTATTAATTGAAACCACTGTATATCAGTGGCTCTGTGGTTAAATCGAGTTGTTCTTCAATCTAAATACGAATGAAAAATTAAATCTTATTAGAGGGAGATCTTCATATGAAGTATATATTCATTTGTCTCATGGCGTTAGTTTTATGGGAGGGGATGTGCTGCTCCCCAGAAAGTCGAAAAACCCGCCGCTGTGTTTTATCCTGAACCTCCTGATCTCCCGCGCCTGCAGTTTCTCACTTCCTTTACCGGAGCAAAGGACGTCGAAGCGCCTCAAATCGGCATTTGAGTCCTTTGTCACAGGCGTCAAGGAAAGCGAGAAGAGGCTCAATAAACCTTACGGTATCGCGGTCTACAACGGGAAAATCTATGTCTGCGACACCAATGATACGGTGATCGTTTTCGACCTTGAGAAAAGGACGTACGGCCCCCTTCATGGAGCGCAGGGGATGGGGAAGCTCCTCCAGCCTTTCAATATAAGCATCGATGCAGATGGCAACAAATATGTCACGGATACCGTGAGAAGGCAGATCATTGTCTTCGACAAGAACGATTTTTATTCCAAGACCTTTGGGATCCCTGAGACATGGAAACCGGTCGACGCCGTTCCCTTTGAAGACCGAGCTTTATGTTGCTGATATAAAAAACGGAGAGATCCTGATACTCGACAAGGAAACCGGGAACATCCTGAAGAGATTCGGGAGTAAGGGAGAGCCTGCAGAAAGGCTCTACCTCCCGTCGAACCTCGCCATTCGACAAAGACGGTATCCTTTATGTCGCTGATGGCGGAAAATTCCAGATACTCAAGTATGACAGGGACGGACACTTCAGGGGGGCCATAGGGCGGCTCGGAGGTGAGCCCGGGGCCTTTGCCCGTCCTAAAGGGTTTGGCAATAGACAGGGAAAACCGCCTCTATGCCGTAGACGCTGCATTCGATAATGTTCAGGTATTTACGCGAGAAGGCCAATTGCTCATGTTCTTTGGAAAGGCGGGCAGGGGGCCCGGGGCCATGTACCTTCCTGCAAAGGTAGCGATCGATTACGAGAGCGTGAAATACTTCGAGAAATATCTGGAGCCGAACTTCGAGGCCGAATACCTTGTCTTTGTGACGAATCAGTTCGGTGACAGGATGGTCAACATTTACGCCTTCGGGAAGGAAAAGGGAAGGCAATATCCCTCTGACGAGGAGCTTATAAAAACTCTCCAGGAGAAAAGACAGAAAGAGCTGGAGAAGACCAGGAAAAGATGAGGCCAGCAGGAGAATAAACCAAGGCCAAAGCCCTCTGACGAGCCCAAAGGGAAATGAAGAAATGGACAATATTATTGACCTGTTCCATGGTAATAGCATTGTTATACGGGTGTGAAGCAACGACACGATACAAGGTCCTCAGTTTCTTCTTTGACGGAGTGCCTGAACCGGGGGCAGAGGACCAGCCGTGAGCTTCTGTCAGGGGATCAGGAAAAGAGAGGTACGGCTGCTACAAGAAGCAGAGAAAGCAAGTATAAGGAACACGGCCCTTATGCCGCGAGGATGTGTGAGGGATGTCATTTAAGGGCGACCAACGCACTGGTCCTTCCGATCGAGCACCTCTGCTTCAAATGCCATACTATTAACATGAGCAAGAAATACATCCATGGACCTCTTGCATCCGGCGGCTGCAAGATCTGCCATGAGCCTCACGGCTCCATTATCCCTTTCTGCTCGTCGCGGAAGCTAAAAATTTTTGCCTTCACTGCCACGATAAGGCCGCGATAGAGAAGAATGAGGTGCATGCAGGTACGGAAATCCAGTGCACGGACTGCCATGACGCCCATAGTTCCGACTATCAGTATTTGCTGAAATGAAAAGGTTTATTTTAATCATTGCTATCTGCTGTCTGACGGCGCCTGCGGTCGTTCTCGCTGATATGCGGCAGTTTATCCCGCAGATATACAGCACCGAGGGCGATCTTGAAATTAATATGACCCATGAGAGCAAGGAGAACCTCACAGAGGAGAAGGGTCTCAAACCTCTGATACCTTTTTCGAGCGAAAAGATAGTGCTCTCCGCCAACGGATTTGTTTACCATCCGAGATTCATGCTTTTTCTCGGAAAACTGGGAGGGGGATTCAGCCAGGAAAAGTTCAGATAGCAAACCTGCCAGAAACGACCATGATTGCAATGAGCCAGCTGTTTATAAGGGAATATGAATTCAGAACGCTTATATTGCCAGAACATCCTTATAACCTTGAGCTTTTTGTCTTGCGTTATAATCCCTTTGTCATTGGAAGGGCCAACTCGGAAATAGGTTCGGTAACCTTATCTAAAGGCGCGTTGTTCACCTACAAGAAGCGGCCGGTCAAGTTCAAACTGAACTATACAATCGGCGATACCGAATCCAGCAGGTCCAATAGCGAAACTGAAAACTTTCAATGCCTTCGCCAATTATTTTAAGGAGAATTTCTCTCTGTCAGGAGATCATTCTCACAATCAGCCGCAAAGAACACAATCGGTTCGTCAGAGACGGAGTTTAATCTCATTAACTATTCCATACGAAAACCAGATCAGGCTTTTTCAAAGCAAGGTCTATCTTACCTCCAGTGCAAGCCAGGTCTTTTCCGAGCAGCAGTCTGTTAGGACAATTATTGAGGGCAACAGACTTTCATGGACGGAGCAGCTGAATATGTATCTTCCATGGAACTTCAATACTATCCTTACATACGGTTACTTCAAGGATGAGCGAGAAGACGCGTGACACAGGTGCGGAAGCTAAGAGGAAAGTAAGCTCAGTTCGAACTCAAACAACGCGGGATTGTCGATTACCCACATGCTCTACGAGAGCCTGAGGACAGCATACAATTTTAATTATAATGAATCGTTGACCTCCACGGGTGATTCCGAGGTGACGACGCATTCATATCAGCACCGCTTACACAAAGAAAATACCATGGGGTAAATTAATTGCCGGCCTCCAGTTGTCTAACTCGCGTCCTCAAAAGAACAGGGGCGCCCGTAGTGACAGACGAAGACATTCAGGCGAAGATTTTTGGTGAATTCACGCTAAAGGAGAGTGATATCGACGCAGAATCGATCAGGGTCTTTGTGAAAGACCCTGTTACCAGCGGCCCTCATTGAGCTTACGAATAATGTGCACTATAGTATTAATCCTGTCGGCAATACGTTTAAAATCTTTATTATTGATATCCCGGCCGAAGCTAAGGACCCGGACCCGTTTCATGAGTATACTTTCAGGATCACATACTCGTTCATTGTCGGGTCCGTTGAAATCGAGAAGTCGGGTTTCGGGTATAATCTCAAGCTGGATCTCTTTGATGGTCTTGTCAATCCATATTATATTTACAATCACGAAAACCAGAAAATACTGTCCGGCACACTCACCGGGGGGACTGATGAAGTGACCTCCCATACAGTGGGGCTTGTGCTCCAGAAACAGCCCTATACGCTATTGATGGAATATCAGGATTATGATTCGAGGCTTACTCCGTCGAAGCGCTATCGGGCAGAGGCAAACTACCGGCAGAATTTCGAGATGACTACTAATGTCGATGCGCGTGTCTATTATACGAAGGTCAGAAATCTTGCAAGTTTTTTCGATCCTGAGAGCACTACAGAGACAAGCATGGGTATGGACCTGAAGGTCAACAAGAGATATCCGCGCAAGAATCTTACGGTGACCGCTATTGGCTCCTACAGCAACAGAAAACTGATTTTTACAACAAATACATACTCATTGGGCGCAGCTGTTACCTGGAAAGTAGCAAAGCTCGATCTCAGTCTCGGGGCGAATATGTCCCTGATAGATAGTTCGAGTTCGATACAGGAAAAGCGGAGACAACGAGCCAGACCTACTATCTTACATTAAAGAGAAAGCTGTTTTGATGAATTGCTATAATTGTTATCGCGGAGTGACAAACTGCTCTGAATATGGCAACATATTTGTTGTGTTTGTATTGACCATGTATTTTTATTTTTTTGGAGGACTATGATGAAAAAGGTTTTGCAGCTTGCGGTTGTGCTTTTATCCGTTATTCTCTTTCTCCCGGATACCACGCCGGCTGCTGAAGGGGATCCGCAGTCTTCATCATCTGTGGAGGCACAAAAACCGGAGGCGGACGGCAAAGGGCAGGGGCAAACAGTCGTTGCGCTGGTTAACGGCGTTGAGATAACAAAGGAAGCAGTCGAAATAATGATAAAGAGCCTGGGTAAAGGGCAAGGACACGGGCCTGCGTTAGCAGGAGAATCCCGGAGATTTTCATAAGGAGGCCCTGAATCAATTGATCCTGCAGGAACTCACATATCAGAAGGCAATATCTGAAGGACTGACTCGTGGAACAACAAGATATTGATAATGCAATAGCCGGCATAAAGAAAAAATTGGGGGATGAGGGGAAATACAGGGAATTTCTCGATAAAGAAAACATCTCGGAAGCTGAATTGCAGAAGCGTGTTCAAAGGAATCTCCTCCTCAAGCGTATCTTTATAAGGGAGATACTTGACAAGTCAACGGTATCGGAGGAGGCATTGAAAAAGGAGTACGAACAGGACAAAGATAAATATACCAAGCCCGAGAAGATAGTCGTTGTTGACGTTGTCTTTTTCCTGAGCGCCGATGATCCGGAGTCTCCGAAGAAGGCTGAAGAGACCCTGAAGAAGATCCAGGCTGATGAAGAAAAAAACCCGTGGAATCTCGTCCTCGACGGCACTTTTATAGTAAGGGACCTTGAGATAAAAGACAGCAGTCAGGAAGAAGATATATATAAAGAGGCAAAGAAGATTAAGGTCGGGGAGCTTTCGGGCGTATTTCTTTCGTCCGGGACCTTCCATATCATCAAGCTGAAGGAATATGCCGCCTTTAAACAATTCACTTTTGAAGAGGTGAAAAACGTGATCGAGAGAAAAGCGAGGGCGGAAGCCCAGAAAAAGCGTTTGCAGGAATGGGAGGCGGAATTGAAAAAGGACGCCAGGATTGAGATAATGGAAACAGGAGAGAATAAAAGCAAACAGTAAGAAGCAGTACGCGTCAGTCTACATGGCAGTAAGGGAAAAATGAAAATGAGAAACCTGGGAAAATTGAACAGGAAGCTGTGTGTCTTAATATGTCTCGCAGTCCTTATTACTGCGGGGTGTGCCCGTAAGTGGGACCCTGAATGTGCAGCCTCAGGTGGTGCAGCTTGCATGGCCGCTGCCGCCTGAAGAACAGAGGGTCCGTCATGTCATGACAATACAGGGGTTCAGAGAGAAGGGGGAGATCGCTGAGAGGGTTCTTCATGGGAAATGAAGAAAACAGGCTCATGAGGCCGGTTGCAGTTGCAACCGGAACTGACGGGAGGATCGCAATAGCCGATACAGGCACAAAGAGCGTTCACCTTTACATACCCAAAGAGGACCAGTATATCGACATCTTCCGCCTTGGCGCCGGAGAGCCTATGATATCCCCGGTGAGTGTTGCCTTTGATGATGAATTAAGACTCTATGTATCCGATTCGTTTCTTGAAAAGATCGCTGTCTATGACAACAGGGGTGGATACCTTTTTTCTATCGGCAGTAAGCTTGAAGGCGACCTGAAACGGCCGACCGGCCTTGCCTACGACCCGGGCGAAAAGAGGTTGTTTGCCGTAGACACAGCCTCGCACAAGGTTCATGTTTTCACTTCTAAGGGAGAGCGCCTCTTTTCATTCGGGTTAAGGGGCAACGGCGACGGGCAATTCAATTTTCCGACACATATCTTCTGGTCTCCGGCCGGGCTGATATATGTGACGGATTCAATGAACTACAGGGTGGAGATATTCGACAGCTCAGGGAAATTCCATGCTGCAATCGGTCATCACGGCGACGGCTCCGGAGATTTTGCAATGCCCAAAGGCGTGGCTGTTGATAGAAAGGGCACTATTTACGTCGTCGACAGTCTTTTCGATAACATCCAGCTTTTTGACGAAAGAGGAGAATTCCTTTTGACGCTCGGCAGCAGGGGTGTTGATCAGGGAGAGTTCTGGCTGCCGTCTGGAATCTTCATCGACGAAAGTGATAGACTATATGTGTGCGATACGTACAATCATAGGATCCAGGTATTTGAGATCATGAGAATCAAACAATGAAAATGAACATGTATAGAACAGGAGGCATCAGTCAATCGTCTCACGACGCATTTGACCGGATTAACAATCTGTTCGCAGGGCCGGGAGGCAATTCGGTATTTTGTATTCTGTATTCTGTTTTCTGTATTCTGTATTCTGTTTTCTGTTTCTCCATCTGACGCAGTTTCAAAGGTGGGGATCGTTAATTCAAAGCATAACATGTCCGTATCAGGGCCGGGTGAGCTAAGGCGCTGGTCGAGACCAGCATCTGTATTTTTTGTCATACGCCGCATAATGCTACTCCGAGGACCCCGCTTGTGGAATAAATCCATAGACCCTGTAAATTATATCCTTTACACAAGCACGACCCAGAGCGTGACGCCTTCACAACCGAATGGCCCGTCAAGGCTCTGCCTCAGTTGCCATGACGGCACCCTCGCACTCGGAGCCGTGTTGCAGCCGTCAGGCGGGATCGCAACAACAGGACAGATCACGCTGGGGAGGCCGTCATATATCGGCGTTGTGCTGTCGGACGACCACCCTTTCTCATTTTCGTATCTCGATGCATTGCCGAACCCTTATGCCGGACTTAATCCGGCACTTCTCCCTACAGACCTCCCTTTTTACGGAGGCAGCAGCATGTTTATTGAATGCTCGACATGTCATGACGCGCACGAGGACGCCTACAGGTCGTCGGACAAGAACGGCCAGCTGACGGGGAAATTTCTTGTCATGGATAACCGGGCCTCGGCATTATGCATCACATGCCACAGCAATATCGACGGCTGGATGCTGTCAAGCCATAAAACATCTACAAGCTCCACGGGCACTGTTTTGCCCATAGCTCCAAGGTCATGGCCGACCTGGCCGCTTGTCTCAGACTGGGCTTGTGAGGGCTGTCATACGCCCCATTCAGCAGGGGGTCCTCAACGGCTGCTATACATCTTAATGAAGAAGATACCTGCTATACTATGCCATAACGGAACTGTAGCGGGAAAAACATATATTCTCAAATTTCCAGAAACTTTCGAGGCATCCTGTGGAGCTATGTACACCGGTGTAGCCACGACCCGACGGAATCACCTACATTTATTGCTAACCGCCATGTAGAATGTGCAGACTGTCATAATCCGCATGCCGCGAACAACCGGACTGCATCAGCTCCCGATGTATCCGGAAGGCTTGAAAAGGTGTCCGGAATGACTGCCGAAAGGGCTGCTGTTGATCCTGCCAATTATGAATATGAGATCTGTTTTAAGTGCCATGCGGAATTATTCCAGCGGACGCCTTTCATCCCGAGAGTTATTGACAATACGAACATGCAGGATGCTTTTTCCATAACAAATCCATCTTATCACCCTGTTGTCGGAGCAGGTAGAAACCCTAATGTACCCAGCATACCATCATCATTTAATCCGTCCCTCACAACATCAAGTATCATCTATTGCACCGACTGCCATAGTGATGATTCAGGCGGATCAAGAGGCCCTCATGGTTCATCCTACGCCCCTATCTTAAGGGACCAATACGAGACCCTGGACAATACCCCGGAGAGCTACCAGAATTACGCGCTCTGCTACAGGTGTCATGACCGGACGAGCATACTGAGCGATTTGAGTTTCACGTTGAACACAAAAAACGCATTGCGGACCTAAAAAGGCACTCCCTGTTCCGTATGTCACGATCCCCACGGAATAACAGACAACGGTCTTTCAGGAAGTCACACGCATCTGATAAATTTCGATACAAGAGTTGTTATGCCGGCATCCGGCAAGCAATTCCCTGAATTCAATGATACAGGCACTTTTTCGGGAAACTGTACGCTTGTTTGCCATGGTAGGACCCATACCGGCGAGAGTTATCCGTAAGACATCATCCAGGCTATCTATCTAATAGAAAAAACTACCAATCGTATCTGGTCATATCACCAAAAACTGATCTTCCTGAGTTAAAGTTTTTAAGACCGCCGGACCCGTTATTGCTTGCTAACCCTTCGAGAAAAACAGAACTCTTATAAAAAAAGAACATATTAATAGAGTTGGTACAGAATTTGCATTATATTTTATACGATAAATTATGCGCTTATCACGGACATTACTTTTAAAGCATTAGTTGTGCCGCATCAAGCGCGAGTTAACCTTGGCAGAAACGATAAAAATGATATGCTGATTGCAAATATTTTATGAAGCGAATAATGATAGTTGATGACGATAACCTGATCCGCTGGGGACTGTCAAAGCATATCCCTGCGTTTTGTAACTGTCCTGTTGAAATTAAATCCATAGATAACGGCACTGAGGCTGCATCTGAAATAGCCTCCAGTTTTTATGATGTCTGTTTTTTAGACATACACCTGCCCGATGCAAACGGCATAGACGTCATGAAAAAGATAAAAAAGATTTCACCGAAGACCGCGGTTATTATCATGACAGCAGAAGACCTTGATGAGGAGTGCAAGAAAAAGGTGGAAGAGATGGCCTATCAATTCATATCCAAACCTTTTGATTTCTATCAGGTCAAATTTATTCTGAAGAATGCTCTGGAGAAAGATGGATCGTCCGAACCACTAATTAATATGGAAAAGCAGGAGAAGCAAGAGAAGGCATGAGAGAAGGCCATTAAAAGAAACCTTTGATTTTTCCATAAAAGCCGCTGAACTTGCAGAATCAAGGATACTGAACCTGAAAGGGAATATAGTTGATATCAGTGATGGGGGAATTGGTATCCTTACAGAGTACTCACTCCATGCCGGCCAGACCATTGAGATCGAAGGGGCAGAGCATAAGGCGGGGATTGTTAAATGGATCTCAATGACGGGCAATAATGAATTCAGGGCCGGAATAGAGTATATATAAACGGGCGGGTTTGAAACCAGCCCCTACTTCAACCCGAACTTCTTAATCCCATACCTGAGAGAATCATAGCTGATATTAAGGAGCTTTGCCGCAGCCACCTTGTTATTGTCTGCTTTTTTGAGCGCTTGTACAAAGAGGTCTTTCTCCAGATCGTCTAAAGATATGCCTTCGTCGGGCATAATAAATTTTTTATCGGGAGCATGGGCTTCAGAGATCGAAACATTTGTCAGCCAATTCGGGAGATGTGCAGGAAGAATCTCTTCTGCATTTTCAAGCACCACAAGCCGTTCAATGAGATTCTTCAACTCCCTTATATTGCCGGGCCATTTATAAGAAGTCATATTTTTTAGGGCTTCGGCGGAAAATCCTTTAATGGTCTTCTTGTTATACTGCGTGGAATAATAGGACAAAAAGTGCCTGGTAAGCAGAGGAATATCTTCAGGTCTTTCCCTGAGCGGCGGTATGTGCATGTAAAAGTTGCTTAACCTGAAAAATAAATCCGACCTGAAATCGCCGATTTTTACAGCCTCGGAGAGGTTTCTGTTTGTGGTGGCGAGCACCGTTACATGCACCTGCATGTCCCATTTCCCTCCGATGCGTCTTACGGTCCTTTCCTCAAGGACCCTTAATAATTTGCTCTGCAGATTTGGTCTCATTTCGCCTATCTCGTCAAGCAGGAGAGACCCTCCGTTTGCAAGTTCAAAAACGCCTTTTTTATCTGTTTTTGCATCAGTGAATGAGCCCTTATCATGTCCAAACAGTTCACTCTCCATTAACTGTTCCGGTAACGCAGCACAATTAATTGCAACAAACGGCTTGCTCCTTGATTTGTCATCACCGAACATTAAGCGATGTATGTACCTTGAAAAGAGCTCCTTGCCGGTCCCGCTCTCTCCTGTGATTAAAATACTCGAAACATGTGCATCTGCCAACTTTTTTATCTTTGTTTTCAATTCGCTTACAATGCTTGACTCCCCGATGATATTTTCATCGAAATACTCACTGCTGATCCTCCGAAGAACAGCAACTTCCTGTTTGAGAGATTTTTTCTCGATGATATTGCTTATGACTATCTTCATTTCCTCTATATTGAAAGGTTTGGTCAAATAATCTGCAGCGCCTAATTTCATCGCCTTCACAGCTGTCTCTGCGGTGTCGTCTGCTGTCAGCATAATCACCTGAGCATCTATTCCGCTTTGTTTTATATCATTAAGAATCTCCAGACCGCTTAATCCCGCAAGTTTATTATCAAGCAATATTACATCAGGGAAATAAGCTCCGATCTTATCGGTAATATCTTTGAATTCAGTGGACTCGGCGAGCACCTCATATCCTTCAGCGATTAATGCCTTGCTCAGTACAGAGACGATCAGCTCATCATCGTCTATAAGAAATATTTTCTTTTTGGTTGTCATGCTGATTGCACCATTTGATGTTGTTTAACGGGGAGTTTTATAGTAAATGTTGCTCCTCCAGCCGGATTATTTACAAAAGTTAATTGACCATTATGCTGTTCCGTCAGTCGTTTAGTAATAGCTAACCCAAGTCCGGTCCCCTTGGGTTTGGTAGTAAAAAAAGGATGAAACACCTGTTCCAGCAATTCCTTTTTTATACCCGTACCTGTATCTGATATTGTAATGAATATTGAATTTTCCATTGGATTATATGAAGTTTTTATAGTTAAAATACCGCCATCCTTCATAGCCTCGTTTGCATTGAGCAACAGATTAAGAAATATCTGGCTTAGTTGCATCGGGTCCGCTATGATCTCGGGAAGATTGTGGTCAAGGTCTTTTAAAAGCTTTATTTCCCCCTTTGAACCCTGATGTAAAGATGAAGACGTAAGTGAGAAAGTAAGGGCTGTCTCAAGTATACTATTTACATTCACAGAAATAAAGTCAGGTTTAGGAGGTTTGGCAAAATTAAGGATCCCCTTTAACAATAATTCAATCCGTTTTATTTCCCCGACAATCTTCCCTAAAATAATTTTTTCTTCCTCCGGAAGTGTTGATATCCCGGAGAATAATTGTATTGATGCCTTGATGCCTGCGAGGGGATTTTTAATTTCATGGGCCAGTCCTGTTGTCACCTCACCGCATACCACCATTTGTTCGGTGCGAAGGAATTGTTCCTCCGCCAGCTTGCGCCCGGTGATGTCCCTGTCAAAGGCGAGTATGTATTTATGACCTGAGAGATCGAGCAGTCCGGCGCTTATTTCAACCGGGAAAACAGTGCCGTCCTTCTTATGATGTGTAATCTCTGCTTTTATCTGCTCCCCGTTTAATATCCTTTTAATATTATCAGGCACGTTACGGGCGGCGTCAGGCGAATCGAGATCTTTTATGTTCAATGTCAGCAGTTCATCAACTGTATAACCGTGCATTTCTGCCGCCGCCCTGTTGGCGGCAACGATCCGGCCAGCTTTTTCTCCTTCAGCTTCGAGAATAAAAATTGCCTCCTCCGCATTTTCGAAAAGCGTCCTGTAGCGCTTTTCGCTCTCCTCTATTTTAGAGAGATATTGTTTCAGGGAACCGGCCATCTCATTAAAAGACAATGCCAGCTCTCCGAATTCATTCTTCAACGGCCGGATATGGTAGTTTAAATCGCCATCTTTTAGTTTCCTTGTCGCATTAAGGAGTTCGCTCATAGGTTTTGAGATCCCCCGTATTAATACTATTCCTAAAATTGCTGAAATAAGGGGACCGACGCAGATAAGCACATAAAGTACCATTTTAGTGTATCTTATTTTTACAAGGGCGGCTTGTGTTTTCTCTTCAAGCTTGCTTCCCGCCATAGCTATCATGTCATTTACAGTTGCAATTAAATCCGAACCTATCCTAAAGGTATTGTCTTCTTCCAGTGTTAATCTTTCTGTATTGGCCCTTATCGTTGACACCCTGCTTAAGGCGCCCTGATATGAATGAATCTGGCTGGTTAAGTCAGTGAGTCTTTTTTCAACATCCTTTTCGTGATGACAGCGAAAACACGTGTTAGCTGTATCTACCATGGTATTGACATCATTTATCATGGCGTTAAAACCCTTGGCAAACCGGGTATTTCTGAGACTGAGGTCTGATTGAACACGTTTAATCTGAATTAAAAGATGCTCTCTGAGTATTTCTACCTGGTGAAGCAGTATAAGTCTTTCAAGTCCTGAAGTAGTTTTTTCGATAGTGCTTATTATATAAATACAGGACAGGGAGAGGACCAAGGCAAAGATGCTGAGACCTATAATTATTTTTGCTCTCATTACTCGTTTATATAGTCATAGGTGGCAAGATTTAATCCTATCTCTTTTGCATATTCAAAAACAGGTTTGTAGTCATCATTGCTTGTGGGAACAAACCTCGAAGCGCCGAAATCTTTTAAAACCTTTTTGCCGTCCGGATCATTATGCATATCAAGGAGTATTTCTTTCATTTTGGTCCTGACTGATATGTCGATGTCTTTTCTCATGGCAAGTCCGTTTTCAGGCACCTCGGGTGACCTTTCAAAAATGATCAGATCATTCAGTATTCTTTTGTCTTGTTCTGCAAGCCGGTAAAACACGGTGTTTTTTGCGGCGCCTATATCCGTTTTCCTGTCAAGCACATCATTGATCACGTCTTCATGAGTGCCGGCAAAATAGGTTTCTTTGAGGTAGTTCCTGTAATTATCGATCCCGTGCTTTTTGAAATATGCCAGCGGTAGAAGGTATCCGGCGGTTGTTGCCTTATCCACAAAGGCAAGCCTTTTCCCTGCCATGTCTTTTATGTTTCTTATCCCGCTGTCTTTTCTCGCAAACAGCAGACCGTGATAGGTTGATATACCTTCAGTGCCCTCGGGTCTTGCGATGACTTCAAGTCCCAATTTTGAATGTGCTAACGCATAAGTGAAACTTCCGAAAAAGGCGCCGTCCATATTCTCAGAGACAAAGTTGTTGATGATATTTCCGTATCGGGGAAGGACCTTCAGTTCTATTTTCATCCCTATCTTACTGGAAATGTATTTGGCAAGAGGGTCATATCTCTCAAGCTGATGAAAGATGTTTTGCTCAGGCAGAAGTCCTATAATTAGCGGTTTGTCTGATTTTACACTCTTGAGGGGCGGGTTCATCAACGTTATCACACCCGGCAAAAAGAAATATCAGCAA
Source organism: Thermodesulfovibrionia bacterium (assembly GCA_963699585.1). Lineage (GTDB taxonomy): Bacteria > Nitrospirota > Thermodesulfovibrionia > UBA6902 > UBA6902 > SURF-23. The sequence goes on along the minus strand of CAVOUK010000007.1, from coordinate 55,002 downwards.
AGACATTGAAATGAAAAGTTTATTCATAGGATTATGATAACACATTTTATTAACCAGAGGCTTCATTCGGGGTTGTATAATGCAATACAGGCCCAGGACATGAAAGCCTTCGAAAAGGAGCATGACGCTGTGATTTCTCACTGTAATAACTGTCATGCCGGTATGGGCTACGGTTTTATTAAAGTCATCAAGATGAAGACCCCTGCCGATGCGGGAATTGACTACAAGGTAACATCAAAGGCAACCGACGTTCCAAAGTAAAGGGTGAAGAAACTAAAATAAGCCACGTATACCAAAAGTATCCGTGGCTTATTTTATCCTGTTACATTCAGGGACACAGATCAGACTTTTTCAAACTGATCTTTTGAGGCCCCGCATACAGGACAGGCCCAGTCATCGGGTAATTTCTCAAACGGCGTATTCGGCGGCACATTGCCGTCAGGGTCTCCTGCCGCAGGATCATAAACATAGCCGCATACACTGCATTTCCATTTTTCCATAACACCCCCTTTAAATAATTAACAATTAACAATGAGTAATGAGTAATTAAGGATTACTCTAAATGATTATCAATTAATAATGAGCAATTGTTTATGAATAAATCTTCCTTAATTATTCATTGTTCATTACTAATTCAAATCGCTCCTTCCTGTTTAATTACGGATCTGACAGTTTTCAGGAGAATTACGACATCTAACCACAGATTCCAGTTTCTTACATACCATGAATCAAGGGTAATTCGATAGTCATAGCTTGTATTGCTCCGCCCGCTGACCTGCCACAAACCGGTTATTCCGGGCGGCACGCCAAAGCAGAGTATTGCATGATCTTTATAATACTCATTTATCTCTCTTCTTGTAACGGGTCTGGGGCCGACAAGGCTCATATCGCCCTTTAGTACATTAAATATTTGAGGCAGCTCATCAAGGGACGTTCTCCTGAGAAACCTGCCGATCTTTGTTATCCTCGGATCATTCCTGAGTTTCCAATGATTTCTCCATTCATCCTGCGCGCCCGGATTGTTTCCCAGTAATGTATTAAATCTTTCTTCCGCGTCAGCGTACATAGTCCTGAATTTGTAGCATCGGAAAGGCCTGTCATTTTTACCTATCCGCTCCTGTGAAAATATTGCAGGCCCCTTTGAACCGCTCCTGATGATAAAGGCGATTATCAGCATAGGAGCAGCAAGGAGAATAAATAAAATAAGACTGCCAATGATGTCAAAAATCTTTTTTATAATGATGTTGACCGGTCTTGCAAGATTGTTTTTTACTTCAAGCCCTATGGCCTGTTCCTGGAAAAAATGCTGCAGGTTGGTCCCGAGCACGGTTATTCCAAAGAGATCGGGGATCAGCAATATATTTTGAGTTTTGTATTGAAGTTTGTTGATAAGAGAGATAATTTTATTTTTTTCACAACCCGGCATTGCGATGACAACATCTTCTATCCCGCTCTTGCCAATGTATTTTTGCGCCTTATCCACTCCGCCATGTATCTTGATGCCCTCTATTTCCCCCCCGATTTTATCCGGGTCGTCATCAAGGAATCCGACAACATTAAGCCCGAAGTTCGTGTCTTTCTTAAATGCATTAAGGATAAGTTTTCCTGTCTTGCCGGCCCCGATGATAAGCACCTTGCTTTTCAGCAACCCTGTCCATATCAGGAATCTTTTTACATTGATCCTGATAATTGGTAAAAGCGGGAAAGAAATAAAACCCATTAGGACCAATACTGTTCTGGATACTTTTTCACCGGATTTCCCGAGGTACAGAATAGTAAATACTCCGAGCGTTGAAAAAAAGACAGCCTTCCACAAGGTTTTTACTTCGTCCCAGAAAGAGAATCTTTTGGAATACAATCCCTCGTAAACGAAAAAAAAGAGCCATACCGGGAACACCCACCAGAAAAAAGTGAAATTTATCGGGGGGAACGGCGGAAAATGGAAAAAATACGGCAGGATATTTTTTCTGATCACCATCGAACATTGAAGGAGAAAAATAATTGATATCATATCCGAGCAAAATAGTAAAAATATCCCCAATCTTTTTCTGGTCATATGGCGTTCCGGCTAAATTTTATGATTATTACCCCCCTGAGGTCTCTGCCGCAGGGGTCCTTCATGAATCCTAAGCAAATAGCGGTGTCCTTTGCGATATGAATATTGTAGTTATTAAATACCAATACGTCAATAAATCGCGGATACCATCATTGGAAAATAGCCTGTTGCCGTGATAAACTGATTCGTGATTTATCTTAATGAAAAGATTGTCCCTGAAAGCAAAGCCCTTGTTTCTGTTTTCGACCATGGTTTTCTTTATGGTGACGGGATCTACGAAACTCTAAGGGTTTATAAAGGCATCGTTTTTAAAATTGACGAACATATTGAGCGTCTGTTCCGCTCGGCCTCAATGCTTGATCTGAAAATACCAAAGACCCATGAATCGATAAAGAAAGCTGTTTATGACACTCTTAAAGCAAATGACCAAAATGAAGCGGTTATCCGTATAACAATTTCAAGAGGCGCAGGGCCGATAGGTCTGGATCCGGGGCTTTGTCCGAGGCCGACCTTTGTGATTATTTCAAATGAATTCAGAGGGTATCCGAAAACTTATTATATAAAAGGGGTGAACATAGCGATAGTTAATACAAGGCGTAATTATAAAGGGGCGCTTGATCCTCAAATAAAATCTCTTAATTTCTTAAATAATATACTTGCAAAGATCGAGGCAAAGAAGAGGGGCGCCTATGAAGCAGTAATGCTTGATTACAGGGGATATATTGCGGAAGGAACGATAACAAATATCTTTTTTATAAAGGAACGCAAATTATGCACCCCCGGTCTCGATGTTGGAATACTGGATGGAATCACCAGGAGAATAATACTGGACGCTGCGACAGAGTTGGGGATTAAGGTCAAGGAAGGACATTTCCGGCAAAATGAACTCTGTCGCGCCAGTGAGGTTTTTATATCAAATACAACAATGGAGGTCCTGCCTGTTTCAGTGATAGACAATATGAAAATAGGCAAAGAGCCGGGCAGGACCACCAAAGCGCTGCATCAGGCGTATAAGAAAAAAGTAGCTGAGTACATCACGGCAGACATAAGTAGAGCCGTTACTCCTGAAAGATAATATTCATAACTTGAGCAATTGATTTTCACTGACTTAATTATTAAGCAGGAAGTAAGAAAAGGCTTTAGCTGCCTTACTTCTTACTACCTTCTATTACTTTTGTTTGTCTGTGTCAGTTTGTGGCCAATGCTTTTTTATATGATTTAGGTTAAGGAGATCATTAATTGAAGGTTAAGCTTGCCAAGACCGCCGGTTTCTGCATGGGAGTCCGGCGGGCCATGAACATAGTCCTTGACGCAGCCCATAAAAAGAAAGGCGCCTTATTTACTTACGGGCCTCTTGTTCACAACCCACAGGCCATAGAAATGCTGAAACAGAAAGGGGTGGAGGTCCTTGATAAAAACAGTTCTGTCTCGGATGCAACGGTAATATTAAGGGCACATGGAGTTGCTCCCTCATGAGAGGAGAAAATTAAAAGCAACAGGCAATGTGGTATGTGATGCAACATGCCCTCATGTTGCAAGGGCACAGGCAATAATTAAAAAAGAAGTCAAGGATGGGTACAGGACAATTATTGTCGGCGACAGGGGACATGCCGAGGTGAACGGGCTGCTCGGATATTCGGACGGGGAGGGTTTTGTTGTTGAAAATATTGATGATGTAGAGAAATTGCCGTATATGGATAAAGCCTGTGTTGTTGCACAGACTACACAGGACAGGACGCTCTTTCAGGCAGTAATTGAAAAAATACGGAAGAAGGTCCCTGACGTCAGAATATTTGATACAATCTGTGATTCAACAAATATGCGTCAAAAGGAAGTCCTGGAGCTTGCAGGGGAAGTTGACGCAATGATCATTGTAGGAGGGAAGAACAGCGCAAATACCAGAAGGTTATATGAAATATCCCACACTACAGGCACGCCGTCGTTTCATATCGAGAACGAAGATGAACTTGATAATATCGGCCTTGAACAATATGAAAACATCGGCGTAATGGCCGGAGCTTCAACTCCCAATTGGGTCATCATAAAAGTAATAGACAGAATAAAGCATCTCCTGAAAAAAAGGCGCGGCAGGTTGTACAGATTTCTCGAAAGTGTCGGCGGATTTATGGTGGAAAGCACTCTGTATTTAAGCCTCGGCGCTGTAAGCATGTGTTATGTTAGCATGATATTTTTATGTGACAGGCCTTCTTCCACCATTTTACTGATCGCCTTTTTTTATGTATTTGGAGTGCATGTTTTCAACCGTTATAATGAAAGATTGAAAGACGAATTTTCTGATCCGGCAAGAATGAGATTCTTCAGGGATTACGGGAAAGCCCTGATAATATCGGCTATGATAGCATCTTTAGTTTGTCTGTATCTGTCATACGTGCTTAGTATGAGGGATTTTATCCTCCTGCTGTTTTCTTATCTTATGGGAATCCTTTACAGGTTAAGGATCGTGCCTGAAAGGCTGCAGCATCTCACGCGGTATAAGAGGTTCAGGGACCTGCCGGGATCAAAGGATATTTTTGTATCACTCGCCTGGGCCTGGGTTATTGTCATCATTCCCATGCTGAACCAGGGAATTTATTTCTCTTACAAGTCAATATCTGTTTTGTTGTTTGTCATTCTAACAGTGTTTATAAGGTCGGTAGTCTTTGATATCGTGAGTATAGAGGGAGACAGGATAGTCGGCAGGGAAACCATCCCGATACTATTAGGTCCGAAGCATACACAAACCATGCTGCTTATTCTTACTGTAATTATAGGCCTGTTCATGTCTTTATCCGCTGGCTTTGGTCTTGTGCCTTCACTCGGGTATTATTTAGTTATATCACCGGTCTTCATGGTAGCATGTTTATATATTTTCCAGAAAAGAAGAATTCAGGCAAGCAGGTTATTCGAGGCGATCATAGACAGTAATTTCATACTCACAGGCGTAATTACATATTGCTGGCACTTTGCATAAGTTTTTCAAAAAATTGCCGGCTTTGCCGGTGCGACCCGGACATGCTATAGAAAATATTCCGCGAGATTGATATTATATTTTCTTGGATCCATAGTTTTTATTATTGTCCTCAAATATGTTTCATTTCCATTTTTGTCAGCGAGGTCCAAAATATGTCCTTTGATAAAATTGCTCTTATTATCAGAAATGATTATTACACGGGGTCTGTGCAGAAAGTCCTGATTGTTCTCAAAAACAAGTCCAAGCTCTCCTGAATTGAGCATAACAAGTGTTCCGATGGGATAAATGCCGATCATATTTACAAAAAATTTGAAAATAAGCGGGTCCAGTTTTTCACGGCTTTTTTCCATTAATTCTCTTAAGGCCGCTTCCGGCGACAGCGGGTTGACTGTATAAATACGTTTGGAGGTCATGGCATCATATTGGTCAGTAATGCTAACGATTCTGCTGAACAGATCAAGTGTTGAAGGATTTTTTACCTGAGGATAACCGGAATGATCAATATTCATATGGTGCTCAAAGGCGACTATGGCAGAGTTAATTGTAAGGTCATCAAGGTCCCTCATTTTTAATAGTGCAGTTAATCCCCATTTAGGGTGGTTTCTGATAACATGCCATTCACTGTCTGTCAAATTCGACGGTTTATTCAGTAGTTCGTTAGGTACATCGATCTTGCCGATATCATGAAAAAGGGACACTATGCCGAGTTCGATCAGCATCTTATGGTTCATTCCCATTCTCCGGCCTAAAGCGACAGACAGGATGCTGACATTGGTTGAATGATGAAAAGTATATTCATCGTAGTCTTTTATTGTTGTCATTCCGAGCAGGATCTGTTCCTGGTCGATGATCTGATTGATCACCGATGTAATTACCCTTTTTGCCTTTTTCAGATTTATTTTTTCATCAATCTTGACTGTATTAAATATTTCCTTATAAGAAGATACAGCATTAAAATATGTCTTTCTGGCGACCTTTCTTTTATCAAGGATCTCTTCTGAGATGTTTTGAATTTTTTTTACTTCAATGCCTGACAAACCCGACAATCCTTCTTGTAAATAATCAAAAGGGTCTTCTGATAAATGTGATTTAAGATATACGTCAATAAAAACACTGATATCTTTAGGGATTATTTTGTCTTTGATGAGAATGGTCCCAAGTTCTGTTTTTTTAAATTCTCTGATAAGGTAATCAAGATTGAGGATATATTCAGGGGAATAACGTATCCTGTGATCATTAAAATAAAAATATTCCCCCCTTATCTCAATAACTATACAATTTTCAAGGCGTATTATATCGTTTACCAGAGATACGAATTTATCAGTAGCTGAGGTAACAGCGGTATTGTTCATATTATGTATCTTGGCTGTTCGCAGAAATATTGCGAGTTGATTTGTTACCTCTGTATATTTGTTAATATGTTCAAAATTTATACTATATCCCATTTTCTATCCTCTGTATCGCACTGAATGAAAATTCACGTAATATTTTATTAGATGCTTTCTTGTATGCACTTAGTATAGGAACGGCGTCTTTACTGCCAAGCAACCCGAGACAGTAAACAGCGCAGGCCTTTTTGTCATAATCCTTTGAACTATTGAAAAGTGATTTCCGGGCCAATATTTTTACAAGAAAATCATGGACATCCCGGTCCCTTCCAGTTTGCCAGGGCTTCAAAATGCGATTTTTTTTCGTAAAAAGATTTTTCATTAAACTGCTTGTCTGAGATCTGTTCCATTATGATCTGTTTTGCCGCTTCGGTACCCATATTCACGAGAGCGTTTAGTGCGGTCCTTCTTAAATGTATATTATTATCGTGGATACACTTTCTCAGGGCTGTTAATGCTTTATCACCGCCAAGGTCCCCAAGGGTCCTGATGACCTCTTTTTTCACCCGGATATCTTCATGTTCCAAAGGCTTCAGAAGATAATTAATTGCACTTTTTTCCCCGATCTTTCTAAGTATATGAACCATATTCCTGACAACATACCATCTTGAATCGTTCAGTCCCTCATAGAAAAATGAAGTATTTTTTTTGCCTAAATCTACCAGAGCGTCAATGACCAGTTTTCTTGTATGTATGGTTTTTAACTCCCCGAGTATATTGATAAGCGGCGGGACCGCATTTGTATTAAGGAAACCGGCAAAACCTCCTGAAAACAGTTTCTTCAAACTGGGTAACCGTTGTTAAGCATATTTCCGATGAGCTCAATAATCGAATAGCCGCCGGTAAAAGAAAGAATTTTTGCAGCCAGTTGCCTGATTGTTTCATCTGTCTTTTTCATCATCGATCAGATCTTTTAATTTTGATTGCACATCTACAACTGCAAGAAGATTTCCTTTATTTATCGCAAATTCTATGGCCATCATGAAATAATTGACGATGTTTTGATACTCTTTTTCGTGTTCAACTTCATTAAGGCATTCAAACAGCATGTTGAAATATTTGTATGTTTTATCCTGCGAGTAGTTTTGAAACTCTTCCAGTAGCTGACGAATATCATCATCTGTTATGGGGAGTATGATCTCAGTTGCTGCCCCCTCCTCTTCACTTGATATACTGGTGTAAATCTCCTCTATACTGTCAGGACCGGATGATTTTTGCTGTAATTCATTCATTGCCTTTTTTTCATAATCAGCTCCATCAGATAAAAAGATGTCTTCAACAATATAATGTATGTTCTCGAAATCTTTCTCCCAGAACAATGTTATGATATCTTCCTCAATTTCGTCCCTTTCAAAATCGATAGAAATGATCTTAATAAAATCTTCTGTTTCTTTTGTAGTTAATCCATTTTTAAATGTCAGCTCACGCAGCCCGTCTTTAAAGAATAAAAGGGCAAGATTGTCATGCATTTCAGTGTTTTGATAGACAGACTCAGAATCATAAAAAATGTCATTCTTGCCGATACGAAACTTTAAAATCTCCCCGGATTCGAAAAATTCATCGAACTTTTCCGATAAATCTTTGAGGGTTTTTATGTATATCGGGTTGTTGGCCGGATACATTTGCAGTATTTTCTTGGCCTTCAGGATAGCCTGAATTATGTTTCTTACAACTGTAAGCTGTTCACAGATTTCCATAAATATCCACCAGTTACAATAATAGCTATATCAATATATCGGCATAATGGCTAATAAAATTAAATTTAATCAATGAACTCTAAATAACCTGAATGACATTTTAAGATGCTTGATTGAATTAGAATGTCATTGCGGCATGTCCGGTAACCCCCTTTCATCCCCTTAAATTAAGGGGGAAAGAGGGGTCTAAAGAAGTACTATAAAAAGCCGTATAATATATATACTGAAAAGCAGACTGGACAATTCATCATGTAGAAATTTAAATGAATTTATGGTAAAACCTTAGTGATAAGGAGAAAGACTATGAAAACAGCAAAAAATAAAAAGTTATCCACAAAAGGCCCTGACAATGGACTGATGAAGGCGGAGGACCTTTACCGTGATATTGTTAATACAGCCAATATCCTCATATGGCGTACTGATGACAGGGGGACAATTTACGTTTCTCAATCCGGCATGGGAAAAGAGCTACGGCTATAAAGCAGAGGACATGCTCGGCAAGCCTTTTTCTGATTTCCAGATACCTGAAGCGGCAGAGTTTTACATTAACGAATTCAGGAACTGCCGTATAGGCGAAGTGGTCATAGGGCACGAAACAACTTTATTCTCAAAAAATGGGGATGAGGTGCATCTTGTTATCAACATGATCCCGATTTATGACAGCAATGGCAATATTATCGGCACACAGGGGGTTGCCTATGATATCACAGAACGGAAACATGCCGATGAATTGCTTCAATATATCAGCGCAAAAGATGAACTGACAGGCCTCTATAATCTTCATACATTCATGAGTATGACAGAGCAGCAGATAAAGGCGGCCCACCGGGAAAAGAAGGGGATGCTGATAATATATATCGGGGTGGACAATATGCAGATGATAAATGATGAACTGGGCTACGATACCGGGAACCAGAGATTAATTGACATTGCAAATATTCTCAGGAAGACCTTTCGGGAAGCGGATATTCTTGCGAGGATAGGCGGAGATGAATTCGTGGTCTCTACACTCGTATTTTCAAGAAACACAGAGGAAATGATCATGAGACGTTTAAAAGAGAATATTGATATGTACAATGCAAATAAGACCGGTTCTTCCAGGGTGTCTATGAGCTTCGGCACTTCGTTCAACAATCCTGAACTCTCTGTCTCTATTGATGAAATGCTTTCCAATGCTGAATTGAAAATGTACGAGCACAAGAAAAACAAGAAGAGATAACTATAAGTAGGCAGTAGACAGAAAACAGCAAAAAGCACCTCCTTCCTCCTGACTTCTTGCCCCTTACCCCTTAATCCTTATCCCTTGCTTCTGACCTTCAGGTTTGACATTTCATGAAGGAAAGTTTTATAAATAGAACCTGTAAAAATACAAGATCAAAATAAAAGGAGAAGAACATGCTAAGATCAAAAAGCCTAAAAATTCCAGTAGTTATCATGAGTGTTGTTGCAGCGTTTGCAATATCAGTATCTGATATACACGCTGCATCCAAACATGTATATGTTACTAATGCCGGCAGCGGTACAGTTTCAATTGTTGATACTTCAACCAATAAAGTTGTCGATACGATCAGGGTAGGCGTATGGCCGGCGGGCATAACAATTAATCCCGCAGCCAAAAGGGCCTATGTTGTTAACTCAAATGAGGGGGACAGCACGGTTTCTGTTATTGACACTGACAGCCATTCTATAATTGCCTCAATAAAAGTCGGCCTCGGCCCGATGAGCATGGCGCTTAATCCGGGCGCAGGGACAGGTTATGCCGCGGATACAGAGCATATAGTTGACGGAAAGAACGTAAACAAAACCCTCTCTGTTATTGACCTTAAGACCAATACCGTTAAAGGTAAAATTGAGGTGGGCGTTGGGCCTTTTGATATGAATACCATGGACAATAAACTTTTTGTAAGTAATTCCGGTGACTGGACAGTTTCAGTGGTTAACATGGCAGATAACAAGGTCGTAGATACAATTAAGATGGTTGATACTCCTTTAGGTATAGCAGTGGACCAGAACAGGAAGAAAGTTTATGTAGCCATTCATGGTAAAGGAAAGGTGTCGGTAATTGACGCCAGGAGCAACAAGGAGACAACCACAATAGACGTCGGCAAGACAGCGTGGTATATAGCGACAGATCCTGCAAAAAACAGGGCCTATGTGACGATAAGAGAAGAAAATATGTTAGTGGTCATCGATACAGCCACTGACAAGGTAATTGAAAAAATCAATATAGGTAAAGAGCCGATCGGAGTTGCCGTCGACCCGGAAAACAACAGGGTCTATGTAGCTAATCATGGCGATGTTTCGCTTGCAATAATGGACACTACAAACAATAAAATTACAGGGACCGTGAAGCTTTCTCCCTCAACCGACAGTACATATTCCGGTTCGCCGTGGGGTGTCGCAATTTATTAAATCTAAAAACAGCATTTTAGCCACTGACTTACACTGACTTATTTAAGTAAGAAGTATAAAGTTTTTTCTTTACTTCTCACTTCTTACTTTTAACTTCTCATTTTTTCTTGTCTGTGTTAATCTGTGGCCCAATGTTTTTTATTTTTTTACTGCCTCTGCGGCAGGTTGAGTTTGTTCAATTGTTGCTGTATTTTTCCCGGTGCTGCCGGATACCTTTGCAGTAGCCTCGGCGCTCCAGGGTGAGTTCGGGAATTCACTGGCAAGCGCCCGGTATTTTTCCTGTGCTTTTACATTATCTCCTGTTTCTTCATAGTGCCTTGCTTCCATCGATAAAGCTGTATCCCTGAAGGCCCCGCTCCTGATTTTAGCAAGCCTGGCAAGCGTCTCGATAGCTGCGTCATTCTTGCCGGTTTTAAAATAAGCTGAGACCAGTTTCTGATAGACAAGGGGCAATATAATATCATCATTGCTGAATTTACCGGCAAACATATTGTATTGTTTTATTGCATTTTCATAGTCACCGAGATTGTAATAACAGTTTCCGAGTGAAAACAGGGCCGCAGGAGTTGCCTTGATATCAACAGCCTGCTTGTAAAGTTCTAATGCTTTTTTCCACTTTTCAGCTTCAGGCAGCGGGTTATTTGGGTTAACAGTGTAATAAATACTGTTAGCTTTTATCTCAAGCTCATGGGCCTTATTGTTTTGAGAAGAAGAATATAACTTCAAAACAATAACAATAATGGCGATTACTGCAATTACAGATACAAGTATTGTCACCTGCATTTGTCTTGCCTTTATTGCATCAAATGCATGCAGGGCGGCTGTTTTTACCTCTTCTGTTTTCTCAACAGGTCTCTTTTTTGAAGGTTTTTTCTTGATAACCTTAGGCATTTAATTCCTCCCGATTTTATATAGAAGCTTTTCTGAGTTTGCGATAGTATGGTCTGTATTTTTTTCCGTAATACCTGAGGCGCGCAGAATCATCCTGGCCCTTTCAAGTGTGATCAGGTCCTCCGGCGCGTGAGAATCTGTGTTAATAACAAGCAGGGCCCCTGTTTCAAGGGCGATCTTGGCAAGATGGCCATTTGAGATGCTGTGACCCTTTCTGGTTGTGATCTCAAGTGCAACACCGCGTTCTTTTGCTAATATTGCATCTTCCGGACTGATCAACCCCGGATGTGAAATAATATCCGCCCCTGCTTCAATCCCGGCCCTGTTTGTTCCGGCTGCCACAGGTTCGGCAAGAGTTTCCCCATGCACAACTACAATCTTTGCGCCAAGGTCCCGGGCCTTTTTTACCATGACCGGAATAAGTTTTGGAGGTACATGTGTTATCTCGGCGCCGGGGATGACAGTCAACGGGGTGAACTCTGAAATTTCCCGGATCACATTGACAATTCTTGGAATAACAAAATCGATATTGGACATATCCACATGATCTGTAAGCGCCATCGCCCTGTATCCCATGCTGTAAGCCCTCTGGATAAGCTCTGATGGAAGAAGTACCCCGTCACTTAGCAGAGTATGCATATGCAAATCTATCATAACTATGTAACATACAGAAATTCCGGCTCAAAAGTCAAAAAACGGGTAAACCCTGTTAAAAGATTTTCGTCCTTCTAACGGGGTGAATATCATTTTGCTGTTTTGACATGCCAAAATTTTTTCAGTAATATAGATTCGTATGAAAAACATAAGGCTTACAGAGAAAGTTAAAGCAGGCGGCTGAGCGGCTAAATTAGGTCCGGCGGACCTATCGGAAATTTTAGCGGATATATACAAGTGCAAAAGCAGGAATGTGGTCGTAGGGCCGGGTGATGACGCTGGTATATTCCGTTACGGAAATACACTGTTGGTCGAGACTGTTGACGTTATCACCCCTATAGTTGACGACCCATACACCTTTGGCGCAATATGCACTGCAAATTCAGTAAGCGATGTTTACGCTATGGGAGGAACACCCCTTACAGCCCTTGCCATACTTGGCTTTCCTTCCTGTGATTTTGGCGCGCCGGTCATCAAAAAACTACTTAAAGGCTGCATTGACAAACTTGAGGAAGCCGGCGCTTGCCTGATAGGCGGTCACAGCATTGAAGACAATGAATTCAAGTTCGGACTTGCGGTGACAGGTGTCGTTGATAAAAAAGGAGTTCTAACTGTAGCCGGGGCTTCTCCCGGGGACATCCTTATTCTTACAAAGCCCCTTGGCACAGGCATTCTTACTTCTGCGGCTAAACGCGGTAAAGTGCAGAAAGGAGGTTTGAACAAAGCGATTGCATCGATGCTTCAGCTCAATAAAACCGCTTCAAAGGTCGCGGTCCGCTCCGGAGCACGGGCTGCAACCGATGTTACGGGATTTGGTTTATTGGGACACGGGTTAAATATCGCAAAAACCTCAAAAACGGACCTTGTTATCTTTTATAACAAAATTCCTGTCATGGACGGGGTAAAAAAATTTGCATCATTGGGAATGGTACCGAAAGGGGCGGAGAGAAATCTTGAGTTCTGCAATAAAGATATAACATATCCTGAAAAATCTCGCAAGGGAAGACATATTGGTCCTGTCTGACCCCCAGACATCGGGTGGATTGCTGATTGCGCTTCCTCCAAAGGGTTTAAAAGTGTTTGCAAGGACGGCAAAAAGAGAGCAAATGCCCTACTGGATTATCGGTGAGGCCGTGAAAGGCAAGGGCAGGATAATCATAAAATGAGACAGTTGAGCCGTTATCGTTTCCCTGCAACTCGGCATAACGTGGTGCATGAATCGTCATTCTGGCTTGTCCAGAATCTTTCTTTCTGATGCCGGGCAACCCGGACGGATTCATGAAAGCGCGAATGACAATCAGTATTCTGCTGAGACGTATAACACCTCGCTTTGTTGAAAAAATTAAACCTATGAAAAAACTTATATCCGATTATATGGAGAACGGATTCCTTGAAAACATTGCTGATATGTTCACCCACGACAAAACCCTGTACCCTATGATAGGTGAGTTGCTTGGAGATGAAAGGAGCCGGGTCCGGCTTGGCGCGGTAGCGCTTGTAGAAATGCTGCTCGGGAAAGATATAGATAATATTGTAAAAGCGATCCCGGGGATCGCAGAGGTCTTGAAAAATCACAGCCCCACATTAAGGGGAGACGCTGCGTATCTGCTCGGGATCATTGGACATAATGATGCAATGCCTTTCTTAACTGAGGCATTAAATGACGAAAATGAACTTGTACGTCAGACTATAAAGGAATCAGTAGAAGAAATAAAAAAGAAAGGACACCTTTCCTGCTATGACAAAAGCTCCTGAACAACTCCGGCCGGATATGTATCAGCCTGAATTTGCGGGTTGATGACCCAGATAACGCCAAACGCCTTTTCCTGATATATTTTTACCAAACCAAGTCTTATAAGTTCAAGCAGGGCCAGAAACATTACAATAAGGGTGACCCTTGTAAATCCGTCTTCAAACAGGTCTTCGAACCGTATGCCTTCTTCCTTCTCTATGCGCTCCATGATAAAATTTATTTTATCAGCCACAGTCAGCGTCTCCCTCGTTATCTCGCGGGCCTGTACAGGGGCCGTCTCAAGCAGTTTTTTGAAGGCTGTAATAAGGTCAAAGACATTCGCTTCAAAAAGTAACGGCTCAGGCTCAAATGTAATGTCTTCCCTGTCAGGCATACTTTTCTGAAAAATATTCTTCCATATCTCTTCCCGTTTTCTTAGAAACCCTGAGGACTCTTTGTACGACTGATACTCAAGCAGCCTTTGAATGAGTTCAGCCCTCGGGTCCTCAGCAGGCTCTTTCTTTTCCTCTTCATCGGGGGGGAGCAGCATTTTTGATTTTATATGGATCAGGGTTGCAGCCATCACAAGAAATTCGCCGGCAATTTCAAGGTTGAGCTCTTTCATCAGTTCAAGGTATTTTATGTACTGATGGGTTATCTCGATGATGGGAATATCGTATATGTCTATTTTGTTTTCTCTTATTAAGTGAAGAAGCAGGTCCAGCGGGCCTTCAAAGACCGGCAGCTTAAAATGAAAATTATTCAGGGGTTCGGATTCGAGGCCGGCTTCTGTTCTCGAATCGTCCTGTTTTTGCGGTTCAATCTGAGATAATTCTGTTTCTAAAACCTCCGGCATTGATAAATATTATAATATTAAATAATAAAAATGCAAGCAAAAAATAGTGCAAATGGATACTTTATGTATACATTTGTATGAATTTATTGAACAATGTCTTGTCTGTCATTCCGGCTTGTCCGGAATCTTGATTGCAAAGAGGATTCCCGACGCGCTTCGCTTGCGGGAATGACGCAAAGGGTACACTTATAATTACTCTTTATGCGGGACCCGATACATTTCAGGCCTTCTGTCTTTAAAAATATCGTTAAATGAATTGAGGGTCTTGTTTCTTGAGGCTGTCGGATCAATGTCTGTTACCATCAGCGCCTCTTCAGCTTCCGGCGCCCTTATCAGTATTTCTCCTTTTGGTGACACGATTTCGCTTTTTCCAATGAACCGCAGAGAAGGACCTTCTTTCCTGTTCTCAGTTCCTGTTCTGTTGGCAGTTATTGCGAACACCCTGTTCTCAAGACATCTGAGAGGCATTGAATCGGGGCAATAAGGCAGGACAAGGTTTGACGGATGGGCCACAATATCTGCGCCTGAAAGGGCGAGGGTCCTCATGGCTTCGGGGAAGAACCAGTCAAAGCATATCATTATGCCTATACGTCCTGCTTTGGTATCCCAGACCCTGAAACCCGTATCACCAGGGGTGAAGTAAAGATTTTCCTCGAGATAGAGATGGGTCTTCCTGTAAACGCCTATGAAGCCTTCCGGTCCTGTAAGGATTGCAGAATTATAAAATTTGTCTTCATGCATTTCCGGAAGACCTGCCGCAATGTACATGTTCTTTTTACGGGACAACAATGAAAGTGTCCTGGTTGTATATCCATCCGGAACAGGTTCAGCAAGTTGTGCCACTTCGCTGCAATGAGTAAATTGATATCCTGTTGCAAAAAACTCCGGGAGCACAAGAAGATCAATTTCCGTATTGCCTATGGCAGAGATCATTTTGCCGATATTTTCTTCTTTCTTGCCGAATGATGGATTGAATTGATAAAAACCGGCTTTCATAGGATTAAAATACCATCAAAGGGCTACTGATTGTCTAACCCGCTTACGTGCTGCCGGGGAACTCGTTTAAGACATTGCTTTTTTCAGAGGCATCCTGAAGCGGCAGCGGGGTTGAGGCCATCCTGTTGTCTATCATGCACTGCAGGATTTCGAGTTCATCATTTTCAAACCAGCTTATCCCGCAATAACTGCAACGGTCCAGTTCAACTAAATACGCCATGCTGTAGAAGGTCCTGTTCATCCTGCTTTTGCATTTAGGACAATATAATAAATTCATATTCGCCTTTGCAGAGTTGTTTTTATTTCTGGCAAGCTGCCTGAGCTGATTTTCACTGAGCGTTATTCTTGACAATGCATTGATCCTCTCTGAATATTTTACATCCTTCCTTACGATTATCCGTGGCAATTTGACATCATCCACCAGTGAACCGCCGCAAAATCTGCACTGGTAAATCTTTGTTTTTTCATAAGTCTCCGGTATTAATGGATTCCGGCAGGACGGACACAGGTAGTCTGATACAGCTTTCGCATCACTTGCGAATCGCTTCCTGAGCATAACATCGGAAAGCTGTAACTGTGATGCTTTTACCAGGGCATCCCCATTGTTAGAGATCCAGGTATCAGCAGACAGCCATGGTAAAACCGCGAGTTCCATTACTGTAAAAGGCCCCTGCCATTGATATTTATTATCGAGGGCATAGAACATGTATTCAGGTACTTCGTTGAGTTTTTTATTTTCACCTCCATCTATCTGCCTGGTCAGCGTCGGAAATTCCTGTATGTGCCATCTGCAAAAGTATTTTTATCCTTTTATTGACCGGGGGATGAGTGGACATAAGATCTGCAAGCCATCCCTCTGATTCATCAAGAATGCTGTCAGAAGTATTCATTATACATAGCATTTCAATTCCGGCGCCTATATGTCCAATGCCTTTCCAGCGACGGGAGAGCATGTGCAGAACTTCAGCAAGAGCCAAAGGATTTCTTGTCATACGTACAGCTCCTGCATCTGCGCGGTATTCACGCTCCCGCGAAATGAACATGTTTAACATGTAGCTGACCTTTACCAATAGCCATGCGAAAAGGAATGCCGGTACAAAAAAGATACGGCCTTCCGAGGCATTGCAGACCTTTTCAATGGCTGCAGAAGGTATGCCGAACAGGCTGGCAGCGATCGTTGTTTCAAGGCAATCCCCGGAAAGGATGTGGTAGGCCTCATGCGCAATTACAGTTTCAAGCTGCGCCCTTGATATCCTCGAAAGCAGCCCTTCTGTAATTGCGATTATCGCATTTCCCCTGAGGTCCACTGCCGACAATGCATTAACAGAAAGGGACGGTATGACCAGACACTGAATGTTTATTTTCCTCCCGGATGCAATCTGTATCTCATCCACAATATTTATCAGTTGCTTATGAATCTCATCTTCGGTATCAGGCGCCAGGGCGGGTAAACTTTTCTTTCATATAAGCTACTGCGTTGAGGGAAGAGAGACAGAAATGGATCGAGGCTATAATTACTGAAGAGATAAAAACCACGATAAGGAAGGACGGTTCCTGAAGAAAAGAGTTTCATAGAGAAACCGCTGAACGGGAATAAGTGGATAGAAGGAGGCTACCAGGGCAAAGGATATTAGAAAATACAGCATAATAAGGACAGAAAAGAATATGACGATCCGCCAGCTCTTTTGTCGCTCGATATCAATAAATGTTATGGACATTCATTTCTGAAAAGACATACAGTCTTTCTTTTATCTGGTTCAGGCAGGTATGGCTTTTCCGTATACTTGTATCTGCAATCGGCACTGCCCGGTCAGCCGCTGATACCTCAAAATATTCTGCCTTCCGAAATCCGCTGAACACAGATGCGATGATCGTATTTGGAAAAACTTCCTGCCTGGTCCTGTAGTTCGCCACCAGGTCATTGTACATTTGCCGGGAGAAACTGATCTTGTTCTCTGTTGATGTCAGTTCTTCCTGAAGCTGTATAATATTTGCATTTGATTTAAGGTCAGGATAATTTTCCATAACCGCAAAAAGTTTACCCAGTGTCTGTGTGAGCATATTTTCGGCGCCTGCCTTTTCCTGAGCGCCGACCGAGGACACTGCTTTTGCCCTTGCGCTGATTACTTTTTCGAGGGTATCCTGTTCAAACTCCATTGCCCCTTTGACCGCGGAGACAACATTGGGAATGAGGTCATGCCTGCGCTTTAACTGGACATCGATCTGTTTCCAGGCATTCTGGACATTGTTCCGAAGCGATATAAGGCTGTTATAGGTTATAATCACCCACAACAGGAACAGAATGACTGTCCCTAATAGTATCCATCCGATCATAAATCCTCCTTTTTATCTCTTTTCATAAATGAATTAGTTATCATATCGGCATATTTCCCGTAAATATTAAGCGCAAACTGCTGACCGGCTTCCGAGCTTTATTGCCCTTAAACTATTTATAATTAAGCAGTGAATGCCCAAGGGATCAAATACAAGGCTGTTCAGGGGAAGACATATTCCCTTTTTGCTGATAAATTCTCAACGGATGAATACTACCGTGTTATTAAAGAGCTGGCAGGTCTATTTTTACAGCGGTGTCCGGATGAAAAGAGACTGCTTTCACAAATTCAGAAAGCAAGCGGCAACAGGACCATATTAGGCAGGCTTTCAGAAAGGCAGGTTGACAGACCACTCATTTCTTTTATAAAAAAGGCCTTAAAAGAATCCCTCTCTCTCTATACCGCAGGAGTTAAAGAGCATCTGAGGACCCTGCCGTTTTCACAGAGATTTGACAGTATATTACGAACAAAAGAAGAACAGTACCATCTCTACATGCTTGAGATTGAACTGGTTAACCGGATCTACAGGGAGGCGTTCAGGAACAGCGGGTATAAATTTGCTCTGATCGCGCATTGCCTGCGGGATTTCAGGCCGAATTGCTGCTCTGTCCCTGGAGATATTGAATCGGTTTGCAAGGGATGCACTAAGGAATGTTTTGTAAATCTCGGAGGTCTTCTGTTGAAGCAATATAACATCCATCCATACATCTCTCTCACAATGGATCTCGATAAACTTTTCAAAAGACTAAAGGCCGAACATCAAAGTGTCGGCGCCCTTGGGATCGCATGCGTACCTGAACTTGTTCACGGAATGAGGTTATGCATTAAAATGGATATCCCGCCGGTTGGAATTCCCCTAAATGCAAATCGGTGCTCCAGATGGATGGGGAAAGCCCATGAAAGCTCATTCAATCTGGACGAACTCGATAGTCTGATAAAGTAAAGAAGTGCGGAAGATCGAAAGCGCGGAAGTCTGGAAGTAAAGGAGTCATCTGTTGCTTCTTCACTTCATCGCTTCATAACTTCATCACTGTACTGGTTTTAAGCCATGCCTTGCTCCAGATAAAACAGGATCATCCGGTAAGATGCCTTGCTATTTCCTTTATATGCCACGCAACGTTTTTTATTGCATCAAGCATATTGACATACACGGATGAAGCCACGGGAAGACACAAACCCTCTATCAGCCTTTCTTCATGAAGCGTGGCGTATTCGTCTGCCATCTTTTCCAGATTTGAAGTGGCCTCTTCGATGTACATACCAAGGAAAGTATTTCTCGCAAGTATTAAGGATGAAGCCGTCCACAGGATTTCGCTGAGCCTCTGAAGAAGGAACATCGTTTCTTTCTCTGCTTTATCGGAAAAAAGGATATTCCCCAGGATCTTTTCTTCCACAAGATCAGCAATTTTTTCGAGATACTCCCCGATTATCAGGAGATGTCCCGGAACTGAAACATAGCATTTTAAGTCTGCATTGTCATAAACGATATCTGTTAACTTTTTTGTTAACTCAACCCCTTCCCTTTTAATATTTTTGATGACTTCGCGACACCCTTTCAATGGCGTGGTCTTACTGTAAATAAAAGCGGTCTCCAGGGACAGTATGCAATTCTCTGCATTTTCAGCTAAATCATACAGCGCCATTAATGCCGCCTTAATATCTTCTTTTTTGTAGAGCTCAACTTTTGTAATCATATAAGATCACCTTCCTTTTCCGGGTCATTCCGGCTCGTCTGCCTGCCGGTTGGCGTGATCCGTAATCTTTTTAGGTCTCTGCATACATAACAGAGAACATTAAATTACTTCCTTGATTTTTGTATATCACAAAATGCTTCGTCTGTCAAACAGAAATGCGCATTAGCGCCATAGAGCAAAAGTGCGGAAGTTTGAAAGCAGGAAGATATTGAAATAAATGAAGCCGCATTGGATAATAGAAGTCACTGCCGGATATAATTATCAGAAAAACATCGGATTTCATGGCAGAATGCCGGTAGTGTCAAACGCGGAAAAAGGAAAATACAAATATGTCCAAAGTTTTTATCAGAAAGGCTGAGTACGATTACAAAATACTGAAACCGGTCTTTTTTGAGATCATGGACCGTACTGCTGAAGACATGATCCAAAAGAACAGCCGTGTTGTGATCAAGCCCAATCTCCTTGCCCCTGCTTCTCCTGACAAGGCGATCGTCACACATCCATTGATAATAAAGGCCGCTGTTGAGTATGTGCTTGATAAAGGCGCCAGGCCTGTTATTTCCGACAGTCCTGCTATAGGTTCATTTGAGAAGATCATAAAGGAAAGCGGGATCAGAGATGCGCTTGAAGGTTTGAATGTTGAGTACACGGAGTTCAGGACCTCTTTATCCGTTGACGTCGGGAAACCTTTTAACGAAATAGAGATCGCAGCTGATGCCGTGAACGCTGACTTTCTGATCAACCTTCCAAAATTGAAAACCCATGCACAGATGCTGCTGACGCTCGGTATAAAAAACCTGTTCGGCTGTATAGTAGGCATGAAAAAACCCGAATGGCATTTCAGGACAGGTGTTGACAGGGATATGTTCGCGAGGCTTTTGGTGAAGATATATCAGGCAGTAAATCCTGACATTACGATCATGGACGGTATTCTCGCAATGCAGGGGGAGGGGCCGGGAAAGGGCGGTGAACCAAGACATATCGGAGTGCTCCTCGGAAGCAGGGACACGTTCGCAGTTGATATGGCGGTATGTAAGATGTTAGGCATTTCGCCCGATAGAGTGCTGACCAGCAAATACATCATGGAGCAGGGAATCGCGGCCGAAGAATTTATTGTTGACGGGGACCTGCCTGAAGTAAAGGATTTTAAATTTCCCGAAATGGTCCCTCTTGTTTTTGGACCAAGGCCAGTACATAATTTTATGCGCAGGCATCTTGTTCAGAGACCTGTATGTGATGAATCGCTCTGTAAACACTGCGGAGAATGCTGGAAATATTGTCCTGCAAAAGCGATAACACATGAGAAAAAGAAGATCCGCTTCAACTATGAGAAATGCATCAGGTGCTACTGCTGTATTGAGGTTTGTCCGCACGGGGCCTTAAGTGCGCATGAGACAGTACTCGGCAAGACAGCAAGAAGGATTCTGAAAATGTAGTTTATTGGCGCAACTCTTCATAGTCCGGAGAACAGGCAATGCTTATTTTGCCGATGATTTCTTCAAGATAAGGTAGATGCACAAAAAACCTTCATCAGAAAAATTGAACCTTACAGTTTCTCCTAAAAGGATTGAAGCGCTGTAAGCAATTTCAGACAATTTGCCCATAACTGTTTCATGCGTTCTGTCAGGGACATCATAGATCTCTAACAGGTCAATGATCTCGTCTATGTCCCGGGTGCAATAACTTTCAAGAACAAACCCTTTATCCGGCTTGTACAGGCTGCTGTCCTTACTGATCCTTGCGAGGGCATTTTTGATCTGGAACTCAAGTCTTTCAAGGCAGAGTCCATAGACCTTTGCTCCTTCAACTTTTCTCATATGTTCCCCCTGTAATACTGAAAATGTAAATTAAGGAACTGGTACTCCTGAAATATGTACTATAAGCCATTTTTTATCCTGACCGGTACTTTGCCGGAAAGTTATTTGTATATTTTTGAACGATACCCTTTGCCCTTTTTTATAATTCCATGGCGCTCCCGTGTCTTCAGGTATTTCCAATATAAGGGTTGTTACATTAACCGTGTATCCAGGGGTCCCCATATACTGTTGTTTACTTACAGGTATCGGGTCAATATTGCCTATACTCAGCTCGGCAACCTTATATTGTTTTATTTCAAAATATTTTACTATTGTTTCCTCGATCTCGCCTTTTGATGGAGAAGGCGCACATCCGCCCGTTAAAAGCGGGATGATCATCAGCGGCAACAGAATATATTGTTTTACTCCCTTCATTTTTGAAATTCTATTTTTTCAGTAATATGTGCCATATCAATCACAGGAAGTTCAGGTGCTTTTTCTCCAAGCAATATCCTTGCAAGTTCCTGTGAGGCGCTACGGTATTTCAGAGACACTTCAATATTCAATGGGGAAACGGCATCATCAGGTATATAAAAGGCGTAACTCTCGATCATATAACCTTTTGGCGGGATCCTGTGGTCATAAAGTACTCTGTCCGCAAGTACGACATTAAGCAGGTCGCCTTTTTCGTTTCCGAGCTTTGTATGGTAGATCACCGCATCTTTGTCTATATCGCCTTTTTCATCCAGTCCCCCTGACCGTAACAATATCTTCCCCTTTGCATCTGTTATCTTCACATCAAGCCACATCTGCCTGACCTCTGTCAGCCCTGTTGGAAGATAGTGCCCTGCTCCGGAATTAATGACTTTGACCCTTACACGTGAAAGGGCTTTCATCCTGTATGAACTGTCGTTCAGGAGTTCCAAATCTGCAGCGTTCTGAAGCCGTTCAACTGCCATCTGTGCATGCATTTCACTGCCGAGAAGCTTGGTGACAATTGCATTGCCGCCTACAAAATAATGTGTCCATATGTGCTGTCTGACAGGGCCCATATCGCACGCCTTGCCCGGGTTGTCGGGGCGTTTTGTCTTTCCTGTAGAAGGAATTCCCGGTTTCTGTCGCATGTGGCAGTCCTGGCAGTAAACCGTTGTTTCAGGCTTCCCGGTGTTGTAAGGACTGTTTTTCCATTCATTGTACGTTTGCTCGATCGGCATGTGATTTCCGGCATGGGAAACATTATGGCAGAGCCCGCAGAAATCAGATTTCGTATGTAACTCGGAATACTTCGTGGGATGATACGGCGAATCAGAATCTTTAAAAGGACCGAGCATGGTTGACGGGTTGTCTTCTCCACCCCCCGGCTCTAATTCGTAGCCGGCATCGCCAAGATGTTTAACTTCGCTGATGTTATGACACCAGTTGCAGAAGATACCCTGTGACGGCAGATAAGACAGCTTATCATAATCATCGCCCGGAGATATGATCGAATATGACCGGAAACCAAGCGGAGTATGACATTCTACACATGCCTGCATTTCAAGAATTTGATCATTTGTGGTAACGTCTTTATTGAACAACTTGGTGGCTTTTTGCCATAGAGGGTCAACAAACGCCTTGCTGTGCATAGAGCCGTTCCATTGTTTGAATATTTCAGAATGGCAATTAGCGCACACATCCGGCTTTATGAATTGCTCGACCTTTACTTTTTTAAAATCAAAGCCTTCCTTTTTTTCGATGGATTTTTCTTTGTTATCAGATTCTTTTTCAGGAATAACTATTTTGCCTGACTTTTCCCTTCCAGCCAGGTATTCCGCAACAGCCTCCGCGTCTTTTTCAGTAATGGCCCCGCCTGAGTATCTGGACATCCTCAGTGTTGTGCTCTTCCATGCCGCCAGGTCTTTGCTTTCTGATAATGCACGCTCAAGTTCGTGGCATTTGCTGCACTTGCCTTCAAATATCTGTTTGCCTTCTTCAGTAGAAGCGACCGCAATCGATATAGTAAAAGCTGCGATAAGTAAAAAGAACAAAAACTTATTCATGAATTATCCCCCGATCGGTTAATTGTAATTTTAGTTTCTATAATTTTTTAGCACAAATTCCGGATCTTGACAATAGGCGGGGCTTATCATCTTTGGACAGAAGCTGCTTGCCATGAAAAACCATTAGAAAATTTAATAAATTAAAAAGAAAATTTAAATTGACATTGATTACTTGCATATCTGCACAATTATGCAAATAATGATCATGCGCAATTAATTGATGCTGTAAAAATTGCAAGAGGGAGGTGATTGATTTGTTAATGGCATTGATCGGTATACTGGCGCTGCTTGCGGCAGGAGTGTTTTGGGTTTTTATATTAAGTTTTTCAAAACATGAAAACCCGAGATGCGGGGCAACATAGGCATTACATTATTTTCAAGCTGAAAAGCTTGTGAACGATTGAATTTTAACGGTGCAGTTATGTCAAATTCGACAGGGTATCTTTGTGTCCCTCAGATAAACATAACTCATACTGAATATTTATCTTTACAATGCATCATCCCTGAAAACATTTCTGAGCCTTTCATATCTCTCGCCAAACTTTTTTCTTAATACGGGATCAAATCTTTTCATTATTTTCATCAGATAAATATCATGTCGTATATAGTCTTCCGCCATATTGACAAAGCCCTCATTCATGCTCCAAATGGCCTCTGTTTTTTTCCCGACAAGTTTGCCGTTAATGGCTTCCTGAGAATCAGCAACAATGGTAAAACCCCTGATACCTCTTTTTGCATAAATAGTATCTTCGACAGGATGAGTATAGAGTTGTACAATCTTATAATCGGTTTTGCCGTAATGTATTACGCCGATCTTCACATCCCGCTGAGCAGCTTTTTTCAGATCATCAAAAAGCGCATGCATCTCTTCATGCCAGGTCAATAATAAAATGCTTTCCCTCGATGTTTCTATCATCCTCTGCGACTTAAGAAGAAGCGCATCATAATCCTTGATATGCCATGTATAGTTAACATTCATTCCAGACCGGAAATTGTTTAAATTGGTTTGAACAGCATGAAGGTTATTGTCTATCGAGGACCTGAAATTTTGCACAAACTCGTCCGGAGGGACAGGGATAAATATCTTTGAACGTTCACCATGAACGGCCTGTATCATATGTTTGAATTCAAGCTTTCGTATTACTTCATAAACCTTTGAAGAAGGGATGCCCGTATTCTTGGATATTTCATAAGCGGTCAGGGGATTTTCATTGACAAGCGCTGTATATGCCTTTGCCTCATATTCTGAAAAACCAAGCTCCTTTAGCTTTGATATAGCGGTTTGCATGTAATATTAACTACCATAGTAGTTAATAAAAGTCAATATTCTGTATCTCTCGTGATTTGTATTTAGATTAACGGTTACTTAAAAACCGATGTATTTCCTGTTTTGCTTTACTCTTGACTAATCATTCCCTGCAGGTTATATTTTTGTGTGTCGAAAAAATACAAACCAATCTCTCTGAAGGACATAAAAACCTGCAAACTGAGATCCAGAAAGAGCAAGGTACGGCTCGACAGGGTAGGGAAAGCCTTCAGCGGAGGAAGTCTGAAATCTTTTCTCAGCAGCCTGCCGGATATCCTTGCGGTAAAGGATTTCAGATCGGTAGTTGACGCGGTCGTAAAGGCAAGAAAGAATAACAGGCCTGTAATCCTCGGAATGGGCGCTCATCCGGTGAAAGTCGGTCTCTCCCCTATTATTATTAATCTGATGGAAAATAGAGTGATTACGGCTGTTGCCATGAACGGCGCATGTATTATCCATGACTTTGAGCTAAGCCTCATGGGGCATACTTCCGAGGATGTTGACATTGAATTGTGCAAAGGGACATTTGGGATGGCGGAGGAGACAGGCAGGGACCTGAACAGGGCAATTAAGGCAGGAGTTCAAAAAGGCTTCGGGATTGGTAAGTCGGTAGGTGAATATATTTTAAAGAGTAAGGCTAATTACAAAGGGTTGAGCATTCTCTCGGCTGCATCACAATTAAATATCCCTGCAACGGTCCATGTTGCTTTGGGAACGGATATCATCCATATGCATCCGGAGGCTGACGGCAGATCAATCGGCGAAGGAAGCCTGAGGGATTTCAGGCTCTTTTCATCGGTTGTTTCGGACCTTAAGGGGGGCGTTTATATCAATCTCGGCTCTGCCGTGATCATGCCGGAGGTATTTTTAAAGGCGATTGCCGTTACAAGGAATCTTAAATATGACGTGAAGGACTTTACTACGGTCAATATGGATTTTATCCAGCATTACAGGGCGCGTGAGAATGTCCTGAGACGCCCTGTCCTTTCAGGCGGCAAATCATATGCATTGACCGGACATCACGAGATCATGTTCCCGCTGCTGGCTGCAGCGGTGATGGAAATGATAAATAAGTAAACTTGTACTGTCTGTATTATATTGCGTGATGTCATTCCGGCTTGTCCGGAATCATACCGTTCTTTCTTCCGCACTTTTTAGCTGATCGCTGAAAGCTGTATTTCTTCTTGAATTTCCCGGCTTACGACGTTATGATATTGTTGACTTAATGATTAGGGGGCAGGCTGATGAAAATCCGTATCGATTCTCATACGCTCGAAAGAGCTATGGAGCGTGGCACTAACGAAGATGAAATAATAGATGTTCTTCATGCAGGATTCGACATCCCTGCAAAAAAAGGTCGAAGAGGGAAAGCCAGAATATTCGATTTTACAAGGAAGCGACTCGATGTATTTTATGAACAGAAAAAGGTTGAAGTGATTTATACTATTGAAGATGATACAATAATAACCATAACCGTATATGTTTTTTATGGCCGTTGGCAGGAGACAAGATGAAAATTTCATATGACGACATAAAAGACCTTCTTTATATCAGGCTGGATGAAACCAGGCAGGATGTAATAAACAAGCGTGTTGCCGATGACGTTGTTCTCGATATAGGAGATGGCGGGAAAATTGTCGGTATAGAAATCGTTGACGCTTCCTCTCACGTAGACCTCCGGAAAATACTCCCGATCCATCACGAAGGCATCAAGGCATTGGCATAGCCCCAATTTTTATTTAACACCTTAGCGCTTTTATACTATTGCGCTTCTGCTCTTCTGCATTTCTCTTGTCTTGCAAATCCCTCCCTGCGGCGTTAAGATATTTCATGAATTTTATGGGCCTTAGTTCATATGCGTTTCGATCGTTCACACTTATGGTTTTATACTCTGAAATCATTTTCTGTTGTCGTGGATGGGGAGTGGTTACTAATAATCTAAATAATAATTATTTAGTGACTATATATGAGTATTGATATCTCAAACTTTGCGATATGGTTAATACTTGTAGGAGCACTACTTAGTGCCATTAGTGCCTTCTGGATTCAAGGGAAGAACTCTAAAAACAACCTCTCTAAAATGAAAGTATGGCTAATTTTTTTGGGAGCTATTCTTAGTGCTATCGGTGCATTCTGGGCTAGTCAAAACCAAACACACTTTGAAAGAGAACTTCGACAGAAGAATGAGGAAATTTCAAGACTCACTGAGGTGACTCTTCGCACATTAACAGGTGATGACGTTTTGCTCGACTGCATCTGTCATTAAAAAAAGAAAGTCATTTCGCGGATGTTATATTCATACATTGGCAAGTATCCTTTATATGATCTTAATGCGCGTATCGTCGATCTTGAGAAGTTGCGTGTCCATGAGAACTCTGAAACACGACTTACGATTGGGACAATTCCCCCTAAAAACGTCGTAGTTGTAGGTAATCTTAATCTCGGGGTTGGTGATCACCATTCTTTAAACATCTTTTTCACGGGACGAAATGGTAGCTGGAATCAGGAACTTCGTCTTAAGAAAATCGCGGGAATGTGGAGAGTTGCGACTCGTGTAACGCGTGGTAGCGATTACCATATTATCTACACCAACGTTGATGAAGAATTTCCGCGTACACGCGACGGTCATGTAGAAAGCCTTTCCGATATACCGGCAAATGCCCATGAGAATCCTTATTTTGGTCTCGCAGGTGAGGCTCGAATGTTTTAACCTATTTATAATCAGTTAGGGAACTAAAAATGTATAATATAATGTAACATTGATTACGATAATGGAGACAGATTATGAGACCTGTTGTTGACGAAGACTTATGCATAGGATGCGGCAATTGCGCTGAGATATGCCCGGCGGTATTTCAGCTTATTGACGATAAATCAAAGGTTGTTGACCCGGAAGGCTGCGAGTTTGCGGACTGCTGCGAAGCGGCTGAGGAGAATTGTCCTGTTGAAGCAATAACGCTTGTTGAAGATGATTCATTACTGGAAGATGAGGTTTAAAAAAATATCCGTTTAAGAGCTGTTCGTTAGTATCATTCTATCAAGGGAATAGGAACCTTTCGAAAATGAGGGAGGAATATGCCTTATTTGAAACTCAAAGCCGATATATTTACTTATGACAAAAAAACGTTATTTCATGCCGGAACCGAACTAACGGAAGCAGCGCTTAAAGACATTGTCTCGTTGAACAATAAAAAACATTTCAAGAGTTACACCCTTATGCAGCATGAATCAATTAAAAAGGACCTGATCGGCTGCATAAGTCAACCGCCCTATCAATGGATCTTTTCCCTTGGAGATGAATATAGCGCTTTGCTTAAGTTTATGGGAAAAGTTCAACTTATTCAGCCGGTGATGGAAACCGTTGATTTTCTCAAGCAGTATGACATCTACACGTATCACCATACCCTTACGGTTTTTACACTTTCCACTCTGGTTGCATCATATATGATAGATAACTACCAGGACCACATCAGTGAGGTTATGTCAAGCCCTACTCATGACATCGGAAAGATAAGTGTTCCGCTCAGTATCCTGCAAAAATCATCTCCTCTTACCAGAAACGAACTTGACATATTGGAGCAACATCCGCTTTCGGGATACCTGCTGCTCAGTCATTACAATAAAGATACTGACAATATTGCCGCTGTAGTGGCAAGAGACCATCATGAAAAGAAAAACGGTACAGGATATCCATCATGGGATACATCTCGATAATCCGATCTCAGAAATAGTCGTTGTTTGTGATATATATGATGCCTTGATCTCACAAAGGCCGTATCGTCCGGTCCCGTATGACAACAGGACCGCCCTGGAAGTGATTACTGAAATGGCCTATGAGAAATGAAATAAATGTTGAAGCGGTAAAGGTATTAATCGGCCTTAACCGTAAGGATAAGCCCGATCACAGAAAAATCGTACTATCAAAGGAAAGAAGAGGTTCTCCTCCCCGGCTGAATAACTACAGAAAAATCGCTGAAGACGACTCCTCGACATAAGAAAACAATATTTTACAAATAGCAAAGGTAGAAAAATAATCTCTCGAAAATACATTACTTTTGACATGCCTGTGTCATTTATGAGTTAAATAAAACTCGCTGAAAATTGCCATAATTTTTAAACAACAGGAGATAATCATGTCGAAATTAAGCCACAAAAAATCCATCGCACTTTTTAATAAAGCCAAACGTATAATCCCCGGCGGGGTAAACAGCCCGGTCAGGGCCTTCAAAGCAGTTGGCGGAAGTCCATTGTTTATACAATCAGCAAAAGGTTCAAAAATTTATGACGTTGACGGAAATGAATACATAGACTATGTCCTCTCATGGGGGCCCATGATCCTTGGGCATTCCCATCCAACGGTAATTAAGGCACTTCAAAAAGCCTGTGAAAGAGGCACGAGCTACGGTGCGCCCACTCCGCTTGAGATAGAGCTTGCTGAGATGATACGCAAGGCATATCCCTCTATGGAAATCGTAAGGATGGTCAACTCCGGCACAGAGGCGACCATGAGCGCCATCAGGGTCGCGCGCGGATTCACAGGCAGGGACAAGATAATAAAATTCGAGGGCTGCTATCACGGCCATGCGGACGGGCTGCTTGTTAAAGCCAGGCTCCGGTGCGGCTACCTTCGGCGTTCCTGACAGTCTGGGTGTTCCAAAGGATTATGCGAGAAATACAATAACCCTTCCTTACAATGATCTGAAGGCGGTCAAGACAGTTCTTGAGAAGAACGCGAAAAACATTGCATGCATTATTATTGAACCTGTTGTTGGAAACATCGGCTGTGTCCTGCCGAAACCGGGATTCCTTGAAGGGCTGAGAAAGCTGACAAAGAAGTACGAGTAATTTTAATATTTGATGAAGTAATGACGGGATTCAGGGTATCATACGGCGGGGCGCAGAAGGCATTTAAAATAAAACCTGACATGACCTGCCTCGGAAAGGTGATCGGCGGCGGGCTGCCTGTGGGAGCATTTGGCGGCAGAAAAGATATTATGAAAATGGTTGCGCCTGAAGGGCCTGTGTATCAGGCCGGGACGCTTTCAGGGAATCCGCTTGCAATGACCGCAGGAATTGAAACGCTTAAGATTATCTCAAAGCCGGATACATATAAACAACTGATGAACAAGTCGGCGGCCCTTGAAGAAGCCCTGAGATATGCTTCAAAACGCGCAGGCATAAAGACAAAGTTCTACAGGGCGGGGTCCATGTTCTGCACCTACTTCACTGATACTGAAGTTGTTGATTACGCGACGGCTAAAAAAGCGGATGCACAGAAGTTCGCGCAATTCTTCGGAAAGATGCTTGAAAAGGGAATCAATCTCGCCCCATCCCAGTTTGAGGCAGGGTTTATGTCTCTTGCGCATTCGTCCGCTGATATAAACAAGACCGCACGCGCGGCATATGAGGCATTTAAGGAGATAAAATAAAATCTCATCCACAGATTACACAGATTAACACAGATTTGTAGATAATTTTATTTCAATCTGTGCAATCTGCGAAATCTGCGGACCAATTGTGATCTATGAAATTAACAATCACAGGTTTTTCAAATTCCGGCAAGACAACCGTTTTTAATGCCCTCACCGGATTGAACCTTGCCACAACTACAT
The DNA here is from genome assembly GCA_963699585.1 of Thermodesulfovibrionia bacterium. Classification (GTDB taxonomy): domain Bacteria; phylum Nitrospirota; class Thermodesulfovibrionia; order UBA6902; family UBA6902; genus SURF-23. The sequence goes on along the minus strand of CAVOUK010000007.1, from coordinate 24,569 downwards.
ACCCGACAGTGATCTCTCCTGAACTTGAGCCGCAGATCGGAATGGTCAAGGTCCCTGATGCGCGCATTGAGAGGCTGACCACTGTCTACAATCCGAAGAAGACCACATACGCAACCGTAGAATACGTGGACTACGCCGGTATTACCTCCGGTGATATTGCTCAAAATGCAAAGGTCTTCAATTTAATTAAAGACGCTGACGCGGTCGTGCATGTTGTAAGGGCCTTTGAGGATGAATCGATCGTCCATCCCATGCATAGTATTGATCCTGTAAGGGATGTGAAATCATTTGAGGCGGAGTTAATTTTAGGGGACCTTGAGCTTGTCGAGAAACGTCTTCAGAAAATAGAAGAACAGGCAAAAAAGGGGAAGAAACAGGATGAGGTGGACAGGCATCTGTTAATTAAATGCAAAAAAGCCCTTGAAGATGGAATATCACTCAGGAACCTGGAATTCAATGAGGACGAAAAACGGCTTATGCTTCCCTATCAGTTCCTCTCGACAATGCCTGAGATAATCGTACTCAATATCGGCGAAAATGACATCAACTCAGAGAAGGTCGGCAATTTTCACAATGCGATAGAAATATATTTTAAAGAGACGGGGCAGGGCGCGACGCCTCCGGTCCTGCCTTTCTGCGGGAAGATCGAGATGGAGATTGTCCAGCTCCCGGCGGACGAGGCAAAGGCATTCCTCGACGATCTGGGAATTGACGAACCGGCCATGCACAAGCTGTGCAGGATTTCCTACGACGCGCTCGGGCTGCTCTCGTTTTTCACCGTCGGCAAAGACGAAGTCAGGGCCTGGACCATAAAAAAAGGAACAAACGCGCAGCAGGCTGCCGGCAAGATACATTCAGACATTGAACGGGGCTTCATTCGCGCAGAAGTCGTGGGCTATGATGACTTTATTGCTTCTGAAGAAGATATGGTGCGGGTAAAAGAAAAAGGGCTCGCAAGGCTTGAAGGCAAGACATATCCTGTCAGAGACGGGGATATAATTAATTTCAAGTTTAATGTATGAAGAAGAAAGTGCACACTTCCCCGCTTCCTAACTTCCGCGCTTTTGCACTTAGCTTTACCGTACAAGCTTTGATGCAATTGTCGCAACGTGCTTGCCCTGATAACGTGCAGCCTCAAGCTCATTGAGACTGGGCATGCGCTCCCCCTGTCCGCCTGCAATAGTGGAAGCGCCATATGGCGAACCACCGGTGATCTCATCAATCCGCATTTGGCCCTGAAAGGCGTACGGTAACCCGACAATTATCATTCCCTGGTGAAGCAAAGTAATATGAAAGCTGAGTATCGTGGATTCCTGTCCCCCGTGCTGTGTTGCGGAACTGGTAAAAACACTGCCGACTTTACCCACAAGCGCCCCCTTCATCCAGAGCACGCCTGTTGCATCAAGGAACTGTCTCATCTGCCCGCACATATTGCCGAAACGCGTCGGGGTACCGAATATAATGGCATCGGCAGTGCCAAGTGCATCAACTGTGCAGACCGGAACGTGCTCAAATTTTTTCTGGGCCTCTACGGCGCCCATATTCTGGAGTACTTCAAGCGGGAGCGTTTCAGGGACCCGCCGCATTTCGGCTGTTGCACCCGGCACGCTTTTAACTCCTTCAGCAACAGCTTCCGCCATACGGTGAATATGTCCGTACATCGAGTAATAGACAACTAATGCTTTCATAATCCCTCCTTTGTTACAAAGTGTATAAAGCTAAAAATGGCATTTAGCCACTGACTTACACTGACTTATTTAATTAAGAAGTGAACAGTAGGGAGTAGGCAGTATAAAGCTTTTTCTTACTTATTACTTCTCACTTCTACTTCGCACTTTTTCTTCTCTGTGTTAGTCTGTGGCCAACTGCTTTTTACAGGATAATACAATTATGAATGATAAATTCAGGTTTCGCAATAACGATCTTATTAATTGACAAAAAAAAGACAATTACGTACATTTAAGAAGATGATAAAAAATATTTCCGCAGATTACACAGATTGCATATATTTAATTTATTCTCAGCCACTGATATACACAGACAAAAGAAAAAGTGAGAATTATAAATAAGTCAGTGTAAGTCTGTGGCAAAAAACCTATGAAGTCTAGGATAGATTCTTTTTTACAGGAGGTTTATTATGCCGAGCGCTAAAATTACTCTTGTTCAGGACATGCAGTTTGTAGGTGTAGCAGATACAGGTCATGCGGTAGTTATGGATGCGCCTCTTTCAGCCGGCGGCAAAGGCACTGGCTCAAAACCATCGGAATTACTCCCGATGGCCTTTGGCGGCTGTTCGGGGATGGATGTGATCTCAATATTAAGGAAGAAGAAACAGAATGTGACCAAATTTGAGATAAATGTATCAGGTGAAATGGCAAAGGATTATCCGCAGATGTACACGTCGATGCATATTGAATATGTCGTTACAGGCAGGGATATCTCTGAAGACGCCGTAAAAAGGGCGGTTGAACTTTCACTGGAGAAGTATTGTTCAGTGGGTGCAACGCTCGGTAAGGCCGCAGAGATAACACATTCGTATAAAATTATTCAGGAATGAATATACCCCTGCATAATATTTTGTAGGGGCAGGTCTTGTACCTGCCCTAATGAATGGCGACCACAAGGGTCGCCCCTACAAGATGGGAAATCTTACACTTGCAAACCTTATATAAATACATCGCAACCCTCGGCTTTCTTGGTTACCTGCCTGTATGCGCCGGGAACCGCAGGCACGGCAGCGGGTTTGCTTGTTGTACTATTTTGAAAACCGATGACATCAGCCTCTCAATAGTTACAGCCTTTGTATTCTTCATAGGAACGCTAACCGCACATAGCGCTGAAAAACAACTTGGCAAAGACAGCACCCATATTGTAATAGATGAACTTTGCGGCTATATGATATCTGTAATATTTATTCCTAAAAGTATCGGATATTTGATTGCGGCATTTATATTGTTCAGGATATTCGATATATTCAAACCGCCTCCGATAAGAGCGATAGAGAGGAATGTCCCGGGAGGAGCAGGCATTATGCTGGATGATGTATTGGCAGGGATTTATGCGAATATTTGTTTGCAGTTGTGGAGATATTTAGTATGAAATTAATAATAAACGGCGACAAATCCCACATTTTTCGTGTTTCCCATATCGTAAGGGCGGGTTTAAAACCTGCCCCTACATGTTTTAAGGTTAGCTCAAACTTGCCAACATTTACTTTTCAAAGGCACTGCACATTTTTACATTTCTGTGGTATCCTATTTTGGAACATAAACTGATATATAAAATAATCTTGAGAAGTTTTATTGCTATAGAATTGCCGGAGCCGGTAAGAACCGCTCTTTCTGAATTGCAGAATGGACTTAAAAAGTGCGGAGCGGATGTGAGATGGGTAAAACCCGAGGGCATTCATCTTACACTGAAATTCCTCGGCGATATTAAAGAAAAAGATGTTGATAGTATAGTAAATATAATTGAGGGGACGTGCAGGAAGTATACAGCGTTTAATCTTGAGATCGCGGGAGCAGGTGTTTTCCCAAACAAGAGATCTCCACGTGTTCTATGGGTTGGAATTAACGGAAACGGGACTTTTGCAGCGCTTCAACAGGAAATTGAGGACGCGATGGCTTCTATGGGATTTGAAAAAGAAAACAGGAAGTTTGTCCCTCACCTCACCCTCGGCAGATTCAGGTCTTTAATGGGAAAGGAAACTTTATTGGAAGAAATTGAATTGCATAAGGACAATAAGTTTGGCGTTATCGATGTGAAATCCGTTTATTTAATGAAAAGCGATTTAAGCCCGGCAGGTGCGAAGTATACGAAGGTTGCTGAGATTGCATTGAGAAACAATGAATAATTAGTAATGAGCAATGAGTAATTAATGACAACAAATTTTAATTCCATAATTGTTAATTAATCATTACTCATTATTAATTTGATTGACATGCGAGTTTAAAATTTAACTGATAAATTTAAATACGAGGAGGATATCATATGTCTGACAAGGATCGTTCAAAGGCTCTTGAAGTAGCCATATCGCAGATAGAAAAACAGTTCGGCAAAGGCGCAATAATGCGTCTCGGCTCTGAAGGTATAACGGAAATACAGGTTATCCCCTCAGGGTCGATCGGCCTTGACGCGGCGCTTGGAATCGGTGGATATCCGAGAGGAAGGGTTGTTGAGATCTACGGCCCTGAATCGTCAGGAAAGACAACTCTTGCGCTCAATGCTGTAGCGCAGGCACAAAAAGCAGGGGGCAACGCAGCCTATATCGATGCCGAGCATGCGCTGGACCTGGCATATGCTGAAAAACTCGGGGTCAACATCAATGATCTTCTTGTAAGCCAGCCTGACACCGGAGAGCAGGCGCTTGAAGTGACTGAAACGCTGGTCCGCAGCGGTGCGCTTGATGTTATTGTCATAGATTCTGTAGCAGCGCTGGTGCCACGGGCAGAGATCGAAGGGGACATGGGGGACAGCCTGCCGGGACTTCAGGCACGGCTCATGAGTCAGGCCTTGAGAAAACTCACAGCGGCAATTGCAAAAGGCCAGGCCACCGTTATATTCATTAACCAGATACGAATGAAAATCGGGGTTATGTTCGGAAACCCTGAAACTACAACCGGCGGAAATGCGCTCAAGTTTTACGCATCTGTAAGGCTTGATATCAGAAAAATTGAAAACCTGAAAGACGCACAGGAGTCGATAGGAAGCAGGGTGAGGGTAAAGGTGGTCAAGAACAAAGTGGCCCCGCCTTTTAAACAGGCTGAGTTTGATATTTATTTCAATGAAGGGATTTCGAGAAACGGCGAGATAATTGATCTCGGCGTTGAAAAGAACATCATTGAGAAATCAGGCGCATGGTACTCTTATAACGGTACCCGGATAGGGCAGGGGAGAGAGAATTCCAGGCAATATCTGCAGGCGAACCCTCAGATAGCAGGAGAGATCGAATCTAAGATACTGGAAGCCTATAATTTTAAGAAATAAGTAAAAAAATCCGATAAAGTTAATCGTAATGTGTGAAGTGTAATGAGAGATGTGTAAATGACAAGAATAATTCATTATGCATTAAGGTTTTAAATCGGAGATAACTTATGTCAATTGATATTAATACACTCTTAAAGAAGGCTGCTCAGATGAAGGCTTCCGACCTGCATATAAAGGCAGGCAATCAGCCTATTGTCAGGGTCGATGGGAAGATCATCCCTTTGCAGGATGAAAAAAGGCTGTCCCCGGAAGATACTTTGAATTTAGCCAGATCAATAATGAACGACTATCAGTGGGAGCAATTTGATAAGGCACATGATATAGATATCGGGTATAGCGTCCCCGGACTTGCCAGGTTCAGGTGTAACTGTTTTATGCAGAGAGGGTCTATATGCATTGTTTTCAGGGTTGTTTCCATGGAAATCCTGGATATTGAAGAATTGATGCTGCCGGTTGTTTTAAAGAAGATCGCCCTGGAGCCGAGAGGGCTTATCCTTGTTACCGGAACAACAGGAAGCGGGAAGTCCACCACCCTCGCATCCATGGTCGATTATATAAATTTAAATAAAACAAGAAATATTATAACGATCGAAGACCCGATAGAATTTTTACACAGGGACAAAAAAAGTATAATCAGCCAGAGAGAGATCGGTCATGACACAGAATCGTTCAGCAAGGCCCTGAGGGCTGCCTTAAGACAGGACCCTGACGTTATTCTTGTCGGTGAAATGCGTGATTTTGAAACCATCCAGACGGCCCTGATCGCAGCTGAAACAGGCCATCTTGTTTTCAGCACGCTGCACACTTCTGATGCAGTAGAAACCATAAACAGGATCATTACTGTTTTTCCTCCTTATCAGCATAAGCAGGTCAGGATACAGCTTGCCTCTATTCTAAGGGCGATCATATCCATGAGGCTTGTTCCGAGGGCGGATGAAAAAGGAAGAGTGCCCGCCATTGAAGTGCTTGTGGCAACGGCAACTATAAAGGGCTGTATAGAGGACCCTGATAAAACAAAGCTTATTTCCGATTACATAGCGGAAGGTTTCAGCCAGTACGGCATGCAGACCTTTGATCAATCCTTCCTGAGCCTGTACAAACGCGGGATTATAACGTATGAAAATGCAATAAGCTGGGCCACAAATCCGGATGACTTTGCACTCAAGGTTAAAGGAATATTATCCACAAAGGAATCATGGGAACAGAGTTCCGCTACTAAAGAAAAAAATAAAAAGGGGCCTGATATTGAAAGGTTTTCGCAATGACGCCAAAACCTGCGCATTAAAACTGCTAAGTTACCGCTCCAGAAGCAGAAAAGAGATATCTGACAGGCTGAAAAGAAAAGGCTTCTCCGTTAAAGAGATTGAAGCTACTATTCACTTCCTTGAAAATGCAGGCTTAATCAGCGACGAAGCTCTAACCAAAGAGCTTTTCAGATATTCAGTAGAAAGAAAATCTCTTGGGAAAAAAGGCATCGAGGCCTTCCTGTCCAGAAGAGGGATCGATAAAGAACTCATACATAAAGAATTATCAATCTATACAAACGATATTGAGGCCGAATCTGCAGCGGGATTTGCAGAAAAGAAATTAAAGAGCCTTGATAAATATCCCGAAGAAATTATCAAGCGGAGACTCTGGGGCATGCTTCAGCGAAGGGGGTTTTCAATCTGAGGTGATTAAAAAAGTGATTGAGAGACTGTAGGGCCACGGTAAAGAGTGCCCTGTGTATCATTAACTTATGGACACCTATCTGTTTTTACTGATCAATCAAAATCTGCAGAATAATGTCTTTGATATTGCAATGCCTTTTATAACACACAGGGGCTATCTTGTTTTTCTGGCGGTGCTGTTCCCTTTGATTTTTTAAAGACTGGCGTAAAGGGATCCTTATATTCATCCTTTGCATTACGGGATTATTTTATTGCCGATAATATCATAGTAATTTTTAAAAAATATTTTGCAAGGCCAAGACCCTGTAATGAGCTTCAAAATGTCAGGCTTCTTATTGCCTGTTCCGGATCATTTTCTTTTCCTTCGGGGCATGCTGCGACTTCTTTTGCGATGGCTTCAATCATTGGGCATCTTTTCAGAAGCGGCGCGATTCCGGCGTTCCTGCTGGCATTTCTTGTTGCCTTCTCAAGGATATATGTTGGGGTCCATTATCCGTCCGATGTTTTAGGCGGCGCTGTAGTGGGCGGCGCAACCGGCGGGGTCATCCTTCTTATTCATGCAAGGACCAGCAAACATTTAAGAAAATAAGGTCCGTCTCCAACTAATGGGTTTTAATTGAAAAACTGTTTTACTATCTGGTATAGTTCATAGCCATGGACGATCTAAAAGAGAGACTCATTCAAATAATACGGGAACGCTCTTTTCAGTATAGCAGTGAGCCAAAATTTAAACTTTCATCAGGCGGGGTCAGTAATTTTTACTTTAACCTGAAAAAAACAACTCAATCTCCTGACGGTATGTATCTTGTCGGCAAAATAGTTTTTGAGAAGATCAAAGGGCTTGGTTTGCATCCGCATGCGATCGGCGGTCTTACTCTTGGGGCCGATCCTATCGCTTATGCAGTTGCCATGCACTCTTATATTGCAAAAGAACCTATACAATGCTTTTGTGATAAGAAAAGAACCGAAACAGCATGGCCTCAAATTACCGATAGAAGGAGATGTAAAGACAGGGGACCACGTTATTATCGTGGATGACGTAGTGACTACAGGCAGCTCCACAATAAAGGCAATAAATACTGCAAAAGAAAACAACCTGATCATAGACGCAGTGATTATACTATTAGACCGTTGTGAACAAAACGGCAGGCAGAATATAGAGGCTTCAGGTTATCCGGTTTATAATATCCTGACACTGCATGATTTTGTTCCTGCCAGTAATTGATATTTTTTCTTTGAACCCTTGAACCTATAAAAAGCATTTAGCCATCAAAAGCCGGAATCAACTATTCCGGAGAGTGTTTAATTAGTTTTATTAGTTCTATTGGTTTGATTAGTTAACTAACTCAACCAATAAAACCAATTAAACAGTTTTAACCAATAAAACTTGTTTAATAATCCGTGTCAATCTGCGCAAATCAGCGGCTAACTGCCGTTTTTAGGTTTATACAATTTAATACTTCAGAAAAAGTGGTTTATGCGGTTTCTTCTTTTTCCTCTTATGTCTTTTGCAGGGATGCCTGCAGACCCTGCACCGTTCATCACTGCACCACTGGCAGAAGTTGCAATCAGGGCAGGGGTTCTTTTTCAGTTTCTTTTTTGATTGCATAAAACTTCTAACACCTTTTTATGAAGCTCTTCGTTCCCTGCTGCAAGCAGAGACGTTGTACTTTTAACGCTTATTCTGATATCTTCTATTTTCCCGCCGGTAAGGTCCGTAATAAAACCACCTGCTTCTTTAACCATCAGATACCCTGCCGCAAAATCAAAACTTCTTGAGTTAGAGGGCACAGCAAATACACTTATGGCGCCCTGTGCAAGAAATGCCAGATCGAGTGCGGTTGAACCAAAGCATCTGGCCCTGGAAAACATGGAGATCAGCGGCATAATCACCGGTATATCAACTTTCGGTGTCTGGGCTTCATAGGCAAGGACCTTGAAGGTATTATCCTGCTGGGTTTTTACAGGCATTCCATTCAGGAAACTTCCCCCGCCTTTTATTGCCCAGAATTCGTCTCCGCTTATCAGGTTAATTACGTAACCCAGTGAAGTGTTCCCTATAGTATCGCCGTCAATAATTGCTATTGACGTAGAAAACAGCGGGATCCCGCTTAATGCATTTCTGCTTCCGTCAATAGGATCTAATAAAAGCTTGATCCCGCCGCCTTTGATATCTATGACACCGCACTCTTCCGATACAATAGTGAGCGGTATTTTGAGTTTCTCTGCTTCCTCAATAACTATGTCTTCAGCTTTTTTGTCAATCGGATGAGTAATATCGCCGCTTGCCCCTTTTCCTATTGGAGCTGCATTGCGCAACTCTTCTATATGGAGAAAGATTTCCTTTCTTAGGCCGTTTACCGATCTTTCTAAGAGCTTGAATTTTCATTGAGAACTCCGTTGGTTGTTATTTACACGAAAAGGGCGGGGGCACCCCGCCCCTACAAAATATATTCATTTACCTTTTCAATTTTAAAAGATTCATCATCCAGAACTCCATGTATAAAATTGAAGACCTTTCTCCTGTTCTCCGGTGACACGTCAGGATAAAAAACCGGATTGGCGACTACTGAACCCCTGAATGCATAGAATGGCGCAACTACTTCAAGAAGTTCCTCATCTCCTGTTTTTTGTATATATTCATTATAAAACAATTTCAGCGCTTCAAAATAAGTCCCCTGAACCTGTCCGTAATGGTTTAATGAAAAAAAGATGTAGTTTATTGTTAACGCAGTTATATCATCTGCAGCATCACCCCATGGCCCCCGGCTGCGGTCGAGGAGAATGAAATCAATAACCCCCCCTTGCCCCCCCTTGAGTTTAGGGTGTGGGGTTTGTGTGTGCTTACCGCTGACTTCTGACTTCTGACTTTTGACTTCTTTGAACCATATATTCCCCGGATGAAAATCCCCGTGTATCCGGCAAAGCCTTTTGAATCCTGGTTTTAATTTAGCCCGCCAGTCCACGCACTTTTTTTCAATATCCGCTATTTCTTCATAACTGATAGTTCCGTCAGGATATGTATCAAATACTCCCATAAGGCATTCACCATGTCCAATGGTATCTCTGATCTTTCTCCAGTAGAGATGTCTTGACTCTTTTTTCATAGAATGAAGTTCAGCAAGGTATGACGTCATAGTTTTTATTTTAGTGATGTCAGTATCATCAAGTCTTTCTTTTTTAGAGAAGGCAGATCAGATCGTTGAAATAATGTCTGCCCTCCGCCCGTTCCATCAGCAGATAATATTCCCTGCCGCCGCCGATGGATTTTATGGAGCCGTCTTCCATTTCAGCCAGGACATCAACAGCCTTAACATGCTTTGGCAGGTTCTTAAACTCATCAAGGTCAAGGAGGAATACGCCTGCCCTGTCTGAAGGATAATCATGCTCCAGCCCTTCGGGAAAGAGCCCTTTTATAACATACGATTTTGGGCCCTGTTTTGTTTTCATATCAATCAGGAACCCGGCTCCCTGGACCCCCTCACCGAGTTTTTTTATCTTTATCCCGACAAGATCACTTCCCAAAAGCCCTTTTATGTATCTTTCTATGTTCTTTTTGTTTATCATGTTTAAATTTGTATTGTCGGTTCGTGAACCGCCCCTACATTCTTATGCCCAGATTTTCTTTTAAAACTCTCAGCAACCTTCCTGTTCATGCCCTTTAATGATACTATCTCTTCTACAGTCGCCTTTCTTATTCCGTCAATACTGCCGAAATGTCTTAAGAGCTGGAGTCTCCTTGTTTTCCCTATGCCCCTGATCTTTTCAAGCGGAGATTCGAAGGTCCGTTTTCTTGCGAAGTTTCTTATGATAACTTACCGCAAATCGATGGACCTCATCACGTATCTTCTGGAGCAGATGGGTTGATGCCATAAATGGCTCCAGATATACAGGCTCCCTTTTTGAAGGAAGATAAATCCTGTCCATGTCTGTGCGAATTCCTGACAGCTTTTTCTCTGTCCTGCGTTCTTTTGCTTTCGCGATCGCAGCGATTTCAACAGGAATGTCAAAAGGTTTCATGGCTTTCAATGCGGATTCAAGTTGCCCCCTTCCCCCGTCAATGAGAATTAACATCGGCAGCATTTGTTCATTTTCCGCCATGTTCCTGAGATATCTGCCTGCCACTTCTCCGATCATGGCAAAATCATCAATTCCTTTAACTGTTTTTATTTTAAATAACCGGTAGTCATTTTTAAAGAACTTCCCGTTTTCATAGACGATTAATGCACCAACCGCCTCTGAGCCGGAAATATTTGACACATCAATGGCGCCGATTCTTGTCGGGACCTTTTTTAAACTGAGCAGCTCTTTGATTTTAAGAAGCGTTTCGTCAACCTTTGTTTCCATATGCCTGTTAAAAGAGTAGATGGCATTATCATCAGACATCTTCAATACTTTAACTTCAAGTTCATTTTTTGCATAATCCAGCTCAACTGCAGCCCCTCTTTTCTTACTCAGCCACTTTTGCTGCGTTGTCAGCTGTAGTTTTAAGGGAAGGATTATTCGAGGCGGGAGCAGCATCTCCTTTGAATAAAACTGCTCTATAAAGCTTTCAACAAGTTCTTCGTTTTCAATATCGCTCACCTTTTTAAGAAAGAAATCCTTCTGGCCGATAACCATACCGTTTCGTATGAACAACATGAATATGGATGCTTCGTGTTTTTCTCTGTAGAGCCCTATGACATCCACATCTCCGAGTTCGGGGGCTATGACCCGCTGCGACTCCCATGCCTTTTCAAGCGCCGTTAACCTGTCCCTGATCCTGGCAGCTTCTTCAAATTCCAGTTTATCCGAAAGCTGCTGCATGCGGTTTTGCAGACTGCAAAGGAGTTCTTTTTTTTCTCCCTGAATAAAGGATTTGACCTCATTAACTATTCCCAGATATCTGCTATGATCTGCTGATGTTCTTTTATCACCTGCACACGGCGCAAGACACCTTCCCATCTGGTATTGAACGCAGGGCCTGAAAGGTTTATCAAGATTGTATCTGCAGAGCCGGATGGGGAAATTGTGCCGTATGAACTTAAGCATTTCCCACATACCCCCTGAAGGGATATACGGGCCATAGTAGAGTGAGCCGTCCTTCTCTATTTTGCGGACCACTTCAAGCCGGGGCCACTGTTCCTTTATCGTCAGTTTGAGATAAGGATAGTTTTTGTCGTCCCTGAGGATTATATTGTAGGGAGGTTTCAGCCTTTTTATAAAATTTGCTTCAAGTATCAGCGCCTCAAGTTCATTTTTTGTAACAATGTATTCAAAGTCCCTGACTTCATACACCATTTTCGATTTTCGTACATCAAGAGCAGCGGAATCCTGAAAATAAGACCTTAGCCTGTTTTTCAGATTTTTTGCCTTTCCTACATAAAGGGCCAGTTCTTTGTTTCCCTTCATGATATAAATGCCGGGAGAAGACGGGACCTGCTCCAATTTCTTTTTAACATCCATAATGAGATTATAACGCAAAAAAAGTACGGAAGTGAGAAAGCGCGGAAGTTTGGAAGCAGGGGGCAATTCATGAATTGCCCCTACAAATTAAACTACAACCAAATTATTTCGGTGGATCACTTCATCCGAATATTTATATCCCAATATGTTCTCTATCTCGGAGGTCTTTTTACCTTTGATCTGCTGCAGCTCTTTTGAAGAATAATTGGTCAGGCCCTTTGCGACCTTTCGACCATCTTTTGTTACGCATCTTACATAATCTCCGACTTCAAAGTCGCCTTCTATTTTCAAAATGCCGGAGGGGAGAAGGCTTTTACCAAGTGTTGCCAGGGCATTTACGGCGCCGTCATCAAGATAAATGGCGCCCTTTGACTTGACCCCGTAGGCGATCCATCCTTTTTTTGACGAAAGCCTCTGTGTTTTTGGTTTGAAATACGTCCCTGTTTTTTCACCATTAATAAAACGTGCAAGAAGTCCGCTCTTTTTACCGCTCATTATTACAACAGGGATGCCGTGACTGTTTGCCTGTTTTGCCGCCAATATTTTCGAATACATGCCGCCGGTACTGACAGCGCTGCCTTCACTTCCTGCTATCTTTTCGATATCAGGCGTAATTTCATCAATGCATCCGATGAGTTCTGCATCTTTGGAAGCAGGATTTTTTGTATAAAGCCCTTCAACATCAGAGAGGATAATAAGCATATCTGCCTCAATAAGGCTTGCCACAAGCGCAGCCAGCATATCATTGTCTCCGAATTTTATCTCGTCAACGGCTACGGTATCGTTTTCATTGATTACCGGGATTACATCGTAGCTCAGGAGGGTGAACAGGGTATTTTTTGCATTGATATATCTCTGGCGGTTTGTGATATCGTCTTTGGTAAGCAGTATCTGCGCAACCTTTTTATGAAAACCTGCAAAGTTCTGCTCGTATGCCCACATCAGGCTTGACTGCCCGATTGCTGCGGCAGCCTGTTTCAGCTTTATGTCTTTGGGTTTTTCTTTCAGCCCGAGTTTTTTAAGCCCTGCGGCAACTGCGCCTGAGGATACGATGACAACATTGTAACCAAGGTCAACGACCCCGGCAATGTCTTTTGTCAATGCATGCAGCCGTTCCGTATTCAGCCCCCGCTCTGCTGAAGCGAGGATGTTGCTTCCTATTTTTATGACAAGACGTTTCATGGGAAAGATTATACATTACAGTAACATAGAGTTTCAAAAAACATCTTTGCAGAGCATGTTACGTTTTCCTTGATGCTTTTCTGTATCTCCCACTCTTTATGTCCTCTACTATTGCTTTAATTTGTTCTGGTTTAATATCTTCGTCTTCTCCTGATCTGTAAGGCGCATGTATTGCAGTAGCCCTGCATGTACGGGCGAGGTTACTTCACCCCTACTTTATGCTCTTCCACCGTTTTCCCAAGATATGTCAAAAGCTTTTTTATCCCTTTGCCTGTAACCGCGCAAATCGGGAAAAAATCATAGCCTTTATCTTTACAATATTGCGAGAGTCTGTCAAGTCTTTTCCCGTCGCCTTTGATGTCGAGTTTTGTCGCTGCCACTGCCTGAGGTTTTTTGATAAGATCAGGGCTGTACAGTTCAAGTTCCTTATTGATCTTCTCAAAATTGTCTACCGGGTCACCTTCCGCCATTTCTGAAATATCAACAAGATGGAGGAGAATGGATGTTCTTTCCACATGGCGTAAAAATTGAAATCCAAGCCCTGCGCCTTTATGCGCTCCTTCTATTAAACCGGGGATATCGGCAATTACAAAACTTTTGAAATCTTCATGCTTGACAACCCCGAGCACCGGCACGAGGGTTGTAAAAGGATAGTCTGCGACCTTGGGTCTTGCAGCGGAGAGTGAAGATATCAGTGTGGATTTGCCTGCATTGGGAAGCCCTATCAAACCTACATCAGCAAGAAGCTTCAGCTCCAGTATCAGGTTTTTTTCTTCACCGGGTTCACCGGGCTGGGCATATCGCGGCGCCTGTCGCGTGGCACTTTTAAAATGGGTATTGCCGAGGCCGCCTCTGCCTCCTTTTAGCGCTATAAATTCCTGCCCCTCAGTTGTCAGATCATTTAGTATTTCATCAGTCTCAAGGTCCTTGATAAGGGTGCCGAGAGGTACCGGGATTATAAGGTCTTCTCCGTCCTTGCCATGCATATTCTTGCCCATTCCGTGCTGTCCCCGTTCTGCAAGATGCTGCTGCTGGTATCTGATATCCAGAAGAGTGTTGATGGCCCTTGTTGCTTTAAATATAACATGTCCGCCTCTGCCGCCGTCTCCCCCATTCGGCCCTCCTTTGGGAATATATTTTTCCCTGCGAAAGCTTACACAGCCCCTGCCGCCGTCTCCGGCCTTCACATAAATTTTTGCCTGGTCGATAAATTGCATTGTTTATTTACGATCCACAGATTACCAGATTTACACAGATTCATTAATTACCAAGATGAAGAATATCATTTTATTTATGCCAATTCTTTGTTCATTCGTGGCTAAGTATTATCAGTTTTCTCATTTAATCTGTGCAATCTGCGAAGATTTGCGAACAATGTCGTATTTGACTAAATATAGCATCCCGGATATGAAAAAAAATAAAAAAGGCGGGACAAATCCCGCCTTTTGGCTTGCTAATATAAATTAGGTAATTATGCGCTCTGTTCTGCCACCGGATATACGCTTATCTGCTGTCTGTCTTTCCCTTTACGTTCAAATTTCAGTATGCCGCTGACTTTAGCAAACAGTGTATCATCGCTTCCCTTGCCGACATTAAATCCAGGATGAAATTTAGTGCCTCTCTGCCTCACAAGGATATTGCCTGCTTTTACAACCTGACCGCCGAACATTTTTACGCCGAGCCGTTGCGAATGACTATCACGGCCGTTCCTTGAACTTCCTACACCTTTTTTATGAGCCATTTATATGTCCTCCAACCAATATTTATTGGGCCTGTATCCCTTTGATCTTCACTTCAGTATAAAGCTGTCTGTGTCCTCTTATCTTCCTGTAGTTCTTCCGGGGTTTCATTTTAAACACAAGGACTTTATCGCCTTTGCCGGTACCCACGATATCAGCAGTAACTTTTGCAGAAGAAAGGAAAGGGGTGCCTACTGAAATTTTATCGCCATCTGAAACCATCAGTACCTTATCAAAGGTAACGGTTTCGGTCTCGTTAACTTTTTCTATCTTTATTACATCTCCTTCAGAAACCCTGTATTGTTTTCCACCTGTTTCTAATATAGCAAACATAAAAATGCCTCCAATTTCGGAAATAGACATATTTTTTAACATAAAAACAGAGACAAAGTCAATTGTTACCTGCCTTAGTTACAGGCGTATTTGATTTTAATAATAAAAACGGCTGAAAACGTGTTGATTTTTCATTCCATTTGCCTTACTCTTATATGTACAAAAAAACAAACAAGTTTCATTGGTTACAAAAGACTGTTGGATTGGTTGAATTGGTTTCATTAGTTGAGTTGGTTAACTAATAGAACTAATACAACTAATTAAACTAATTAAACTTTTTTTAAAGGTTGTAAAAATCCATGCTCGACATCAGATTTGTAAGAGAAAATACTGACAAGGTAATAGACGCCCTTAAAAAAAGAGGGCAAAAGAGTGACATACTCGATAAGTTCCTCGAAATTGAACAGGAGGGGCGGGATTTACTGCGCATTGTCGAAGAACAGAGACAGCTAAGAAACAGGTTGTCTCAGGAGATCGGCAAACTGAAAAAAGAAGGCAGGGACGCAACTGATATTCTTGCTGAAGCGAAGTCAGTATCTGATAATATCACTGCCAAAGAAGAAAACCTGAGGCTATTGGAAGACAGGGCGAAGCAGGAACTTTTACTTATTCCCAATATCCCTCATGAATCAGTCCCCATTGGAAAAGACGATACGGACAATAAAGAAATAAGGGCTTGGGGCGATAAGCCGCAATTTACTTTTGGACCGAAAAACCACTGGGACATAGGCGAGAACTTGGGGATACTCGATTTTGAGAGAGCGGGAAAGATTTCCGGCGCACGGTTTGTTATTTTAAGAGGGGCTGGTGCGAGACTTGAAAGGGCCCTGATAAATTTCATGCTCAATCTTCATACAAAGGAGCACGGTTATACGGAGATATTTCCACCCTTGCTTGTTAACAGAGAAGCGATGACAGGTACAGGACAGCTCCCGAAATTCGAGGAAGACCTTTTTAAACTGGCGGATGATTCAAAGGCGTTGCTTTTAATACCTACCGCCGAGGTGCCGGTTACGAACATGCACAGAGAAGAAATACTGGATGAAGATAACTTGCCGATTTATTACACTGCTTATACGCCTTGCTTCAGACGGGAGGCAGGCTCATATGGCAAAGATACAAGGGGGCTGATACGGCAGCATCAGTTCAATAAAGTTGAGCTTGTTAAATTTACAAAACCGGAAGATTCATATAATGAACTTGAAGCCCTCACTGGAAATGCAGAGGAAATTTTAAAGAGACTTGATCTGCCGTATCGTGTTGCAGCTCTCTGCTCCGGAGATATTGGATTTTCTGCGGCAAAAACGTATGATCTTGAAGTATGGTTTCCTGCGCAGGGTAAATACCGGGAGATTTCCTCATGTTCTAATTTTGAAGATTTTCAGGCACGGAGAGCTGATATAAGGTTTAAAAGAAAAGGCAGGAAAGGCACTGAATTTGTCCATACCATTAATGGCTCCGGACTTGCTGTCGGCCGCACCTTTGCAGCTATCCTTGAGAACTTTCAACAGGAAGACGGTTCTGTTATAATACCCGACGCCTTAAGGCATTTCATGGGAACCGACAGGATAATTAAGATAAGGAGTAAGTAGTGATGGATAGTTGAAGGTAGAACTTACTTCCATAACCGTAATCCTTAATTCTTAATCCATAACTGTTAATTGTATTTTGGAGGGGTGGCCGAGTGGCCGATGGCGGCGGTCTTGAAAACCGCAGGATGAAAGTCCCGTGGGTTCGAATCCTACCCCCTCCGCCACTTTTTTGCATGTAGTATGCAGGAAAGATAGAAATAAATAATTAATTCATAAACAAAAATTATATTCATAACTATTTCACAATGTTTTGATATATAATATGTAACTTTTGAAAATGAATCTGTGCAACATACATAAAGAAAGGAGGTGAATCGAATGAAAAAATTTACAGTAATATTGGTTATTTTAATCGCTGTTGCTTTTGTTGGTAATGTAATGGCGGTACCTGGTGGAAAATCAGTTGAGTTTGCAGGCGGAGACAAAGGAAAGGTTGTATTTGACGGTAAAGCACATGCTGATAAAGGTCTTAAATGCAATGACTGTCATCCGAAGGTTTTCCAGATGAAGAAAGGTTCTTCCAAGATCACAATGGCAGACATCAATGCAGGCAAGTTCTGCGGTGAATGTCATAACGGCACAAAGGCCTTCAAGGCAGGCGACGAAGCAAATTGTGCAAAATGCCACAAGAAGTAATTTATTTTAATAAAGGGGCGGCTTCACGCGGAGCTGCCTCTTTATTTTTTCTTCCTGCCCTCTCGATTAAATTTATTTACTGTTATTATCAGAACTGAGATTGCCGCAGGGGTAACTCCCGGGATCCTGCTGGCCTGTCCCAAATTGCCCGGTCGGACCTCTTCAAGCTTTTCTATGATCTCTTTTGAAAGCCCGTTGATACCTTTGTAAATAAATCCATCAGGGATAGTCTTTTCTTCAACCTTCCTGAATTTCTCCGCCTGCTCTGCCTGCCTGTCAATATATCCTTTGTATTTCACCTGAATTCCGACCTGATTCATAACATCCTGTGTCAATTCTATATTTGACGGAAGGACCTCTGTAATATTTAAATAATTTACTTCCGGCCTTTTCAGCAGTTGATATAAGCTGATATCTTCTTTAACAGGTGTGCCGCCGAGGGTATTTAATACAGGATTTATAACATCAGGCTTGATGCGTGTTGATCTGATCCTTTTTAATTCCGTATCTATTGCCTCTTTTTTGCCAAGAAAGGCATTATATTGTTCTTCATCAATAAGGCCAAGACGATGTCCCTTTTCCATAAGCCGTAAATCAGCATTGTCCTGTCTTAGTAAAAGCCTGTATTCAGCCCTTGAAGTGAACATTCTGTAAGGTTCCTGAGTCCCCTTTGTTACAAGGTCATCTATCAGGACGCCGATATAAGCCTCATCCCTGCCAAGTATAAGAGGTCCTTTATTTTGAAGTTTCAGCGCCGCATTAACCCCGGCCATAAGTCCCTGTGCAGCAGCCTCCTCGTACCCTGAGGTACCGTTTATTTGTCCGGCAAGGAAAAGCCCTTCAACAAGTTTGGTCTCAAGAGTAGGTTTCAATTGGGTCGGATAGATAAAGTCATATTCGATCGCATAACCGAATTTTATTATCTCAGCCTGTTCAAGACCTTTTATGCTTTTAACCATTTGTGTCTGAGCGTCGCGCGGCAGGCTCGTTGAAATGCCGTTAGCATAATATTCATCCGCATCAATTCCCTCAGGTTCGAGGAAGATCTGATGTCTCGGTTTTTCCCTGAACCGGACGACCTTATCTTCAATTGAGGGGCAGTAGCGGGGGCCGACCCCTTTTATTACGCCGCTGTACAGCGGGGAATATTTGAGATTGTCGAATATTATTTTGTGGGTGCGTTCATTTGTATACGTCATATAACACGGCAGCTGCGGATTTGTTATCTCTTTTGTGAATAAGGACATGGGCTGCGGCGGGACATCCCCTGTCTGGATTTCCATTACAGAGAAATCAATGCCCTTTTTGCCAAGCCTGGGAGGGGTGCCGGTCTTCAGCCTGCCGATCTTAAAGCCTGACTCATGAAGGCTTTTTGAAAGATTTATTGAAGGAGGTTCATCGATTCTTCCCGCAGGAAAATGCTCAAATCCGATATGGATCAACCCATTCAGGAAAGTCCCTGTTGCTATGATTACAACTTTTGACCTGTATAGTGCGCTCGCCTCGTTCTGATGCCGGCAACACGATTCTTGTTAATTAGAATTTCCTCAACGTTCTCCTGTATGATGTCAAGTCTTGTCTGCGTCTCAAGCGCTTCTCTCATGTATTTTCTGTAAAGCGCGCGGTCGGCCTGGACCCTTGTAGCCCATACAGCAGGGCCTTTCCTTTTGTTTAGGGTTTTAAATTGTATACCGGCTTTATCCGTAATCTTTGCCATCTCGCCGCCGAGTGCATCTATTTCTTTTACAAGATGGCTTTTTGCGAGTCCGCCAACAGCGGGATTGCAGGACATTTGCCCGATAGTATCGAGATTTATGGTGAAAATAGCGGCATTGAATCCCATGCGCGCCGCTGCAAGTGCGGCTTCACATCCGGCGTGTCCGGCGCCGATGACAAGAATATCGTAGTCGTTGTTTGTTTTCATAATAGTTACAATGCGGCGTTACTTATGAACTCCTTAATACTATAAGGTAATCTAAAGCGGTTATTCAAATAAGGGTTACAGAAGCATTTAGAATTCTTCAGTTTTCCTCAATCGGAAAAGCTTTGAAATATCTCGTCAAATAAAGGAGCGACTTCAATAAATGCATTCAATACATCGGGGTCAAAGTGTTCAGGCATGGTCCTGCCGTCTCCTTTTGTTATTATTTTAAAGACATCTTCGTGGCTTAACGGAGGCTTATAAGGTCTTTTGCTTCTTAATGCGTCATACTGGTCGGTAAGCATGACGATTCTTCCTTCAATAGGTATCGAAGTGCTTTTCAATTTACGCGGATAACCGGTCCCATCCCATCTCTCGTGATGATTTAAGGCGATGGACTCAGCCATTTGTATATTGGGATAAGATGAACCGGCGAGGACTTTTTCACCAATAATACAATGGCTCTTCATAATCTCAAATTCATCTTTAGTAAGTGCCCCGGGTTTTAATAATATGCTGTCAGGTATTCCTATCTTGCCGATATCATGCATCTGGCTTGCAAATGTTATATTATCAATGAAGTCCATCGGCATATCCATTGATTCTGCGATTTTGTTTGAATAAAGACCGATCCTTGATATGTGTTCGCCTGTATCAGTGTCCCTGAACTCAGCCATTGCAATTAAACGCTGTATCATCTCCCTGCTTACATTTCTGAGTGAAAGCAGGGCGTCTGCCAGCTCTTTGGTCCTTTCTTCCACTGTAGTTTCAAGCAGATGTTTGTAGTCTTTGTCCATCTGAATAAGATTGTTATATTTGACCGCTTTTTCTATTGAGTAAACGAGATATTCGGGATTGTAGGGTTTTAGAATAAAGTCAAAAGCCCCGTGTCTGATCCCTGCAACTGCCATATCCATTTGAGTGTATGCGGTCATGAGAATTACAGGTATTTCTTTATTGATGGCATGTATCTTTTCAAGCAGTTCGATGCCTGAAATTTCCGGCATTTTGATATCTGTTAACACAACATCTATCTTGTTCTCAATGAATTTATCAATTGCTTCGTGCCCGTTCCTGCAGGAAATAACAGAATAACCCAGTTCTATCATAAGTCCGGAAAGGGAATTGAGCACGAGCGGCTCATCATCAACAATAAGGACAGTAGTATTCTTGTTGTTCAATTTGCCATGACCTCTTTTACTTTTTTCATCAATTTATCAGGAGAGACCGGCTTTGAAACAAAACTTATCCCCTCGTTAATTATCCTCTCTTTGTTGATGAAATCAGAAGGGTATCCGCTTGTAAGCAGCACCCTTATATCAGGTCTTATCTTTTTGATTCTTTCATATGCCTCTTGGCCACTCATCCTGGGCATAATAATATCAAATATGAGAAGATCTATAAAGTCCTGATTATCGATAAACTTCTTTATAGCGTCTTCGCCGTCAATAGCTTCGATAACTTTATGACCGAACTCCTCGAGCACCTGTTTCGTGAGTTTTCTTACTACAAACTCATCCTCTGCTAACAGGACCGTACATGAAATTTGGTCATCTTTACGGATCTCTTCATTGTTTATCCTTATCAGTTCGGCTTTAATTATCGGAAGATAGATTTTAAAAGTCGTGCCCTTGCCGGGTTTGCTTTCGCAGACGAGGTAGCCATTGTGCTGTTTGATTATTCCGTAAACTATTGAAAGCCCTAATCCTGTGCCTTTGCCGACATCTTTGGTTGTAAAGAATGGTTCAAATATCCTTTCCATGGTTTTCTCATCTATCCCGGAACCGGTGTCTGTAAATGAAATTTCTGCAAACTCTCCTCCGTTAGAAAGGGCCTTATCTTTTAACTTAAGAAGATCTTTATCTTCCTTTGGAAATCTCAATGCAGAATGATGGACTTTCTTTGTTTGTATGGTCAACTGCCCGCCTTCAGGCATTGCGTCCCTTGCGTTAGCGGCAAGATTTATCAGGACCTGGTCCATCTGAACAGGATCTACCATTACAATTAAATCTTCATTTCTTTCTTTCCCGCCGGTATCAGTAGTGGATGTCATTATTGTTTTTAGTTCAATATTCTCACCGATGATCCGCAATAGTAAATTTTCCATATGCATAATGATCTCATTTATGTTCTTAGGCTCAGGACTGTTGATCTGCTGTCTGCTGAATGTCAGCAGGCTTTGTGTCAAAAGAGCGCCTTTTTCAGCCGATACAAGTATCTGGTCCAGATTGATCTTAAGAGGATCATCCTTTAATTTCATTTTTAATATAGTTGAATATCCTATGATAGCTGTTAAGAGATTATTAAAGTCATGGGCGATCCCGCCGGCCAATTGTCCTACAGCCTCCATCTTCTGCGACTGGCGGAGCTGATCTTCAAGTTTTTTCCGCTCCGTAATGTCTCTGGCAATATGGATTAATCCTGCGATGTTATTACTGCTGTCAAATCTTGGTATGGCCGACAGCTCAAGATACATTTCTAAATGGGGTTCGTACAATTCAGTTGTTATAGGCAGTCCGGTGTTTAAGGCAATCGCAGCTTGGACAGCCGTCAGGAGGGCGGTCTGTCCCGTGAAAAAAGCGAAAACATTTTTGAGGCGACATGTTTAGAAAATCGAGATGGAGTATTTTCTGGGCGGCCTTATTGGCGTGTATTATGTTGAAATCCTTATCGTGGATAGTGACCATGTCTGTAATGGAATTAAAGGTGTCTTCCCAGTCATGGGTGATCTGAAAAATCCTTTCTTCAATTTTCTTGCGTTCAGTAATATCCTCAACTATTCCTACACCGCTTTTGATATGGCCCTGTTGATCAAAAAGCGGTGCGGTCCGCATCGAAACCCATATTTCTGCTGCGCTGGTTGTGGCGTGATAATAGCCTTCATATACTCCTTCTTTCCCATCTATTGCCATTTTAATGGCAGGAAGCACACTTTGATCGTGCAGCGTTTTCATGTCAAGGCCGATTAGTTTTTCCCGGGTCGATTGCAGAATATCGATAAAGCGGTCATTGCATTCGGTAATACGCAGCTCTCTGTCATAGTTAAATATCCCGACCGGAGAACGGTGGAAAAGCAGGCGATAGCGTTCTTCACTTTCCTGGTGTTCCTGTTCAACCCTTAAACGTTCAGTTATGTCTTCAACCATTTCTATCGCAGCAATAACTTTACCTTCAGCATTCTTGATTGGAGAAGAAAGCACCCTGTAGTTTCTAATTTCATCCTTTGAGGGCGTCTCTGTTATTGATTCGTGTGTCTGACCGTCAGAAAGGGTCTTACAGGTAGGACAATAGGAACAAGTATTTTCTCTTGGCGGGGAATTAAAGGTCCTGTAACAGATCGGTTTCTTTGAAATATCAATATCAGGGAACCACTTTTTCATCTGGCTGTTTAAAGACAGTATTTCCATATCCGGGCTAATAACCGATATGCCGATTCCGATATTTTCCACAACGCTCTCATATCTCTCCTCGCTTTCCCTCAGCGAGTCTCCTATTTGTCTGTATTTAATAATTATGCGGTTAGTAAAAACACCAAAAAAAATAAGAATACCGATTGTAAACAAACGCATCCAAAGGTCTGGCAGAGATGGATGGAAAAGCTGTGTTGTAAATGTTCCGTTATTAAATATAAAGGAGTCTACAAGAGAATCAATTATCCAGTAAAGCGCTCCAATGCTGATGCTTAAGAGGACTATTTGACTCTTTTGTGAAGCTGCGTATTCTTTTCCATTTTCAGGTGACATTGCCGACTTCTATCAATTATTTTTTATTAATTTGAAGGCTTTAGTCAATGATTCAACTCATAATATATCTATCGAATTTAAAAGGTGAAAACTTAAGATAATATTATCACTCCGGAAGCCACTTGACAAATAATGTAACACATGTTACATTTAGAGCAAATGATACACAATGGAAATACATCTCATCCCGCATGGCTTATATTCTTTTACAGCGTTCCCTCAAAGCCTGTAAATGCAAGGATGAAGATATGGAGAAGGCTTGCAAAATCCGGGGCTATACCGATTAAAGGCGCTGTGTATGTCCTTCCGTTCAATGAAGAAAATCATGAATTATATCAATGGCTTACATCGGAAGTTGCCTCATTGAAGGGCGAGGGGGCCTTTGTAATGGTGGATAAGATTGAAACAATGAACGATAAGGAGATCATTGATCTTTTTAATAAGCAAAGAGAAAGAGATTACAACTTGATTGAAAAAAACATGGAGGAGCTTGAAAGGAAAACAAGCAGCGTCAGAAAAGGGACAGAAACTCAGGACCATAAGAAGCTGTTAGATCAGCTCAATAAAAATGTAAGGGAATTTGAAGAGATAAGGAAAATTGATTTCTTTGCGTCAAAGGCAGGAACAGAATTAAGAAAGAAAATTGGAATGTTACAGAAAGAAATAGACGGCTTATCAAAATCCGGTGAAAGACAAATTCACGAAGTAATTCCACGAAATATCGAAGATTATCAGGGCAAAATATGGGTTACAAGAAAAAGACCTTTTGTGGACAGGATGGCTTCTGCATGGCTGATCAAAATGTTTATAGATAAAAAAGCGGTCTTTAGATTTGCTGATGAATATGATATTGGAAAGTCGGACAGTGACTTTGTTCCCTTTGATGTAAGCGGAGGAACATTTACGCATATTGGAGATATGTGCACCTTTGAAGTCTTGATCAAGTCCTTCGGGTTAAAAGACAAACCGCTTAAAAAGATCGCCGAAATAGTCCACGAACTTGATATGAAAGATGAAAAGTACAAAAATCCTGAGGTAAAAGGGATAGAAGACATACTGACGGGAATAAGAAAAACAGTAAAGGATGATGTGGAAATTCTTGAAAAAGGGATGACGGTATTTGAGATGCTCTACGCATCACGGACATAAGAAGGCGTCAGTGAACTCATGACAAAGACCCTTTCTCCATTTGCATCTCTTTGCTCAGTGGGTTTCTTTGCAAGGCTCTCATATGCCCTTGCAAGAAGCCCGGTGCTTCCACTATTTGCGCTATATTTAGGGGCTGGCCCTGAGGCAATTGGGTTCGCAGTCGGAATATCTAC